>NZ_JAQZSI010000001.1:0-1487589 GCF_028674975.1 Pseudomonas sp. CNPSo 3701 | reverse complement strand
CGGCACGCTGACCAGCCAAAGCTTCAGCAATGGTGTGACTTATAACGCCGCGAACGGCACCGTCACTGTTCCGGCTGGCGTCACCAGCTTCACCGTCACCGTGCCGACCGTTGACGACACTGTCTTCGAACAGACCGAAACCTTCACACTGACGGTCGGCGGGAAAACCGGTACCGCGACCATCATCGATAACGATGCGGCGCCGACTGTAGGCTCTGTGAGCTCGGCAGTTGATAACGCCGGCGGCCAGGTGGACGAAGGCGACAACGCCGTCTTCACCGTCAATCTCACCAACGCCAGCAGTACAGCTACTACTTTCAGCCTCGCGCTGAATGCGGGCACTGCGACTGCCGGTAGCGATTACAACGGCACCCTGACCAACCAAAGCTTCAGCAACGGCGTGACCTATAACGCCGCAAACGGCACCGTCACCGTGCCGGCCGGCGTCACCAGCTTCACCGTCACCGTACCAACCATCAACGATACCGTTTACGAGCCAACCGAAACCTTCACGCTTAATGTGGGCGGCAAGGTCGGTACTGCGACCATCATCGACAACGACCCGGTTCCGACGGTGAAAACCATCGAAGTCGGTCAGCCTGGCACGGCCGATGACAATGTGGTCGAAGGCAACAACCTGGTGTTCAACGTCACCCTGAGCAACGCCAGTTCGACGCCGACCCTGCTGTCCTTCAACGCCACCGGCACGGCAACCGCCAACGTCGATTACAAGCTGAACGCTCAGAGCTTCAGCAACGGTGTGACCTACGATGCCAACACGGGCAAGATCACCGTGCCAGCAGGTGTCACCAGCTTCTCGGTTACCGTGCAGACCCTTGCCGACAACGTAGTAGGCGAGCCGTTGGAGACGGTGAAGCTGGACATCGGCGGCCAGAGCGCCACTGGCGGCATCATCGATGGCACGCCGGATGCGAAGGACGACAGCTACACCAAGGTCACCGGTCTGAAAGCCGAGTACTTCGGCTATAACGACACCGGCACCGGTGCCGGCAACGACGGCGCCAACCTGACGAACCTGAGCCAGGTTCGCCAGTTCATCGACACCCACAAAGCCGCGGCGACCTTCAATGCCACGACGCTGGATTACGGCAACCTGAGCAACGCCACGGGCCTGGGCAACGGCACCAACCTGCAGGCGTTCCTGGGCGTCAACACCACAACGGGTAATGGCGCCAAGGCCAACGCCCTGTCCACGGATCCCGGTGATACTTCCGACGCCATCATCAAGATGAGCGGCTACATCAACCTGGCCGCAGGTACTTACCAGTTCCGGGTGACCGCGGACGACGGCTACAGTATCCGTATCAATGGCCAGGTGGTCGCCGAATTCAACAACATCCAGTCGAGTGCGACCGCCACGGGCAAATCCTTCACCATCGGCGCTGCCAATGCCGGGCCGCAGCAGATCGAGATCATCTATTGGGATCAGGGCGGCGATGCACGCCTGAAGGTCGAGGTAGGCCAGGGAGGCAACTTCAAGGTCGTCGACTCGGACATGCTCTACCACGTGCCGACCACCTCCAGCCTGACGATGGACGCCGGCGACAGCCTGACCATCGCCAGCAGCACCCTGCTCGGCAATGACACCGACCCGAACAACGATAGCCTCTCCATCACCAGCGTTCAGAACGCCACCAACGGCACGGTCACGCTCAACAACGGCAATGTCGTGTTCACGCCCAAGTCGGGCTTCTACGGCGACGCCACCTTCCAGTACACCATCAGCGATGGCAAAGGCGGCAGCGATACGGCGACCGTTACCCTAAAGGTCAACCAGGCCGCCAATGTTATCCACGTGGCTGGCGACGGCGCCAACGACAACGGCGACAACACCATCCGTGGAGGCGCCGGCAACGATGTGCTACTGGGTGATGCCGGCGGTACGCTGACCACCCTTCAGCCGGCGACCAACTACAACATCGCCCTGCTCGTCGACACCTCAGGCAGCATGCAGGGTGACCGCATGAGCCTGACCAAGACTGCGCTGTCGAACTTCGTGAAAACCTTGGCGGGCCACGATGGTGTGGTCAACGTCACGCTGGTGGGCTTCGCTGAAAAGGTAACCCTCAGTGCCAAGGTCGAAGACCTGCAAAGTGGCACAAGCCTCGACGCCTTGCTGGCAAATATCCAGAAGCTCACCGCCAGTGGCGGCACCAACTACGAGGCCGCCTTCAAGGAAGCGAGCGCCTGGTTCGACGCACAGAGCACTGCCGGCCATACCAAAGCAGCCGGTTACGAGAACCTGACGTTCTTCCTGTCCGACGGCGACCCAACCTACTACTACAACGGCAATACCACTGCGCTCAGTGGCAACGGCTCGGCGACTACCGATCAGGTACTGCTGGGCTCGCTCGATACCTTCAACGTACTCGCCGGCAAGAGCTCGGTGCAGGCCATCGGCATCGGTTCGGGGGTCAGTGAGAAGAACCTGAGCCTGTACGACAACACCACGGATACACCGGCCTCCACCTACCTGACCAATGGCACGCAAGCCGTGCTGGCCAACTTCAACAACAACACCAGCGGCTGGAACAACCTGGGCAGTTGGGACACGTCCGGAACAGGTGGCGGTAGCTCCGTAAGCCGCAGCGCCGACACGCTGGTAATCCGGGATACCTGGGGCGGCACGCCTGTCACCGCGGCAACCCCGACATTGACGATTGCGGACGGCTCCTTCAGCAGCTTGAAGTTTGCCTACGGCACAACGGATACCGGCAGCGGCGACTCGCTCACTTGGAAGCTGCAGCAATTGGTAAATGGCGCCTGGACCGATGTACAAACGGGCGGCGGAACCACTGGCGGCAACTGGACGAACGTCGAAACCTCGGTGGTCGGTGCAGGTACCTATCGCCTGGAGTTCAGTGTTGACGACAAGTCGTTCAACCTCAACAGCGCCTCCATGTCGATCGACAATATCACCCGCGTGGACTACACCAAGGTGCCGGTCGGCAAGGTCGAGATCGTCAATTCGGCCGATGAGCTATCGGTGGCCCTGCACGGTGGCTCCAACGCCAATGTGCCGGTGAGCGTGGGCAACGACACCATCTTCGGCGGCGATGGCAACGACATCATCTTCGGCGACGTGATCAACACCGACGCGCTGCCCTGGGGTCTCAATGGGAACCCGGCCAAACCCGCCGACATGTACAACGGCTCGGGTGTGAAAGCCCTGGAAACCTTCCTGGAGCTGAAGAACGGCGTCGCACCGACCAACGCAGACCTGTACGACTATATCCGCGCCAACCACGACACCTTCAACGTGGCCGGCGATACCCGCGGCGGCGCGGACAAGCTGTACGGCGGCAACGGCAACGACATCCTCTACGGTCAGGGCGGCAACGACCTGCTGGTCGGTGGTGCAGGCGACGACATTCTGTTCGGTGGTGCCGGTGCCGATACCTTCGCCTGGCAGAAAGGCGACTTCGGCAAAGACGTGATCAAGGACTTCAACGTGGCCGAGGGCGACACCATCGACCTCAGCTCGCTGCTGCAGGATCACAGCAACAACCTGGACAGCTACCTGAAGCTGGTGACGGACAACGGCAGCTCTACCCTGCTGATCAGCACCAAGGGTGAGTTCAACAACGCCGACACCACCACCCAGCAAGTCGCGGCCAAGGCCGACGTGCAGATCGATCTCGGTCAGGCCAGCCTACCGAGCTACGACATCAACACGCTGATCGCCAACCACACGATCAAGGTCGACCCCTGATAGGCCAATGCCCCGCCACACTTTCGTGGCGGGGTGTTAGGGTCTGTTGATGTTTCAGCGCGAGCCGTGCGCGAAACGTCAACAGCCCCTAAGCTATAGCAGACAGGTTTTAGCGGAGAAGGCCGTGTTCTACATAAAACGTAATGCCGAAGGCGAACTGCTGCGCGTGCAGCCCGAGCCTTTCGAGGGAATGAACGGCGAGCTGACGGCCGATAGCGAAGAGGCGCGAGCCTGGTTTTCCAATCAGAACGTGGAAAGCAGCCTGCTGCAACTCAAGCAGAGCGACCTGGACATGATCCGCGTGCTCGAGGATTTGATCGACGTGCTGATAAAGAAAGGCGTGGTGCGCATCACCGACCTGCCGGAGGCGGCCCAGAGCAAGTTGATGGGCCGCAGCCGAGCGCGTGACGCTCTCGGCGGCATGAACCGTTTGATCAACGACGAAGAGCGCGGCCTGATCTGATCAGGCCCATGCCGCCGGCTCGCTGAACAGGCGCCCCTGCACCCCGCTGACGCCCATTTCCTGCAGTACTTGCCACTCCCCACGGGTTTCCACCCGCTCGGCGATCAACGGCAGATCGATGCTGTTGGCCGCCCGCTGCATGGCCTCGATAAACAGGCGCTTGTCGCCTTCCTGATCGATGCCGCGAATAAAGCTGCCATCGACCTTCAGGTAAGCCAGGCCGAGTTTGGCCAGGTTACCGATCATGCTGAAGCGCCCACCGAAATGCTGCAGACCCAGCTCGACACCCAGGCTGCGCAGCTTGCGGGTGATCGTCTCAAGCTCGGCAGGTCCGGGCAGTTGGCCTTCGTCCAGTTCCAGAATCAGACGGCCAGCGACTGCCGGATGCAGGCGTAGCCGTTCGTAGATCTGCTCCAGCACCCGTGCGTCACGCACGCTGCTGCCGGACAGGCTCAGCGCCAGCTTGCCGTCGTGACTGGCGAGCTGCGCCAGCAAGGCGTCAAGCATCACCAGATCCAGACGTGCGGTCCAACCAAAGCGCTCCAGCCACGGCAGAAACTGGCCGGCGGGAATGGTTTCGCCGCGCTCATCGAGCAAACGCGCCAGTACCTTGTTGTGTAACACCTGAGTCGGCTCGGCAGCATTGACCACCGGCTGCGCGTACTGCAGGAAACGCCCCTCCAGTAGTGCGCTGTCCAACAGGCGGTGCCAGTCGTTGCGCTCGCCGGGGGCAGCGGCTTGCGGGCGATGCTCGACGAACGCCCATTGGCTGTGGCTATTGCTGACGGCTTCAGCCAGTGCGGCATCAAGTGCGCTATAGAGCTCGCTGCTGCTCGCCCCTGGTGCGAAACTGGTGATACCGATATGCGCCACGGGTGAGCAGTCGCTGGCTCCGGTCTGCTGCAGCGACAGCAAGGCGTTGCTCAGTTGCTCGGCCAGTTGCTCGGCTTCCTGCCGGTCGACACCGGCAGCCAGCAAGGCGAATTCACCACCGCGGTTACGCGCCAGCAGGAAACGCCCCTGGCTGACCTGCTGTAGTTGTTCGGCCACAGCTTTGAGCAGTTGGTCGGTGCGCTGTCCGCCAATACGCTGGTTCAGCCCGGCCAGGTCATTAACCCGCAGCAGCATCAGCACACCGCTGCTGGCCCGCTCTTCACCTGTCAGGCGGGCCTCCAGGTCGAGGTCGAAATAGCGACGGTTGGCCAGCCCGGTAAGGCTGTCCTGGTAGGCTTCGGCGTGCAGTTTCTCGCTGCGCGAGGCTTCCTCGTCGAACAGTGTTTTGAGCTTTTCCACCATCTGGTTCATGGCGGCCACCACCCGGCGAAACTCCGGCGTGCGTGGCAGCTTGGAGGCACTGAGAAACTCGCGGCGGGCGATGGCGTTGGACTGCTCGACCATATACTCCAGCGGGCGTAGCTGCCGCTTGAGCAGCAGCACCCCCAGGCCAATGCACAGCAGGCTGATCAGCGCGAGCCACAGGAAGGTGGCGTAGGCGGTCTGCCACAGCTTGGCGATGGCGAAATACGGATGGCTGACCACTTCGACATGGGCTGCCTGGCTCCAGCCGTCACTGACGATGGCGTCGCCCTGGGCCGGCGCCAGGTCTACCAGATCGGCGAACCACTGCGGCGCGCCGCGCCCCAGGCTCGGGCCGGAACGCTCGACCAGCACCTTGTCGTCGGGGCTGATCACGCGGATGCTCTCGAAATAGCCGCTGTCGAAGATCGAGCTGACCATCAGTTCCAGCATCGCCGGGTCGTCCAGGTGCGAGCCAAGCGACAAGCCCAGCGCCGTGGCGGCGTCCTGCGCGTGGGAGCGCAACTGGTTGACCTGCTGCTCGCGCGAGCTCTCCACGTTGACCACGACGCTGCCGGCGAAACTCACCAGCATCAGCACGCAGATGGCGACACACAACTGCTTGAACAGTGACATGCACAACTCCTCGCTACGCCTTAAGGAAACCCTTCAGCGCGCATTTTCTTCAACAAATCCTGCCAGCGCGAAAGGCGCTTGCTGTCTCCCACCTGCTTGCCGCCTGCCGGCCCGGGCACCCACAGCCCTTCGGCGTTGAAGGCATACACGGGCACCAGATCCCGGCGTTCGGTCGCCGGTTCGATGGCATCGATCAGGTTATCCAGTACCAGCGGTACCGAGGTGGGGGTCGGGTAATAGGTCAACACCATGTGCGCCTGGTTAAGGCGCACGGCTTTTACGTAGGTGATGCGCAGCTTTTCAGGCGGCACGCCCAGCTCGCGCAGGCTGAAATACTTGGCGATGGCGTAGTCTTCACAATCGGCCGCGCCGCGCATCAGCGCCTCGACAGGCGTCGCCCAGTAGTCGGCAACACCCCAGATTTCCTAGTCATCACGAAAACGCAGTTGCAGATTGAAGAAGCGGTTCACAGCCTTGAGCTGGTCGGCCTCGGGAGCATTGCGCTGCTCGTCGAGCAGGCGCTGCCAGGCATCGATACGCGGTTTACCGGCGCCCAGCGGGCCGTAGAGTTTTTCGGCGCGGGCGGCAATACGCTGGAAGTCCCACTGCGCCTGCAGCCCGCCCGCCACCAGCGACAGGGCGAGCAGCCACGCCACCAGCACAGGCCAGCGAGAACGAAGTGAGAGAACGCCAGAACCGCCGATGGGCACGACCATGCTTCCAGACAGGCAACGCCATCATGGTGCGGTGCATAAGGCTAAAAAACAATTGCTAGATGCCACTACAGGCGACGAACGTGCCGATGCGCACCGGGGTGCGCATCGGTGGGGCTGTCAGCGCTCGCGCATGGGCATGCCCTGGATACGCTGAGGCGCCTCGCGCGGCTGCCATTGCGGGGGGGACGGGCGCGGCCGCTGCTGTTGCTGGTAGTGATAACGCTGCCCCTCCCAACCCGGCGGCGGTGCCGGACGGTAGTCAGGACGATTGCGGTCGTGACGGCCGTAATAACGCGGGTCGTAGGCCGGTGTGCTGTAGTACCGAGGCGGTGGTGGGGGCGGCGCGTAGTGCCTGGGGGGCGCCGGTACGTAGTAAACCGGCGGTGGGTAGCGGCGGTCCTCGTAGACGTAAACCCTGGGTGCGCCATAGACCTCGGTGCGTTCCACATAGGCGCCCGGGTAATACTGACGTTCGTAATAGCGGTTGCCATAACGGCTATCGCCATACACAGCGCAGCCAGCCAGCGAAAAACCCAACAACGCGATGAGCATGGATTTGCGAATCATAGGCGGCCTCCTTCGACCGCGAATAGCGCATCGGCGGCTGCCGATGCCGGGGATATCCCCAGCCCATCAGACAACCTCGACATTGCCGAATCCGTTCCACTCGTCGCTCAGTCGCTACAAATCATTTCAGCGGCGCCATGAGTATTCGACGCGCTGAAAGTGCGCACACGTCAATATTCACGCACCAGCACGGCGCACCTATTTTCCATACGACGCCAGCCAGTGCGCTGCCGCGGTGCTTTTCAGCGTCTGGCATGATCCTCGCTTTGTAACAGATGTGCAGGAATGTCCTCGGCCTTGGCCAGGACTGCGGCATCACAATTTGCAATAGCCGACTAGGGTTCCGGTTCGCCAGAGATAGGCGAACGACTGGTCCGAGAGTTGGCGACCTCCGAGGAGGTTACACGGCGGGACAAAAGCCCGGGAGAACGCGCCCCAGCCATGGGACATGCCGCGCCCTCCTGCCCGCACTTTCTCGAACTGGAGGTCCTATGCCCACGCCCCATCGCTTCTCCGTTCTCGCCGCGGATCTCGTGGCAGCCTCCATCTTCAGCAGACGACCAGCATCCACCTGCCCAGGTTGTAGGCTGGACCGGACCGCCGCCTTGCACTTCCAACTCCTGTAACGAGATCGCCATGCGCCTGATCAACCGACATCCCGACCGGGCTGGCCGCCTGCTGCTGGTGTTACTGCCCTTCGCCCTGCTGCTGTTCGCCTATTTCACTGGCTCGGCGCAGCGCCTGGCCGAAAACCCCAATGACAAGCTGCTGCCCAGCGCCAGCCAGATGGTCGCCGCCGTTGACCGCCTGGCCTTTACCGAAGACAAGCGCACCGGCGAATACGCTTTCTGGCAGGACACCACCTCCAGCCTCACGCGCCTGGCTACCGGCATCGGCATCGCCGCCGTGGTCGGCCTGTGCCTGGGCATCGCCGCCGGCATCCTACCGCTGCTCGGCGCGCCGCTGTCGCCGCTACTCACCGTGCTGTCGATGGTGCCGCCGCTGGCCATCCTGCCGATCCTGTTCATCGTTTTCGGCCTGGGAGAGCTGTCCAAGGTAATGCTGATCGTCATCGGCATCACGCCGATCCTCGCCCGTGATCTGGAGCAGCGCGCCCGGGAAATCCCCCAGGAGCTGCTGATCAAGGCCCAGACCCTTGGCGCCAGCACCTGGACATTGATCCTGCGGGTGGTGCTGCCGCAGTTGCTACCGCGCCTGCTGATCGCCCTGCGCCTGGTGCTGGGCTCGGCCTGGCTATTCCTGATTGCCGCCGAAGCCATCGCCAGCACCGACGGCCTGGGCTACCGCATCTTTCTGGTTCGTCGCTACATGGCCATGGACGTGATCCTGCCCTACGTGGTGTGGATCACCCTGCTCGCCTGGTCGATGGACCTGGGCCTACGCCAGCTCACCCGGCTGTGCTTTCCCTGGTACGAGGGGGCCAAGGCATGAGCAATAACAAAACCGGCGCAGCAGGCGCTTTCATCGAGGTCAGGAACGTTTGGCAGCAGTATGGCGACCAGACCGTCCTGGAACGCCTCAACCTGTCCATCACCGAAGGCGAGTTCTGCACCCTGGTCGGCGCTTCCGGCTGTGGCAAGTCGACCTTTCTGCGCCTGCTGCTGGGCCAGGAACGCCCCAGCAAGGGCGAGATCCTGCTGGACGGCAAACCGTTGGCTGGAGAGCCGGACGCCAGCCGCGGCGTGGTGTTCCAACGCTACTCGGTATTCCCGCACCTGAGCGTGCTGGATAACGTCGCCATCGGCCTGGAGCTGCCGCGCTCCGCCCTGCTCGGCCGGCTGTTCGGCAGTGCCAAGCGCGCCGCCCGCGAGCAAGCTGCCGAGCTGTTGAAAAAAGTCGGTCTCGGCCATGCCCTGGACAAATACCCCAGCCAGCTCTCCGGCGGCATGCAGCAGCGCCTGGCGATTGCCCAGGCACTGATCATGAAGCCGCGCGTGCTGTTGCTCGACGAGCCCTTCGGCGCGCTGGACCCCGGCATCCGCAAGGACATGCATGCCCTACTGCTCGAACTGTGGCGCGAGACCGGCCTGACCGTGTTCATGGTCACCCATGACCTGTCCGAAGGCTTCAGCCTCGGCACCCGTCTGATGGTGTTCGACAAGACCCGCGTCGACCCGCACGCGCCGAATGCCTTTGGGGCCCGCATCACCTACGACATTCCGCTCAACGAGGCCCGCAAGGCAGAGTCACCGCGACCCGGCGAGCTGACCGCGCGCATCGCCGCAGGCTGACCACAAGGTCAAAGCATCGAGGCTAAAGCCCCTCCCACGCATCGCGTAGGGCCACACGACTGTGGGAGGCGCTTCAGCGGCGAGCCTTTAAGCGGACGCGGCTAGCGGCCTAACTCAGCACCTGCAGATACCGCGACAGGGTTTCGCGCTCGGCGGCGAACCACCGCTGCGCATCCACGGTGGATGGTGTGGTGAGGTCAGCGCGCCAATCCGGCTCCAGGGTATCGATGACGAAGGTGCGCACCACCGCGCGGCCGTCCGCCCGCAGCAGATGCTGGCAGACACGCCCCGCCACCGGAATATCAAAGCCGTCCAGCGCAACGCTCTGCCCCACCCGCGCCGGCTGGGTGGACAGCGCCACCTTATAACGCCCCTGTTCGTCGGCATACGCTAGCGAGGTTTCGCAGCCCAATAGCAGCGCCAACGCCTCCCCATCACCTTGCGCTTGCTCAACCCGTTCGCGCAGTTGCAGCCCCGGTTCTAACGGCTCTACCGCCCGCCCCTGCACCCAGCCAAGCTGCTCGCCGCAGAGAATCAAGCCGCCACCGTGCTGCAGCACTTCGCCGGTTTCGGCGTCGCACTCCTCCAGCAAACGCAGGCCGATGAGTGGCCCGCTGCTGGCTTGCAGGCGCCAGTCCTCGACATAGGCGCCGCTGATACCGAACTCGATCATGCAGTTGCCGATGCGTTGCAACTGCGCCGGCTCCGGCCAGCGGTTGTGCAGTTGCAGGCTCACGCCGCCGTGCCAGCTCAGGTAGCCGTTCTCCCAGAGACTGTCGGCCACCCAGCCCTCGTGGTTGGCAAGTTGGCGCAGCTCGGCGACGGTGTAGTCCTGCCAGGCACGCATGGGCAGCGCGGGCGCGTCCGGCAGGCGCAGATCGATGGTGAAGGTGCGGCTTTGCAGCCAATGCACCTGGGTACGCTCATCGCTGCGGCCGTCGGCGAAACTGATGGTACGCCGGCGAAAGTGCCCGAGCATCCAGTCTGGCACGCCGCCCTCGGCACGCTGCGGGTAACGTGCAGTCAGTTCCAGCAGGTTCATGCCGTCACTTCCTGGCGGCCTTGGCCGAAGCTGGACAACCCCGCCGCACCATCCGGCAGTTGCAACGAACCGTCCTCCAGACGCTCACGCAGATAGCGGAAGGTCTGCGCCGTCTGCGCGAACAGGTGATCACCACAGCTCACAGGCGTGTACACACGCTCGCCGCGCGGCGGCAGGCCGGCAATCGGCGCGATGCGGGTCGGATAGTCGCAGGCACAGAACAACGGGAAGGCGAAGCGCTCCTCGCTGACCTTGCGCACGCGGTGCGAGGTGGCGACGAAATGGCCGTTGCTGAGTACCTCGAGCATGTCGCCGATGTTGATCACGAAGGCGTCCTCCACCAGTGGCACGTCGATCCACTGGCCGTCGCCATTGAGTACCTGCAGGCCCTCGGCGGTGGGCAGCAGAATGGTGAAACACTCGTAGTCGGTGTGCGCACCGATACCGGGGCGGTCGGCCACCGGATCCGGGTCGAGCGGGTAATGAATCATCCGTAACTGGCTGGTGGGCTGCCGGGTGATGCCGGCGAAGGTGTCTTCGGCAAGCCCCAACGCCAGGGCGAAGCCGCGAAACAGCGTGTCACCCAGGGCCAGCGCCGCCCGATAGTAGGCGCCGACCTCGCGTTTGAAGTCCGCCGAGTCCGGCCACTGCGTTGGTCCCAGCAGCGGATAGACCTGAGGCGCCTCGGTGTAATCGTAATTGACGTCGTAGGCTTCCTTGAGATCCTTGCTGCCGCCGGCGAACTGCTCCTCGCCCTCCGGCACGTAGCCGCTGTGGTTGCTCGACTGGCCGATATAAAAACGCATCTTCTGGTTCAGCGGGCGGGCGAAGAAGCGGCGGGCCTGGCGGATCAGCCCGTCGCGCAGCTCAGCGGAAATACCGTGCCCGGTGATCTGCAAAAAACCGACGTCACGCGCCGCTCGCCCCAGCTCGTCAGCGACACGCTGGCGTTCGGCCAGATCCTCGGCGTAAAGCCTGGAAACGTCGATCACCGGAATGGAGGTGAAATGGGTATGCGCCATGGCAAGCTCCCTTGAACAAGTGAGTTACCTGGTCGTCCAGACGAGCAGCGGGTCGGGTCGTCCCGAGGGCAGCCGCAAGGCCACCCCTGCAAGCGGATCGGTAGCGATTTCCATGCCAGCGCCACGCCGCCAATCATCCAGCCGCGCCCCGTGATTCGCCCTCTTACGGTGCGACACCCACCCACCAAGCCCCATGAAGCAGCACAGCAACGGACAAAAACGGCGCCAATACCCGAGCACTGGGGCGCCAGCGGGCTGGCACGCAATTCGCTTTGCTACGGGTGTGCAGGTTCCAAGCGGGATGTCCCGCCGTTGCGGCACCACAATTTGCGAAATGGATGACTAGGGTTCCGATCCGCGTAAGCGGATGACTGGTCCGAGAGTTATCGACCTCCAGCGAGGTTACACGGCGGGATAAAAGCCCGGGAGAACGCGCCTTTCGAAGTGATTCGGAATGTGCTGCGACTCCTGCCCGCACCCAACCACGACTGGAGGTTCCAATGCGCAAGAACCGTCTGCTGATTCTCGCGACCGCAGGTCTCGCCGCCCTACTGAGCTTCTCCGCACACGCCGAGAAAAAAGACAGCTTCAGCGTCTGCTGGACGCTTTATGCCGGCTGGATGCCCTGGGGCTATGCCAGCACCTCCGGCATCATCGACAAGTGGGCCAAGAAGTACGGCATCAATATCGATGTGGTGCAGCTCAACGACTACGTCGAGTCGATCAACCAGTACAGCGCCGGCCAGTTCGACGGCTGCACCATGACCAACATGGACGCCCTGACCATTCCTGCCGCTGGCGGCGTGGATTCCACCGCGCTGATCGTCGGCGACTACTCCAACGGCAACGACGGCCTGCTGATCAAGGGCGAAGGCAAGACCCTGGCGGACATCAAAGGCATGCCAGTCAACCTGGTCGAGCTGTCGGTCTCCCACTACTTCCTCGCCCGCGCCCTGGAAACCGCCGGCATGAGCGAGCGCGACGTGACGGTGGTGAACACCTCCGACGCCGACATCATCAGCGCCTACGCCACGCCCAGTGTAGAAGCCGCGGCCACCTGGAACCCGATGCTCGCCGAGATCAAGGCCCAGCCGGGCAGCACCGAAGTATTCGACTCCTCGAAGATCCCCGGTGAGATCCTCGACATGATGGTCGTCAACACCCAGACCCTCAAAGACAACCCAGCCCTTGGCAAGGCCCTGGTCGGCGCCTGGTTCGAAATTCTCGAGCTGATGCAATCCGGCACGCCGGCAGCCACTGATGCCCTGACCGAGATGGCCAAGGCTTCCGGCACCAATCTGGCCGGCTACAAGTCGCAACTGGCGACCACCAAGCTGTTCTACACGCCGAAAGAGACCCTGGACTTCGTGACCAGCCCGGCCCTCCCGGAAACCATGGGCAAGGTCGCCAGCTTCAGCTTCGAGCACGGCATTCTCGGTGAAGGCGCCAGCAGCCCCGATGCCATCGGCATGACCTTCGCCCATGACGTGACCACCGGCGACAAGGCCAACATCAAGCTGCGCTTCGACCCCACCTACGTGCAGATGGCCGTCGACGGCAAGCTCTGAGCCCACGAGAAATCTCCATCGGGCTCCACGCAGAGCCCGACGCACACCTGTTTATCCGAGGTACCCATGACAACTGCCCTCACCCTGCGCCCCACCCTCTATGAGGAAACCGTCCCCGGCGGTGGCCACACCTCCTTCGTGCTCAAGCGCGGCCAGCTGCTGCGCCTCACCGATATCGAGGGCGGCGGCAACGTCAGCCTGCTGCTGTTCAACGCGGCCGAGAAAAGCGAGCGCCTGAACCTGCCCGATACTCTCAAGGGCCAGCACACCGCCAAGCTCACCGCCGGCCACTGCCTGTATTCGGACATGGGCAAGGTGCTGGCGGCGATCACTAGCGACACCTGCGGCTGGCACGACAGTTTCGGCGGCGTGCTGAACGCCGAGGAAGTCGCTGAGAAGTACGGCCAGGGCCGCTACCAGGAACTGCGCAACGGCTTCTTCCGCAACGGCACCGACAACCTGCTGGTGGAAATGGGCAAGTGGAATCTCAACCTGCAAGACCTGTTGATGAACCTCAATCTATTCAGCCGCGTGGACGTCGATGCCAATGGTGCCTTCCAGTTCCAGCTCGGCAACAGCCAGGCCGGTGACTACGTCGAGCTGTACGCACCGATGGACATCCTAGTGGTGCTCACCGCCCTGCAGCACCCGATGGACCCCAACCCGCAGTACGCGCCCAAGCCGGTGCAGCTCGCCTGGAGCAAGGTTGAGAGCGACGGCATCAGTGTGCTGTGCCGCACCTCGCGCCCGGAAAACGGCCGCGCCTTTCACAACACCGAACGCCAGTACATCTGAGGGTGCCGACATGAGCCTGACCGCAAGCAACCTGCATCCCGAAACCGCTGCCTTGCGCCACACCATCCCGGCGGGCGAGCCTTACCTGTTCGAGGTCAAGGCCGGACAAACCCTGCGCCTGCACGACCTGGAAGGCAACCAAGCCATCGACACGCTGTTCTTCGCCGCCAGAAACCCGCGCGAGCGCTTCGACCCGCAGCGCACCCTGCGCAAGCAGAACAACGTCTACCTGACCACCGGCACGGTGCTCTACTCCAACCTCGGCAAACCCCTGCTGACCATCGTCGCCGACACCTGCGGCCGCCACGACACCTTGGGCGGCGCCTGCGCCCAGGAAAGCAACACCGTCAGATATGCACTCGATAAGCGCTATATGCACAGCTGCCGCGACAACTTCCTGCGCGCCAGCCTGCACGACGGCCGCCTGGAAAAACGCGACATCGGCGCCAACATCAACTTCTTCATGAACGTGCCGGTCACACCGGAAGGCGGCCTGACCTTCGAGGACGGCATCTCCGCGCCAGGCAAGTACGTCGAACTGCGCGCCGAAACCGATGTGATCGTGCTGATCTCCAACTGCCCGCAACTCAACAACCCCTGCAACGGCTGGAACCCGACCCCTGCCGAGGTACTGGTATGGAACTGAGCCAGCGCCTGCGCCGCTTCCTGCTGCTGATCTGCCAGAGCCGCTCGGGGCAATGCCTGAGCACCGATCCCCGGCAAAACCGCGACACGTAGGGTGGGTCGGGCCGCGTAGGTGAAACCCATCAATGCACTCGCGGATTTCACCTACGCAACCCAACGAAAGACACCTCGTTACTCGAACAAAGCAACCACGGACGGCCGTGGTGCAGACCGAATACCGGCGGGACGGCCCGCCTCCTTCGAGGGTTCCTCGAATGTTTGAAAAACTGCTGATCGCCAACCGTGGCGCTATCGCCTGTCGCATCTTGCGTACCCTACGTGAGCTCGACGTCATGGGGGTTGCCGTTTACTCCGAAGCCGACGTGGCCAGCCTGCACATCCAACAGGCCGACGAGGCCTTCTCCCTCGGCGAAGGCCCGGCCGCGCAGACCTATCTGGTGGTCGACAAGATTCTCGCTGTCGCCCGGCAGACTGGCGCCAAAGCCATTCACCCCGGCTACGGCTTTCTTTCCGAAAACGCCGCCTTCGCCGAAGCCTGCGAAGCCGCTGGTATCGCCTTCGTCGGCCCGACACCCGAGCAACTGCGCGTGTTCGGCCTCAAGCACACCGCCCGCGCCCTGGCCAAACAGTACGGCGTGCCGATGCTCGAAGGCACCGAGTTGCTGGAAAACCTCGACGCCGCCCTGGTCGCCGGTGAGCAGGTCGGCTATCCGGTGATGCTCAAGAGCACCGCCGGCGGCGGCGGAATCGGCATGCGCGTCTGCCGTTCGGCGGCCGAGCTCTGCGACGCCTTCGAGGCGGTCAAGCGCCTGGGCCAGAACAACTTCAGCGACAGCGGCGTGTTCATCGAAAAGTACATCCAGCGCGCCCGCCACCTGGAAGTGCAGGTGTTCGGTGATGGCCAGGGCGAGGTGATCGCCCTCGGCGTGCGCGACTGCTCGGTGCAGCGCCGCAACCAGAAGGTGCTGGAAGAAACCCCGGCCCCCAACCTGCCCGTGGGCATGGCCAATGAGCTGTGCGCCGCGGCGATCAAGCTGGCCAAGGCGGTCAGCTACCGCAGTGCCGGCACCGTCGAATTCGTTTACGACAGCGAGGCGGAGCGCTTCTACTTCCTGGAAGTTAACACCCGCCTACAGGTCGAGCACGGTGTCACCGAACAGGTATGGGGCGTCGACCTGGTGCGCTGGATGATCGAGCTGGCGGCCGGCGATCTACCGCCGCTCGGCGAACTGGCCAAAGCACTCAAGCCATCCGGCCATGCCATCCAGGCACGCCTGTACGCTGAAGACCCGGGCCGCGATTTCCAGCCCAGCCCCGGCCTGCTCACCGCCGTGCAGTTTCCCGAAGCCGACGGCAAAGCCCTGCGCATCGATACCTGGGTCGAAGCCGGCTGCGAGATTCCACCCTACTTCGACCCGATGATCGCCAAGCTGATCACCTGGCAGCCAAGCCGTGAGCAGGCCAGCGCTGCCCTCGATAAAGCCCTGGCCGACTCGGTGCTCTATGGCGTGGAATGCAACCGCGACTACCTGCGCCAGATCCTCAGTGACGAGCCCTTCGCCAGCGGCTCGCCCTGGACACGCAGCCTGGAAAACCTGGTCTACCAGGCCACCACATTCGAGGTACTCAGCTCCGGCACCCAGACCACCGTGCAGGACTTCCCCGGCCGCATTGGCTACTGGGCCGTGGGCGTGCCACCGTCCGGGCCGATGGACAGCCGCGCACTGCGCCTGGGCAATCGTGTGCTCGGCAACGAAGAAGGCGCCGCCGCGCTGGAAATCACCATGAGCGGCCCACTACTGCGCTTCAACACCGACGCGGTGATCGCCGTGACCGGTGCCGAGATTCCCCTGAGCATCGATGGCATCGCCCAGCCGATGAACACCGCGCTGCTGATCGCAGCGGGCAGCACCCTCTCCCTCGGCACCATCGCCGGTAGCGGCGCGCGCAGCTATCTGAGCATTCGCGGCGGCATCCAGGTACCGGATTATCTGGGCAGCAAGAGCACCTTCACCCTCGGCCAGTTCGGTGGCCACGGCGGCCGCGCCCTGCGTGCCGGCGACGTGCTGCACATCCCGGCCTTGGTGGATCGTCAGGCAGGCACGCAACTGCCGGCCGAGCTGTGCCCCGCGCTGCCCGCCGTGCGCGAGATCCGCGTGATCTACGGGCCCCATGGCGCGCCGGAGTACTTCACGCCCGCCTATATCGACACCTTCTTCGCCACCGCCTGGGAGGTGCACTTCAACTCCAGCCGCACCGGCGTGCGCCTGATCGGGCCGAAACCCGAGTGGGTGCGCGAGAGCGGCGGCGAGGCCGGCCTGCATCCGTCCAATATTCACGACAACCCTTATGCCATCGGCGCGGTGGATTTCACCGGCGACATGCCGGTGATCCTCGGCCCGGACGGCCCGAGCCTGGGCGGCTTCGTGTGCCCGGTGACCATCATCGAGGCCGACCTGTGGCAGCTCGGCCAGCTCAAGGCTGGCGACAAGGTACGCTTCGTGGCGGTGGATATCGCCACGGCGCGGGAGTTGGCACAAGATAATGGTGGGAGCGGCCGGGCGGCGCTCCGCTTTAGCCGCGATGCAGGCGACACCCATATCGCGGATAAATCCGCTCCCACAAAGGCATCCGAACTACAAAGCCCCATCGTGCTGGATATCGGCCAGGACGACACCCGCCTGGTCGCGCGTCTCTCTGGCGACACCCACCTGCTGCTGGAAATCGGCCAGCCAGAGCTCGACCTGGTGCTGCGTTTCCGCGGCCATGCACTGATGCAGGCACTCGAAGCCAAGCGACTCGACGGCGTGATCGACCTGACGCCCGGCATCCGCTCGCTGCAAGTGCATTACCAACCGGAGACCCTGGCACTGGAAACGCTGCTGGCTATCGTCGCCGGCGAATGGGACGCGGTGTGCGCCGCACGCGACTTGAAAGTGCCGTCACGCATCGTCCACCTGCCGCTGTCCTGGGATGACCCGGCCTGCCAATTGGCGATCGACAAGTACATGACCACCGTGCGCAAGGACGCACCCTGGTGCCCGAGCAACCTGGAGTTCATCCGCCGCATCAACGATCTGGAAAACCTCGACGAGGTCTACCGCACCGTGTTTGACGCCAGCTACCTGGTGATGGGCCTGGGCGACGTCTACCTCGGCGCACCGGTGGCCACCCCGCTGGACCCGCGCCACCGCCTGGTCACCACCAAATACAACCCGGCGCGCACTTGGACCGCTGAAAACTCGGTGGGCATCGGGGGCGCCTACATGTGCGTGTACGGCATGGAAGGCCCCGGCGGTTACCAGTTCGTCGGCCGCACCCTGCAGATGTGGAACCGCTATCGCGCGGTCGAGGCTTTCGGCGGCAAGCCCTGGCTGCTGCGCTTCTTCGACCAGATTCGTTTCTACCCGGTCAGTGCCGACGAGCTGCTGCGCATCCGCCGCGACTTCCCCCTGGGCCGCTTCGAGCTGCGCATCGAGGAGAGCGAGCTGGCCCTGGCCGACTACCAGCAGTTCCTCGCCGACGAAGCCGACGGCATCGCCGCCTTCCGCGATCAGCAGCGCACCGCCTTCGCCGCCGAACGCCAACGCTGGATCGACTCCGGCCAGGCGCATTTCGAGAGCGACGAAGGCGTGGTCGAAGTCACCGAGGATGCACCGCTCGAAGCCGGTCAGTGCAGCGTCGACAGCCACATCGCCGGCAACCTCTGGCAGGTGCAGGTCGAGGCAGGCGCAGCGGTGGAAGCCGGCGACGTGCTGGTGATTCTGGAATCCATGAAGATGGAAATCCCGATCACCGCCCCGGTAGCCGGTATCGTGCGCGAGGTGCGCGTGCAACCAGGCGCCGCGGTGCGTGCCGGCCAACGCGTGGCGGTTATTGAACAGGCGTAAGCCCCTCGGCCACCGGCCGGGCCGTGTGAAGCAAGTGCTTCACACGGCCCGGCTTGCACACTGCCTTTTGCCCACCTAGCATTGCGGCCATCTATACAGAAGCCAGCACGATGCCATCACAATCCGCCAAAGCTGCCAGCCCTCGCTCGCTGGTGTTCATTCTGCTGGTCCTGCTCGCCTGCGGTTTTGTCGCCACCTCGCTGGCCAGCTATTACGCAGCGCTGGACTCCATCCGCGACAGCATCGTCAACACCGAACTACCGCTGACCTCGGACAACGTCTACTCGGAAATCCAGAAGGACCTGGTGCGCCCCATCCTCATCTCCTCGATGATGTCCCGCGACACCTTTCTGCGTGACTGGGTGATCGGCGGCGAGCAGAACACCGAACCCATGATCCGCTATCTGCAGGAAGTGCAGAGCCACTACGGTGCAGTCACCAGCTTCTTCGTCTCCGAGCAGAGCAAGACCTACTACCAGGCCAAAGGCGTGCTGAAAAAAATCGACCAGCAGGCCGAGCGCGACGTCTGGTACTACCGTCTGCGCGATCAGGAGGAGCCCTACGAGATCAATGTCGATATCGACATGGCCAACGGCGACCGGATGACAGTGTTCATCAACTACAAGGTGTTCGACTACGAGCACCGCTTCATCGGTGCCGCCGGCGTTGGCCTGACGGTGGACGCCGTGGTGCAGTTGATCGACCAATATCAGCGCCGCTACGACCGCAGCGTGTACTTCGTCGACACCACCGGACGCATCGTGCTCACCGGTGCCGGCGGCGGCCCCATGGGCGCACGCATTGGCGACCAGCTGAGCGACGTCGAGGGCCTCGAGGAGCTACACAGCAAACTGCCCCATCCCAAGAGCGGCAACTTCTTCTATCAAGAGCATGGCCGCGGCCACTTCCTCAACGTGCGCTTCATTCCCGAACTGGACTGGTACCTGTTAGTCGACAAGCACGAAACAGGCGCCGTGGCCGGCATCCGTCAGTCGCTGTACATCAATCTGTTGATCTGCGGCGTGGTCACCCTGCTCGTGCTGGTATTGGTCACCCTGGTATTGCGCCGCTATCAGGCGCGCATCACCGCACTGGCAACGACCGACTCGCTGACCGAGCTGCCCAACCGACGCGGCTTCGAGCTGCTGGCCAATCAAGCCATTCAGGAAGCGCGGCGCAGCCAGAGCACGCTGTGCGCTCTACTCTTCGACCTCGATGGTTTCAAGCTGCTCAATGACAGCCACGGCCACCTCGCCGGCGATGCGGTGCTGCGCGGCTTCGCCCGGCACCTTCAGCAGAACCTGCGCCAATCGGACATCATCTGCCGCTGGGGCGGCGAAGAGTTCATTCTGCTGCTCAAGGACACCCCGCTCGACGCCGCTCGCCAGCTCGGTGAGAAGATCCGCCAGCAGACCGCTACCAGCGCCTTCAACTTCGCCGATCAGACGCTGCACACTTCCACCAGCATCGGCCTGGCCACCCTGCAAGACGGCGACGACCTGCAGGCCTTGATCGCACGTGCCGACCGCGCCCTGTATCGCGCCAAGCAGGCCGGGCGCAACCGCCTGTGTGAAGAAAGCCAATGAACACCAACCTGTGCCCAGCCTGCGGCAAGCTCAACAACTGCGCCCAGGCCGCCAGCGGCAGCGAGGTGACGCACTGCTGGTGCTTCGAGGTCGAGGTCAAGCAGCAGGCGCTGCAGAATCTGCCGCCCGAAGCCTTGAACCGCGCCTGCCTCTGCCCCGCCTGCGCGGGCGCCGTGCGCGAAGCCGCCTCCAGCAAGCAAGACGGCGGGTCCGACTGAACCATGCGCCTGGATCGTTTCCTCAGCAATTTCCCCCGTTTCAGCCGCCAGGACAGCCGCCAGCTGATCAGCGCCGGTCGACTGCGTGTGGACGGCGAGGTCATCTCTGACCCGCGCTTCGACATCCGCGACTTCCAGCGTGTGGAGCTGGACGACGAACTGCTGCAGGCCGGGCGCAGCGCGCGCTACTGGATGCTGCACAAACCGGTCGGCGTGGTCAGCGCCACCGAACACGACGAACACCGCACCGTGATAGACCTGCTCGACGAGCCGGACAAGCACGAGCTGCACCTGGCCGGCCGCCTGGACCTCAATACCAGCGGCCTGCTGCTGATCACCAATGACGGGCGCTGGTCGCGGCGCATCACCCAGCCGCAAGAGCGCAAGCCCAAGGTCTATCACGTCACCACCGAACGTCCGATCACCGGCGAGTACGCCGAGGTCTTCGCCCGCGGCCTGTACTTCGCCTTCGAGAACCTCACCACCCTGCCCGCCGGGCTCGAGGTGCTGGATAGTCACCACGCCCGGCTGACCCTGTTCGAGGGGCGCTACCATCAGGTCAAGCGCATGTTCGGCCACTTTCGCAACCGCGTCGTCGCACTGCACCGCGAGAGCATGGGCGAGATAGTGCTCGACCCGCACCTGGCGCCCGGCCAGTACCGTGCCCTCACCGCCGCGGAAGTCGCCAGCGTCTGAGCCGACAGGCGGTCGTGCGCAATCCTTTCAGCTGCCTTGCCAGCCCTTTGAGCCACTGCTTAACTCGAGACAGGTAACGCCATGCCGCTCCATAGCAGCAGGCGCTACCGGGCCGCCACTGCGCGGCCGGGCAACACCCGCAAAAGGGGCTCCTGCCTGGTGAGAAGAACGTGCGCTCAAGCCGTTCCATTACAGCCCTGAAACCTGCGTTAACCCTCTAATCACAAGATCCTCCAGCCTGACATTGCTTTGTCATGTCCAGGCGTTTTCCTAGCTATCCGACTTGCCCGGTTTACGGTTCGCCGTCAGCCGCGTTCATCTTTTGCGCCAGGAGGAAATACATATGAAGCCAGCAATCGCTGTCATCGATGTGCACAGGACGTACAAGGTACACACGGAGTTTCACGCCAACCCCCAGGCCCAGAAGACCATCATCCTGGTCAACGGCTCGCTGGCGACCACCGCCTCGTTCGCGCAAACGGTCAAATACCTCGGCACCCGCTTCAACGTGGTGCTCTTCGACCAGCCCTATGCCGGCCAGTCGCGGGCGCACAATCGCAACGACCACTGCATCAGCAAGGAAGACGAAGCGGCGATCCTGCTCGACCTGATCGACCACTACCAGGCCCAGTACGTGATGTCGTTTTCCTGGGGCGGCGTGGCCACCATGCTCGCCCTCACCAAGCGCCCGCCTACCCTGGAAAAGGCCATCTTCGCCTCGTTCTCACCGATCCTCAACGAACCGATGCTCGACTACCTGGGCCGCGCCCTGGTGTGCCTCAATCAGGAGGACGGCGACAAGGTCGGCCACCTGGTCAACAACACCATCGGCAAGCACTTGCCGTCGCTGTTCAAACGCTACAACCACAAGCACATCAGCCGCCTGAGCAACCACGAATACCGGCAGATGAACGCTCACGTGCAGCAAGTGCTGCGTATGGAAGCTCACTGCCAACTCGATTGCCTGAGCGATATCGACATCCCATTGCTGTTCATCAATGGCGAGCATGACGAATACACCTCCGCCGCCGATGCCCGGCTGATGGCCCAGCACATCAACGACTGCCACTTCGCCACGGTCAGCAACGCCGGCCACTTCATCGACATGGAACACAAAGGCGCCTGGCTGCAGACCCAGAACGCCCTGCTGGGTTTTCTGCAACACAACACCACCAGCAAACGCTTCACCGTCCACCCCGGCCTGCACGCCATGGCCGTATGACGTGCAGAGAGCAGCCCACGTTGCCCAGCCGAACACCGGCAGGCAACGCGGACTTCATTTTGCGGAAGGATTCGGGTATAAAGGCGCCCTCAAGCGGGCTTCGTATAATGGCATTACCTGAGCTTCCCAAGCTCATGACGAGGGTTCGATTCCCTTAGCCCGCTCCAAATCAGAAACATTAAAGCCCTGTTTTTACAGGGCTTTTTTGTGGGCGGCGTTTTGGGGTGTCGATGAAGTGTCGAAACCTAGACGGACAGCGCCTGGATGACATGCTTGGGGTCGTTGTGGATAGCACGCAGCAACGCCTTGGCCGGGCCAGTCGGTTCGCGGCGGCCTTGTTCCCAATTACGCAGGGTGCCGAGCTGCACATCGATCATGGCCGCGAACTTGGCTTGCGTAAGGCCAGTGGCCTTGCGGATCTCTTTCACCTGCAGGGCGTCCACGGTGAACTCCCTGGATGGCTGGCGTTCGCCCCGGTGAATCTCGTCCATCTGCTGAACGCTTTCCAGCAGGTCGTCGAAGAACTTGCTCATGGTGATTACCTCCACCGCTCGATAATTTGCTTGAGCACTTTGCGCTCATCGGCTGACAGATCATCCTTCTCGTTCTTCGGGTAGATCAGCAACAGCGCAATCTGCGAAGCGGACGTGAAGTGATAGTAGATGACCCTGGAGCCGCCCCGTTTGCCATGGCCGCTTGAGGCCACCCGCACCTTGCGGATTCCGCCCGTGCCTTCGATCACATCGCCCATATCCGGCCGCTCTGCCAGGGCTCGTTGAAATGAGGCGTAGCTGTCGTCAGCCAGTAGCTCTTTCAAGCGTTTGGTGAAGACGGGAGTCTCGATAAAGATCATGCCGAAATAGTACGCCAGTGGCGCACCTCCATTCAATTGATTTCAGTGTGCGAAGTCAGCCATGGGGCCGAGCCTGATCGCGTCGTGCAGATGCTCAGGCGCCAAGTGCGAATAGCGCATGGTCATGGCCAACGAGGCATGACCCAGGATCTCTTTCAGCGTGACGATGTGTCCGCCGCCCATGATGAAGTGAGCTGCGAAGGTGTGGCGCAGTATGTGACTAGCCTGCCCTTTTGGTGGGTTGATGGTGGTCAGGTGCAGCACCTTGCGGAACACGCCCATGCAGTTGGTGAACGGCCCGTGCTGGGCCCAATGTTCCTGGATGGCTTGCACCAGGGACGGTGACACCGGTACGGCCCTTACCCGCTTCGACTTGGTATTGGCGAAGGTGATCACCCCAGCGCCGATCCTGTCAGGGGTCAACGCCTGAGCCTCACCCCATCGAGCGCCGGTAGACAGGCAGATCAGCGCCACCATGTAGGTATGCGGCCCGGTCGTGCGATCACGCAGAGCGTTGAGCAGCTCGGTTATCTGGGGCTTGGTCAGGTAGGCCAGCGGGCGTTCCTGCAGGCGGATCGGCTTGATACGGGTAAACGGGCACGGGTAGTCGATCACGTCGAGCTTGTGCAGCTCGTTGTAGACGGACTTGAGGTAGCCCAGGCGATTGTTCGCCGTCTTGCCGGTCACGCCCTTGGCGATCCAGCGGGCACGCGCAGAAGCGATCAACGCACCATCGACCTTATGGGCCACAGGGTCACCCATGAACGTGGCTGCAGCCTTGAGGATGGTGAAGCGGCGCAGGCCATCGGACAGGGCCACACCATGCAGGTCATACCAGAGCTGAACCAGCTCGGAGAGGCGGCGTTTGTCCTTGGGCCTGGGCGACCAGTCGCGGTTATCGACGACCTTGGTTCGGCAGGTGGCTTCAAACCGCTGTGCTTCGGTTTTGCTCTTGAAGGTCTTGCGGAAGCGCTTGCCCTTGATGGGTTCAACGTCGACCTTCCAACGGCCATCCGGCAATTGGAATATGGCCATCAGACGGCCCTGCCCCACCGCACATGCCGCTCTGTGAGCAGATCCCGGATGTGTTTGTAGAGATCGTCCTGGGTCATGTCCTTGGCGGCGTAGTGATCGCGGATGACCGGCCAGCAGTCCCATTGCTGAAGGGTCTTAAACGCCTTTTTTGCGCCCACCTGCTCCCTTGCCAGTAGGCTTACGAAGTTTCCCAGGAACAGCTCCACGTTCTTGCCGGAGAAGCCGCGCGAGGTCTTGTAGTAGCGCTTGTATTCGGTGTCATCGAGCAGCGAGTCCACCGGCAGATCCACGCGGATGTCGTCACGGATCAGCGTCCAGATGGGCTCAAAATACCCAGGGCGGGCCAGCAGCTTGAATTGCCTCAAGCCATAGCGCCACAGGCCGTCCAGATGCCCGGCGAAGGCAGCAAAGGAGCTGGTATCGATCACCTCATTGGTTTTCAGGTCGACCGAGCCGCTGGCGAACTGCTGGATGACCGAATGGTGATAGCGCAGCTCTACGCGCCATACGTCCGCGTCAGGGTCGTAGTTGTCCGGGTCCTGGGCGTCGAAGCTGTCGCGGCGCTTCCACACGCTTTCCCAGTAGTCGAGTTTGTCGGTGGCGCGGGCTTGTTCGGTCTTGTTGTAGATCGCCAGCTGTACGCCACTGGCAGAGCCGAACATGAAGGTTTCGCCGCGGCCGTAGGTGCTGGATTTGGTCGTCCAGTTGATCTCGTTGATACCGGAGATATCGCGCTGGTTGCGTGCCCGGCAATGCATACGGGCCACCAGATCCACAGGCGGTTTCCAGCCCTGCAGGTCTAGCGCGAGGTGGACGGCGCACTGGTTGATTTCCAAGTGGCTCAGCACTTCGGCGGCGTACAGATCCAGGCGCTGCTGCAGGCGTTCAGGCGACAGGGCGTCGATGGCATGGGGCGACACTTCGATTTTCAGGTGCGGGCCGATGCTGTCGATCTTGGCGTTGAAGTTCTTCACCAGCAGGATGATGCCCAGGTCGGCGTTCTGCAGCTTGTACTGGTAACCGGAGTCCTTGCTGACGCGCCCGGAGTGCCAGGTGCTGCCCGCGAACTGCACCATGGTGCCCGGCTTCTCGAACAGCGCCATGATTTCCGGGCGGATCATGCCCCGGTAGAGCTGGCGAACCGTGTCCACCCCGCAACGCAGTAAACGAACGCGGGACAGGTCGACCATGGCCGTGGTGCCCGGGTCGATGAACAGACGCCCACTGGCATCCTCGCGAGCGAGCATGTCCAGACGCATGAAGTCTTTTGCTTTGGCCATTTCTATCTACCTAATGCTGATTAATGCGGAATGTTCACTGTGTTTATCTGACGTGTTACAGGGACGTCAGCGCCTGCGCGGCGGCGCACCCGCGCGCTCGTGCCTCGCACGCAACCACACCGCCGCGCTCGGCTTGACGTACGCCGCTCCATCCTCAGAAGCCCTCATAACTACCCACTCCCATCAGCCAGTTACCATGGGGCCGCTGACAAGGCTCATTGGTGGCGAGGCGAACGAGCGCACTACCCTCCCGCTTCATCGGGCAGCGTTGTTCCTGGGTGTACAGAGAGGATGGGGTGCGCCACTCGGGTGGCAGGTGGCTTACCCACACCACCAGCAGGATCAGCGGCAGGAGAAGCGCGACGGGGCCTTCGGGAAGGGAGAAGACGTGGGAGCGGGTGCGGGCCGGGGGGATGATTGACACCAAGGGCGCTGCCCTTGTCATCCCGCTCTTGCCGCCGAGGGCTCGGGAGCGCGGGGTGGTGAAGCTACCCCACTCTCCCGTTGATAGGCTGATCATGGGTGCAGGGCCTCAAGGGTGCGCTGCGCCCGTGCTTCCGTTCGACGGAACGGTGGAGCTGTTCCGACGAGCCGGGAGCGCGGCCCTTGACCCCTCTCCAATAGGTCGGGTCATACGGCCCAGTACGTTGCCGGAACCCTGCCGGTCGCGGTGCCGTATCGCCCGAATAGTGACCACATCCTGAAAGTAGATTTCCAGGGTGTGCTGCATGCCGCTCAGCGGCACGGTAATGAAATAGCCCTGATCGCAGATGCCTTCGACAGGCAGCACTACGCCAATCACGTGCAGGCAGTGCCAGTAGGTGCCGGGTTCATCGTCCCAAGCGAGTTCGACTAGTACGGTATTGCCAAGGAAGGCCATGGCCGTTTCGGCATCCAGGGCCAGCGAGTGCTTAGGCATGGCTGTAGTCCCCCGCGTTGAACTCCGTTTTGCCCTTGGTCAGATCCGCACGCAGGCGGGCAAGGTTGACCATGCGAAAGTCGGCCAGTCGCAGGCTGGGCACGGTGCCGTTGTTGACCCACTCGCAGGCTTCCTCAACGGACACACCGCTCATTTCAGCGAAGGTCTTGATGCTGCAGAGGTCGAGGCTGTCGTCTTTCTTCTTCATAGCGTCCATTCCTGTTCAAGAAGCTGCTGATGCAGCAGGGCCACGTTGACCATGGTGCGTTTGCCGACCTTCTGCGAAGGCAGGTAGCCGCGTTCGAGCCAGCTGCGCACTACCAAGGGTTCATCCGCCATGCCGATCCACTCGGCGAACTTCGGCCATGGCATCAAAGGCGGCGCGCCATGGAGCTTTTGGGAGTCGAGACCTTCCTTATCCATCTGCTTTGTTCCACTATGTTCAGCATTGATAACCAACCAGCGAAATGGGTAACTACTACCCATGGAGTGATTGTTACCCATCTTTTATGGTGGGGCAATAGCTACCCAGGAAAAAATATTCGATATGCCGAGCGCATCCGATAGAGCACGCGCACTGATCAAGCTGGTGGGGCCCAAGCGGGCTAGCGAGCAAGGTGGGGATTACGAGCGCTGGAGAAACGTCAGCAAGGGCGCTGTACGAGTAAGCGCAGACGAGATAGACGTACTGGTGAAAATCTACCCCCAATACGCCCTATGGCTGGCAAGCGGCCAGATCGCGCCCGAGGCTGGCCAAACCAGCCCGGACTACGACGAGGCAAACCGAAACTTGAGCCAACACGACGCGGGATAGCGATTACCCAAAAAGTAGCTAGTCGCTGGTATGCCCGTATTTAGTGGACATATGAACTTGAAAAAGGATTTCTCGTGAAGGGCAAATTCCCAGGGCACTTCCTAAATGCAGATCTCAATGAGAGCATCTGGAGTAGATGTATATTTGTATTCGACACAAATATACTTTTGAACCTTTACAGATACTCAGATGAGACACGCACCCTTTTCATTAAAACGCTCCAGAACTTTCAAGACAGAATTTGGATACCTCACAGGGTGGCAATTGAGTATCTAGAAAATAGACTGGACGTGATTTACGAACAACAAGAAGAGTACGAAAAAGCAATATCAGAAATTAAGAAACTAAAGACCAAGTTAGAAAACTCAAGACAGCATCCTTTCATCTCGAACGAATCAATGACAGAGGTGAGCTTAAGCTTAGACAAAGCTTGCGAAGAACTAGAGACAAATAAAGGCACACACAGCAACAGGATAAACTCCGACGATATCAAAACTCAAATATCAGAAATATTCGATGACGAGAAAATCGGAGAAGCATTTAGCAACGAAGAATTAGAAGAAATATTAAAGGAAGGCGCGGATAGGTATAAAGAAAAAGTACCACCAGGCTATTCTGACATTAAAAAACAAGGCACCGATGAGTCAATAAAAGCTAGATGCCGCCCCTATGGCGATCTGATTATTTGGAAAGCTATTATAAAGAAATCTATAGAAAGCGACCTACCTATAATATTCGTAACAGATGATGGAAAAGAAGACTGGTGGCATAGGTTCAAGGGGAAAACATTAGGCCCGAGACCAGAACTAATTGAAGAGTTCAAGGAGAAAACCCAGAAAGAATTTTATATGTACTTACCCGAGCGCTTTCTTTCTTTTGCAGCTGCAAAAATAGAAGAGCAGCCCTCGAAAGAAATTCTGGACGAAATTAGGGATATCCGATCTAAAGAATCAGATCAGGCGTCACTTTTCGACCCACCTAAAATAAGATTCAAGACCAGCAAGAAAAGCAAAAACTATTTTACCAATAAAAGCATAAGCATCTTAGAAAAAGGTCAACTAGCATATAATCTCCGCACAATTGAGAGAGAAGCCACCGATATCGAAAACTCGATTCAAGCGTTGGTAGAAGAAAGGAATGCACTGGCAAGATACCTAAATGACTATATTGATCAAAACTATGACGCAGACAATGATCCTTACAGCACCGAAGAATATCTAAGCCTGCAGGCTGAACATGGTTATACTGACGAAAGAATTGAAGCGCTTGATAGTCGACTGGAACACATAAGAAGTATACAAAATAAATTGCTTCACCTTAAAAACCAGGTGGACAAAGAGTCAATCCATAACAATCCAGAGAATAATTAAGATTAGTGCCTTGAAGCTATTCAAAGCGCTATCTGCAGGCACTATGCTGCCAGGTCAGCGTCGAAGAACTGTCGAAAACACTGCGGCGCAAAGCGGAGTAAAGCGTGTAAAATCAGCGCCCAAGCGAGCAATGCAGTGGCTTTGCGGAGAATTGCGGTAGCTGGAAAAGGGTTCGATTCCCTTAGCCCGCTCCAGATCAGAAATAAGAAGCCCTGCCCTTGCAGGGCTTTTTTGTATCCGCCTGGCGTACCGGCAGGACTGGGCCCAGCAGGGCCTACCACGATTGAACGGACAACAAGACGATGAGCAAGCAACGCGCTTACCCGCTAGTAGTAATGGTTATCGCTTTTCTTCTTTCTAGCCTTTGCCAGGCCGCGCAGGTGGTCGATGTGTTGGGCCGTAGCGTGGAGGTGGCGTTGCCGGCCAAGCGCGTGGTGCTGGGGTTCAACTTCGAGGATTACGCGGCCGTTGGCGGCGAGAAGGCGTTCGATTCGGTGGTGGGGATTTCCCGTGGCGCCTGGGAGCGCAAGGTGCCGACCATCTGGAAGCGCTATGTGGAGCACTACCCGCGGCTGGACACCCTGGCCGATGTCGGCGAAGTGGAAACCCAGAGTTTTTCGGTCGAGAAGGTGCTGAGCCTTGAGCCGGATCTGCTGGTGCTGACCGACTGGCAATTTCAGGCGCTATCGGACGAAGTGGCGCGGCTGGAGAAGGCCGGCGTGCCGGTGCTGGTGATCGACTACAACGCCCAGACCCTGGAGCGCCATGTGCAGTCCACCCTGATGCTCGGCGAAGTGACCGGCCAGCAGGCCCGCGCCCGTGAGCTGGCGGACCTGTACAGCGCGGCGGTCAAGGATATCGAGGCGCGTATCGCCAAGACCAACAAGCCCAAGCCGCGCATTTATATCGAGTTCGGCAACAAGGGCCCGGCCGAATACTCCTTCACCTACGGCAAGAACATGTGGGGCGCCATGGCCATCGCGGTCGGTGGCGACAATATCGCCGCGCCGTACGTGCGCGACTGGGGGCAGATCAACCCGGAGCAAGTGTTGGTCGCGCGCCCCGAGGTGATCATCATTTCCGGCCGTGAAGACAACACCAACCCCACCGCCCTGTCCATGGGCCCGGGCGTGGACGCAGCCACGGCGCGCAAGCAGCTGCAGGCCTTCGCCGCACGACCGGGCTGGTCGGAACTGCCGGCGATTCGTGACGGTCGGTTGTACGGTGTTTACCAGGGCGCCTCGCGCAGCCTGGGCGACTTCACCATGTTGCAGTTCATCGCCAAGCAGCTGTACCCGGATCTGTTCGCCGACCTGGACCCGATGGCCAACTACCAGAATTACTACCGCAAGTACCTGCCGATTCCGTTAGAGGGCACCTATGCCATCAGCGCCCATGAATAAGCCGGAAACCGCGCTGCCGACGGCGGTCGAGCGCGACGCCATTGCCGAGCACCGCCTGCGCGAGTGCAAGCGCTGGCGCAACTGCCTGCTGTTCACCCTGTTATGCGGCGCCTGCCTGGTGCTGGATATCGCCACCGGGCCGTCGATGCTCTCACCGTGGGACGTGCTGCGCTCGCTGCTGGATATCGGCGAGCACCCGGCGATGACCGACACCATCGTGCATGACCTGCGCCTGCCCGTGGCGCTGATGGCCCTGGCCGTCGGCGCCTCCCTGGGCGCCGGTGGCGCGCAGATGCAGACGCTGCTCAACAACCCCATGGCCAGCCCCTACACCCTGGGCATGGCCGCCGCGGCCGGCTTTGGCGCGGCGCTGAGCCTGGCCTTCGGCAGCTTCGGGCTGGGCCCGCTGATCGGCGTGCCACTGGGCGCCTTCGCCTGTTCGATGCTCGCGGTGGTGTTCCTGTTCGCCCTGGCGACGATGCGCCACGCCGGCAGCCACACCATCATCCTTGGCGGAATCGCCATGCTGTTCCTGTTTCAGTCGCTGCTGTCGCTGGTGCAGTTCCTGTCTTCGCCTGAGCTGTCGCAGCAGATCCTGTTCTGGCTATTCGGCAACCTCGGCAAGGCGACCTGGACGACCCTCGGCATCACCGCCGGCGTGACCCTCTTGTGCTGCGTGATCCTGATGGGCGATGCCTGGAAGCTGGCGGCCCTGAGCCTGGGCGAAACCCGCGCGGTGAGCCTGGGTGTGAACATCCGTGTGCTGCGCCTGAAGATCCTGATTCTGGTGGCCGTGATGACCGCCACGGCGACCAGCTTCGTCGGCGTGATCGGCTTCGTCGGCCTGGTGTCGCCGCATATCGCGCGGATGATGGTCGGCGAGGATCAGCGCTTTTTGCTACCGCTGTCGGCCATCTGCGGCGCCTTCATGCTCTCGGCAGCCTCGGTGCTGTCCAAATCCATCGTGCCGGGCGCGCTGTTTCCCATCGGCATCGTCACCGCCATCGTCGGCGTGCCGTTCCTGCTCTGGCTGATCTTCGCCCCGCAGCGAGGCCGCACATGATCCAGCTCGATAACCTCGCCCTCGCCCGCTCCGGGCGCACCATCCTGCATGGCCTGAGCACCACCTTGAAGCCGGGCGCCATCCATGTGGTGCTGGGCCCCAACGGCACCGGCAAGACCACCCTGCTGCGCGCCATGGCGGGCGACCTGCCGCTGGCCGGCGGCGCCATCACCTATGGCGAACATAGCCGCGGCGCTCAGGCGGCCAGTCGCCGCGTGCTGGAAGCATGGCGGCGCGACTTCGCCTATATGCCGCAGGACTGCAGCACCGAAGTGTCGCTGTCGGTGCTCGAAGTGGTGGTGCTGGGCAACCTCGGGCAGATCGGCTTGCGCTTGGACGATGAGCAATTGCAGCGCGCCATGGAAAAGCTCTCCCAGGTCGGCATCGCCCATTTAGCAGGGCGCAGCATCGGCTCGCTCAGCGGCGGGCAGCGGCAGATGGCGTTCTTCGCCCAGGTGCTGATGCGCGAACCCAAGGTGATGCTGCTCGACGAGCCCGTCAGCGCCCTGGACCTGCGCCACCAGATCGCCCTGCTCGACCGCGTGCGACAGGAGACCCGCAGCCGCAACCTGGTGACGGTGGTGGTGCTGCATGACCTGAACCTGGCCTGCCAGTACGCCGACAACCTGCTGGTGCTGGTCGAAGGCCAACTGGCCGCCAGCGGTCACCCAGGCGAGATCGTCACTGCAGCGTTGCTGCAGAGCACTTATGGCGTGGCGGTGGATATTCTGAAGGACCGTCAGGGCCGGCCGGTGGTGCAACCGCTAAGCGCTCAGGCTTTCGCCTGAGAAGCTGTCCACGATCTTTATGCGCTAAAGCTGCAACTGCAAGGCGGACATACAGCGATCTCGTAGGAGGGGGCTTCAGCCCCGAGCTTTTTATCAAGGCCGACAAAGAGCTCGCGGCTAAAGCCACTCCTACAAAAGCAGCAGCGATCTATGTCCGCTCCCGCCGCTTATCTACCAAAATCGAAGAATCAGGTCTGGACGATCATGAATAGGTTCTGAGCGCCACGGGTTATCAGAAGGTGTAGGTAAAGCCGGTCTGCACGGTGCGTGGCTCGCCCGGGTAGGCGTAGTTGTTCCACGAGCTTTCTTCGTAGCCCTTGTTGAACACGTTGCGCACATCCAGATTCAGCCGCAGCTGCTCGTTGACCTTGTAGAAGCTCAGCAGGTCGGTGACGGTGTAGTCGTCCATGGTGAAGGTCGGTACGGCCGTCTGCCCGGCACGCTCGCCCACGTATTTGATGTTGATGCCCAGGCCCAGACCGCGCCAGACGCCATCCTGGAACTCGTAGACGTTGAGCAGATTGAAGGCGTTGCGGGGGATATTGGCGAGGCGCGTGCCTTTGGGCAGCGTGCTGTCCTCTGTGACTTCGGCATCCACGTAGGCGTAGCCACCGATCACGCGCCACTCGGGCGTCAACTCGCCTGCCACGTTGACCTCGAAACCACGGCTACGCACTTCACCGGCGGCAATACGGAAGCTGGGATCGACCGGATCAAGGGTCTGCACGTTTTCCTTGATGGTATGGAAAACCGCCGCGTCGATATTCAGCAGACCGTCCAGCGCTGCCCACTTCATGCCGAGTTCATAGGCCTTGCCCTCTTCCGGGTCAAAACCGCCACCCAGGCGTGCGGCGCCGGAGTTGGGCTTGAAGGATTTGGAGGCGTTGGCATAGACGGCAACGCTGTCGGTCAGGTCATAGATGGCGCCGACACGCGGGGTCACGGCGTTGTCGGCCTTGCTCCAGTCGGCATTGACCGGGCGCAGGTCATCGTATTTATGCTCGAAACGCTCCAGGCGCACACCTCCCAGCACTTTGAAACGCTCGGTCAGCGCGACCTGGTCCTGCACGAAGGCAGCCCAGGTCTTCAGGGTTTCATGGTCGTGGGTTGGCGTGCGCGTCAGTGCAGGCCGTGGCTGGTTGAGTACCGGATCGAAGATATTCACCGGGTAGTCGTTAACGCCACCCGGCGAGCGACTGATGATCGAGCGGTAATCGTAATCCTCATACTCCACGCCGGTGATCAGCGTATGGGCAAAACCTGCTGTCTCGAAGTGACCGGTCAGGTTCAGCTGGTAGTTGTGGTCGGTCCATTCCAGCTTGCGGTAGTTGAAGTTACGGCCCAGGGTCACACCATCGGCGGCGATGCCATTGCCCTCGACCGCGTTGCCCTTGAGGGAGCCGTCCAGGTACTGATAACCGCCGGCCAGGGACCAGTCGTCATTGAGCTGATGCTCAAAACGCAGCTGCACCATATCGTTGTCGTTATGCAGCATGTTGTCGCTGCCCTTGCCCCAGTAATAGGTGGAATGGCTGGGCGTGCCGCGCTGGCCGGGGAAGTGCGTCAGGCCACGGTCGAGTGGGTGGTTGTTGCGCATGAAATCGCCTTCGAAGGTGATGCGCGTGGTATCCGACACCTGCCAGCTGAGCACCGGGGCGATGCCGTAGCGCTCGCTCTGCACATCATCACGAAAGCTGTCGCCGCCCTCGCCCACCACGTTCAGGCGATAGGCCAGGCGGCCTTCTTCGTCCAGCGGGCCACTGGTGTCCAGGGTGCCACGGCGCAGGCCCTGATCGGTGAACTGGCTGCCGATGGTGGTGCGCTGCTCGTCGAGCGGTTGTTTGGTGACCACGTTGAAGGTGCCGCCGGGGTCGCCACGGCCATACAGGGTCGCAGATGGACCGCGCAGCACTTCCACACGCTCCAGAGTGTTGGCATCCGGCGAATTGGGGTAGCCGCGGTTGATCGGGAAACCGTTGCGGTAGAACTCGGAAGAGGTGAAACCCCGCACCGTGAAGTTGGTCAGGCCCTGGCCACCGAAGTTGTTGGCGCGGCCAACACCGCCGGCCTGGTCCAGCGCCTGCTGTAGGCGGGTGGCGGAGATGTCGTCGATCACGTCGCGCGGCACCACGCTGACCGACTGGGGCGTTTCATGCAGGGCGGTATCGGTGCGCGTGGCGCTGGCCGAGCGAGTCGCCGCATAGCCTTGTACAGGGCCAGTTGCACTCTCTGCACTGCCAGTCACGACGGAGTCGGGCAACTCCAGCGTGCCATCTTCCGGCACTGTCAGCGAAGCGGCATGAACGCCGACGGAACACAGGGACAAAAGGCAGATTGAAGCACGACTCCAGCGCATGAAAAGACGGTCCAGATGGGAGGGGTCGCGATCATAATCCAACTGCGATTCGCTCACAATTGCATTAAATAATCACCTTCATCCCCTTTCATCAGGACCGCTTCAAGTGCCCTGACTACGGCGACAGGAAGTGGCGCCGTAGCGGGCCGAGACTTACTTGAGCTTTGCCAGCAGCGCTTCGGCAGCAGCCTCCGAGCTGGCCGGGTTCTGGCCGGTGACCAGCTTGCCGTCCTCGATCACGAACGAGCTCCAGTCCTCGCCTTTTTCATACTGGCCGCCGAGCTTCTGGAACTCATCTTCGATAAGAAACGGCACCACGTCGGTCAGCTGCACGCCGGCTTCTTCGCTGTTGCTGAAGCCGGTGACCCGACGGCCCTTGATCAGCGGGCTGCCATCGGCCGCCTTGACGTGGCGCAGTGCGCCCGGCGCGTGACAGACGAAACCGATGGGCTTGCCGGCGCGCTCGAAGGACTCGATCAGGGCGATGGATTCGCGGGACTCGGCCAGATCCCACAGCGGACCGTGGCCGCCCGGATAGAACACGGTGTCGAAATCCTGCTGGTTCACCGAGGCGAGTTTCACGGTGCTGGCCAGCTGACGCTGCGCCTCGACATCGGCCTTGAAGCGGCGGGTGGCGTCGGTCTGCGCGTCGGGCGCGTCACTCTTCGGGTCCAGCGGCGGCTGGCCACCGGCTGGCGAAGCCAGGGTGATCGTGGCACCGGCATCCTTGAACACGTAATAAGGAGCAGCAAACTCCTCGAGCCAAAAGCCGGTTTTCGCGCCAGTGTTGCCGAGCTGGTCGTGGGAAGTCAGCACCATCAGTACTTTCATCATGAACTCCTTGCTTGTGGCGATTAGGGTTCTGAGTTAGTCGACTAAAACGCCGCGGAGTGCCCGAAGCTTTTCACCCATTGCTGGCTGGCAACCACAGCTCGACAGCCAGGCCGACTCCAGCGCGATTTTCCAGACTGAGCGTACCACCGTGGGCCAGGGCGATACGGCTGGCGATGCTCAGACCGAGGCCATAGCCGCCGGAGCGCACATTGCGCGAGGCTTCCCCCCGTACGAAGGGCTCGGTGATGCGCTCCAGCAGCGCCGGTTCGATGCCTGGCCCGCGATCCTGGATGCGAATGGCGACGCCCTGCTCTTTCTCAATCACCACCACCTCGACCGCACGGGCATAACGCAGGGCATTCTCCAGCAGGTTCTGCAGGCAACGCTGCAGCAACAGCGGGTTGCCAGGTATCGGCGCTGCACTGCCGCTGACGGGCAAAGGTTCGTCGGAGCTGGCAAGCTCGTCACATAGTGCCGTGACCAGTTGCATGACATCCACGGGCTCCGCCACGCCAGGCTCGGTGGCGCGCTGAAAGTCGAGTACCTGGGCGATCATGGCGTCCATCTGATTGATGCTGTTTTTCAGGCGCTCGCGCTGCTCATCATCGGTCAGGCGCTCGATGCGCAGACGCATACGCGTCAGCGGCGTGCGCAGGTCGTGGGACACCGCGGCGAGAAAATGCGCCTGCTCGCGCAGCATGGCGATCAGCCGCTGCTGCATGACGTTAAAGGCCTGGGCTGCCTCGCGTACCTCCAACGGTCCGTTGAGCGGCAGCGGCGGCCGTTCGAGGTTGTCGCCCAGGCCGCGGGCCGCCTCGCCGAGGCGCTGCAGCGGGCGCAGGCACAGGCGCACCGCCAACCAGCAGATACCGAGTACTGCGAGGATGCGCAGCACGTAGACGCGCAGCACGTAATCGGCAATCAATGCCCAGGCCGACTCGCCGCTCCAGCCCTGCTGCTCGTGGCCGTCCACCTGCAGCCAACGTCCATCGGGCTGGGCGACAGCAAAGCGGAGATGGGCTTGAGCGGTATCCAGACCGAACAGGCTGCGCCAGACCAGAGGCTGGCCCTGGGTATCGGTCAGCCGTGCTTCCAGCAAGTGCACAGTTGGCTCATGGCCCAGTTCGTGGGCCATCGCCTGGCGCAGCAGCGGCTCGATGCGCCTGAGGCCGCGCTTGTCCGCGGCCTCGACATGGGGCTGTTGATCCATGCAGTTCAGTTGGTAACCGGTTGGCATGGTCTGCGTCTCCACGGCGTCACAGCCTTGGGCGACCAGAGTGGCGGTCCGGCTGGCAGCCAAACGCACCGGCGCTTCCAGCGCCTGGGCGAAACGCACGTCGAACCAGATGCTGCTCGACAACAGCTGAATGGCCAGTACGCCGCAGACCATGATCAATAGCAGTTGGGCAAACAGGGTTTGTGGCCAGAGGCGTTTGAGCCAGGCAGCGGCAAACGCGGGCACCTCAACTCACCGAATCATTGGCGGTGACGCTGAGCAGATAACCCTCGTTGCGAATGGTGAGGATCTGCACCCGCTCGGCGCTGCCCTTGAAACATTGGCGCAAGCGGCTGATGCACATGTCTACCGAGCGGTCATCGGGCAGATGGGGCCGGGAGAAGGCACAACGGGTCAAGTGATCGCGGCTCAGCACACGGTTTTGCGCGGCCAGCAGCTCGCTCAACACGCGGCAATCGGAACGTGGCAATAGCACCGCAGAGCCGTCGGGCTGGCTCAGTGTGCGTTTGACCGGATCGAGCCGGTAGCCGGCAAAGAACACCGGCGCCTCGAACGGGCTCACCGGTTCCGGACGCGATGGCACGGCAGCCGAACGGCGCAGCACCGACTTGGCCCGCGCCAGCAGCTCGCGTGGCTCGAAGGGTTTGCCCAGGTAATCGTCGGCGCCCACTTCCAGACCAACCACGCGATCCAGCGCCGAGCCCCGGGCCGACAGCATGATCACCGCCGGGCCACCTTGCGCCTGCACACGGCGGCACAGGCTGAGGCCGTCCTCGCCCGGCAGCATCAGGTCGAGAATCAGCAACTGCACACTGTGTTGTTCGAGCAGCGGCCACATCTGTCGACCGTCGGCAGCCGCCAGCACGTGGTAACCCGAGTCGCTCAGGTACTCGCAGAGCAGCTCGCGAATCTCGTCGTCATCGTCCACCACCAACACGGTTTCCTGCGTTGCCTGCGCCCCGTGCGAGAGCAGTGCGCGCCCCTGATTACATTCCATTACACGCCCGTACAAATCGAGAAATTAGCCAGCCTGCGCTGTATTTAGAATCGTAACAAAAATCTCATGCATATGAGAATGAATGCCAACCAATACGAGCCATCATGAACGCCATTTCTCATCGTCGTACTCTCGCCCGTTTTCCGTCGCTACACAGCCTGCTGGCGGTTGCCGTCAGCCTGAGCAGCCTGCTGTGCAGCCCGCTCGGCTACGCTGAAGAGCCCGCATCCGGGGGCGCCCTTGAGCTGGGCGCAATCAGTATCGAAGACAACGCCATCGACGACGTCACCGAACAGCTGGGCTACACGGTGCGCGGCACCACCAGCTCCACGGGTATGGCGCTGACGCCGCGACAGACGCCGCAGAGCGTCACCACCATCACCAACCAGCAGATGACCGACCGTGGCATCACCAACGTCGAGCAGGCCTTGGAAGTCACTCCGGGCGTGACGGCCAGCAAGTACGAAGTGGGCGGCCGCACCGACTTCCGCGCCCGCGGTTACAAGGTTACCAACTGGAAGGTCGACGGCCTGCAGTATCAGGGCGATTCGGGCTTCAGCGGCGCCGGCAACTCGCTGAACATGGACATGTACGAGCGCATTGATATCGTACGTGGCGCCAACGGCCTGCTCGGCGGCACTGGCGACCCGTCCGCGACCGTCAACCTGATCCGCAAGGCCCCGCGCAAGGACTTCGGCGGCAGCGCCTACATGACCTATGGCAGCTGGGACCGCACGCGCCTGGGCGCCGACCTCAACCTGCCGCTCAGTGAAGGCGGCCGCCTGCGCTCGCGCTTCGTGATCACTCAGGAAGACGCCAACTCCTTCCGCGACCATCAGTCCGAGCGCTCACGCGCTGCCCTGGCCAACTTCGAGTTTGATCTCACCGACGCCACCACCCTGGGCGCCGGCTATCAATACGAATACGACAAGACGGTCGGTGGTGGCTGGGGCGCCAACATCCCGATCTGGTACGCCGACGGCAGCAAGACCAAGTGGTCGCGCAGTACCAACCTGGTGCCGAGCTGGAGCCACGGCGAAAACGAAACGCGCACCACCTTCGGCTCCCTCAGCCACCGTTTCAACGAAGACTGGACGCTGGACGTGAAGGCCGCGCAAAGCGTCACCGAGGCGCTCAACCATTACGGTCTGGGCAAGGTCAACCAGTTCAGTCGTGGTCTCTACACCGGTTACCCGGAGCGCGATGGCAGCGGCATGATCCTCAACGGCCTGCACAGCTCCAGCGACACCACCCAGCAATCCGTGCAGTTCGACCTGAGCGGCGCCTTCGAGCTGTTCGGCCGCAGCCACCAGGCCATGTTCGGCTACAGCGACAGCCGTACCGTGGGCTGGACGCCTGAATACAGCTGCATCATGTCCAGCGCAAGCCGCCAGACTGTCCCGGTGGTGGGCTGCCAGTTCCGCAGCAACAACGGCCTGCCGATCACCAACTGGCACAACGGCGTGGATGACGACCTGTATATGACGGCCAGCAAGACCGGCCGCCACGGCAAGAGCGTCACCCGCCTGCAGGGCCTGTACGCGGCCACGCGCCTGAGCATCACCGACCCGCTGTCGGTCATCCTCGGCGCGCGGGTCAGCGACTACCACACCAAGAGCGCAACCGCCGCGGGCGTCAAGACCAGCCAGACCGAGTCAGGCATCGTCACGCCCTACGCGGGCGTGGTCTACGACCTCAACGACACCTACTCGCTGTACGCCAGTTACACCGATCTGTTCACCCCTCAGACAGAGGAAACCACCGGCGGCAGCCGAGTGGAACCCATCATCGGTCAGAGCTACGAAACCGGCATCAAGGGTGAGTGGTTCGACGGCAGCCTGAACGCCCAGGTCGCCTACTTCCGCACCAAGCAGGAGAACAAGGCGGTCACCGATCCCGGCAGCCTGACGCCATCCGGCGCCCAGGCTTACGTGTCGGGCAGCGGCACCGAAACCGACGGTATCGATATCGAGGTGGCCGGTGCACTGACCGAAAACTGGAACGTCTACGGCGGCTACACCTACCTGCACTTCCGCCGCCTGGACAGCGATGGCCGCAGCGACCCGTCGCACCTGTTCAAGGCCTCGACCACCTACCGCCTGAGCGGCATGCTGGATCGCGTAACCCTGGGCACCGGGGTCAGTGCGCAAAGCAATATCCGCGCATTGTCCAGCCCGGCCGGCATTCCAACCAATGGCCAGAGCCGCAGCGCCACCGAGGTCAACTGGTCCGGCTACGCAATCTGGAACGCCATGGCCAAGTACGACATCAACGATGACACCGACGTAACGCTGAACATCAACAACCTGTTCGACAAGACCTACTACACCCGCTATGGCTTCTATGCCGGCGCCATCTATGGCGACCCGCGCAGCATGTCAGTCACCCTGCGCACGCGGTTCTGACCCAGCAACAAGGCGGCGCCCCTCAATGGGTCGCTGCTTTCCGGAGGCTGAAACGAAACAGGGGTAGCTCCTTTCGAGAGCTACCCCTGTTGTTTTTTGCAGGCTATGAATCAGCGCTTGTCCTTGCGCTTCTTCTCGGCCTTCTTGTGGTGACTCATCAGGCGACGCTTCTTGTTCACCTGGCGATCGGTCAGGGTGTTCTTGTTGCCTTCATAGGGGTTCTCGCCGCCCTTGTACTCGATGCGGATCGGCGTACCGACCAGCTTGAGCACGCGACGGTAGGTGTTCTCCAGGTAGCGGGAATAGGCGCGCGGGACGGCGTCGACCTGGTTACCGTGGATCACGATCAGCGGCGGGTTGGCGCCACCGAGGTGGGCGTAACGCAGCTTGATGCGGCGACCGTTGACCAGCGGCGGCTGGTGTTCCTGCACGGCGTCTTCGAGAATCTGCGTCAGGCGGCTGGTCGGCCAGCGAGTGATCGCCGACTTGAACGAGGCCTGCACCGACTTGTACAGATGGCCAACGCCAGTGCCGTGCAAGGCGGAAATGAAGTGGATATCGGCGAAGTCGACGAAGAACAGCCGGCGCTGCAGTTCGGTCTTCACGTAATCGCGCTCGCTGGGCGCCATGCCATCCCACTTGTTGAGCGCGATGACCAGCGCACGGCCACTCTCGAGCACGAAGCCGAGCAGGTTGAGGTCGTGGTCGACCACCCCTTCGCGGGCGTCCATGACGAACACCACCACGTTGGAATCCTGAATGGCCTGCAGCGTCTTGACTACCGAGAACTTTTCCACCGCCTCGAAGATCTTGCCGCGGCGACGCACGCCGGCGGTGTCGATCAGCGTGTACTTCTCGTCGTCACGCTCGAACGGGATGTAGATGCTGTCGCGGGTGGTGCCAGCCTGGTCGTAGACGATGACCCGATCTTCGCCGAGAATACGGTTGACCAGGGTCGACTTGCCGACGTTGGGGCGGCCGATGATGGCCAGCTTGATGCCGTCCTTCTCGCTCGGGCCGGGAATCCGTTTGGCTTCCTCGCCCTCGGCGACCTCTTCGGCCTCCTCGCCTTCTTCCGGCTCACCGGCATCCTTGGGGAAACTGCCCAGGGCCGCTTCGAGCATCTGGGTGATGCCACGGCCGTGGGCACCGGCGATCGGCAGGGCTTCGCCCATGCCCAGCGGCGAGAACTCGGCGCGGGCCAGGTCCGGGTCGAGGTTATCGACCTTGTTGACCACCAGGAAGCTGCGCTTGTTGCGCTTGCGCAGGTGCTCGCCAATCATCTGGTCGGAGGCAGACAATCCGGCACGGGCATCGACCAGGAAAAGCACGGCGTCGGCTTCCTCGATGGCCTGCAGGGACTGCTCGGCCATCTTGGCGTCGATGCCTTCCTCGTCACCGGAGATACCGCCAGTGTCGATCACGATGTAGGTGCGCCCCTGCCACTTGGCCTCGCCGTACTGGCGGTCGCGGGTCAGACCCGAAAGGTCCCCGACGATCGCGTCGCGGGTGCGGGTCAGGCGGTTGAACAAGGTGGATTTGCCGACGTTCGGCCGGCCCACCAGGGCAATTACGGGAACCATTCGGCTCTCCACTTCGTTATTTCAAAAAATACAAAAGCCGCTGCACAGGCAGCGGCCGCAAATCTCGCACTATCTGCCCCGCTCGCCCGATGCTATCGGGCGAACAGAGCCGGGGCTCACTTGATGGTCAGGGCCACCAGTTTGCCGCCGTTGCCGAAGGCATACAGCCAGTCGCCTACCACCAGCGGACGGGCACGCAGGCCGTCGCTGTCGATACGGGTACGGCCGACGAAGCGACCGTCTACCTGGCTGACCAGGTGCAGGTAGCCTTCGAAATCACCGAACGCGACGTAGCTGGAGAACACCGCCGGCGAGGACAGCTGGCGACGTGCCAGAGCATCGTTGGTCCACAGCGCCGAGGCGGAGCGCTCGTCGATGCTTTCCACGGTGCCGTTGGCCAAGGTCACGTAGACGTTACCGAAGCCCTGGGCCACGCCCATGGAGCTGGAGGCTTCGCGCTGCCAGATCACCCGGCCGCTCTGCAGATCCAGCGCCGCAACGCGGCCCTGGTAGCTGACCACGTACAACTGGCCGCCGGAAAGCAGCAAGCCGCCGTCGATATCGACGATACGGTCGAGCTCGGAGCGACCTTGCGGGATGGCCACACGCTGTTCCCATACCGGGATGCCGCGCTGCGCATCCAGAGCAATCACCTTGCCGCTGGACAGGCCGGCGATGGCCAACTGGTTGGTCAGCAGCGGGCTGCCGGTGCCGCGTAGGGTCAGTACCGCCGGGGTATTCTCGAAGATCCAGCGCTGCTGGCCGCTGTAGGCGTCCAGCGCAACCAGGGTGTCGTCCTGGGTCTGCACCAGCACGGTGTCGCTGCTGATGGCCGGGGCAGAGAGCACTTCGCTCGGCACACGGGCGCGCCATTTCTCTTCACCGTTGGACGAATCCAGGGCGATCACCTCACCCTTGAGGGTGCCGACCACGACCATGCCATAGCTAGCCGCCACGGCGCCGGAAACCGGAACTTCCAGCTTCTTCTTCCAGGCGACCTTGCCGGTCATGCGGTCCATGGCCACGACCAGGCCTTCGACGTCGGCGGCGAAGATCTGCTCGCCATCGACTACCGGCTCGAGCATGTTGTAGATGTCGCCCTGACCATCACCGATCGAGCGGCTCCACTCTTTCTGCAGCTTCACTTCCTCGGTGAACTTGGGAAGCTCGGCAGGCGGCAGTTCTTTCTTGCTGTTGCTGCTGCAACCTACGGCCAGAACGGCCAGGGCCAGCATTGCGGCATTCTTCCAACGCATCACGTCATGCATCCCCTTTGGCCAGGTCGTCGATCTTCATCTGCAGACCACCGACGGCAGCTTCTTCGGCCAGCGCACCCTTGGCTTTCACATAGGCGACATGGGCGTCGTCGGTACGGCCCAGTTTCACCAGCAGGTCGCCCTTGAGTTCTTCACGGCTGGCCACGAACGCCTGGTCGGCGTCGCCGTCGAGCAGCTTGAGCGCTTCGTCGGCCTTGTCCTGGGCGGCCAACACGCGAGCCAGACGCTGACGGGCGAGCTCGCCCAGGGTGTCGTTGGCGGGCTTGTCGACCACGCTGCGCAGCTCGGCTGCCGCATCGTCCAGCTTGCCGGACTCGACCGCAACCTTGGCTACGAACAGGCTGCCGTACTGAGCGTACTGGGTGCCGCCGAAGTCTTTCTTCAGCTCACCGGCAAGCGAGGCCACCTTGGCGGCGTCTGGCTGACCGCTCGGGGTCATGGCCGACTCCAGCAGTTGCTGATAGATCACCGATGCGCCCTGGGCCTGGTTGGCCTGGTACTTCTGCCAGCCCTGCCAGCCGAATACCGCGATCAGCGCCAGGGCGCCGCCCGCCAGCAGTGGCTTGCCGTTACGATCCCACCAGTCTTTCAGGCCGGCCAGTTCATCATCATCGCTGTTCAACGCCACCCCAATACTCCTTAATCGCTAAATCGCTCAAGCCTGCTGGGTGCAGGATGCCAGATGGTCGGCAAGATCCGACCAGGCAATGCTTTGTTGTTCGCTGTCATCGCGCAAAGGTTTGCAACCTACCACGCGCTTGGCCAGTTCGTCCTCACCGAGGATCAGAGCATACAGGGCTCCGCTCTTGTCGGCCTTCTTGAACTGGCTCTTGAAGCTGCCACCGCCGGCATTGACCAGCAGACGCAGCCCCGGAACCTGGTTACGAATGTCTTCGGCCAGGGCCAGGGCTGCCAGCTCGGCCGCTTCGCCGAACGCGCAGATAAAGGCATCGGCCGGACGGTTCAGTTCGGCGGGCACGCATTCCAGCGTTTCAAGCAGCAGCACCAGGCGCTCTACGCCCATGGCGAAGCCCACACCCGGGGTCGGCTTGCCGCCGAACTGGGTGATCAGGCCATCGTAGCGGCCACCGGCACATACGGTGCCCTGGGAACCGAGTTTGTCAGTCACCCACTCGAATACGGTGCGGCCGTAGTAATCCAGGCCACGCACCAGCTTCGGATTGATTTCGTATTTGATGCCGACGGCATCCAGACGCGCCTTGAGGCCCTCGAAGTGAGCGCGGGACTCGTCGTCCAGATAGTCGTGCAGGGTCGGGGCATCGGCCAGCAGCGCCTGGGTCTGGGCATTCTTGCTGTCGAGGATGCGCAGCGGGTTGGTAGTCAGACGGCGCTGGCTGTCTTCGTCGAGCTGATCGAAGCGCTCGCGAAGATAGGCCACCAGCGCATCGCGATACACACCGCGGGCTTCGCTGGAACCCAGGCTGTTGAGCTGCAGGGTCACCGCATCGGCCAGGCCGAGCTGCTTCCACAGGCGCCAGGTCAGGGTGATCAGCTCGGCGTCAATGTCCGGCCCGGGCAGGTTGAACACTTCCACACCGATCTGGTGGAACTGGCGATAACGGCCCTTCTGCGGCTTTTCGTAGCGGAACATCGGGCCCGCGTACCACAGCTTCTGCACCTGACCGCCACCGGTCAGGCCATGCTCGAGCACGGCACGCACGCAGCCGGCGGTGCCTTCGGGGCGCAGGGTCAGGGATTCGTTGTTGCGGTCGAGGAAGGTGTACATCTCCTTGTCGACCACATCGGTGCCCTCGCCAATGCCACGGGCGAACAGGTCGGTGAACTCAAGGATCGGCAGACGGATTTCCTGATAGCCATAGCTATCCAGCAAGGTCGCCAACGTGCTTTCCAGATAGCGCCAGGCCGGGGTCTGCTGCGGCAGGATATCGTTCATGCCACGAATGGCTTGCAGGGACTTGCTCACTTGTTTTCCTTAAGCACGGATCAGCCGCGCACGATCACAGCCGCATCGGCTGCGGCCTTCTCGGCCGCCTTTTCGCGGATCAGCTTTTCCAGCTCATCCACCAGGTTGGTATTGGTCAGTTTGGAAGCCGGCTTGCCGTCGATGTACACCAGATTGTTCGGCGTACCACCGGTCAGGCCGATATGCGCTTCCTTGGCTTCGCCTGGGCCGTTGACTACGCAGCCGATCACCGCCACATCCAGCGGCACCAGCAGGTCCTCGACCCGGGTTTCCAGCTCGTTCATGGTCTTGACCACATCGAAGTTCTGGCGCGAGCAGCTCGGACAGGCGATGAAGTTGATGCCCCGCGAACGCAGGCGAAGCGACTTGAGGATATCGAAACCGACCTTGATCTCTTCCACCGGATCGGCAGCCAGGGAGATGCGGATGGTGTCGCCGATACCTTCGGCAAGCAGCATGCCCAGGCCCACTGAGGACTTCACCGTACCGGAGCGCAGGCCGCCGGCTTCGGTGATGCCCAAGTGCAGGGGTTGTTCGATCTGCTTGGCCAACAGGCGATAGGCTTCGACGGCCATGAACACGTCGGAGGCCTTCACGCTGACCTTGAAGTCCGGGAAGTTCAAACGGTCGAGGTGCTCGACGTGGCGCAGCGCGGACTCAACCAGCGCTTCGGGCGTCGGCTCGCCGTACTTCTTCTGCAGATCCTTTTCCAGGGAGCCGGCGTTGACGCCGATGCGAATCGGAATGCCCTTGTCGCGGGCAGCTTCGACCACCGCCTTGACGCGATCTTCGCGGCCGATGTTACCCGGATTGATACGCAGACAATCGACGCCCAGTTCGGCCACGCGCAGGGCGATCTGGTAATCGAAGTGAATGTCGGCCACCAACGGCAGGTTAACCTGCTGCTTGATGCGCCCGAAGGCTTCGGCGGCGTCCATGTCCGGCACCGAAACACGCACGATGTCGGCACCGGCCGCTTCGAGGCGACGGATCTGCTCGACGGTGGCGGCGACATCGTTGGTGTCGGTGTTGGTCATGCTCTGTACGGCAATCGGGGCATCGCCACCGACCGGCACCGAGCCCACCCAGATCTTGCGAGACAGACGACGTTTGATCGGCGATTCACCGTGCATATTACTGCCCACCTAACTTGATACGTGCGGTCTCGTTCGAGATATACGGCGTCACGTCGACGGCAGCGCCGTTGTAAGTCACCTGGGCGCCACGGGCAAAGCCCAGACGCAGTTCCATGGGGGCATGGCCACGAACATCGAGGCTGTCGCCACCGCGTTTCAGACCGCTGGCGATGACCTTGCCATTGGCGTCGGTTACCTGGATCCAGCAGTCAGCGGTGAATTTCAGGCTGATCAAACCTTCACCGGCAGCGACCGGCGCTTGCGGCTGAGCAGCGGCTGGCGGCTGAGCCGTGGTTGCAGCAGGTGCCTGAGCAGTCGGCGCGGCAGGTGCAGCAGCGTGGGATTCGGCAGGCGCCTGCTCAGCAGGTGCGGCTTGCTGCTGGGCGGGAGGATTCTGCTGCAGCAACTCGGTGGCGGTAGCCGGCGGTGTTTCGCTCGGCGCCTCTTCCTGGGCCTGCTCGGTCGGCACACCCGGCAGCGGCAGTGCGGTGCCCTGGCTCTGCGCCTCGGCAACGGCCTGATCTTCCGGCTCGTCGAGCTGATGAATCTGCGTGCTGCCGTCGGCGCCTTCGACCTCGACGTGGCCAAGGCCAACGTTCTTCAGGTCGTCGAGCTGCCAGCCTTGTTCCTGCCACCAGTAGAAACAGGCACTCCCCACGCCTAGCAGCAACAGGAAGCTGACCAGACGCAGGATGCTCTGCGAATAACGAGTCGGCTCCTCGATACGGCCCAACGCATGCACGCTGGCGCCGGTTGCGTTACTGCCGGTGAACTGGTCGAAGTCAGCCACCAGCGGCGCCTGCTCCAGCCCCAGTAATTTGGCGTAGGCGCGAATGTAACCACGAGAGAAGGTATTACCCGGCAGTTTCTCGAACTCGCCGGCCTCCAGTTGGCTCAGGCGCGTCGGGGTGAGGTTGAGCTGGGTGGCGACTTCGGCCACCGACCAGCCCCGGCTCTCGCGCGCTGCACGCAGGGCTTCTCCAGGATTGACGCGATGAGCTGCTGCAACTTCGGGTTGGGCCGCTTTCATCTTTGCTCCGACAGATATTGCTGATATTCCGGCGTACCGGGATAAAGACGTTTCAGCTGCAGGCCGAGGCTGGCAGCGCGGTCACGATCGTCGAAGATCGTCGCCAGGCGGGCGCCCAGCAGCAGGCTGCGGGCGTTCTGCTCGGAAATGGCGCTGAAACTTTCGTAATAGCTGCGCGCCGGCACGTACTCGCGATCTTCAAAGGACAAGTTGGCCATTTCCAGCAAGGCACGCGGCTGTCGACTGTTGAGACGCAACGAGCGCTCGAAATAGCCTTTGGCCTCCTGGCGCTGGTTGAGCATCATGGCGGTCATGCCCATGTTCTCGAAAACCCGAGCGCGCTCGGGATAGAGGCTGTCCTCGGCGGCCAGGCTGTAACGCTCCATGGCTTCCTTGTAGCGTTTCTGCTCGAACAGGAAGCCGCCGTAATTGTTCAGCAGGCGCGCGTCCTTGGGCTTCTTGGACAGCGACTTGCGAAAGTGCTCGTCGGCCAGCTTGGGCTCCATTTCACGCTGGAACACCAGGGCCAGCACCGCGTGGGCATCGGAGCCCGACGGGTCGATATCAAGCGCGTTCTTCAGCGGCACCTTGGCCGGCCCCGTCTCGCCCTGCTGCAGATACCCGATGCCCAGCTGCACGAACGAATCGTAGGCCTTCTTGCGCCCTTCAGAGGTTTTCATCGGGTCGACGTCACCGGTCGATACGCACGCAGTGAGCAGACTGACGCCGAACAGGAACAGCAGGGAACGCAGCACGGTCATGGAGATCCTCTCAGTTACGGCTGGCGGTGGGACGCGCCGCCTCGGCGTCGGCATTCAGCTGGCGCACGGCAATGTAGCGCTCGCTACGACGGGTGCGGTCCATGACCTGGCCGACCAGTTGCCCGCAGGCCGCATCGATGTCTTCGCCACGGGTGGTACGCACCGTGACGTTGTGCCCGGCCTTCTGCAGCAGCTCCTGGAAGCGGCGGATGGCATTGTTGCTCGGACGCTCGTAGCCGGAATGCGGAAACGGGTTGAACGGAATCAGGTTGATCTTGCAGGGCACATCGGCCAGCAAAGCGACCATCTGCTCGGCGTGCTCGAGCTTATCGTTCACGTCCTTGAGCAGGGTGTATTCGACCGTCAGCACACGTTTCTCGCCAAGGCGGGAAATGTAGCGTTTGCAGGCGGCCAACAGCATGTCCAGCGGGTATTTCTTGTTGATCGGTACCAGCTGGCTGCGCAGCTCGTCATTGGGCGCGTGCAGCGACAACGCCAGGGACACGTCGATGACCTCGGCGAGTTTGTCGATCATCGGCACCACGCCGGAGGTCGACAAGGTGACCTTGCGCTTGGAGATGCCGTAGCCCAGGTCGTCCATCATGATCTTCATGGCGGAGACGACGTTGTCGAAGTTCAGCAGCGGCTCGCCCATGCCCATCATCACCACGTTGGTGATGGCGCGGTCGATCTTGGCCGGCACGCTACCAAAGGATTTATTGGCGATCCACACCTGGCCGATGATCTCGGCACTGGTCAGGTCGCTGTTGAAACCTTGCTTGCCCGTGGAGCAGAAGCTGCAGTCCAGGGCACAGCCGGCTTGCGAGGAAACGCACAGGGTGCCACGCCCACCTTGGGGGATGTACACGGTTTCCACGCAGCTGCCCGACGCCACACGCACGACCCACTTGCGCGTGCCATCGGAAGAAATGTCTTCGCTGACCACTTCGGGCCCGCGAATGTAGGCAGCGGCCTCGAGCTTCTCGCGCAAGGCCTTGCCGACGTTGGTCATGGCGGCGAAATCGTCGACGCCGAAGTGGTGAATCCACTTCATGACCTGACCGGCACGAAAGCGCTTCTCCCCGAGGCTCTCGAAGAACTGCTCCATTTCCGGCTGGGTCAGGCCCAGCAGGTTGATTTTGCCATTCGTGTCGGTCATGACGTCACCTTCGCACGCTTCGCCTTAGCGAATGCGGGCGTTGATCTCGGTAGCGGAGAAGAAGTAAGCGATTTCGCGAGCAGCGGAAGCTTCGGAGTCGGAACCGTGAACGGCGTTCTCGTCGATGGAGACGGCGAAGTCAGCACGGATGGTGCCGGCAGCCGCTTCTTTCGGGTTGGTAGCGCCCATCAGCTCGCGGTTCTTGGCGATGGCATTCTCGCCTTCCAGAACCTGAACGATGACCGGACCGGAAGTCATGAAAGCAACCAGATCCTTGAAGAAGCCACGCTCGCTGTGCTCGGCGTAGAAGCCAGCAGCCTCGCGCTCGGACAGTTGCAGCTGCTTGGAAGCAACGATGCGCAGGCCGGCTTCTTCGAAGCGAGTGGTGATCTTGCCGATAACGTTTTTAGCAACGGCATCCGGCTTGATGATGGAGAAAGTACGTTGAACAGCCATGTGAAACTCCAGAAACGGTGGATTAAAGCCAAAAATTAAACCCGCGAATTATACGCGGGTTCCAGTCAAAAGCATAAGAGCGATGCCCCAAGGTGGCATCTGCTCGGCATAAAAGAGCCGGATATCGTCCGGCCCTGACTTACTGCGCTTCTTCGATCCAGGCAGCCTGAATGGCTTCGAGGACCTTCTCGCCACCGCGCTGCGGGTCGTCGGAAAACTCCGGCAGCTCGACAACCCAGCGGTGCAGCTGGACGAAATTGACATAACGGGGATCGACGTCCGGTTTGCTGTCGGCGAGCTGGATGGCGATTTCGAGCACATCAACCCATTTCAGGCTCATGTCGTGGCTTCCTGATCAGTGCGGCGCTTCAGCGGCGTGGTTGAGCGAGTACTTGGGAATCTCGACGGTAATGTCCTGCTCACCGACGATCGCCTGGCAGGCCAGGCGCGACTGCGCTTCCAGCCCCCAGGCCTTGTCCAGATAATCCTCTTCGAGTTCGTCGGCTTCGTTCAGCGAGTCGAACCCCTTGCGCACGATGCAATGACAGGTGGTGCAGGCACACACGCCGCCGCAGGCGCTTTCCATCTCGATATGGTGCTCGTGGGCCAGCTCCAGGATCGAGGTACCTGAGGGCGCCTCGACCACCAGCCCTTCGGGGCAGAATTTCTCGTGGGGCAAAAAAGTTACCACGGGCATCGCTTATTCCTCGATCTCATTCAGGCTGCGCCCGGCCAGCGCGGCTTTTACCGTCGAATCCATGCGCCGGGCGGCAAAGGCATCGGTCACCTGCGACAGACGCTTGGTCTGCTGCTCGATGGCCAGGCCATCGGTGCCCGTCAACAAATCTCGCAACTCCTGCATCTGCAGCTCAATGACCATGCGCTCTTCGGCATCCAGCAAGCGTTCGCCATCGGCCTGCAGCGCACCTTCGACCGCTTCGAGCAGACGCTGGGCATCGACCTGCTGCTCACGCAGCACACGGGCGGCCTTGTCGCCACCGGCATGCTGGAAGGAATCCTGCAGCATGCGCGCGATCTCGCCATCGGTCAGACCATAGGACGGCTTGACCTGGATGCTGGCTTCGACGCCCGAGGCGAGTTCGCGAGCACTGACACTGAGCAGACCGTCGGCATCGACCTGGAAGGTCACGCGGATCTTCGCAGCTCCCGCCACCATCGGCGGAATGCCGCGCAGCTCGAAACGCGCCAGAGAGCGGCAGTCGCTAACCAGCTCACGCTCGCCTTGCAGCACATGAATCATCATGGCGCTCTGGCCATCTTTGTAGGTGGTGAATTCCTGGGCGCGCGCCACCGGGATGGTGGTGTTGCGCGGAATCACCTTCTCCATCAGCCCACCCATGGTTTCCAGCCCCAGGGACAACGGGATGACGTCGAGCAGCAGCAACTCTTCACCATCGGCGCGGCGGTTGCCGGCCAGGGCATCGGCCTGGATCGCAGCCCCAATGGCGACCACCTGATCCGGGTCGATATCGGTCAGCGGCTGACGGCCGAACAGCTCGCCAACCGCCTCACGCACGCGCGGCACGCGGGTCGAACCACCGACCATGACCACAGCGCCGACGTCCTCGACCTCGATACCGGCATCACGCACCGCACGGCGACAGGACTTCAGGCTGCGCGCCACCATCGGCTCGATCAGCGCCTGGAAATGGCTGCGGGTCAACACACCGTTCCATTGCCCGTAACTCACCTCAACGCTGTCGGCAGCGGTCAGCGCTTCCTTGGCGGCGCAGGCCGCCTGCAGCAGGCTGCGCTGGACACCGGGCTCGATATCGGCGGAGAGGCCCGCCTGCTCGACGATCCAGCCGGCGATGGCGTGATCGAAATCGTCGCCGCCCAAGGCGCTGTCCCCACCGGTCGCCAGCACTTCAAACACGCCGCCAGTCAGGCGCAGGATGGAAATATCGAAGGTGCCGCCACCCAGGTCGTAGATCGCTACAACGCCTTCGGCCTTCTGGTCGAGACCGTAGGCCACGGCGGCGGCAGTCGGCTCGTTGAGCAGGCGCAGCACGTTCAGGCCGGCCAGACGTGCGGCATCCTTGGTGGCCTGGCGCTGGGAGTCGTCGAAGTAAGCGGGCACGGTGATGACCGCACCAACCAGATCGCCACCCAGGGTCGCTTCGGCACGCTGACGCAGCACCTTGAGGATGTCGGCGGACACTTCGACGGGGCTTTTCAGGCCCTGCACGGTGTCGATGAACGGCATGTGCGACTCGCCGGCGACGAAGCGGTAAGGCAGTTGCTCACCCAGTTGCTTCACATCGGCCAAGCCACGCCCCATCAGGCGCTTGACCGACAGGATACTGTTGTACGGGTCGCTGGAAGCCTGGGCGCGCGCGGCTTCGCCGACTTCGACGCGATCGGCGTGATAGCGCACAGCCGACGGCAGGATCAGGCGACCCTCGGCATCGGCCAGCGGCTCGCCGACGCCGCTGCGCACGGCTGCGACCAAGGAATTGGTGGTACCCAGATCGATCCCTACCGCCAGGCGACGCTGGTGGGGTTGGGGGCTCTGGCCGGGCTCAGCAATCTGCAATAAAGCCATAGGTAGTCGGTGCTTATCTGGGTATCAGGCACGGCCACGGCAGCCGCGCGAGCGTTAATCGTCGAGGCGCTCTTCCAGCTGGCGCACCTCGTGGGAAAGCTTGTCGAGAAACTGCATGCGGCGCATCAGGCGTTCGGCCTCTTCTCTGCGCGCATCGTCCTCCCAAACTTCGGCGAAGCGTTCGTTGAGTTCCTGCTGAGCGACTTTGAGGCGCCCCTTGAAAGCCGCCACGCCAGCCAGATCGGCTTCGTCTTGCAGGTCTTCGAGCTCTTCACGCCACTGCATCTGCTGCAGCAGGAAGTCGGGATCCTGCACGGTGACTTCCAGCGGCAGCTCGGGCCCGCGCATCGCTAGCAGGTAACGCGCACGCTGCGAATCGCTCTTCAATGTGCGGTATGCCTCGTTGAGGCTCGCCGAGCGCTCGAGCGCCACGCGCTGCTCACGCTTGGAGGCATCGGCGAAACGGTCCGGGTGCACGTTGCGCGCCAGCTCGCGGTAGCGAGCGGCGAGCTGATCGAGATCCAGGCGAAAGCTGGGCTGCAGCTCGAACAGGGCGAAGTGACAGGGGCCGGCGTTCTTCATCAGACGTTGAAGCTTTCGCCGCAGCCGCACTCGCCACGCACGTTCGGGTTGTTGAACTTGAAGCCTTCGTTCAACCCTTCCTTGACGAAATCGAGCTCGGTGCCGTCGAGGTAGACCAGGCTCTTGGGATCGATGATCACCTTGACACCATGGCTCTCGAAGATCTGATCTTCGCTGGCGGTTTCGTCGACGAACTCCAGCACGTAGGCCAGGCCGGAGCAGCCGGTAGTGCGGACGCCCAGACGGATACCCTCACCTTTTCCGCGCCCATCAAGGGAGCGCTGGATATGCTGGGCGGCAGCCTGAGTCATGCTGATAGCCATCGACAAACCTCCTTAGAGCAAACCTTTCTTCTGCTTGTAATCGCGTACGGCCGCCTTGATGGCGTCCTCGGCAAGAACCGAACAGTGAATTTTCACGGGTGGCAGCGCCAGTTCTTCGGCGAGCTGGGTGTTGCTGATGGTGACAGCCTCATCCAGCGTCTTGCCTTTCATCCACTCGGTGGCCAGGGAGCTGGAAGCGATGGCCGAGCCGCAACCGTAGGTCTTGAACTTGGCGTCTTCGATAACACCAGCATCGCTGACCTTGATCTGCAAGCGCATCACGTCGCCGCAAGCCGGCGCACCGACCATGCCGGTGCCGACATCTGGATCTTCCGCGTTCATCTTGCCGACGTTACGCGGGTTCTCGTAGTGGTCGATGACCTTTTCGCTGTAAGCCATTTTTCAATCCTCTCTCATCAGGCGCCGCTCATCGGCAGCTTTTAGTGTGCTGCCCATTCCACCTTGGAAATGTCGACACCTTCTTTGAACATATCCCAGAGCGGCGACAATTCGCGCAGCTTGGTAACAGCCTCGCAGACCTTCTGTGCGGCGTAGTCGACTTCTTCTTCGGTGGTGAAGCGGCCGAAGGTGAAGCGAATCGAGCTGTGCGCCAGTTCGTCGTTACGACCCAGCGCACGCAGTACGTAGGAAGGCTCCAGCGACGCCGAGGTACAAGCCGAACCGGACGAAACCGCCAGGTCTTTGAGAGCCATGATCAGCGATTCGCCTTCGACGTAGTTGAAGCTCAGGTTCAGGTTGTGCGGCACGCGGGCAGTCATGCTGCCGTTGACGTACAGCTCTTCCAGATTCTCGACCTGCTTGAAGAAGCGGTCGCGCAGCGCCAACACCTTGGCGTTCTCAGCGGCCATCTCTTCTTTGGCGATGCGGAAGGCTTCACCCATGCCGACGCACTGATGGGTCGCCAGGGTACCGGAGCGCATGCCGCGCTCGTGGCCGCCACCGTGAGTCTGGGCTTCCAGACGGATACGCGGTTTGCGACGCACGTACAGGGCACCGACGCCTTTCGGGCCGTAGGTCTTGTGCGCCGAGAAGGACATCAGGTCGACCTTGAGCTTCTCCAGGTCGATCTCGACCTTGCCGGTCGACTGGGCAGCATCGACGTGGAAGAACACGCCACGGGCACGCAGCAGCTCGCCGATCGCGGCGATATCGTTGACGGTGCCGATCTCGTTGTTGACGTGCATGATCGACACCAGCGTGGTGTCCTCGCGCAGGGCCGCCTCGACCATGGCCGGGGTGATCAGGCCATCTTCACCGGGCTCGATGTAGGTGACTTCGAAACCTTCACGCTCGAGCTGGCGCATGGTGTCCAGCACCGCCTTGTGCTCAATCTTCGAGGTGATCAGGTGCTTGCCCTTGCTAGCGTAGAAGCTGGCGACACCCTTGATGGCGAGGTTGTCGGACTCGGTGGCACCGGAGGTCCAGACGATTTCGCGCGGGTCGGCATTGACCAGCTCGGCCACCTGACGACGGGCGTTCTCGACCGCTTCCTCGGCTTTCCAGCCAAAGACGTGGGAGCGCGAAGCCGGGTTGCCGAAGTTGCCTTCGTTGGTCAGGCATTCGATCATTTTCTGCGCAACGCGCGGGTCGACCGGCGTTGTCGCGGAGTAATCCATGTAGATTGGCAATTTCATTTTCGGTATCTCCTAATCAGGTATCAGGCCGGCGCCTTGCGTGCTCAATCGACGGTGGACGCTTCAATCTTATCCAGATGCTGCGCCCTGCCGTTGCTGGCACAGCGACGTTGATCCTGGCGCTGGGCGACTTCCTGCACTTCGCGGCGCGTGACCAGATCGGCCAGGCTGATGCCGCTGAGAAACTCGTGAATCTGCTGGCTCAGGTCGCACCACAGATGGTGGGTCAGACAGATGTCGCCGGAGTGGCAACCGCCCTGCCCCTGGCAGCGCGTGGCATCGACCGATTCGTTGACTGCGTCGATCACTTCAGCGACCTGGATGCCCTGCATGTTGCGCGACAGTTGATAACCACCACCTGGCCCGCGCACGCTGGAAACCAGACTGCCGCGACGCAGTTTGGCGAACAGCTGCTCGAGGTAGGAAAGGGAAATACCCTGACGCTCGGAGATATCGGCGAGGGATACCGGCCCATCCTGCGCATGCAGCGCCAGATCGAGCATGGCAGTCACGGCGTAGCGGCCTTTGGTAGTCAGTCGCATGAAGGGTTACCAAGGATTCACAATGTGGGGCGATTATCTGCTTTTCCGAGTATTTGAGTCAACTATAAGACCGACCAAATTACTCGGATTTAGATCCGCCGCCCGTCAAAACTGGCGGCGGATCATAGCAAAGCCAGGCCTGCCCCGCATCACGCAGCCGGCTTGTCGCCCTGATCTTTGCAGACGCCTGCGAAATCCTCATCACGCAATTGCGGCATGTCCTTGGCGCAGTAGTCGCTGCCCAGCTTGCCCAGGGCGCCGCAAATACCTTCGAGGCGGCTGTCGACCGCATGCAAATGATCGAGCAATTGACCGATCGCACGGGCCACCGGGTCGGGCATGTCCTGACTGACTCCATAGGCGTCGAAGCCCAGCTTGTCGGCGATGGCCTGGCGCTGCGCCTCGAGCCCGTCATCACCCTTGACGATGATCTTGGCCGGAATACCGACTGCGGTGGCACCCGCCGGCACCGCCTTGGTGACCACAGCATTGGAGCCGATCTTGGCGCCCGCTCCCACGGTGAACGGGCCGAGCACCTTGGCGCCGGCACCGACCACCACACCATCTTCGAGAGTCGGATGGCGCTTGCCCTTGTTCCAGCTGGTACCGCCCAGGGTCACGCCCTGATAGAGCGTGACGTCGTCACCGATCTCGGCGGTTTCGCCAATGACGATGCCCATGCCGTGGTCGATGAAGAAACGCCGGCCGATCACTGCGCCCGGATGAATCTCGATACCAGTCAGCCAGCGGCTGAAGTTGGACACGCCCCGTGCCAGCCACTTCCAGCCGGAAGTCCACAGCGCATGAGCGGCGCGATGCAGCCACACGGCATGCAGCCCGGGATAGCAGGTGACCACCTCGAAGGCGTTGCGCGCCGCCGGATCACGATGGAATACGCCCTGGATATCTTCCCGCATGCGCTCAAACATCAGTCTTTCCCCGTTTGTGGTGCTCACCGCGCGCCGCCTTGAGAGTCTCGGTCAGGATGCCGCGCAAGATATTCATTTCCAGCCGGGTCACCTCAGCGCGCCCGTACAGACGGCGCAGGCGACTCATCAGATGTCGAGGGCTGGCGGGATCGAGAAAGCCGATTTCCACCAGCGATTTTTCCAAATGCCCGTAAAAGGATTCCATCTCGTCTGCCGTCACCGGTAGATCGCCCTCCTCGACAGCTGCTTCCTGGCGAGGCGCGACCGGCACGCTTTCAAGAGCCAGGGCCGCCATGCGCACTTCGTAGGTCAGCACCTGCACGGCAGCCGCAAGATTCAGCGAGCTGAACGCCGGGTCGGAGGGAATATGCACGTGAAAATGACAGCGCTGCAGCTCTTCATTGGTCAGGCCTGCATGCTCACGACCGAACACCAGCGCCACCTCACCGCCTTCAACCGACTTCTGCACCGCAGCCACGCCGCACTCGCGCGGATCGATCAGTGGCCAGGGAATGCGCCGCTCCCGCGCACTGGTGCCGAAGGCCAGACTGCAACCGACCAGAGCATCCTCGAGACAGGACACCACCTGAGCAGAATCGAGGATATCGGTAGCGCCAGAGGCCCGTGCTACGGCTTCCTCACTGGGAAACTGGCGCGGATCGACCAGTACCAGCCGCGACAGCCCCATGTTTTTCATGGCCCTGGCCACCCCGCCGATATTGCCGGGATGACTGGTATTGACCAGTACCACTCGAATGTTCTGCAGCAAGGTAGACGCTCGCATCGGATAAATGAGGTGACAAATCTTACAGAAGCACCCTCCTTTGTGTCATGCAGGACACCGACGGCACTTCATGCCACGGGCTTTTCTGCTAGAATGGCCGGCTTTATTACGACCCCAGGTGAACTTCCATGCAGCCCATGCTGAACATCGCGCTGCGCGCAGCCCGTAGCGCCGGTGAAATGATCTTCCGCTCAATCGAACGCCTGGACGTCATCTCCGTAGATGAAAAGGACGCCAAGGACTACGTGACCGAGATTGACCGCTCGGCCGAGCTGATGATCGTCCAGGCCCTTCGCAAGGCCTACCCGACCCACAGCTTCCTCGGCGAGGAAGGCGGCCTGCTCGAAGGTAGCGGCGAGGGCGCCGACTATCAGTGGATCATCGACCCGCTCGACGGCACCACCAACTTCGTGCGCGGCGTTCCGCATTTCGCCGTCAGCCTGGCCTGCAAATACCGCGGCCGCCTGGAACACGCCGTGATCATCGATCCGGTTCGCCAGGAAGAATTCACCGCCAGCCGCGGCCGCGGCGCTGCTCTGAACGGCCGTCGCTTGCGCGTCAGCAACCGCAAGAGCCTGGACGGCGCCCTGCTCGGCACCGGCTTCCCGTTCCGCAACGACCAGCTCGATAACCTCGAAAACTACCTGGGCATGTTCCGCAGCCTGGTAGGCCAGACCGCCGGCGTACGCCGCGCCGGCGCCGCCAGCCTCGACCTGGCCTACGTTGCCGCCGGGCGTTTCGACGCATTCTGGGAATTCGGCCTGTCCGAGTGGGATATGGCAGCCGGCGCATTGCTGATTCAGGAAGCGGGCGGCCTGGTCAGCGACTTCAGCGGCGGCCACGAATTCCTCGAGAAGGGCCAGATCGTTGCCGGCAACACCAAGTGCTTCAAGGCCGTACTGACCGCGATTCAGCCACACCTGTCGGCATCGCTCAAGCGCTAAGAATCAGCGAAAGTCTGCTGCGCGTCGGCACTGCGGCGTTAAAAGCAGGCTCGGAATGCTCATGTACAAAAGTACACTCCGCTTCCTCGCCTGCTTTTGCCTTGCATTGCTCTAGCTCGCTAGACTTTAAAACCCGACTTACAAAAAACCGGCTTTGAGCCGGTTTTTTTATTGCCTATGAAAAAGGCGCTCCTGGGAGCGCCTTTTCTGCATCTCCGCAGACGGATCATTCATCCGAGTCGGAATCGGCCAGCACCAGCTTGCCGTCGCGAACCGGAATCTTGCTGCCCGGCTCTTCGTCCATGCGCACACGACCGATCTTGCCATCCAAGTCGTATTTCACGTCATAACCAACGACCTTCTCGCTGGTGTCGTTAACCGTTTTGCAGCGGGTTTCGGTGGTGGTGTAGGTATCACGCGCCTGCATGCCTTCCTGCACCTTGTTGCCGGCATAACCGCCGCCGACCGCACCTGCCACGGTGGCGATCTTCTTGCCGTTACCGCCACCTACCTGATTGCCCAGCAGGCCACCAACCACGGCGCCGATTGCGGTACCAGCGATCTGATGCTGATCCTGCACCGGACGCTGACGGGTCACGGCTACATCGCGGCATTCTTCACGCGGGGTCTTGATGGTCTCGGTGACCGGCTTGACTGCCAGCACCTCGGCGTACTTGGGCGCGCTCACCATGCTATAGGTCGCTACGGCGCCACCAGCAGTGACACCGACGGCACCCAGCACAGCACCAACCAACAATGACTTGTTCATGCGAATCTCCTGATCACAACTGCGGCGCCTATATGCGCCCTACTCCCAGCCTTGGAAATGCAAAACGGGCGACAAGTTCCCTTGTCGCCCGCCTTTAGTGCAGCGCAGATGATGAACGAGTCACGCTTTATGGGCGGTCGTCGACACCTTCGGCGTCAGCGGCTGGAGGAATCAGATCCTCGGAAGTCAGCTTCAGCCAGATAAGCACCGGCGCACTGATGTACACCGACGAGTAGGTACCTACCACCACACCGATCAGCAGGGTCAGCGCGAAGCCGCCCAGGCTGTCGCCACCGAACACCAGCAGCGCGATCAGTGCCAGGGCGGTCGACAGGGAGGTGGCGATGGTACGCAGCAAGGTCTGGGTCACCGAGACATCGATGTTCTCGATGATGTCGGCCTTGCGCATCATCCGGAAGTTCTCGCGGATGCGGTCGTAGATGATGATGGTGTCGTTCAGCGAGTAGCCGACCATCGCCAGCACCGCCGCCAGCACGGTCAGATCGAACGGCACCTTGAAGAAGGCCAGGATGCCGAGCGTGACGATGATGTCGTGGGCCAAGGAGCCGACTGCGCCGACGCCGAACTTCCACTGGAAGCGAAAGGCCAGGTACAGCAGGATGCCGCCCAGAGCCAGCAGCATGGCCAGGCCGCCCTGGTCACGCAGCTCCTCACCTACCTGCGGGCCGACGAACTCGACGCGCTTGACCTCGAACGAGGTATCGGTATCGATCTTGCGCAGCGCGCTGGCCACTTCGTTGCCGAGATCTGGCGAATCACCGGCCAGGCGCACCAGCACGTCGGTGGTAGAGCCGAAGCTCTGCACCACGGCGTCGGTGTAACCGGCCTGACCAAGCTCACGCTTGATCAATTCCAGATCGGCCGGCTTCTCGTAGGCCAGCTCGATCAGCGTACCGCCAGTGAAATCCAGGCCGAAATTGAGGCCATGCTTGAACAGGCTACCCAGGCCGATGAGGCTGATAACCACGGTAATGGCGAACGCGATGTTGCGTATCGCCATGAAGGGAATGCGGGTTGGCAACTTCATGACTTCACCTTAAATCCACAATTTCTTGAAGTTACGGCCACCGAAGATCAGGTTGACCATGCCGCGGGTGAACATGATCGCCGTGAACATCGAGGTGATGATGCCCAGCGACAGCGTTACCGCGAACCCTTTCACCGGACCGGTGCCCAGCGCGAACAGAATCGCGCCAACCAACAGGGTGGTCAGGTTACTGTCGAGAATTGCCGAATAGGCGCGATCGAAACCTTCATGGATCGCCCGCTGAACCGACAGCCCCCTGGCCAGCTCTTCGCGAATCCGCGAGAAGATCAGCACGTTGGCATCGACCGCCATGCCCAGTGTCAGCACGATACCGGCGATACCAGGCAGGGTCAGCGTCGCGCCGATCACCGACATCAGGCCGACCAGCAGCGTCAGGTTGAATGCCAGGGCGATGGTGGCCAGAACCCCGAAGAAGCGATAGATGGCGATGATGAACAGCGACACGAAGATCATCGCCCACTCGGTGGACTCGATACCCTTTACGATGTTCTCGGCGCCCAGGCTCGGGCCGATGGTGCGCTCTTCAGCGAAGTACATCGGCGCGGCCAGGCCACCGGCACGCAGCAACAGCGCCAGCTCGGAGGACTCGCCCTGGCCGTTCAGGCCGGTGATGCGGAACTGGCTACCCAGCGGCGACTGGATGGTCGCCAGGCTGATGATCTGCTTCTCCTCCTTGAAGGAGTCGACCTGCACTTCCTGCTCGACGCCGTCGACCATCTGCTTCACGTAGCGGGTCTGCGGACGCTGCTCGATGAAGATCACCGCCATGCTGCGCCCGACATTGCTGCGGGTAGCGCGGTTCATCAGGTCTCCACCATGGCCATCCAGACGGATATTGACCTGCGGTCGGCCGTTTTCGTCGAAGCTCGCCTGGGCATCGGTCACCTGGTCACCGGTGATGATCAGCTCACGCTCGAGCTGCACCGGCGGACGACCTTCCTCACGGAAGCCGAACTGCTCAGTGGTGCCGCGCGGTGCATTCGGATCGGCCGCCAGACGGAATTCCAGGTTGGCGGTCTTGCCGAGAATACGCTTGGCTTCGGCGGTGTCCTGCACACCCGGCAGCTCGACCACGATGCGGTTGGCGCCCTGACGCTGCACCAGCGGCTCGGCGACGCCGAGTTCATTGACCCGGTTACGCACGGTGGTCAGGTTCTGGCGAATCGAATATTCGCGTATTTCGGCGATCTTGGCCGGCGTCAGCGTCACACGCAGCACCTGCTGACCGGCACGCTCCTGCGCCTCGAGGTTGAAATCCTTGTAATCCTTGCGGATCAGCTGTTCGGCCTTGGCCAGGGTGTCGCTGTCGGCGAAGCCCAGCTGGATGGCGCCGCCTTGCTGCGGCATGCTGCGGTAACGCACGCGCTCCTTGCGCAGCAGGCTCTTGAGCTCGCCTTCGTAGACCTGGCGACGCACTTCCAAGGCCTTGTCCATGTCGACTTCGAGCAGGAAGTGCACACCGCCGGAGAGGTCGAGACCGAGCTTCATGGGGCTCGCGCCAACGCTGCGCAGCCAATCCGGCGTGGTCTGGGCCAGGTTCAGGGCCACTACGTAGTTGTCGCCCAGGGTCTTGCGCACGACATCCTTGGCCGGCAGCTGGTCGCCCTGGTCTTCCAGACGAATCAGGCCGCTGCGGCCGTGCTCGCCAACGTTCGATGCCTTGACCTCGATACCCGCCTCGGCCAGCGCCTTGCTGACGCGGTCGAGATCGGCTTGCGCGATGGTCTGCGCCGAACTGGCCCCGCTGATCTGGATTGCCGGATCATCGGGGTAAAGATTGGGTGCGGAATAAATCAGACTGACGATCAGCACAACTGCGATCAGCAGGTACTTCCACAAAGGGTATTTGTTGAGCATGAATGACGCCGCCCGCTTATGACGCGGGGCGCAATATGCGCCCCGCGGGATGGATGAAACTGGAACAGAGAAATCAGATGGCTTTCAGCGTGCCCTTGGGCAGGGTTGCCGCAACGGCGCCTTTCTGGATCTTCAGCTCGACGGTGTCGGACACCTCGATGACCACGAAGTCGTCGCTGACCTTGGAAACCTTGCCGGCGATGCCGCCGCTGGTTACCACTTCGTCACCCTTCTGCAGGTTGCCGAGCAGGTTCTTGTGCTCCTTGGCGCGCTTGGCCTGGGGACGCCAGATCATCAGGTAGAAGATGACCAGGAAGCCGATCAGGAAGATCCACTCGAAACCGGTACCAGCTGGGCCGGCAGCAGGGCCAGCGGCATCAGCGTAGGCAGCGGGAATAAAAAAGCTCATTTGACACTCCTGTTGAAAGATCTTTTGGCCATCGAAAGTCAGTCCAGCGGCGGCGTTGGCAGGCCGCGCCGGGCGTAGAAGGCATCGACAAAGGCGGCCAATGTACCCTGTTGAATTGCCTCGCGCAAACCAGCCATGAGGCGCTGGTAATGGCGCAAGTTATGGATTGTATTCAACATGCTGCCGAGCATTTCGCCGCACTTATCCAAATGGTGCAGGTAGGCGCGCGAGAAGTGTTTGCAGGTGTAACAGTCGCAGGTCGGATCCAGCGGCGAGTCGTCATGCCGATGGAACGCGTTGCGGATCTTCAGCACGCCGGTGTCGACGAACAGGTGGCCATTGCGCGCATTGCGGGTCGGCATCACGCAGTCGAACATGTCCACACCACGGCGTACGCCTTCGACCAGGTCTTCGGGCTTACCAACACCCATCAGATAACGCGGCTTGTCGCTGGGCATCTGCCCAGGCAGGTAGTCGAGCACCTTGATCATTTCTTCCTTGGGCTCACCCACCGACAGCCCGCCAATAGCCAGGCCGTCGAACTCCAGCTCACTCAAGCCTTCCAGCGAGCGCATACGCAGCGATTCGTGCATGCCGCCTTGAACGATACCGAACAGCGCCGCCGTGCTCTCGCCATGGGCGATCTTGGAACGCTTGGCCCAGCGCAGCGACAGCTCCATGGAAGTCTTGGCCACGTCAAACTCGGCCGGGTACGGCGTGCACTCGTCGAAGATCATCACGATGTCCGAGCCCAGGTCACGCTGCACCTCCATGGACTCTTCCGGCCCCATGAACACCTTGGAGCCATCGACCGGCGAGGCGAAGGTCACGCCCTCCTCCTTGATCTTGCGCATCGCCCCCAGACTGAACACCTGGAAGCCGCCGGAATCGGTGAGGATCGGCCCCTGCCACTGCATGAAATCGTGCAGGTCGCCGTGGCGCTTGATTACTTCGGCGCCCGGGCGCAGCCACAGGTGGAAGGTGTTGCCGAGAATGATCTGCGCGCCGATGGCCTCGATATCCCGCGGCAGCATGCCCTTGACCGTGCCATAGGTGCCCACCGGCATGAACGCCGGGGTTTCCACCACCCCGCGCGGGAACGTCAGGCGGCCGCGACGGGCCTTGCCGTCGGTGGCGAGCAGTTCGAAGGACATGCGGCAGCTGCGCGTCATACTGAAACCTCGGGCCCGCGCGCGGCGGGATTGCGGGTGATGAACATGGCATCACCGTAACTGAAGAAGCGATAACCCTCGGCCACGGCCTCGGCATAGGCCGCCATGGTTTCGGGGTAGCCGGCGAATGCGGACACCAGCATCAGCAGGGTCGATTCCGGCAGGTGAAAATTGGTGACCAGGGCGTCGACCACATGGAAGGGCCGACCCGGGTAGATGAAGATGTCGGTATCGCCACTGAAGGGCTTGAGCTCGCCATCGCGGGCAGCGCTTTCCAGGGAGCGGACGCTGGTGGTACCCACCGCAACCACCCTACCGCCACGGGCGCGACAGGCCTCAACGGCGTCGACCACGTCCTGGCTAACCTCCAGCCACTCGCTGTGCATATGATGATCTTCGATACGCTCCACGCGCACCGGCTGGAAGGTACCCGCGCCCACATGCAGGGTGACGAAGGCGCTCTCGACGCCTTTCTCGCGCAGCGCAGCCAGCAGCTCGTCATCGAAATGCAGCCCCGCCGTGGGCGCTGCGACGGCACCGGCTTTCTGCGCGTAGACGGTCTGATAGCGCTCGCGGTCGGCGGCGTCATCCGGCCTGTCTATATAAGGAGGCAACGGCATGTGCCCGACACGCTCGAGCAGCGGCAGCACCGGCTCCTCGAAACACAGCTCGAACAACGCATCGTGACGGGCCAGCATCTGCGCCTGGGCGCCGCCATCGATATCGATCAGCGAACCCGGCTTCGGCGACTTGCTCGAACGGATATGGGCCAGTACGCGGTGCTCGTCGAGCACGCGCTCGACCAGGATCTCCAGCTTGCCGCCAGTAGCCTTCTGCCCGAACAGACGTGCCGGGATCACCCGGGTGTTGTTGAACACCATCAGGTCGCCGGGTCGCAGGTATTCGAGCAGGTCGGCGAACTGCCGGTGAGCCAGCGCACCACTGGCGCCATCGAGGATCAGCAGTCGGCTGGCACGACGCTCGGCAAGGGGGTGACGGGCGATCTGCTCGTCAGGCAGGTCGAAATGAAAGTCGGCAACGCGCATGATCGGAAGTGTGTCGTACTGCAGGGCGGAGCAGCTTACCGGAATTCCCTGCAAGTGACCACGCGAGCGCATTGACCAATGGCATCTTGCTCCCTATACTGCGCCGCCATTGTGCCCCGGTGGCGGAACCGGTAGACGCGGCGGATTCAAAATCCGTTTTCGAAAGAAGTGGGAGTTCGAGTCTCCCCCGGGGCACCATATATCCTTCAACTGTTGCCAATTTGTGACAGTTCGCACTGAAACAGTGCCGAGTGTCGCCTCGACGCACTTGCTTGAGCCATTATAAAAACCCATCTGAATCTGCACCAAACACTCACGTAAATTACGTGGGTTTTCGCGTGCCCGAAGGGTTGGCATTTGCGCAAAAGTTAGCGTAGAGTTCAGCCACTGTGTTTGCATGGGTCGCCGAGAATCGTGACCTGATGCAGTAGATCGCCCTAGATCCGCTACATCCCGTTCGACTTCCATCACTCCTTGCAACCAGTCTTCAGTCCTCTACACATGGAGGCTGTCATCAACTCAAGTTCCAAGGATAAGAGACATGTCGAATCGTCAGAACGGTACCGTCAAGTGGTTTAACGACGAGAAAGGTTTTGGTTTTATCACTCCAGAAAGCGGTCCGGATCTGTTCGTACATTTCCGCGCTATCGAAGGTAACGGCTTCAAGAGCCTGAAAGAAGGCCAGAAAGTTAGCTTCGTTGCTGTACAAGGTCAAAAAGGCATGCAGGCTGACCAGGTTCAAATCCAGGAATAAGCCGCCGCTCTAAAAAACCCCTGACTCACGTCAGGGGTTTTTTTATGTCTGCAACTTAGCATCCGTGCTTTAACCGTCATCCACGCGAATCCCGACAATGCCCAACCACGCACTGCGCCCCCAGGGCGATTTTCCTCCGGCAAGCCTCGGCCGGCGCCTGGCCGCCATGCTGTATGACAGCTTTCTGTGCATCGCCCTGCTGATCGTCGTGGGTTTTGTCTACAAGCTGATCCAGATGGCCATCTATGGCGAAGCGCAGTTGCGGCAATGGGCCGACGCCGGCGCCCTGGATCATGACCCGCTGCTTTCCAGCCTGCTATTGCTGAGCCTGTTCGGCTTCTTCGCCAAGTTCTGGACCCACGGCGGTCAGACCCTGGGCATGCAGGTGTGGGGCATTCGCGTCCAGAACGCGGACGGCACAGCGATCAGTCTCTGGCAGGCGCTGCTGCGTTTTCTGATCGCGATGGCGTCCTGGCTGGCGCTGGGACTGGGCTTTCTATGGGTGCTGATCGACAAGCGCAAACGCAGCTGGCACGACCTGTACTCGAACAGCATCATCGTGCGCCTGCCCAAGCAGGCGCATCGCAAATGAAGAGTGCTGGAGAAATGAAACGGCGTGCCCTCTCCCATTAAAGGAAAGGGCACGCGTCGATCAGCCAGCCCGGCGTAGCAGCCAGAGCCCGGCGATAGCGCAGATGCTCGCTGGGATCAGCACGGCCAGCAGCGGCGAGAAGCCGAATACCTGGCTCGACGGCCCCAGCAGATCCTGGGCGATGCGGAACACGAAGCCCACCAGCACACCAGTGAACACGCGCTGGCCGAGGGTGACCGAACGCAGCGGGCCGAAGATGAAGGAAATCGCCATCAGCACCAGTGCGGCAGTGACCAGCGGCTGCAACACCTTGGTCCAGAACGCCAGCCAATAATTGCTGTTGTTCAGCCCCTGCTCCTTCAGATAGTGGATATAGCTCCACAAACCGGTGATCGACAGTGCCTCGGGCTCCAGCACCACGGTGCCGAGCAGCTGCGGACTGAGCTGGATATCCCAGCGCTCGGTCGGCGCCTTGACGACCTCGGTGCGACGATCATGGAACAGCGTGGTCGTCACATCCTCCAGTTCCCAATAGCTGCCTCCGTAGGTGGCCCGACGCGCGAAGCTGGAGGCTTCTAGACGGCGCTCGTCATCGAAGCGATAACGGGTGACCCCGAACAGCACACCGCTTGGCTGCACGGCATTGATATGCACGAACTCCTGGCCCTGGCGGTGCCACATACCCCGCTTGGCGGTCTGCGCCTCGCCACCACCCTGAGCCATTGCACGGCTGGCCTGGGCCTGGTTTTCGGTCCAGGGCGCCACGTACTCGCCGATCAGAATGCCGACCAGCATCAGTGCCAGCATCGGCTTCATCACGCCCCAGACGATGCGGCCGATGGACACACCGGCCGCGCGCATGATGGTCAGCTCGCTGTTGCTGGCCAGGGTACCCAGACCGATCAGGCAGCCCACCAGAGCCGCCATCGGCAGCATGTCGTAGATCCGCCGCGGCGCGGTCAGGAATACGTACCACAGCGCATCACCGATACCATAGTTGCCTTCGATATCGCCCAGTTCGTCGATAAGCGCGAACAGCAGAGCCAGGCCGACGATGATGCCGAGCACAGCCAGAATGGCGAACAGCACCTGCACGCCAATGTAACGATCCAGCTTAGACACGCGCATTCTCCCGACGGCTAACCAACTTCAGACGCAGCGGCTCCCAATAAAGCAACGCCAGGCCAACCAGCAGGAACAGCAGGTGCACGCCCCACAGCCCGATGTAGGGCGAAATACGCCCCTTATCCAAGGCGCTGCGCGCGGCCACCAGCAGCCCAAGGTAAGTCATGTACAAGAGAATCGCCGGCAACAGCTTGAGGAAGCGACCCTGGCGCGGATTGACCCGCGACAGCGGCACGGCCATCAGGGTGACGATGAACACCAGCAGCGGAATGGACAGACGCCATTGCAGCTCGGACTGCATGCGCGGCTCGTCGCTGCCGAACAGCTGCGAGGTCGGAATCGCCTCACGCTCGCTGATGTCTGCCGCCACCGACGGTTTGGGCAGCAGCACGCCGTAGGTGTCGTACTGGATCACCCGATAATCGGCCTGGCCCGGATTGCCGTCATAACGGTAACCGTTCTCCAGAATCAGGTAGCGACTGCCATCGGGCTGCACTTCCTGGCGGCCACTCTCGGCGACCAGCACGCTGATGCCGCGATCCTTGTCGCCTTCGCGGGACACGCGCTTGTCGGAAATGAAGATACCGCCCAGCTCGGTGCGATCGTCCGACAGCTCACGGGTGTAGGTGACCCGTGAGCCATTGCGCATGGACTGGAAGCGCCCGGGCACCAGGGTATCGAACTCGGTCAAAGCGTCCTGCTGATTGAGGATCCTCGCCACCTGGGTCACGCCTTGAGGCGCCAGGCCCATGCTCAGCCATGCCACCAGCAGCGCCACCACGGTGGCCGGCGCCAGGCTGTAGAGAAACAGCCGCTGCTGGCTCATACCGGTGGCCGAAAGCACGGTCATCTCGCTGTCCAGGTACAGCCGTCCATACGCCAGCAAAAAGCCCAGAAACAGGCCCAGCGGCAGGATCAGCTGCAGGAAACCGGGCAAGCGAAAGCCCATGATCAGAAACAGCACGCTCGGATCGAGTACACCTTGGGCCGCCTGGGCCAGGTACTTGATGAAGCGGCCACTCATGATGATTACCAGCAGTACGGCGCTCACCGCACTCAGGGTAACCAGAACCTCTCGGGACAAATATCGGAAGACGATCAAACAGACACTCCAGGGTTGTCAGGCTCAGGCGGCTGTGCTCAAACTAGCCGAACTGCATGCTGGCGCGCACTTTCGAGCGAACCGGCCGAAAAATTTGTCGTCATTATCCTGAATTCGCGACTCGTTGTCTTGGGGACACCACGCATGGAATTTCTCGTCAAAAGCGCTCGCCCGGAAACACTGAAAACCGCCACTCTGATCATCCCTGTTGGTGAAGGCGGCAAACTCGCCGCTACCGCCAAGGCCGTGGACGCAGCCAGCGGCGGCGCTATTGCTGCCCTGCTCAAGCGCGGCGACCTGGCCGGCAAGCCTGGCCAGACCCTGCTGGTTCACGGTGTAGCCAACCTCAAGGCCGAGCGCGTACTGCTGGTCGGCACCGGTAAAGACGCCGAACTGTCTGACCGCCAACTGCGCAAATTGATCGCCTCTGTTTATGGCGTGCTGAAAACCCTGGGCGGCAGCGATGCGCTGCTGGCCCTGCAGGATGTGCAGGTAAAGGGTCGCGACGCTTACGGCAAAGCCCGCCTCATCGTCGAGAGCCTGGTCGATGCCGGCTATCAGTTCGACCGTTTCAAGAGCCAGAAGGCCACGCCCGGCGCTCTGAAGAAGATCACCCTGATCAACGACAAGGCCGACACCGCCGCCGTCGAGCGCGCCACCCGCGAAGCGCGTGCCATCGCCATCGGCATGGCGCTTACCAAGGATCTGGGCAACCTGCCGCCGAACATCTGCCACCCCAGCTACCTCGCCGAGCAGGCCAAGGAACTGGGCAAGGCGCACAAGAACCTCAAGGTCGAAATCCTCGACGAGAAGAAGCTGCAAACTCTCGGCGCTGGCGCCTTCCTGGCCGTGGGCCAGGGCAGCGAGCAGCCGCCGCGCATGATCGTCATGCAATACAACGGCGGCAAGAAAGGCGAGAAGCCCCACGCCCTCGTCGGTAAAGGCATCACCTTCGACACCGGCGGCATCAGCATCAAGCCGGCCGCCGGCATGGATGAAATGAAGTACGACATGGGCGGCGCTGCCAGCGTGTTCGGCACCCTGCGTGCCGTGCTCGAACTGCAACTGCCGATCAACTTGGTATGCCTGCTGGCCTGCGCCGAGAACATGCCAAGCGGCGGCGCCACCCGCCCGGGCGACATCGTCACCACCATGAGCGGCCAGACCGTGGAAATCCTCAACACCGACGCCGAAGGCCGCCTGGTGCTGTGCGACACCCTGACCTACGCCGAGCGCTTCAAGCCGCAATCGGTGATCGACATCGCCACTCTCACAGGCGCCTGCATCGTCGCCCTGGGCAGCAACGTCTCGGGCCTGATGGGCAACGACGACGAACTGATCAACCAGATCCTCGCCGCCGGCCGCCAGGCCGACGACCGCGCCTGGCAACTGCCGCTGTACGATGAATACCAGGAGCAACTGGACAGCCCGTTCGCCGACATCGCCAACATAGGCGGGCCGAAAGCCGGCACCATCACCGCCGGCTGCTTCCTGTCGCGCTTCACTAAGTCCTACAAGTGGGCGCACCTGGATATCGCCGGCACCGCCTGGATCAGCGGCGGCAAGGACAAGGGCGCCACTGGCCGCCCGGTGCCATTGCTGACTCAGTACCTGCTCGACCGCGTACAGGCCTGACCGGCAATGATGTGAGGGTGGCCGCCCTGGCTACCCTCACCGCCGAACACATGACGATGCTGCCCACCGCGCTTTTCGCTTGAAGCTTGCCGCTTGAAGCCCGACACTTGCCGCCATGCCCCGAATCGAATTCTACGTACTGTCGTCGGCCACTGCTGCCGAGCGCCTGCGCGCTGCCTGCCAACTGGCGGGTAAAGCCTGGCGAGCCGGCCTGCCGGTGTTTCTGCGCGGTCGCGACAGCGCGCAATGCCACGAACTCGACGAGCTGCTCTGGCGAGCCCGCCAGGAGAGCTTCATCCCCCACGGCCTGCATCAGGATGATCCGCACGGGCCGGTGGTAATCGGCCTGGACGAAGAGCCAGCGGCGCAGCAGGCGGTGCTGATCAACCTCAGCAGCACGCTCAGCCCGCACATCGACCGTTTCAGCCGGGTGATCGAGATCGTCAACCAGGAACCCGACCTGCTGACCGCCTGCCGGGAGAATTTCCGCAGCTACCGGCAGCGCGGCTATGATCCCAAACGTGTCGAACTGTAGACCCCTGCCATGGACAACCTGAACCCTCCCCACAAGCCTGCCGCTCTGCTCAGCGACCTCGAATCGATTCGCGAACTGCTCGACGACGACTTCGACCCGCCGCTGCTCACCGACACCTTCGACCCGGCCGACATCCCGGTGCTCTCCGACGTAGTGCGCGCCCCCGAACCGGTGCTCGCCGCGCAACCAGCCCTTGCGGTCAGCGCCGCCGGCATTGCTTCCGAGGACGAGCTGCGCCAGACCGTGCAGCGCGCCATCGGCCGCGACAACGAGATCAACCGCCTGGACACCGAGCTGCGCGCTGCAGCGCAACTGCTACTACAGGACGTGATCGACGATTTCGTGCCGCAGATCGAGGCCGAACTCAAGCGCCGCCTGCAGGCGCGCCTCAACCGCCTGCTGCCGCCACGTCGCTGACCCTCCCCCTGCCCTGACAGCGTTTTCCTCGCTCGACCGATAGCCGCGAGAGCGGAAGAAAACTGCGCGGCGGTTGGTTATACTGCTCGGCTTTTCCGATCAGACGCCAGAAGGGTCCCGCCGCGCATGGACAAGACCTACCAGCCCCACGCCATCGAAACCGCCCTGTACGAAAACTGGGAGGCGAAAGGCTACTTCGCTCCGCAGGGTTCGGGTGAGCCCTACACCATCATGATCCCGCCGCCGAACGTCACCGGCAGCCTGCACATGGGCCACGGCTTCAACAACGCGATCATGGATGCGCTGATCCGTTTCCGCCGCATGCAGGGCCGCAACACCCTGTGGCAGCCGGGTACCGACCACGCCGGTATCGCCACCCAGATGGTGGTGGAGCGTCAACTGGCCGCTCAAGGCATCGACCGCCACGATCTGGGCCGCGAGAAGTTCTTAGGCAAGGTCTGGGAATGGAAGAACGAGTCCGGTGGCACCATCACCCGGCAGATCCGCCGCCTGGGCAGCTCGGTGGACTGGTCGCGCGAGCGCTTCACCATGGATGACGGCCTGTCCGAAGCGGTCAAGGAAGCCTTCGTGCGTCTGCACGAGGACGGCCTGATCTACCGCGGCAAGCGCCTGGTCAACTGGGACACCAAGTTCCACACCGCGATCTCCGACCTCGAAGTGGAAAACCACGACGAGAAAGGCCACCTGTGGAACCTGCGCTACCCGTTGGCCGACGGCAACAAGACCGCCGAAGGCAACGATTACCTGATCGTCGCCACCACCCGCCCGGAAACCCTGCTCGGCGACGCCGCCGTGGCCGTGCACCCGGAAGACGAGCGCTACAAGGCGCTGATTGGCCAGTACGTCGAGCTGCCACTGGTGGGCCGCCGCATCCCGATCATCGCCGACGATTACTGCGACCCGGAGTTCGGTACCGGCTGCGTGAAGATCACCCCGGCCCACGACTTCAACGACTACGAAGTCGGCAAGCGCCACAACCTGCCGCTGATCAACATCTTCGACAAGGACGCCGCCGTCCTGCCGGGCGCGCAGATTTTCAACCTCGACGGCAGCGTCAACGCTCTGCTCGACGCCAGCCTGCCCGCTGCCTACGCCGGCCTGGATCGCTTCGAGGCACGCAAGCGCATCGTCGCCGACATCGACGCCCTGGGCCTCCTGGACAAGATCGACGACCACGCCCTGAAGGTGCCCAAGGGCGACCGCTCCGGTACTGTCATCGAGCCATGGCTGACCGATCAGTGGTACGTCTCCACCAAACCGTTGGCCGAAAAGGCCATCGCAGTGGTCGAGAGCGGCGAAATCCAGTTCGTGCCCAAGCAATACGAAAACATGTACTTCAGCTGGATGCGCGACATCCAGGACTGGTGCATCAGCCGTCAGCTGTGGTGGGGCCACCGCATTCCGGCCTGGTACGACGAAGCCGGCAACGTCTACGTGGGCCGCGACGAAGCCGAAGTCCGTGCCAAGCACAGCCTGGGCGACATCGCCCTGCGCCAGGACGATGACGTGCTGGACACCTGGTTCAGCTCCGGCTTGTGGACCTTCTCGACCCTCGGCTGGCCCGAGCAGACCGACTTCCTGAAGACTTTCCACCCCACCGACGTGCTGGTCACCGGTTTCGACATCATCTTCTTCTGGGTCGCCCGGATGATCATGATGTCCACCCACCTGACCGGGCAGATTCCGTTCAAGACCGTCTACGTACACGGCCTGGTGCGCGACGGCCAGGGCCAGAAGATGTCCAAGTCCAAGGGCAACGTGCTCGACCCGCTGGACATCGTCGACGGTATCGACCTGGAAACCCTGCTGGCCAAGCGCACCAGCGGCATGATGCAGCCCAAGCTCGCCGAGAAGATCGCCAAACAGACCAAGGCCGAATTCCCGGAAGGCATCGCCAGCTACGGCACCGACGCCCTGCGCTTCACCTTCTGCTCGCTGGCCACCACCGGCCGCGACGTGAAGTTCGACATGGGCCGCGTCGAAGGCTATCGCAACTTCTGCAACAAGCTTTGGAACGCCGCCAACTTCGTCATCGAAAACACCGATGGCCAGGATACCGGTGTGAATGGTGAACAGGTCGATCTGTCGCCGGTCGATCGCTGGATCATCTCCGCGCTGCAGCGTTGCGAGCAGGACGTGACCCGCCACCTCGACGCCTTCCGCTTCGACCTGGCCACCCAGGCACTCTACGAATTCGTCTGGGACGAGTACTGCGCCTGGTACCTGGAGTTGGTCAAGCCGGTGCTGTGGGACGAGAACGCACCCATCGAGCGCCAGCGCGGCACCCGCCGCACCCTGGTGCGCGTGCTGGAAGTGATCCTGCGCCTGGCGCACCCGTTCATGCCATTCATCACCGAAGAAATCTGGCAGCGCATCAAGGGCCAGGCTGGTGTGCAGGGCGATACGCTGATGCTGCAACCGTGGCCGGTGGCCAACGAGACGCGCATTGATGCGGCCGCCGAAGGCGATATCGAGTGGGTGAAGCAACTGATGCTCGGCGTACGGCAGATCCGTGGCGAGATGAAGATCTCCATGGCCAAGCGCATCGACGTCATCCTCGCCAACGCCAATACCGAAGATCTGCGCCGCCTCAACGACAACGCCCCGCTGCTCAACAAGCTGGCCAAGTTCGAGTCGGTGAAGGTGCTGGCTGCTGGCGAACAAGCGCCAATGTCCGCCACTGCACTGGTCGGCGACATGCAGGTGCTGGTGCCCATGGCTGGCCTGATCGACAAGGAAGCCGAACTGGCGCGCCTGGACAAGGAAATCCAGCGCCTGGAAGGCGAAGCCAAGAGGGTTGGCGGCAAGCTGGCCAATGAAGGCTTCGTCGCCAAGGCGCCGGCTGAAGTGCTGGAGAAGGAACGGGCCAAGCTGGCCGAGGCCGAACAGGCGCTGAGCAATCTGGTCGAGCAGCGCGGCAAGATCGCCGCACTCTAAGCGCCACGCGTGAAGAAAAGCCCGCCCCACAAGAGGCGGGCTTTTTTATGCCGGTGATTGATCGGCCAGCCCAGGCCGGCGCCGCGCGGCGTATCGATTACGCCGCTGCGACAATCGAGGGCTTCCCTTTTACAAGCTGTTTCAGGCATCTTCCTCCGCCTACCGACCTCAGCCCCGATAAGAAATAAAAGGCGGATTCTCCATGTATGCGTTGATGGCAGTCGTGTTCGTTCTGGGTTACCTGTGCATCGCGCTGGAGCATCCGCTAAAGGTCGACAAGGCCGCCTCAGCCCTGCTCACCGCCGTTATCGTCTGGACGCTCCTGGTGATGGGCGCCGATAGCATCCTGCCGATGATCGGCTCCGGTACGGCAGGCTCCAGCATCAACACTCATCACGCCATCGAGGAACTTCGCCACCACCTGGGCGAGATTTCCGAGATCCTGTTCTTTCTCATGGGCGCCATGACCATCGTCGAACTGATCGACGCCCATGAAGGCTTCAAGGTCATCACCGATCGCATCCGCACCCACAAGCGTGTGCATTTGCTGTGGCTGGTGGGCCTGATCACCTTCTTCCTGTCCGCCGCACTGGATAACCTGGCGACCACCATCGTGATGATCTCGCTGCTGCGTAAACTGATCGCCGACAAGCATGAGCGCTGGTTCTATGCCGGCATCGTGGTAATCGCCGCCAACGCCGGCGGCGCCTGGTCGCCCATCGGTGACGTGACCACCACCATGCTGTGGATCGGCGGCCAGGTTACCGCCAGCGGCATCGTCACCAGCCTGTTCCTGCCCAGCCTGGTCTGCCTGGTGGCGCCGCTGATCGTCATGAGCTTCGTCCTGCGTGGCGAGATCGATTCACCGCGCGTGAACGAGAGCGACGAGAGCCGGCGTGATCCGACCACGCCCTTCGAACGCAATCTGGTGTTCGCCCTCGGCCTCGGCGCGCTGATCTTCGTGCCGGTGTTCAAGACCATCACCCACTTGCCGCCTTACATGGGCATTCTGTTCGGCCTCGGCGTGCTCTGGGTGGTGACCGAAATCATCCATCGCAGCAAGAACAGCGAAGAGAAGGATCCGCTTTCGGTGGTCGGCGTGCTGCGCCGTATCGATATCACCAGCGTGCTGTTCTTCCTCGGCATCCTGCTGGCCGTGTCGGCATTGTCCAGCGCCGGGCATCTGATACAGGTCGCCACCCTGCTCAAGGACGGCCTCGGTAACGTTTACAGCATCGCCCTGTCCATCGGCATGCTCTCGGCGGTGGTGGACAACGTGCCGATGGTCGCCGGTGCGATGAAGATGTACCCGCTGATCACCCCGCAGGCACTCACTCTCGCCGCCAACACCAGCGAGCTGCCCTGGTTGAGCCACTTCGTGGTCAATGGCAGTTTCTGGGAAATGCTCGCTTACTGTGCCGGTACCGGCGGTAGCTGCCTGATCATCGGCTCGGCCGCCGGTGTGGCGGCCATGGGCATGGAGAAAATCAACTTCATCTGGTACCTCAAACGCATCAGCGGCCTGGCCCTGCTCGGCTACCTGGCCGGCGCCGGCACCTATATGCTGATCGCCAGCCTTTAAGCGGAGCAAGACATGGATGTGAGCAAAACCAAGACCAGCTTCTACCGCCGCCTCTACGTGGCCTGGCTGATCGATAGCGGCGGCGCCGATAGCGTGCCTGCCCTGATGGCCGCCACCGGCATGCCTCGGCGCACCGCCCAGGACACCCTGAGCGCCCTGGAGGAATTGGATATCCGCTGCGAATTCCAGCAGCAGGACGGCGAACGCAACAATGCCGGCCGTTACCTGATCCGCGACTGGGGCGCCATCGACAAGCGCTGGATTGCGAACAACCTGCGGCAGATCAAGGCGGTACTGGGTTACCCCTGAGATACTCCCCGGCAAGGAGCGCAAATGAACATCGATCTGCTAATGGTACTCGGTCTGCTGCTCACGGCCGTGGTGCTGTTCGTCCTCAACAAACCGCGCATGGACGTGGTTGCACTGATGATCCTCGTCGCCCTGCCGCTGACCGGCGTGCTGACCATCCAGGAAACCCTGGCTGGCTTCGCCGACCCCAGCGTGATCCTGATCGCCGCGCTGTTCGTGATCGGTGAAGGCCTGGTGCGTACCGGCACCGCCTATCGCCTTGGCGACTGGCTGGTGGCCAAGGCAGGCAGCAGCGAAACCCGCTTGCTGATCCTGCTGATGGTGGCCGTGGCCGGGCTGGGCTCGGTGATGAGTTCCACCGGTGTGGTGGCGATCTTCATTCCGGTCGTACTCGGCGTGGCGGCGCGGCTGAAGATCGCGCCGGGCCGATTGATGATGCCGCTGGCCTTCGCCGGCCTGATCAGCGGCATGCTGACCCTGGTAGCCACGCCGCCGAACATGGTGGTGCACAGTGAGCTGCTGCGTGCCGGGCTGCCGGGTTTCAGTTTCTTCAGCTTTACGCCGATTGGCCTCGCCGTGCTGATGCTTGGCGTGTTCTACATGCTCGCCACCCGCCGCTGGCTGCAGCGCGACGTCGATAGCGACGCCTCCGCGCCCCCACGCCTGACGCTCGCCGATCTGGCCGACAGTTATCGCCTCAACGAACGCGAGCGCCGCTTGCGGGTGCGTGCCGACTCGCCGCTGGCCAATCAGGCGCTGGACGAACTGCAACTGCGCTCGCATTACGGCATCAACGTGATCGCCATGGAGCGCCAGCGACAGTTCCGCACCCTGTTGCTGATGGCCACCGGCAACACCCAGTTGCTGCCCGGCGACGTCCTGCTGGTCGACCTGGCCAGCCCGAGCATTGCGGTGCTCGGCGCCTATCAGGAACTGGGCCTGGAGCCGCTGCCGCTGGGTAATTCCTACTACAGCGCACATTCTCACGAACTCGGCTTGGCCGAGGTAGCGTTGCCGCCGGAGTCGCACCTGCCGGGCAAGAGCATTCAGGAACTGGGGCTGCGCAGCCGTTACAAGCTCAACGTGGTCGGCCTGCGTCGCCACGGCCAGGCGCTGGAAGGCCTGCTGGTGGACGAAAAACTGACCCACGCCGACACCCTTCTGGTGGCCGGCAGCTGGAAGCAGATCCATCACCTGCAGAGCCTCAACCGTGATTTTCTGGTGCTCAGCCTGCCCGCCGAGGTCGACGAAGTGGCGCCTGCCGCACGCAAGGCGCCCTATGCGCTGTTGAGCCTTGCGGTGATGGTCGCGCTGATGATCAGCGGCCTGGTGCCCAACGTCATGGCCGCGCTGATCGGTTGCCTGCTGATGGGCGCCTTTCGCTGTATCGACATGCCCAGTGCCTACCGTTCCATCCACTGGCCGAGCCTGATCCTGATCGTCGGCATGCTGCCGTTCGCCCTCGCCCTGCAGAAAACCGGCGGCATCGACCTGGCGGTGAACGGCCTGGTCGGCGCCCTCGGCAACGTCGGGCCACGGGTGATCCTCGCCAGCCTGTTCGCGGTTACCGCACTGATCGGCCTGTTCATCTCCAACACCGCGACTGCGGTGCTGATGGCGCCCGTGGGCATCGCCACCGCCCAGGCATTGAGCGTGTCGCCACTGCCATTCGCCATGACCGTTGCCCTCGCCGCCTCGGCCGCCTTCATGACACCAATTTCCTCGCCGGTGAACACCCTGGTGCTGGGGCCTGGTCAGTATCGCTTCGGGGATTTCGTGCGTATCGGCGTGCCGTTCACCATTCTGGTGATGATCGTCAGCGTGGTGATGGTGCCGTGGATATTTCCGCTGTAACAGGCTACTGGCTCGGGCATTAGGCATAACCTGTGGGAGCGGGCGGGAACCCCCGAGTCCATGCCCGCGATTCGCGCGCATGGCGCGCTCCCACAAACGCAGCGAATCAATGTTTGCACCAACAACCACCAAGCACACCACCCACAGCTGTGGGAAAATGCCCGGCCCGCCACTTCTGCAATGATCAGCATGCCCAGCAAACGCCCGTCCAAACCGCCCGCCCAATTCGCCGATAAAGGCCAACTCCACCCCCGCAATCGACATCAGGGGCGCTACGACTTTCCGGCGCTGATCAAGGCGAGTCCTGAGCTGGCGGCGTTCGTGATCATCAATCCCTACGGCAACCAGAGCATCGACTTCGCCAACCCGGCAGCGGTGAAGGTGTTCAACCGTGCGCTGCTCAAGCAGTTCTACGGCATCAGTCACTGGGACATTCCGGCCGACTACCTGTGCCCGCCGATTCCGGGGCGCGCCGATTACCTGCACTACCTGGCCGATCTGCTGGCCGGCGAGAACGGCGGCGAGATCCCACATGGCCCGTCCGTACGTGCCCTGGATATCGGCGTGGGCGCCAATTGCATTTACCCGCTGCTGGGTAACCGCGAATACGGCTGGCGTTTTCTGGGCGCGGACATCGCGCCCGAGGCCATTGCCTCGGCAACGGCCATCGTGCAAGCGAACTCGGGCCTGAGCGATCAGATCGAGCTACGCCTGCAGGCGGATGCCGGGCACGTCTTCAGCAATCTGTTGCAGAGCGACGAACGTTTCGAGTTGACCCTATGCAACCCGCCCTTCCACGCCTCGGCAGCCGAAGCCAGCAGCGGCAGCAAGCGCAAATGGCGCAACCTCGGCAAGCTCGACCCCAAGCGCAAACTGCCGGTGCTCAACTTCGGCGGCCAGGCAGCCGAGCTGTGGTGCCCGGGTGGCGAAGCAGCGTTCGTGACGCGACTGATCGGCGAAAGCGCCGAGCATCGTGACCAGGTGCTGTGGTTCAGCACGCTGATCTCCAAGGCCGGCAACCTGCCGGGTGTATACGCCACGCTGAAGAAGGTCGGAGCCGTAGACACACGCACGGTAGAAATGAGCCAGGGCCAGAAGCAGAGCCGCTTCGTGGCCTGGACCTTCCATACGGCCGAGCGGCGTCAGCGCTGGATGAATAGCCGCGCCAGCTGATCGCGGCACCCGTCAGCCCGGGCGGCGTAGCAGCATCAGCGCCAGCGCAGCCACCCACAGCAGCGATACGCCGTAATTGATGCGCTGAAAGAGCCCAAAACCATGGCCGCTCTCCAGCGCGCCGGCCATCAGCGGCAAGGCACCAAGGGCGACCAGCGTACAGGCCAGCGAAAACCAGGAGAAGCCAGGCAAGGCGAGCACGCGGCGAGCCAACCAAACCCACAGCCCGCTGGCCAGCAAAAGGCTGAAGGCCATGATCAGCCCGGCGAGGTTGTGCAGGTTCTGGCTGGTCGACGGATTCGCCGGCGCACAGCCGGCGTCACAGGCGAAATAACCGGTGCCGAAACTGCCCAGGCCGTGCAGCATGATCAGCAAGCCACTCAGGCGCGCCCATAGATTGTCGAAGCGCCGCAGCACGCAGGCACCGAACAGCAAGAACAGCACGCCAATGGGAAGTTGTTGATCAGCGGCGAGATACTTTGCGTCGGCGCACCCTCAGCGCCCAACAGGCTCATGGCCTGATCGACATGGCTGTAGCCGGGATACAGCGCACCGGCGATGGCCACCCCCAGCGCCAGCCACAAAGGCGTGATCAATCCTGCGAAATACCCGGCTTTGAGCGTCCCGTTGCTGTACATGGTGCGTCCTTTTGGTGTCATGAGTGTCCGTTCAGTGACGTGATCCTCGAGCGACGCGACACATCCGATCGCCCCACTGCCCGTCGACTGTGAAACGCCAACTGCAGCCTGCCGGGCATTTTTCGTCCATAATCGCCGCCCTCGAAAAAGCTGCCGGGTTGCCTCCGGCCCTGAAAGGACGATCTCATGCTGCGCATCACCGAACTGAAACTGCCCCTCGATCACGCCGACGACGCCCTACGCCCTGCCCTGGTCGAGCGCCTGGGCATCGCCGACAACGAACTGCTCGAGCTCAGCGTATTCAAGCGCAGCTACGATGCCCGCAAGAAGTCCGGTGATATGCCGTTCATCTACACCCTGGACTTCAGCGTGCGCGACGAGGCCGCCCTGCTGGCGCGCCTGGCCAACGACCGCAATCTCGGCATCGCCCCGGACGTCAGCTACAAGCCACTGACCGTCAGCGCCGAACAGCACCCGGCGCAGCGCCCGCTGGTGATCGGCTTCGGCCCGTGCGGCATCTTCGCTGCGCTGATTCTGGCGCAGATGGGCCTCAAGCCCATCGTGCTGGAGCGCGGCAAGGAAGTACGTCAGCGCACCAAGGACACTTGGGGCCTGTGGCGCAAGAAGGTGCTCGATCCCGAGTCCAACGTGCAGTTCGGCGAGGGCGGCGCCGGCACCTTTTCCGACGGCAAACTGTACAGCCAGATCAAGGACCCGAACCATTACGGGCGCAAGGTACTGGAAGAGTTCGTCAAGGCCGGCGCGCCGGAGGAGATCCTCTACGTCAGCAAGCCGCATATCGGCACCTTCCGCCTGACCGGCGTGGTCGCCACTATGCGTGAAGAGATCAAGGCCCTCGGCGGCGAGGTGCGCTTCCAGCAGCGCGTCAGCGACGTATTGATCGAAAACGGTCAACTGGTCGGTGTCGAGCTGGAAAGCGGCGAACAGCTGCACAGCCGCCACGTCATCCTGGCCCTTGGTCACAGCTCGCGCGACACCTTCCGCGCCCTGCACAAGCGTGGCGTGTTCATGGAGGCCAAGCCCTTCTCCGTGGGCTTTCGCATCGAGCACCCGCAGTCGCTGATCGACCGTGCGCGTCTCGGCAAATATGCCGGCCACCCGAAACTCGGCGCAGCCGACTACAAGCTGGTGCACCACGCCAAGAACGGCCGCTCGGTTTACAGTTTCTGCATGTGCCCGGGCGGAACCGTGGTAGCGGCCACCAGCGAGCCGCACCGGGTGGTCACTAATGGCATGAGTCAGTACTCGCGTAACGAGCGCAACGCCAACTCGGGCATCGTGGTCGGCATCACCCCGGAGCAGGATTATCCCGGCGGCCCGCTGGCTGGCGTCGAACTGCAGGAGCGTCTGGAATCCCACGCCTACGTACTGGGCGGCAGCAACTACGAAGCGCCGGGCCAGTTGGTCGGCGACTTCATCGCCGGCAAGCCGAGCACCGCACTGGGCAGCGTCGAGCCTTCCTACAAGCCGGGCATCAAGCTCGGTGACCTGGCGCCCTCGCTGCCGGACTTCGCCATCGAGGCGATCCGCGAAGCGCTGCCGGCCTTCGCCAAGCAGATCAGGGGCTTCGACCTGCACGACGCGGTGCTGACCGGCATCGAAACGCGCACCTCATCGCCGCTGCGCATCACCCGTGGCGAAGACCTGCAAAGCCTCAACGTACGCGGTCTGTTCCCGGCCGGTGAAGGTGCGGGTTATGCGGGTGGCATCCTGTCAGCGGGTGTCGATGGCATTCGTGTCGCCGAAGGTGTGGCGCGGGCGATTCTGAACGAGCAGGCTGGCTAAGCGCCAGCCGGTGGCTGTGCTCAGGATTCCCACGGCCGACCACGGGTGCGTCGCACCAGTTTGACCTTGTCCTGCATGGCGGCCTTGGCCAGCATGTGGGCGCTGACCGGCGCAGTAATGAACAGGAACAGGGTGATCAGCAGCTCGTGAATGCTTAGCCCCTCGGACTGATTACCAAAGAAGATCATCGAGGCTACTACCATGGCGCCTACGCCCAGGGTGGTGGCCTTGGTAGGACCGTGCAGGCGGGTGAAGAAATCCGGCAAGCGGTACAGGCCGATCGCGCCGATCAGCGCGAAGGTACAGCCCACCAGCAAGAAGAAGGCGACCAGCGCTTCGATCCAGAATGGCATGTTGACGACCTCCGTTCAGTCGATGATTTCGCCGTGCATCATGTGCTTGCCAACGGCCACGGTGCCGACGAAGCCCATGATGGCGATCAGCAGAGCAGCCTCGAAGAACAGATCCGACTGCAGCCAGATGCCGAACAGCACGATCAGCGCCAGCGCGTTGATGTACAGCGTGTCGAGCGCCAGCACGCGGTCCGGCATCGAGGGTCCGCGCACCAGGCGCGCCAAGTTGAGCAGCATGGCGACGCCCATCAGCGCCATGCAGACGGGAATCACGATATCGAGCATTCGAAAATCTCCAGCAGCGGCGCTTCGTAGCGCGACTTGATCTGCGCGACGACGTCTTCGCCGTGCGACACGTCCAGCACATGCAGCAGCAACGTCTTGTGATCGGCACTGAGCCCGGAGGACACCGTACCCGGCGTCAGCGACAGGATGCACGCCAGCACCGCCAGCAGGAACTCGTTCTCGATGCGCATCGGCACTTCGACGAAAGCCGGCTTGAGCTTGCGCGTCGAGCCCAGCACCAGGCGCGCCACGTGGATGTTGGCGACCAGGATGTCCCACAGCACCATCAGGATGTAGCCGCACAGCTTCAGCGGCCGGCGCAGGCGTGGCACGTCGAACATGAAGTCGCGGCACAGAAGCATGATGCCCCAGCTGAGAAAGGCGCCGAGCAGCAGATGGCCGACCGTAGGCGTATTGACCAGAAACAGCCAGATCACCGTCAGCATCAGGGTGAACGTGGGATGGGGAAGCCAGCGTTTGAGACTCATGCGCCACCTCCGCGGACGAGTTGCAGGTAGGCGCCGACGTCCAGCAGTTGCTGCGCCGTGGCCTGGGTATAGGCGTACACCGGCTGCGCCGCGACCACCAGCAACGGGCTGCAGGCCAGCAGGCCAACGGCTGCCAGGGTACGCACGCGGTCGAGCCTGGCTTGCGAGGCTGGCTCATCCGCGGTACGCCAGAACAGCACGCTACCGGCACGCGACAGGGCGACCAGCATGCCCAGCCCACCGACCAGCACCACCGGCCAAAGCTCCAGCGCCTGCTGCCCGGCGCCAGCGGCGCGCAGCAGCATCATCTTGCCGAGAAAGCCTGGGAATGGCGGCAAGCCGGCCACCGACACCGCAGCGATAAAGAATATCGCCCCCAGCAACAACGGGTTGGTCAGCGGCGCACCGGTGCGCAGGCGCCCGCGCAGCTCACCGCGCTGACGCGCGACCAGATCGGCGAGCAGGAACAAGGCGCCGCAGATCCAGCTGCTGTGGATCAGGTAGAACAGTGCGCCGCTCAGGCTATCGGCCGTGGCCAGGGCGATACCGGCCAGCAAGGTGCCGACCGAGACGATGACTAGGTAACCGATCAGCCGTTCCAGGCTGCGCACCGCCAGCGCGCCGATCACGCCCGCCGCTAGAGTCAGCATCGCTATCGGCCAGAGCAGCTCGTCCACCAGATGGGCCAGCTCGCCGGCTTGATTGCCGAACAGCAGCGTGAACACCCTAATGATGGCGTACAGGCCCACCTTGGTCATGATCGCGAACAGCGCCGCTACCGGCGCAGTGGCGGCGGCATAGGCGCTGGGCAGCCAGAAGTACAGCGGCAGTACCGCAGCCTTGAGACCGAACACGATCAGCAGCAGGAAGCCGGCGGCGGCCAGCAGCGGCTGACGCTCGATCTCGGCCTGACCGATCTTGAGGGCCAGGTCAGCCATATTCAGGGTGCCGAGCAGGCCGTAGAGAATGCCAATGCCGATCAGGAACAGCGACGAAGCCACCAGGTTGAGCACCACGTAGTGCACACCGGTTTTCACCCGCGGTGCCCCGCCGCCATACACAAGCAGCGAGTAGGAGGCGATCAGCAGGATCTCGAAGAACACGAACAGGTTGAATAGATCGCCCGTCAGGAAGGCGCCGTTGATGCCCAACAGTTGGAACTGGAACAGGGCGTGGAAATTGGGCCCACGCTCGTCGTCGCCACGCACCGCGTAGAGCATGGCGAAACCGGCCAGCACGGCCGTGACCACCAGCATCAGGGCGGCCAGGCGGTCGAGCATCAGCACGATGCCGAACGGCGCCTGCCAGTTGCCCAGGGCATACAACTGCAGCTCGCCACTGTTAGCCTGCATCAGCAGCCAGACGCTGATCGGCAACAACGCCCAGGTGACGAGCAAGGACAGCACGCGTTTGGCACGCAGTGAGAGATAGGAACGCACCAGCAGCAGGCTGCCGGCGAACATCGGCAGCAGGATTGGCAGGATCAGCCCATGATTCATCAACGTGGCTCCTCGCCATCCACATGGTCGGTACGCAGCTCACCCAGGGCGCGCAGCGAAAGCACCACCACGAAGGCCGTCATTGCAAAGCCAATGACGATGGCGGTGAGCACCAGTGCCTGGGGCAACGGATCGCCATACTCGGCGCTTTTGCCGATCACTGCCGGAACGCCGGTGCCCAGACGCCCCATGGCGAACAGGAAAAGGTTGACGGCATAGGAGATCAGGGTGAGCCCCATCACCACCGGATAGACCCGCGCGCGCATCAGAAGATACACGCCCGTTGCGGTCAGCACGCCAAGGGTCAGGGCGTAGAGCGCTTCCATCAGTGAACCTCCTTGCTGGATTCGTCCTGGCTGACATGGCCAATGTTGGAAAGGATCAGCAGCGTCGCGCCCACCACGGTGAGGTACACGCCAAGGTCGAAGAGCAGCGCCGTGGCCAACTCGAACTCACCGATCAGCGGCAGGTGGAAATGATCGAACGCAGAGGTCAGGAATGGCGAGTCGAAGGCCAGGCTGCCCAGACCGGTCAGCGCCGCAATGAGAATGCCGAGGCCGGCAATGGAGTGGAAACTCCAGCGCAGGCGCTGCTGGGTCCACTCTACCCCGTGGGCGACGTATTGCAGGATCAGCGCGATGGCAGTGATCAGACCGGCGATGAAACCGCCGCCCGGCAGGTTGTGGCCGCGCAGGAAGATGAACGCCGACACCAGCAACGCCATGGGCATCATCAAGCGGGCGATCACATCGAGAATCATCGGGTGGCTATCGGTTGACCACAGTTTGCCGTTGCGATCGGTATCCGGGTGCGGCAGGTGCAGCCCGGCCAGCAGGCCGTAGATGCCCACCGCGGCGATGGCCAGCACGGCGATTTCCCCCAGCGTATCGAAGCCGCGGAAATCCACGAGGATCACGTTGACGACGTTGGTACCGCCGCCGCCACTGACACTGTTTTCCAGGAAGAACGAAGAGATGCTGTCGTAAGGACGGGTCATCACCGCGTAGGTCAGCAGCGCCACGGCGATGCCGGCACTGCCGGCCAGGGCGAAATCGCGCAGGCCTCGCAGGCTGCTGGACTCCTGAGGCGTGCGGTCAGGCATGAAAAACAGCGCCAGTACCAGGAGAATGATGGTCACTACCTCGACCGACAGCTGGGTGAGCGCCAGATCCGGCGCCGAATAACGGGCGAAGGCCAGCGCTACCATAAGCCCGGCACAACTGAGCGTCATCAGGGCAGTAAGCCGGCTGCGGTGGAACACCACGGTCAGCACCGCCATCACGCAGAGAATCAGCATTCCCAGGGCGGTAATGCCATCCACCGGCGACAGCGGCACCTCGCCGCCCAGCTTCTTGAGCTCGGACAGCGCCATCACCAGTAGTGCCAAGGCACTGAGCAATAGCACTGCGATATAGCGCTGCAACGAGCCGCTCTCAAGCATATGGGTCAGCCTGCGGGTACCTTTGACCAGGCTGTAGATCACCCGCTCGAAGACATCCTTGGCGTCTACTGTCGGCATGCCGTTGTACCAGCGGAACAGCGGCTCGCGGCAGGCGTAGACCAGCACCCCACCGGCTAGTGCCACCACACTCATGGCCAGCGGCAGGTTGAAGCCGTGCCAGATCGCCAGGCTGTATTCAGGCACTTCACCGCCCAGGCTGGCGGAGACCGCGGCGGTCAGCAGCGGCGCGACGGTGTAAGCCGGCAGCATGCCCACCAGCAGGCAGAGGAACACCAGAACCTCCACCGGAATCTTCATGTAGCGCGGCGGCTCATGGGGCGGATATTTGGGCAGATCCTTCGGCTCGCCGTTAAAGAACACGTCGTGGATGAAGCGCAGCGAGTAGGCCACCGAGAACACCCCGGCCAGAGTCGCCGCCACTGGAATCATCCAGTTGAAGATGCCCAGCAGGTCCTGGTTTAGCGTCTCGCTGAAGAACATTTCCTTGCTCAGGAAGCCATTGAGCAGCGGCACGCCGGCCATCGCCGAGGCCGCCACCATAGCCAGTACCGCGGTGTGCGGCATGTACTTCCACAGTCCGTTTATGCGTCGCATGTCGCGGCTGCCGGTTTCGTGGTCGATGATACCGGCGGCCATGAATAACGAGGCCTTGAAAGTGGCGTGATTGATGATGTGGAACAGCGCCGCCACGGTCGCCAGCTCGGTATCCAGGCCGAACAGCAAGGTGATCAGGCCCAGATGGCTGATGGTCGAGTACGCCAGCAGGCCCTTGAGGTCGTGCTGGAACAGCGCCATGCAGGCCCCGAACAGCAACGTGACCATGCCGGTCATGCTGACCATGTAGAACCACCAGTCCGTGCCCGCCAGCACCGGATACAGGCGCGCCAGCAGAAAGACGCCCGCCTTAACCATGGTGGCCGAGTGCAGATAGGCCGAGACCGGCGTGGGCGCGGCCATCGCCTGGGGCAGCCAGAAATGGAAGGGAAACTGCGCGGACTTGGTGAACACGCCGAGCAGAATCAGCGTCAGCGCCACCGGATAGAGCGAGTGGGCGCGCACGATATCGCCGGCCTCAAGCACCACGCTCAGCTCAAAACTGCCTGCCATGTGGCCCAGCAGCAGAATACCGGCCAGCAGTGCCAGGCCGCCGCCGCCAGTGACAGTCAATGCCATACGCGCGCCACGACGAGCGTCGCTGCTGCCGCTCCAGAACCCCACCAGCAGGAATGAAGAAAGGCTGGTCAGCTCCCAGAACATCAGCATCAGCAGCAGGTTCTCGGACAGCACCACGCCCAGCATGGCGCCCATGAACAGCAGCAGATAGGCGAAGAAGCGCCCCATGGGCTCCTGCTTGGACAGGTAATAGCGGGCGTAGAGGATGACCAGCAAACCGATGCCAAGAATCAGTAGCGCGAAAAGGAAGGACAGGCCGTCGAGGCGAAAGCTCAGGTCCAGCCCCAGCTCGGTCAGCCAGGGGTAGCGGACCACATGGCCGTGCCCTTCGAAGGTGCCCGGCCGTTCCGCCCACAGCAGAACCATTGCTGCGGCTGGCGCCAAAGCCGCAGCCAACGCACAGAGCGAACGCCCCTTGCGGTCAGCCAGCAGCGGAAGAAGGATGCCTAGAAATGGTAAGGCGACGACCAGCGCAAGCGCCATACACTAAAACCTCTCGTACCAGCGCGCCTGTAACCTGGCGGCCCATTTATGTGTGCCCAAGCCGGCCGACTGCAGCCAGGCCGATCTTGCAAGTGTAAGCGCGATACCGAATCAGCAGAGGCGAATGACGGTCGTCAATTTTGCCCACGTTCAGAGCCGGCCAAGCCCGATTGATGACCGGCGACCGCCTATAACTGACTGATAATCCGTGCGTTATGTTCGATCTGTTTTGGTCTGGGCAGCTGATTCGAGGCGCAGGACAATTATGCTTAGCTATCAATCCGAGGTCATGGATAGAACTATTACTAAACGCTATCAAGGATGTTTGACTACTCACTTACAGCATAAGCAAAAGGGCCGGAACAGCTAACTGTTCCGGCCCTCGATTCACTCCGGCGGCTGCCAGCGTACTCAGTGAGTGACGCGGCTGGTGCCGTTGACGGTCATGATGCGTACGCGGTCGCCGACGCGGAAAATCTGGTTTTCCTCGACGGCCTGCACGTAGGCGCGCATGCTGCCATCGTCTTCGCGCACGGTGATCTCCACACCCTGGGTACGGGTGATGCCTTCTTCGGCAGCAGCGCCCAGCAGGCCGCCGGCTACGGCACCGATCACCGCGGCCACCGCCGAACCGCGACCGCCGCCGACACCGCTGCCGGCCACACCGCCGATCACCGCACCAGCACCGCCACCGATAGGCGTCTTGGTACCCTCGATCTTCACCGGACGCAGCGACTCGATGGTGCCCATGCGTACGGTCTGCACGGCACGCGCTTCGTCACGCGAATAACTGTCGCCGGTCAGGCTGGAGGCGCAACCGCCGAGAGTGAGCGTCGCGGCAGCGAACAGGGCGGCGAAAAAACCAGGTTTAAGCATGACGATTCTCCAGGCTGGACTGATAACCTTACGACAACTTGGCCGTCAGGACGGTCACTGTAATTGCCGACAAATTGCTTCATCCGTTCAGCGTCGGTACAGGGTCGGCGTCTGATCACCCCGACAAGTATACAGACAGCCGTACTGGCCAATCGTCACCGCGACCTCGCCCTTCTCAGCGTCGGGCCGCCTGGGCGACGCGCCAGAACCTTGCCAGATCGGCAGCACGCGCTTCGAGCTCGGACCCGGCCTGGGCACAGGCATGCTCCAGGGTAATCGGCCCGGGCGCCAGGCTGAAGCAGGCCTCGATACCGGCTTCGCGTACCTGCTGGTAGCCCTCGCCCAGGCTGCCCGCCAGGGCGATCACCGGAACGCCCTGGGCCTGTGCGACCCGTGCCACGCCAACCGGGGTCTTGCCGTGCAGGCTCTGGGCATCCAGCCGGCCCTCCCCGGTGATCACCAGATCGGCACCGCGCACCGCGTCAGCCAGCCCACCCAGCTCGGCAACCAGCTCGATACCGGGGCGAAAACGCGCATCGAGGAAGGCCTTAGCCGCAAAGCCCAGCCCGCCCGCAGCACCGACCCCAGGAAAGGTGCTGAAATCTTCGCCCAGCGCCTCGCCCATCACTTCGGCCAGGCGCGCCAGGGCAGCGTCGAGCTCGCGAACCTGCTCCGGGCTTGCCCCCTTCTGCGGGCCAAAGACTGCCGACGCGCCCTTGGGACCGCACAGCGGGTTATCCACGTCTGCAGCCACCTCAACCTGTACATTCTGCAAACGCGAGTCGAGCCCACTCAGGTCGACGCGCTGCAACGAGGCCAGGGCCGCGCCACCGGCACGCAGCTCATTGCCGCCTGCATCCAGAAAGCGCACGCCCAAAGCTCGCAGCAAGCCGCTGCCTCCATCGTTGGTGGCGCTACCGCCAAGGCCAAGGATGATGCGCGTGGCCCCGGCATCCAGAGCCGCCAGGATCAATTCACCAGTGCCGTAGCTGCAGGTCACCCGGGCGTCGCGCTGGCCGCTGGGCACCCAATGCAGGCCGCTGGCGGCCGCCATTTCGATCACCGCGGTGCCGTCGCCCAGCCAGCCCCAGTGAGCATTCACCGGCGCGTTCAGCGGGCCTCTAACGGTCAATTCGCGGCGCTCGCCGCCGGTTGCCGCCAGCACGGCATCGACCGTGCCCTCGCCCCCATCGGCCATGGGGCACAAGGCGATCTCGGCATCCGGGTACACGGCCGACCAGCCGCGTGCGATGGCCTGGGCCACTTCGGGTGCACTCAGGCTCTCCTTGAATGAATCAGGAGCAATGACGATTTTCATGCAAAAACCTCGAAAACGGCGGGACGCCCGCAGGCGTCCCGAGGGAATCGACTTACAGCAGCACCAGGCTGAGCAGCCATACGGTGAGCATGCCGACCAGGCCCTGGATGAGCGTGGCCACGGTCTGGGCGCGGTAGGCGACCGCCACCGGCATACGGCTGAACTGGGTAACCACCCAGAAGAAGCTGTCGTTGGCGTGAGACACGGTCATGGCGCCCGCACCGATGGCCATGACGGTGAGCACGCGCCCCATTTCGCTGTCCAGACCTAGTTGAGCCAGCAACGGCGCGACCATCGCCGAGGTAGTCACCAAGGCCACGGTGCTCGAGCCTTGGGCGGTCTTCAGCGCAGCGGCAACCAGGAACGGCATGAACAGCCCGACGCCCAGCGCCGACAGCGTAGCACCAAGGTAGCCGCCCAGCGGCGAGGCGCTCAACACCGCACCGAAGGCGCCGCCAGCACCGGTAATCAGCAGGATGGGCGCAGCGGAAACGATGCCCTCGCTGACGCGGTCATGCAGGTTCTGGCGCTTGCCGTTGCCCTTGAGCAGCGTGCAGGCCAGCAGCAGACCTATTAGCAGAGCCACTACCGGCTGACCGCAGAAACGCAGTACCGCCAGGATCTCGCCCTCGCCGAACGGCTTGCTGGGGAACACCGCGATGGAGCCCAGGCAGATCAAGAGGATAGGCACGAAAATCGGCGCAAAAGCCTGGGTGGCACTCGGCAGCTTGCCGTACTTGCTGCGCAGCTCGGCGAACTCTTCGGCGCTGGGCAGCGGCGTGCCGTCGTCCACCAGGGCGATGTCCTTGCCGACGAAACGATTGGCCCACCACATGCCGGCCAGAGCGGTGATCATGGCGACGAACAGGCCAACGGCGATCACCAGGCCCAGACTGGATTCCAACCCGAGGTTGCCGGCAGCGGCAATCGGGCCGGGCGTTGGCGGCACGAAGGTGTGGGTGGCGTAGAGGCCGGTTGCCAGCGCCACGCTCATGGCCACGATCGAGACCTTCATGCGCGCCGCCAGGGCGTTCTTCAGGGAGTTGAGGATCACGTAACCCGAATCGCAGAACACCGGAATCGAAACCAGGTAGCCGATGATCGACATGGTCAGGGTCGGGAAACGCTCACCGAGCAGCTTGATCACCGTCTCGGCCATGGTGATCGCCGCGCCGCTGCGCTCGAGAATCACCCCGATGATGGTGCCGAGCACGATCACGATGCCGATATTGCCGAGGATGCCGCCGAAACCGGTGGCAATGGTCTTGATGATGTCCTGATGAGGCAGTTGATAAGCGAAACCGGCGATCAGGGCAGCCGCCAGTAAGGCCAGAAAGGGGTGCAGCTTGAGACGGGTGGTCGACAGCACGATAAACGCGATCAGTGCGACCAGGATCAGAACCAGAGCCATGCCGGTGTCCTCGTTGTTGTTATGGGATGCCACTGACACACATTGTCACTCAGCGGTGGGCGCTCGCACCCTGTTCCAACGCACAACAAGAAAAGCACCACGAGCACCATTTACTGTGCACGCGCACCACGAGAATCAGCGGTCCGGCTCGATCAGGCCCAGCCCGAGGGAAAGCTGCAAGCGGCGGTCCAGCCGCGTCAGCTCGACGCCACTGAGTTCGGCGATGCGCTCCAGGCGATAGCGCAGCGTATTGCGGTGAATGCCCAGCGCCGCCGCACAGCTCTGCACCTGGCCGTCATGCCGACACCAGGCTTCCAGGGTTTCGCGCAGCACACCGTTGCTGTCGTGGGCCAGCACCTGCTTCAGTGGCGCCAGCCAACCCTGCAGCAGCCAGCTGTTGCGCTGGGCATGCAGCAAGGTTGGCAGGCGATGTTCTTCCAGTGCCACCAGACGCAAGGCCGGGTGACGCGCACGGGCGAAGGCCTGCAGATCACGCAGCGCCAGAGCTGCCTGACGCAGCTGAGCGAGCGACTGCACCGCATCGCTGACCAACAGGCGAGCCACGCCCCAGCCACGTTCATCGGCGCCCTCCAGCCAATGACCATCCTCCTGGCTGGCAGCTACCGGCCGGCACCAGAGCAGTTCACGCATGCCCAAAGGCGCCCAGAGGTGCTCTTTCTTGCCGGCCACGGCACTCAGCAGTCGTGCTTGCTGCGCCAGCGGCTCGCTCTGCTCGTGCAATTCCAGCAGGCATACCTGACGCGGCCAGTTGAACGTCAGGCCCTGACGCGCGGCTTCGGCGCTCAGGGTGGCGATGGCAACCGACGGATCGAACAGCTGACGCACCCAGGCGTCGAGCTGATGCCGCTGCCAGTGGCGCTCGGCCTGCACCTGACGCTGCTCGACCAGCATCTCGGCGGCCATGCGCACCAGCTCGGCGTAAGGGCGCACCACTTCGGGATCGCCGGTGATGCCCAGCACACCAATCAGCTCGTCGGCATGCAGCAGCGGCAGATTCACACCTGGGCGAACGCCACGCAGACAGGCCGCAGCCTGCTCGTCGATCTCCACCACCCGGCGATTGGCGAGTACCAGTTGCGCGCCTTCATGACGGGTATGCAAACGCGCCGGATCGCCACTGCCGATGATCATGCCCTGGGCGTCCATCACGTTGATGTTGTGCGGCAGGATGGCCATGGCGCGGTCGACGATGTGCTGGGCCAGGGTGGAATCGAGTTCAAGCATGGCGGAGCCTGCGCATGGGCGGCCGCCCTGCGGAAACGATTTGAGGAATTGGCGGCATGCCTGTTGGCGCGTCAGGGCGCCAGGCGCTGGCGCAGCCAGGCTTCGCCGTTGAGCCGATAGTCGAGACGGTCGTGCAGACGGCTGGCACGGCCCTGCCAGAACTCGATGCGCTCGGGCAGCAGGCGGTAGCCGCCCCAATGCGGCGGGCATTCAGGCGCCTGGTCAGCGAAGCGGCGTTCGGTTTGTGCCAGCAGGCCTTCCAGCTCACCGCGATCATGAATCACCCGGCTCTGCGGAGAGGCCCAGGCGCCGAGGCGGCTGCCCAGCGGGCGCACCTGGAAATAGGCGTCGGACTCGGCAGGTGTGACCTTTTCGACCCGCCCTTCGATGCGCACCTGGCGCTCCAGGGTCGGCCAGAAAAAGGTCAATGCGGCAAAGGGATTGGCCTGCAGCTGCTCGCCCTTGGCGCTCTGGTAATTGCTGAAGAAGGTGAACCCTTGCTCGTCCAGGCCCTTGAGCAGCAGCACACGGCAGTGCGGACGACCTTCGGCATCGACGGTCGCCAGGGTCATGGCGTTGGGTTCCACGGGAGGCTGCTCGGTTTTCACCGCATCGGCGAACCAGCTTCTGAACAGCGCGAGAGGCTCAAGCGGCGCCTGATCCTCGCTCAACCCGTCACGGGTGTAGTCACGGCGCATGTCGGCCAGGGTCTGAGTCATGAGAAAGCTCTCGAAAGCGGCAAAGACCCTAGCTTAACGGTACGGACCTTATTTGGCTTGATCTGCGGCAACCACTTTCTTGGCATCGGCCAGCTTGGTGGTGCTCTTGTCGGCCGATTTGTCAGCGGTTTTCGCCACGGCCTTGGCCGCTGGTTTCGCTGCTGGCTTGGCCGCTGCCTTGGGTTTGGCCTTTGCAGGCGCCTTGGCTACGGCTTTGGCTGCCGGCTTGGCAGTAGCTTTGGCAGCCGGTTTCTCGGCTGGCTTGTCCGCCGGCTTTTCGGTAGCAGCCACAGCGGTGGCGGCAGCAGGCGCCGGATCTGGCGTGCTGTACTTGGCTATCAGCGCCTGTAGGGTGTCCTGACGGGTCAGGAGGATTTCCACCCGGCGGTTCAGTTCACGGCCATTGGCGCTATCGTTGGCAGCACGCGGCATGTCCGGGCCCATGCCCTTGACCATCAGGCGGTCCTGTTTGAGGCCGCTTAGGCGGAAGATGGCGGTGAAGGCACGAGCGCGCTCAAGGCTAAGGGAGCGATTGGTATCCAGCGCGCCGCTGCTGTCAGCGTGGCCGAGTACCAGCACACCGACCTTGCTGTCTTTCTCCATTACCTTGGCCACCCGGGTGATCGGGCCCAGGGTGACCGGCAGCAGCATGCCAGGGCGATCCGGGTTGAAGTTGCCCTTGACCGGCGCGGTGACCACCAGCAGGTTCTCGCGACGCTCCATCTCGAAGTTGCTGTCCTTGATCGCTTCGCGCACCAGCGGCTCGTATTCATCCAGCCAGGCCTGGGTAACTTCCGGCGGTGGCATGGGGACCGGCTTGGGATCTTCCTTCTTCTCGAACAGGGAGCAACCTGTCAGCAGTACGCAAAGCGCCAGTGCGCAAGTCTTGTAGGAAAGCATCGGTTCATCCACTAAGTAATCGGTCGTAGTCACCCGGGCAACCCGGAGTCAGCAGCTAAAAGCGTTATTGCGCAGGCGGTTATGCGCGGTTCCTAGAAACACTCGCATAAGATACCCGCAAGTTTCTGTGCCCGCGGATCCATTAAGACGAACGGCCCCAGGTTATTCGTAACAAACCCCACAGCCACGTCCCGTTCCGGATCGGCGAAACCTGTGGTGCCGCCCGCGCCAGGGTGGCCGAAGGCACCCTTGCCCATTCCGTAGGTAGCATTGCCGACGGTGGACTGGTCGAGCATGCAGCCCAGACCGAAACGCGTCGGGGTCAGCAACGTTCTGTCCTCACCGACACTGTGTTCGCGGGTGAGTTCAGCCAGCAGCTCGCTATCGAGCAGGCTGCCATCGAGCAGACCGCTGTAGAAACCGGCCAGGCTACGGGCGTTGCCATGGCCATTGGCCGCTGGCTGCTGCATGCGTCGCCACTCCGGTTTGTTGGTGCTGGTCATGATCGACGGCGGATTGGTGAACGCCCGGGTGGTCATGGCCTGGGCATCGGTCATCATGGTCTTGAGCATGCGCTGGGCTGCCGCATCGCCCATATTGCCCTTGCCACGGCTGATGGTGGCGACGCGGTGAAATTCCTCGTCGGCCAAACCAACGTGAAAATCCAGGCCTAGCGGTTTGGCGGTACGGGCGACGATCGACACACCCGGGCCGCGACCCTCGACGCGGCGCAGCAGCTCGCCGATCAGCCAGCCGAAGGTGATCGGCGCATAACCGTGCCCCTCGCCCAGCGGCCACCAGGGCGCCTCGGCGGCCAGTGCGTCGGTCATGGTCTGCCAGTCGTAGAGAGCTTCGGCAGGCAGATTCGCGCGAATCGCCGGCAACCCGGCCTGATGGCAAAGCAGGTGGCGCACGGTAATGCGCTCCTTGCCGGCGGCGGCGAATTCGGGCCAGTAGCGAGCCACTGGAACGTCGAGCTCCAGTTTGCCTTCGGCTACCAGTTGCAGCGCGGTGACCGCAGCGAAAGGCTTGGTGCAGGAGAACAGATTGAGGATGGTATCGCTGTGCCAGGCCTCTTGGCCGTCCTTGTCGGCGACCCCGGCCCAGATGTCCACCACGGTTTCTCCGCCCACCTGCACGCACAGCGCGGCGCCGCGCTCCTGCGGGTCATCGAACAGCGCTGCGAAGGCCTCCTTTACCGCTTCGAATTTGAGGTCGAAGTAACCCTGAATCTGCACTGACGGCTCCTGCTTCAAATAAAAGCGCCAGCAGGGCTGGCGCGTACGGATTAAGGCTTGGCTTCAGCTGCCGGGGCGTCGCCCTCGGCAGCCGGCACGGCCTCGGGCGCCGCCTCTTGCGAAGGTGCGGCGTCCTCTTTGGACGACTCCTGAGCAGGCGCGGCACCCGTTTTGGGCGCGGGCTCCTTGGCGGCCTGCTCGAGTACCAGCGGTGGCACGGTCAGGTTGGCCTTGCGCACGGCGCTGACAAAGCCGTCCCACGGCCGGTCGGTGATCGCCACCAGGCCCAGGTGACCGTTCTCGCCATCGAGCAGGCGCCCGGTAACTGGCTGATCTAGATACTGGAACCAGTGCACGCCAACGATCTGTGGCTCTTCCAACGCCTTCTTCAGGAAGTTGGCATAAGCCGGGCCACGCTCCTCTTCCTTGTACACCTCGGAGACGCCACCCCAGAACGGGCCGCGGTCGCGGGAGCCGAAGTGGAACTCGGTGACCAGCAGCGGCTTGTCGAGCTTGCGCAGGGCTTCGAAGTCGTAACCCTGCTGCGGCTCGCGGGTATAGAAGTTGAAGCTCAGCACGTCGCAGTACTGGGCGCAGGCCTCCACAGCCTCGGGAATGCTCGCCGAGAAACGGCCACCGAGCAGCAGGTGGTTCGGCGTATGCCATTCCAGCGAATCGTCGATGGTCTTGAAGTAGGTATCAGCGAACAGACGCAGGAAGCGCTGCATGTCGGCTTCGATGGCCGGGTACTCAGGATTGATCGGTGGCGCCTGGAAGCCCGGATCCTCCATCAGCTCCCACGCTTTGAGGTCGATACCCCAGGCCTTGGACAAGCCTTCCTGGTTGCGGTACTTGTCGCGCAGCTGCTTGAGGAAGGCGCGCTTGGCCGGTACGTCGGTGGTCAGGCGCAGCGTGGCGTAGGCCAAGGCGTAGCGCGACAGCGGATCATCAGCCGGGCCGGCCCAGGCAAGCTCGTTGTCGGCGTAGTAACCGATCACCCAGGGATCGTCGCGATGGCCACGGGTGGCGATGGCGATGGCACGTTCGGCGGCCATGGCGAAACGTGGATCGAAGGGGTCAGGCATGCCGCCCCACCAGTCCACGCCAGTGCTGATGGTGGCGTAGTCACCATGGATCGACAGCGGAATGCTGTACGGCATGCGTTTGTCTTCGGCGAACTCGTTGTCGCTCCAGTTACCCAGGGTATTGAAGCCCCAGGCCTGCAGGCGATTCTGCGCGCGCTCGCGCCACGCCTTGGCATCCTGAGCGCCATAGGTGCGCTGCAGGTTGGCGGCGTAGAAGTCGTACCAGCGGCCCTTGTCGAAGTCGCGGCCGCGGTTGGCGCCAGTATCGGACTCGTTACTGGCACTGCCGTAGAACGCGGCGAGCGGCTCGCCCTCGGCCGGCAACGCGCTGAACATGATCTCGCGGCCTTCGACGTAGGTCTGGCTTTGCGAGCCGGTCACGGTGTTCACACCCAGCGAGTAGAAGGGGTTGCCCTCCGGCGTGACCAGGAACCATCGGTCACCGCGCTTCTCGGTACGGAAGAAACCGGTGGCCTCGAACGACGGGCCGCCGATCCAGCCGCCGTACATGTCCTGCTTGGGACGGCCGGCCTGCCAGGCTTGCAGCTGCTTGTCTTCTTGGGCCATGCCCTGGCGCAGCTGCTCGTCGTTCTTGATCTTGCCCGGCCAGTCGCGTCGGGTGTACTGGCCGTAGCCATCGACGATACCGCGGTAGGCCTGCTCCAGATCGCCGCTGCCGCGCACACCGAAGCGGCCCAGCAGGATGTTTTGCGCGGCCTGGGGGTTGGGGATCGACAGGGTGACGGCGGAGACGTTCTTGACGTCGATCTCGCCATTGACGGTTTCCGCCAGCAGCAGCAGGCGGCCGTCGTAACGCCAGGGCATCGGCGCACCGGCGCGCATGCCTTGGGCACGCGGCGAGGTGGCGCCCAGCGGGATCAGCAATGTCTGCGCCGGGCCGGCCGGCAGGGCGATCTGAGTGGTCAGGCGCTTGCCGTCGGCGCTTTCGATGGTGACGTCCAGGGTCAGCGCCCAGTCCATGGCGTTCTGCACGCGCAGGCTCATGGCGCTGGCCTGGGACCAGTCCCAACTGCCGTTTTGCGGAGTCAGGCGCAGGGTCGGGCGCTCGCCCGGATTGAAGGTCACACGGCGCAGGATCTCGCCCTGGGCGGCGCTTTCCGCGGTCACGCTGGGCAGGTAGGCGTTGTCGCCGGAGACCTGAACCGCGTCCATGGGACGTACGAAGTTGAACAGCTCCTGGCGATCGGCAGCAACGCCCAGCGTCGGCAGGCCGAGCAGCGTAACCAGCGCCAGGCGCCTCATCGCCAATGGATGTCGAGGACGGGCTGCAGCGATGCACAGTGACAGAACTTTGGTGACCAGACCGGCGGGTGCGTGCGCGTCGCACTGCCCCGAACGATCGGCCGACAGCAGCCAGGTGTTGACCTTCAAGACCCCTTCTCCCCGCAACTCGACGACGAATGTGAGTGCCCGCGACAGTCCCGTCACAAGCCTTTTGCTGCGTCTTAAACGCGCAGGCGCAATAGTGCGACAGATGGGGGCTTTACCGCAAAGCCCGCATGTCCGATGACTGACTTGCGGAGCGATTTTTTTCGTCGAGAGGGGCGCGGCGGGAGCCTAGCTGATTTCCCGCCGGAACGGCGGAAGCGCATTAAGAATCGCCTTGCCATAGCGCTGGGTCACCACGCGGCGATCCAGCAGCGTAATAGTGCCGCGGTCCGACTCGGTACGCAGCAGGCGCCCGCAGGCCTGCACCAGGCGCAGCGAAGCATCGGGCACGGCGATTTCCATGAACGGGTTGCCACCACGCGCTTCGATCCATTCGGCCAGCGCGGCCTCGACCGGGTCGTCCGGCACGGCAAAGGGAATCTTGGCGATCACCACGTGCTCGCAGTATGCGCCCGGCAGGTCGACGCCCTCGGCGAAACTGGCCAGGCCGAACAACACGCTCTCCTCGCCGCTGTCGACCCGCGCCTTGTGCTTGTTGAGGGTTTCCTGCTTGGACAGGTTGCCCTGGAGGAATACGCGCTTGCGCCAGTCGCGCTCCAGGCCGTCGAACACGCCCTGCATCTGCCGGCGCGAGGAGAACAGCACCAGCGTGCCGCGCGAGCCCTGCACCAGATCGGGCAGCTCGCGGATGATTGCCGCGGTGTGCTCGGCGGCGTTGCGCGGATCGGCCTTAAGATCCGGCACCCGCAGCACCCCGGCGTCAGCGTGGTGGAACGGGCTTGGCACCACTGCAGTGGCCGCTACCTTGGGCAGGCCGGCGCGCATGCGGTAACGGTCGAAGGTGCCCAGTGCGGTAAGCGTGGCCGAGGTGACCAGCGCGCCGTAGGCGACGCTCCACAGGTTGCGGCGCAGGGTTTCGGCGGCGAGGATCGGGCTGGCGTTGACTTCGATGTCGAACAGCGCGCCGCTCTCGGCCAGGGTCAGCCAGCGCGCCATGGGCGGGCTGTCTTCGGGATCTTCGCTGGTGAACGCCAGCCACAGCTCCCAGGTGCCTTGGGCCCGTGCCAGCAGACTGCCGAACAGCGGGTACCACTCCTCGGCCTGATGGCTGGCGATGCCGATGCTGGTCTCGCCGTCCATGGCCTCTTTGAGCTTCTCGGTCACCCCGGTAAACAGATCGTTGAGCTTGGAAAAGCCCTTCTTCAATTCCAGGCCCAGCTCGATCAGATGCTCGGGCACCACGCCGCCGACGAAACGGTGACGCGGGCGCTCACGCCCTTCCATATCCTCGCCAGGCTTGAAGTCGGCCACCTGCTCGCAAGCGCTGAACATGAATTGCTGATGGGTCTTGAGCTCGCGGGCCAGCTCCGGCACCTGCTCGATCAGCCGCCCGAGATCACCGGGCAGCGGGTGTTGGGCCAGGAGCTTGGTGAGGTTCTTGGCGATCTGCTCCAGCCAATCGGCCGTGGAACGCAGCCGGGTGAAGTGGGCGAAGTGGCCGATGGCTTTGTCCGGCAGGTGATGGCCTTCGTCGAAAACGTACAGGGTGTCGCGCGGGTCAGGCAGCACCGCGCCGCCACCCAGGGCGAGATCGGCCAGCACCATATCGTGGTTGGTGACGATCACGTCGACCTTGCCCATGCCTTCGCGGGCTTTGTAGAAAGTGCATTGCCCGAAATTCGGGCAGTGGCGGCCGGTGCACTGGCTATGATCGGTGGTCAATTGCGCCCAACGGCTGTCTTCCAGTTCCTGAGGCCAGCTGTCGCGGTCGCCGTCCCATTTGTTGCCGGCAAGCTTCTCGATCATGCTGGTGAACAGCTTCTGGCCTTCCTCATCGACATCGATGCGAAAGCCTTCTTCCTCGAACAACTGCGCCGTGGAGCTCTGCGCCTGGCCTTCCTGCAGCAACACGTCGAGCTTGGACAGGCACAGATAGCGGCCTCGGCCCTTGGCCAGGGCGAAGCTGAAATTCAGGCCGCTGTTGCGCATCAGGTCGGGCAGATCCTTGTGCACGATCTGCTCCTGCAGCGCCACGGTGGCGGTGGCCAGCACCAGGCGTTTGCCCGCCGCTTTAGCGGTGGGGATGGCAGCCATGCAGTAGGCCACGGTCTTGCCGGTACCGGTGCCGGCCTCGACGGCCACCACGGCCGGGTCACCGAGGCGACGCCCTTCATCGTCGGTCTTGATGGTGCCCAGCACCTTGGCCACCTCGGCGATCATCAGGCGCTGCCCATAGCGAGGCTTGAGGCCCTTGGCTTCGAGAAAACGGGTGTAGGCGCCCTGGATCTGGGCCTTGAGTTCGGTGCTGAGCATTAAGGATCTTGACTACGAAAAGGCTGGATATATTTTCAGTATTCGAAAACGGCCGCTATCATAACGCGCCTATCGCCTGCGTGCTGACTCGCTTGCCTGCTCCCGATGAAGCGCACGACTTGCAAGCCGCCGGGCCCGACTTCTGAAATCGATCACCGTGAGGCGCAGCCGAGCCTTGAACAACCTGGATGGCCAAACGGCGTCCCGAGGTGATCAGTTGAAATACCGGAGTGCCTGAATGCCACCTTATTCCCCTCTGTACACCTTGCACCTGCTGGCGGCGCTGATCTGGGTCGGCGGCATGTTCTTCGCGTGGATGGTGCTGCGCCCGGCCGCTGGCACCCTGCAGGTGCCGGAGCGTCTTACCTTGTGGCTTGAGGTGTTTCGCCGCTTCTTCGTGTGGGTGTGGATCGCCGTCGTGGCGCTGCCGATCACCGGCGTGGGCATGCTGCACATGGGCTTCAGCGGTTTCGATGGTGCGCCGCGTTACGTTCACGTAATGATCGGCCTGTACCTGGCGATGCTGGCGCTGTTCCTACGCATTCAGGCGTTGCAACTGCCGGCCATGCGCCGCGCGGTGGAAGCGCAGGACTGGCCGGCAGCCGGTGCGGGGCTGGGCCGTATTCGCCGGCTGGTCGCCTTCAATCTGCTGCTTGGTCTAAGCGTGGTATCGCTCGCAGCAGCGCGCCCCAGCCTCTGACGGCAGCTTGAAGCACTAATAAAGAAGGGCCTCTACAGGCCCTTCTTCATTCAGAAGCGTACGATGTCCAGCCGCCCCGCCTGACCGGCCTCGCCAGGCCGGCCGGGTGCACCAGAACGGCCATCGAGGCCGGCGCTAGTGCTGTAGATCCAGCAGCCCTTGCTCGCACCGCCGCTGCCGGCATTGCCTGCCGTGCCGGCAAGCCCGCCTGCTCCGCCATCCAGGCGCGCCTGTAGATGCTCGACCGGAAAGTCGCTGGGTACTTCCAGACGAATCTGGCCACCGGACGCCCCTGGATGACCATCGCTGCCATCCTGACCGTCATAGCCCCCGCTGGCCTGACCCCAGGCGCAGCCGCCAGGCTTGCCATCGGCGCCATCCAGGCCAGCGTAACCCGCGGCACCACGACCACCACGAGCGTCGAGAACCCAGGGCTCGGTGGTTACCGATTTCATGCGGATGACCAGCGTGCGCCCAGGCAGCGCGGCCCGTTGCGCAGTACCAGGCGCACCCGGTGCATTGATCTGTGCACCGGCGGCGATGTCGCCGGTGCCGATATCCAGCAGCAGACGTTCGGTTGAAGGCGCGACAGCGATCTGCGCATCGTGGCCCAGATGCAGCTCACCGATATGCAACTCGCTGACCCCGGCGGGAATCAGCAGCGTACCGCGCTCGGCAATGGCCACGCGGTCGAGCTGTAGCACGCTGCCATGGGCAGGCAGACGGGTCATGTGATTGGAATCGACCTCGATGACGGCCGCAGCCATTGCAGTCAGCGGGCAGCACAAGGCGGCCGCCAGGATCAGTTTGCGCATGGGACGGCCTCCTCGACACTCGCCGACGCTGGAGTCGCCATTGTCTCCGGCGCGGACTCAGGCTCAGCCTTGACCTCAGCCACAGCGCTTGGCAGCGACCAGATATGAAAGATGCCGAAGGCCAGAACCTTGGCTCGCTCGATGATCAGCTGCGGCTGCGTAACGAGCTCGGCCTTGAACAGTGCCAGTTCGGCCAGATGCAGGCCCAGCATGGCCATGCCGGCTACGTTCAGCAGCTGCGCGAAGGGTTGCGCGAACGGGGAGATTAGATTGGCCAGCACGACGCACCAGAACAGTGTCGCCAGCAGTTTGCCCAGCCTCGTGATAGTTTTCATTGCCCGCCCCACCCCACTCGTTATGTGCGGCACATTACTGCGTTTACGGGCTGGGAAATAGAGGGTCAAACCAAAAACGGTGTCCATTGCGTAACACCGTACTCCTGACCGACCCGAGGGCCGGCCAGGATGCTCACGAAGATCGAGTCAGGCTTATGGCCGGGCTTCGACTTCCGCTTCCACACGACGGTTGATCGCACGGCCTTCTTCGGTAGCGTTGTCGGCAACCGGACGGCTTTCACCGTAGCCGACTGCGTTCACGCGGGTACCGCCCACACCGTACTGGTTGACCAGCACTTCACGCACGGCATTAGCACGGCGCTCGGACAGTTTCTGGTTGTAGGCGTCGGTACCAACGGAGTCGGTATGGCCTTCAACCACGGTGGTGGTTTGCGGGTATTGCTTCATGAAATCAGCCAGGCTCTGGATGTCGCCCATGCTTTCCGACTTGACCTGGGCCTTGTCGAAGTCGAACTTGACGTCCAGCTCGACACGTACGGCTTCGGCAACCGGCTCGGGAGCGACGGTTTCTTCGACCATGACGGTTTCTTCTACCACTGCCACTTGCTGATCGTCAGCACCATGGACCCAGCAATAAGCTGCTGCCATGCCGGCGCCGACAACGGCACCACCACCCGCCCAGGCCGAGCTTTCGATAGCACCCAGAGCCGCGCCACCCACGCCGCCCACGGCAGCACAGGTCGGCCAGTCGGATTTCTGGACGCCAGCGCAGCCCGTCAGAAAGGTGGACGCAATGATCAGGGGTACCGCTTTCCTTGTAATACTCATATGCAAGTCTCCTAATGGGAATCGGCGCAAAAACCGACACTCTGGATTAAAGACGCCCGCTTTTAAATCTGCCAGACAGCACTACGACATCACTGTCGGCCGAACAGTTCTAGTTGAATGTGAGCATGCGCGGTAGTCTTTCGTGATCGCTTCGAGGTTTCTGATGACTCAGATCACATCCCCCCGTACCCCCCAACAATCGTTGGCCGCTCTACTACAACGCTATGCGCCCGCCAGACTGCTTTTGGTGAGTGCCAGCGAACAACCCGCAATAAATGCTTTTCAGCAGGCGCATCCGCACACTTTTGTCGCTCACGCAGCCCCCGGCAATCTTGATAGTGACCTGGCAGGCCAGCGTTTCGACCTAGCGGTAGTAGTGGACTGCCTGGAACACCTGCCGCGCAGGGACGGCCTGCAATTGCTCGGTGGTATCCGCAACCTCAATGCCAGCCGCATGGCGGTGCTGGTCGACCTATCGGCCTGCCGCTGGCAGGACACCGACTTCTACGCGCTGGCGCTGCAGGTCAGTGAACGCTTCGCACGCGACGAGCAGGTACTGAGCCTGTTCACCTATGACCTGCTTGAGTACAAACAGGCGCCCGACTGGCTAAACGCCAAGTTTTGGGCCAACCCGGAAAACTTTGGCAAGTACTGGTGGTAAGCATGAAACCCGACGCGACTTCAAGCGGCTGCCCGTGCGGTAGCGGCGACTCGCTCGCCGCTTGCTGCGGGCGTTATCACGAGGGCGCCGCTGCGCCTTGTGCGCAAAGCCTGATGCGCTCTCGTTACAGCGCCTACGTGATGGGCAATGTGGATTATCTGGTGGCGACCTCGCTGCCGGCGCAACAGGCGAAGCTGGACGTGGACGGCATTCGCGCCTGGAGCCTGCAGAGCACCTGGCTGGGCCTGGAGGTCGAGCACTCGGAATTGCTCGGCGGCCAGCCCGAACATGCGCGAGTGACCTTCGTGGCACGCTGGCACGATGCCGATGGCGAACACAGCCATCGCGAGCGCTCGGCCTTCGTGCAGAACGGTGGCCGCTGGTACTTCATCGACCCGACCGTAGGTTTGCAGGCCGGCCGCAACGATCCATGCCCCTGCGCCAGCGGCCAGAAATTCAAGAAGTGCTGCGCGACCTATCTGTAGCGGCGAATCTCACAGTAGCTTGAGGTGCGAGGTATCCGGCGCAGGCGCGGCCGGTGCCGACTTGGCCTGGCCCATGTCGCTGCCTACCGGCGCCAGGCTGAATGCGGAGAGATCCAGATTCGGCGCTGCCACCTCGGCCTTGCCATCCTGCAGATCGGCGCCTAGGGCGGCCACACCGAAATCCGGTGCGTCCACGTCCGCAAACGCGGCCATGTACTCATCCCGCGGCGCGACGACCAGGCGGCCAGTGGGTTGCGCCGGGGTCTGGCTGACCGGAGCAGCCGGCGGTGGCGGCGCCAGCTCGATTTCCTCGATGACCTGCGCTTCGGTATCGACCACCTCGACCCGAGCGCCAGCACGCTCCAGCGTGCTGCGGTACTTTTCCGCGGAGGCTTCGTCCAGATTGTTTTTGATCACCACGCGGCGCCCGGAAAACAGTTGGGCGATTCGCTGGGCGTCGGCCTGGAACAGCTTTGCCAAGTTCGCCTGAACCGCCTCCAGCTGAGCGCCGGGCACCAGTTCACCGGAAAATGCGATTTCGTATCGCGCCATCATCCCTTCCTTCTTGTCGGCTCGCCGCGCCATTTCGGCCACGGCAATAAAACCTAAATGCATGCAGGCCAGTATGACGCAGCTTTTTGCGCACACACGAGTGACAGTCGGCATTTTCCTCACGGCCAATCACGCGCGACAGCATTAGGGCAGTAACGCCGTCTCTTGTTACACTGAGGCCTCGAACGGAGTATGAAATGTTTTCTCGGGCGCAAATGATAAGAATTCTTAGCCTAATGGTATTCCTGGGTATGGGCGCGGCACTCAGCGGCTGCTCGACCTGGTTCTCGGACAGCTTCAAGGATCCGGACGTACGCCTCGTCGACGTCAATGTGGTCAAGGCCAAGCTGCTCGAACAGCGCTTCATGCTGCGCTTTCGCATCGACAATCCCAATGACGTCAGCCTTCCGGTACGTGGCCTCGAATACGTGGTGCACCTGAACGACGTGCTGCTCGCCGATGGCGAATCGGAGGTCTGGTTCACCGTACCGGCCAATGGTCATCTGGAGTTCGACGTGCCAGTGCGCACCAACCTGTGGCGCCACGTACGCCAAGTGGTCAAGCTGCTGGAGAACCCCGATGAGCCGATTCGCTACCGCCTGCAAGGCCAGGTGAAAACTGGATTATTCTTCGGCCGCCGCGTGCACATGGCGCGCAATGGCGAGATAATTCCCGGCGATTATCTTCCGGAGTGACCCGCATGACCCAGCAACCCCACGTCCATGGCCCTGACTGCAACCACGATCACGACCATGATCATGGCCACCACGGCCACGTGCACGGCCCGCACTGCAACCACGCGCCTCAGGAGCCAGTGCGCAACTCCCTGAAGGACGTAGGCCGCAATGATCCTTGCCCATGCGGCAGCGATAAGAAATTCAAGAAGTGCCATGGGGCCTGATCGCCTCTTGATTCTGCTTGCGGTACTGATCGTCGGCGCACTCGCCTTGTACGCGGCTCACCTCTGGCGCCAGGTCTGGGCCAGGCAGCATCAGCAGGCGCAAGTGCGCCTCGCGCAACGCCAGCGCCTTCATGATGATCTTCGTGTGCTGGCGAGCTCTCTGCTCGACGGCCAGCTGCCGCTGATCGAAGGCGCCATCCGCATCAAGGTGCTGCTCGACAATTACGACAGCCAGCTGAGCCTCACGCCCCAGGCCCAGGTATTCCAGCGCCTGTACGACGCCACCGCCCACGTGCCGACCCACGCCGATTGGCAGGCCCTGAGCCGCGCCGAACGTCGCCAGCACGAGGCGCTTTTTTCCGAGCTGACCGAGGCCAACCAGCAGCAGGCTCACGAGGCGGCACGCTGGCTGCTCGATACGGGACTAGCCGCCCGGCCATAACCCCACGTCGCATCGCCTCTCGCGCCACTTGCCAGGCGCCATGGGGCTCTCTACCTTTAGCGCCTTCGCGCCCGGGCGCCCGCCCACCACCCTCTCTATCCTTCAGGAGTCCGCCGCATGTTGCCGCGCGCTTTCCGCCCTCTCGCCACCCTGAGCCTGGCCGGCCTCGTCACCGGTATGGTCGCGCTGAGTGGTTGCCAATCCCTGCTCGACAGCCGTTACCGCAGCAGCGTGGCGCCGGATCAGGGCTCCTTTCGCGTTCAGGGCCTGGCGCAGACCGCATCGGTACGCCGCAACCCGCTCGGCATGCCACTGATCGAGACCCACACCTTCCACGACGCCCTGTTCACCCTGGGCTACGTGCATGCCAGCGATCGCCTCAGCCAGATGGTCAGCCTGCGCCTGATGGCCGAGGGTCGCCTGGCGGAGATGACCGGCCCCGGCGCGCTGGAAATGGACCGTTTCATGCGCGCGGTGAACCTCAAGAAGAGCGCCGAGGTGCTCTACAAGAATGCCTCGCCACGCATGAAGGCGTTTTTCGAGGTCTACGCCCGCGGCGTCAACGCCTACCTGTTCCGCTATCGCGACAAGCTGCCGATGGATTTGGCCGAAGCCGGCTATCGCCCGCCGTACTGGAAGCCGGAAGACTCGGTGCTGGTGTTCTGCCTGCTCAACTTCGGTCTGTCGGTGAACCTGCAGGAAGAAATCGCCGCTCTGAGCCTGACCCAGAAGGTCGGCGCCGACAAACTCGCCTGGCTGCTGCCCACCTACCCGGACGAGCCGCTGCCATTCGAGGAGGCCGACAAGCTCAAGGGCCTGAACCTTGGCGGTAGCATCCCCGGCCTGCAGGCGTTGAAGAGCGCCGCCGCCCAGGTGTCCGAACAGCACATGCTCGGCGTGGCCGCCTCGAACAACTGGGCCATCGGCCCGTCGCGCAGCCGCAGCGGCAAGAGCCTCTTGGCCAACGACATGCATCTGCCGATCGAGCTGCCTTCGGTGTGGAGCTTCGTGCAGATCCGCGCGCCGAAATTCCAGGCCTCCGGGGTCACGGTCGCGGGTATTCCTGCGGTGGTCGCTGGCTTCAACGGCAAGCTCGCCTGGGGCATGACCATGGTCATGGGCGACAACCAGGATCTGTTTCTCGAGCAGGTCAAGCGCGAAGGCAACCGCCTGCTGTATCTGGCTGATGGCAAGTGGCAGCCAGCCGTGCAGCGCCAGGAAACCTTCTTCATCAAGGGCCAGAAACCAATCCGCGAAGCGATCTACGAGACCCGCCACGGCCCGCTGCTCAACAGCGTGCTGGGCGAGCGCAAGCACCCCATGCAACCGCTGCAGATCCAGAGCGGCTATGGCCTGGCGCTGCAGACCGCGCAGTTCGAGAACGACGCCAGCCTGGACGCCTTCTTCGATCTGTCCCGCGCGCAGTCGGTCGAGCAGGCCTTCGAGGCGACCCGGGAAATCCGCGCCATGCCGCTGAACTTGGTATTCGCCGATGCCGAACATATCGGCTGGCAGGTCACCGGGCGCTTCCCCAACCGCCGCGAAGGTCAGGGCCTGGTGCCCTCGCCGGGTTGGGACAGCCGCTACGAATGGGACGGTTTCGCCGACCCGATGCTCCACCCTTACGATCAGGACCCGCAGCAGGGTTGGCTTGGGAGCGCCAACCAGCGCAGCGTGCCGCGCGGCTACGGCATGCAGCTGTCCAATTCCTGGTACGGGCCGGAGCGCTATGAGCGCATCGCCCAGCTCGCCGGCAGCGGCCGTCATGACACGCAAAGCATGATCGCCATGCAGTACGACCAGACCTCGCCTTTCATGGCCAAGCTGCAGGGCATGTTCGAAGCCCCGCACATGGCCGGCCCGCTGCGCCAGGCCATCGACCGCTTGCCCGAGCCACAGCGCGGCAAGGCCCGCGAAGCCTTTAGCCGGCTGATGGCCTTCGACGGCAAGCTCTCGGCCACCTCGGCCGATGCCGCCATCTACGGCGCCTTCCTGCAGCAGAGCGCCCGGGAGATCTTCCTCGACGAACTGGGCCCGGACACCTCGCCGGCCTGGCAGGCACTGATCAACACCGCCAACCTGTCCTACTCGGCCCAAGCCGACCACCTGCTCGGCCGCGACGACAGCCCGTTCTGGGATGACGTGCGTACCGCGCAGAAGGAAGACAAACCGGCGATCCTGGCGCGCAGCCTGGCGGCCAGCATAGAGCTACTCGAACAGCGCCTGGGCGCCGACCGCAGCGCCTGGCAGTGGGGCAAGCTACACACCTACGAGTGGCGCAGCGGCAGCACGCAGATGGCGCCGTACCTGAGCGCCGGCCAGCGCGCCAGCATCGCCTCGCTCAAGGGCTATCTGGATCGCGGCCCCTACCCTGCCGGTGGCGACCACAGCACCCTGAACGTCTCGGCCTACAACTGGGGCCAGGATTTCGATACCTGGCTGATCCCGAGCATGCGCATGATCGTCGATTTCGGACGCGAGGAGCCGATGATCGGCGTCAACAGCTCCGGGCAGTCGGGCAACCCGGCCAGCCCGCACTATGCCGACGGCATCGACGCCTGGCGTCGCGCCCAGTACGTCAGCTTCCCGATGCTGCAGCAGAACCTGGAGAAGACCTACGGCCGCAAACGCCTGCTGCTGACGCCCTGACGCACAGCAGCGGTGCGCCGCGCACCAATAAAAGTCAACAGGTGCTGCTTTGATTAGGGCAGCGCTTCACGAATGGCCCGTTCCGGCGGGCTCTGACGAGTTGGCACAGTCTCTGCTCTTGACCTTCCAGACATAGCGCGTGCCGGCCATCGGTACACGCCCCGAAACGAATCGGGACCGGACAAAGGCGTCCTTGCACTCACGGTGCAGGACGCCTTTTTTTCGGCCCCACGTTGGCCCGGGTCAGCTCAACGGAGGTCGCGGATGAAACGCTTGAAACTGGTGATGATCGGCAACGGTATGGCCGGCGTGCGCACGCTCGAAGAGCTGCTGAAGATCGCCCCCGACCTCTACGACATCACCGTTTTCGGCGCCGAGCCGCACCCCAACTACAACCGCATCCTGCTCTCGCCGGTACTGGCCGGTGAGCAGACCTTCGACGACATTGTGCTCAACGACCTCGCCTGGTACGCCGAACACGGCATCGAGCTGCGCCTGGGTCGCATGGTGGTGGAGATCGACCGCGTCCGCCGCCAGGTGATCGCCGATGACGGCAGCTGCGCCGCGTACGACCGCCTGCTGATCGCCACCGGTTCGCGGCCGTTCATGCTGCCGATCCCCGGCAATACGCTGGACGGCGTAATCGGCTACCGCGACATCGCCGACACACGTCTCATGCTCGACAGCGCCAACCGACACCGCCGCGCGGTGGTGATCGGCGGAGGCCTGCTGGGCCTGGAAGCGGCCCACGGCCTCAAGCTGCGTGGCATGGACGTCAGCGTGGTGCATAACGGCGCGACCCTGCTGGAGCGCCAACTCGACGAGCGCGCCGGACGCCTGCTGCAGGCTGCGCTGGAGCGCCGCGGCCTGCATTTCGCCCTCGGCAAGCAGACCAGCGAACTCATCGGCAATGCTGCCGACCGGGTCAGCGCCGTGCACTTCAGCGATGGCGAGAGCCTGCCGGCCGACCTGGTGGTAATGGCCGCCGGTATCCGCCCCAATATCGAACTGGCCCAGCGCGCCGGCCTGCCATGCGCACGCGGCATCCTGGTCGACGACACCCTGCAGAGCTTCGACCCACGCGTCTACGCGGTGGGCGAATGCGTCAGCCACCGCGGCGTCGCCTACGGCCTGGTGGCGCCGCTGTTCGAGCAAGCCCGCGTGTGCGCCAGCCACCTGGCCATGCAGGGCTATCGTCGCTACCTCGGCTCACTGACCTCTACCAAGCTCAAGGTCACCGGCATCGAGCTGTTTTCCGCCGGTGATTTCGCCGGTGGCCCGGGCACCCGGAGCATCACCCTGGACGACTCGACTACCGGCAGCTACCGCAAGCTGGTGCTGAAGAACGACGTGCTGGTCGGTGCCTGCCTGTACGGCGATACCGCTGATGGCGCCTGGTATCTGCAACTGATCCGCGAAGGCCGCAATGTGGCTGCCATCCGCGACCTGCTGATGTTCGGCGAAGCGGCCGTGGCCAGCCAGGCGCCCGCCGTGCCTGCCGAACCGCTGCTCTTGCAGGGAGCGGCCTGATGAATCCGCGCGCCACACAAGTCACCGCCTCGACCTGCTGCTACTGCGGTGTCGGCTGCGGCGTGCTGATCGAGCACGACGGCGAGCGCATTCTCGGCGTTGCCGGCGACCCGGCGCACCCGGCCAACTTCGGCAAGCTGTGCAGCAAGGGCGCTTCGCTGCACCTGACCGGCGACCTCGCCGCCCGCGCCCTGTACCCCGAGCTGCGCCTCGGCAAAGGCCTGGGCCGCACTCCCACGGACTGGGACAGCGCTCTGGATCACGCCGCCGAGCGCTTCGCCGAAACCATCCGCGAGCACGGCCCGGATAGCGTCGCCTTCTATATTTCCGGGCAGTTGCTGACCGAGGACTACTACGCCTTCAACAAGCTGGCCCGTGCCCTGGTCGGCACCAACAACATCGACAGCAACTCGCGCCTGTGCATGTCCTCGGCGGTGGTCGGCTACAAGCGCAGCCTGGGCGCCGACGCGCCGCCCTGCTCCTACGAAGACATCGAAGAAGCCGACACCCTGCTGATCATCGGCAGCAACATGGCCTATGCCCACCCGATCCTGTTTCGTCGTCTGGAAGCCGCCAAGGCCGGCAACCCGCAGATGAAGGTCATCGTCGTCGACCCGCGGCGCACCGACACCTGCGAGCTGGCCGACCTGCACCTGGCCATCGCCCCCGGCAGCGATGTGGCACTGCTGCACGGCGTGCTGCACCTGCTGCTGGAACAGGGGCGCATCGACCACGCCTTCATCGAAGCGCATACCGAAGGCTTCGACGCGCTGCAAAGCCTGGTTGCCGAATACGAACCCGCGCGCGTCACCGAGTTGTGCGCGATCAGCGAGGCGCAACTGCGCCGCTGCGCCGACTGGATCGGCCGCTCGCCGCGCTTTCTGTCGCTGTGGTGCATGGGCGTCAACCAATCCACCTCCGGCACCGCGAAGAACGCCGCGATCATCAACCTGCATCTGGCCACCGGGCAGATCGGCAAGGTCGGCAGCGGCCCCTTCTCGCTGACCGGCCAACCCAATGCCATGGGCGGGCGGGAGACCGGCAGCCTGTCCAACCTGCTGCCCGGCCACCGCGAGGTCGCCAACTCCGAGCACCGCGCCGAGGTCGCGGCCTACTGGGGCGTCGACCAGTTGCCGGAAGCGCCGGGGCTCAGCGCCATTGAGCTGTTCGAGGCCGTCGGCAGCGGCAGGATCAAGGCGCTGTGGATCGCCTGCACCAACCCGGCCCAGTCGATGCCCGACCAGCACAAGATTCATCAGGCCCTGCGCGACTGCCCGTTCGTGGTGGTGCAGGAGGCCTTCGCTAGCACCGAAACCTGCCGCTTCGCCGACCTGCTGCTGCCCGCTGCCAGCTGGGGCGAGAAAGAAGGCACGGTGACCAACTCCGAGCGCCGCATCAGCCGCGTGCGCCGTGCGGTGTCGGCACCTGGCGAAGCGCGGGCGGATTGGTCGATCACCTGCGACTTCGCCCGGCGCCTGGAAGCCAGGCTGCCTGGCGTAGCGCCCGGCCACTTCGCATTCCACACCGCCGAGCAATTGTTCGAGGAATACAAGGTGCTCACCCGCCGGCGCGACCTGGACCTCAGCGGGCTCGGCTATGGCCTGCTGGAAGCCCGTGGCCCGCAGCAATGGCCGTTTCCCCAGGGCTCCGAGCACGGCACGCCGCGCCTCTACGGCGACGGCCGATTCCCGAATGCCAATGGCCGTGCACGCTTTATCGCCGAGGCCTATCAACCTCCCAGGGAACGACGCGACGAGCGCTATCCACTGACGCTCAATACCGGTCGGCTGCGTGATCAGTGGCACAGCATGAGCCGCACCGGCACTGCAGCGCGGCTGTTTGCCCATGTCGAGGAACCGCTCCTGGGCCTGCATCCCCAAGACATGGCACAGCGGCAGTTGCAGGACGGCGCACTGGTCGAGGTACGCAGCCGCCGTGGCACGCTGGTCGTGCGGGTGCAGGCCGATGCCAGCCTGCAACCAGGCCAGGCATTCCTGCCCATGCATTGGGGCGACCGTTTTCTCAAGGGCCTGGGCATCAACGCCCTGACCTTGCAGGCATTCGATGCGCTATCCAAACAACCCGAGCTCAAGCACGCCGGCATCGAGGTGCAGGCCATTGACCTGCCCTGGACCCTCGAGGCGCTGATCGAAGGTGACGTACAGCAGCGCCTGGAGGCCCTGCGCCCGCTGTGCGACAGCTTCGCCCATGCCAGCTTCGGCCTGGTCGGCCGCGAGACGCCGGCGCTGGTGTTGCGCGCCGCCCATCATCAGGTTCCCGCGGCGGACCTGCTCGACCAGTTGCACGAGTGCCTGGGCCTGAGCGATGGCCCGGTGATGCGCTACGACGACCCACGCGATGAAAGGGGCTGCATTCCCATTCACAAACGGGTACGCCTCGAAGAAGGCCGCCTGACCGGCTATTGCCTGAGCGGCGAAACCCGCGCGCGCAACTGGCTGCGTGAACTGTGGCAGAACCAGACCTCGCTGGACGATGACACCGGCCGCGCCCTGCGGCGCTGGCTGCTGGCACCGCTGGAGTCGCCGCCCGGGCAGACCACGACCCGCACCGGCAAAACCCTGTGCACCTGCATGAACGTCAGCGAGGCAGCCATCCGCGAAGGCATCGAACGCGGCTGCGACCTCAACGCACTGAAACAGAATCTTGGCTGCGGCACGCAGTGCGGCTCCTGCGTCCCGGAAATCAAACGCCTGCTGGCGCTACAGACCCTCGAAGCCTAGAGAAAACCGCGAAATACGAGAACCCTGCTCAAGTCTCGCGAGCTAGAGCAATGCAAGGCAAAAACAGGCAAGGACGCGGAGTTTACGAGTTGTAAATGAGCAGTCCGAGCCTGTTTTTAACGCCGCAGGGCCGACGCGCAGCAGACTTTAGCTGGTTCTAAAGAGAGGAATACCGTGATGAACCCAAGCGTATGGCTGATCGGCGCCGGCCCTGGCGACCCGGAACTGCTCACCCTCAAGGCGGTGCGCGCCCTCGGTCTGGCCGACGTGGTGCTGATCGACGACCTGGTCAATCCGCAGGTCCTGGAGCACTGCCCCGGCGCCCGGGTGATTCGCGTCGGCAAGCGCGGCGGCTGCCGCTCGACGCCCCAGGCCTTCATCCACCGCCTGATGCTGCGCTATGCCCGCCAGGGCAAGGTGGTGGCACGCCTCAAGGGCGGCGACCCGTGCATCTTCGGCCGTGGCGGCGAAGAGGCCGATTGGCTGGCCGCGCGCGGCGTGCAGTGCGAAATCGTCAATGGCATCACCGCCGGCCTCGCCGCCGCGACGCGTTGCGGCATCTCCCTGACCCTGCGCGGCGTGGCCCGCGGGGTGACGCTGGTCACCGCCCACACCCAGGACGGCAGCTCGCCCAACTGGCAGGCGCTGGCCCACAGTGGCACGACATTGGTGGTGTACATGGGCATCGCCACCCTGGCCGACACCCGCCAGCACCTGCTGGATGCCGGCATGGCCGCGCACACCGCCGTGGCGATGATCGAAAACGCTTCGCTGCCCGACCAACGCGAATGCCGCAGCACCTTGCTGGCGATGGCCGACGACGCCCAGGCCTTCGAGCTGAAAAGCCCGGCCATCCTGGTGATCGGCGACGTAGTCGGCGCCGCCACCATCCTGGCCGCCGAACAATTGCAGGTGCACAGCGCCTGAAATCAATACAGCGATAAGCACGGCTGCATCCTCGAGGCGCCCCAGGGGCCGTTGTAGTGCATCGCGGCCTGCCCGCCTGGCTGCACCGCGCCAGAACTGGACTGTTATTTGCACCGTTGTGGTTCAACACTGCGACCAACAAGACGTTTCCATGCCTGATCACAAGATGCCCCCCACCCTGCGTTTCATGCTGGCCGCCCGCCGCTGCGAGCTGCACGGCCTGGAAAGCCTGTCCGTCACCTGCGAGCTGGTCACCCGGATCAGCCAACTGGTGCACCAGTTGCAGAAGGAGCGCGGCTACTCGAACGTTTACTTGGGCAACCGGACGGATCACTACCTGCACCAACTCGATGCGCACAGTGCAGGCTCTGCCGCAGTGGAGCGCGAGGTGCACGACTGTTTTCTGTCCATGGACACCGCCCAGGCCAATGCCGCCGACCGCGCCCGCCTGTTCAACCGCATCGCCTACGTGCTCCATGGCCTTGAAGAGTTACCCGGGCTGCGTCGGCGCATCCGCGAGCGGCAGTTGTCCCCAAGGCAGGCGACCCAGGCCTTCACCCGCCTGATCGGCGGGCTGCTGGCGGTGGTTTTCGAAGCGGCCGACACCGCTGCCGACCCCGGCATTACCCGCGTGCTGGTGGCGCTGTTCAACTTTATGCAGGGCAAGGAACTCGCCGGCCAGGAGCGCGCGGCCGGCGTCGAAGGGTTTTCCCGTGGGCATTTCGACGATGAATTGCAGGCTCGCCTGCTGCACCTGCAGGAAGGCCAGGAGCGCTGCTTCGACATCTTCGGCGAGTTCGCCGACGCCGAGGCCAATGCCCTGTGGCAGCAACTTCTCGACACCGACACGGTTGCCCAGGTGATCAGCCTGCGCGGGGTCGCCAAGCGTACCTCGGCCATCGCCGAGGTGGATCCGGGTTTGTGCGAGCTGTGGTTCGACCTCAACACCAGGCGCATCGACGCCATGAAACAGGTGGAAAGCCAACTGACCCAGTGCCTGCTCGAACGCTGCCGCCGCAGCATCGCCGAGGCCCATGCCGACCTGGACAACCATCGCGCCCTGCTCGGCCGCGTGGCGCAGATGGATGCCGGCAGCGACCAGGCGCTGCTGTTCAGCGTGCACAGCAGCACCCTCGACGCCCCACCCCAGGACGCCGTGGGCAACCACCTGGCCCGCTCGGTACTGGATCTGTTGCACGAGCAGAATCAGCGCCTGCAGCAGGTCAGCGACGAATTGCAGGAAACCCGCGAAACCCTCAACGAGCGCAAGCTGATCGAGCGCGCCAAGAAGCTGTTGATGACCGACTACGGCTTGAGCGAAGACGCAGCCTACGCGCGCCTGCGTCAATCGGCCATGGAGCGCAGCATGCGCCTGGTCGACGTCGCCCAGAGCTTGCTCAGTTTTGCGGCGCGCAAGGCCCAGGAAACCCCGCGAACGGACAAGGGCCAGCGCGGCTGAGCGAGCGGCGGCTATCGGCTGAACATCGCTCGCCAGCCCCGCGTGGAATCTGTTCGCCATGTTTGGCGCAATGCCGTGGGCAATGCCTGCAACGTGGCGTTAACAGCGGGTGAACGGAGTACTTGTAGGAGGGGCTTTAGCCCCGAGCTCTTTGTTTGCCTTGATAAAAAGCTCGGGGCTAAAGCCCCTCCTACGCGCTACGCGAACAGCTGCTTCTGCCTTACTGCTGCCGTCGATTCATCTGATAAGAGTTCCTTGCGGGCATCGCTGCGCTCAACCATGCCACCAGCGCCTAAGCACGACCTTGACATGCACCTGCGCCGCGCACTGAAGAGACACCGCGCCCCGCTGCTGTGCGATCACAACGATCGTTCCCATGCTGCGTGACCGTGCGTGACGTAATCAAAACGATCCGAAAAGCCTTCCCGCTCAATCAGTTAACACGGCGGCGCACGCTGTTCTGCGGCCACTAACTGGCGTCGATTCAGGCGACGCAGTGGCTGGCATGCAACCTGCTATATCCCAAGCGAGAGGGCAGGCTCTGCCCCTCCACAATCCGAATTCCTGGACAACGGCGTCCACACTCACGCAGCCCCAGCGCTGCCATGAGCGTGACGCCGTTTTTTTATGCGTGCCTTTTGGGGAGAACGAGATGGACGACACGCCACGCGCCGCCGACGAAAAAACCGGCCTGCCACGCCGCACCTTCCTCAAGCAGTCCATGGGGCTGCTCGGCGGCGGCGCCTTGATGAGCATGCTGCCGGCGGGCCTGAGCAGCGCTGTCTGGGCTGCCGGTACCGACGGTCTGGAAACCACCAAGGCCAAGCTCGGCTTCATCGCGCTCACCGATGCCGCACCGCTGTTCGTCGCCGAGGAACTCGGGCTGTTCGCCAAGCACGGTATGACCGACATCGAGGTGCTCAAGCAATCTTCCTGGGGCACCACCCGCGACAACCTGGTACTCGGTGCCGGCAGTGGCGGTATCGACGGCGCCCATATCCTCACGCCAATGCCTTACCTGATGGCCGCCGGCAAGATCACCACCAACAATACGCCGCTGCCGATGGTCCTGCTGGCGCGCCTGAACCTCAACGGCCAGGGCATCTCGATCAGCAAGGAATACCAGGACCTCAAGCTCGGTACCGACGCCAGCGCCTTCAAACAGGCGGTCGGCGCCAAGCAGGCCAAGGGCCAGAAGATCGCCGCGGCAATGACCTTCCCCGGCGGCACCCACGACCTGTGGCTGCGCTACTGGATGGCCGCCGGCGGCATCGAGCCGAACAAGGACTTGCCGACCGTGGTCATTCCGCCACCGCAGATGGTCGCCAACATGAAGGTCGGCAGCATGGACGCCTTCTGCGTCGGCGAGCCATGGAACGCCCAGTTGATCAACCAGAACATCGGCTACAGCGCGGTGACCACCGGCGAGCTGTGGGCCAACCACCCGGAAAAGGCCCTGTCGCTGCGCGCCGACTACGTGAACGCCAACCCCAACGCGACCCGCGCCCTGCTCAAGGCGGTGATGGAAGCGCAGATGTTCTGCGAAGCTGCGGCGAACAAGGAACAGGTCGCGGAAATCTGCGCCAAGCGCCGCTGGATCGGCGCGCCGGCCAAGGACCTGCTGGCGCGCCTGCGGGGCAACTTCGATTACGGCAACGGCCGCGTGGTGGAAAACAGCCCGCATCTGATGCGCTTCTGGAGCGAGTTCGCCTCCTATCCGTTCCAGAGCCACGACCTGTGGTTCCTCACCGAAAACAAGCGTTGGGGCTACCTGCCGAAGGATTTCGACAGCCAGGCGCTGATCGACCAGGTCAACCGCGAGGACATCTGGCGTCAGGCAGCGGCCGAGCTGGGCGTGCCCGCCGAGCAGATTCCTCAAGGCAAATCCCGCGGCGTCGAGACCTTCTTCGACGGCAAGACCTTCGACCCACAGAACCCGCAAGCCTATCTCGACAGCCTGACCCTCAAGGCCTAACCGGAGAAACGCCATGAATGCGCCTGTCAAATCCCTGGCCCTGCCGGCCGGCGTCGTCGCCCCCAGTTGGTTCAAACGCCTGTCGAAAACCCTGATGCAGTCGGTGCTGCCGCCGCTGGTGATCACCGCTGCACTGATGCTCATCTGGCAACTCTTGTGCAGCGGCGCCAATGCCGCCTTGCCGCCGCCGAGCCAGGTCATCGAAGACACCTGGGAGCTGATCGTCAATCCGTTCTACGACAACGGCGGCACCGATGTCGGCATGGCCTGGCAACTGCTCGCCAGCCTGGAGCGCGTGGCCTACGGCTATGCCCTGGCGGTGGTGGTCGGCGTAGCGCTCGGCGTGCTGGTCGGCCAGTCGACCTGGGCGATGCGCGGCCTCGACCCGCTGTTCCAGATCCTGCGTACCGTGCCGCCACTGGCCTGGCTGCCACTGTCGCTGGCCGGCTTCAAGGACAGCCACCCTTCGGCGCTGTTCGTGATCTTCATCACCGCCATCTGGCCGATCATCATCAATACCTCGGTGGGCATCCGCAACATTCCCGAGGACTACCGCAACGTCGCCAAGGTGCTGCGCCTCAACGGCGTGGAGTACTTCCACAAGATCATGCTGCCAGCCGCTGCGCCGTACATCTTCTCCGGGCTGCGCATCGGTGTGGGCCTGTCGTGGCTGGCGATCATCGCCGCCGAGATGCTGATCGGCGGCGTGGGTATCGGCTTCTTCATCTGGGATGCGTGGAACGCCTCGCGCATCAGCGACATCATTCTCGCCCTGATCTACGTCGGCGTGGTCGGCTTCGTGCTCGACCGCCTGGTGCTGTTCGTCGGCAATCGCATCACCCGCGGCACATCGGCCTGAGGAGACAGACATGAGCAAGCACTACCTGAGCATCGAGCATGTGGAAAAGTACTTCGAGCGTGACGGCGTCACCTCCCACGTGCTGAACCAGATCAACCTCAACGTCGCGCGCGGAGAATACATCTCCATCATCGGTCACTCGGGCTGCGGCAAGTCGACGGTGCTCAACATCGTCGCCGGGCTGACCGACTCCAGCAGCGGTGCGGTGATTCTCGATGGGCGTGAGGTACGTGGCCCTGGCCCGGATCGCAGCCTGGTGTTCCAGAACCATTCATTGCTGCCCTGGCTGACCGTGCAGGAAAACGTCGCCCTGGCCGTCGACAAGGTGTTCAAGCGCACCAAGAGCAAGGCCGAACGCCGTGACTGGACGCTGCATCATCTGGAGCTGGTGAGCATGGGCCACGCGCTGAACAAGCGGCCCAACGAGATTTCCGGGGGCATGAAGCAGCGCGTCGGCATTGCCCGCGCGCTGGCCATGGAACCCAAGGTGCTGCTGCTCGACGAGCCCTTCGGTGCGCTGGACGCCCTGACCCGCGCGCACCTGCAGGACGAAGTGATGCGCATCCAGAGCGAACTGCACAACACAGTGATGATGATCACCCATGACGTCGACGAAGCCGTACTGCTCTCCGACCGCATCGTGATGATGACCAACGGCCCGTCGGCGACCATCGGCGAGATTCTGACCATCGACCTGCCGCGGCCCCGCGACCGCATCGCCCTGGCCGATGACCCGCGCTACAACGCCTATCGCCACGCGGTGTTGAGCTTCCTGCATGAAAAGCAGCGTAAGGTCGAACCGCTGCAACGGCGTAGCGCTGCGGCGCCGGCCGACCCGCAGCGCGCCCGGGCGTGAGGAGGTAAAAAATCAGTCCTTGGCGATACCGGTGATGGTGATGCCATAGCGCTCTTCGAGGCGCACTGCTGGCGTCTGCTCCTCGTGGGGCTGTTCCTTCGGTTCGAGAGCTTCGAGATTTTCTTGCGCCCATTCGAGCACCCAGGTCACCGCCTGTTCCAGGCTGGGTTTTTCTTTGGATTTGACCTTGAGGACTTCGGCAGCTTCGTCTCGGCTATAGGTAATGATCCATTGGCTCATGGCGAGTCTCCAGCAGGTGGCGGCACGCCGGCGCGTGCCCTGATAGAGATGTAGACCTGTCGTCCGTAAACAGTTCGCCCTATAAATATCGGGGAACTTCACCCGCCATGACCACTCAGAAATTACGCATCGATTGATTTCTCCGGGCGCATGAGGCGCCCATTTTTTTGCCTGCGATTTGCCGCTGCGTCCAGCAACGATGCGTTTTCAGGGCAAAAAACAGGCATAAAAAAACCGGGCCGAGCCCGGTTCCTTTCACGCTGCAGCGACCATCAGGCCTTGGGCAGCGTCACGCCCGTCTGGCCCTGGTACTTGCCGCCGCGGTCCTTGTACGACACCTCACAGGCCTCGTCCGACTGTAGGAACAGCATCTGCGCTACGCCTTCGTTGGCGTAAATCTTCGCCGGCAGGTTGGTGGTGTTGGAGAACTCCAGGGTCACGTGGCCTTCCCATTCCGGCTCCAGCGGCGTGACGTTGACGATGATGCCGCAGCGCGCGTAGGTGCTCTTCCCCAAGCAGATGGTCAGCACGTCACGGGGAATGCGAAAGAACTCCACGGTGCGCGCCAGGGCGAAGGAGTTCGGTGGAATGATGCACACGTCGCTCTTGATGTCGACGAAGCTCTTGGCGTCGAAATTCTTCGGGTCGACAATCGCCGAGTGGATATTGGTGAACACTTTGAATTCGTCCGCGCAACGCACATCGTAGCCGTAGCTGGACACCCCGTAGGAGATCACTCGGCTGTCGTCCGCGCCGCGCACCTGACGCTCGACGTAGGGCTCGATCATGCCGTGTTCCTGGGCCATGCGGCGAATCCACTTGTCCGATTTGATGCTCATGGCGGGGCCGTCCTAAAGGTTTATGCGGTGAAAAGTGCACGCATCTTACCGGGCTGCAGGGCTGGGTTCAAAGGCTGTTGACGGCCCCTCACAGCGCGCTCGCGTTGCTGCCGATGCAAGTAAATCGCAGAAAGACTGATAGACCATTCGCACTTCGCGAAAAAAGCGGGTATGGTGATCCCACTGTGCTGCATGTGTCACCGCGAATCGCTACATGATGCCTAGATTTCGATCCAAACATCGTCCGACTCCTAGTACTCGTTGCACTCAGTCCCGGCCTGGTTCTATCCAGGGCTGTTAATTATTTAGTTCTTAGGAGACATCACATGTCCAATCGTCAGACTGGCACCGTTAAGTGGTTCAACGATGAAAAAGGCTACGGCTTCATCACCCCGCAATCCGGTGACGACCTGTTCGTACACTTCAAAGCTATCCAGAGCGATGGCTTCAAGAGCCTGAAAGAAGGCCAGCAAGTTTCCTTCGTGGCCACCCGTGGTCAGAAAGGCATGCAAGCTGAGGAAGTTCAGGTTATCTAACCTGCGCTTTCTGTAAAAAGAACCCCGCCTAGGCGGGGTTTTTTTATACCTGTAATTCATGCAGCAGGCGCACCGTGGCGCGCCTGTGCTCCCCCTTAGTCGTCGGCAATAACGATATTCGGCATGCCCTGCGCGCTGCTGGCGCTGGTGGCGATACGCGCCCCGACCATACGGGCGATCTGCTGGTAGAGCATGGCGATCTGACTTTCCGGATCGGCGATAGCGGTAGGTTTACCACCATCGGCCTGCAGGCGGATGGCTATCGACAGCGGCATCGAGGCCAGCAGTTCGACACCGAATTGCGCCGCCAGCTTCTCGCCACCGCCTTCGCCGAACAGATGCTCGGCATGGCCGCAGTTCGAGCAGATGTGCACGGCCATGTTCTCCACCACACCGAGCACGGGAATGTTCACCTTGCGGAACATCTCCACGCCCTTTCTGGCATCGAGCAGCGCCAGATCCTGCGGCGTGGTGACGATCACAGCGCCCGCCACTGGCACCTTCTGGGCCAGGGTCAGGTGAATGTCACCGGTGCCCGGCGGCATGTCGATGATCAGGTAATCGAGATCATTCCAGGCCGTCTGGGTAACCAACTGGATCAGCGCTCCGGAAACCATCGGGCCGCGCCACACCACCGGGGTATTGTCGTCGGTCAGAAAGGCCATCGACATCACCTGTACGCCATGGGCTTCCAGCGGCACGAACCATTTCTGTTCGCGCACCTGGGGTCGCGTGCCTTCGGCGATACCGAACATGATGCCCTGGCTGGGGCCGTAGATATCGGCATCGAGAATGCCCACCCGCGCGCCCTCACGGGCCAACGCCAACGCCAGGTTGGCCGCGGTGGTGGACTTGCCCACGCCACCCTTGCCGGACGCCACGGCGATCACGTTCTTGACGTTGGCCAGCGCCGGCAGCTGGGCCTGCGCCTTATGGGCGGCGATCACGCAGCTCACCTCGACGCGAGCGCTATGCACACCTTCGATGTTCTCGATGGCCAGCTGCAGCATCTGCGCCCAGCCCTGCTTGAATTGCGCTGCGGCGTAACCCAGTTCGAGCTGCACGCTGACCTGCCCGTCCTGCACGTCGATGCCACGCACGCAGCCGGCGCTGAGCGGATCCTGGTCGAGATGGGGGTCGGTGTACTGACGCAATACGGCTTCGACCGCAGCGCGGATATCAGCGCTCATGCTTGGCTCCGGAGATGGCAGAAAAGACGCCTATGCTACCCGAGCCGCACGCGCGATGCAGGCTGGCGACCGGCAGGCCGCCAGCTAACGAAGGTCACTGCACGGGCTGGCCCGGCAGCGGCTTGAGGTTTACTTCGACGCGGCGGTTCTGCGCGCGGCCTTCGGCGGACGCGTTGTCGGCGATCGGATTGTCCGGACCTGCGCCGCGACTGGACAGGCGCGAGCCATCGATGCCCTGGGCAGTGAGATAGCTCGTCACGCTCTGCGCACGGCGCTGGGAAAGCGCCATGTTGTGCTGACGCGAACCGGTGCTGTCGGTGTAGCCGACGATCTCGATGCTGTTGTTCTGGAACTGCTTGAACGAGGTGGCCAGATTGTTCAGCGGCGCGTAGAAGCTCGGCGCGATGTCCGCCGAGTCGGTAGCGAAGGTGATATTGCCCGGCATGATCAGCTTGATGTCATCGCCCTGACGCTGCACCTCAACGCCGGTGCCTTCCATGCTGCGGCGCAGCTCGGCTTCCTGGCGGTCGGCGTAATAGCCATAGCCGGCACCAGCCGCCCCGGCCAGCACGGCACCGATGGCCGCGCCCTTGCCACGGTCGTTATGGCTGATCGCTGCGCCGACAGCCGCGCCGGCAAGCGCTGCCAGGCCGCCGTAGGTCGCGGTACGGTGACCACTGCCGCCGGGCGCCCCACCGCCGACATTGTCATACGGATTGCTGGAGGCGCAGCCAACCAGCAGAGCCAGCGCCGTGGCGCAGGCGAGCGGACGTAGGATTGCACGCATGAGGTCATCTCCTGAGGTGCGGCGGGAAGTACCTGTTGGAACCCGCCCATGCCCGTAAATTCAAGCCCATCACCGCGAAATTTGCCCGCTGGCCGGAACGCGCCCGCTTACTTTATAGTGACCGACCACCTTCCAACCGATGACTGCCTGACAATGTCCCAAGCTCGCCAGATTCTCGTTACCAGCGCCCTTCCCTATGCCAACGGTTCGATCCACCTCGGCCATATGCTCGAGTACATTCAGACCGACATGTGGGTGCGTTTCCAGAAGCTGCGCGGCAACCAGGCCATCTACGTGTGCGCCGACGACGCCCACGGCTCGGCGATCATGCTGCGTGCGGAAAAGGAAGGCATCACGCCGGAGCAGCTGATCGACGGCGTCAAGGCCGAGCACAGCAGCGACTTCGCCGACTTCCTGGTGGACTTCGACAATTTCCATTCCACCCACTCGCCGGAAAACCGCGAGCTGTCGGAGTCGATCTACAAGGCGCTGCGCGACAACGGCCACATCGCTACGCGCTCGGTGACCCAGTATTTCGATCCGGAAAAAGGCATGTTCCTGGCCGACCGTTTCATCAAGGGCACCTGCCCGAAATGCGCGACGCCGGACCAGTACGGCGACAACTGCGAGAAATGTGGCGCCACCTACGAGCCCACCGAACTGAAAGATCCGCGTTCGGCGATCTCCGGCGCGGTGCCGGTGCTCAAGGACTCCAAGCACTTCTTCTTCAAGCTGCCGCAATTCCAAGACATGCTCCAGCAGTGGACGCGCAGCGGCACCCTGCAGGAGTCGGTGGCCAACAAGCTCGCCGAGTGGCTGGACGGTGGTCTGCACGAGTGGGACATCAGCCGTGATGCGCCCTACTTCGGTTTCGAGATTCCCGACGAGCCGGGCAAATATTTCTACGTCTGGCTGGATGCCCCGATCGGCTACATGGCCAGCTTCAAGAACCTCTGCGCGCGTCGTCCGGAACTGGATTTCGACGCGTTCTGGAACAAGGATTCCAGCGCCGAGGTGTACCACTTCATCGGCAAGGACATCGTCAACTTCCACGCCCTGTTCTGGCCAGCCATGCTCGAAGGCGCCGGCTACCGTAAGCCGACCGCCATCAACGTACATGGCTACCTGACGGTCAATGGCCAGAAGATGTCCAAGTCACGCGGCACCTTCATCAAGGCGCGCACCTATCTGGATCATCTGAATCCCGAATACCTGCGTTACTACTACGCTGCCAAGCTCGGCCGCGGCGTCGATGACCTGGACCTGAACCTCGAGGACTTCATCCAGAAGGTCAACTCGGACCTGGTCGGCAAGGTGGTCAACATCGCCAGCCGCTGCGCCGGCTTCATCCACAAGGGCAACGCCGGCGTGCTGGTCGCTGCCAATCCGGAGCCGGAGTTGTGGAACGCTTTCCAGAGCGCCGCGCCAGGCATCGCCGAAGCCTACGAGAGCCGCGACTTCGCCCGCGCCATGCGCGAGATCATGGCCCTGGCCGACCGCGCCAACGCCTGGATTGCCGACAAGGCGCCCTGGTCGCTGGCCAAGCAGGACGGCAAAGCCGATGAGGTGCAGGCGATCTGCGCCCTGGGCGTCAACCTGTTCCGCCAGCTGGTGATCTTCCTCAAGCCGGTGCTGCCGAACCTGGCGCGCGATGCCGAGGCGTTCCTCAACGTCGCACCGCTGACCTGGGCCGACCTGGCCACGCCACTGGCCGATCACCCGCTCAATCCCTTCACCCCACTGCTCGCGCGCATCGAGCCGGCCAAGGTCGAGGCCATGGTCGAAGCGTCCAAGGAAGACCTGGCAGCCGCCGAAGCCCCCACAGGTAACGGTGAGCTGAAGAAAGACCCGCTGGCCGCTGAAATCGCCTTCGACGCCTTTGCGGCCGTCGACCTGCGCATCGCGCTGATCGAGAAATGCGAGTTCGTCGAAGGCGCCGACAAGCTGCTGCGCCTGACCCTGGATATCGGCGATGAGAAACGCAACGTGTTCAGCGGCATCAAGAGCGCCTACCCGGACCCCAGCAAGCTCGAAGGCCGCCTGACCCTGTACGTGGCCAACCTAGCCGCGCGCAAGATGAAGTTCGGCGTCTCCGAAGGCATGGTGCTGGCTGCCGGCCCCGGCGGCGAGGAAATCTACCTTCTCAGCCCGGACAGTGGCGCCAAGCCGGGCCAACGCGTCAAGTAACCGATCTGGAGCAAGGATGCTGATCCAACGAACCTGGTTTCTCGCCTCTGCCCGGCCCTGCTGACCCTGGTCGGCTGCTCGCCGTCTGGTGACGGTCGCGCACCGGCGGGCGCCGGGCTGCAGGGTGAAATGGCGCAACAGGGCGTCTTTCTCGCCTACGAACACAGCGTCGGCATTCGCCTGCCGGTCGAGCAGGTCGAACCGCGCCTGGCAGCGGTACGTGAAGCGTGCAGCAGCCAGCGTTTCGGCCAATGCGATTTGCTGGCCATAGAGCAGAACCAGGGCGCCTACCAGGCTGCCAGTATTACCGTGCGAATCGCGCCAGCGGGTGTCGAACCGCTGGTTGGTTTTGCCGGCGAAGGCGGCGAATTGCAGAGCCGCCATACCCGCGCCGAGGACCTGGCTCAGGCAGTCAGCGATACCGAACAGCAACGCCAACGCCTGGAACGCCAGCAGAAAACCCTGCTGCTCTATCAGGCGCGCACCGACCTGAGCGTCAGCGACATGCTCGCCCTGGCCCGCGAACTGGCCGAGGTAGAGGTGCAACTGGCAGGTAATGCCCAGCAGTCAGCACAGCAGCAACGTCGCCTGACCACCAACCTGCTGACCCTGAGCTTCAGCACCGAAGGCGAACCTGTTGGGCGCCTGGCGCGTATCGGCGACGCGGCAAGTGGCATGCTCGACAACGCGACTGAGGGGGCCACCGAAGCGCTCAAGCTGCTTGGCTACGGCATCCCCTTCGTGATCATTCTGTTCCCGCTCGCCCTGCTGGTTCGCTGGCTGTGGCGTAAGGCGAGCCGCGCACGCAACAGCGCATGAGTGAGCGCTGGCGTGGCCGTGCCGCTGTACCGGGCGCGGTCCATGCCGGATAATGCCCGGCTCACGCGCCAGCCAGACCTGCAACAGCGATGATCGACTCCCGCAACTTTACCTATCCGTACCGCCATGGGGCGTTCCCGTGCCGGCGCGCCTGGGTGCGCCCGTGAGGGGCGCTCAGCGTATTGCCGCCATCGACGCGCTGCTGCCGCAGACGCAATGCGGCAAGTGCGGTCATCCGGGCTGCCTGCCCTACGCAGAGGGCATTGCTGCGGGTGAGGCGATCAACAAGTGCCCGCCCGGCGGCACAGCGACCATCCATGCCCTGGCCGACCTGTTGCAGGTGCCGGAGCTGCCCCTGGCGCTGCCGGCAACGCCGCCGCAGGTGGCGGTGATCCGCGAGGCCGAGTGCATCGGCTGCACCAAGTGCATCCAGGCCTGCCCGGTGGACGCCATCGTTGGCGCGGCCAAGCTGATGCACACGGTGATCAACGATGAATGCACGGGCTGCGAGTTGTGCATCGCCCCTTGCCCGGTGGACTGCATCGACCTGATCGCCCTGGCGCCGCCCGAGGCCGAGGAGCAACGCGCGCGCGCCGACCTATTCCGTACCCGCCACCAGAATCGTCTGGCCCGCCTGGCGCGCAACGATGCCCGTCGCCGCGCGGCCCGCCCGGTACGTCCTGCGCCTGTAGAGGCGCCTGCTGTCGCGCCCCTGCAGACCTACGGTGCGTCCTCGCTTAAACAGGCGAAGATCGATGCCGCCATGAGCCGGGCTCAGTTGCAGAAGGCCCTGAAAGCCTTTGGCGACTCGCCCAGTGACGCGCAGCGCCAGCAACTCGCACTGTTGCAACAGGCGGCCGAGCGCGATCAGCAGCGCCTCGCCGAGCTGCAGGCGGCGCCCGTACAGCACGTGCCAAGCCCCGGCGAGCAGGCGCTCAAACAGGCCAAGATCGACCTGGCCAGCCACCGCATGGCCCTCAAGGCTGCCGAACGCCGCGGCCTCGACGAACAAGCTCTGGCGCCGTTGCGCAGCGCCTATGCCAAAGCCCAAGAGGCGCTGCACCTGGCAGAAGAGCGTTGCGGCAAGCCAGCGCCCACTCGCACGCTGATCGACAAGGCCGGTCTCAGCGCGCAGCTGCGCCAGTTGAAAACCGACCTGGCCTACGCCCGCGCCGAGCTCAGCAAACTGCAGCGCAGCGAGCCGGCTGACTGCAGCAAGATACGCGATGCCCAAGAGTGCCTTGCAGCGGCAGAAAGCCGCCTGCAGGCGCATACCAGCGCCAGCTAGAGCGCCACGATGGACCCTGATGCCCAACCATGAACGCCGCCAAACGCCTTGAAATCTTCCGTCGCCTGCACGAAGACAACCCAGAGCCCAAGACTGAACTGGCCTACAGCACACCCTTCGAGCTGCTGGTGGCGGTCACGCTGTCGGCCCAGGCCACCGACGTCAGTGTCAATAAGGCCACGGCCAAGCTGTTTCCCGTGGCCAATACGCCAGAGGCCATCTACGCCCTGGGTGTCGAGGGGTTGAGCGAATACATCAAGACCATCGGCCTGTACAACAGCAAGGCGAAGAACGTCATCGAAGCCTGCCGCATCCTTATCGAAAAACACGGCAGCCAGGTGCCGGACAACCGCGAGGATCTCGAAGCCCTGCCAGGCGTGGGCCGCAAGACCGCCAACGTGGTGCTCAACACCGCCTTTCGGCAGCTGGCCATGGCCGTGGACACGCACATTTTCCGGGTCAGCAACCGCACCGGCATCGCCCCTGGCAAGAACGTGGTGGAGGTCGAGAAGAAACTGCTCAAGTTCGTGCCCAGGGATTATCTGCTCGACGCCCACCACTGGTTGATCCTGCATGGCCGCTACGTGTGCCAAGCACGCAAGCCGCGCTGTGGCAGCTGCCGTATCGAAGACCTGTGCGAATACAAGCAGAAGACTTCGGACGATTGATGCTTCATAGCTTTCTGATATGAGTTGATTGAAAAAATCTTTTTTACTCCCTTCACGTTTGCCCTTATAAGGTCGGCAAATGGCCCCTGTAGCCGGGAGTGAAGCGCATGAGCAACGGCAAAGAAGACCTGGAACTGGACGACGACTTCGTCAGCGACGAAACGGACAGCAGCGAAGCCCCGGTGGAAGTGGCGAAAACCAACCTCACCAAGCGACGCATCATCGACAATTTCCTCGAGGAGCGACGCCTGCACAAGCAGCTGGCCGAGTACGATTTCGATCTGTAAACCGGTCACCAGCGGCGAGACATGAAAAAATGCCCGTATCCATGGATACGGGCATTTTTCGTTGCGGGACTCGCACCGGACATTTACAGCCCGTCGAGAAAACGCTCCACATCCAGCGCCGCCATGCAGCCGGCACCTGCCGAGGTGATGGCTTGGCGGTAAACGCTGTCGGCCACATCGCCAGCAGCGAACACGCCCGGCATGGTGGTCGCCGTGGCATTGCCATCACGCCCACCATTGACCTGCAGATAACCGTCCTTGAGCGCCAGTTGCCCTTCGAACAACGCGGTATTGGGCGTGTGGCCGATGGCCACGAACAGGCCATCCACGGCCAGATCGCGTGTACCGCCATCCTGCTCGCGAATGCGTACGCCGGTAACGCCCGAGTCGTCGCCCAGTACCTCGTCCACCTCGGCATTCAGCGCCAGCACGATACGCCCTTCGGCCACCCGCGCCTGCAGCTTGTTCTGCAGGATCTTCTCGGCGCGAAAGGCGCCACGGCGGTGGATCAGCGTGACCCGGCTGGCGATGTTTGCCAGGTACAACGCTTCCTCTACGGCGGTATTGCCGCCACCGACCACCGCCACTTCACGGTTGCGGTAGAAGAAGCCGTCACAGGTGGCGCACGCCGAGACGCCCTTGCCCATGAAGGCAGTCTCACTCGGCAAGCCCAAATAGCGGGCACTGGCCCCGGTAGCGATGATCAGCGCATCGCAGGTGTAGGAAATACTGTCGCCTACCAGGGTGAAGGGAAGCGCGGCCAGGTCCACGGCCTGGATATGGTCGAAGACGATCTCCGTCTCGAAGCGCTCGGCATGGGCCTGCATGCGCTGCATCAGCTCCGGACCGGTCAGGCCATGGGCGTCGCCTGGCCAGTTGTCGACCTCGGTGGTGGTGGTCAGTTGCCCACCGGCCTGCAGGCCGGTGATCAGCAGCGGCTTGAGATTGGCCCGTGCGGCGTAGACCGCCGCACTATAGCCGGCCGGGCCGGAACCGAGAATGATCACGCGGGCGTGTCGGGTACTCGACATCAGAGACTCCTCACAGCGCAGTGCTGCAAAAAAGCCGCCACCGACCGCAAGCGGTCGGACATCGGCGGCTGAACAAGGGACGCGAGCAGACTAGGCTGCGCGGCCCGTGCCATGGAAATGTACTTTGCCAATCCCCGGGATAGCCGCGCGCTATCGCCCTGCCCGGCTTTCACCCACGCCACAAAATGGGTAAGGTCGCGCCACGATCACTTGTTGGAGACCCCCCGATGCGCGCTCCCGTGCTGTCCGGCCCGCAATACCTGGGCGAAGGCCTGAAGCTGGTCATGAGCCCCGGCCTGCGGCTGTTCGTGCTGTTGCCGCTGGCGATCAACCTGATCCTGTTCAGCCTGATGATCGGCTTTGCCGTGCAGCAGTTCAGCGGCTGGGTGGACACCTTCATGCCGTCGCTGCCGAGCTGGCTGAGCTTTCTGCAGTACATCCTCTGGCCACTGTTCGTGGTGCTGGTCATTCTCATGGTGTTCTTCACCTTCACCATGGTAGCCAATATCGTCGCGGCGCCCTTCAACGGCTTTCTCGCCGAGAAGGTCGAGGTGGTGGTGCGCGGCCAGGACAACTTTCCGCCGTTCAGCTGGGGCGAGCTGATCGCCATGGTGCCGCGCACCCTCGGCCGCGAGGGGCGCAAGCTGGCGTATTTCCTGCCACGTGCCCTGGGCCTCTTGATCCTGTCGTTCATTCCGGTGGTCAACCTGGTCGCGGCGCCGCTATGGCTGCTGTTCGGCGTGTGGATGATGGCCATCCAGTACATCGACTACCCCGCCGACAACAACAAGGTCAGCTGGCAGGACATGCTCGCCTGGCTGCGCGAGAAGCGCTGGCAGTCACTGGGCTTTGGCGGCATCACCTACGTTGCGCTGCTGGTGCCCTTCGTCAACATCCTGATGATGCCGGCTGCGGTGGCGGGCGCAACACTGTTCTGGGTGCGCGAAGGTGGGGTGAGTTCGGGAACGAGCGCTGTCACGCAAACGCCACGCTGATGTCACAAACGCTACATGACGGCAGCACAGACTGCTGTCATGAGCACTTCCCCGCTATTCATCGCCCTGGTCAGCGAGACCTACAGCCCCGAAATCAACGGCGTGGCCAATACCCTTGGCCACCTGGTCAAGGGCTTGCGTGCCCGCGGCCATCGCCTGCAGTTGATCCGCCCCCGCCAGCACCAGGACGCCCCCGCCGCCAATGACGACGACCTGCTGCTCACCCGCGGCTGGCCGCTGCCCGGTTACCGCGGCCTGCAGTGGGGCCAGTCGGCGCGCCACAAGCTGCTGCGCCTGTGGCGACGCCAGCGCCCGGATGTGCTGTATATCGCCACCGAAGGCCCGCTGGGGCTGTCCGCCCTGCGCGCAGCACGGCGTCTGCAGATACCGGTGATCAGCGGCTTTCACACCAACTTCCAGCAGTACACCGGGCATTACGGCATCACCCTCTTAACCCGCCTGCTGACCAATTACCTGCGCTGGTTTCACAACGCCTCACGCATGACCCTGGTGCCAAGCCTCAGCCAGCGCTGCGAGCTGCAACGTCGCGGCTTCGAGCGCCTGGAACTGCTCGCCCGCGGCGTGGATGCCGGGCTGTTCAACCCGTCACGGCGCAGCGAAGAGCTGCGCCGCAGCTGGGGCCTGGGCGAGCAGGACATCGCCGTGCTGCATGTCGGCCGGCTGGCCGCCGAGAAGAACCTGGATCTGCTGGTCAGTACCTACCAGGCGCTGCAGCACCAATCTGCCGGCAAGCGCCTGCGACTGGTGATGGTCGGTGACGGGCCGCTGCGTGAGGGCCTGCACAAGCGGCTGCCGGATGCGCTGTTCTGCGGTACCCAACGCGGCGAGGCGCTGGCGCAGCATTACGCCAGCGGCGACATCTTCCTGTTCCCGAGTCTTTCGGAAACCTTTGGCAATGTGCTGCTCGAAGCCATGGCCTCGGGGCTTGGCGTGGTCGCCTTCGATCAGGCCGCCGCCGCCCAGCATGTCGAGGATGGCCACAACGGTATGCTGGCCAGCGCCGATGATGAACGTACCTTTATCGACGCGGCCGGCTGGCTGCTGGAGAACAGCGAGAACCTGCGCCGGGTGCGCCTCAACGCGCGTCAGCATGCGGCCAGGCAAGGCTGGTCGAGCATCGTCGAACAGTTCGAACAGCACCTGTACACCGCGCGGCTGGACAGCAGCGTGCCGAAGGACAGCCGCAAGCCAACCCTGGCGATCGAGAGCAAACGCGCGAATTGAGACCGGGAAGATGAAGGGCCGCTGGCCGCGGCCCGAGAGTCAGGCCAGGGCCTTCTCGATGGCCTGGATCAGCGCCGGATCATCCGGCGCGGTGCGCGGCGAGAAACGCGCGAGCACACGGCCATCCTGGCCCACCAGAAACTTCTCGAAATTCCAGGTGATGTCGCCGGGAAACTCCGCGCCCTCACCGGCCAGCAGACGATACAGTGGATGACGACCGCTGCCGTTGACTTCCAGTTTGCTGCTCAGCGGAAAGGTCACGCCGTAGTTCAGGCTGCAGAACTGGGCGATGGCTGCCTCGTCATCCGGCTCCTGCCCGGCGAACTGGTTGCAGGGCACGCCGAGCACGCTGAACCCCTGGGCGGCGTAGGTCTGCTGCAAGCGCTCGAGGCCGGCATATTGCGGCGTGAGGCCGCATTTGGAGGCGACGTTGACCACCAGCACCACCTTGCCCTTGAGCGGCGCCAGCGGCAGCTCCTGGCCATCTAATGCGTGCAGTGTCAGGTCGTGGAAGGCGCTCATGATGGGTGCTCCGGGTAACGCGAAAGGCAGCGAAGATGAAACGAAAAAGGCGCCTGAAAAGGCGCCTTTTCATGACTGCAGCTTAGCAGTCACTCATGACCATCTGCCAGCAGCGAAGAATCGGCTGCCGACATACGGATCAGTGGTGGTGACCACCTTCGCCATGGATGTGACCATGGGCGATTTCTTCCTGGCTGGCGTCGCGCACATTGACGACCTTGACCGCGAAGTTCAGGCGCTGGCCAGCCAGCGGGTGGTTGCCGTCGACGATCACGTCATCGCCTTCCAGCTCACGGATGGTGACGATCTGCATGCCACCATCCGGGCCGGAAGCGTGGAACTGCATGCCGACTTCCAGCTCGTCGACGCCTTCGAACATCGAACGATTCAGGGTGGCAACCAGCTCGGCGCTGTACTCGCCGTATGCTTCTTCGGGCTCGACGGCAACCTTGACCTCGTCGCCAGCCTGCTTGCCGACCAGGGCCTTCTCGAGGCCGACGATGATGTTGCCGGCACCGTGCAGGTAAACCAGCGGCGCGCCGCCAGCGGAACTATCGATCACCTCACCGGCATCGTTGGTCAGGGTATAGTCGATGGAAACGGCCTTGTTGGCGGCGATCTGCATGGGGCGAACCTTTTGCTCGAGGAAAATGAACGTGTAAGTGTAACCAACGGCGGTGGCGAAAGCGACCCAAGCCCAGACGGGCGGGCCGCATCCGCGGTCGTCGTGGTCGGTTTTGAGCAAGATCATGACGGCTATTGGGTGGCTGTCCTATCTTGTGGCCATACTCAACACTTGCGCCATCAACCGCCCTGGCAAAATCGCGCCTGGGTGCTCGACGCCACGCAGCGTCAGGCGCGAATCGGCACGAACTTCACCTGTGGCTGGTGTGTCGCAACAGCAGCTTCAACGCCATCCAATGCTAAGGATTCCTGAATGCCCGCACGCAATATTCTGGTGATCAACTGCGGTAGCTCCTCCATCAAGTTCGCCCTGGTCGACCCCGATCAGCAGGCGTTCGCCATTAGCGGCCTGGCGGAGCGGCTCGGCAGCGCCGATGCGGTGCTGCATTGGCAACTGGGCGGCATCAAACACAGCCAAGCCATTCCCGGCGATGACCATCGCGCCGCACTGGCCCACCTGTTGCAGCGCGTGCAGGAGGCCACTGGCGGCCAACTGCACGGCATTGGCCACCGGGTGGTACACGGCGGTGAACACTTCACCAGCGCCCAACGTCTTGACGACGCGGTGATCGCCGCGATCCGCGCCGTCGCGCCCCTGGCGCCGCTGCACAATCCGGCGGGCCTGCTGGGCATCGAGGCGGCCCTGGCGCTGTACCCCGAGCTGCCCCAGGTGGCGGTGTTCGATACGGCCTTCCACCAGAGCCTGCCCGAGCACGCCTTCCGCTACGCGGTGCCGGAGCAGCTGTATCGTGATCACGGCGTACGCCGCTATGGCTTCCACGGCACCAGCCACCGCTTCGTCAGTGCCCGCGCGGCCGAACTCACCGGTCTGCCGGCGAGCGACAGCGCCTGGCTGGTCGCCCACCTGGGCAATGGCTGCTCGACCTGTGCGGTGGTCAATGGTCAAAGCCGCGACACCAGCATGGGCCTGACGCCACTCGAAGGCCTGGTGATGGGCACGCGCAGCGGCGACGTCGACCCCAATCTGCACAGCCACCTCTCGCGCACCCTGGGCTGGAGCCTGGAGCAGATCGATCGCATGCTCAATCACGACAGCGGCCTGCTGGGCCTGTCGGGGCTTTCCAACGATATGCGCAGCCTCGAGCAGGCGCGTGAGGAAGGTCATGCCGGTGCCACCCTGGCCATCGAAGTATTCTGCTATCGCCTGGCAAAATCCCTGGCGGCCATGAGCTGCGCCCTGCCGCGCCTGGACGGCATGATCTTCACCGGCGGCATCGGCGAGAACTCACCGCTGATCCGCAGCAAGACGGTGGCGCACCTGAGCCTGCTCGGCCTCAAGCTCGACGAAGCGGCCAACGCCCGCTGCCTGCGCGGCGTCAGCGGGCCGATCCACGCGGAGGACCATACGCGGGTGCTGGTGGTGCCCACCAACGAGGAGCTCCAGATCGCCCTCGACACCCTGGCGCTGCTCGACTGAACCGGAGAACCCCATGCACACCTTTTTCATTTCGCCGACCGGCTTCGGCGTCGGCCTCACCTCCATCAGCCTGGGCCTGGTCGGGGCGCTCGAACGCGCCGGCCTCAAGGTAGGGTTCTTCAAACCCATCGCCCAGCCGCACCAAGGTGACGCCGGCCCCGAGCGCTCCAGCGAACTGGTAGCGCGCACCCACGGCCTGCACTCGCCCAAACCGCTGGCACTCGCCCATGTCGAACGACGCCTCGGCGACGGCGACCTGGACGAACTGCTGGAAGAAATCATCAGCCTCTACCATGAGGCCGCCAAAGACAAAGACGTGGTGATCGTCGAAGGCATGGTGCCGACGCGCCAGGCCAGCTATGCGGCGCGGGTCAACTTCCACCTGGCCAAGAGCCTGGACGCCGACGTGATCCTAGTCTCGGCCCAGGAGCAGGAAAGCCTTGGCGAGCTGTGCGACCGCGTGGAAATCCAGGCCCAGCAATTCGGCGGCCCGAAAGATCCCAAGGTGCTCGGCGTGATCCTCAACAAGATCCGCAGCGACGACGGCCTGGAGGCCTTCACCGCGCGCCTGCGCGAACAGTCCTCGCTGCTGCGCCACCCGGAATTCCGCCTGCTGGGCTGCATCCCCTGGCTCGACGAGCTGAATGCACCGCGCACTCGCGACATCGCCGAACTGCTCGGCGCGCGCATCCTCAATGCCGGCGACTACGAGCAGCGGCGCATGCTGAAAATCGTGCTGTGCGCCCGCGCCGTGGCCAACACCGTGCAGTTGCTCAAGCCCGGCACCCTGGTGGTCACGCCGGGTGACCGCGACGACATCATTCTGGCCGCCAGCCTGGCCGCCATGAACGGCATGCCGCTGGCCGGCCTGCTGCTGTGCAGCGACTTCGCCCCCGACCCGCGCATCATGGAGCTGTGCCGCGGCGCCCTGCAGAGCGGCCTGCCGGTGATGACGGTGAGCACCGGCTCCTATGACACGGCCACCAACCTCAATCGCCTGAACAAGGAAATCCCGGTCGACGACAAGGAGCGCGCCGAGAAGGTCGCCGACTTCGTCGCCAGCCACCTGGATCACGACTGGCTGGCCGCCCGCTGCGGCAACCCACGGGAGCTGCGCCTATCGCCGCCGGCGTTCCGTTACCAGCTGGTTCAGCAGGCCAAGGCCGCCAACAAACGCATCGTTCTGCCCGAAGGCGCCGAGCCACGTACCGTGCAAGCTGCGGCGATCTGCCAGGCCCGCGGCATCGCCCGCTGCGTGCTGCTGGCCAAGCCCGAGGAGGTGCACAGCGTCGCGCAGGCTCAGGGTATCGAGCTGCCGCCGGGGCTGGAGATTCTCGACCCGGACCTGATTCGCGAGCGCTACGTCGAGCCGATGGTCGAGCTGCGCAAGGGCAAGGGTCTCAACGCGCCAATGGCCGCCGCACAACTCGAAGACACGGTGGTGCTTGGCACCATGATGCTGGCTATGGACGAGGTCGATGGTCTAGTCTCCGGCGCCGTGCACACCACCGCCAACACCATCCGCCCGGCGCTGCAGCTGATCAAGACCGCGCCGGGCTACAACCTGGTGTCGTCGGTGTTCTTCATGCTGCTGCCTGATCAGGTGCTGGTGTATGGCGACTGCGCCGTCAACCCGGACCCCAACGCCGAGCAACTGGCGGAAATCGCCCTGCAGAGCGCCAGCTCCGCCCAGGCATTCGGCATTCCGCCGCGGGTAGCCATGCTCAGCTATTCCACCGGTGATTCGGGCAGCGGCGAGGAAGTGGAAAAGGTTCGCGAGGCCACACGACTGGCGCGCGAAGCCAACCCGGAGCTCCTGGTCGACGGCCCGCTGCAGTATGACGCCGCGGCCATCGAAAGCGTCGGCCGGCAAAAGGCGCCCAACAGCCCGGTGGCTGGTCGCGCCACCGTGTTCATCTTCCCCGACCTGAACACCGGCAACACCACCTACAAGGCGGTGCAGCGCAGCGCCGACTGCATCAGCGTCGGCCCCATGCTGCAGGGCCTGCGCAAGCCGGTGAACGACCTGTCGCGCGGCGCGCTGGTGGACGATATTGTCTTCACCATCGCCCTGACCGCCATTCAGGCCGCCAACATGCGCCACTGAATACGGCCCGATCCGAACGCGGGTGAAACACCCCGCATTCGGATCGGCTTGCAGTTCCCCCGCCAATCGTTACCCTGTGCGCCATTCACGCCCGCTCTGCTTGCGGGCGCCAACCTGCCTGAGGTTCGCACGCCCATGCTGCACTTTCTGCCTGCCCCCTTGCTTGGTCTCTTGGGCAGCCTCTCCCTGGCGCTGAACACGCTGTTCTGGTGCTGGCCCCTGTTCGCCGTAACCCTGCTGCGTATCCTGCTGCCCCTGCCGCTGGTGCAACGCGCCTGTGACCGGCTGATGATCTTCATTCAGGAAGGCTGGATCGGCTGCAACAAGGCGTGGATGAACTTGCTGGGCAAGACCCGCTGGCATATCGAGGGCAACCAGAATTTCGATTACGAGCATTCGTACCTGGTGACCAGCAACCACCAGAGCTGGGTGGACATCCTGGTGCTGCAGTACCTGCTCAACCGACGTATCCGTCCGCTGAAGTTCTTTCTCAAGCAGGAGCTGATCTGGGTGCCGGTGATCGGCCTGTGCTGGTGGGCGCTGGGCTTTCCCTTCATGAAGCGTTATTCGAAGGAATACCTGGCCAAACACCCGGAGAAGAAAGGCAAGGATCTGCAGACCACGCGCCGCACCTGCGCCAAGTTTCGCCACAACCCGGTGGGCATCTTCAACTTCGTCGAGGGCACCCGCTTCACCCCGGCCAAACACCAGGAACAGCAATCACCCTACCGCTATCTGCTCAAGCCCAAGGCCGGCGGCCTGGCCTTCGTGCTCGATGCCATGGGTGAGCAGCTGCACGGCATGATCAACGTCACCCTGCATTATCCCCAGGGCAGCCCCGGCTTCTGGACCCTGCTCAGCGGTCAGCTGGACCAGGTGGTTGTGGTCGTCGAGCAGCTGGAAATCCCCGCCCGCTTCATTGGCCGCACCTACGATCAGGACGAGGCTTATCGCAAGGATTTCCAGCAGTGGGTCAATGCGCTATGGGAAACCAAAGACGCCCTGCTGGATGACCTGCACCAGCAGCATTCCTAAAGTCAGTCCGCCCTTTCGTGAAAGCGTACCGGCCCCGTTTAGCAGGCCTTCAGCTGCGCCGCCGCACGGGCGATACCGATACTGAAGCTAAGCGCGACAGCTCTCGTTCCAAGGTCAGTTCGACTGACTTGCACCGAGCGGGGCAATCTGTCGAGCCTCACAGCCTAGCCAGCACGCACCAGGCAGGCGACAGAAATGAGGCAGGCATTAGAACTCCCCGCCCATAGCAGGGGGTTCTAATGGGCAGTTGATCTACAGCGGCCGCAGGTTGATTTCCACGCGGCGGTTCTGTGCGCGTCCAGCTTCATTGGCGTTGCTGGCAATAGGCTGGTTCGGCCCGGCGCCGTAGGCCGAGATGCGCGAGGACGCCACGCCGTTGGCCGCCAGGTAGGACGCCACGCTCTGGGCACGGCGGGTGGAGAGATTCTGGTTCAGTTCCGCCGAGCCGGTGCTGTCGGTATGGCCGACGATGCTCACACCGTTCTTGTTGAATTCCTTGAATGTCAGCACCAGGGAATTCAACGTCGGGTAGAAGCTGCTGGAAATGTCCGCCGAATTGCTAGCGAAGGTGATATTGCCAGGCATGATCAGAGTCAGGTCATTGCCGTTACGCTGCACCTGCACGCCGGTACCCTGCAGCTGTTGGCGCAGCTTGGCTTCCTGGGTATCGACGTAGTAGCCGTAACCACCGCCTGCGGCGCCACCCACGGCGGCACCGATCAGGACGCCTTTCTTACGGTCCTTCTTGCTCGAAGTGGCGGCGCCGACGGCCGCACCGGCCAGCGCGCCCACACCACCGTAGATACCGGCTTTGCCCGCCTGGCTTTCACCGGTATAGGGGTTGACCGTACAGCCGGACAGAACAACGAGAACGGCCGTTGCGGCAATCAGGGAGCGGCACTTGAACATGGGTAATCCTTAGAGTCGTGTTACGGAATGGAGGCAGTTTTATTCGCGGCTTCGAGCCAACGAACGCCGCCAAGTTCCCGACCAAGGCTAACAATCACCACGTAGAAAATCTGTAACCGCTTGTTTTTCAAGCCCGCACAAATGGATTTTCGCGCATCTCGTCACCCAACCGCGTGTCCGCGCCATGGCCGGTCACCACGGTGGCGTCCTCATCCAGGCGATACAGACGTTGCTTGATGGAGCGCTCGATGGTCGAGTAGTCACCACCCCACAGATCGGTACGGCCTATGCCACGGCGAAATAGCGTGTCGCCGGCAATCAACAGTTTGGCTTCGGGGAACCAGAAGCTCATGGAGCCCGGCGTGTGTCCCGGCGTATGCAGGGCCACACCGCAGCCGCAGGCCAGTGCCTCGTCATCGGCCAGCCATTGATCGGGCGCGGGTACGGGCGTGTAGGGAACACCGAACATCTGGCACTGCATCTCCAGGTTGTCCCAAAGGAACTGGTCATCCTTGTGCAGGTGCAGAGTGGCGCCGGTCTTTTCTTTCATCTGCCCCGAGGCCAGGAAATGATCAAGATGTGCGTGGGTATGGATGATGCTCACCACCTTGAGGCCGTGGGCCTCCAGCCGCGCCATGATCAGATCGGGATTGCCACCCGGGTCAACCACGATGGCTTTGCCGCTGATGGAATCGCCAATGATGGTGCAGTTGCACTGCAAAGGGCCGACGGGAAAGGTTTCGCGGATCAGGGCAGGTGAAGTGAGTTGCATAAGGATTTCCTGTAACGCGGATGGCAGGCGATAGCCGATTGTAACCGTCGCGCGTTGGAACGGCAGGTCGCCTATCGCCGTCAGCTACCTAGCACCCTGGCCTCGAAAGCCAGTCGAACAGGCAACAAAAAGCCGGCCCGAGGGCCGACTTTCTGGTTTCAAGCAGCGATCAACGCACGCCGGACTGACGCAATGCTGCCGGAGTGTAGTCGCTCTCCTTGGCAGGATAATCGAACTCGTAGGCCTGCTTCTCCTCGTTCTTCAGGCCCAGGGCCAGATAGCGACCGGAGAGCAGATCGTGGATCACCTCGACGGCATACCACGGCACCTGCTTGTCGTAGTAGTACTGTGCGTGGGCTTCCGCCACGCGCCACAGAGTACCGCGACCGTCGTAGTGGTCGATGGCAGCGGCCTGCCAGGTATCCTCGTCGATGTAGAAGTCACGCTTGGCATAGATGTGGCGCTCGCCCTGCTTGAGGGTGGCGGTCACGTGCCAGACGCGGTGCAGCTCGTAGCGGGTCAGATCCGGGTTCAGATGGCCTGGCTTGACGATGTCGGTGTACTTCAGCTTCGGCGAATCGAGACGATAGCTGTTGTAGGGAATGTAGATTTCCTTCTTGCCCAGCAACTGCCAGTCGTAACGATCAGGCGAGCCGTTGTACATATCCAGGTTATCGGAGGTACGCAGGCCATCGGCCGCAGTGCCCGGACCGTCGTAGGACACCTGAGGCGCACGGCGTACACGACGCTGACCGGCGTTGTAGAGCCACGCCATGCGCGGCTCCTTCACCTGGTCGATGGTCTCGTGCACCAGCAGTACGTTACCCGCCAGACGCGACGGTGCGGTTACCCGCTGTTTGAAATAGAACAGGATGTTGCTCGGCTGACTGGTATCGACGCCTTTCATCATGCTGCGGAAGGCGAACTCTTCTTCCAGGCTGACCGGGCTGAACGAGCCATTGGCCTGCGGCGTCACCTGCACCACATGACGACGTACGCTGGCACCACGGTAGCGAGTGATGTGGTTCCAGATAGCTTCCAGGCCGTCCTTCGGAATCGGGAACGGATTGGCAAACTTGAAGTTCTCCAGCCCTTCGCCACCCTGAATCAGCTTGGTGTTGGTGGCATTTTCCTTGGTCGCCGCGATGATGCTGTCCGGCACGTTCGCCGTGCGGTGCGTGGTGTAGACCGGCATCCGGTAGGTTTCCGGGTAGCGCTTGAACATCGCGTACTGGCCAGGCGTCAGCTTGTCCTTGTATTGCTCGACGTTCTGCGCGGTGATGGTGAACAGCGGCTTTTCGTTTGGGAACGGATCGGCCAGAAAGCCAGCCGAATCAACCGCACCGGCATTGACCGGCAGCCCGCCGGTCCAGGCCGGGATGCTGCCATCAGCATTGCCTGCCTTTTCCGCACCAACCGGCGTCAGGGTATTACCCAGCTTGGCCGCCTCATCCGCAGACACTGCAGCCATCACACCAGTGGCCAGCAGCGAAAGAGTCAGAGCGCCAGTTTGCAACAGCCTTTTTGTTGTTTTCATGAATACGTTTTCCTATGAATACGGGCGCTTAGAAGTTCATACCGAAGCTGAGGGCCAGGAAGTCACGATCGACAAGGGTGTTGTATTTGCCGCCGAAGAAGTCGGTGTAGGCGAGGCTGGCGGTGTAGGTGTTCTGATACTCAGCATCCAGACCCAGACTCACAGCTTTTGCACCTTCAGTGAACAAGCCATTGGGGCCATAACCATTCACATCATGAGACCAGGCGACGTTGGGTTTAAGGTTCACGCCTGCAAATACATCTGGGTACTCCCAAATTGCACGTGCGCGATACCCCCACGAGGTACTGGTTACGAAGCCGTCGTTCTCACAATACCGGGAAACGTTTTTCCTTGACGCCCCACCGAGCGTAGACCCGTTTAGCGTTTCACATGTATTGACGACTGTCCCGGGTGCAACTTGTGTGGGCGGTAACGGCCCTGGGCCGAAAACGGGATCACGGCCGTAACGAGCCTCGGATGTACTTTCCAACCCGCCTACATGCACAACACCTATTTCTCCAACAACTGTAAAGCGGCTAGCCCCCATTACCTGATCAAAGAAATGCGTAAAAGTTGTCTGAAACTGAGTAATTTCCTTGCGCCGATAACCATGTAAATCCTGCCCAGCAGCACCATCCAACACAGATGCATTACCGAATAGCCCGCCCAGAGACCCAACACCGGCAAAGAGAATATCTGTAGTATTCAGCTGAACAGGAGCATTGGGACGATAGCTGACTTCACCACTCCACGCCGTACCAGTGGGCAATGTGGTAGAGAAGCTTAGACCGTAGAGCTGTATATTTTCGGGGTATTCAATAAAATAACGAGAGGACCCAGCCACCGCTAAAGGCCTTAAGTTTGCCGGGTTATTAGCACCTAAAGCAGGAACGTTTGGTAACCCCGCATTAATCGCATTTAGTTGCGCTTGGGTAGCGCTAGTACCGCTAAACACTGGGTTGCGGCTATGATAATTCATAAAATAAGCACCGAACTCAGTATCAAGGGGCGCAACGTAATACCTGAAAGCCGTTCCCCATTGCCCACTATCAGACGGATCCCTGTCACCCCCTCGCCGAACCAAAACCCCCTCTTCATTGGCATTTACACCGAAATTCCCTAACGCCCCCAGGGCAGCGGTACTTAAGGAAGAAGCAGGACGAAGAACCCTCAAATTGTCATCGCATCCATCGGCTACGATATCTGCCTGAGAAAAAAACGTGCCGCAGTTCTCGACAACTGTTTGATCCCACTCGAGTTGATAAAAAAACTCAGCAGATAAGTTTTCTGTCAACCCCTGAGAAACATAGAACATGTTAACCGGGATCAGAGCTTCTTTAATCTCGGACCCTGGGCGACGAAAAGCGGCGACATCAACAGGGTTTATAGAATTGATACTATTCTGTAGGAAAGTACTCTCCCCCCAACTGACAACTTGCTTGCCAAGACGGACAGAACCTGGCTGATCCGCAATTGAATAGTTATGGTAGACAAAAGCGTCAAGCAGCTGCGCACCGGACGATTTCGCGCCCTCTTTCCGATTAGAATCGCTGATATCCTTAAACTCGCGCCCTTCATCTTTCAGCTCGAAGTCATACCAGTATTTACCTCGAACAAAAACACCGGTATCTCCGTACTTTAACTCCAGATCATGGATGCCTTTAAAAATCTTCGAGAACGTTTCACCACGCTTGAAATTGAGATGCCCATCATCAGACGTCTGCGACAGTCCACGCCCCCCATTATTTGAGCCAATCAAATCTTTGTTCGGCGAAGCCATCGACCAACTAGCCCCCACCGACAACGACGAGTCAAACTGACCTTCGATTTCCCCGATATTGAAGTTCACCGCGAATGCCGGGCTGGCAAGAGTTGATGCGAGGCTGACGGCCAGCGGCAGTTTTGCCAGACGCCAGAACGGCCTTGTTGTGTTGGTCATCGACGCTACTCCATTTGTTTTTGTTATGGCTGATTGACTAAATCCAGCGAGCCTTCCCACGAGTGGCTTGCAGTGCCCGAGACACTCTGGCTCGCCGGTTTAGAGGGATCAGTCCCATCCGTGACAAGCCAAGGATGGTCCGAATCCAGCAATTAGCAAGCCAAACGTTTGTTTGACTGACCAGTCACTTTTTTGGCGTTGAAATTCGTGCCTTACAGGGACGATAAAAACTCGCTTCCGGCCTCCTGCCACTGCGCCAGATCAACGCGGATACGCTTTTTGTCCAGCTTGCCCACACTCGTCTTGGGAATTTCGGTAACAAGGGCTATCTGTGAGGGAATCGCCCACTTGTTGATTACGCCCCGCTCGACGAATGGCTTGAGATGCTCCTTGAGTAGGCCTGCGTTCAGCGACTGGCCTTCCTTCGCGACAATCAGGGCGAACGGGCGCTCGCCCCACTGCGAGTCGACCACGCCCACGACAGCCACTTCCTTGACCGCAGGCTGACGGCTGATCAGGTCTTCCAGCTCCAGCGAGGAAATCCATTCGCCGCCAGTCTTGATCACATCCTTGAGGCGGTCGCGAATGTCGATAACGCCCATTTCGTCCAGGGTTGCTACGTCGCCGGTGTGCAACCAGCCGTGGGCCCACAACTCCTGTCCCTTCTCCGGCTCGCGGAAGTAACCCTGAGTCAGCCAGGGTGCGCGCAGCACCAGCTCGCCCTGGGTCTCACCATCAGCAGGAAGGCGATTGCCCTCGCTGTCCATGATCGCCGCCTCGACCAGCGGCACGGGAACTCCAGCCTTGATGCGATAGGTCGTACATTGCTCATCGCCCGCAGCGAGCAACTCGTCACTCAGGTAGCCACAGGAAATCAGCGGGCAGGTCTCGGACATTCCATAAGCGGCCGTCAGCTGAATACCCCTGGCCTTGGCCGCGTCATACAGCGCGCGGTTGAGCGCGCTGCCACCGATGATCACTTTCATACCCTTGAAGTCATGGCCTTGAGCGCCTGGTGCGGCCAGCACCATCTGCAGGATGGTCGGTACGCAATGGGAAAAGGTCACATGCTCTTGCTTGATCAGTTTGCAGAGCATCTCCGGCTCGTAGCGCCCTGGATAGACCTGTTTTACACCCAGCATCGTCGCCACATAGGGCGCCCCCCAGGCATGCACGTGGAACATGGGCGTGATGGGCATGTACACATCGTCGGTGCCCATCAGGCGGATGCTGTCCAGGCTGCCCAGGGTGGTGGCCATCGACAGGGTGTGCAGTACTAGCTGGCGGTGGGTGAAGTAAACGCCCTTCGGGTTGCCGGTGGTGCCGGTGGTGTAGAACGTGGTGGCGACGGAGTTCTCGTCGAAATCGGCGAATGCGTAGCTAGGCTCGGCTGCCGCCAACAGGCTCTCGTATTCACCGACCGAACCGGGAAGCTCGACGGAGGCAGCATTGTCAGTCAGCAGCATGGTGCCGGTCACCGTGGTGAGCTGCCCGACGATGCCCTGGTACAACGCTGCGAAATCGCTGTTGACCAGCACGAAGCGATCTTCGGCGTGGTTCATGGTGTAAAGAATCTGCTCGGGCGACAGACGAATGTTGATGGTGTGCAGTACCGCCCCCAGCATCGGCACCGCGAACATGCACTCCAGGTAACGGTGACTATCCCAGTCCATCACCGCCACGGTATCGCCGGCCTTAACACCGGCCTCGGTGAGCACATTGGCGAGGCGCGCCACCCGTTCGTTGAAAGCTGCGTAGTTGTAACGCAAGGTGTCGCGATAGACGATTTCCCGATTTTTTTCGTAGCGGCTGCCTGAAAGCAGCAAGCTCTTGATCAACAGCGGGTATGGGTGGGCATTTGCGGCGGGGGGAATGATGCGAGTCTGCAACATGGGCTCACCTGTTCTGGACTATTGTAGAAAGCGTCGAAATTGAAGCGAAACCTGATCGTTAATGGGCACCTTGCCTAACAGTAGCCTGCACCAGCGTCTGCTCAATCAGCCGAAAGGAGGATTGTGGCCCAAGCCAAGCACAGGCCGGTTTCGCCCCTTCACTGCGAATTGAGGTGGATTCATGTCAGATATTGTTATCGTCAGTGGCGCTCGCACGCCGATGGGTGGTTTTCAGGGTAGCCTGTCTTCGCTAAGCGCAACGGATCTTGGTGCAGCGGCGATTCGCGCCGCCATCGCTCGGGCGGGTGTAGCGGCAGACGACGTACAGGAAGTGATCATGGGCTGCGTGTTGCCTGCCGGCCTCAAGCAGGGCCCGGCGCGTCAGGCATCGCTGGCCGCTGGCCTACCGAGCGCCACGGGTTGCACCACCATCAACAAGCTCTGCGGCTCGGGCATGAAGGCGGTGATGCTCGCCCACGACCTGATCAAGGCCGGCAGCGCCGAGGTGATGATCGCTGGCGGAATGGAGAGCATGTCCAACGCGCCCTATCTGCTGCCCAAGGCACGCGGCGGCCTGCGCATGGGCCATGGCGAAGTGAAGGATCACATGTTCTTCGACGGCCTGGAGGACGCGCGCACCGGCCGGCTTATGGGTTCCTTCGCCCAGGAAACCGCGGATCGCTACGGCATTACCCGCGAGGCGATGGACGCTTACGCCATCGAATCGCTACGCCGCGCGCAGCAGGCCATGCAGTCCCGTGTACTGGCCGATGAGATCGTACCTGTGACCGTGGCGAGCCGTAAGGGCGATACCGAAGTGAACGAAGACGAACAGCCGCTGAACGCCAGGATAGACAAGATCGCCAGCCTGAGGCCGGCCTTCAGCAAGGACGGCAGCATTACCGCGGCAAATGCCAGCTCGATATCCGATGGCGCCAGCGCGCTAATGCTGATGAGCGCCGAGCACGCCAGGGCACGCGGCCTGCAACCGCTGGCGCGTATCGTCACCCACGCCACCCAGAGCCAGGATCCCAGCGAATTCACCATCGCGCCCATTGGCGCCATCAGCAAGGTGTTGCACAAGTCCGGCTGGCGGAAGAACGAGGTCGACCTGTTCGAGATCAACGAAGCGTTCGCCATGGTCACCATGCTGGCCATGCGCGAACACGATCTGGATCACGCCAAGGTGAATATCTACGGCGGCGCCTGCGCTCAGGGGCATCCGGTCGGTTCCACCGGCTCGCGCATCATCGTCACGCTGATCAACGCCCTGCGCCAGACCGGCGGCAAGCGCGGCATCGCCTCGCTGTGCATCGGCGGCGGCGAAGCAACGGCGGTCGCGGTTGAGGTGTTGTGAGAGACCAGTCAGGGGCGCGCTCGCGCCCCTTAGAACCTATTCAAAGTCTGCTGCGCGTCGGCACTGCTGCGTTAAAAACAGGCTCTTATTTCAACTCGGTAAACGCCAGCTTGATCCCCAGGCCGACCAGCACCGCGCCCATCAGACGATCAAACCAGTGGCCCAGACGCGCGAAGCCTTCGCGCACGCGCTGCTGACTGAACAGCATTGCCACCAGGCAGAACCACAAGGCCGTCGCCACGGCCAGGTAAACGCCATAGCCGCCCTGCACGAGCAGCGGGGTGTGCGGGTCGATCACCACGGTAAACAGCGACAGGAAGAACAGCGTCGCTTTGGGGTTAAGGCCATTGGTCACGAAGCCGGTAACGAACGCGCCACGCGGCGACCTCGCCGGGGCGTCGGCTTGCTCCTGAACCGCGCCGGGCGCTGCTGGTCGCGCCTGCAATGCCTTGAAACCGATATACAGCAGGTAGGCGGCGGCCAGCCACTTCAGCGCGTTGAACAGCACGATCGACTGGGACACGATCAGGCCGATGCCCAGTAGCGAATAGGCTACGTGCACAAAAATTCCGGTGCCCACGCCCAGCGCACAGAACACACCGGCACGGCGCCCATGGGCCACGCTCTCACGCACCACGATGGCGAAGTCCGGTCCCGGGCTGGCCACGGCCAGCAGATGGATGAGAGCAACGGTAAAGAATTCCATCCAGTACACGGCGACTCCAGGATTGGCTAGTGGGTCCAAGGGCGCACTCTGCGGCAGAGCACTTCTGATAGGCTGCACTTTACTTCCCGACAGGACAGCCAGAAAGGTACAGCTGATGAGTAAAACAGGCCGCGCAGTGTTTCTCGATTATCGCTCCCTCGACCTCGGCGATCTGGACATGGCGCCGCTGCGCGAGCCCTTCGCCGAGCTGGTACTGCACGACCAGAGCAGCCCGGTGCAGATCATCGAGCGTCTGCAGGGCGCCCGCGTAGCGATCAGCAACAAGGCGGTGATCGATGCGGACGTGTTGGCAGGCTGCCCCGAGCTCGAACTGATCCTCGTTGCTGCCACCGGCACCAATAACATCGACCTCGCCGCCGCCCGGGCGCATGGCGTCACCGTGTGCAACTGCCAGGGTTACGGCACACCTTCGGTGGCCCAGCACACCCTGACACTCCTGCTCGCCCTGGCCACAAGTCTGCAAGACTATCAGCGTGATGTTCGCGCTGGCCGTTGGCAGCAGTCGCCCATGTTCTGCCTGCTCGACCACCCCATCGTCGAGCTCGAAGGCAAGACGCTGGGGCTGCTCGGTCATGGCGAGCTGGGCGGCGCAGTAGCCAGATTGGCCGAAGCGTTCGGCATGCGCGTGCTCTATGGCCAACTGCCGGGGCGCCCGCCCCGCGCTGATCGGCTCGCGCTGGACGAGTTGCTCACCCAGGTCGATGCCCTGACCCTGCACTGCCCGCTCACCGAACAGACCCGCAACCTGATTGGAGTCCGCGAGCTCGATCTGCTCAAGCCAGGCGCCTTCGTGATCAACACCGCCCGCGGCGGCCTGATCGACGAACAGGCTCTGGCCGACGCCCTACGAGCGGGAAAGCTGGGCGGTGCAGCCACCGACGTGCTGACCCAGGAGCCACCCAGAGAAGGCAATCCATTGCTGGCCGACGACATTCCGCGACTGATCATCACCCCGCACAGCGCCTGGGGCGCTCGCGAGGCGCGCCAGCGGATCGTCGGCCAACTGGCGGAAAACGCCGCGGGCTTTTTCGCAGGCCATGCCAAACGCCAAGTCAACTGATCCTTTGGTGCCTCGGGCTTGCAGCTTAAGGTCCACGCCCCTACCCTTCGCGCTTTTGCCGGGGTATAGCTGATGGATCCGCGAAGTGAAGTACTGCTGCGCCAGGCCGAACTGTTCGCTGGCCCCGCCCTGCTCGCGGGCTTGCCGGCCGATGATCTGCTCGGGCAGTTACCACAGGCTGCAGGCTGGAGCTGGCATGCAGGCGATCACGCCCGACTGGACGGGCGTTTTGCCGGGCGTAGCGCCTTTGGCGTCATGCCGCCGGCGGCCGCCCGCGAAACGGCCGTGCTGTTCCTGCCTAAGTCCCGCGAATTGACGGCCTATCTGCTCGACGCCCTGGCCGCCCACCTGCCCGGCAAACTGCTGTATCTGGTGGGCGAGAAGCGCGCCGGCGTCGAACGTGCCGCCAAGCAGATGGCCGCCTACGGCAAGCCGCGCAAGCTCGACAGCGCACGCCACTGCCAGCTGTGGGAGGTGCGGGTTGATCTGGCTCCGGCCGAACCCGACCTGAACGCACTGGCTCAGCGCTACAGCCTGCCGCTGGCTGACGGCCCCCTCGAGATAGTCACCCTGCCCGGTGTATTCAGCCACGGCCGCCTGGATATCGGCAGCGCACTGCTGCTCGAATACCTGGATCAATTGCCAGATGGCCATCTGCTCGACTTCGGCTGCGGCGCAGGCGTGCTCGGTGCAGTGCTCAAGCGCCGCTATTCACAGAGCCAGGTCACGATGCTGGACGTCGACGCCTTCGCCGTCGCCAGCAGCCGCCTGACCCTGGCCGCTAACGGGCTGCAGGCCGAGGTAATCAGCGGCGACGGTATTGCCGCCGCGCCCTTCGAACTGAGCGCGATTCTGAGCAACCCGCCCTTCCATCAGGGCGTACATACTCATTACCAGGCCAGCGAAGACCTGCTGCGCCAGGCCTCGCAGCATCTGCGCAAGGGCGGCCAGATCCGCCTGGTGGCCAACCGCTTTCTCAAGTACCCGCCGCTGATCGAACAGCATATCGGCCCCTGCCAGACCCTGGCCGATGCCGATGGCTTTCGTATCTACCAGGCGACCCGCCCGTAACGCAGGTCGCCTGCGGCAGAGCGGCGCAGGCCTTGCCCAACGTGAGACGTTTGGGCAGAATGCGCGCGTCCTAGGGGAGTAGTCTCCCGCGAGCACCAGCTCGCCCGGCATGCATCAACATACTTGGTCCACAGACCATGGTGCGTGCGACCCAAGATCCGCCGAGATGGATCTGCGCCGTTCGGCTCGAACGCCGCGCAGGGTTTGACAAGACCTATGACACGAACACCTTACCCGGGGCGGGGAGGCTGTACGTGTCATAGCCGTGTCTACCCGCCCCTTTAGGAAGCCTGATGCTGGAATCTCTGTTCGTTCCCACTCTGATCGTTGCCCTGGCGGAAATCGGCGACAAGACGCAACTGCTCGCCCTGTTGCTGGCCGCGCGCTTTCGCAGGCCCTGGCCAATCATCTGGGGCATGGTCGCCGCCACCCTCGCCAATCACCTGGCCGCCGGCGCGGTGGGCAACTGGGTCGCAGGTCTGCTCTCGCCCGCGCTGCTGAGCTGGATTCTGGCGGCGTCCTTTATCGCCGTGGCACTGTGGACGCTGATCCCCGACAAGCTCGACGATGACGAAAGCTCCAGCCTCAAACGCTATGGGCCGTTCCTGACCACCCTGGTGGCCTTCTTCCTGGCGGAGATGGGTGACAAGACTCAGGTGGCGACAGTAATGCTCGCCGCCCAGTACCCACACTTCATCATGGTGGTGCTGGGGACTACGCTGGGAATGCTGATTGCCAACGTACCGGTGGTGCTGGCAGGCAACTTTGCGGCCGACCGCCTGCCGCTCACTCTGATTCGCCGACTTGCCGCCCTCGCCTTCGCCGTACTGGCGATCTATGCGGCGTACCAGGCCATGCTGTTGAGTGGCTTTTTAAACGGCTGAACTCCTCAGGGACAAAACCAACGCCGGCACAAGGTTTTGGCCTTGAAGCTGAGCCGCCACCAAGCAGACGGTGGCGGCTTTTCACATCGTGATCAGCCTTTCTTGGCCTGCTGATACAGGGGCATGACTTTCGGGATAGCCGCCTGCAGCGAGGCGATACGGCTCGACGAGGACGGGTGCGTGCTCATGAACTCTGGCGGCGCACCTTCGCTGGCCTTGGCCATCTTTTGCCACAGACTGACCGCCGCATTGGGGTTGTAGCCTGCACGTGCAGCGAGTTCAAGGCCGATCAGGTCGGCTTCGTTCTCGTTGCCGCGGCTATTGGGTAGCGTCATACCGTAATTCACTGCAGCATCAGCCAGTGCCATCTGGTCCGAGCTGACGCCCAGTAGCGCGGCAGCGCCCTGCTTCGCCAGGTTCACACCATAGGCCTTGGACATCGCTTCGCGGCCGTGCTCGCGCAGGGCATGGGCGATCTCATGGCCCATGACCGCGGCGATTTCGTCATCGGTAAGATTCAGCTTGTCGATAATGCCGGTGTAGAAAATGATCTTGCCGCCTGGGCCGCAGTTGGCGTTCAGCTCAGGGCTCTTGATCAGGTTGACCTCCCATTGCCACTGGGCCGCATCCGGACGGAACAGCGGCGCCTGCTTGATCAGGCGGTCGGCCACGCGCTGCAAGCGCTTGGCCTCGGCACTGTTCTTGTCCAGCGCGCCCTGGCTGGAGGCTTCCTTCAACGTTTGCTGATAGGACTGGGCATACATCTGGTTGACCTCATCGGTCGACAGCGCACTGAACATGTACTGTTTGCGCTCGACGCCGACCGAGCCACCGCTGGTGGTATTGACGGCTTGGCATCCTGCCAGCAGCAGAGCCGCGGTCAGCGTGGTGATGGACAACGACGGTTTCATGCTGGATCTCCCTGGTAACTAAGAAAGGTATGCTAGGGGCTGCCCGTATTTCAGTGCAAGCAAAGCCTCAGGCAGGCGTCAGGCACTCCGGCCCGTCGAGCTTCGGGTCATTGACCAGATTGCTCAACACGCGTTCGCGCAGCGCTATCGGCTTGGCGACGAGCAGCGCCTGCAATTCCTCAAGCGGCGTATCGGCGGCCAGCCAGCGCTGCCGTTGCTCGGTATCGAGAATCAAGGGGCGACGCAGCGTCGCGGCCGCCTGGGTGATCATGGCCGTGCTCAGGTACACGTGCCCTTCCACTGGATAAGCCTCCCACACCGCTGCGAAATACAGCAGCGAATCCTCGCCGCTCAGCCAGTACGGGCGCTTGCGCGCCGCGCCGCGCCATTCGTAGAAACCGTTGGCAGGAATCAGGCCGCGGCGCAGACGAAACGCATCGCGAAACATCGGTTGCTCGCTCAGGGTTTCGGCGCGGGCGTGGGATGGCGTCTTCGACAGATCCTTGAGCCATGGGGGAGTCAGCCCCCAGCGCGCACGAACCAGAGCGGGCTGCTCATGTGCGCTGCGCAGCAGCAACACCTGGGAGCCAGGTGCCAGGTTCCAGTGTGGTAGCTGGTCAGCGGGAAAACCAGGCTGCGCCGCGAAGGCGGGCGTCCAGCGAAACAGCGCGAAGCGTCCACTCATGAAAGGCTCATCGGGATGGGTGGCGCAAGCTGCTCAACACAGCAGTACGCCCTGAAAAGAGTCCGGCTCGTCACCGGGTAGCGGTTGCGCGCCATTGTACTCGCCGATCAACCAGCGGGCGCGCTCGGCGTCGACGTCCTCGACCAGCATGCCAAGCAGCCCGCAGGCCGGCAGTTCGCCCACGGCGCCAGACAGATGGGCGCCGACCAGATGTGCCTGGATGCCTTCGCTGGCCAGCATGGCCTTGAGCAACTCGCCCTCCATCAAGTCCTGCGGCTCGTAAACGCGCTTCATCAATCGTTCTCCCCGCGCACATCCAGATGCCAGCTCTGTCCATCGGTTTCGAGCAGAAAGACGATGGGCCTGCAGCATACCGGGCAGTCCTCGATGTATTGCTGATCACCGGCCGACAAATCCAGCACAGCCTCGACCGGTTCACCGCAATAGGGGCACTGGTAATCCTGGGTTTCCAACATGGGGCGCCTCCGGGTGACTTGCAGGGTATAATGCTCGACCACTTGCCGCTCCCGGGTTGCCGTCACGCTGTCATCAGGCGTTATCACGGCACGGGGCGCAGCGCTTTCAACTCTTCAATCGCAGCGATAATCACAAGAGATCATGATGGGCGAATTCGACAGCATCCGACCCTATGCCGACGCGGAAATTCCAGCGGTTCTGGCGCGTCTGTTGGCCGACGATGCGTTTCTCGACATCCTTACCCAGTTTCGTTTTCCGCGCCTGGCCGGCCCGTTTGGCTGGGCGCTCAAACCTCTTATAGCTCATCGGCTGCGTTCGCAGTTCCGCCATATCGATTCGGTTCGCGCGCTGCAGGAATCTATCGAGCCGTATATCGACCGCACCGTCGAGCACGCCACCGATGGCGTGACCTACTCGGGCGTGGAAACGCTGAAGGCCGGCAGCCCCTACCTGTTCCTGGCCAACCACCGCGACATCGTCATGGACCCGGCCTTCGTCAATTACGCCGTGTATCACGCCGGCCTACAGACGCCGCGCATCGCCATCGGCGACAACTTACTGCAGAAGCCTTTCGTCAGCGACCTGATGCGCCTGAACAAGAGCTTCATCGTGCACCGCTCGATCACCGGGCGTCGCGAAAAACTCGCGGCCTACCAGCTGCTGTCGGCCTACATCAGCCACTCGATCGGGCAGGATGGCGAATCGATCTGGATCGCCCAGGCAGAAGGCCGCGCCAAAGACGGTGATGACCGCACCGATTCGGCAATCCTCAAGATGTTTCACATGAGCCGCAAGGACGAGCCGTTCGCCGACGTCATCGCCAGCCTCAAACTGACCCCGGTGTCGATCAGCTACGAGTACGACCCCTGTGACCAGGCCAAGGCGCGAGAGCTGTACACCCGCGCTACTACCGGCAGCTACACCAAGCAGCCGGGCGAGGATGACAAGAGCATCGGCCTGGGCATCACCGGCTACAAGGGCCGCGTACATGTGCATTTCGGCGACCCGATCACCAGCGGCTTCGAGGATGCCAAGCAGCTGGCAGCGCTGACCGATGCGCAGATCCTCACCGGCTACCGGCTGTTCCCGGTACACTACCTGGCCTACGCCATGTGGAGCGAGCGCGATCCGCAGCTTGAAGTGCCGGCAGCCGAATCGCTGTTCGGCGCAGACGAACTGGCCGCCGCCAAGGAACAGTGGCAACAGCGCCTGAGCCGCTGCCCGAGCGAACAACAGCCTTACCTGATCCTGCAGTACGCGATGCCGGTGCGTAACCAATATCGCGTCAAGGCCGGTCTGCCGCTCTGATTCAGCTGCCCCGAAAAACGAAAAAGCCCCGACGAGTCGGGGCTTTTTTACATCTGCCGGCAGTTACTGACCGTTGAGGATCTGCCCCAGGGTCGGGTCCTTGAATGCACGGGTGAGCGCGTCGCTCAGCACATCACTGACCAGCTTGGTGTTGGTTTCCTGGTTCGGCGCCATGCCGAAACGCTGGTTCAACGAAGCGCCGTAGCGACCGCTGTAACGACGACTGCTGTTCTGCACATCAGCTCGGAAGCTGGCGGTCATGTCGGCCTCAGTCACGTACATGCCTTCCTTGGGCGACTGATATTTCAGCTCGGCCAGGGTCAGGGTCAGTTGCGGTGCGTTATAAGCGTTTGGCGTCGGGGTGAAACCCAGCAAACGCACAGCAGCTTCGGCCTGCGCCTGCAGCTTGGGCAGAATGTCCTGGCCGGAAACGCTGATCGCGCTGGTTTCAGGGTACAGACCGCCTCGGGTGCCCAGCACCGGAGAAGGACGTCCATCGACCACCCGCACCACCACAGGCTGACCCTGGCCTACCGCGTTGAGCGGCCCGGTCAGTTTGGGCTGCGGGCTGAGTTGCTGCGGGCTGTGGGCACAACCAACAAGAGCCAGACTGAAAACGGCAACCAGACCAAACAACAGGCGTTTCATACTCGGTTCTCCATGAGGGGCGCTAAAGGCTGGCGAAGTATAACGAATCGACCTGTAAACGGTCAGCGCGGTTCCGCGTCACCCACTCGTCACATGCTAGCGGTATAAGACTTTGGTCGCTTTGCATGAACGGAGCTTGTTTGATGCGTGCATTCCTCAAGAAAGTCGCCAGCGCGCCTAACCCGCGCATTTTTGCCTGTCTGGACGAACACGGCATTTGCCGGGCCTTTCGCCAGAGCGCCCAGCCGCCGGGCCCTACAGGCTGGCATGAGGTCAACGAGCAACGTCTGAGCTGGCTTGGCGCGCCCTTACCGAAAAGCGCATTTACCCGCCACTGAGCGCTCATAGGGGCGTTTTCCTACCCTGATGCGTGTGCAATAAAAGTCACACGCAGCTGATCACTTCCCCCGCTTTCGCCTTATAATCGCGCCCCGATTATAAGGACGCCTCCTGATCGGCATCGCCGTACCGCTGATGCACTCATGCCATCGGCAACGCCACAGAGAGTCGCCCACTTCGTGCTGCTCGATATCGAAGGCCATCACCCGCTGCAGAAGCTGCGTTTTCGCGGAACATCTGCCGGCTGAGACGGCCCAACAGGCACATGAACTTTTGAGGTTCGCGTTCCAAAAGAACGTGAAAAAACGGTTTCAATAACTTCACAAGAGTGTGGCGAACATATGAATCAGCTTGCGGCAGGACAAGGCGACCTCCTTCCGTCATCCCATTCCTCATTACAGCTCTGCAACCGCTGCTGACAGGCGCCTTTGACGCCCAGGCCGACGGCCTATGACTGGACGCTGATTTTTTGGAGATGTGGTAATGGCGCAGAACGATTACGAAGCTGTAGATGTAGTGCTGGTCGGTGCCGGCATCATGAGCGCAACGCTGGCCGTGCTGCTCAAGGAGCTCGACCCTGGCATCAAACTGGAAGTCGTCGAGGCAATGAGCGCCGGCGCGGCAGAAAGCTCCAACCCGTGGAACAACGCGGGCACCGGGCATGCCGGTTTGTGCGAACTCAACTACACCCCCGAGTCCGCCGACGGTTCCATCGACATCAAGAAAGCCGTGAGCATCAATGCTCAGTTCGAGGAGTCCAAGCAGTTCTGGGCCCACCTGGTCAAGAAAGGCACCTTTGGCTCGCCCAAGTCCTTTATCAACCCGGTACCGCACCTGAGCTTCGTCCGCGGCCAGAAAGGCATCGACTACCTCAAGAAGCGCTTCGAGGCGCTGCACGTGCATCACGCTTTCGAAGACATGGTGTACAGCGAAGACCGCGCCACCATGAGCGAGTGGATGCCGTTGATGATGCCGGGCCGTGACCCGAACGAGCCGATTGCAGCGACCCGCATGGCCAATGGCACCGATGTCAACTTCGGCGCGCTGACCAAGAGCCTGCTCGATCATCTGGTTCAGCAGAGCAATGCCCGTGTGACCTTCAATCAGCGCGTCACTGATCTCACTCGCAACGAGCACGGCTGGCGTGTGAGCACCAAGGATCAGCAAAGCGGTAATCATCGCCAGATCCAGGCGCGCTTCGTATTCCTCGGCGCCGGCGGCGGCGCCCTGCCCCTGCTGCAGATGTCCGGCATCGCAGAGGGCAAGGGTTTCGGTGGCTTCCCGGTCAGTGGCCAGTGGCTGCGCTGCGACAACCCGGAGGTGGTCAACCAGCATCAGGCCAAGGTATACAGCCAGGCCGAAGTCGGCTCACCGCCCATGTCGGTACCGCACCTGGATACCCGTGTGGTCGACGGCAAGAAATCGCTGCTATTCGGGCCTTATGCCGGCTTCACCACCAAGTTCCTGAAGAAGGGCTCGTTCCTGGACCTGCCGATGTCGGTGCGCCTGAACAACATCGGCCCGATGCTGGCCGTTGCCCGCGACAACTTCGACCTGACCCGTTACTTGGTCAAGGAAGTCATGCAGTCCCAGGAGCAGCGCCTCAATACCCTGCGCGGCTTCTACCCGGAGGCCAAAGCCAGCGACTGGCGCCTGGAGATTGCTGGTCAACGTGTGCAGATCATCAAGAAGGACGCCAAGAAAGGCGGCATCCTGCAGTTCGGTACCGAACTGGTGGCGGCTCAGGACGGCTCCATCGCCGCTCTGCTGGGTGCCTCTCCAGGCGCCTCGGTAACCGTTTCGATCATGCTCGACCTGATTCGCCGCTGCTTCCCCGAGCAGGCGGCCTCAGCCGAGTGGAGCACCAAGCTGAACGAGATCTTCCCGGTGCCTGCCTCGGTCCTGATCAAGGATGCCGAGCAGTACCGTGCTGTTCAGGCGCAGTCCGATACGCTGCTGCAGCTGCGAGATGTCTCGCCGGTCTGATCGATGGCCTGACGAAAACGGCGCCCTTGAGGCGCCGTTTTCATTTCTCCATCCAAAGCCCGAGACAATAAAAAAGCCAGTCAGCAAGCTGACTGGCCGAGGGCCTGGCAGGCCGGGCGTTACTGGAACAGCGAGTCGGCGGAAAGGCCGTTTTTCTCAAGTATTTCGCGCAGGCGCTTGAGTGCTTCGACCTGGATCTGCCGCACGCGCTCACGGGTGAGGCCAATTTCCTGGCCTACCTCTTCGAGCGTGCAACTCTCGTGGCCACGCAGACCGAAGCGGCGTACCACCACTTCACGCTGCTTGTCAGTGAGCTCCGAAAGCCACTGGTCGATGCTCTGGGACAGATCATCGTCCTGCAGCAGCTCGCAAGGATCCGTAGGACGGTCATCGGTCAGAGTATCGAGCAGCGTCTTGTCGGAATCTGGGCCCAGCGACACATCCACCGAGGATACGCGCTCATTCAGGCCCAGCATGCGCTTGACCTCTCCAACCGGTTTTTCCAGCAGGTTGGCGATTTCTTCCGGGGAAGGCTCGTGGTCGAGCTTCTGGGTAAGCTCCCGCGCGGCGCGCAGGTAGACGTTAAGTTCTTTTACTACGTGAATAGGCAGGCGGATGGTGCGGGTCTGATTCATGATCGCCCGCTCGATTGTCTGCCGGATCCACCAGGTTGCGTAGGTGGAGAAACGGAAACCGCGCTCCGGGTCAAACTTCTCGACAGCGCGAATCAGGCCCAGGTTGCCTTCTTCAATCAGGTCCAGCAGCGACAACCCGCGATTCACGTAGCGCCGGGCGATCTTCACCACCAGCCGCAGGTTGCTTTCGATCATGCGTTTGCGCCCGGCGGGGTCGCCCTTCTGCGCGAGACGCGCGAAGAACACCTCTTCTTCCGGGGTAAGCAGGGGAGAAAATCCTATTTCGTTGAGGTAAAGCTGAGTGGCGTCGAGCGCCCGGGTGTAGTCGATGTACTTATGCTGCTTGCTGCCGGCCGGCTGCTTGGCCTTGCTGCGCGTGGCGACCTTGGCACAGGCCGCTTTGTCATTAGCCTCGTCAAGATCGATGTCAGGCTCCATCAGGAGCACGGCGTCATCGATGTCAAACTCCGGCGCTGCCTTGGTATCGAGTGCCATTTTATTATTCCGTCCCTTGCTGAGTTCGACCAGCAAGCTCCGATGTGCCCGTCTCCTTGGCTACATCCGAGCCCGTCCATCCCACGTGAGCGGGTGAACGAGCGACAGATCAACGGCTTGGCAGGTATTGCATTGGATCTACAGGCTTACCTTGGCGGCGAATTTCAAAGTGAAGTTTCACCCGGTCAGTTCCCGTAGAACCCATCTCGGCAATCTGTTGCCCGACCTTGACCTGCTGCCCCTCCCGTACCAACAGCCTGCGGTTGTGACCGTAGGCACTCACGTAGGTATCGCTGTGTTTGATGATCACCAATTCGCCGTAGCCCCGTAATCCACTCCCGGCGTATACAACGGTTCCACCAGACGCAGCAAGGACAGGCTGTCCCAATTCCCCTGCTATATCAATGCCTTTATTCAAACTACCGTTTGAGGAAAATCGGCCGATAATCGCACCACCAGCGGGCCATGCCCAGCCAGTCGAAGAGCGAGGAACGCTCTGCACGGGTGTGGTCGCAGGTGTCACTACAACCGGTGTCGAGGGCCGCGCAGGCGTTTGTGCTGGAGGAGTCTGCACTGACGTGGATGGCCGGCTGGGCGTGCTCACCACAGGTGTTGAGGCAGTCGGCGTGGAAGCCACGACAGGCCTGCTCGCTCCCCCCGAGCCGAAGCGAATAACCTGGCCAACACGGATCATGTAAGGCGGTGCGATGCTGTTGTGCGCCGCCAGTGCTTTCCAGTCCCAGCCATAGCGAAAGGCGATGGAGTAAAGTGTGTCGCCACGTTGCACACGGTATTGGCCGGATGTAACCGGCTGACGCTGCGCCGCCGCGTTGTTGCGATCGACGACCTGCACACCACCGGATGGCGAGCTGGCGCAGCCGGCGGACAACGCACCCACGGCGACCAACACCAGCAGGTTGCGCAGCATGCCCGAGGAACGGTGTCCTTGTTTGGCTGTGGAACTCACCCCAATCTCCCTTGCAGACGGCCTCGAGCGACCAGTAAAGAATGTCAGGCTCACGCCACGTCGACCTGGCGGCGGCGTGCCAGCCACTCCACACCCAGTACCAGAATGATGGCGCACAGGCTCAGCGCAACGGCCAATAGCAACTGCGCATTCTCACCCGTGATCTGAGCGAACTGCCATGGCAATAGATTGACCTGCTCAAGGGGAAACGATTCACCGTGGCGATTGGTCTGCCAGGTCAGCGTCTGCTTCCAGGGCCAAACCTTCACCAGAGAGCCCAGCATCAGCCCGGCCAGAAACGCCATGGTCAGGTCTCGCATACGGGCCAGCAGCCAACTCAGCAGCTTGGAAAAACTCAGTAGGCCCAGCAGGCAGCCGGCGGAGAATACCGAGAGTACCGCAACATCGAGATTTTTGATCGCCCCTAACACCACGGGATAGAGCCCCAACAGCACCAGAATGAAGCTACCGGAGATACCCGGGAGGATCATGGCACTGATGGCGATGGCGCCGGCCAGAAACAATGTCAGCGGGTCGGCGGAAAGCTGGACGGGCGCGGCCAGGGTGATCCACAAGGCAAATATCAGACCGAGAGCAAAACTGACCACACGGTTGCTGCACCATACCGCCACTTCACGCCCGACCAAGTAGACGGAAACCAGCACCAGCCCGAAGAAAAAGGCCCACAGCTGTATGGGGTGTTCATACATCAGGTAGCTGATGAGGCGCGCCAACGTGAAGATGCTGCTGAGAATGCCCAGCATTACTACCAGCAGAAAGGTGGCATTGCACACCTGCCAGGCTGCCACGATGCGCCCACGTAGCATCAGCATCAGCGCTTGGGGAATAGCGGCGAACGAAGCGAGAAGTTTGTCGTATATACCGGTGATCAGGGCAACGGTGCCGCCAGAGAAACCAGGCACCACATCGACCGCGCCCATCGCCATTCCTTTGGTATACAGCAACAAGGTTTTCTTCATGCATCCTTCCGTTCTATTTGAATCAGGCCAACGGGCCGCTAAGCAGGGGCACAAACCGTACTGCGTCGAGTACGTGCCGGGAGAAACCCTGTTCCTCACGAATGATCAATAACAGTTGCTGAACATCGCCTGAACCGACCGGTATCACCAAACGACCACCCGGAGCCAGTTGATCCAGCAGCGCCTGGGGTACTTCCGAGGCAGCCGCGGTGACGATGATGCCGTTATAGGGTGCCAGCGCCGGCCAGCCTTCCCAGCCGTCGCCCCATCGAAAGACCACATTACGCAGGCTGAGTTTGACCAATCGTTCCTTGGCCCGTTCCTGCAAGCCCTGAATGCGCTCGACGGTGAAAACCCGTTCGACCAGTTGCGCCAGAATCGCCGTCTGGTAGCCGGAGCCGGTGCCGATCTCCAGCACCTTGTCCAGCGGGCCAGCGGCAAGCAGCAGCTCGCTCATACGCGCGACCATATAAGGCTGCGAGATGGTCTGGTTGTGGCCGATGGGCAGCGCCGTGTCTTCATAGGCGCGATGGGCCAGGGCTTCGTCGACGAACAAATGCCGCGGCGTGCGCCGGATCACCTCGAGCACGCCGGCGTTGGACAGCCCTTCTTCGTAGAGTCGCTGGATCAGGCGTTCGCGGGTACGTTGCGAGGTCATGCCAATCCCGTGGCGGTCATGCTCCCGATTCATTTCATCAACCCCTCCAACCAGGGTTTGAGGCGGTTGAGTCCATCCTGATAAGTACGGTCGAGCTGCAACGGCGTGACCGACACATAGCCCTGCATCACGGCGTGGAAATCGGTGCCCTCGGCGCCGTCTTCGACGTCACCGGCAGCGGCGATCCAATAGCCGGCTTTGCCGCGCGGATTGACGTCCCGCACCGGTGCGGCGGCGCGGGCGCGATGGCCCAGGCGGGTCAGCTGCACGCCACGGATACGCTCAAGCGGCAGGTTCGGTACGTTGACGTTGAGCACGGTGCGCGGCGGCAGGTCTAGCTGCTCATGGGCCGCGACCAGCTTGCGGGCGAAATGGGCGGCAGTGCCCAGATTCTCGGCCGACCGCGAAACCAGCGAAAAGGCGAATGCCGGCCGGGCCAGAAAACGGCCTTCGAGCGCGGCGCCGACGGTGCCGGAATACAGCACGTCGTCACCCAGATTGGCGCCCATGTTGATGCCCGAGACGACCAAGTCCGGCACGTCGGGCAGCAACCCGTTGATACCCAGGTGCACGCAGTCGGTGGGCGTGCCGTTGAGGCTGATGTAACCATTGGCCAGCGTGCACGGATGCAGCGGGCGATCTAGAGTCAGCGCGCTGCTGGCGCCGCTGCGGTCACCATCAGGGGCAATCACCGTGCAGTCGGCGTAATCAGCCAGCGCAGCATGCAACGCGGCGAGGCCCGGTGCGGCCACGCCGTCATCGTTAGAAATCAGAATACGCATGGGTTGTCCGTCTGCCCTGCCGGCAAAAGCTCGACGATTTCGCGCACCAGAGCGGTGGCGAAACATCCAGCCGGCAGGACGAATTCCAGTTGCAGAATGTCAGGCTCGGGATAATGCCACGTCAAACCGCTAATGGGGAGGCGCAGGATACGCCGTTCGTGCGCCATGTCCGCTTGTGCGAGCCACGCCGTCAGCTGTGGCTCGGTAGCAGCGACGCGCTGCTCGAGATCGAGCGTGGCGCCCAGGGCAGGCGAAGCGCCCTCGCCCCACAGCGGCCCGGTGGGATGCAGGTCCAGTTCAGCCAGACGAGGATCCCGGCATTCGGCCTCACCAGCGGCGAAAAAGCTGCGGCTGTCGGTGAATGCCAACAGGTCGCCGGGCAGCGCCTGGTTCCAGGTGCCGGCCGCCACACGCTCGGCCAATACACGGTTGAACAGAAAGCTGCGCGCCGCCGACAGCACCCGCGAGCGCACATTGCGCTTTTCCGGCAGCTCACCGCGTTCGGCGAAATGTCGGGCATGGGCGACGTTACCGCCCTCGAAACCGAAGCGCTGGGCGCCATAGTAATTGGGAATGCCTTGCTTGCGGATCGCCTGCAGGCGCTGTTCCAGCGCGGCCTGCTCGGCCTTGAGCTGGGTCAGACGCAGGGTGAAGCCATTGGCGGCATGGGCGCCGCGTTGCAGCTTGCGGCTGTGACGCACCTGTTTGAGGATCGTCAGGGTATCGTCCTGGGCGGCGCTCAGATCAGGATCGTGCTTGCCCGGCAGATGCAGGCTGAACCATTGTCGGGTCAGCGCCTGCTTGTCCTTCAGGCCGGCGTAGCTGATCAGCCGGATCGGTACGCCCGCGGCGCGCGCCAGGCGACGTGCGGCATCCTCGGTATTCAGCCCGCGTTTCTCGACCCACAGCCACAGGTGCTCACCGGCGCCAGACAGTTCGATGTCCAGCACTTCATCGACCTGAAAATCCTCGGCCGTGGCCTTGAGAACGGCCTGACCGCAGGGTTCGCCATGGGCGCGCGGGCCGAGCAGCTCCTGTTCGGTCATGCGCTGACCAGCAGCGCGACGGCGTGTACGGCGATGCCTTCCTCACGGCCGACGAAACCGAGTTTTTCGGTGGTCGTGGCCTTGACGTTGACCTGATCGAGTTCGACCTGCAGGTCTTCGGCGATCAGCTTGCGCATGGTCTCGATATGCGGCGCCATCTTCGGCGCCTGGGCCTCGATGGTGGCGTCGACGTTGCCAACCTTCCAGCCCTTGGCGTGCACCAGGCCGACCACGTGACGCAGCAGCACGCGGCTGTCGGCGCCCTTGAAGTTGGGGTCGGTATCCGGGAAGTGCTTGCCGATATCGCCGAGCGCCACGGCGCCCAGCAGCGCATCGCTCAGGGCATGCAGCACCACGTCGCCATCGGAATGAGCAACCAGGCCGAACTTGTGGGGAATGCGCACCCCGCCCAGGGTGATGAAATCCCCGTCGCCGAACCGGTGCACGTCGTAACCATGGCCAATCCGCATGAGCCGCTGCCCTCGCAAAAAGGCCGATTCTACCCGAAAGCGCGGGGCGAGGCGGACTTGCACCGCAATCAGGCCAGGCGGCGAGGCTGTGATTTCGCCCGGCGATTACCGGCGAAACCTGCGCCGCGAAGTGAACGCGTCGAAAAACGTGGGAATGTTTTGCCAAGTTGGGGAGTCGACAAGAGAGAGCAGAATTTCTAGCAACCATGGAGACCATCATGGCCGTAGCAAAGAAACCGGCAGTAGCCAAACCCAAGAGCAAAGCTGCACCCAAGGCTGCACAATCTAAACCCAAGGGCGATGGCCTGAGCATCAACACCAGCGTTGATCGCGGTGCTCGCGAGAAGGTCGCCGAGGCCCTGACCAAGGCAGTGGCCGACAGCTACACCCTGTATGTGAAGACACTGGGTGTGCACTGGAACGTGCAAGGCGCCAACTTCTATGGCCTGCACAAGCTGACCGATGAGCAGTACAACGAACTGCATCAGGCCGCCGACGAAATTGCCGAGCGCATCCGCGCCTTGGGCAAGCTGGTACCGACTGGCGGAGAAACCTTCCGCTCGCTGACCGTTATTGATAACGAGGCGCCCCACGGCACCACGCCGCAAATGATCAAGCAACTGGTGCTGGACAACGAAACCGCTGCCCGTCGCATGAGCGAGTTCGCGGAGCTAGCCGAAGAGGCTGGCGACCTGTTCAGCCACGACATGCTGGTAGCGCGCATCGGCGTGCACGAGCAGAACGCCTGGATGCTGCGCTCCAGTCTGGGAGAGTAATCGTCAGGCGTTAAAAGGGCGCTGCGGACTTGGTCTGCAGCGCCCTTTTTCCGTTCTGTGCTTTCACTATCGCTTCGCGGGCATGGCCCGCTCCAACAATATAAGCGAAAACCTTTGGCAGCGGGCGGGCACGCCCAGTCCATGCCCGCGAAAGTCTCTCCTATCGAGGAACTACTTCAGCCTGCCAACGCCTCGGCATGATGGCGCAGGTGATCTTCGATGAAGCTGGCAATGAAGTAATAGCTGTGGTCGTAGCCCGGCTGCATCCGCAAAGTCAGCGGGTGCCCTGCCGCCTTGGCGGCTGCCTCCAGCGCCTGGGGCTTGAGCTGACCATCGAGAAAATCATCGCGATCACCCTGATCAACCAGAATCGGCAGTTTCTCCCCGGCCTCGGCGATCAGGAGGCTGGCATCCCACTCGCGCCAGCGCGAACGGTCCTCACCCAGATAGTTGCTGAAAGCTTTCTCGCCCCACGGGCAATTGACCGGGTTGGCGATCGGCGAAAACGCCGATACCGACTGGTAACGACCCGGGTTCTTCAGCGCACAGATCAGCGCACCGTGGCCGCCCATGGAGTGGCCGGCGATACCGCGCTTCTCCGATACTGGGAAGTTGGCCTCGATCAGCGCCGGCAACTCCTGCACCACGTAGTCGTACATGCGGTAATGGCGTGCCCAGGGTTCCTGGGTGGCGTTGACGTAAAAGCCGGCGCCGAGGCCGAAGTCATAAGCGCCATTGGCGTCATCCGGCACGCCCTCGCCCCGCGGGCTGGTGTCCGGCGCGACGATGATCAACCCCAGCTCGGCGGCCATGCGCTGGGCGCCGGCCTTCTGCATGAAGTTCTCGTCGGTGCAGGTCAGACCACTGAGCCAGTACAGCACCGGCAACTTGGCGCCTTTTTCGGCCTGCGGCGGCAGGTAGACGGCGAACACCATGTCGCAGTTGAGGCTGGAGGAGCGGTGCTTGTAGCGCTTGTGCCAGCCGCCGAAGCTCTTGTTGCTGGAAACGATTTCCAAGGTCATGGCAAATCCTCACGGGCGGAGGATAGCGCCCTCTTGCGAAGGCGCCATCCGCCCCACTGATCAGTAGTGGATGACGGTGCGGATGCTCTTGCCTTCATGCATCAGGTCGAAGGCGTCGTTGATCTTGTCCAGGCCCATGGTGTGGGTGATGAAGGTGTCCAGCGGAATCTCGCCGCTCTGCGACTTCTCGACGTAGCTTGGCAGTTCGGTACGGCCTTTGACGCCGCCGAAGGCGCTGCCGCGCCAGACGCGACCGGTCACCAGCTGGAACGGACGAGTGCTGATCTCCTGGCCAGCGCCGGCCACGCCGATGATCACGCTCTCGCCCCAGCCCTTGTGCGCGCATTCCAGCGCAGCACGCATCAGTTGCACGTTGCCGACGCACTCGAAGCTGTAGTCCACACCGCCGTCAGTGAGCTCGACGATGACGTCCTGGATCGGCTTGTCGTAATCCTTCGGATTGACGAAATCGGTCGCACCCAGCTCCCGAGCCACGTCGAACTTGGCCGGGTTGATGTCGATGGCGATGATGCGCGAGGCCTTGGCCATCTTGGCGCCGATGATGGCCGCCAGGCCGATGCCGCCCAGGCCAAAGATCGCCACGGTGGCGCCCTCTTCCACCTTGGCGGTGTTGAGCACGGCGCCGATGCCGGTGGTCACGCCGCAACCGAGCAGGCAGACCTTTTCCAGCGGCGCTTCCTTGGGAATGACGGCCAGGGACACTTCCGGCAGTACTGTGTACTCGGAGAAGGTCGAGCAGCCCATGTAGTGATAGATCGGCTCGCCGTTGTAGCTGAAACGCGTGGTGCCATCGGGCATCAGGCCCTTGCCCTGGGTGGTGCGCACCGAACTGCACAGGTTGGTCTTGCCGGACAGGCAGAATTTGCACTTGCGGCATTCGGCGGTGTACAGCGGGATCACGTGATCACCGACGGCCACCGAGGTCACGCCTTCGCCGATAGCCTCGACGATGCCGCCGCCTTCATGACCGAGAATCGACGGAAATACGCCTTCGGAGTCAGCGCCGGACAAGGTATAGGCATCGGTATGGCACACGCCGGTGGCGACGATGCGCACCAGTACTTCGCCGGCCTTTGGCGGCTCGACATCCACTTCGACGATTTTCAGCGGCTCATTGGGGGCAAATGCTACAGCGGCGCGCGACTTGATCATGTTTCGGCTCTCCAGATGAATTGCGATGGCGACGAGTGTAGTAGAGCCATCGATTGAGATAATCAGGCAGAATGCAAAACATTATTGCTCTACAGGGATAATCGATAATGTCGCGAGTGATGCCGTGAACCGCTGGGAGGGGCTGGACGAATTCGTTGCCGTCGCCGAATGCGGCCAGTTCACGGCAGCGGCAGAACGCCTGGGGCTTTCGTCTTCGCAGGTGAGCCGGCAGATAGCGCGCCTCGAAGAACGCCTGCATACCCGCCTGTTCTACCGCACCACCCGCAAGGTGGCGCTGACCGAAGCCGGCCAGACCTTTCTGCAGCACTGCCAGCGCCTGCAGGACGCGCGCGAGGAGGCGCTGAACGCCATCGGCGATCTGGGCAGCGAGCCCAAGGGTCTGCTGCGCATGACCTGCGCGGTGGCCTACGGCGAGCGCTTCATCGTGCCGCTGGTGACCAGCTTCATGGCGCGCCACCCCAGGCTTTCCGTGGAAATCGAGCTGAGCAATCGCACCCTCGATCTGGTGCAGGACGGCTTCGATATCGCCATCCGCCTCGGCCGTCTGCAGGATTCACGCATGCTGGCCACCCGCCTGGCACCTCGGCGCATGTACCTGTGCGCATCGCCGGACTATTTGCAGCGCTACGGGCGCCCCCACAGCCTGTCGGAACTGGCTCGGCACAATTGCCTGATCGGTAGCAGCGACGTCTGGACCTTCCAGCTCGAAGGTCGCGAAGCTTCGCAGCGGATCAATGGCAACTGGCGCTGCAACAGCGGCCAGGCCGTTCTGGACGCTGCCCTGGCCGGGCTCGGTCTGTGTCAGTTGCCGGATTACTACGTGCTCGAGCATCTGCGCAGCGGCGCCCTGATATCGCTGCTCGACAATCACCAACCGCCCAACACCGCGGTGTGGGCGCTGTATCCCCAACAGCGTCACCTGTCGCCCAAGGTCAGGCAGTTGATCGACGCATTACGTTACGGTCTTGCCAAGCGCCTTGAATACGCCTGATGCCGGTGCCTGCAAGCCCAGCGCTCACAGAATGTCACAAGCGCCGGCGAACACCGCCGCCGACACTCCGTCGGAATCCATGAGGCCCCTGCTCGGGGCGTTGCAAACCACCAGCATGAGGACAGGGTTATGCAAGTCATGGTCAACAGCGGAAAGCACGTCGACACCTCAATGGCATTCAAGACCGACATTCGCAGTCGAGTGCGTGACAAACTCCAGCGCTATGAAGAGCATCTCACCCGGGTGGAAATCCACCTCTCGGACGAGAACGCCCTCAAGAGCGGCCCCCAAGACAAACGCTGCAAGGTCGAAGCACGGATGAAGGGTCGCGACCCGATGTCGGTGTCTTTTGATGCCTGCGAATTGCAGCAGGCTATCGACGGCGCCATGAACAAGCTAACTTCGGTGCTGGAACGCAACATCGGCAAGAACGCCAAGAAGTGGATTCACTAAGCTCCAGACTGTGACTCAGTGGCGGCCTCGCCAGAGGCGCTCCAGATAGTGCAAGTCTTCCGGGCGGGTGACCTTGAGGTTGTCCGCCCGGCCCTCGATCAGCCGCGGCGCTTGCCCTGCCCATTCCATGGCCGAGGCCTCATCGGTGACCGCGACGTCCGACACCAAGGCTTCAGCCAGTGCCTGATGCAAGGCGCCGAGACGGAACATCTGCGGCGTGTAAGCCTGCCAGATTACCGAGCGATCAATGGTTTCGCGCACGCGTCCATCGCTACCCACGCGCTTGAGGGTATCGCGGGCCGGCACGGCGAGCAGCCCGCCGATGGCGTCGTCGGCCAATTCGGCCAGCAGCAGATCCAGATCGGACTGAGCCAGATTCGGCCGTGCGGCATCGTGCACCAGCACCCAGTCCTGTTCACCAGCACCCAGCTCGGCCAGACGCAGCAGGGCGTTGAGTACCGAGTCAGCGCGTTCGGCCCCGCCGGCAGCGGTGTGGATTCGCCCATCATGGGCGCAATCGAGCGATGGCCAGAACGGATCGTCCTCGGCCAAGCTGACCACCACGCCACGCAAGCACGGGTGATCGAGAAAACAGTGGAGGGTGTGTTCGAGAATGCTTTTACCGGCCAGCTGCAGATACTGCTTGGGCCTGTCGGCACGCATGCGGCTGCCGATACCGGCGGCCGGAATCACCGCCCAGAACGGCGGCAGATCAGGTGTGTTCATTCAGCCAACTGATAGAGGGTTTCGCCGTCCTTGACCATACCCAGCTCGTGGCGGGCACGCTCTTCGACGGTTTCCATGCCTTTCTTCAGCTCCATCACCTCGGCTTCGAGGATGCGGTTGCGTTCGAGCAGGCGCTCATTCTCGCCCTGCTGATCGGCGATCTGCTGCTGCAGCTCGCTCACTTGCGCCAGACTGCCCTCGCCCACCCACAGGCGATATTGCAGGCCTGCAAGCACGAGGATCAGAACGGGAAAGAGCCAGTAGGGACTACGCATGGCAGGTGAGGCACTCGGGTTGGAAAGGGTCGCTGCGGCGGACATCCGTGGATTCTCCCTGCGTCATTGCTATCCGGCAAGGCCGCCAGTGAGCCTGGCGTTACTCCAGGGAAGCCCGCGCGGCAGGAAATACATCCCTGCCGCGCGAACCTGACTCAGCCGCGGAACTCGCTGCGACCGCGGTACAGCGCCTTGGCGCCCAGTTGCTCTTCGATACGCAGCAACTGGTTGTACTTGGAGACGCGGTCGGAACGGCACAGCGAACCGGTCTTGATCTGACCAGCGGCAGTACCGACAGCCAGATCGGCAATGGTGCTGTCTTCGGTTTCGCCCGAGCGATGCGAGATCACTGCGGTGTAACCGGCCGCCTTGGCCATCTGGATAGCTTCCAGGGTTTCGGTCAGCGAGCCGATCTGGTTGAACTTGATCAGGATCGAGTTACCGATGCCCTTGTCGATGCCTTCCTTGAGGATCTTGGTGTTGGTCACGAACAGGTCGTCACCCACCAGCTGAACCTTGGCGCCGATCTTGTCGGTGAGGATCTTCCAGCCCGCCCAGTCGGACTCGTCCAGACCATCTTCGATGGAGATGATCGGGAAGCGCTCAGTCAGCCCCTTGAGGTACTCGGCGAAACCTTCCGCATCGAAGGATTTGCCTTCGCCGGACAGGTTGTACTTGCCATCTTCATAGAACTCGGAAGCCGCGCAGTCCAGGGCCAGGGTCACGTCACTGCCCAGCTTGTAGCCAGCGTTGGCTACGGCTTCGGCGATGGCGGACAAGGCGTCTTCGTTAGAGGTCAGGTTCGGTGCGAATCCGCCTTCGTCACCTACCGCGGTGTTCAGGTCACGAGCCTTCAGCACAGCCTTGAGGTGATGGAAGATTTCGGTGCCCATGCGCAGGCCGTCGGAGAAGGTCTTGGCGCCTACCGGCTGCACCATGAATTCCTGGATGTCGACGTTGTTGTCGGCATGCTCGCCGCCGTTGATGATGTTCATCATCGGCACCGGCATGGAGTACTGGCCCGGGGTGCCGTTGAGGTTGGCGATGTGCGCGTACAGCGGCAGATCCTGATCCTGAGCAGCAGCCTTGGCAGCGGCCAGGGACACGGCGAGGATGGCGTTGGCGCCCAGCTTGGCCTTGTTCTCGGTGCCATCGAGCTCGATCATGGTCTTGTCGAGGGCTTTCTGGTCGACCGGGTCCTTACCCAGCAGTGCGTCGCGGATCGGACCATTGATGTTGGCCACGGCCTTCAGCACGCCCTTGCCCAGGTAACGGCTCTTGTCGCCATCACGCAGTTCCAGCGCTTCGCGCGAACCGGTGGAGGCACCGGACGGCGCACAGGCGCTGCCAACGATGCCGTTGTCGAGGATTACGTCCGCTTCCACGGTGGGGTTGCCACGGGAGTCGAGAACCTCACGACCCTTGATGTCGACGATCTTTGCCATTCTTGTAAGCTCTCCAGAAGTTGTCGAAAACGCACTGCTGCATTCGCTGATCGCGACCGGCCGCACGCGATGGCAGCCAGCCGGACATACAAACCCGGCCAAAAGGCCGGGCGGTGAAACAGACGAGACCGGGAAACGCCATCAGGCGGTTTCGATCGGATCCTGACTTTTGATCAGATCATCCAGCTGCTTGAGCTGCGCCAAGAACGGCTCCAGCTTGTCCAGACGCAATGCGCACGGGCCGTCGCACTTGGCGTTTTCCGGATCCGGATGCGCCTCGAGGAACAGACCTGCCAGGCCCTGACTCATGCCGGCCTTGGCCAGCTCGGTGACTTGGGCGCGACGCCCGCCGGCGGAATCCGCACGACCACCCGGCATCTGCAGGGCATGGGTAACATCGAAGAACACCGGGTATTCGAAAGCCTTCATGATGCCGAAGCCGAGCATGTCGACCACCAGGTTGTTGTACCCGAAGGACGAGCCACGCTCGCAGAGGATCAACTGATCGTTACCGGCTTCGACACACTTGGCGAGAATATGTTTCATCTCCTGGGGAGCCAGAAACTGCGCCTTCTTGATGTTGATCACCGCGCCGGTCTTTGCCATGGCAACCACCAGGTCGGTCTGCCGGGACAGGAAGGCTGGCAGCTGAATGATGTCGCAGACATCGGCCACCGGTTGCGCCTGGTAGGGCTCGTGCACGTCGGTGATCACCGGCACGCCGAAGGTCTTCTTCACTTCTTCGAAGATCTTCATGCCCTCTTCAAGGCCGGGGCCGCGGAAGGACGTCACCGAGGAGCGGTTGGCCTTGTCGAAACTGGCCTTGAACACGTAGGGGATGCCGAGCTTGTCGGTAACCCGCACGTATTCCTCGCAGGCACGCATGGCCAGGTCACGGGACTCCAGCACGTTGATGCCGCCGAACAGCACGAATGGCTTATCGTTGGCGATGTCGATCTTGCCGACACGGACGGTTTTCTGTGCCATGGGTCAGGCCTTCTTGGCTTTAGCTTGATGGGCGAGCGCCGCGTTGACGAAACCGCTGAACAGCGGGTGGCCATCACGAGGCGTGGAAGTGAATTCCGGGTGAAACTGGCAGGCAACGAACCATGGATGGTCAGCGCTCTCCACCACTTCGACCAGGGCGCCGTCGCCAGAGCGACCGGTAACCTTGAGGCCCGCGTCGATGAGTTGTGGCAGCAGGTTATTGTTCACTTCGTAACGGTGACGGTGACGCTCGACGATCACGTCCTTGCCGTAGCAGGCATGTACCTGAGAGTTCGGCAACAGCTGGCAGTCCTGAGCGCCCAGGCGCATGGTGCCGCCCAGATCGGAAGCTTCGGTGCGCAGTTCGGTGGCGCCGGTGGCGTCCTGCCATTCGGTGATCAGGCCGACCACCGGGTGACCGCTGGCGATATCGAACTCAGTGGAGTTGGCATCGCTCCAGCCCAGCACGTTACGGGCGAACTCGATGACAGCCACCTGCATACCGAGGCAGATACCCAGATAGGGAATCTTGTTCTCGCGCGCATATTTGACGGTGGTGATCTTGCCTTCCACACCGCGCAAGCCGAAACCGCCCGGCACCAGAATGGCATCGACGCCCTGCAGCAGATCGGTGCCCTGGTTCTCGATGTCTTCGGAGTCGATGTAACGCAGGTTGACCTTGGTACGGTTCTGGATACCGGCGTGGCTCATCGCTTCGATCAGCGACTTGTAGGCATCCAGCAGCTCCATGTACTTACCGACCATGGCGATGGTGACTTCCTTTTCCGGGTTCAGCTTGGCGTCCACCACGCGGTCCCACTCGGAAAGGTCGGCACCGCGGCAATCCAGGCCGAAACGCTCGACGACGAAGTCGTCCAGGCCCTGAGCATGCAGCACGCCTGGAATCTTGTAGATGGTGTCGACGTCTTCCAGGCTGATCACCGCGCGCTCTTCGACGTTGGTGAACAGGGCGATCTTGCGACGCGACGATACGTCGATCGGATGATCGGAGCGGCACACCAGCACGTCAGGCTGCAGGCCGATGGAGCGCAGCTCCTTGACCGAGTGCTGGGTCGGCTTGGTCTTGGTCTCGCCGGCGGTGGCGATGTAGGGCACCAGGGTAAGGTGCATCAGCATGGCGCGCTTGGCGCCCACTTCCACGCGCAGCTGGCGGATCGCCTCTAGGAACGGCTGGGATTCGATGTCACCGACCGTACCACCGATCTCGACCATGGCGACATCAGCATCACCAGCACCCTTGATGATGCGGCGCTTGATCTCGTCGGTGATGTGCGGAATGACCTGGATGGTCGCACCCAGGTAGTCACCACGGCGCTCCTTGCGCAGTACGTCTTCGTAAACGCGGCCGGTGGTGAAGTTGTTGCTCTTGGTCATGGTGGTGCGGATGAAACGCTCGTAGTGACCCAGGTCCAGGTCGGTCTCGGCGCCATCGTGGGTGACGAACACCTCACCATGCTGGAACGGGCTCATGGTGCCCGGATCGACGTTGATGTACGGATCCAGTTTGAGCATCGTGACCTTCAGGCCCCGCGCCTCCAGGATTGCCGCCAAGGATGCCGAGGCGATGCCTTTCCCCAATGAAGAAACAACACCACCCGTGACGAAAATGAAGCGCGTCATGAAAAACCCTAAGAAGTCAGCAGTGGCGGTCGTGCCGCCGGGGAGCAGAGAAGGCCTTGGTTCACCTTAGCAAACATGGCGAACCATGCCGGCAAATAGCAAACATCCACCGCTTCCGGAAGAAGCAGCGAATACCTGAATAGAGACGGGAGCGTAGTCTACCGGAAAGGTCCTGAGGGGGGAAGAACGGCAAGCTGGTACGGCTCGAAAACGGCTACCGGTGTAACTTCCGAGCCGGGGATAACTTTCAACAAATCAGCGAGTTAGCGCCGAGCAAAAACTACGACCGGCGTTACCACGCCCTAACAGGCGTCACCACCGATGAGAATTGCCAGCGCAGTTCTGCGCCAGAAGGATCCAGCCGCAAATTGGCCACCGCGACGACCTGGCCATCACGCCTCAACAGCGGCAGCCGCGGGCGGATGAACTCAGGCACGCCAGCTTCCTGAAGCAACTTTTTCAGATCACGCCGGCCACGCCCTGGAAGGTCGAGCACCTCCCCGCCCTGCCGATAAGCGATGCTCAGCCGCCCATCGGGAACTGGCCCGGCAAAGGCAACGATGCCGTTGCCGGGCAGCTCGAGCGGGCGTTCACCATTAGGCCAAGGTTGCTCCTGGCTCACCCATGGCGCGCCCCATGCTTCGCCAAGCCACAGCAGCTGATCGCCATGGCGGCGCAGCTCGCCGCTTTCCAGCCGCCACACGGGCGACGCATCGGCGGCAGCATCACGCAGATCCGCCCAGCCCTGCCAATGCCGGCTGTCCGGCATACGTGTTTCATTGTCCAGCCAGTGCCTGAGCAGGTTGCGCTGCCGCGCCTCGGTGAGCTGGCGCAGCGCCGACAGATCCACACAGGGAGTACCCAGCCAGGAAATCTCCAGCTGCCCGCGACAGCGCTCAAGATCGATTTCCGCCAGATCCCGCAGCAACCCGTGAGCCTCAGCCTGATGCGCCGCGGCGCGGGCCAGTACCGCCGGTGCACCGGGCCAATGACCGGCCAGCTGCGGCAGGATGTCTCGACGCAGAAAGTTGCGGGCGAAACCGCTGTCGTCGTTCGAGGGGTCTTCCACCCACTGCAGCCCATGACGAGCGGCGTAGGCTTCCAGCGTCTTGCGAGGCACCTCCAGCAGCGGTCTGACCGCATGCCCCGCACCCAATGAACGACTCTGCGCCATCGCCGCCAGCCCGCGCACACCGGCGCCACGCAGCAGCCGATAAAGCAGGGTTTCCGCCTGGTCATCCTGATGCTGGGCCAGCAAAAGCACTTCGTCCGCCGCCATCAAATCGGAAAACGCTGCGTAGCGCGCCTCACGCGCCGCACGCTCCAGGCTCGCTCCAGGCGCTACCTGCACAGTCACGATATCCAGGGGAACACCCAGCTCATCGCAAATTCGCTGACAGTGAGCAGGCCATTGCTCGGCCACCGCCTGCAACCCATGATGGATGTGAACGGCGCGAATGGGCGGCAGCTCGCGGCGCTGCGCCGACGTGGCGAGAATATGTAGCAGAGCGGTGGAATCGAGGCCGCCGGAAAAGGCTACCCGCCAGCACGGCGCATCACGCCAGGCCGCAAGGCGTGCAAGCACTGCGGATTCGAGAGACATTGGACAGATCAGTGGAGCAACCCCGCAAGCATGGCGGCCATCGAGGCGATTGGCCTGCTTGCGGAGTGAAGCGGCATCAGGCGATACCGTAGCTCATCAGGCGCTCGTAGCGACGGGCCAGCAGCGCGTCGGTGTCGAGCTTGCGAAGGTCCTCGAGCTGAGCGGCCAGCGTCTGACGGATCGATTCGGCGGCAGCGGCCGGATCACGGTGTGCACCACCCAGCGGCTCGGCAATCACCTTGTCGACGATACCCAGGCCTTTCAGGCGCTCGGCGGTAATGCCCATGGCTTCGGCAGCATCCGGCGCTTTCTCGGCGGTCTTCCACAGAATCGAAGCGCAGCCTTCCGGCGAGATCACCGCATAGGTCGAGTATTCGAGCATGTTGAGGTTGTCGCACACGCCAATGGCCAGTGCACCGCCGGAACCACCCTCACCAATCACGGTGGAGATAATCGGCGTTTTCAGGCGCGCCATGACACGCAGGTTCCAGGCGATCGCCTCGCTCTGGCCACGCTCCTCGGCATCGATACCCGGGTAGGCGCCCGGGGTGTCGATGAAGGTCAGGATCGGCATCTTGAAGCGCTCGGCCATTTCCATCAGGCGACAGGCCTTGCGGTAGCCTTCCGGGCGGGGCATGCCGAAATTGCGACGCACCTTCTCACGTACCTCACGCCCCTTCTGATGGCCGATGACCATCGCCGGCTGGCCATTCAGACGGGCAACGCCACCCACGATGGCGGCGTCGTCGGAGAAGTGGCGGTCGCCATGCAACTCGTCGAACTCGGTGAAGATGTGTTGCAGGTAGTCCAGGGTGTACGGACGCTGCGGGTGGCGCGCGAGGCGAGCGATCTGCCAGCTGGTCAGATTACTGAAGATGCTCTCGGTGAGCGTGCTGCTCTTGTCCTGCAGGCGGGCAATTTCGTCGCCGATGTTCAGGGAGTTGTCGTTACCGACCAGACGAAGCTCTTCGATCTTGGCTTGCAGGTCGGCAATCGGCTGTTCGAAATCGAGATAATTCGGGTTCATAGGCATCCGTCATGCGTCGACGGCCAAAAGGGCCGGGGAGCGTGTATCCAATTGGCGCCTACCTTATAGGAACAGGCGCCTTCAGGTCGACACCTGCAGTGCACTTCCGGCGAAAATGCCGGCAAATGCGCCAGGCATTCGCACGGCGGCAAATCATAAGATTTGCGCACACCAGGGGCAAACATGCAGTGTCAGGGCTGAAAAGACGTGGCCTGAGCCCTACCTTTTCAGCGCCGCCATATCAGCGGTATTGCAGGAAGACGTTGTCTCGCCCGAACTGGTCACGTAACGCTTGAATCAAGCTGTCGGCCGGGTCGATTCGCCACTCTTCGCCAAACTGCAGCAGGGCTTTGGCATCGGCACCGGTGTAATCCAGGGTGATCGGACAAGCCCCGCGATGGCGTTGGCAAAGCTCGCCCAGCCAGCGCAGCCGGTCGCCCTTGAGCGCCGCGGCCTGCACCTTGACCCGCAGGCTTTCGGCCAGGCCGGTGCGCGCTTCTTCCAGGCTCATCACCCGTTTGGCGCGCAGACGCATGCCACCGGAGAAGTCGTCGTTACTGACCTCACCCTCCACCACCACCAGGGCGTCACTCTGCAGCAGCGCCTGGTTGCTGGCGAAGGCATCGGCGAACAGCGAGGCCTCGATGCGCCCAGAACGGTCGTCCAGGGTGATGAAGCCCATTTTGTCGCCTTTCTTGTTCTTCATCACCCGCAGGTTGACGATCAGACCGGCGATGGTCTGGGTGTCGCGAGCCGGCTTGAGGTCGACGATGCGCTGGCGGGCGAACCGCCGCACTTCGCTTTCGTATTCGTCGATCGGGTGGCCGGTCAGATACAGACCCAGGGTGTCCTTCTCGCCCTTGAGGCGCTCCTTGAGGGACAGCTCGCGCGCCTTGCGGTGGTTGGCGTAGACATCCGCCTCGGGGCTGGCGAATACGCCTCCGAACAGGTCCATATGGCCACTGTCATGGCTGCGCGCAGTCTGCTCGGCGGCCTGCACGGCTTCTTCCATCGCCGCCAGCAGCACGGCGCGGTTGCGGTCGATATTAGCCTGGTAGGCTTTGATCTCGTCGTGGAAGTGCGGGCCCAGGCGATCCAGCGCGCCGCTGCGAATCAGCGCTTCCATGGTCCGTTTGTTGATGCGTTTGAGGTCGACGCGCGAGCAGAAGTCGAACAGGTTCTTGAACGGGCCGTCCTGACGCGCTTCGACGATGGCTTCCACCGGGCCTTCGCCCACGCCCTTGACTGCACCGAGGCCATAGAGGATGCGCTGGGTCTGGTTCGCGTCGTGGCTGACGGTGAACTTGAACTCCGAAGCGTTCACATCCGGCGGATCGATGCGCAGCTTCATGCTGCGGCATTCCTCGATGAGGATCACCACCTTGTCGGTGTTGTGCATATCCGCCGACAGCACCGCGGCCATGAATGGCGCCGGGTAATGCGCCTTCAGCCAGGCGGTTTGGTAGGACACCAAGCCGTAAGCGGCGGAGTGGGATTTGTTGAAGCCGTAGCCTGCGAACTTTTCCACCAGATCGAAGATGTTGCCCGCCAGATCGGCATCGATGCCGTTGTTGGCACAACCTTCGATGAAGCCGCCACGCTGCTTGGCCATTTCCTCGGGCTTCTTCTTGCCCATGGCGCGGCGCAACATGTCCGCCTGGCCCAGGGTATAACCGCCCATTACCTGGGCGATCTGCATGACCTGTTCCTGATAGAGGATGATCCCGTACGTCGGCTTGAGCACCGGTTCCAGGCCCGCGTACTGGTAATCAGGGTGCGGGTAGGATAGCTCGGCGCGGCCGTGCTTACGGTTGATGAAGTCGTCCACCATGCCGGACTGCAGCGGACCGGGGCGGAACAGCGCCACCAGTGCGATCATGTCCTCCAGGCAGTCGGGCTTGAGCTTCTTGATCAGCTCCTTCATGCCGCGCGATTCGAGCTGGAAGACTGCCGTGGTTTCGGCTTTCTGCAGCATCTGGTAAGTCGGCTTGTCATCGAGTGGAATGAAGTCGATGTTGACCAGATCCTCTTCGGCGACGCCGGCCGCGCGCTGGTCGCGGTGAATGGTTTCCAGTGCCCACTTGATGATGGTCAGGGTGCGCAGGCCGAGGAAGTCGAACTTCACCAGACCTGCCTGCTCAACGTCGTCCTTGTCGAACTGAGTCACCAGGCCGGCGCCCTCCTCGTCACAGGCGATCGGCGCGAAATCGGTCAGCTTGGTCGGCGCGATCACCACGCCCCCGGCGTGCTTGCCGGTACCACGCACGATGCCTTCGAGCTTGAGGGACATGTCCCAGATCTCGGCAGCCTCCTCGTCGACCTTGAGGAAGTCGCGCAGCGGCTCTTCCATTTCAAAGGCCTTTTCCAGCGTCATGCCGACTTCGAAGGGGATCATCTTCGACAGACGATCCGCCAAGCCGTAGGACTTGCCCTGTACCCGCGCCACGTCGCGCACTACCGCCTTGGCCGCCATGGAGCCGAAGGTGATGATCTGGCTCACCGCATTACGCCCGTACTTCTCGGCCACGTAATCGATGACCCGGTCACGACCGTCCATGCAGAAGTCGACGTCGAAGTCGGGCATGGAGACCCGCTCGGGGTTGAGGAAGCGCTCGAACAGCAGGTCGTAGGCCAGCGGATCGAGGTCGGTGATCTTCTGCACGTAGGCCACCAGCGAACCGGCACCTGAACCACGGCCCGGCCCCACTGGCACGCCGTTGCTCTTGGCCCACTGGATGAAGTCCATAACGATCAGGAAGTAACCGGGGAAGCCCATCTGGATGATGATATCCAGCTCGAAATTCAGCCGGTCGATGTACACCTGCTTCTTGGCGTCGTAATCCGGCGTGTCCTTGGGCAACAGGACCTCAAGGCGCTCCTCGAGGCCGTCGAACGAAACCTTGCGGAAATACTCGTCGATGGTCATGCCTTCCGGTACCGGGAAATCCGGCAGGAAGTATTTGCCCAGCTGCACGTCGATGTTGCAGCGCTTGGCGATCTCGACGGTGTTCTGCAGCGCGTCCGGCAGGTCGCTGAACAGCTCGGCCATTTCCTCTGGCGATTTCAGGTACTGCTGGTCGGAGTAGATCCGCGGGCGGCGCGGGTCGTCGAGGATGCGGCCTTCGCCGATGCACACGCGGGTCTCGTGGGCTTCGAAATCGCTCTGCTTGAGAAAGCGCACGTCGTTGGTGGCCACCAGCGGCGCGCCGGTCTTGTCGGCCAGGGCAACGGCGGCGTGCACGTGCTCTTCGTCGTTGACGCGACTGGTGCGCTGCACTTCGAGGTAAAAGCGCTCGGGGAACACCGCCAGCCACTCCTGCAGCAGCGCTTCGGCCTTGGCCAGCTCGCCATCGAGCAGCGCATGGCCGATCTCGCCCTCCTTGGCGCCGGACAGGGCGATCAGCCCTTCGCTGGCTTCCTTGACCCAGTCGCGCTGGATGATCACCAGGTCATTGCTCTGCCCCTCGCTCCAACCGCGCGAGATCAGTTCGGTCAGGTTGCGATAGCCCTTGGGGTTCATCGCCAAGAGAGTCATACGCGTCAGCGGGCCATCTTCGTAGGCGCTGGCCAGCCAGATGTCGGCACCGCAGATCGGCTTGATGCCGGCGCCCATGGCCGCTTTGTAGAACTTCACCAGCGAGCACATGTTGCTCATGTCGGTGACCGCCACGGCGGGCATGCCGCCGCCAGCCACGGCCTTGACCAGTGGCTTGACGCGAACCAGGCCATCGACAAGGGAGTATTCGGTGTGCAGGCGAAGATGAACGAAGGAAACAGCCATGAAGAAGCCCTGCAGGAAAAGCGACAAAACGCTGATTGTACCGTAACTGGAAGGATCGACAGCGGCCTGAGTACGCTCAGTTGCCGCTCGCGGCTTCCAGCAGGCGACGTACCGGCGCGAAGGAGCGCCGGTGGATGGGAGTCGGGCCCAAACGGGTGAGGGCCTCGAGATGAACGAGCGTCGGGTAGCCCTTGTGCAGTGCGATGCCGTAACCCGGGTAGAGTGCATCTAGCTCGCGCATTTCGCGATCGCGACTAACCTTGGCGAGGATCGAGGCCGCAGCGATGGCCGGCACTTGGGCATCGCCGCCGACCACCGGCGCACTGGGCACCGAGAGTTTCGGACAGCGGTTACCGTCGATCAGCGCCAGCTTCGGCGTTACACTCAGGCCCTCGACCGCGCGCTGCATGGCCAGCATGGTGGCATGCAGAATATTCAGGCGATCGATCTCTTCTACTTCCGCGCGGGCGATGCACCAGGCCAACGCCTTTTCACGGATCTCGTCGAACAGCTTTTCACGCCGCGCTTCGGTCAGCTTCTTGGAGTCGTTGAGCCCGAGAATCGGCCGTGCCGGGTCGAGGATCACCGCAGCGGTTACCACCGCACCACACAGCGGGCCACGGCCGACCTCGTCGACGCCAGCGACCAACTCCTCGACGGTAGCGAAATCCAGGCCCAGCTGCATCAGCCACGCCCCAGCAGACCGAGCACGGCAGCCGCGGCACGCTGGGAAGCGTCACGGCGCAGGGTGCGGTGAATGGCATCGAAACCTTCGGTCTGCACTTCACCGTCGACCAGCAGCGGTGAAACGGTCTGAGCCAGCGCTTCGGGCGTGGCGGCATCCTGAATCAGCTCGGGCACCAGCAGGCGCTGGGCGAGCAGATTGGGCAGCGAGATGTACGGGCTCTTCACCAGCCGCTTGAGAATGCGGAAGGTCATCGGCGCGACGCGGTAAGCCACCACCATCGGCCGCTTGTAGAGCAGCGCTTCGAGCGTAGCGGTTCCAGAGGCGATCAACACTGCATCGCAGGCTGCCAGCGCGTCGTGTGAGCGGCCGTCGAGCAAGTGCAGCGGCAGATCACGGCCGATCAGCATCTGCTCCAGCTGCTGGCGACGTTCGGCGCTGGCACAGGGCAACACGAAACGCACGCCCGGACGCAGCGCACGCAGGCGCTCGGCGGCATCGAGAAACAGACTACCCAGGCGCGCAACCTCGCCACCGCGGCTGCCGGGCAACAATGCGATGACCGGTAGGTCAAGGGGCAAGCCCAGCTGTTCACGGGCGGCGGCGCGATCAGCCTGTAGCGGAATCGCATCAGCCAGCGGATGGCCGACGAAGCAGACCGGCACCTGATGCGCCTCGTAGAACTGCGCCTCGAAGGGAAACAGGGTCAGCATCAGGTCGCAGGCATCGCGAATCTTCAACACGCGTTTCTGCCGCCACGCCCACACAGAGGGGCTGACGTAGTGCACGGTGCGAATGCCGGCCTGCCGCAACTTGAGCTCGACACCCAAGCTGAAATCCGGCGCATCGATGCCAATAAATACGTCGGGCTTACGCTCGATCAGGCTGGCGATCAGGCGGCGGCGGCGCGACAGCAATTCAGGCAGTCGGCCCAACACCTCGACCAGCCCCATGACCGCCAGGCGTTCCATCGGAAAATCACTGACCAGCCCCTCAGCCTGCATACGCGGTCCGCCAACACCGATGAACTCGACGTTCGGGTGCTGCGCCTTGAGCGCTTGCATGAGGCCGGAACCGAGAATGTCGCCCGATGCCTCGCCGGCGACCAGCGCGACACGCAATACCTCAGCCATGATTCAGCGGGTAATGCCGCGGCTGGAGGTCAGGATCGAATCACGGAAAACCGCCACTTCGGCAAACTGGGCAGCTACTTCTTCCAGCTCGACCAGCGCCTCTTCGATGGTGAAGCCCTGGCGATAGACGATCTTGTAGGCGCGGCGCAACGCCTGCATCGACTCCGCACTGAATCCACGACGGCGCAGGCCTTCGAAGTTCATGCTGCGCGCTTCGGCCGGGTTGCCGGATACCGTCACATAAGCCGGGACGTCCTTGCCGATCGCCGCCCCCATGCCGGCAAAGGCATGCGCGCCGATATGGCAGAACTGGTGCACCAGAGTGTAACCGGACAGGATAGCCCAGTCGCCGATGTGCACATGGCCGGCCAGAGCCACGTTGTTGACCAGAATGCAGTGATTGCCGACCACGCTGTCGTGACCGATATGGGCATAGGCCATGATCAGGTTGTGGTCACCGATGGTGGTTTCGTCACGATCCTGAATGGTGCCGCGATGCATGGTCACGCCTTCACGGATGATGTTGTGATCACCGATGACCAGGCGGGTAGGCTCGCCCTTGTACTTGCGATCCGGGGTGTCTTCACCGAGCGAGGCGAACTGGTAGATCTTGTTGTGCTTCCCGATCCGGGTAGGGCCCTTGATGATCACATTGGGACCCAGCACGCAGCCCTCGCCAATTTCTACGTCGGGCCCAATGATCGACCAAGGGCCGACGACGACGTCGTCGGCCAGCTTGGCGCTGGGATCGATGATGGCACGAGGGTCAATCAAACTCATAACTTGCGTTCCGCACAGATGATTTCGGCCGAGCACACTTCCTTGCCATCGACCGTGGCCTTGCATTCGAACTTCCAGATGCTGCGCTTGCTGCTGAGGAACTTGGCCTCGAGGATCAGCTGGTCACCGGGCACGACCGGTTGACGGAAGCGTAGCTTATCGGAGCCGACGAAGTAGTAGAGCGTGCCATCGGCTGGCTTCACATCCATCATCTTGAAGCCGAGGATACCGGCGGCCTGCGCCATGGCTTCGATGATGAGCACGCCTGGCATGATCGGGTGCTCGGGAAAGTGGCCGTTGAAGAATGGCTCGTTGACGCTGACATTCTTGTAGGCACGAACGCACTTGCCTTCCAGGTCCAGATCCGTGACCCGGTCCACCAGCAGGAACGGATAACGGTGCGGCAAGTACTCGCGAATTTCGTTGATTTCCATCATTTCCAGAGAAGCCCGTAATAAAGAGAAAGAGCCAGCCATTGGCTCAGGCATCAGATGAGGCATTCCCGCTCGAGGTCACGGCGGCCAGCTGTTTTTCCAACTGCTTCACACGCCGCGCCATGTCGTCCAGCTGGCGGATGCGCGCCACGCTTTTCTTCCACTCGGCTGCAGGTTGCATGGCGGTGCCCGAGGAATAGGCGCCGGGCTCGGTGATCGAGCGGGTGACCATGGTCATGCCGGTCACGAATACGCCGTCACACACGTCGATATGGCCGACCATGCCTACGCCGCCGGCGATCATACAGTTCTTGCCGATCGAGGTACTGCCGGAAATACCGACGCAGGCGGCCATCGCCGTGTTGTCGCCGACCTGCACGTTGTGCGCGATCATGATCTGGTTATCCAGCTTCACGCCGTTGCCGATACGCGTATCGGACAGCGCACCACGGTCGAGCGTGGTGTTGGCGCCGATTTCCACATCGTCGCCGATGCTGACGCCGCCGATCTGCGCAATCTTGCGCCACACGCCCTTCTCGTTGGCGAAGCCGAAGCCCTCGCCACCGATAACCGCACCGGACTGGATGACCACCCGCTTGCCGATATGCACGTCGTGATACAGGGTAACCCGCGGCGCCAACCAGCCACCCTCGCCAATCTGCGAACGCGCGCCGATCACGCAGTGGGCGCCAATGGTCACGCCGGCGGCGATCTTCGCGCCCGTTTCGATCACTGCGTAAGGACCGATCGCAGCAGTAGTATCGATCTGAGCGTCATCAGCCACCACGGCGGTGGGATGAACGCCAGGCTGCGCCTTGGGCTTGCGATCGAACAGATGGGAAAGCGAGGCGTAGGCCAAATAGGGATTGGCAACCACCAGCGCATTACCGCTGAAGCCTTCGGCATCCGCCGCGGTGAGTAACACAGCAGCGGCCTGGCAGCTGGCCAGATGCTTGCGGTACTGCGCATTCGACAGGAACGTCAGCTGAGACGGGCCGGCATCCTGCAAGGTTGCCAGCCCGTCGACTGTCTGATCAGCCACGCCACGCAAGGTGGCGCCCAGCTGCTCGGCCAACTGGCCGAGCGTGAATACCGGTGTGGACATCATCAACGCATCTGGTTCATGCGCTCGATCACCTGGCGGGTGATGTCGAATTGCGGTTTCACATCGATGACGGCGCCACGCTCGAGCACGAGGTCGAAGTTGCCATTCTTGATGACCTCTTCAACGGCCTTGTCCAGGTTAGGCTTGAGCTTCTTGAGCATGTCGCGATCAGCGACGGCCTTGGCTTCGTTCAGCTCCTTGGACTGGAACTGGAAGTCACGGGCCTTTTGCTTGAAGTCCAGCTCGAGTCGCTCGCGTTCGGCAGTCTGCATCTTCTCACCGTCTTTGACGATGCGGTCCTGAATGCGCTTGGCGTCGCTTTCCAGGGTCTTGAGCTTGTTCAGCTGCGGACCGAATTTCTTCTCGGCATCGACGGCGTAACGCTTGGCAGCGTCCGACTCGAGCAGAGCCATCTGGTAGTTGAGCACCGCGATCTTCATTTCCGCGAAGGCCGGGGTAGCCAGCATGGTGACGCTTAACAGAGCCAGTTTAATCAACTTACGCACGGTGCAACTCCTGCAGAAAACTGTCTTGATTCATGAGCAGACGCTTAGAACGTCTGACCGAGGGAGAACTGGAACACCTGGGTATCGGCATCATCCGGTTTCTTGATCGGCATGCCCAGGCTGAAGCTCAGCGGACCGAGTGCCGTGATCCAGGTGACGCCAACACCCACAGAGCTGGCCAGGTTGCCGAAATCGATGTCGCAGCTGTCGCCACGGCGCTTCTGACCAGCGCTGCAGTCTGTATCGAAGACGTTACCCACATCCCAGAACAGCGCAGTACGCAGCGAGCGCTGGTCCTTGACGAATGGCATCGGGAACAGCAATTCGGCACCACCCTGGATCAGTACGTTACCACCGAACGGCAACGGATCCTGATCCGGGTCACGCGCCGTGCCATTTTGACCAGTACTCGGTGTACTGCGCGGGCCCAGGCTGCTGTCCTTGAAGCCTCGCACAGAGTTGAAACCACCGGCGTAGTAGTTCTCGTAGAACGGCAGCTTGCTGGTGGAACCGAAGGCGCCGCCGTAACCCAGCTGCGTATGGAAGCGCATGGTGTAGGTATCGGTCAGCGGCTTGAAGATCTGGCCGCGGTAATCGATTTTGTAGAACGAAAGGTCGCTACCCGGCACCGTGGTTTCGAATACCAGGCTCTGCGAGTGGCCACGGTTGGCCAGCACGCCACGGTTGAGGGTCGACTCCGACCAGCCGGCAGACGCCTTGAAGTTGAGGTACTTGTCGCCTTCCTGGCGGGTGAAGTCGAAGATCTCGTCGACGGTATAGCGGCCGGTGTTGATCTCGTCCTGCTGTACGGTCAGCCCATATGTCAGGCGCGAGGTCTCGCTGATCGGGTAACCGATATTGATGCCGGCACCAAGGCTGTCGACCGAGTAGCTGGACACGTCCACATCGAGCTTGTCGTAGTCGGTGGTGCGGTAGAAGGCGTTGTAGCCCAGGCTCACGCCATCTTCGGTCCAGTACGGATCGGTATAGGAGAAGTTGTAGCGACTCTGGTATTCGCTGCGGGTCAGGCCAATGCTGACGCGGTTACCGCTACCCAGGAAGTTGTTCTGGGTAATCGAGCCGCCGAGGATTAGACCGGCGTTCTGGGCAAAGCCCACGCTGGCGGTGATCGAGCCCGATGCCTGCTCCTCGACGCTGTAGTTGACGTCGACCTGGTCATCGGTGCCCGGCACCTGAGGGGTCTCGACGTTGACTTCCTTAAAGAAGCCCAGACGCTCCAAACGCGTCTTCGACTGGTCGATCAGATAGGTCGAAGCCCAGCCGCCTTCCATCTGGCGCATTTCGCGACGCAGTACTTCGTCTTCGGTCTTGGTGTTACCGCGGAAGTTGATGCGATTGACGTAGGCACGCTTGCCCGGATCCACGACGAAAGTGATGGATACGGTGTTGTCATCGTTGTGCGGCTCTGGCACACCGTTGACGTTGGCGAAGGTGTAGCCCTCGTTGCCCAGGCGACGCGTGATCAGTTCGCTGGTGGAAGTCATCACCTTGCGGGAGAACACCTGACCTTCCTTGACCAGCAGCAACGCGCGTACTTCTTCTTCCGGCACCTTGAGGTCGCCGGACAGCTTCACGTCGCGAACGGTGTACTTTTCACCCTCGTCGACGTTGACGGTGATGTAGACGTGCTTCTTGTCCGGAGTGATGGATACCTGGGTAGAGGTGATATCCATGTTGATGTAGCCGCGGTCCAGATAATAGGAACGCAAACGCTCCAGGTCACCGGAGAGCTTCTCGCGGGCGTACTTGTCATCGTTCTTGAAGAAGGACAGCCAGTTGGTAGTTTTCAGCTCGAACAGATCCTGCAACTCTTCATCAGAGAAGACCTTGTTGCCGACCACGTTGATGTGCTGAATGGCCGCGACGCTGCCTTCGTTGATGTTGATCTTCAGCGCCACGCGATTGCGCGGCTGCGGAATCACTTCGGCGTCGATTTCGGCGGAATAACGGCCCTGGGCCACGTACTGACGTTGCAATTCGTTACGCACGCCTTCCAGAGTCGCGCGTTGGAAGATTTCACCTTCGTCGAGGCCGGACTGTTTCAAGCCCTTCATCAGGTCATCGGTGCTGATGGCCTTGTTGCCTTCGATCTCGATGCTGGAGATCGACGGACGCTCGACAACGGTAATGACCAGCACGTTGCCGTCGCGGCCGAGCTGGATGTCTTGGAAGAAACCGGTTTTGAATAGTTCGCGCGTCGCTTCGGTAAGCGTACGGTCGTCGGCCGACTCGCCAACGTTCAGAGGCAGTGCGCCAAACAGGCTGCCCGCGGAAACGCGCTGCAGGCCGTTAACGCGAATATCGGAGATGGTGAAGGACTCGGCGTGAACTTCGGCGATCATCAATGCGGAAAGAACCGCAGGTAGCAGCAGACGTTTCATGAAGTCCTTTCTTATTCCAACTAACGATAAGAAATCAGTCGTTCGAGACGAAAGATATATAATTCAGCTGAGCTCACAGGCGACCAAGGTCGTTGACCAGAGCCAACAGCATCACCCCGATCACCAGGCTGATACCAATCTGCATCCCCCAACCCTGCACCCGTTCCGAAAGCGGGCGGCCTCGCACCCACTCGACCAAGTAATAAAGCAGATGTCCGCCATCCAGAACCGGGATGGGCAGCAAATTGAGAACGCCCAGGCTGATGCTCAGGTACGCGAGGAAATTCAAAAAGTCCCCAAGGCCCGACTCGGCCGAAGCGCCCGCCACTTTAGCAATGGTTATCGGCCCACTCAAGTTTTTTACCGAGAGCTCACCGAAGAGCATTTTCTTCAGTGAATCGAGAGTCAGGAGGCTCATCGTCCAGGTGCGTGCACCCGCTTCACCGACCGCCTGCAGCGGGCCGTAGCTGACTTCACGGAGCATTTCAGGCGGCCACTGAGCCGCTGCCACGCCGGCGCCGAGGTAGCCAGTCGCCGCCTCGCCCTCGCCTTTCGCGGCCAAGGTGACGGGCACCTCCAAACGCTGCCCATCGCGCTCCAGCGCAATGGATACCGACTTGCCCGGCAGCCCGCGCACACGATCGACCAGATCCTGCCAGTCGCTCAGCGGCTGATCGTCGAGCGCCAGCAGGCGATCTCCAATGCGCAAGCCGGCGGCCTGGGCCGGCCCTTCAGGGTCGAACTCGGCGAGAACTGGCTCGAGGCTTGGCCGCCACGGGCGGATACCCAGCGAGGCAATCGGATCCGGCTCATTGGCGCCGCGCAGCCAGTTGTCCAGCTCGACGCGGTGCGGAGTATCGGCTCCACCATCAGGATGGCGGGTGGTGATCAGCAGCTCGCCGCTTTCGCCGAGGCGGCGTACCAACTGCAGGTTGACCGCCGACCAGCCGGTGACCGCCTTACCGTTGACCGAAACGATTTCCTCACCGGCCTGCAGGCCAGCGACCTGAGCCAGGCTGCCCGACTCCACGGCGCCAATGACCGGGCGCACCTGTTGGCTGCCAAGCATGGCCACCAGCCAGAAGAACACCAGGGCCAGGGCGAAGTTGGCAGCGGGCCCAGCGGCGACGATGGCGAAGCGCTGCTTGACGGTCTTGCGATTGAACGACTGCTCGGCCAACTTCGGCGGCACATCGCCTTCGCGCTCATCGAGCATCTTCACATAGCCACCCAGCGGGATGGCGGCGATCACGAATTCGGTGCCCTGACGGTCGTGCCAGCGCACCAGCGGCGTGCCGAAACCTACGGAGAAGCGCAGCACCTTGACGCCACAGCGGCGAGCAACCCAGAAATGACCGTATTCATGAAAGGTCACCAGCACCCCGAGGGCGATCAGGGTACCGACGATCATATAGAGTGCGCTCATGCCACCTCTCCACGACTCAACCATTGCCCGGCCAGCTCCCGCGCGCGGCGGTCAGCTTCAAGCACGGCATCGAGACAGTCCACCGCAACGCTAGGTTCTGCCTCGAGAACGCTGCCAATGATACGCGCGATATCGGTAAAGCGAATCCGCCGCTCGAGAAATGCCGCTACCGCCACTTCGTTCGCGGCATTGAGCATGGCCGGAGCGCTGCCGCCTGCTTCGGCGGCCTCGCGGGCCAGGCGCAGACAGGGGAAGCGAACATCATCCGGCGCCTGGAAGTCCAGACGCGCCACAGCGAGCAGATCCAGCGGCGCCACACCCGAGTCGATGCGTTGCGGCCAGGCCAGCGCATGGGCGATGGGCGTGCGCATGTCGGGATTACCCAGTTGAGCGAGCACCGAACCATCGACGTAATCAACCAACGAATGGATGACGCTCTGCGGGTGAATCAACACCTCGACCTGCTCCGGGCGCGCATCGAACAGCCAGCAGGCTTCGATCAGCTCCAGGCCCTTGTTCATCATGCTCGCCGAGTCGACGGAAATCTTGCGGCCCATCGACCAGTTTGGGTGAGCACAGGCCTGCTCGGGCGTTACCGCGTGCAGCGACTCGGGCGAGGCCTGACGAAACGGGCCACCAGAGGCGGTGAGCAGGATACGCCGCACGCCGACCGGCTGCAGACCACGGGCGTAATCCTGAGGCAGGCACTGGAAGATCGCGTTGTGCTCGCTGTCGATCGGCAGCAGCACGGCGCCACTCTGACGCACCGCGCGCATGAACAGCGCGCCAGACATCACCAGGGCTTCCTTGTTAGCGAGCAGTACCTTCTTGCCGGCTTCGACCGCAGCCAGTGTCGGCTTGAGCCCGGCCGCACCGACGATGGCAGCCATCACGGCATCCACCTCGGCATGGGCGGCAACCTCGCACAATCCGGCCTCGCCAGACAATACGCGAGTATCCAGCCCAGCCTGCTGCAGGCGAGCTTGCAGATCGGCTGCCGCTACGGCATCGGCTACAACGGCGAAACGCGGCCGGTGAATGACGCAAAGCGCCTCCAGCTCGGCCAGCCGCGTGAAAGCGGTCAGGGCAAAAGCCTGGTAACGCGACGGGTGGCGAGCGATAACATCGAGGGTGCTGAGACCGATTGAGCCGGTTGCACCAAGAACGGTGATCTGCTGAACCTGGCTCACAATGTGCCCCAGCCAGCCAGCCACAGCAGCAGGGCGAACACCGGCACCGCGGCGGTCAGGCTGTCGATGCGGTCGAGCACCCCACCATGCCCCGGCAGCAGATTGCTGCTGTCCTTGATGCCGGACTGACGCTTGAACATGCTCTCGGTCAGGTCACCAACCACGGAGATCAGCACCACCAAAGCAGCGGCCGGTAGCGCCTGCAGAAACTGAGTAAACGACCAATCACGAACAACGCCGACCACGATGGTCAGCAGCAGGCTGAGCAGCAGACCACCGATCAGGCCTTCCCAGCTCTTGCCGGGACTGACCTGCGGGGCCAGCTTGCGCTTGCCGAAGCGCTTGCCGGAGAAATAGGCGCCGATATCCGCCACCCAGACCAGCGCCATCACCGCCAAGATTAGCCAGTTGGCCAGCTGCCACTGCTTGATCACCACCAGCCCTTGCCATGCCGGCAGCAGAATCAGCAGGCCTATCGCCAGGCGCCCCGGCAGACCGCCCCAGTAGCGACTGCTATCCGGGTAGTTGAGCACCAGAAAGGTCGCGAACGCCCACCACAGCACACCGACGGCCAACAGCCAAGGCGCCAGCGCGGGGGCGGCGTAAACCAGATAAAGCAGCACCGCCACCAGGGCGGCATAGGCAACACGCAGCGGCTGGGCCTCGAAGCCCGCCAGACGGGCCCATTCCCAGGCACCAAGCACGACCACTACGGCGATGAACAGCGCGAATGCGCCACCTTCGAGCAGGAAGAAACCTGCCAGGGCGATCGGCAGCAGGATCAGCGCCGTAATGATTCGTTGCTTGAGCATCAGGCGCGGGCCTCGGCTTCGACTTGTTCACTGGTTTTGCCAAAACGCCGCTGGCGCTTGGCGAAATCCGCCAGCGCTGCGCGCATGGCGTCGTGCTTGAAGTCCGGCCACAGCAGGTCGGAGAAGTACAATTCACTGTAGGCCATCTGCCAGAGCAGGAAATTGCTGACCCGGTGTTCACCGCCCGTGCGAATGCACAGATCCGGCAGCGGCTGCTCACCAGTGGCCAGACAACCCTGCAACAGACGCGGGGTGATGTCCTCGGGTTGCAGATGACCGCCCTGCACTTCACGCGCCAGGCGTTGCGCGGCCTGGGCGATATCCCACTGACCGCCGTAGTTGGCGGCGATCTGCAGAATGAAGCGCTGCTCGCCCGGCGCACCGGCGGTCGCCGCTTCGGCTTCCCGCATGGCGGCCTGCAGCTCGGGATGGAAGCGCGAACGGTCGCCAATGATGCGCAGGCTGATGCGGTTCTCGTCGAGCTTGCGCGCCTCGCGACGCAGGGCACTGAGGAACAGCTCCATCAGCGCACCGACCTCATCGGCCGGGCGCTGCCAGTTCTCACTGGAGAAAGCGAACAGGGTCAGCACTTCCACGCCGGAATCGGCGCACACTTCGATGACCGCTCGCACCGCATCGACGCCGGCCTTATGCCCGGCGACGCCAGGCAACAGGCGTTTGCGCGCCCAGCGGTTATTACCATCCATAATGATCGCCACGTGCCGTGGAACGGCCATCACGGCACCGACTTTGGAATTGTCCATGGCGACTTCCTGGCCGTCAGACGGCCATCAGGTCCGCTTCTTTCTGCTTCACGGCGACGTCGATTTCGCCCACGAACTTGTCGGTCAGCTTCTGTACGTCGTCAGCAGCGCGACGCTCTTCGTCTTCGCTGATTTCCTTTTCCTTCACCAGATCCTTGAGCTGGCTCATGGCGTCACGACGGATGTTGCGCACGGCAACACGGGCGTCTTCGGCAGCATCACGGGCCTGCTTGGTGAAGCCGCGGCGGGTTTCTTCGGTCAACGCCGGCATGGTGACCAGCAGCAGCTCGCCCAGGTTGGTCGGGTTGAAGCCCAGACCGGAGCTCTGGATGGCCTTGTCGACTGCGCTCAGCATGCTGCGCTCGAAGGCCACGACCTGCAGGGTACGCGAGTCCTTGACGGTAACGCTGGCAACCTGGTTGAGCGGGGTGTCGGCGCCGTAGTACGGAACCATCACGCCACTGAGGATGCTGGGGTGAGCCTGACCGGTACGAATGCGGCTGAATGCATGAGCCAGCGATTCCAGGCTCTTCTGCATGCGCGCCTGGGCGTCCTTCTTGATTTCGTTGATCATTCTTTACCTTCCTCGACCAGAGTGCCTTCGGCGCCGCCCACCACGACATTGAGCAGGGCACCGGGCTTGTTCATGTTGAAAACGCGCAGCGGCATGTTGTGATCACGGCACAGGCAAATGGCCGTCAGATCCATCACACCCAGCTTGCGATCGAGCACCTCGTCATAGGTGAGGCGATCGAACTTCTCCGCATGCGGATCCTTGAATGGATCGGCAGTGTACACACCATCGACCTTGGTTGCCTTCAGCACCACATCGGCGTCGATCTCGATACCGCGCAAGCAGGCGGCCGAGTCGGTGGTGAAGAACGGGTTGCCAGTGCCAGCGGCGAAGATCACCACCTCACCGGTCTTCAGATGGCGCATGGCCTTGCGGCGATCATAATGATCGGTGACGCCAACCATGGAAATGGCCGACATGACCAGCGCAGGGATGTTCGAGCGCTCCAGGGCGTCACGCATGGCCAGGGCGTTCATCACCGTGGCCAGCATGCCCATGTGGTCACCGGTGACGCGGTCCATGCCGGCAGCGCTCAATGCAGCGCCACGGAACAGGTTGCCACCGCCGATCACTACACCCACTTGCACGCCGATGCCGACCAACTGACCGACTTCCAGCGCCATGCGATCGAGCACCTTGGGATCGATGCCGAAATCTTCGGAGCCCATCAGGGCCTCGCCGCTGAGTTTGAGCAGAATGCGCTTGTAGCGCGGTTGACGACCACTCACCTGCTGAGCCATTACCAATCTCTCCTGCGGCGTAAGAAAAACCTGCGAACCGAGTAGCTCGCATATCGAGCGCTTCGACAGCACTCACGACCGTGAGTGCCACAGGCACCAACCGTCGTTTCGAAAAAAATCCCCTTTGAAAAAGAGGCCGCGCGCGTGAGCGGGCAGCCTCTTCTGGGGCGCTACCTAAGCAGTTATCACTGCTTGCTGGCAGCAACCTGAGCAGCAACTTCGGCAGCGAAGTCGGTCTCGGCCTTCTCGATGCCCTCGCCCACTTCGTAACGAACGAAGGAAACGACTTCGGCACCGGCTTTCTTCACCAGGTCACCGACCTTGACTTCCGGATCCATGATGAAGGCTTGCTCGACCAGGCTGGCTTCAGCCAGGAACTTGGCGATACGACCCTTGACCATGTTCTCGACGATGTTTTCCGGCTTGCCGGCGATCTTCTCGGCGTTCAGCTGCAGGAAGATTTCCTTTTCCTTGGCAACCAGTTCCTCGGAAACCTGATCCGGGGAAACAACGGCCGGATTGGAAGCGGCGACGTGCATGGCAACGTGCTTGGCCAGCTCGTCGTTGCCGCCTTTCAGGACAACCAGAACGCCGATACGGTGGCCGTGCAGGTAGGCACCAACGGTGTCACCGGAAACAGCGGTCAGACGACGGATGTTGACGTTCTCGCCGCACTTGGCAACCAGGGCTTCACGAGCGGATTCGCGCGAGGCGATCAGCGGAGCGGCTTCGGTCAGGTTCTTCTCGAAGGCTTCGTCCAGGCTTTCCTTGACGAAAGCTTTGAAGTCGTCCTGCAGGGCCAGGAAGTCGGTCTGCGAGTTGACTTCGATGATCAGACCACGGTTGCCTTCGACGCGAACGGCGATGGAACCTTCAGCGGCGATGTTGCCAGCCTTCTTGGCCGCCTTGATGGCGCCCGAAGCGCGCATGTCATCAATGGCCTTCTCAATGTCGCCACCAGCGGCAACCAGGGCCTTTTTGCATTCCATCATGCCTTGGCCGGTACGCTCGCGCAGTTCCTTGACCAGTGCTGCAGTAATCTCTGCCATCTTGAAAATCCTCTTGGTAGGTCTTCAACCATCACCCGCATGGCGGGCGATCAAATCTGTGAGTGGCAAAAAGGGGGCCTAGCCCCCTTTTTGCGCAGCGCATAACACGAGATGCTCTGCGTTACCGCTTAGCCTTCGGCAGCTTCTGCAGCCGGCGCTTCTTCGACGAACTCTTCGGTAGCGCCGCCGGTGTTGCTGCGACCGCGGATCACGGCGTCGGCCATGGCACCCATGTACAGCTGGATGGCGCGAATGGCGTCGTCGTTACCCGGAATGATGTAGTCAACGCCTTCCGGGCTGCTGTTGGTATCGACAACGCCGATGACCGGGATGCCCAGCTTGTTGGCTTCGGTGATCGCGATGCGCTCGTGATCAACGTCGATGACGAACAGCGCGTCCGGCAGACCGCCCATGTCCTTGATACCGCCCAGGCTGCGATCCAGTTTTTCCAGATCACGGGTGCGCATCAGGGCTTCTTCCTTGGTCAGCTTGCTGAAGGTACCGTCCTGGGACTGCACTTCCAGATCGCGCAGACGCTTGATCGAGGCACGGATGGTTTTGTAGTTGGTGAGCATGCCGCCCAACCAGCGGTGATCGACGAACGGCGAGTTGCAACGAGCCGCTTCTTCGCGAACGATCTTGCCAGCGGAACGCTTGGTGCCGACGAACAGAATCTTGTTCTTGCCAGCAGCCAGCTTTTCAACGAACGACAGGGCGTCGTTGAACATCGGCAGGGTCTTTTCCAGGTTGATGATGTGAATCTTGTTGCGCGCGCCGAAAATGTACTTGCCCATTTTCGGATTCCAGTAACGGGTCTGGTGGCCGAAGTGCACACCGGCCTTCAGCATATCGCGCATATTGACTTGGGACATGATAGTTCCTTGATAAGTCGGGTTAGGCCTCCACGCATCCCAATTTCCAACCCTTGCGGGCACCCAGGAAATCGTGTCGATACGTGTGTGGGGTTTAGGCTTTCGGGGTCTACCCCGTAAAGCGGCGCGTTTTATACCACAACAAGCAGCCATAAGCTACAAGAGCCAGACACAAGCGCTAAGGCCGTGTGCCCGGACCGCTGAGTCTAGCTCAGCATCGGCGCCCCGCGTCCACTTGTGGCTTGCAGCTTGTGGCCTGCAGCTTAGAATGTCGTCCTTTATCGAGCTTACGAGATCACCATGACCGTCACCCTGAAGACGCCCGACGAAATCGAGAAAATGCGCATCGCCGGTCGCCTGGCCGCCGACGTACTGGAGATGATCGCCGAATACGTCAAACCCGGCGTTACCACGGACGAACTCAACACCATCTGCCACAACTATATCGTCGACGTGCAGAAGGCCATTCCCGCCCCGCTCAACTACGGCGCAGCGCCGGGTCGCCCGGGCTTTCCGAAATCCATCTGCACCTCGCTCAACCATGTGGTGTGTCACGGCATCCCCAACGACAAGCCGCTCAAGGAAGGTGACGTGATGAATATCGACGTCACCGTGATCAAGGATGGCTACTTCGGCGACACCAGCCGCATGTTCCATATCGGCAAAGTGCCGGAGTGGGCCGAGCGCCTGTCGCGCGTCACTCAGGAATGCCTCTATAAAGGCATCGAAGTGGTGCGTCCAGGTGCACGCCTGGGCGACATCGGCGAAGTGATTCAGAAGCACGCCGAGAAACATGGCTTTTCGGTGGTGCGCGAGTTCTGCGGCCACGGCATCGGTTCGGTGTTCCACGAAGACCCGCAGATCCTGCACTACGGCCGTGCCGGCACCGGCATGGAGCTCAAGGAAGGCATGACCTTCACCATCGAGCCGATGATCAATCAGGGCCGAGCGGAAACCCGCGTACTGGGCGATGGCTGGACCGCCATCACCAAGGACCGCAAGCTGTCCGCCCAGTGGGAGCACACCCTGTTGGTCACCGCTGATGGCTACGAGATTTTCACCCTGCGCAGCGACGACACCATCGCCCGCACCTCGGCCTGAGATTCGCTCGCCCCATAGATAAGGAAGGCCGCCGCATGTCGCTGACAGACGCCGAATTGTTCGATCGTGGCCAGTTCCAGGCGGAACTGGCTCTCAAGTCCAGCCCCATCGGCGCCTTCAAGAAAGCCATCAGCCGCGCCCACGAGGTGCTGGATGCGCGTTTTCGCGATAACCGCGACGTGCGCCGCCTGGTCGAGGACCGCGCCCGTTTCACCGACCAGATCCTGCTCGAAGCCTGGAACCGCTTCACCTGGAGCAGCGAGGCGGAAATCGCCCTGCTGGCGGTGGGCGGCTACGGCCGCGGCGAGCTGCACCCTTATTCCGATATCGACCTGCTGATCCTGCTTGGCGGGGACGATCAGGAAACCTTCCGCGAACCCATCGAAGGCTTTCTCACCCTACTCTGGGACATCGGCCTGGAAGTTGGCCAGAGCGTGCGCTCGGTGGCCGAGTGTGGCGAAGAGGCGCGCGCCGACCTGACCGTCATCACCAACCTGATGGAAAGCCGCACTATTGCCGGCCCCGAGCACCTGCGCGAGCGCATGCAGACGGTGACCTCCACCGCCCAGATGTGGCCGAGCAAGGCCTTCTACCGAGCCAAGCGCGACGAACAGAAGGCCCGCCACGCCAAGTACAACGACACCGAGTACAACCTGGAACCCAACGTGAAGGGCTCGCCGGGCGGTCTGCGCGATATCCAGACCATTCTGTGGGTAGCGCGCCGGCACTTCGGCACGCTGAATTTGCATGCCATGGTCGGCCAGGGCTTTCTGCTGGAAAGCGAATACGCCCTGCTCGCCTCCAGCCAGGAGTTTCTTTGGAAGGTGCGCTACGCCCTGCACATGCTGGCCGGACGCGCCGAAGACCGGCTGCTGTTCGATCACCAGAGCAAGGTTGCCGAGCTGCTCGGCTACAACGAGGGCGACACCAAGCGTACCATCGAGCGCTTCATGCAGAAGTACTACCGCGTGGTGATGGCCATCGCCGAGCTGAGCGACCTGATCAACCAGCACTTCGAGGAAGAGATCCTGCGCGCCGGTGAAAACCTGCCGGTGCAGCCGCTCAACAGCCGCTTCCAGGTGCGTGACGGCTACATCGAAGTCACCCACGCCAACGTCTTCAAGCGCACGCCGTTCGCCATCATCGAGATCTTCGTGCTGATGGCCCAGCACCCCGAGCTCAACGGCGTGTGCGCCGACACCATCCGCCTGCTGCGCGATCACCGCTACCTGATCGACGACGAATTTCGCCGCGATATCCGCAACACCAGCCTGTTCATCGAGCTGTTCAAGTGCGAGCAGGGCATTCACCGCAACCTGCGGCGCATGAATCGCTACGGCATCCTCGGCCGCTACCTGCCGGAGTTCGGCCATATCGTCGGGCAGATGCAGCACGACCTGTTCCACATCTATACGGTCGACGCCCACACGCTCAACCTGATCAAGCACCTACGCAAATTCAAATGGCCGGAGCTGGCGGAAAAATTCCCCCTGGCTAGCCAACTGATCGACAAGCTGCCCAAGCCAGAGCTGATCTACCTGGCCGGCCTGTACCACGACATAGGCAAGGGCCGCGGTGGTGATCACTCGGAAATCGGCGCCCTGGATGCCGAAGCCTTTGGGCAGCGTCATCACCTGCCGGCCTGGGACACCGCGCTGATCGTCTGGCTGGTGCAGAACCACCTGGCGATGTCGACCACCGCCCAGCGCAAGGACCTGTCCGACCCGCAGGTGATCAACGACTTCGCCGCTTTCGTCGGCGACCAGACGCACCTGGACTACCTCTACGTGCTCACCGTGGCCGACATCAACGCCACCAACCCGACGCTGTGGAATTCCTGGCGTGCCAGCCTGATGCGTCAGCTGTACACCGAGACCAGCAGCGCTCTGCGCCGCGGCCTGGAAAATCCGGTAGAGCGCGAAGAGCAGATTCGCCTGACCCAGGCGGCGGCGCTGGAGATCCTCAGCGCTGCCGGCACCGATACTGATGACGTCGAGCAACTCTGGTCGCAGCTGGGCGACGACTACTTTCTCCGCCACACGGCCAGCGACGTGGCCTGGCACAGCGACGCCATCCTCCGTCATCCCGATGACGGTGGCCCGCTGGTGCTGATCAAGGAAACCACCCAGCGTGAATTCGAGGGCGGCACGCAGATCTTCATCTACGCGCCGGACCAGCACGACTTCTTCGCGGTGACGGTAGCGGCCATGGCGCAGCTGAACCTGAACATTCACGATGCGCGGATTCTCACCTCCACCAGCCAATTCACCCTCGACACCTACATCGTGCTCGAGGCCGAAGGCGGCTCGATCGGCGACAACCCCAAGCGCATCCAGCAGATCCGCCAAAGCCTGATCGACACCCTGATGCACCCGGACGAGTACCCGAGCATCATCCAGCGCCGCGTGCCGCGCCAGCTCAAGCACTTCGCCTTCGCGCCCCAGGTGACCATTCACAACGATGCACAGCGGCCGGTCACCGTGGTCGAGCTGACCGCGCCGGATCGCCCGGGCCTGCTGGCCAAGATCGGGCGCATCTTCCTGGACTTCGACCTGTCAGTGCAAAACGCCAAGATCGCCACGCTTGGCGAACGGGTAGAGGACGTGTTCTTCGTCACCGATGCCGACAACCAGCCGCTGTCCGACCCCGAGCTGTGCGCACGCCTGCAGCAGACCATCGTCACCCAGCTGTCGGCGAGCAGCCCCAGCCCGGCGCAAATCAGCATCTGAATGCAGCGCGGGCCCCATTTGGGACCCGCGCAGTGGGTGTCAGATGCGGAAGCTGTCGACCAGCTGCTTGAGCCGCCCGACCTGCTGATCCAGTTCGGTACAGGCGCTGAGGCTGGCCTGCAGGTTGCGCACGCCGTCCTGGTTCAGTGTGTTGATCTCGGTGATATCCATGTTCAGGCTCTCGATCACCGAGGTCTGCTCCTCGGTGGCGGTAGCCACGGACTGGTTCATGCCGTCGATCTCGCCGATGCGGCGGGTCACGCCGCGCAGGTTCTCGCCGGCCTGACCACCGATACGCACGCTGTCGTCGCTGAAGCGGCGGCTCTCGCCCATGGTCGCCACGGCGTCACGGGCGCCTGACTGCAACTGCTCGATCATCTGCTGGATTTCCTGGGCCGAGCTCTGCGTACGCTGAGCCAGGTTGCGCACCTCGTCGGCCACTACGGCAAAGCCGCGACCGGCCTCGCCGGCACGCGCCGCTTCGATGGCGGCGTTGAGCGCCAGCAGGTTGGTCTGCTCGGAAATGCCCTTGATCACGTCGAGAATCTGGCCGATGTCGTTGCTCTTCTCGCTGAGCAACTCGATGTGGCTGCCAGAGGCCTGGATCTTGTCCGAGAGGTCACCCATCGAACCCAGTGTACGCTCGACCATGCCCTGGCCTTCTTCGGCATCACGGCGCGCCTCGCTGGCCTGCACCGAGGCATCGGCAGCGTTGCGGGCGATTTCCTGGGCCGCAGCGCCAAGCTCGTTGATCGCCGCGGCGACGCTGTCGGTGCGCGCCGCCTGTTCGCTGGAATTACCCATGGACGCATTGGAGGCCTGTACCACGGTACTGACCCGGGCATGCACCTCGCGGGTGGCCGAAGCCACTTCACGGATCGACTCGTGGATACGCTCGACGAAGCGGTTGAAGGCGCCGGCCAGCTCACCGAACTCGTCGCCGGACTCGACCTTCAGGCGCTGAGTCAGGTCGCCCTCACCCTCAGCGATACCGCTCATGGCGTGGCTCATCACGTGCAGCGGACGCAACAGAATGCGGATCAGCGCACCGAGCAGCAGCAGGATGGCGATCACCCCGATGACCGTGGAGGTCAGTGCCGAGATGCGGAATTCGTGCAGTGCCGCGAACGCCTTGCTTTCATCGACCGACAGACCGACGTACCAGCGCACGCCCGCCAGCCCCTGCACCGGCAAAAAACTGACGATACGCGCGCTGCCATCGGCCGCCACCACGTTCTGCAGGCCCGCTTCCAGACGCGGCGCGGCGCCCGGGAACAGGTCGCTGAGTTTCTTCAGTACCAGGCTCTTGTCCGGGTGCACGAACACCGTGCCCTTGTCGTCGACCAGGAAGGCGTAGCCCATGCCGCCCAGGTCGAAGGAGTTGAGGATGTCGTCGATGGTCTGCAGCTTGAGGTCGCCGCCGACCACGCCCTGCAGGGTGCCGCCGACGCTGACCGGACGGGTGATGGTGATCAGCAGGCCGTCACGCGGGTCGGCCGCCAGGTACGGCTCGGTCAGGCCCGGGCCGCTGCTGTTCGCTGCGCTCTTGTACCAGGGGCGCTGACGCGGATCGTAGCCGGCTGGCAGCTCGCTGGGCGGGAACTGAGTGTAGGTACCATCGTTCTGGCCGTAATAGGCATACAGGAACGCCGAGGCAACGCTGCGGTGCTGCAGGTTCCTGGCCAGCGGCGCCTGGGCGCTGTCGTCCTGCACCGACTCGGCCAGGTTGTCGAGCAGCTGCATGCGCCCGGAGAGCCAGTGCTGGATGTTGCCGGTCGACACCTGACCAACATCGTGCAGGTAGTTGTTCAGATTGTCGCGAATCGCCGTGCGCTGCAGATAATCGTTGTACAGCGCAAAGGATGCGAAGGCCGCAATGACCACCAGGGAAGCAGCCAACATGATCTTGTGGCTGAACTTGAGGGTGCGCATGGAAGAAGCTCTCGCTAAAGGAATGCCGGAGGGGATTACGCCCAGGCTATCGACCCAAAGCGATGCGTCTTTAGCACCTTTACGAAAAATCTGACCAAAGTGTCAGCCAAATAAATGGCGACGGAAAAGTGCATGCTTGAGCGGCTCAAGTGCGTTTGCCAATGTGCGGATTGATTGACTCGAAACTAGCCAGCAGGCCGCGTATTGGCGCCCTCACCACGGGGCAGCGCCGATAAGCAATTTTCCTGAGACCGCTGTCGTGCTAGTGTCACCGGCTTTGTCGCCGCCTTACAAAGGACCCGTCGGATCATCATGAACCACGCCCTCGCCCAGCTGCAGCCCTACCCCTTCGAAAAACTGCGCGCCCTGCTCGCCGGCGTGTCCCCCGCTGCGGATCGCTCGCCCATCGCCCTGTCCATCGGTGAACCCAAGCACCGCTCGCCGGCTTTCGTCGCCAAGGCGCTGACCGACAACCTCGACCAGATGGCGGTCTACCCGACCACCCTGGGCATCCCGGCGCTGCGCGAAGCCATTGCCACCTGGTGCGAGCGACGCTTCAAGGTGCCGGCCGGCTGGCTGGACGCCGCCCGCCACGTGCTGCCGGTCAACGGCACCCGCGAGGCGCTGTTCGCCTTTACCCAGACCGTGGCGCAGCGCGATGTCGATGGCCTGGTGGTAAGCCCCAATCCGTTCTACCAGATCTACGAAGGCGCGGCGCTGCTGGCCGGCACCCAGCCGCACTACCTACCGTGCTTAGAAGAACATGGCTTCAATCCGGATTTCGGCGCTGTCACGCCTGACGTCTGGCAGCGCTGCCAGATCCTCTTCCTATGCTCGCCGGGCAACCCGACCGGCGCACTGATTCCGCTCGATACCCTGAAAAAGCTGATCGCCCTGGCCGACCAGTACGACTTCGTGATCGCTGCCGACGAGTGCTACAGCGAGCTGTATTTCGACGAAGCGAACCCGCCGGCCGGTCTGCTGACTGCCTGCGCCGAGCTGGGCCGCAGCGATTTCAAGCGCTGCGTGGTGTTCCACAGCCTCTCCAAGCGCTCCAACCTGCCGGGTCTGCGCTCGGGCTTCGTGGCCGGCGATGCGGAGATTCTCAAAGCCTTCCTGCTGTACCGCACCTACCACGGCTGCGCCATGCCGGTACAAACCCAGCTGGCCAGCATCGCCGCCTGGCAGGACGAAGAGCATGTACGCGCCAACCGCGACCTGTACCGCGAGAAATTCGACGCCGTGCTGGCGATTCTCAACGGCGTGATGGACGTGCAGCGCCCGGACGGCGGCTTCTACCTGTGGGCCAAAACGCCGGGCGACGATGCCGAGTTCACCCGCGCGCTGTTCGCCGGGGAACACGTCACCGTGGTGCCGGGCTCTTACCTGTCTCGCGACGTGGATGGCTTCAACCCGGGTGCCGGTCGGGTACGCATGGCACTGGTCGCGCCATTGGCCGAATGCGTGGAGGCGGCGCAGCGCATTCGCCGCTTTATCGAAAACGCCTGATGCCTGGGCGCCGAGGGCCCGGAACGGCCCTCGGCCCACGCCGTCAACTTGCCGTACGGGTAACGGTCAGTACCACAGCGGCAATGCGTTCGACTTGCTCGTAGCCCGGCTTGAGCAATTCCTCGCCAAACACGTCCGGGTCCACTTCCTCGTAGCGCCAGGCCAGCGAGGCACCGCCTAACGTGCGTTTGGCATAGGCCAGAAACGGATCACCCGCAGCCGTCATCGCCACACCGGTGTACAGCAACAAACTGCCGCCCGGCGCCAGGCGAGCGATGGCTGCCTCGACGATGGCCTGGGACAGGCCGATACCCAACTCACCACCACCATCGCGATAGGCGCGACTATCGGCGTCGAGCATGTAGGGCGGGTTGGCGACGATCAGGTCAAACTCGCCACTCACATCGTTCAGCAGATCGCTGTGCTGTGCCTCGACATTGCTTACCCCGGCCAGCGCCGCATTGATGCGAGTGAACTCCAGCGCCCGCGGGTTGATATCCACCGCCAGCACCTGAGCTGACGGCCGTACCTGGGCGATACAAAGGGCGCCCGGCCCGGCACCACAGCAGATGTCCACCGCCCGCGACACCACGACAGTTGAAGGCATGCCGAGAAAGGCATCGATGGCGCGCACGAAACGATAGGTATCGGGGCCAAAGAACACCGCGTCGCTCTGCACCGTCGGGTAGCGTGAATGCACGAACAGGTTGTCGCCTAGGCTTGACCAACGCACCGCGCTGGCGAACTGGGCGCCCTCCTCGACCAGCATGCCGCCGGTTCTCAGCAACCCCAGCAACTGGTCGCCCAGCACCGGCGCCTCGAACGGCCGGCTCCAGCCAAACACGCCGGCCAAATCGTAGGCCTGCCGATTTTCGCTGCGCGCGTTGACCCGCTCGTGGGTCAGCGGCGTGCCGGTGGTGAATCGATAACCCTCGTTCTTGAGATGCTGGCCAAGGCTCAATAACGCCTGCTGCTTTTCTGTGTTTTGCTCGCTGTGCATCGATGCCCCGGACATGGTTATTGGAGGTAGGCGTTGAACAGGCGGGTAGCCAGTAACCCCGCCGGCGTGAAGTGGCTGGCCGGCGACATCAGCTCGATCAGTTTGCTGGTCTGCTGGCCAGCCGGCAGTTCACGCAAGGCGGCCTGCAGCGCTTGGGCTTCATCATCCAACCCAACCGCCTGCTCGGCGCCAGTTACGGCCGGGCGGCTGCGCGGGCGGGCGCGTCTGCGGGCAGGTGCCCAGCTGCCGGCGATCCAATCGTGCAGTAGTTGCTGCTCGTAGGCGCTGAACACGCCGAACATGGCGGCGCGCTCGCCCTGCACCAGCTGCCAAAACCTGCTGTTCTGCGGGTCTTCGTCGCGGCGAATCCAGCCGCGTTTCTGCAGCGCGTCGAGAAAGGCGCGCACCTGGCCGGGCTCGCTGAGCCATTCGTTGACCGTGCGCCCTTCGATGCGGCAGTAGTCAGAATGCACCTGGGTGGCCACTTCGCGCTTGCGCTCGAGCATCGCACAGAGTTCATCCTCAAGGTCGAAGGCGGCGATCACCGCAGTGGAGCCAATGCCCAGATCGTTGAGCTGATAGCCGCGCATCACGCGGCGATAGAATTCATCGCGATCACCCACCAGCGGCAGGTTTTCCAGTACCGCCTGCACAGCTTTCTGAGCATGGCCGCTGCTGGCGTTGTCGATGGTCACGTGCAGCTGAAAGTAATAGGGGTCGATATCCAACTCGGTCAGCTCATAGCTGGTGATCAGCAGGTGCAGCGGCAACTGCTCGTAGCCCAGGTTGTAGCCGATCACTTCAGGCAGATAATCATCGGCCAGATGACCGAGCGCCAGTTGCTGGGCGCCCTGCAGAAAATGCTCGTCTTCGAGTTCGGCCAGCTCGTCGCAGCCATGCTGGGCCAGCAACTGCTTGTAGAGCACCACATGATTCATCGCCGGCACACCATCGCCCAGCTCTTCCAGATAGGTGCGCAGCAAGGGACGCAGGCGCAGCTCCTGCCAGTGCCTGAGCAACCCGTACAACCAGGCGCCGTCCACCAATTTGGTGGGCGCAACATGACGCAGAAAATACAGGGCATGGGCGCGATTGTGAAAGTAACGCCGCGGCGCGCCCTGGCGTCGCTCCTGCAGGTAATGGCCGTACGACTCGGTGGTGCGTAGGGCCGCACTGCGCATCCAGTCCAGCAGCGCTTCGGGCTGATCGGGAACATCGCAGGGCAGCTCACTGGCCTTGGTCAGTTGAGCTTCAAGAAAGCTGCGCGCTTCGCTAAGCGCGGCGTCATCCAGCTGTGGCTGCAGCAGGCGCTCATACAGGGTGCGGGCGGGGCCGGCCTGGAGGAAATGGCAGCTCTGGCTGGACGTGGTGAAAATCGGCATCAAAGTCGTCATGGTCGAGCCTTGCGTGGCAGTCGAAAGCGCCGGGGGCAACGAGGCGGCGCTCACAGGTTTCTTGGAATGGCCGGCGCCCATGACGCTCATGGCCTTATGAGGTTGGGAGAATGCCGCCCGAGAAAAGATTCAACCTCGGGGATCAGTGGTAACCAGTCCGGCGTAGTTCGTGGCAACAGGCATAAAAAAGCCAGGTCGAGCAGTGCTCGCCTGGCTGTGTAGATGCAACAAGCCATGCTTACTCGGGCTTACGCGCAGCCCCGGAGCCAAGGTCGGCGCCGGTGATCGAGTCCAGGGTCGGATCCGACGCGGTGCGCTTGGCCATCTGCAGCAGGGTTTCCGCCTGCTTGGCTGGCAGCATCACCTCGGCGGTGCCATCGCCCCCGTCCACCGCGGGTTGCGGATCGGCGACGAATTCCCACTGATCCCCTTCGTTCCACGGCCCACGACGATCCTCGTCACCCTGGGACATGTTGAAGTAGACGCTGGTGAACTCCGGCACGCCCGGCAGCTTGCCTTGCGGGAAGTTCGGCTGGATGGCGTGCAGCGCCTTCTCGAAGGATTTCTGGTGCGCCAGCTCACGGGTCATCAGAAAGGCCAGCGCATCCTTGATGCCCGGATCGTCGGTGACGTTGATCAGCCGCTCGTAGATGATCTTGGCCCGGGCCTCGGCGGCGATGTTGGAGCGAAAATCCGCCGTCGGCTCACCGATGGTGTCGATGTAGGCCGCCGTCCAGGGCACACCGGCAGAGTTGGTCAGCGCAGGGCCACCGCCATACAGCAGCGAGGTGATGTGCGAGTCGTTGCCGCCCTCGGTCAGTGAGCGGTACAGCGCCGCCTCCTCTTCCACCGCCTCGGCCAGATCACCCTTGGCGCCCTTGTTGAGCATGCCGACGATCGAGCCGATGATTTCCAGGTGGCTGAGCTCTTCGGTGGCGATGTCCAGCAGCAGATCCTTGCGCCCTGCATCGTCTTCAGCCAGGCCTTGGGTGAAATAACGCATGGCCGCTGCCAATTCGCCCTGGGGGCCACCGAATTGTTCGAGCAGCAGATTGGCCAGCCCCGGATTGGGCCCGGCCACTCTTACCGTGTATTGCAATCGCTTGTTATGTACGAACATGGAACGTTCTCCTCACCGGCAATAATTCCCTTGATGGTTTCGCTCCCTGCCCTGATGGGACTTGTAATAACCGAATGCAAAAGTGCGCAACGAGTTCAAGTAAAAACAAACCTTACAGTTAACCGAAACGGCAACTTCCTAGGCAAACTCCGCTTTGCCGTTTCGCTTAATAGCGCTTCGTTTAATACCACTGACGAAAAGTAATGAACCTCCAACTGAGCGCCCCTCTCGCAACAATGGCTATTTCTAAACTGCGGGAGTCGATCATGACCACGAAACATGAAAACCTGGTGAGTTAGCTGCGCGACGCGCACGCCATGGAACAGCAAGCCGAACAGATGCTGACGGCGCAAAAAGAGCGCCTGCACAATTACCCGAAGTTGCGCACACGCATTGAAAAACATATCGAAGAAACCGTAGGCCAACGCGAAACACTGGAACGGGCCCTGACCCGCCTCGGCAGCGAACCGTCAACACTGAAAGACATGAGCGGCAAGTTGATGGCCTTCGGTCAGGCCATGGGCGGCATGATGATGAGCGACGAAGTGGTCAAGGGCGCCATGTCCGGCTATGTCTTCGAGACCCTGGAAATCGCCTCTTACACGGTATTGATCGCCACCGCCAAAGCGGTGGGCGATACACAGACCCAGCAGGACTGCGAAGCGATCCTGCAGCAGGAAATCGCCATGGCCGACTGGCTGCGCCTGCACTTGCCGGAGCTGAGCCAGGCCTTTCTGGATCGCTCCGATACACCGGGCCTGGAAGCCAAGCGCTAGACGAGTAAGGCCTTCTAATCCGGGGCTGCCACACCTTGTATAAAGCCGGCGCATGCGCCGGTTTTATAGGTAATGGCTCAGGGCTGCTGGTAATGCCCTGGCGTGGTGCCCGCCTCGTGAGTGCGGGTGATCTTGCTCACCTGCACATCGGTGATCCGCCCTCTGGCTCCCTCGTTTTGCACATGCTGCTGCGCCTGCTCGATGGTCATCATCTCAGCGTCAGACGACACCTCAAGATGCATCGACTGGTTATCGCAATGCATCGACTGGTTATCGCAGGTGTAGTTGATCAGAAATATCTGCCCTTTCATGGCAAGGCCTCGCTACTGAACGGCCAGCACTCGGCGTGCTGGCACATAGTTCTTATCACGTTTATGCCGCGTATAAACGCAGCACAGCCAAAGCACTGACCGCCAATAAAAAACCAATGTTCAAAAAACTATGACTTAGGAACTTGAAGCACAGTGACAGCAAGCGAAGCACTAATCTTGGACACAAATTAATTACACCAGCCAGACTCTTATACAGTAACTGTACAAGCTGGCAGCACAACACCATCACTTTTACCGCTCATCGTTCCCTGCAACTTTTAACTCGAACATTGTGCAAGGCCCTCCTCTCGAAATTTTACCTGTCGCTGATGGCAGGCTAAAACCGGTTTCGTTAATCCAGTTACCAGCACGTATTCCAATACAACGCAAAAACTTACCACCGCCGCCATCCGGGCATCGGTGCTCTGCATAGATCTCTCCAAGGAGTCACCATGAAACGCACAGCTGTATTGATCGGCGCAACCGCCGCCCTGCTCTTCGCTTTCGCCGGCCTGACTCAGGCAGCCGACAAGGTCAGCGCCAACGACTTTGCCGAAGAAGCCTCGGCCAAGGGCATCGCCGAGATCGAGACCAGCAAGCTGGCACTCGAAAAAGGCAGCAACGCCAAGGTCAAGAAATTCGCCCAGACGATGATCGACGACCACACCCGCGCCAACGAAGAGCTCAAGGCCCTCGCCAAGAAGAACAACCTCGAGCTCTCCGACGACGCCGACCTGATGAACAAGGCCAAGGCCATGATTCTGCAGGTACGTGATGGCGAGAACTTCGACGAGGCCTATGCCAACAACCAGGTCGTTGCCCACGAGCAGGCCATCGAGCTGTACCAGAAGGCGGCCGCGCCCGACGACGGTGAAATCAGCGCCTGGGCCAAGAAGACCCTGCCCAAGCTGGAACATCACCTGAAAATGGCCAAGGACCTGCAGGGCAAGACACGTCAGTAATCTCAGCCCAGAGCCCGGCAAATGCCGGGCTCTGGCACGTTTGGAGACCACCATGTCCGCGCGAATCGGCGCAGCGCTGCTGCCCCTTCTGGCCATCCTGCCGCTGGCCGGCTGCATGACCACCGCCAGCCACTCCAACGTCGGCACCGAGGGCGCGCCCGCTCAGGCCGATACCCGCTTGCTGGAAGCCGGCGCGGCAACCTTGCAAACCCAGCCGCCAGTCGCCGCCCTGAACGCCTACCTCGATGGCTTTCATTTCTACAACGGCCGGCAGCAGGCGCAGATGGAAGCCCATCATTACTGCGCCATCCTCAGCGAAGAGCTGATCCAGTGCGTGATCTATGACGGCAATGTCAAAGACGCCAAGCTGATGGGCGTCGAGTACATCATCAGCGAGCAGCTGTTCAAAACGCTGCCGGAAGACGAAAAGATGCTGTGGCACAGCCACGTACACGAAGTGAAATCAGGCCAACTGGTGGCGCCCGGCATTCCGCAAACCGCCGAGCATGCGCTGATGCAAAAGCTGGTGCGCACCTACGGCAAGACCTGGCACACCTGGCATACCGACCAGAAGAAAAGTCTGCCCTTGGGCGTGCCACAGTTGATGATGGGCTTTACCGCCGATGGCCAACTGGACCAACGCATGGTCGATGAGCGCGACCAGCGCTTCGCCATCGACAGTAACGAGAAGCGCCAGAGCCGCGCTGACATCCAGCGCCCTCCCATACAGCCCGGCGCCGATGCCTGGCAGAAGGGCAAGGTATTCCAGATCGAAGACCCTACCGGCGCCCACGTGCACCACTGAGCCTAAGAGCCTGTTCAAAGTCTCGCGAGCTAGAGCAATGCAAGGCCTAGGCGGCCCGCAAAAACAAGCGAGGACCGGTCGGAGTCGCGCTCGACTTTACGAGCTGTAAATGAGCAGTCCGACTGAGCTGGCAATCCAGCCTGTTTTCAACGCCGCAGTGCCGACGCGCAGCAGACTTTGAACAGGTTCTAAGTGCCGCCCTCAGGCCGGGCGGCACAGCACCCAGTCGTGTAGCAGCACGCGCAACTCGTCGAACTTCACCGGCTTGGCCAGGTAGTCGCTCATGCCTGCCGCCAGGCAGCGCTCACGGTCGCCCGACTGGCTATGGGCGGTGATCGCCAGCACAGGCAGCTCGGCGCAAGCCGGCAGCTGACGCAGGGCACGGCAAGTGGCGAAGCCGTCCATCACCGGCATCTGGCAATCCAGCAGAACGGCGTCGATGGGCTCGCGCTGCAGCTGCTCCAGCGCATCGCTGCCGTTGTCGACGGTACGCACCCGGTAGCCGAGCTTGAGCAGCATGCCGCGGATCACCAGTTGATTGATGGCGTTGTCCTCGACAATCAGTACGGTGCACTGCTCGGGGGCTCGCAATGCCGCGCCACTGCTGCGCCGTATCGCGGTCTGCTCGGCAGGCTTTTGCACCGGCAGTGCCAGGGTCAGTTCAAGTCGGAAGATGCTGCCACCGCTGCCGGCACGATTGGGCTCGTAGGCCAGCTTGCCACCGAGCAGATCGACCAGCTGCCGGCAGATGCTCAGGCCGATGCCCAGACCGCCATATTCGCGGGTCATCGAGGTGTCGAGCTGATGGAAGCGGCGGTACAGATCGGTTTCCCGCACATTCTCCAGACCAATGCCGGCGTCGATCACCTCGAAGCTCAGCGGCAGGCTTTCCAGCGCGGCCTGGGCAGTGCCCCGCACGCGCAGGCGTACCTTGCCCGCCGGGGTGAACTTGATGGCGTTGTCGAGCAGGTAACCCAATGCCTGGGCCAGCTTCTGCCCGTCGCCTTCGACGGTATCGGGCAGGCGCTCGTCCAGATCCAGGCTGAAATCCAGCCCCTTGTCACGGGCGCGCCCCTCGAAATTCGCGCACAGGCCGTCGAGCAGTCCGCGCAGGCTGAAGGTCTCACGCCGCGGATAGAGCCGGCCGGCCTGCAGCTCGGTCAACGCGAGGATATCGTTGACCATCTGCATCATGTCCCGCGCCGAGCGCGTCGCGGTCTTCTGGTACTGTTCCACCTCAGGATCCAGGCGCAGGGTCTGCATCAGTTCCAGGGAGCCGATCACACCATTCATCGGCGTACGCAGTTCGTGAGTCACGGTGGCCAGGAAGTCGTCCTTGAGGCGGTTGCTGTCGGCCAGCTCGTGGTTGAGCACCTCCAGCTTGGCACTGGCGTTCTGCAGGATGCGCGCGCGCTCCTCCTTCATGGCGTTGATGCGATCGGCCAGGGCCAGGGACAGCAACGCCACCTCGATGGCACTGCCGATCTGGCTGGCGTACATGGTCACGAACATATTGGGCAGGTAGCCAAGCACCATCAGGGTGTTGACCACCCCGCCGAGCAGGAACGCCGCCCAGGCGATCAGGAAGTAACGGGCCACGCGCATGCCGCGCCACAGCGCCAGGGCGCCGGCCACCGGCACCACCACGGTGAACACCAGCGCCAGCACAGTGGCCAGGCGCAGCGACAAGGCGTAGGTGGTGCACAGCGCCAGTACCATCACCAGAGCGCCCCAGGCCATCATCAGCAGCAGGCTGCGGTCCACCCAACGGCTGTGCTCGCGGGTGTGCAGGAAGCTACGCGCGAACTGACAGCCGAACAGCGCCGTGGCGCCGATCAAAAACGGCGTGGCGGCGTTGGCCCACCAGGGGTTGTCTGGCCAGAAGAACTCGATGCCGGCGCCGTTGACCGACACCTGATACATGCCGAACGAAGCGATATAGAAGATGTAGTAGAGGTAGCTGGTGTCGCGCACGGCGATAAAGATGAACAGGTTGTAGACCGCCATCACCAGCAATACGCCGTAGATGATGCCCAGCACGTAGATGCGTGCCGGCTGCTCTTCCAGATAGGCGGCCGGCGACCACAGGCTCAGCGGTGCCTGGATGGAGCCCTGGCTTTCCAGGCGCAGGTATACGCGGCGCACCTGATCGGGCTGGAAGTCGAGGGTGAACAGGTAGTTGTTCTGGCGGATCTCGCGGCTTGAGAATGGCAAGGCATCGCCGGTTTGGCGAGTCAGATGAAAGCGGCCATCGGCGCTCTGCTCGTAGAGTTCGAGGTGATCTAGCGGCGGGTAGGCCAGCTCCAGTAGCCAGGTCTGCGGCCCACTGCCGGCTGCACTTTTGGGCTGGTACTGCAGATCGATGCGCAGCCAATACGCCGAGCGCGAATAACCAGCGTTAAGCACCGCCTTGTCGTGTTGGCGGAAGCTGCCCTGCAGGGCGCTGGAGGTGACATCGTCGATGGTCTTGTCGCCACGCACGTCCTCGAACACCGCCATATGCTCGCCGAGCGGCAGCGAGCGAATCCGCTCGTCGAAAACCACCGGCCCGGCCGCACTGGCCAGCAGCGAAAAGAGCGCCAGAAAAACAGTCAGGAAAAAACGCATGCAGCCCCGCAGATGGCCCTGTTGTGCCGCATCGCGAGGCCCCACGCCTTCAGAGTGATGCAGCCGTTCAAGACTCGACATATGAATGTCGGCAACTCTAGGGGCCTCGCCGGCCCATCGCAAGCGCTAAGAACCGGTTCATGTGGGAGCGGGCCATGCCCGCGAAAAATCACGGGCATAGCCCGTTCCCACAGGATAGGGGAAAGGCTGATCCCGCCACTTAGCTGCCAAAGTCGACGAACCTGGGCTGAAAGATCATGAGCAGGCTCTTAGATATCCGCTCAGGGCGCCGGCAGGCTGAGCAGCGCCTGGGTGATGGCCTCGGCCAGGTACTGGATGGAAAACACCCCGCCATGGGCCCAGGTGTCAGGCATCGCCGCCAGGCGGTCGGCACGCGCGAAGGGCATCGCGCGCCATTCGGGGCTGGCGAACAGCTGTTCCTGCCCGGCGAAAGGCTCGACGTACAACACCACGCCCTCCTCGATACCTGCCAGGGCTTCAATCGGCACCACCGCGTCATGGGGTTGCGGGTAGGCAGGCTGCAGGTGCAACTGCTGCAGGGCAGAGTCGATCATCGAGTCGCCGCCGTCGACGCGCACCATGCCCGGCGACACGAAACGGATCACCAGCACCTTGGGCAGGCGCCCGCGAAAGTGCTCGACCAGGCGCTGATGCAGCCCGTCGATCTGCACCTGCATGGCGGCCAGTTCGCGCAACGCGTGATCCTCGCGGCCGAAGCGCTGGGCCAGCGCCAGGTAATCGTCGCGGGCGACTAGGTAACTGTCATGTTCCCGGGACAGGCTGCCGTATGTGGTGACCGGCGCGAGGCGGGTCAGCTGCGCACGCATGGCTTCCTGGCGCTCGCCGATAACGATCAGCTCCGGCTTGAGGGCGGCCAGCTTGTCGAGATCCGGCGCGCGTCGCGATCCCACGCTGGGCACCTTGGCCGGCAATGGCGGGCGCGCCACCTGGGCGCGGTACTGCTCGGCATCGGCCACGGCAACCGGGGTGATGTCGAGCTTGAGCAGGTGTTCGGCGGCCTCCCAGCTCAGCGCCACCACCCTCGGCTCAGCAGCCTGGGCCAGACCAGCCAGCAGGCACAGCAGCAGCGGGACACAACGCAACAGATTGTTCATGCCAGGCGCCTTCTGCCCTGCTGGATGAAAGGAATGTCGCCCGATCCTGGGCGCAGGCCATCGTACAAAGCTCGCAGGTCCGGCTCAAGGCGACCGTCGATCCGTCGGCCTCATCGCCGCCCATAAAATGTTAAGCTCGCGCCCCGTCCCAATGCCGCCTGCCCTGTGCCGGTGCGAGCTCGACCCACCCGGTACCGCGCCAGCGCCGTACCCGTAAACCGGAACCCGCGATACAGATGATCGATTTCGGCCTTCCCGATTACCCGCGCAGCACCGCCCGCCTCGCCCCGTCGCGCCCCGTGGTGCTGTGTCTGTCCGGTCATGACCCGAGCGGCGGCGCCGGCCTGCAGGCCGACATCGAAGCGCTGCTCGCCCAGAGCTGCCACGCAGCGCCTGCGGTCACCGCGCTAACGGTGCAGGACACCGTCGATGTCAGCGACTTCCGGGTGCTCGACCGTGACTGGGTGCTGGCCCAGGCCCATGCGGTGATCGCTGACATGCCGGTGGCCGCGGTCAAGCTGGGCATGCTCGGCTCGGTGGAAATGGTCGACACCGTGCTGATGATCATGGACAAGCTGCCAGGCGTCCCGCTGATCTGCGACCCGGTACTGCGCGCCGGTGGCGGCGGCGCCCTGGGCAAGGAGGACGTCGGCTTCGCCATGCGCGAGCGGCTGTTCGCCGTTTCCACCATCGCCACGCCGAACCTCCCCGAAGCACGCATCCTCGCCGAACTGCCCGATGGCACGGCCGACCAGTGTGCCGAGAAGCTGCTGCCCTACATCGAGCACCTGCTGATCACCGGCGGCCACGGCGACGAAAGCGAAGTGCACAACCGTCTGTATCTGCGCGACGGCAGTCGCCACGATTTCACCTGCGCGCGCCTGCCCGGCAGTTACCACGGCTCGGGCTGCACCCTGGCCAGCACCCTGGCCGGCCGCCTGGCCCTGGGCCAGGACCTGATCGGCGCGGTGAAAACCGCACTGGATTACACCTGGCGTACCCTGCGCGATGCCGAACAACCCGGCCGCGGCCAGTTCGTGCCGCGCCGCCTGCCGCTGGACCTCAGCTGATGGCAGCACCTGGCAAACTGCGCGGCCTGTACGCCATCACCGACAGCGAACTGCTGGCCGGCGGCAAGCTGCTGCCCTACGTCGAAGCGGCCCTGGCCGGCGGCGCACGCCTGTTGCAGTACCGCGACAAATCCACCGATGAAGCCCGCCGTCTGCGCGAGGCCGAAGCCCTGCGTACGCTGTGCGAGCACTACGGCGCCACGCTGATCATCAATGATGACGCCGAGCTGGCGGCGCGCCTGAGTGTCGGCCTGCACCTCGGCCAGGAAGACGGCTCGCTGGCTGCTGCACGCGCCCTGCTCGGCCGCCAGGCGATCATCGGCGGTACCTGCCACGCCCAGCTGGCCCTGGCCGAGCAGGCTGCGCGCGAAGGCGCCAGCTACGTGGCCTTCGGGCGCTTCTTCAATTCACGGACCAAACCCGGCGCTCCGGCCGCCACCCTGGATCTGCTCGAGACGGCCAAAGCCCGCATAGCGCTGCCGATCGTCGCTATCGGCGGTGTCGATCTGCATAACGCCGCCCCGCTGATTGAGCGCGGCGCCAGCATGATCGCCGTGATCCACGCCCTGTTCGCCGCCGAGTCCGCTGCCGAAGTGGAGCGCCGCGCGCGCGCCTTCAGCGCGCTGTTCGAATCGAACTGACCTACCTTTTTTCAGGAGAACCTTATGTCCCGCTCCGAAACACTGTTCGCCAACGCCCAGAAACACATTCCCGGTGGCGTCAATTCCCCGGTCCGCGCGTTCAGGAGCGTGGGCGGCACGCCACTGTTCTTCAAGCACGCCGAAGGCGCCTACGTCACCGATGAAGACGACAAGCGCTACGTCGACTACGTCGGTTCCTGGGGCCCGATGATTCTCGGCCACAGCCACCCTGAAGTACTCGACGCGGTGCGCAAACAGCTCGACCACGGCCTGTCCTACGGCGCGCCGACCGCCATGGAAACCGAGATGGCCGATCTGGTCTGCTCGATCGTGCCGTCCATGGAGATGGTGCGCATGGTCAGTTCGGGCACCGAGGCGACCATGAGCGCCATCCGTCTGGCCCGTGGTTACACCGGCCGCGATGCGATCATCAAGTTCGAAGGCTGCTACCACGGCCATTCCGACAGCCTGCTGGTCAAGGCCGGCTCCGGCCTGCTGACTCAAGGCGTACCCAGCTCGGCCGGTGTGCCGGCGGATTTCGCCAAACACACCCTGACCCTGCCATTCAACGATATCGACGCCGTCGCCAAGACCCTCGCCGATGTCGGCCAGAGCGTGGCCTGCATCATCGTCGAGCCGGTGGCCGGCAACATGAACTGCGTGCCGCCAGCGCCAGGCTTCCTCGAAGGCCTGCGTGAACAATGCGACAAACACGGCGTGGTGCTGATCTTCGACGAAGTGATGACCGGCTTCCGCGTCGCCCTCGGCGGCGCCCAGGCGCACTACGGCGTCACCCCGGACCTGTCGACCTTCGGCAAGATCGTCGGCGGCGGCATGCCGGTAGGCTGCTTCGGCGGCAAGCGCGCGATCATGGAACGTATCGCCCCGCTCGGCCCGGTCTACCAGGCCGGCACACTGTCGGGTAACCCGCTGGCCATGGCCGCCGGCCTGACCACCCTGAAGCTGATATGCCGTCCGGGCTTCCACGCCGAGCTCGCCGACTACACCAGCCGCCTGTTGCAGGGCCTGCAGGACCGCGCCGATGCCGCCGGCATTCCGTTCGTCACCACCCAGGCGGGTGGCATGTTCGGTCTGTACTTCAGTGGCGCCGACGATATCGTCACCTTCGACGACGTGATGGCCAGCGACGCCGAACGCTTCAAGCGCTTCTTCCACCTGATGCTCGACGGCGGCGTTTACTTGGCGCCGAGCGCCTTCGAGGCCGGCTTCACCTCCATCGCCCATGGCGAGACCGAGCTGAAACTGACCCTCGACGCCGCCGAGCGCGCCTTCGCCGCCCTCAAGCAGGCCTGATCGAAGTGGCGCCGTTCGGCGCCTGAAGTGAACGGCGGGCAGCCTGAACAGTTCTCTGTCAGACACCCGCCGCGCACAAACCGACGCTCTGGCGACACTTTTGCGCCAGGTTGGGGCAGAAAAGCCGGCAAAGACTTTGTAAGAACGGTGTTGCTTATTTCATAATGTGATGCCGAGCCCAATTGGCCTCGTCATCCATCATCCACCTGTCAGCCTGTCGAGGTATCCGGATCTTCATGAAGCGCACCGGCCGCACCCTGTCCCTGGGCTGCCTGTTGCTCCTGCTGCCAACGCTCGGCGTGGCGGATGGAAACTCATTGCTGATCCCGGCGACCGGGAGCTGCTCGCTCAACGTCGCCACCGAAGACCTGCCTGCTGCGTTGCAAGCCTGCCAACAGAGCGCTGAAGGCGGCGATGCCCAGGCCCAATACGAACTCGGCGAGTTCTATTACGAAGGCCGTTCCGGCGAGCGCGACCTGCCTCAGGCGCTCAACTGGTTCGAACACGCCTCACTCCAGGGCCACGCCCAGGCGCAGTACCGCCTGGGCATGATGTTCTTCCATGGCGAAGGGGTGGCCGCCAACAACGTGCAGGCCTACATCGTGCTGAAGATGGCCGCGGTCAACGGCTCGGACGAAGCGATGGACGGCGCCGACGAAGTGGCCATGCAGATGCCGCGCGCCGAACAGGAAGTCGCCACCCAGGTGCTGGGGCAGATCTTCCGCAACTACCTGCAGGAACTGCAGGCCGCCGACAGCCTGTCGCCCTTCGCCCCGCTCAAGTAATCAGCCCGTCAGCGGCGTTTCAGGACTTCTCGGGCATCGGCGGCATGGGAAATGGCATGACGTTGCCGCCGCCCTTGGCCTCGCTGATCTTCGGTGTACCCAAACGCTCCACCTCATCGATACGCACGATCGAATGCATCGGCACGAAGCTACGTACCACGCCGTCGAACTGCGCCTTGAGCTTCTCCTCGCTGGGATCGACCACCAGTTGCGAGCGCTCGCCGAACACGAATTCCTCGATTTCCAGAAAGCCCCACAGATCGCTCTGGAAGATCTGCTTGGCGTACATCTCGTACACCTGGCCCTGATTGAGAAAGATCACCTTGTAGATGGGGTCGCGCTTGGTCATGGATAACAGATGGCTGGCTGTGCAATGAAAGGGCGCGAATCTTAGCACGCCACCACATCGCGTCGTGCCCCTCCCGTCCTGCGCCTGTGGCCTCGGGCAGCCAACCCTCCTATAATCCGCGGTCATTTTTTCACCGCCGACGAATCGCCATGACCAAGAAGCTCTATATCGAAACCCACGGTTGCCAGATGAACGAGTACGACAGCTCGCGCATGGTCGACCTGCTGGGCGAGCATCAGGCCCTGGAAGTCACCGATCGGCCGGAGGATGCCGACGTCATCCTGCTCAACACCTGCTCGATCCGCGAGAAGGCCCAGGACAAGGTGTTCTCCCAGCTTGGCCGCTGGCGCGAGCTGAAGCTGGAGAACCCGGATCTGGTGATCGGCGTCGGCGGCTGTGTGGCCAGCCAGGAAGGTGCGGCGATCCGTGACCGCGCGCCCTACGTCGACGTGGTATTCGGCCCGCAGACCCTGCATCGCCTGCCGGAGATGATCGACGCCGCGCGCGTGACCAAAACCGCCCAGGTGGACATTTCCTTCCCCGAGATCGAGAAGTTCGATCGCCTGCCCGAGCCGCGCGTGGATGGCCCCAGCGCCTTCGTTTCGGTGATGGAAGGCTGCAGCAAGTACTGCACCTTCTGCGTGGTGCCCTACACCCGTGGCGAGGAAGTCAGCCGCCCACTGGACGACGTACTCGGCGAGATCATTCACCTGGCCGAGAACGGCGTGCGTGAAGTGACCCTGCTGGGCCAGAACGTCAACGGCTACCGCGGCGAAACCCGCAACGGCGGTATCGCCGACTTCGCCGAGCTGCTGTACCTGGTGGCGGCCATCGACGGCATCGACCGCATCCGCTACACCACCAGCCACCCGCTGGAATTCTCCGACGCGCTGATCAAGGCCCACGCGGAAATCCCCGAGCTGGTGAAGTTCGTGCACCTGCCGGTGCAGTCGGGCTCGGACCGCATCCTGGCCGCCATGAAGCGCAACCACACCGCGCTGGAATACAAGTCGCGCATCCGCAAGCTCAAGGCCGCGGTGCCGGACATCGTGATCAGTTCGGACTTCATCATCGGCTTCCCCGGCGAGACCGAGAAGGACTTCGAGCAGACCATGAAGCTGGTGCAGGACGTCGGTTTCGACTTCTCCTATTCCTTCGTCTACAGCTCGCGCCCGGGCACGCCGGCGGCCGATCTGGCCGACGACACCCCGGAAGAGGTCAAGAAGCAGCGCCTGCAGATTCTGCAGAGCCGCCTCAACCAGCAGGGCTTCGAGACCAGCCGGCGCATGGTCGGCAGCGTGCAGCGCATCCTGGTCACCGACTTCTCCAAGAAGGACCCGGGCAAGCTGCAGGGCAAGACCGAGAACAACCGCTTCGTCAACTTCCAGTGCGACAACCCGCGCCTGATCGGCCAGTTCGTCGACGTGCATATCGACGAAGCGCTGCCGCATTCGCTGCGCGGGACACTCATCGAGCGCCATTGAAGAAATAGCTAGCTGCACGCATATCGTGATGACGCGCCAAGCACAGCGCGGCTGTCGGCCGCGCTTTCACTCGACTCAGGCTAGCGCTATTCTCTCCCTTCCATTCAGCCGACGGCGGCCATAAAACGACCTTGAATACCACCTCGACACCTCATCGCTTCACACTCGAACCTTTCGAAGCCAAGCGCTTCGCCAACCTCAGCGGGCAATTCGACGAGCACCTGCGCCTGATCGAATCGCGCCTGGGAATCGAGATCCGCAACCGCGGCAACCAGTTCGAGTTGCTGGGCGAGCCAGGGCAGACCACCTCTGCCGAGAACCTGCTGCGCCGCCTGTACCGTGAAACCGACGCCACCGAGCTGTCGCCGGACATGGTGCACCTGTTCCTGCAGGAGTCGGGTATCGAGGAGCTGAACAACCCCAGCGCCAGCCTTAACATCGCACTGCGCACGCGCAAGGGCATGATCCGTCCGCGCGGGGCCAACCAGCAGTTGTACGTGAAGGCGATTCTCGACCACGACATCAACTTCGGCATCGGCCCGGCGGGTACCGGCAAGACCTATCTGGCCGTAGCAGCTGCCGTGGACGCCCTGGAACGCGAGCAGATCCGCCGCATCCTGCTGGTGCGCCCGGCGGTCGAGGCCGGCGAGAAGCTCGGTTTCCTGCCCGGTGACCTGTCGCAGAAGATCGACCCGTACCTGCGCCCGCTCTACGACGCCCTGTACGAGATGCTCGGTTTCGAGCAGGTGGCCAAGCTGATCGAGAAACAGGTGATCGAAGTCGCGCCGCTGGCCTACATGCGCGGCCGCACGCTGAACAACAGCTTCATCATTCTCGATGAGAGCCAGAACACCACCATGGAACAGATGAAGATGTTCCTGACCCGTATCGGTTTCGGCTCCACCGCGGTGATCACCGGCGACGTCACCCAGGTCGACCTGCCGCGCGGCACCAAGAGTGGCCTCAAGCACGTGATCGAAGTGCTCAAGGGCGTACCAGGCATCAGCTTCACCCACTTCCTGCCCAAGGACGTGGTGCGCCACCCGCTGGTGCAGCGCATTGTCGAGGCCTATGAGCGTTTCGATGCCGAGCATCAGCCGTTCGACCGCCGCCCGGCGGACAACGACCCGGGAGCGCGCTCCGAGCCATGATCGAACTGGATCTGCAGGTCGCGAGCACAGCTGGCCACCTGCCCGCCGAGGCCGACTTTCGGGCTTGGTGTGCGATTGCCTTGCGCCAACGCAGCGCCGACTCGGAACTGACCATCCGCCTGGTGGACGAAGAGGAAGGCCACGAGCTCAATCGCACCTGGCGCGGCAAGGACTACGCCACCAACGTGCTGTCCTTCCCGGCCGATGTACCCGACGAATTACTCGATATACCGCTGCTCGGCGACCTGGTGATCTGCGTGCCAGTGGTCGAGCGCGAAGCCGTCGAGCAAGGCAAGTCTCCGGAGGCGCATTGGGCGCATCTGGTGATACACGGCTGTTTGCATCTTTTGGGCTACGACCACATCGAGGATGAGGAAGCCGAGGAGATGGAAGGCCTGGAACGAATATTGCTCGCCGAGCTGGGTCATCCCGACCCGTATGCCGGCGACGAATGACATAGGGATCCCGAGTAAAACGCCATGAGCGAAGACCGATCGAGCAACGAGCAGAAGTCCTGGTTGAACAAACTGACCCAGGCTTTTGCTCATGAGCCGAAAAACCGCCAGGAACTGCTGGAAGTCCTGCGCGATGCCCACCAGAACAAGCTGCTCGATAGCGAGGCCCTGGCCATCGTTGAAGGCGCCATCCAGGTCGCCGACCTGCAGGTTCGCGACATCATGGTGCCGCGCTCCCAGGTGGTAACCATCAAGGCCAGCCAGTCTCCCAAGGAATTCCTCCCGGTGATCATCGACGCGGCGCACTCGCGCTATCCGGTGATCGGCGAAACCCTCGACGACGTGCTCGGCATCCTGCTGGCCAAGGATCTGCTGCCCCTGCTGCTGACCGACCAGCCGGACTTCAACATCCGCGACATGCTGCGCCCGGCCACCTTCGTGCCCGAGTCCAAGCGCCTCAACGTGCTGCTGCGCGAATTTCGCGCCAACCACAACCACATGGCGGTGGTGATTGACGAGTACGGTGGCGTTGCCGGCCTGGTGACCATCGAAGACGTGCTCGAGCAGATCGTTGGCGACATCGAGGACGAGCACGACGTCGAGGAAGACAGCTACGTCAAACCGCTGCCCAGCGGCGACTTCCTGGTCAAGGCGCTGACGCCTATCGATCACTTCAACGAAACCTTCACCACCGCGTTTTCCGACGACGAATTCGACACCGTCGGCGGCTTGGTGATGAGCGCCTTCGGCCACCTGCCCAAGCGCAACGAAGTGACGGTGATCGGCGAATTCCGCTTTCGCGTGCTCAACGCCGACAGCCGCCGTGTGCACCTGCTACGCCTGACCCCACTGGCCCGCTGACCCGACACCCCATCATTCGATGGGGTGTTTTCTATCGTGAGTCTCTCGATGAACCGACTGTTCCAACCCGGCTGGGCCGGCAACCTGATCGCTCTGCTGGCCGGTGCGCTGACCACCCTGGCGCTGGCGCCCTATGGCATCTGGCCGCTGGCGCTGCTGTCCATCGCCCTGCTCTACCGCAGCCTGCGGGCGTTGACGCCGCGCCAGGCGGCCTGGCGCGGCTGGTGGTACGGCTTCGGGCTGTTCGCCTCTGGCACCAGTTGGGTTTACGTAAGCATTCACGACTACGGCGCCGCTTCGCCGCCGCTGGCCGCCTTCCTGACCCTGGGCTTCGTTGCCGGCCTGGGCCTGTTTTTCGCCCTCGCCACCTGGCTGTGGGCGCTGTGCCTGCGCCGTGACCGCGCGCCATTGGGCGATGCTCTGGCGTTCGCTGCGCTGTGGGTGGCCCAGGAAGCGTTTCGCGGTTGGTTCCTCACCGGCTTTCCGTGGCTCTACGCCGGCTACAGCCAGCTCGACGGCCCCATGGCCGGCCTGGCGCCGATTGGCGGCGTATGGCTGCTGTCGTTCGCTCTGGCATTGAACGCGGCGCTGCTGGTCAACCTGCCGCGCCTGCTCGGCAACAAGCCACAACTGGCCGAGGCGCTGGTGCTGCTGATCGCGCCCTGGCTGCTTGGCACGGCGTTCAAGGATCACGCCTGGACCGCCCCGGCCGGCGAGCCGGTCAGCGTCGCGGCGATCCAAGGCAATGTGGCCCAGAACCTCAAGTGGGACCCGGCCCAACTCAATGCGCAGCTGGCGCTGTACCGCGACATGAGTTTCGCCAGCAAGCCGGTGGACATTCTGGTGTGGCCGGAAACCGCGGTGCCGGTGCTCAAGGATCAGGCCATCGGCTATCTGAGCATGATGGATCGCTTCGCCAGCGACCGGAAAAGCGCGCTGATCACCGGCGTGCCGATTCGCCAGCCCAATGCCGACGGTGAGATGCGTTACTACAACGCGGTCAGCGTGGTCGGCCAGGGCGCCGGCGACTACCTCAAGCAGCGCCTGGTGCCATTCGGCGAATACGTGCCGCTGCAGGACATGCTGCGCGGGCTGATCGCCTTCTTCGACCTGCCGATGTCCGACTTCGCCCGCGGCGAGCACGACCAGCCGCTGCTGGAAGCCAAGGGGCACCGCATCGCCACCTTTATCTGCTACGAAGTGGTCTACCCGGAATTCGCCGCCGAGATGGCAGCCCAGAGCGACCTGCTACTGACGGTCAGCAACGACACCTGGTTCGGCAAGTCGATCGGCCCACTTCAGCACCTGCAGATGGCGCAGATGCGCGCCCTCGAGGCTGGCCGCTGGATGATCCGCGCCACCAACAACGGCGTGACCGTGCTGATCGACCCGTTCGGGCGCATCACCGAACGCCTACCGCAGTTCGAACAAGCCACGCTCTACGGCCAGGTGCAACCGATGCAGCACCTGACACCCTACCTGCAATGGCGCTCGTGGCCGCTGATCATCCTCTGCAGCCTGCTGGCCGGCTGGGCGCTGGTGCGCCGGCGTCAGGATGCGAAGTAACTGAGTTGAGCTGACTATTGGGACCAGGCTGGCGCTTATCCCATTCGCGGGATCGGCGCCTTAACCTATGGAAGCGCGCAGCGACCGCAGGTTCATGCGCGCGACGTGACGGGCATGGCCCGTTCCCACAGGGTATAAGCGGCGACGACCAACTCACCGGCCAATCCGCAGCCTGCACTCCGATGAGTAGGGCGGGCTTTAGCCCACCACTTAACGCTACCTCCCGTAAACCAGCGGATAAGCCAGCGCGCCGATCACCTCATTGAGCAGCAAGGTGCTCTGCCAGAACGCCTTGCCTTCAGGCAGCCAGCCGCCCATCGGTCGGCCGTTGGGCACACCGAGAAAGCCCACCGGCGCTGTCGCCACTTCAAAACCTGCCTGTTCGAAACACCAGCGCGAACGCGGCATATGCCAGGCCTGGGTCACCAGCAACACCCGGCGAATACCTTCAGGTTTCAGCAGCGCAGCGGTCTCGGTCGCATTCTCCCAGGTGGTGCGGCTGCGCGCTTCCTGCCAGCGCACCTCGACACCGAGATCCTCGTGCATCACCTCGGCCATCATCGCCGCCTCACTGGGCGGCCGGCCGAAGTGCAGGCCGCCGGTGGTCAGCACCGGCAAGCCCGACGCCTTGGCCAGCCGCGCCGCATAGCGGGTGCGCTCCAGCGCCATGGCGCTGGGCTGCTCGCCGCCCCAGGCGGGGTCGTCCGAATCGCGCCCCCCACCGAGCACGACGATGACATCCGCCTGCTGCGCCAGGGTGCTCCACTGCTGCTGGGCGATGGCCGGCTCGCGCTCGATGGCCCTGGCCATCCACTCCACCGTCACCGGCAGGCTCATCAACCACAGGCCACCCAGCCCGAGCGTGAAACAGCACAGCGCCAGGCGCGGGAAACGCCGACGCAGGAACCAGCCCAGGGCGATGAGCAGCAACAGGATGCCGGGCGGCATGAAGAACTGCTTGAGCAGATAGCGCAGCGGCATCGAGCACCTCCAAAAAGGCTCGAAGCCTAGGGTGTGTTGACGTTTCAGCGCAAGCGAACGCAACAACCTGCAGCCAGGGTCAGGACTTGTGGCACTCGGGCTCGCGACCGGCCAAGGCCGGCTGGCGCTCGAATGGCGGCTGCGCAACCGCCGACTGATAGTGACGCGCCACGGTGGCGTGCCAGCCATTGAGCCAGGCGCGATCTTTGGCAAGGTAGGCGGTGATCAGCGCCAGTTCGTCGGGCGACAGGCCGCGCACTTCCATGTCCGGGGGCGGCTGGTTGGACAGCTGCGCCAGGTTGTCGGCTTCGTCCAGGGCCACGGTCAGGCGTTCCAGCAACCGTCCATAGGGGTCGCTCTCGTTATAGGTATCTACAGGGACTTGCATCGCACACCTCCAGGCAGGGCGCCCTCCACTGAGCGTAGTCGCCACCCCGCAGCCGGCTTGCCGCAACGACAAATGGCGCCATCGACGGCGCGCCGCGCAATCAGCGTTTCCCTCTGCCGAGGGGGGTCATGTATGCTACGGCGTTTCCCGAAAGCCCCTTTCCCTAGCGCAAGTAGCCATGCACGAACAGTATCAGCCACGTGAAATCGAAGCCGCCGCGCAATCCCACTGGGACGCGCAGAATTCCTTTGCTGTCAGCGAACAGCCCGGCAAGGACACCTTCTACTGCCTGTCGATGTTCCCCTATCCGAGCGGCAAGCTACACATGGGGCACGTGCGCAACTACACCATCGGTGACGTGATCGCCCGCTACCAGCGCATGCAGGGCAAGAACGTGCTGCAGCCCATGGGCTGGGACGCTTTCGGCATGCCGGCGGAAAACGCCGCCATGAAGAACAACGTGGCGCCGGCCAAGTGGACCTACGAGAACATCGCCTACATGAAGTCCCAGCTGAAAAGCCTGGGCCTGGCCATCGACTGGTCTCGTGAAGTCACCACCTGCAAGCCGGACTACTACCGCTGGGAACAATGGCTGTTCACTCGTCTGTTCGAAAAGGGCGTGATCTACCGCAAGAACGGTACCGTCAACTGGGACCCGGTCGATCAGACCGTGCTGGCCAACGAGCAGGTCATCGACGGCCGCGGCTGGCGTTCCGGCGCGGTGATCGAAAAGCGCGAGATCCCCATGTACTACTTCAAGATCACCGCCTACGCGGATGAGCTGCTGAGTAGCCTGGACGAGCTCGATGGCTGGCCGGAACAGGTCAAGACCATGCAGCGCAACTGGATCGGCAAATCCCGCGGCATGGAAGTGCAGTTTCCCTACAACGTCGACTCCATTGGCGAAGCCGGTGCACTGAAAGTCTTCACCACCCGCCCGGATACCCTGATGGGCGCGACCTACGTCGCCGTGGCGGCCGAGCACCCGCTGGCCACCCTGGCCGCCAAGGAGAACCCCGAGCTGCAGGCGTTCATCGCCGAATGCAAGGCTGGCAGCGTCGCCGAAGCCGACATGGCCACCCAGGAAAAGAAAGGCCTGCCGACCTCGCTGTTCGTCGAGCACCCGCTGACCGGCGAGAAGCTGCCGGTGTGGGTCGCCAACTACGTGCTGATGCATTACGGCGATGGCGCGGTGATGGCGGTTCCGGCCCACGATGAGCGCGACTTCGCCTTCGCCCGCAAGTACCATCTGCCGGTCAAGGCCGTGGTGCGTACCAGCGCCGGCGATGAAGTCGGTAGCGAATGGCAGGACGCCTATGGCGAGCACGGCCAGCTGATCAACTCCGGCGAGTTCGACGGCCTGGACTTCGAAGGCGCGTTCGACGCCATCGAAGCGGCGCTGCTGCGCAAGAACCTCGGCAAATCCCGCACCCAGTTCCGCCTGCGCGACTGGGGCATCAGCCGCCAGCGCTACTGGGGCTGCCCGATCCCGATAATCCACTGCGACAGCTGTGGCGACGTACCGGTGCCGGAAGACCAGCTGCCGGTGGTGCTGCCCGAAGACGTGGTGCCCGATGGCGCCGGCTCGCCGCTGGCACGCATGCCGGAATTCTACGCGTGCAGCTGCCCGAAATGCGGCGCACCGGCCAAGCGCGAAACCGACACCATGGACACCTTCGTGGAGTCGTCCTGGTACTTCGCCCGCTACGCCTCGCCGCACTACACCGGCGGCATGGTCGACCCGGCGGCGGCCAACCACTGGCTGCCGGTTGACCAGTACATCGGGGGCATCGAACACGCCATCCTGCACCTGCTCTACGCGCGCTTCTTCCACAAGCTGATGCGCGACGAAGGCCTGCTGACTTCCAACGAACCGTTCAAGAACCTGCTGACCCAGGGCATGGTGGTCGCCGAGACCTACTACCGCGTGCTCGATAACGGCGGCAAGGACTGGTTCAACCCGACCGACGTGACCGTCGAGCGGGACGCCAAGGGCAAGGTCATCGCCGCCAAGCTGAAAAGCGACGGCCTGCCGGTGGAAATCGGCGGCACCGAGAAGATGTCCAAGTCCAAGAACAACGGTGTCGACCCGCAAGCGATGATCGATGCCTACGGCGCCGACACTTGTCGCCTGTTCATGATGTTCGCTTCGCCGCCCGACATGAGCTGCGAATGGTCGGATGCTGGTGTCGAAGGCGCCAACCGCTTCCTGCGCCGCGTCTGGCGTCTGGCCCAGGGCCACGTCGCCCAGGGCCTGCCGGGTATGCTGGATGTCGCCAAGCTGGATGACACCGGCAAGGAAATCCGCCGCGCCATCAACCTGGCCATCAAGCAGGCCTCCCAGGACGTAGGCCAGCACCACAAGTTCAACACCGCCATCGCCCAGGTGATGACCCTGATGAACGTGCTGGAAAAAGCCCCCCAGGACAATGACCAGCAGCGCGCGCTGATCCAGGAAGGCCTGGAAACCGTCGCCCTGCTGCTCGCCCCGATCACCCCGCACATCTGCCACGAACTGTGGCAGGAGCTGGGCCACGAAGAAGCGATCATCGACGCCAGCTGGCCGGTGGTGGACGAGTCGGCCCTGGTGCAGGACAGCCTGACCCTGGTGATCCAGGTCAACGGCAAGCTGCGCGGGCAGATCGAAGTGCCGGCCGATGCCAGCCGCGAGGCGGTCGAGGCCGCAGCGCGCAGCAACGAGAACGTACAACGCTTCACCGAAGGGCTGACGATCCGCAAGGTCATCGTGGTGCCTGGCAAGCTGGTCAATATCGTCGCCGGTTGAGGCGACAGGGAACGGCTGGTCGCCTCTGGCGACCGGCATCCGGTCTAGAGTTTCGGCCATGCCGGCCAGCGGAGCCGGCAGGACAAGGGGATACGAGATGATCAAGCGCAATCTGTTGGTAATCGGCCTGGCAGGCCTGCTCGGCGCGTGCGGCTTCCAGCTGCGTGGCACCGGCGACGTGCAGTTCGCCCTCAAGGAACTCGACGTCAGCGCACGCGACACCTACGGCGACACCGTGCGTGAGGTGAAGGACGTGCTCGAGAACAACGGCGTAAAAGTGTTCCCGGGGGCCGCCTACAAGCTGTACCTGGCCAGTGAGAAGGAAAACCAGCGCTCGGCCAGCTATACCAGCTCAGCGCGCAGCGTCGAGTACGAGCGCACCATGACCCTGGATTACGAAATCCGCGGCGCCAAGAACCTGCTGCTGATGAACAACCAGCTCGAAGTGCAGAGCTACTATGTGCAGGACTCCAACAACCTGATCGGCAACGATCAGCAGGCCAATCAGCTGCGCACCGAAATGCGCCGCGACCTGGTTCAGCAACTGGCCCAGCGCCTGCAGCAAATCACCCCGGCACAACTGGACGAGCTGCAGCAGACCGCCGAAGCCAAGGCGAAAGCCGAAGCCGACGCCTTGGAAGCGGCCCGTCAGCGTGAAGCCGCGCAGCCGCAGCAGTCGCCCATCGAACTACCTGTCCAGTAAGAACCTGTTTACGATCTGCTGCGCGTCGGCCCTGCGGCGTTAAAAACAGGCGCGGAATGCTCATGTACAAAAGTACAGTCGCCAGCGACTCCGACCGTTCCTCGCCTGTTTTTGTGAGGCCTTTTAGGCCTTGCAGGGCTCTAGCTCGCAAGATCTAAAGACGTTCCAATACGGACGAGGCCTCTCAGGCTTACCCATGAAACTCGCTCCCGCCCAACTCGGCAAACACCTGCAAGGCACCCTCGCCCCGGTTTACGTGGTATGTGGCGATGAGGCCCTGCTCTGCCAGGAAGCCACTGACGCCATCCGCAGCGCCAGCCGCGCCCAGGGCTTCACCGAGCGCGAGGTGTTTCACGCCGAAGCCAATTTCGACTGGGGCATGCTCTATGAAGCCGGCGCCAGCCTGTCGCTGTTTGCCGAGAAGCGTGTCATCGAACTGCGCATCCCCAATGGTAAGCCGGGGGACAAGGGCGCGGCGGCGATCCTCGAATACCTCAACCGTCCGCCAGAAGACACCCTACTGCTGATCACCCTGCCCAAACTCGATGGCAGCACGCAGAAGACCAAATGGGCCAAGGCACTGATCGACGGGCCGAACTGCCAGTTCGTGCAGATCTGGCCGGTGGATGCCAATCAGTTGCCGCAGTGGATCCGCCAGCGCCTGGCCCAGGCCGGCATGAACGCCAGTGCCGATGCGGTCGACCTGATCGCCGCGCGGGTCGAAGGCAACCTGCTGGCCGCCGCCCAGGAAATCGAGAAGCTCAAGTTGCTCGCCGATGGCCAGCAGATCGATGCCGGAACCGTGCAGGCCGCTGTCGCCGACAGCGCCCGTTACGACGTCTTCGGCCTGATCGACGCCATCCTCAATGGCGAAGCCGCCCACGCCTTGCGCATGCTCGACGGCCTGCGCGGTGAGGGTCAGGAATCGCTGTTCATCGTGGTCATGCTGGCTCGCGAACTGCGCCAGCTGGCCAACATCGCCTACCAGCATGGCCAGGGCATCCCGCTGGACAAGGCCTTCGCCTCCGCCCGCCCGCCGGTGTGGGACAAGCGCCGCCCCCTGGTCAGCAAGGCCCTGCAGCGACACACGCCAGCACGCTGGAACGCCCTACTGATGGATGCCCAGCAGATCGATGCTCAGGTCAAGGGCCAGGCGCCGGGCGACCCGTGGGCCAGCCTGTCGCGCCTGGTGTTGATGATGGCCGGGCAACGTCTGAAGCTTGGCGCTTAAGCCTACCTTGCGTATGGACATTGGCTCTGCAGCGGCGCATCATTCGCGCCGCTCGCTATCCGGGCGGGCATCGATCGAGGATCTGCCATGAGCAAGAAGAAGCGCCCCAACAAGGCCAAATCCATCATCGCCCAGCCGCTGTTCCGCTCACGCCAGGAGCGCCCCGGCAAAGGAAAAGGTAGCTACAACCGCCAAGCCTCCCAGCAAAACTGGGAGGCTTGTTCGTTTGTGGCGGCTTGAAAAACTCGCCCGGCCCGAATTTCCCCTCATCCGTGCTAAGGTGGTCGCCTGCAAAACGTGTTGAGATGACCATGCCCAACCTGTTCATTCGCGGCCTGCCTGCCACCGCTGCGGCCAGCTTCCTGCTTTTGCTCACGGCTTGCGCCGATGCCCCTGCTCAGCCCCTGGCGTCCACGAGTGCCGCGCCGAGTGCAACCGATGCTAACAGCCAGCCCGTCGACCAGCAGTTGACCTTCGAACAGTGGCGCGACCTGCTGCGCAGCGACGCCATCGCCGCTGGTATCAGCCCGACCCTGTTCGACCGCGCGTTCGCCGGCGTGACGCCCAACCCGGATGTGGTCAAGGCCGACAGCAGCCAGCCCGAATTCAGCCGCCCCGTGTGGGAATACCTCAAGGGCGCGGTGTCGCCGAGCCGGGTCGCTCGCGGGCGCATTCTGCTGGCCCAGAACCGTGCCACCCTCAACCAGATCGACCAGCGTTACGGCGTTGACGCCGAAACCCTGGTCGCCATCTGGGGCCTGGAGAGCAACTTCGGCAGCAACATAGGCAGCCACAACGTGGTGCGCTCGCTGGCGACCCTCGCCTACGAAGGCCGCCGTCAGGCCTTCTGGCGGGGGCAGTTGCTGGCCGTGCTGCAGATTCTCCAGCATGGCGACATCGCTCCGGAAAGCCTCGTCGGTTCCTGGGCCGGCGCCATGGGCCAGACCCAGTTCATGCCCACCACTTACAACGAGCATGCCGTGGATTTCGACGGCGACGGCAAGCGCGACGTGTGGACCTCCACCGCCGATGCCCTGGCCTCCGCCGCTCACTACCTGCAAAGCGGCAACTGGCAGCTGCGCCAGCCCTGGGGCTTCGAAGTCCATCTGCCGAAGGGCTTCGACTACGCCCAGGCCGACCCGGAAGTGCGCCGCAACCTGGCGCAGTGGCGCGAGCTGGGCGTGCGACCGATGGGCCAGCCACTGAGCCCGCCGCGCGACGACGCCACCGCCACCCTGCTGCTGCCCGCTGGGCACCGTGGGCCGGCGTTCCTGCTGTTCAACAACTTCCGCAGCATCCTGCGCTACAACAACTCGACCTCCTACGCCCTGGCTATCGGCCTGCTGTCCGACGCGCTGCGTGGCGGCAACGCTGTACAGGCCAGCTGGCCAGAGGGCGACCGCCAGCTGGGCCGCAGCGAGCGCATCGAACTGCAGGAACGCCTCAACGCGCGCGGCTTCGACTCCGGCCATGCCGACGGCATCATCGGCGCCAACACCCGCAAGGCCATCCGCGCTTTCCAGCTGCACCTGGGCTGGCCAGCCGACGGCTACCCAGATGCCGAGCTGCTCGAACAGCTGCGCCAGCCGCACTGACCCCGCCGCGTGGTGACGCCCGTCACCACGCGTTTTTCTGCGTTTGCGATTCGCCCGTTCCTAGGCGACTCTGTAGCAGGCATCTGCTGTGATCCAGCAGCTGCCTGACTGCCCGAAAGCCGTGATCCGGCGCGGGTCAATGACAACAGAGAGGTCGCTATGCACGACATCGAGCTGAACGAAGAACAACGCATGATCCGCGACTGCACCCGGCAGTTCGCCCGGCGCGCCATCGCGCCCCACGCCCAGAACTGGGAAAAGGCAGGCTGGATAGACGACGCCGCGGTCTCCCAGATGGGCGAGATGGGCCTCTTGGGCATGATCGTGCCGGACACCTGGGGCGGCAGCTATCTGGATTATGTGGCCTACGCCCTGGCCGTGGAAGAAGTCTCCGCCGCCGACGGCGCCACCGGCACCCTGATGAGCGTACATAACTCGGTGGGCTGCGGCCCGCTGCTCAATTACGGCAGCGACGAGCAGAAAGGCGAATGGCTGGCGCGCCTGGCCAGCGGCGAAGTTATCGGCTGCTTCTGCCTGACCGAACCCCAGGCCGGCTCCGAAGCCCACAACCTGCGCACCCGCGCCGAGCTGCGCGACGGCCGCTGGGTACTCAATGGCGCCAAGCAGTTCGTCAGCAATGGCCGCCGCGCCGGCCTGGCCATCGTCTTCGCGGTCAGCGACGCCGAGCTGGGTAAAAAGGGCATCTCGGCCTTTCTGGTGCCCACCAATACCCCGGGCTTTCGCATCGAGCGCAGCGAACACAAGATGGGCATCCGCGCCTCGGATACCTGCGCCATCACCCTGGACGACTGCAGCATTCCTGCCGCCAACCTGCTCGGCGAACGCGGCAAGGGCCTGAGCATCGCCCTGTCCAATCTCGAAGGCGGGCGCATCGGCATCGCCGCCCAGGCGGTCGGTATCGCCCGTGCTGCCTTCGAAGCCGCCCTGCTCTACTCCCGCGAACGGGTACAGTTCGACAAGCCGATTGGCGAACACCAGAGCATCGCCAATTTGCTGGCCGACATGCACACCCAGATCAACGCCGCCCGCCTGCTGACCCTGCATGCCGCACGCCTGCGCAGCGCCGGCCAGCCATGCCTGTCGGAAGCCTCCCAGGCCAAGCTGTTCGCCTCGGAAATGGCCGAACGGGTATGCTCCAAGGCGCTGCAGGTGCACGGCGGCTACGGCTATCTAGAAGACTTCCCGGTGCAGCGTTATTACCGCGATGCGCGCATCACCCAGATCTACGAAGGCGCCAGCGAAATCCAGCGCCTACTGATCGCCCGGGAACTCAAGCACTACGTGCTCTAGCAGTCTGTTCACAATTGTTGCGTGCATGGCGCGGCAGCTACAAGGCAGAAGCAGACGGTGAGCATGTAGGAGGGACTTTGGCCCCGCGCTTTTTATCAAGGCAAACAAAGAGCTCGCGGCTAAAGCCTCTCCTACAAAAGTGTTCTGCTCACCGACCGCTACCGCCACTTAGCTACCAAAGTCGGCGAACCTGGGCTGAGATCATGAACAGCATCTAAGCACCTTCACTACCCCTTGAGCAGCCGCGCCTCCGCGTTATCCAGATCGCGGAGGATCTCGGCCAGCATGTCGTCGTCCAGTTGATGATCCTTGCGCATCCGGTACAGCTCCAGCCGCTGGGTGCGCAGGGCATTGAGGCGCATGCGGTATTCGAGCTGGTCGCACTGGCGCTGGTGCTCGCGCGACTCCTCGGCACGCCGGGTGCGTGCGCGTTCGAGCAGGTCGCGATATTCGCTCATCAGCTTGGCGCGGATCTCGGCCGTAGCGATGGCGCTGTCGGTATCGGCGGCTTTTTCCTCATCAGCCTCCAGACAGCGGATCGCCGCCTCTAGCACCTGGGCGCGGTGCTGATTGAGCTCGGCCTCGTGCCGCGCCACGTTGTCCTGGGGCAGCCGCGGCAGCAGTTGGGGCAGCAGCACACTGGCGACCAGCAACGACACCAGGATCACCCCGGCAGCGATGAGGATCAGCAGGTTCCGCTCGGGAAAGGCCTCGCCATTGTTGAGCAGCAGCGGCAGCGACATCACGCCCGCCAGGGTCACCGCACCGCGCACGCCGCCGATGGTCAGCACCGCAGTCAGCGCGATGCGCGATTGACCGGCGAAGCGCGTCGACTTGCCCCGCCAGCGCCGCAGCATGCCGGAGGTGCGCCAGTAGCAGTACACCCAGACGAAGCGCAGCACCATCAACACTCCGTAGATCGCCAGCACATAGCCCAGCGCCGGCCACAGCAGGTGCCAGACGTCGGCATGATCACCGATCACCGCCTTGATGATGTCCGGCAACTGCAGGCCCAGCAGCAGGAATATCAGGCCGTTGAAGGTGAACTCGAGCATCGCCCATACGCCACGGTTGAGCAGCCGCGTGGTGGTCTGCCGTGGCAACAGGTCGAGGCGGCTCTGCATCATGCCGGCCGCCACCGCCGAGAGAATTCCAGACAGCCCCAGGTGCTCGGCCGCCACATAGGCCGCAAAAGGCAGCAGCAGCATGAGCAGCACATGGGGCGCCGGCTCCTCCCAGCCTCGGGCGATCATCCAGGCGCGCAGGCGACCGAGCAGGTAACTCAGCGCCATGCCGATCAGCAGGCCGCCGGCGGCTACCAGCACGAACTGCAGGCTGGCATCGGTGAACGAGAACACCCCGGTGAGGGTGGCCGCCACGGCGAACTTGAATGCCACCAGACCGGAGGCATCGTTCATCAAGGCTTCGCCTTGCAGCAGATTGTTCAGCGTATTGGGCAGGCGCCCGTGGGTAATCGCCGATACCGCCACCGCATCGGTCGGCGATAGCACCGCTGCCAGAGCGAAACAGGCGGCCAGGGGAACCTGGGGCAGCAACCAGTGAATGAAATATCCGGCGCCCAGAATAGTCACGAACACCAGCACGAACGCCAGGAACAGGATCGGCGCGCGCAGTTTGCGAAACTGCCCCTTGGGCATGCGCCAACCATCGACGAACAGCAGCGGCGGGATGAACAGCAGCAGGAACAACTCCGGGTCCAGGCGTACGTGCAGGCCCAGCGCTGGCACCGCCAGCAAGGCGCCGATGAGGATCTGCAGGATGGGCAGCGGCAAGGGAATGAATTGCGCGCTGATACGGGTGCCACTGACCACCAGCAACATGATCAGAATGGTGTAGAGAAGCTGCATGTGAGGAGAGATCCTTTGCGATAGCGGCCGCCTGGCGAGGGCCGGTGCATTCTAACGCCAGCAGCGTGCAGGCGGATGCGCCGCAAGCCGAATCGACGTGGCATAATCGGCGGCCTCGGTATTCACAAGCAGCAACGGGGACTCGACGAGTGGAGTCCTCCAGAGGTAGACCAATGAGTTACGTGCTTTATGGCATCAAGGCCTGCGACACCATGAAGAAGGCCCGCACCTGGCTCGACGAGCGCGGTGCCACTTACCAGTTCCACGATTACAAGACCGCCGGCATCGACCGCGGCAACCTGCAGAAATGGTGCGACGAACACGGCTGGGAAACCATCCTCAATCGTGCCGGCACCACCTTCCGCAAGCTCGACGACGCGCAGAAAAGCGATCTCGACCAGGCCAAGGCCATCGACCTGATGCTGGCCCAACCGTCGATGATCAAGCGCCCGGTGCTGGACCTTGGCCCCCGCACCCTGATCGGTTTCAAACCCGAGCGTTACGCCGCCGAACTGGCCTGATATCGCCACCTCAATCGAATTCGCTGCAAGGAAAAGCTCATGTCCAATACTCTGTTCAGCCTGGCCTTCGGGGTCGGCACGCAAAACCGTCAAAGCACCTGGCTGGAAGTGTTCTACGCCCAGCCGCTGCTCAACCCGAGCGCCGAACTGGTCGCCAAGGTCACCGAGAAACTCGGTTATACCGGCGGCAACCAGGCCATCGCCATCACCAATCAGCAAGCCGGTGAACTGGCCAGCGCCCTGAAGCACGTCGACTCGGTACAAGCCGCGCTGCTCACCCGCCTGGCCGAAAGCGCCAAGCCGCTGGTCGCCACCCTGCTGGCCGAAGACGCCGCCCTGACCAGCACGCCCGAGGCCTACCTCAAGCTGCACCTGCTGTCCCACCGCCTGGTCAAGCCACATGACCTGAACCTGACCGGCATCTTCCCGCTGCTGCCCAACGTCGCCTGGACCAGCCAGGGTGCGGTCGACCTGGCCGAGCTGCCGGAGCGCCAACTGGAAGCGCGCCTGAAGGGCGACCTGCTGGAAGTGTTCTCGGTGGACAAGTTCCCGAAAATGACCGACTACATGGTGCCGAGCGGCGTACGTATCGCTGACAGCGCACGGGTTCGTCTGGGCGCCTACATCGGCGAAGGCACCACCGTGATGCACGAAGGCTTCGTCAACTTCAACGCCGGTACCGCCGGCCCGGGCATGATCGAAGGTCGCGTGTCCGCCGGTGTGTTCGTCGGCAAGGGTTCGGATCTGGGCGGCGGCTGCTCGACCATGGGCACCCTGTCCGGTGGCGGCAACATCGTCATCTCCGTGGGCGAAGGCTGCCTGATCGGCGCCAACGCCGGTATCGGCATCCCGCTGGGTGACCGCAACATCGTCGAAGCCGGCCTGTACGTCACCGCCGGCACCAAGATCTCCCTGCTCGACGACCAGAACAACCTGGTCAAGGTGGTCAAGGGTCGTGATCTGGCTGGCCAGGCCGACCTGCTGTTCCGTCGTAACTCGCAGAGCGGCGCGGTCGAGTGCAAGACCAACAAGTCGGCCATTGAGCTGAACGAAGCCCTGCACGCTCACAACTGAGCCCAGGCTTCGCCCGAACGGGCTGTGCGCGCGATAGACTGACGTCTTCGTGGGCACAGCCCGTTTTCACATCCAGCGTGACGAGATCCGGATGACCCTGATTTCCCCCTGGCGCGCCGACTTCCCCGGCCTCGGGGCCTTCGACGCCGACGGCCAGACCTACCTCGACAGCGCCGCGACCGCGCAAAAGCCGCAGGCCGTACTCGATGCCCTGCTGGCCTACTACGCTGGCGGCGCTGCCAACGTGCACCGTGCCCAGCACCTGCCGGGCGAACGCGCCACCCGCGCCTTCGAGGCGACCCGTGACAAGGCGGCCCGCTGGCTGAATGCGGCCAGCCGCGACGAGATCGTCTTCACCCGCGGCGCCACCGAATCGCTCAACCTGCTCGCCTATGGGCTGGAGTCGGTGTTCATGGCCGGCGACGAGATCGTCGTCAGCGCTGCCGAGCACCACGCCAACCTGTTGCCCTGGCAGCAACTGGCCGCGCGCAAATCCCTGAAGCTGGTGGTCCTGCCGCTCACTCCCGCTGGCGATATCGACCCGCAGCAGGCCACCGCGCTGATCGGCCCGCGTACCCGGCTGCTCGCCCTCAGCCAGCTATCCAACGTGCTGGGCCGCTGGCAAGACATGCAGCCGCTGATTCGCCAGGCGCAGAAGCACGACGCCCTGACCGTGGTGGACGGCGCCCAGGCGGTGGTGCATGGCCGCCAGGACGTGCAGGCGCTGGGCTGCGACTTCTACGTCTGCTCAAGCCACAAGCTGTATGGGCCCGATGGCGTCGGCCTGCTCTACGGCCGGCGCGACGCGCTGCAGCGCCTGAACCACTGGCAGTTCGGCGGTGAGATGGTCCAGCAGGCGGATTATCACGCCGCGACCTTCCGCCCCGCTCGGCCTGGAAGCCGGTACGCCGGCGGTATCCGGGGTGATCGCCCTCGGCGCAGCACTGGACTACCTCGAGCACCTCGACGCCGACGCGGTCAGCCGCCACGAAGCAGCGCTGCACCGGGTGTTGCTGGAAGGCCTGCAACGCCATGAAGGTGTGCGCCTGCTTGGCGAGCCGAAAACTGCACTGGCCTGCTTCACCGTCGACGGTATCCACAGCGGCGACCTCGCCCACCTGCTCACCGAGCAGGGCATCGCCGTGCGGGTCGGTCATCACTGTGCCATGCCGCTGCTGCAGCGCCTGGGCGTGAACGGCGCGATTCGCGTATCCCTCGGCCTGTACAACGACGAGGCCGACCTGCAGCGCTTCTTCGCCGCCGCGGACAAAGCCCTGGAGTTGTTGCGATGACCCTGCCGACCGCTGCGCAGGAAGCGCTCGACGCCTTTATCGCCTGCCCCGGCTGGGAACAGCGCGCGCGCCTGCTGATGCAATGGGGCGAACGCCTGGAGCCGCTCGCCGAACGGCATGAAGCGGATCGCGTACACGGCTGTGAAAGCCAGGTGTGGCTGAGCGGTGAAATACAGGACGGCCTCTGGCACTTTCGCGCCAGCAGCGATGCCCGCCTGATACGTGGCCTGCTGGCCGTGCTGCTGGCCCGGGTCAACGGCCTTGACGCAGGCGAGCTGGCCGCCCTGGATATCGCCGACTGGTTCGCCCAGCTCGGTTTGTCCCGTCAGCTGTCGCCGTCACGAGCCAGCGGCATGAACGCCGTGGTGCAGCAGATGCGCCGGCTGATCGAAGCGGGTTAAACGGGCGGCGCGACGCGCTCGCTTGGGCGCCTGGCCCCAGCCACGATTTTGTCCACGATGCGCGCCGCAGCGACCATGCCGAAAGTGGCGGTGACCATCATCACCGCGCCGAAACCGCCGGCGCAGTCGAGCTTCACGCCCTCACCGACGAACGCCTTGCTCTGGCACACACCGCCGTCCGCGCCAGGGTAGCGCAGCTGCTCGGTGGAGAACACGCAGGGCACGCTGTAGGTGCGCCCCGGCGTGCGCGAGAAGCCGTAGTCGCGGCGCAGGGTCGAGCGCACCTTGGCGGCCAGGGGGTCGTTGAAGGTCTTGTTCAGATCCGCCACCTGCACCTGGGCCGGGTCGATCTGCCCGCCGGCGCCGCCGGTGGTCACCAGGGCGATCTTACGGCGCTTGCACCAGGCGATCAGCGCCGCCTTGGCGGCCACGCTGTCGATGCAGTCGACCACCGCATCCAGCTCGACCGTGATGTACTCGGCCATGGTCTCGCGGGTCACGAAATCGGCCACCTCGTGGACCACCAGAGCCGGGTTGATGGCCCGCAAGCGCTCGCCCATCACCTCGACCTTGGCGCGCCCGACCTGCCCCTGCAGGGCGTGGGCCTGGCGGTTGGTATTGCTGACGCAGACATCGTCCAGGTCGAACAGAGAGATTTCGCCCACCCCGGAACGCACCAGCGCCTCGGCCGCCCAGGAGCCGACACCGCCAATGCCGACCACAGCCACGTGGGCCGCGGCCAGTCGTTCTGCGCCTTCACGGCCATACAACCGGGCAATACCGGCGAAACGCTGTTCATCGAACGACATGGGGGCTCCTCCTTCCGGGCGGGCATTATAAGAAGGCCGGCAGCGCTTCCCAAGCACCATCGGGCCGGTGATTGCAGTGCGGCGATACAAGCCGGCGCAGATAGCCGGGCAGGTCCCCGGAGCTGTGCTATACAGTCAATCATCGACGGAGTAGCATGCGCGCCAGCCGGCGCTCGCCGGTCTTCTCCCCGTTCCACCCTTCGGAACCCTACACAGCATGCTTTCGCGCAAGTTCGGTCTCAATCTCGTTGTTTTCCTGGCGATTGCCGCCTTGTTCACCGGTATCTGGGCGCTCTACAACCGCCCCGTCACCGCCCCCGATTGGCCGGAACAGATCTCCGGCTATTCCTTCTCGCCATTCCGGCAGGGGCAGAGCCCGCAAACCGGCGTCTACCCGAGCGATCAGGAGATGCGTGAGGATCTGGAGCTGTTGTCCAAGCAGACCGACAGCATCCGCACCTACTCGGTGGATGGCGACCTCGACAAGATTCCTGCGCTGGCCGAGGAATTTGGCCTGCGCGTGACCCTGGGTGTGTGGATCAGCCCGGACGAGGAGCGCAACGAGCGCGAAATCACCAAGGCCATCGACATAGCCAACCACTCGCGCAGCGTGGTTCGCGTGGTGGTCGGTAACGAGGCGCTGTTCCGCCGCGAGGTTACTGTCAAGCAGCTGACGGCCTACATGGACCGCGTGCGTTCGGCGGTCAAGGTGCCGGTCACCACGTCCGAGCAGTGGCACATCTGGGAGGAATACCCGGAGCTGGCCGACCACGCCGACCTGATCGCTGCTCACGTGCTGCCTTACTGGGAATTCATTCCCATGAAGGACTCCACCCAATTCACCCTGGACCGCGCCCGCGACCTGAAGAAACTGTTCCCGAAAAAGCCGCTGCTGCTGTCCGAGGTCGGCTGGCCGAGCAACGGCCGGGTGCGCGGCGGCGCCGAGGCGACCCAGGCGGATCAGGCCATCTACCTGCGTACCCTGGTCACCACACTCAACGCCCAGGGCTACAACTACTTCGTGATCGAGGCCTTCGACCAGCCGTGGAAAGCCGGCGACGAAGGGTCGGTGGGTGCCTACTGGGGCGTCTACAACCTCGACCGCCAGCCGAAATTCAACTTCGAAGGCCCGGTAGTCGCCATTCCGAAATGGCGCATGCTGGCCGTCGCCTCGGTGGTCATGGCGCTGCTGTCGCTGGCGCTGATGCTGATCGACGGCAGTGCCCTGCGCCAGCGCGGCCGCACCTTCCTGACCTTCGTCGCCTTCGCTGGCGGCTCGGCGCTGGTGTGGATCGGCTACGACTACAGCCAGCAGTACAGCACCTGGTTCAGCACTCTGGTTGGTGTGCTGCTCGGCGTCGGCGCCATCGGCGTGTTCATCGTACTGCTCACCGAGGCCCACGAGCTGGCCGAGACGGTGTGGACGCAACGCCGCCGGCCATTCACCCCGGTGGTCGGCGACAGCCATTACCGCCCCAAGGTGTCAATCCACGTGCCGTGCTACAACGAGCCGCCGGAGATGGTCAAACAGACCCTCGACGCCCTGGCCAACCTCGATTACCCGGACTTCGAAGTCCTGATCATCGACAACAACACCAAGGACCCGGCGGTGTGGGAGCCGGTGCGCGACTATTGCGAGGAACTCGGCCCGCGCTTCCGCTTCTTCCACGTCGCACCGCTGCACGGCTTCAAGGGCGGTGCACTGAACTACATCCTGCCGCACACCGCGCCGGACGTCGAAGTGGTGGCGGTGATCGACTCCGACTACTGCGTCGACCGCAACTGGCTCAAGCATATGGTGCCGCACTTCGCCGACCCGGCAATTGCCGTGGTGCAGTCGCCGCAGGACTATCGCGACGGTGAGGAAAGCACCTTCAAGAAGCTCTGCTACGCCGAGTACAAGGGCTTCTTCCACATCGGCATGGTGACCCGCAACGACCGCAACGCGATCATCCAGCACGGCACCATGACCATGATCCGCCGTACCGTGATGGACGAGCTGAAGTGGGCCGACTGGACCATCTGCGAGGATGCCGAACTGGGCCTGCGCGTGTTCGAGAAAGGCTATTCGGCCGCCTACGCCCACGACAGCTTCGGCAAGGGCCTGATGCCCGATACCTTCATCGACTACAAGAAGCAGCGCTTCCGCTGGGCCTACGGCGCCATCCAGATCATGAAGGGCCACGCCCGTCAGCTGCTGGCTGGCAAGGACAGCGAGCTCAAGCGCGGCCAGCGTTATCACTTCATCGCCGGCTGGCTGCCGTGGGTCGCCGATGGCCTGAACATCTTCTTCACCGCCGGTGCGCTGCTGTGGTCGGCGGCGATGATCATCGTGCCGCAACGGGTCGACCCACCGCTGCTGATCTTCGCGATTCCGCCGCTTGCGCTGTTCCTGTTCAAAGTCGGCAAGATCATCTTCCTCTACCAGCGGGCGGTGGGCGTTAACCTCAAGGATGCCTTCTGCGCGGCGGTGGCTGGCCTGGCGCTGTCGCACACCATCGCCAAGGCGGTGCTGTACGGCATGTTCACCAAGACCATCCCGTTCTTCCGCACCCCGAAGATGCGCTCCAGCCACGGCCTGATGGTCGCCCTGGCCGAGGCTCGCGAAGAAGTGTTCGTCATGCTGCTGCTGTGGGGCGCCGCCCTGGGTATCGGCATCGTCCAGGGCCTGCCAAGTTATGACGTGAAGTTCTGGGTGATCATGCTGCTGGTGCAGTCGCTCCCGTATCTGGCCGCCCTGATCATGGCGTTGCTCTCCTCGCAGCCCAAACCGCTGGAAATCCCAGTGGTGCAGGACGACGCCGAGAACGAAGCGCAGAAAGTCTGATCGGCGTTAGCCTGATCTGAAAACGGCGGCCAATGGCCGCCGTTTTTTTATGGTTTGAAGTTTTCATCAAGGCCCCGGCCGTCCTTACGCCTACGAGCCCCGGGCGTTTTGCTTTAAGCTATGCGCCCTTCCCGCCCTGCACAGTTTTACCGGAGCTCCCATGACGGCCCTGTCCCCCACCCTCGAACTCGCCTGCGACCTGATCCGCCGCCCTTCGGTCACCCCGCTGGACGAGGGCTGCCAGGAGCTGATGATGCGCCGACTGGCCGCCCTGGGTTTTGCCGTCGAGCCGATGCGTATCGAGGATGTGGACAACTTCTGGGCCAGCCACGGCAATGAAGACGGCCCAGTGCTGTGCTTCGCCGGCCATACCGACGTAGTGCCCACCGGCCCGGTTCAGGCCTGGCAGCACGGCCCGTTCGATGCCCTGATCGACGAGCAGGGCATGCTCTGCGGCCGCGGTGCGGCGGACATGAAAGGCAGCCTGGCGTCGATGATCATCGCCGTCGAGCGCTTTGTTGCCGAATACCCGAATCACAAGGGCCGCATCGCCTTTCTGATCACCAGTGACGAGGAAGGCCCGGCGCACCACGGCACCAAGGCAGTGGTCGAACGCCTGGCCGCGCGCAACGAGCGGCTGGACTGGTGCATTGTCGGCGAGCCGTCGAGCACCACCCTGGTCGGTGATGTGGTGAAGAACGGTCGCCGCGGCTCCCTGGGCGCCACTCTGACCGTGCGCGGCATCCAGGGCCACGTGGCCTACCCGCACCTGGCGAAGAATCCGATCCACCTGGCCGCGCCGGCGTTGGCCGAACTGGCGGCCGAGCATTGGGACGACGGCAACGCATTCTTCCCGCCGACCAGCTTCCAGGTTTCCAATCTCAATTCGGGTACCGGCGCCACCAACGTGATTCCCGGCGAGCTGAAGGCAGTGTTCAACTTCCGCTTCTCCACCGAATCCACCGTTGAAGTCCTGCAACAGCGGGTCAATGCCATCTTTGACAAGCATGGCCTGGACTACCACATCGACTGGGCGCTGTCGGGCCTGCCGTTCCTCACCGAGCCGGGCGCGCTGCTCGATGCGGTCAGCACCAGCATCCGCAGCGTGACCGGCCGTGAAACCACGCCGAGCACCAGCGGTGGCACCTCCGACGGCCGCTTCATCGCCACCCTGGGCACCCAGGTGGTCGAGCTGGGCCCGGTCAACGCGACCATCCACCAGGTCAATGAGCGGGTGCTGGCCAGCGATCTCGATGTACTCACCGAGATCTACTACCAGACCCTGGTCAAGCTGCTCGCCTGATGCTCGCCTGCCCGATCTGCCAGGCGCCACTGACCGCCGTCGACAATGGCGTGGCCTGCCCGGCCAACCACCGTTTCGACCGCGCACGCCAGGGCTACCTGAACCTGCTGCCGGTGCAGCACAAGAACAGCCGCGACCCGGGCGACAATGCCGCCATGGTCGAGGCCCGTCGCCGCTTCCTGAGCGCCGGCCACTATGCGCCGCTGGCCGAGCGCCTGGCAGCCCTGGCCGCTGGCTATCAGCCACAGCGCTGGCTGGATATCGGTTGCGGCGAGGGCTACTACACCGCGCAGATCGCCGAAGCCCTGCCGGGTGCCGACGGCTATGCGCTGGATATTTCCCGCGAAGCGGTCAAGCGTGCCTGCAAGCGCGCCCCGCAGTTGAGCTGGTTGATCGCCAGCATGGCCCGCGTGCCCTTGGCAGATGCCAGCTGCGGGCTGTTGGCAAGCGTGTTCAGCCCGCTGGACTGGCAGGAGGCCAAGCGCCTGCTCGCGCCCGGCGGTGGCCTGCTGCGAATGGGCCCGACTCGCGAGCACCTGATGGAACTGCGCCAGAAGCTCTACGACGAAGTGCGCGATTACGATGATCAGAAACACCTTGAGCTGATCCCGCCGGGCATGCACCTGGCGCACAGCGAAACGCTGAGCTTTCGCCTGCCGCTCGAGACCGAGCAAGCCCGCGCCGACCTGCTGGCGATGACGCCCCACGGCTGGCGCGCCAGTGCCGAGCGCCGCGCAGCGGTGATCGCCGAACGCTTCGAAGTGACCGTCGCCATCCGCTACGATTGGATCGAGCGAGACGCGTCCTAACGCCCCGACCAGATGAGAACCCACATGCGCCAACCGGATATCGAAATCTACCTGAAGGACGCCGACCACCAGGCCGTGGCCGCCTGGCTGACCCAGGCACTGGGCCCCTGCTCGGACTGGCAGCAGAAGGGCCAGACGTTCCAATGCCGCGCCGGCGACATTCCGGTGACCTGGCTGCCCAAGGCCGTAGGCAAATGGCACAGCCTGTACCTGGAAAGCGATGCCACTCCATGGGAAGACGACCTCGCCTGCGCCCAGGCGGCCTATGCGGCTCTGGACGTGGAAGTACGTTGCGCTCCCGGCAGCTGGGACGAGAACGAGAGCGACGAGCAGGCCGACCAATGGCTGCGCATCAGCGCCGATGGCGTGCAGGAAATCACCTGGCGTACCGGCTGATCAGCGACTCCAGCTCAGCACTCATCGCCGCGGTGCCGCCTGGCCGGCACCGGGCGCTTGCACTCTCCCAGCGACTCTCTCGCCTCCTTTAAGTCCCGTACTTTCTCGCCAATGACCCACGACATGGACCTTCCTGATCAATCAGGGAGGCCCTTGAGGACATCTGCTGAACAAGGGTAGCGACTCTATAAAACTACTACATAAATCTCAAAAACGTCGTTTTCCTGCCTGTAAATGATTTTGAACGGTGCGACATCGCGCCGCACCCAAAAAACGTTTAGCGATCATCTTTACAGACATTTCTTCAAGATAACTGCCAATAACCCGATTTTAACCGCTAAAAGCCTAGTTTTTATCGAGATAGTTCAGCATGAAAAATAACAATATCTCCGATAACTTGTAGTCATGAAAAATAATTACTCCATGAATATTGCTTACCGCCTTGCTCTGTTTGCAGAATGCCGCGGTACGACTTTAGTCGACACCGTACCTCTGCCGCCCTCTGGGTGAATCTGCAACGATCGCAGGAGATGCAAGCGTGCACATTGGTGTTCCCCTCGAAACCCAGGCAGGCGAAACGCGGGTGGCCGCGACGCCGGAAACCATCAAGAAACTGATCGGCCAAGGCCATCAGGTCACCGTTCAGAGCGGTGCCGGCATTGCCGCCAGCATTACCGATGCGGCCTATACCGCCGCAGGTGCCAGCGTCGGCGATGCCGCCGCGGCATTCAGCGCCGAGCTGATTCTCAAGGTGGTCGCCCCCAGCGACGCCGAGCTGGCCCTGATGAAAAGCGGCGCCGTATTGGTCGGCATGCTCAACCCGTTCAGCAACGAGACCATCGCCCGGCTCAACGCTGCCGGCGTCACCGCCTTCGCCCTGGAAGCGGCCCCGCGTACTTCTCGCGCCCAGAGCCTGGACGTACTCAGCTCCCAGGCCAACATCGCCGGCTACAAGGCGGTGATGCTGGCGGCCAACCATTACCCGCGCTTCATGCCCATGCTGATGACCGCCGCGGGCACGGTGAAAGCCGCTCGCGTGCTGATCCTCGGCGCTGGCGTTGCCGGCCTGCAGGCCATCGCCACGGCCAAACGCCTGGGCGCGGTGATCGAGGCTTCCGACGTGCGCCCAGCCGTGAAGGAGCAGATCGAGTCCCTCGGCGCCAAGTTCGTCGACGTGCCGTTCGAAACCGACGAGGAGCGCGAGTGCGCCGAGGGCGTCGGCGGTTACGCCCGGCCGATGCCGGCCTCGTGGATGGAGCGCCAGGCCAGGGCGGTGCACGAGCGCGCCAAGCAGGCCGACATCGTCATCACCACCGCCCTGATTCCCGGCCGCAAGGCGCCGACGCTGCTGCACGAAGCCACGGTTGCCGAGATGAAGCCCGGCTCCGTGGTCATCGACCTGGCCGCCATCCAGGGCGGCAACTGTCCGCTGACCGAACTGGACAAGGTGGTGGTCAAGCACGGCGTGACCCTGGTCGGCCACGGCAACCTGCCCGCCCTGGTCGCCGCCGACGCTTCGGCCCTGTACGCGCGCAACCTGCTCGATTTCCTCAAGCTGGTGACCAAGGACGGCGTCTTCCACCTCGACCTGGAAGACGACATCGTCGCGGCCTGCCTGATGTGCACGGGCGGCGAGATCAAACGCCTCAACAAATGATGCCTTCCTCTCCTTATGGAGAGGCCAACGACTACAAGAAAGGATCACAGCGATGGATCTGATTTCCGACGGAATCTACAACCTGATCATCTTCGTGCTGGCCATCTACGTCGGCTACCACGTGGTCTGGAACGTCACCCCTGCCCTGCACACGCCGCTGATGGCGGTCACCAATGCCATTTCGGCGATCGTCATCGTCGGCGCCATGCTCGCTGCCGCGCTCACCGTCACCCCGCTAGGCAAGACCATGGGCACCCTGGCCGTGGCCCTGGCAGCGGTCAACGTGTTCGGTGGTTTCCTGGTCACCCGGCGCATGCTGGAAATGTTCAAGAAGAAGGCCGCCAAAGCGGCGGTGGAGAAGTAAGCGATGAGCATGAACCTGATCACCCTGCTCTACCTCGTCGCCTCGGTGTGCTTCATCCAGGCGCTCAAGGGCCTGTCGCACCCGACCACCTCACGGCGCGGCAACGCCTTCGGCATGATCGGCATGACCATCGCCGTGCTCACCACCCTCGGCCTCATCCATAAACTCGGCAGCGAGCTGGCGGTAAAGGGCATCGGCTACGTGATCGTCGGCCTGCTGGTCGGCGGAACCGCCGGTTCGATCATGGCCAAGCGCGTCGAAATGACCAAGATGCCCGAGCTGGTCGCCTTCATGCACAGCATGATCGGCCTGGCGGCGGTGTTCATCGCCATCGCGGCCGTCGTCGAGCCGCAATCGCTGGGCATTGTCGCCAGCATTGCCGACCCGATTCCTGCCGGTAACCGTCTGGAGCTGTTCCTCGGTGCGGCCATCGGCGCCATCACCTTCTCCGGCTCGGTGATCGCCTTCGGCAAGCTATCCGGAAAGTACAAATTCCGCCTGTTCCAGGGAGCGCCGGTACAGTTCGCCGGCCAGCACCTGATCAACCTGGTGATAGGCCTGGCCATCGCCGGCCTCGGGCTGTTCTTCACCTTCACCGGCAATCTCACGGCCTTCGCCGTACTGGTAGCCCTGGCGTTCGTGATCGGTGTGCTGATCATCATCCCCATTGGCGGCGCGGACATGCCCGTGGTGGTGTCGATGCTCAACAGCTACTCGGGCTGGGCGGCGGCCGGTATCGGTTTCTCGCTGAACAATTCGATGCTGATCATCGCCGGCTCCCTGGTCGGCTCCAGCGGCGCGATTCTCTCGTACATCATGTGCAAGGCGATGAACCGCTCGTTCTTCAACGTCATTCTCGGCGGCTTCGGCGGCGCGACCGATGCCGGCCCGACGGCAGGCGGCGGCGAGCAACGCCCGGTCAAATCCGGCTCCGCCGACGATGCCGCGTTTCTGCTCGGCAATGCCGACAGCGTGATCATCGTGCCCGGCTACGGCCTGGCCGTGGCCCGCGCCCAGCATGCACTGAAGGAATTGACCGAGAAGCTGGCGCACAAGGGCGTGACCGTGAAGTACGCGATCCACCCAGTGGCGGGCCGCATGCCCGGCCACATGAACGTGCTGCTGGCCGAGGCCGAGGTGCCTTACGACCAGGTGTTCGAGATGGAAGACATCAACGCCGAATTCGGTCAGGCCGATGTGGTGCTGGTGCTCGGCGCCAACGACGTGGTCAACCCGGCGGCGAAGAACGATCCCAAGTCGCCGATTGCCGGCATGCCGATCCTGGAAGCCTTCAAGGCCAAGACCATCATCGTCAACAAGCGCTCGATGGCCAGCGGCTATGCCGGCCTGGACAACGAACTGTTCTATCTGGACAAGACCATGATGGTATTTGGCGACGCCAAGAAGGTCATCGAGGATATGCTCAAGGCCGTAGAATGACCCGCAAAGGGGCGCAGTAGAGCGGACGCGCCCCTTTCAGGTGCAATTCGAGGTCAAGAGAAAAAGCACAGCAGTGCTGATGGATAGCGAAAAACCCTGCTCGGAAAAATAAATAGCTAAGCAACTACAGCGAACAATCGCAACTGTACTGCAACAAATATTCTAAAAATCAGACTATTTACAGGGTAAAAAACTGCCAAACAGTTCAAGTCACGGCAAATTCACAAACACCGGTACAGTTACCATCTAATTAATGAGAACAGTTACAAAGCAACCTATCTAGTACTTAGCTAATTTACTTCAGCTGTGGCTACTGCTAACTCCGCGCGAGGACGAAAATAGGCGCCAGAACTTAACCAATCCCGCCAAAAGCGGAAGGATGCACGCCATGGAACGTACCCTCAGTTCCGATCTGCTTGTCGATAACTCGTCCAAATCTGCCACCAGCCTGCCGCTGAACATCCTGGCCACCCTGCTCCTGTGGCAGCGCCGGATCGTCAGCCGCCGCCAGCTGGCACGCCTCGACACTCGCCTGCTGGCCGACGCCGGTATCAGCGAAAGCGAGCGTTACGCCGAGCTGAGCAAGCCGTTCTGGCGTTAATCGCACGCACTGAGCTTCTCCCGCAAAACCCCACCGGCATGCAGCGCCTGTGGGGTTTTGTCGTTTCAGGGGCACAGTCATCGGACTGCCTCCAGCGCTACACAAACTGTGCAGGTCTTTCTCAACGGCGCGCTGCAGAGCGGTTAGAATGCGGCTTTCCGTGAGCCGTAGAGACCAAGCCCATGCCCACCGTCCGCACCCTCGCCTTCGTCAGTCTGTTCGGCCTCGCTACCGGCGCCAGTGCCAGCAGCTTCGTGGTCACCACTGACACCCTGGTCGACGCACTTGCCGCCACCATCGACACCACCTCCAACGCGACCTCTTCGGTGGTAGACAACAAGGTCGTGCTCGCCGCCAAAGACGACGCTGCCAGCTTCGTCGCCAGCGCCGGCGCCGTGCGTGGCGCTCACCTGGAAAACGCTCTACAGCACATCCGCGAGCGCATGCCGAGCCTGCAGGCCGACGATGCGCAACTGGCGCAGGCTATCCTCGCTCACTAACCCTTCGTCATTACTGGAACTGCGGCAGGCGTTCCTCGTCCAAGCAGCCAATCAAACCCCATTCGGAGACCGTTCATGAAGCGTCCGTTGTTAGCCGCCACCGCCTCGCTGGCCCTGTTCGCTGGCGCCGTACAGGCCCAGACCCTGGTGGCCACCAGCAACATCATCGTCCGCGCGCTGGATCGCACCATCAACTTCACCTCGGACACCACCACCTCGATCCGCGACATGAAAGTGGTGATCGAAGCCCGTGACGACGCGGCCAGCTTCGTCGCCAGCCAGGGTGACATCCGTGGTGCCCAGCTCGAAGCCGCCTTCGGCGCGCTGCGCAGTCAAGTCCCCGAGGCCCAGAACGCCTCCGACCAGGTACTCGCAGAAGCCATTCTCGCGCTGTGATGACCGCCCGTGGCTGGCTCCTGCTGCTGACCCTGCTGGTCAGCACGGCCAGCCACGCCCAGTTGCAATTCGCCCTCGAAGGCTCCGGCCTCACGCCCGAGCAACGCCACGCCAGCCAGACATTACTCGACGAAGCTCACGCCGCCCTGCCGCCCCACCTGCGCGAAGCGCTGGATCGTGACGTAGCCGTGCAGTGGGTCGATATGCCCAAAGACAATTACGGCCGAGCCGGGCGCCTCAGCGGCGTCGAGCTCAATGCCAAGCTGCTGCCGAGTCTCACCGACGGCAGCGCCGCGAGCACGCCAAACGGGCGCCCCCACGGCACCGTGCGCCAGGAACTGCTGGCTACTGTGCTGCATGAAATCACTCACCTTTATGATCGCGGCACCTACTGGAGCGCCGAGCAGCGCACCCTGCTGCGCCGCTGCCAGCGCCAGAAGGCCGACCTGGGCCCAGTCGGCCTGCGCCCCGAGTGCCGCGGCCAGACTGAACGGCGCTTCACCCTCAGCGACGATCCGCGCCTGCTCGACCTGGCCGGCTGGCCGCAACGCGTCGGCAAACGCGGTGAGCGTGACATTCATAACGGCCAGGTCGCCCGCAGCCCGGACAGCTACGAGCTGAGCAACCCGCGCGAGTTCGTCGCGGTGAACATGGAGTACTTTCTCCTCGACCCCGAATACGCCTGCCGCCGCCCGTCTCTGGCGCGCTTCTTCAGCGAGCACTTCGGCTGGGCGCCAGCCAGGCAAACGCCCTGCGGCAATGGTTACGCCTACCTGAACGCCGGGCGCGATTTCGACAAGCAGGCGCTGGCCAACCTCGACCCCGAGCGCGTTTACGAAGTGGATTACCTGCTCGCCGAGGCCAACCAGAACATGGCCAGCCGCTGGGGCCACAGCATGCTGCGCCTGGTGATCTGCGCGCCGGGCCGCCCCCGTGGGCCGGATTGCCGGCTGGACCTGGACCAGCACCTGGTGCTGTCATACCGCGCGTTCGTCAACGACGTGCAGCTGTCGAGCTGGGACGGCCTGACTGGAGCCTACCCGTCGCGGCTGTTCGTGCTGCCCCTGGCCCAAGTGATCGAGGAATACACCAAGGTCGAGCTACGCAGCCTCGCTTCGGTCCCCCTGAAGCTGTCGCGCGAACGCCTGGAGCAGCTGGTCGCCCGTGCCGTCGAGCAGCACTGGAGCTACGACGGAGACTACTTCTTCGTTTCCAACAACTGCGCGGTGGAAACTCTCAAGCTGCTGCGTAGCGGCACCGCCGACCCGCGCCTGCAAACGCTGGACAGCATCACCCCCATCGGCCTGCTGGAAGTACTCGAGGCCCGCGACCTGGCCGACGGCAGCGTGCTGAACGATTCCCGCGAAGCACTGCGCCTGGGCTACCGTTTCGACTCGTTCCGCGACCGCTATCAGGCCATGTTCAAGGTGCTGCAACAGCGCCTGCCGATTCGCCAACAGCGCGTCGAGGACTGGCTCGAACAGCCATCCGAGCAGCGCCGCCAATGGTTCGAGCAGGCCGACCTGCGCGCCAGCGCCGCCATGCTGCTGCTCGAACAGGCAGCGATGCGTCGCCAGTTGCTGCTCTCCCAGGACGAACTCAAGCAGCGCTACCTGACCGGCCGCGCCGCCAAGGACCCCAGCCTGAACAAGGCCGGTGACGCGCTGGAGCAGATCCTCGCCAACACCGGCTTTCTGAGCCGCCCGGCCGAACTGCTCGAAGGCGGTTACGGCCTGCCGCAGCAGCAAGAATGGCAACGCCTGGAAAGCGAAACCCGCACGCGCCAGCAGCAGCTGAGCCTGCTCAGCGCCGACCTCGACGGCGAGGTGCGCAGCCTGCTCGAACCCCAGCGCCTGGCCGAGCTGGAAGCCAACGAGGCCAACCTCAAGCTGCTCGGCGAACACTTGCGCAAACTGCACAAGGAAAGCGGCGGGCTGCAGCTCTGAATGGCGCAGCCCGGGTAGTCCTGATCAAAGCGCCGTATCGGGAAACCTGACCACCGCGCTGAAGCCTTGCGGGCTGGCATTGCTGAAGCCGATGGAGCCGCCCAGGTGACGGGCGATCATGCCGACGATGGCCAGCCCCAGCCCCGCCCCCTGGGGATTGCCGGCGCTATGGAAGCGCTCGCCAAGGCGTGGCAGGCGAGCTTCCTCGACGCCCGGCCCTTGGTCGACGACCTGCAGGTGCACGTCTTCGCCTTCGCGGCTCACGCGCACGCTGACTTCGCTGCCCGGTGACGAGAAGGTCAGCGCGTTGCTGACCAGGTTCTGCAGCAGGATCACGATCAATCCGCGGTCGCCCTGAATCACAGCTTTTTCCTCGGCCTCCAGGGCCAGGTCGATCCGCCGGTTGAGCGCCAGCGGCGCCAGGTCGGCCAGTTCCTCGCGCACCACGGCGGTCAGGTCCAGCGGTTGTAGATTCTGCGACGGCGCTTCCAGGCGCGCCATGGTCAGCAGCTGGCTGGCAATACGGGTAGCGCGCTGCACGCCGTGCTTGAGGAATGCCAATGCCTCCTCGCGCTCCTGCACGCTTTCGGCCAGCGCCGCGTTACGCACGTGAATCTCGAGAATCGCCAGCGGTGTGCGCAGCTCATGGGCGGCATCGGCGATGAAGCGGCGTTCGCGTTCAAGCAGCGCACGCAGCTGGCTCAACACATCATCCAGAGCCAGGCGCATCGGCTCCAGCTCCGGCGGCAGAGGTCCTGTCGGCAGCGGCTCGAGGCTATGCTCAGGGCGCTCGCGCAACTGCTGGGCCAAACGCTGCAGCGGGCGCAGGCCCCAACCGAGCAGCAGCCAGATGAAGGCAGCCAGCAGCGGTAGGCAGATCAGCGTCGGCATCAGAGTGTGCTGAAGAATCTGATGGATCAGGTCCTGGCGCAGATCCTCACGCTCGCCAACCCAGATACGCAGGCCGGCGGCGCTGTCGTCGAGCAGCACGCCGCACCATTCCTGATCGTTGAAGAAGAATTCGTGAATGCCCGGCGGCGGCAGTTTCGTCAGGTGCGGCGCCTGCTCGGAACGCACCAGCAAGTTGCCGTCGCGGTCCCACACCTGAAACGCCAGGTTGATTTCATAAGGGTGCGAGAACACGCCCTCGGTCGAACGATTCAGGGCGCCATCCAGCGCCTGACGGACGAACTGCCAATCCACCGGGCGGCCGTCCGGCTGCTGCAGCATGCCCTGCAGCACGCGCGCGGCCTGTACCAATTGGGCATCATAGACCGCCTCGGTCTGCCGGTGGCTGTCGCGCAGGGCGAGCAGCACCAGCGCCAGGCTGCCGGCCAGCACCAGGGCGATGGTTGGCGCCAGAATCCGCGTGCGGATGGAAATCATGGTTTCTGCTCCACCAGGTAACCGACTCCGCGTACCGTACGGATCAGCTCGCTGCACAGCTTACGGCGCAGATTATGGATGAGCACTTCCAGGGTGTTACCCGGGCCGCTTTCCTGCCAGCCGTAGAGTGCATTGGCCAGGCGCTCGCGGGTGACCACTACACCGGGACGAATCAGCAACTGGTGCAGCAACTGATATTCCATGGGCGTCATCGCCACACTGTGGCCCTGGTAGCGCACCTCTTGGGTGGACGGATCCAGGGTCACGCCAGCGAATTCCAGCACCGGCTGGACGCGGCCCTGGCTGCGCCGCAGCAGGGCGCGGATGCGTGCCTTGAGCTCTTCGGGGTCGAAGGGCTTGACCAGGTAATCGTCGGCGCCGGCGTCCAGGCCCTGAATGCGGTCATCCATGGCGTCGCGGGCAGTGAGCACCAGCACCGGCACGGCGTTCTCGCTACGCGTGCGCAGCTGGCGCAACAGGGTCATGCCATCGAGCCGCGGCAGGCCGAGATCGAGCAGCACCAGGTCGAACTGCTCGCTGCGCAGCGCGTGGGCAGCTTCGAGACCATCCTCCAGCCAGTCCAGCGTATAGCCTTCGCCACGCAGGGCCACGCGGATTCCGCGCGCCAGGGCACGATCATCTTCAACCAGCAGGACTCGCACGGCACGTACCTCGTCAGCCATAAACGGCGCCATGATGCGCTTCGCGCGGCGCATTGGGCAGGGGGAGATGTTACCGAGCTTTGCCCATTAAGACTTTCCTAAGCTTCGCGCCGCAAGGTGCTCCTGACTACCCCAAGAAGGAGATTCACCATGCGTTACGTCGCACTCTTCGCCCTGCTGCTGGGCAGCCCGCTGGCCATGGCCAGTACAGAATGTACCACCGCCGATCGCTCGACCTGGCAGAACCCGGAACAGTTTCAGGAGAAGCTGAAAGAGCAGGGTTACCAGATCAGCAAGTTCAAGGTCACCGAGGGTAACTGCTACGAGATCTACGGTTTCGACAAGGACAAGCGCAAGGTCGAGATCTACCACGATCCGGTTAGCGGCAAGGCCATCAAGACCGAGATCGAAGACTGATGAACGCGGCGACGATTCGACTCTGGGACCCCCTGATCCGTCTGTTCCATATATCGGTGGCCGGGGTCTTCGTCGCCAACTATTTCTTTACCGAGGAAGGTGACGACTGGCACACCTGGCTCGGCTACTACGCCTGCGCCTGGCTCGCCGTACGTCTGATCTGGGGCTTCGTCGGCCCGCGCAGTGCACGCTGGACGGACTTCTGGCCGACCCGCGCGCGGCTGCGCGAACACCTGAGCCTCGTGCTCAAGGGCGAACCCCACCGCCGCCTCGGCCACTCGCCGATCGGCGCCCTGGTGATGCTGCTGATGATGACGGCCATCGCCACCCTCGGCATCAGCGGCTTTCTGATGAAGGAGGTCGATGCCCTGTGGGGCGCCGACTGGCCGCTCACCCTGCACGCCTGGGCCGCCAACAGCCTGGCGACGCTGGTGGCCATTCATGTGGCCGCGGCAGTAATCGAAAGCCTGCACCTGCGCGAGAATCTGCCGCTGTCGATGATCACCGGCAAACGCCGCGCTCCGTCCGAACATCGCTGAGACTCGACCCATGCTGACCCTGCTTGCGCCTCGCCGTGCCAGCGCCCCGCGCGCCTGGCTGTCGCTGCTTGCCCTGGCCACCCTGAGCTGCGCCCTGCTGCTTGCCGATGATTTTCTGCAGCAGCTGTTCACCCCGAACAACCACGCCGAGCTGGAAGCGGGCTACGTGGTCGTGCTGTGGCTGTTCAGCCTGGGATTGTGGCTGTGCAACCTGCGCCCGCTGAGCATGATCATCCTGACGCTGTTCGCGGTAATGCAACTGATGCAGCTGGCCAACATCAGCTTCTTTGGCGAACCGCTGACTGCCATCGATATCCAGTCGTTGGTCAATGAACCTGGCGAGGTGCACGAGACCGCTGCGCACAGCCTGGCCGCGCACTGGCCGGTGTTGCTCTGCGTGGGAATTCCTTATGGCCTGCTGCTGGCTCTGCACTGGCGCTTGCCCGGCCGTGTGAACCTGCCACAGAGCCGCTGGGCGTTGCTGCTGATCACCGTGGTGCTGCTCTCCAAACCCTATCGCGCCACCTACCGCAACCTCGACTCGTTCGCTGCCAGCCCCAGCCGCAGCGCGCTGCACAACAACCTCAACGTATTCTCCGCCTGGGCGGTGCACCTGGCGTTCAAGCCGGAAGTCGAGCTGCCGCCTGCGCCCTTCGCGCCCTATACACTGAGCCCCAACATCAGCGAAGCCAAACACGTCTGGCTGGTGGTCGCCGACTCGTTGCGCAGTGATCGTCTTGGCGTGTTCGGCTATGGCCGCGACACCACGCCTAAACTGGCCGCCTACCTGCGTGAGCATCCCAGCGCCTTCGTGCGCCCCGGCATTGCTGCCGGCGTGGCCACCGACGTCAGCCTGCCCTACCTGATCAACCCGATTCGCGAGCCCGGCAAGGATGCACTGCTGCGCACCGGCGACATCAACCTGTTCCGCTTCGCCAAACAGGCGGGCTTTCGCACCCACTGGATTTCCTCCCAGGAATCCAAGCTGCTGGCCAACCTGGGCAGCCGTTACCTGGACGTATCGATCACTCGCGAAGACCACCCGGTGCGCTTCCTCAAACAACAGGATCGCGCCCTGCTCGACGTGCTCGACGCGCAGCGCTGGGCCGAGCGTAACTTCATGGTGCTCAACCTGCGCACCGCGCACCTGCCCTACGCGCAGAACTACCGCCATGAAAAGACCCCGGCGCCCTGGGCTGACCAGGGGCCCGATGGCCAGAGCAACGCCTACGACAACTCGGTGCATTACCTGGACGGCCTGCTGGCCGAGGTGATCGCCGACTTCGACCGCCTGGAGGGCGAGCGCTACCTGATCATCACTGGTGACCATGGCCAGCGCCTCGGTGAGGGCGGTCACTGGGGCCATAACGACCTGGTGCCGCAAGTCAGCGACGTGCCGGTTATCGTCATCGGCCGCGAGGCCAAGGCCGAGACCATGGCGAGCCTGTCGGCCGAACGCTGGATCAGCCATTACGAAGCCGGAAAATGGCTGGCCGCGCGCCTCGGCACGCGCATCCACAACCCCAACTTGCGCCCCAACGAGTACTTCGTGCACGGCAAATTGCTGTTCACCGACAACTTCGTGCAGCGCGTCTGCGAAACGCCCAACGGTCTGGTGCACCAGCCGCCGCAGTTGCTGAGCCTGCTGCTGCGCGAAACTGAGGCCCGATGCTAAGAGCCTGTTCAGCATCTCGCGAGCTAGAGCAATGCAAGGCCTAGGCGGCCTCGCAAAAACAGGCGAGGACCGGTCGGAGTCGCGCTCGACTTCACGAGCTGTAAATGAGCAGTACTCGCTTCGCTCGCCCTGCGGGCCGCGCTAAAGCGTGTTAGCCGCAAGCGGCTTGCAGAGCCTGTTTTTAACGCCGCAGTGCCGACGCGCAGCAGACTTTGAACAGGTTCTAGGGCCTCAGCCCTTGGCTGCGCGCAGGGTGATGCGGGTGATTTCCGAGGGTTTGCCCAGGCGGATGGGAAAGCCGTTCCACAGGCCGGTGCCGTTGCTGACGTAAAGGCGCATGCTGCCCACTGCGTACTCACCCGACACATAGCCCTGGTTGAACGCCTGGGTAACCCAGTGCATGCCCAGCACCTGGCCGCCATGGGTATGCCCGGACAGCTGCAAGTCGACGCCAGCCAGAGCGTTGTCCGCGGCGGCCAGGGGCCGGTGGCTGAGCAGAATCACCGCGGCGTCTTTCGGCACCCCGGCCAAGGCGGCGTCGATATCCGGCAGCGGCTGGCCGAAACGCGCGGCGGCCGGATCGGTAACGCCAGCCAGCACCAGGCTGGCGCCACGATCCTCGATGGTCACATGGCTGTTGAGCAGCATCGGCAGGCCCATCTGCGCGAAGTGATCCAGCCACTGCTGGTACTCGGCGTAGTATTCATGGTTACCGGGAATCGCATACACACCCAGGCGCGCGTGCAACTCGCGCAGCGGCTCGACATCGCGGGTTCGCGCCGCCACGGTGCCGTCTACCAGGTCACCGGTGATCACCAGCAGATCCGGCTCCAGCGCATTGGTCTTGGCGACCACCGCTTCCAGCCATGGCCGCTGCAGCAGGCGGCTGGCGTGCAGGTCGGTGAGCTGCACCAGCTGCAGCCCGTCCAGTTCAGCGGGTAGCTGGGCCAGGGTGATTTCCACCTCACGCACATCCGGCACCCGCACTGCCTGCCAGACGCCCAGCGCCGAGAGTGCGATGGCTGCAACCCCAACCGTGGCGCGTAGCCGAGGCTTGGTCAACGCTTTACGAAAGCGCGGCAGCAGCGCGGCGATATCCAGCACCAGCAACGCCATGGCACTGATGATCAGCGCCCCGAAGGCGCAGCCCAGCGTCATCAGAAGTGGGCCGGGAATCTCCGGCGAAGCCATGCTGCCGAAGAAGTGGCGGGTCACCAGATGGTGCTCGGCCGCCGCCAGAATCAACACGCCCAGCAACACCTTGAGCACCTGCGGCCAACGCTGCAGCCACACCATTCGCCAGAATACATACAGGGCCAGAACGCCCGTGATCAGATGGAACACCGTTATCTCGCCTGTCAGGATGGATCGCAAGCCCCCACTGTGACAGCGCATCGGCCCGGCGGTGCACTGCACTTTCGTGACATTTTCCCCAGGCAAAAAAAACCGCCTCATCAGGGAGGCGGTAACCAAAGGATGATGAACCGGAGAGACCACCGGCTTCGCTCGAAGCCCATGGCGTTGTGTTCATCGAGATACAGGGTATCGGTAAAGCCGCGCAGCACCGCATCATTTGCGTCGATAGTGATAATCGAAGGCTGCCGGCTAGCGCGATGCGTCCAGCAGATCACGGACACGCTGCAGATCGTCCAAGGTATCGACATCGGTGAGGATGCCCGGATCATCGAGCGGTAACAGCAGAGCGCGACCCTGCTCGCGATAGCACTGCACCACCGAGGCAGCGCCCGCCTCGCCGCGCAGGACGGCCAGTGCCTCGAAGCATTCCCGGGTAAAACCGACAGGGTGGCCGCGGTTGCCCTCGAAGGTCGGCACCACCACTGGTTGGTCGGCCAAGGCCCTGGCCACGCGATGCAGGCTCATTTCGCCGATCAGCGGCAGATCGCCGGGCAGGATCAGCCAGCCCGATGCGCTTGCCGCGGCCCGCACACCGGCGGCGATCGAGTCGGCCATACCGTCGCCGTCAGCACTTCGCACCACATGATGCTTCAGGCCCGAGCGCTCGACCGTCGCCAGCACGTGGTCGAGCACCGGCTTGCCGTGCAGGTCGGCCTGCAGCTTGCTGCCCTCGCCGCCGGAAGCACGAAAGCGCCTGCTTCGCCCGGCGGCGAGCACGATGACCACAGGGCCGTCGCTCATGCCTAGAGCGCGCCCCGGTCGATGCCGTTGGCGACCCGCAGCACGTCGGCCAGGGTCGCCAGAGCGATTTCGGCCGGGGCTTTACTGCCCAGTTGCAGGCCGATGGGCGCGTGGATGCGCGCCATGTCTTCGGGTTGCAAACCGCCGAGGCGCGCCAGCCGATCCAGGCGTTTGGCGCTGGTGCGCTGAGAACCCATGGCGCCGATGTAGAAGGCTTCGGTGCGGACCGCTTCGATCAGGGTCGGGTCGTCCAGGCGCGGGTCATGGGTCAGGGCCAGAATCGCGGTGGCGCTGTGGGCGCCCTGCTCGGCAATAAAGCGCGCGGGCAGGATTTCGAGCGCCTGCACGCCCGCCACCTTCACCTCGGCGATGGCTTCGGCACGCGGGTCGCAGACGATCACCTCGTAGCCCAGCGCCACGGCAAAGCCGGCGCAGAACTCGGCCACTGGCGACCAGCCGGCCAACACCACACGCAGCACGGCGCCAACACGAATCGACACCTGCTCGGCACTGCGTTGGATCTTCGCCTCGCTCATGCTGCCGGGCCGGCAGCGGCTGGCGCCCTCCCCAAGCGGCACGTCGCGTACCAGCAGCTCGCCGCCGCCAAGTGCCTGTTCGACCTGGCCGAGCATGCGCTGCACGGCTTCGCCTGGTTGCAGGTACTCGATCAGCACATCCAGCACGCCACCGCAGGGCAGCGCACGGTTGGGCGTCAGGCCGCCTTCGCCATAACGGACGATCTGGTTGCAGGTGTCGAAACCAGCGTTCTGCACACGCTCGAGAAAGTCTTCTTCAACGCAGCCGCCGGACAGCGACCCGCAGGATTCGCCGGACGGCAGCGCCACCAACATCGCCCCGGGCGCACGTGGCGCCGAACCAAAGGTGGACAGCACCGTGCACAGCCACACGGCATGGCCTTGCTCGAGCCAGTTGCGAGCCTGCTGAACCACCTGCAGGTCTAGTTGCTTCATCGACACCACCTCAACACCATCGCGCTACGCCAACGCATCAAAATCGACACGCTGGCAGGCATGCAAGTTGGTGGCCAGGCCGGCGCTTCGGTTCAGTGTTTTTGGGGCGAATGCATCGGCAGCCGAACGGCTTACACGTAGCGCTGGCGCGCGGCACCGCGGGGTAGGCGATTACGCCCCGGCAGTTGCTCGAGCTTCTGCTGCCAGGCGGCCTTGACGCTCAGGGCCGGCTTTTCGGCTGGCTTGGCAGGGGCCAGGGCTGAAGTCGGAGCTGGAGTTTCGACCGCGGCTTTGGCGGCACGGGCGGCGGCGCGCAGCTCGGCCAGGGTCGGCGTGCGATTGGTCGCGACCGGAGCAGCCGCCTTGTCCAACGTACGCAGGCAAAGTTTGCAGGAAACCTGCGCCTGATCCTCGGTGGTGCTCAGGCTGGCGCCGCTGCGACCACAGGCGATGGTGTTCGAGGAAGGCGAGAAGTGAATAGCCAAGGGGGACATCTCCAGCAGTAAAACGGGGCGGCGATTTTACATATCCACCGCGTTTTCCGCGCCCTCATCTGCCACGCTGAACACTGCGGGCGATCAGCCCCGTGGAGCGCCGGGCTGTTGCGCCTTGCCGGGTGTCATCGAGGCGCACATGGCGAGCAGTTGGCTGACGCTCCAGGGCTTGGGAATCACCGCAACGTTGAGACCGTCGAAATCCGTGGAGGCACCGAGAAAACCCGAGGAGATGATGATCGGCAGATCCGGGAAACGGTCACGAATCAGGTGGGCGAGAAAGATGCCGTCGATGTCGCCAGGCATGCTGAAATCGGTGAGCACCATGTCCACCTGACCATCGCAGCTGGACAGGTATTCCCAGGCGTCGTCAGCACAAGGGAAGGCTTTGACCTCGTGGCCTTCGTCTTCGAAGATTTCCACAAGCATCTCTCTGATCGAGCGTTCGTCTTCGGCTATGACTATCAGTGGCATTGCGCGGATCCGGCAGTAAGGGTCAGGCTCTGACCTGCCCGGCCGGGCAAGATTTCATTAATTTTTCGTGGCGCCGACTGGCGGCCTGCAAGTGCCGAATCGTCGCCCGCCATTGCGACGGGCGACAGCTCGCCAGGGCGATCAGGCCAGGCGGAAGCGGCTTACCAGCTTCTGCTGGTGATCGGCCAGGCGCGCCAGCTCCTGGCTGGTCACGGCGGTCTGCTCGGCACCGGAACTGACCTGGATGGCCACGTCGTTGATGTCTACCACGTTGCGGTTGATGTCTTCGGCCACCGCGCTCTGCTCCTCGGCCGCCGCGGCGATCTGCATGTTGCGGTCGCTGATGCTGGAGACGCCCGAGGCAATATCGGCCAGCAGGTCGCCAGCGCGCTCGATGTTGCTGGCACCAGCGCGGGCCTTGCCGAGGGTTTCCTGCATGGACTGCGTGGCCAGGTCGGAGCCGCGCTGCAGATTGGCGATCATCTCCTGGATGTTGCCGGTGGACTCCTGGGTTTTCTGCGCCAGGGTGCGCACCTCGGAGGCCACCACCGCGAAGCCTCGACCGTGATCGCCGGCGCGCGCCGCCTCTATGGCCGCGTTGAGGGCCAGCAGGTTGGTCTGGTCGGCAATGCCGCGAATCACGTCGAGCACCGAGGAGATCGAATCGCTCTCGTGCTTGAGGTCACCGATGATGCGCGCAGTGTCATCGGCCTGAGTCGACAGCCCACGAATCACCTCAACGGTGCGCTCGATTTCCTGGCGGCCCTGGGTGGTGCTGAGGTTGACCTGGCGTGACATCTCCGCGGCGTCGTTGGTGCTCTGCGCCACCTCGCGAACCGTGGCGCTCATCTCGTTGATCGCGGTGACCACCAGCTCGGTGCCCTGGCGCTGGCGCTCCAGGCTGTCGCTGGTTTGCAGGGTGACCGCCGAGCACTCCTCGGCGGCGGTGGCCACCTGCGCGGTGGCCGAACCGATTTCCTGGACGATCTGCGTCAACTCCTCGGCCATGGTGTTGAGGTTCCGGGTGATCTCGCCGAACTCGTCGTTGCCGACGTAACCCGAACGGGCCGTCAGGTTACGCTGCGACAGCGCCAACAGCGCACGGTTGGCCTCGCCCACCGCCAGGTTGATATTGCGGATGATCAGGTAGGAAAGCGCAGCCACCACGGCGATGGCCACAAGCACGCTGATGACCGTCATCCACAACATGGCAGAGGCCTTGCTGCGTTCTTGAGCGGCCAACTCGTACACACTGCCCCCCAGCTCATTCTCCACTTCACCCATCAGGTCGATGCGATTGGTAGAGGTCTGGAACCAGTCGGTGGCCTTGACGCCCAGCGGCTGGCCGAGCGGCGTTTCGAAGGCCAGTTTCTGCAGGCGCGCCACTTCCAGGCCGCTGGGTTGCTGCATCTTCTCGTCGAGTTTGCTTACGAACTCAGGCGAGGCGTTGCGGCGGAAGCCTTCCGAATAGGCGGTGAACTCGCCCAGGTTGCGGCTGAAGGTCGACAGCAGGTCAGCATCGAAGCGGTCTTGGTTGAACACTACACCGAGCATGGCGCGTTCGCGGCCGGCGCGCTCCTTCATCTCGATGAACTGGTTGAGCGAGGACAGCGCCCGCGACAATATCGGATCCTTGACCGAACGCTCGACGGCGTGGGTGTAGCCGATCAGCTTGCGAATGATGTCGGTGAAGCGCGCGCCGGATTCACGATTGTTGATCGCCAGCTTGTCGATCTGTCCACGCATGGCATCCAGGCCGCTCAACGCAGCCAACGCCTCACTCAGCCCGGCATCGATATTGCCCAGCGCGCGTGCATCGGCCAGGGCGGTGTCGGTCTGGCCGCGCATGCGCAGCAGGACGTCTTGCATGTTCTTGCCCTGGCTGCCCAGGAATACGCCACTGGCGCCGCGCTCACGCTGCAATACAGTGATCAGCTGGCTGACCTTTTGCGCGACGACGCTGGCCTCCTGCGTCTGTTCCATCTCCTGCAAGGTCTGGTAGCTACTGTTGACCTGCAGAGCGGCCAGCCAGAGAAAGCCCAGCAACGGGCAGGCGAGAATCAGCAGGAGCTTGAGGCTCAAGGGGATGTTTCTGAGCACGACGTTTCACCTATTCAATTTACTTCGGCAGTTCTGATTACGAAGCGAAGGGTTGCCTGTTGTCGCACCGTCTGCGCGGCGCGTTGAACAGGGGGACGCATTTGGCATGCGGCACGTTAGGCAATAGACGAGGTACAGAAGGGTAATCGGCGCGCGACATCCAATCTTTAATAAAGTTCGACCCAGCTATCGAAACAGGGCAACGAGAGGTTGCAGGCCGCTAAATCGGTTACGCGCCGCTAGTCGATCCGCTCTTGTTGCTCCTGGGGCAACAGCGGGTCGACCTCCAGCCACGGCAAACGGCTCTGGGTCCAGATATGCCGGTCGGCAGCGGCGTGTTCGGGGTGATCGAGCGTGGCGATGGTCACGTCCAGGCTGTTCGGGCTAAGGGTGGTGAACAGCGCCAGGTGAGCGCCGCAGCTCGGACAGAAATAACGCTCGCAGGTAGGCGAAGACGCGAAGCGTGCAGGCTCGCCGCAAGCCCACGTGAAGCTGGCCCGCGGCACGGTGATCCAGGTCACCAGGATGCCGCCAGTGCTGCGCCGGCATACCGAACAGTGACAGTGGGCGATATCGCGCAGCGGCGCACGGAACTGGTAACGCACGGCGCCGCATTGGCAGCCGCCTTGATGCAGATCGCTCATTTCATGCTCCTGAATACGCGCGCGAATCCCTGCTTGCCTGATCGACCGGCACTGGCGAAGATGCAGCCTCACCACCACCGGGGGCTCCCGTGACCGAACTGCTCTTGGCCCTCTGGCCACTGTTTGCGCTGATCGTCGGCGGCTACGTGCTCAGCCGTCGGGGCTTCCCCAACGAAGCCTTCTGGCCAGGCGCCGAACGCCTCAACTACTTCATCCTGTTCCCCGCTCTGCTGTTCAACAGCCTGGCCACCGCGCCGCTGGACAACCCGCAACTGCCGCGCATGGCCCTGGCCGTGTTGCTCGGCCTGGGCATCGCCTGGCTGGCGCTGCTGGTGGTGCGGCGCCTGCGCGGCTGGCCGGCGGCGCGCTTCGGCGCCTTCAGCCAGGGCATTCTGCGTTTCAACACGTACCTGGGCCTGGCTGCCGTGGGTAGCCTGTTCGGCCAGCCCGGCCTGACCCTGGCAGCCCTGATGCTGGCGCTGATGGTGCCAACCGTCAACGTGCTCTCGGTGTGGTCGCTGACCGCCGAGCGCGGCGTCAGTGCGCGCAGTCTGCTGCTGCCGATCATCCGCAACCCGCTGATTCTCGCCTGCCTGGCCGGTGCACTGGTCAATCTGAGCGGCCTGGGCTTGCCCGGCGGCAGCGGTCGACTGCTCAGCCTGCTCGCCGCTGCCAGCCTGCCCCTGGGCCTATTGTGCGTGGGCGCGGCGCTGAAACCCGAGCAGTTGGGCGGCGAGGTACCGGCCCTGGTCTGGAACAGCCTGCTGCGCCTGCTGCTGATGCCGCTACTGGCCCTGGCGGTGGCCGTCGGGCTGCAGTTGCCGGCCATGGAAAGCACCGTACTGGTGCTGTTCTTCGCCCTGCCCACCGCACCGACCGCCTATGTGCTGACCCGTCAGTTGGGCGGTGATGCCAACCTGATGGCCGGCATCATCACCTTGCAGCATCTGCTGGCTGCCGCTTCGCTTGTCGGCGTATTGCTGATGCTGGACATCATTCTCTAGGCCACGGCTCGCGTGGCCTACAGGGGCCTCGCGAGCGAGCCACTGCTGTCCCGTTTACCTGTCTTCGACGAAAGCTGGCTGAAAGCTTCGTGCTCTAGCATCTGCTCACTGACCAACACAGATTGGTCGATGAGCTGCCGCCAGTGAGGCCCGCAGCTGCCGTCAACAAGAACAAAACAGGTAACCAACCATGCTTCGCCCCAGCTCCTCACGCCTGCTTCTTCTCCGCTCGCTTCCACGCTAGCCCCTTCGCGCATTACCCGCACCTAGCCGAATAACGTCCGGAGAAACACCATGCTCACATTCCTTGGCTTCGCCATGGTTTCCACCTTCATGTACCTGATCATGAGCAAACGCCTGTCGGCGTTGATCGCCCTGATCATCATCCCGATCATCTTCGCCCTGATCGGCGGCTTCGCCGCACAGATCGGCCCGATGATGCTCGAAGGCATCAGCAAGCTCGCGCCCACCGGCGTAATGCTGATGTTCGCCATCCTCTACTTCGCCATCATGATCGACTCGGGCCTGTTCGACCCGCCCGTGCGCCTGATCCTCAAGCTGGTCAAGGGTGACCCGCTGAAAGTCGCGGTCGGCACCGTGGCCCTGGCGCTGATCGTCTCCCTGGATGGCGACGGCTCGACCACCTACATGATCTGCGTCGGCGCCATGCTGCCGCTGTACAGCCGCCTGAAAATGAGCCCGACCATCATGGCCGGCCTGATCATCATGGCCGGCGGCATCATGAACATGACCCCCTGGGGCGGCCCGACCGCCCGCGCGGCCAGTGCCCTGCACGTGGACCCGTCTGACGTTTTCGTACCGATGATTCCCGGCATGATCGTCGGCGCTATCGTGCTGTTCGGCGTGGCGTACCTCTACGGTCTGCGTGAGCGCAAGCGTCTGGGCGTGCTGCAACTGCCGGAAGGCAAGGTCACCCAGAACGAGATCAGCGTTTCCCAGTTCCCGGAAGCCCGTCGCCCGAAACTGATCCTGATCAACGCCGTGCTGACCATCGTGCTGATGGCTACCCTGATCGCCGGCCTGCTGCCAATGCCGGTGCTGTTCATGATCGCCTTCAGCATCGCCATGATCATCAATTACCCCTGCCTGCAGCAGCAGAAGGACCGTATATCCGCCCATGCCGGCAACGTGCTGGCGGTGGTCGGGCTGATTTTCGCAGCAGGCATCTTCACCGGCATCCTCAGCGGCACCGGCATGGTCGACGCCATGTCCAAGAGCCTGCTGGCGGTCATCCCGGACGCCCTCGGCCCGCATCTGGCGGTGATCACCGCGCTGGTGAGCATGCCGTTCACCTTCTTCATGTCCAACGATGCGTTCTACTACGGCATTCTGCCGGTGCTGAACCAGGCGGCCTCCGGCTACGGCATCAGCGCTGTGGAAATGGCACGCGCCTCCATCGTCGGCCAACCGGTGCACCTGCTCAGTCCGCTGGTGCCGTCCACCTACCTGCTGATCGGTCTGGCCAAGATCGAATTCGGTGACCTGCAGCGCTTCACCCTGAAATGGGCGATCCTGATCTGCATGGCGATCCTGACCGCTGCTCTGGTGCTGGGGGTATTTCCGCTGTTCGGCAGCTGATTTGACGAAAATTTCACATCTCTGGCGCTAGACTTCGGCATTCGTGCCGATGGCCCTGCTCCAGTTTTCTATCATCACAAGGAACCTCTAATGGAATGGCTCACCAACCCGGAAATCTGGGTTGCTTTCCTGACTCTGACGGCCCTGGAAATCGTCCTGGGTATCGACAACATCATCATGATCGCCATTCTGGTGTCGCGCATGCCGCCGCACATGCAGGCGCGCACCCGTTTCTTCGGCCTGGCCCTGGCCATGGTCACGCGCATCATGCTGCTGCTGTCCATCACCTGGATCATGCGCCTGACCACCGACCTGTTCCATGTGTTCGGCCAGGGCATTTCCGGCCGTGACCTGATCCTGTTCTTCGGCGGCCTGTTCCTGTTGTGGAAGAGCAGCACCGAGATCTACCACGGCATGGAAGGCGAGGAAGAAAGCACCGAGCAGCCCTCGGGCGCCGGCAAGCAGTTCCTCGGTACCATCATCCAGATCGCCATCATCGACATCGTCTTCTCGCTGGACTCGGTCATCACCGCGGTCGGCATGGTCTCCCATGTACCGGTTATGGTCGCGGCCATCGTCGTCGCCGTCATCGTGATGATGATCTGCGCCGGCACCATCAGCGACTTCATCGAGAAGCACCCGAGCCTGAAGATCCTGGCCCTGTCGTTCCTCATCGTGGTCGGCACCGTGCTGATCGCCGAGAGCTTCGACGTGCACGTGCCCAAAGGCTACGTCTACTTCGCCATGGCCTTCTCCCTGGCCGTGGAAGCGCTGAACATCCGCATGCGCACCGCCCGCCGCCGCGCCGAAGGCAAGGCCGACCCGGAGCCGGTGAAACTGCGCAAGGACGTTCCGGGGCAGTGATAGAGCCAGCTGCATAACGCGGCCGGGGCAGCTGCACTAACCGTAGAAACTGCCGCGACTGTTCAACGACAAAGCCCGTATCCATGAATACGGGCTTTGTCGTTTTTGACGCGCTATTCAACGCCCTCGTCTGCCTTGCATGATCCCCCAGGCATTGCCTCAGCCGATATGGAACCACACCAGCCGGTTAAGCCAGTTGCTGCGCCAGGCTCTCGACGTATCCATGCAAGAATTGACTGAAGGTCTCGCCTGGTTGCTGCAGCTGCAGGAGAGGCAACATGGGGTCCTCGACAGCGGTGCGGATGCCGGCCATTTCCTCCAAGACCGCCAGTCCGCAGAATGGCACATAGGCTTCGGCATAGCCGCCTTCGTGCACCATGACCAATCGTCCGCCACAGTGACGTTCGGCCGCCGCCTTAACCAAGGCGGTCATCGCACGAAACGAGTCGCTATGCAGGAGCATGCGGGCCAGCGGATCGACGCCATTGGCATCATACCCGCAGGCAATCACGATCAACTCGGGTGCAAAACGATCCAACGCAGGAATCACGATGCGCTGCATGGCCCGCAGATAGGTGTCGTGACCACTGCCGGACGGCAACGGTACGTTGATATTGAACCCCTGGCCTGCGCCCCGGCCACGATCTTCGATACCGCTGTAACCGGGCGGAAAGCAATTCTCCTGATGCAGAGACATGGTCAGTACGTCATTACGCTGCTCGTAGATCGACTGCGTACCATTACCGTGGTGAACGTCCCAATCGATTACGGCCACTCGCCCCAGATCATGTTTTGCCTTGGCCGCCTCGATGGCAACCGGGATATTGGCCAGAAAGCAGAACCCCATGGCCTGATCGGCCAGGCAGTGATGGCCTGGTGGCCGCGAAAGCGAATACGCGTTACTGATCTCGCCACGCATCACGCCGTCCACCGCGGCAATCGCCAGCCCTGCCGACAGCTTGGCGATTTCGTAACTGCCTGGGCCGATTGGCGCATTGACACCCAGTTCGCCACCGCCGGCATCGCTTAGCGCCTTGAAACGCTGCAGATAGGCCTCGGGATGCACGCGTAGCAGATCGGCCTCGCTAGCCGGTGCCGCGGAGCGTAGTGCCAGCTGGGCGCTAAGGCCGGAAACATCCATCAGGCATTTGAGCCGACGTTTGGACTCCGGCGACTCGGCAAAGCCTGCGGCTGCCGGTGGCTGTACCCAGCCACCAACGGGCAGCACCAGCGCATGCATGCCGGCGCTGTGCCAGAAGCACAGTTCGTCGAAGAAGAAACCGGTTGTACCTTTCATGACCGCACTCCAGTGGACTCTAATGAATAAACAGAAGGCTTGTGAAACAGGTTGCTGAGCACCAGTGCCAGGCAGGACAACAGCAGGCAGCAGGCGCTGCCCAGCAAAACGAGTTGCATACCGTCAGGACGCTCCAGAACCGGACCAGCCAGCATCGGACCGAGCGCCAGGCCGCCACCGATCACCAGGTTGACGGTGCTCATCAATCGGCCGTGCTGATCGAAACTGGCGAGAGTGGCAAGAATGAAGGGCAGCACGAAGGTCCAGGCGTACTTGAACAGCAACGCGGCCACGGCAAAACGGCCTATGTCAGGGCTACCCATCAGTAGCAGAACCGCCACAGCCATCATTGCGTAGCCGCCCAGTAACGGGATGCGGCGCGACCATCGTGAGCCGAGAAGCGTCGCGCAGAGCGCGCCGAGAATGCCGAGCACGGTGGCAATAGACAGAATCTGCCCGCTACTCAACGCGTCGATATTGGCAGCAGTGGCGATGCTGCCGATGAAGGTCCAGACGGCGCTGAGGCCGCAATAGAACAACAGCACCGCCAGTACGCCGAATACACAAGGCAACGCACTGCCTGCCGCCGATACGGGCGACTCATTTCGCGACACACGAGACACCGCTCCGACAGGAAAGCAGCCAGCCAGCGGGATGCAGAGCGTGATCAGCAGAGCAAGGCTCAGGTACAGCGCCTTGAGCCCGGCCACAGCGAACAGTGACGGCAGGATCCATAATCCCAGCGAGCCAAGAACGAGCTGACCACTTACCCACAGCCCGTAGACTCGGTCTTGCTGGGTACTGGCCGAAGCGCTGGCGATGCAGATCACCATCAGCGTACCGCCGGCCAGCGCGCTCAGCGCCCGCAGCCATAACAGCGCGTGAAACTCGAGGCTGTAAGCGGACAACAGATTCGCCAGAACAAACACACCGCTCGCCGCAAAGGCGACGCGTCGCCAGCTCCAGCGCGACAGCCAATAGTAGGACGGCAAAGTGGCCAGGCTCATCGCTGCCAGCTCGACGGAAAATAGCTGGCCGATCCGCGCGGGGCCGATGCCAAGCTCCGCTGCATATTGTGGAGCCACCACCGGGGCGGTCATCAGCACACAGGGCGCAATTGCGGCGAATAGAACCACAGCCACAAGATGCAGGGCTGAAAGCCCAATCAGATTGTAGGTACGCATGGCGGCCACCTCAGAATACGTGGGCGAAGCGCAGCAGCACGCTGTTCTGCGCGAAGGTATTGGAGGTCGCCACATCACGCGTGACCCCGACCATCACCTGGTTTTGCTTGTCCAGCCAATGGCCGATCTCGAAGCCCACCTGCGTGTATCGCTGATGGGTGTCATCGAGGGTGCGACCATTGAGCTCCAGCTCGCCGCCGTCGGCATGGATCAGCCGCAAGGCGCCGTAGGTGCTGGGTGTGAAGTCGTAAGAGGCGAATGCCTGCAGGCGATAAAGCGGTTTCTGGTCGAGCTCGGAGCCGAGGTAGTCGTCGTTCTTGCCATACAGGTAAGCTTCGACGTTCGCCTCCAACAACCATTTTTCACCCACGCCCTGGGTGTAGTTGTAATTGAGGTTGAGGGTCCAGCGATTCGAACCCGCAGATACGCCTGGGTTATGGCTGTCGTATTCACCAATCGGCACGCTGAGCATCGTCAGCAGGCCACTGTAGGTACGGGACTCTGGATCGTTGATGAAAAACAGCGTGCCGCCAATCTGCGGGTCACCAATACCATGGTCGCGGGTGCGCTTGGCTGCACCGGGCAATCGTGCCTCGGTATCGACGTAAGAGACCACGAATTGCGGCGTACACAGCGTGCCGCAGATATCGCTGAACCACAGCTGGCGATAGACGAACACGTTGGCTGAAAGGTCTGCTTTACCGGTGCTGTCGGCAGGCCCATGAAAGTCGTTGGAGCGGATCATCGGGAGGTAAGCAACACCGACGCTGGTGCCAACTGGCGCGGAAACGAAATCCCGCGCATTCAGATCTGCGGCCTCGACACCGCAACAGAGCACTGCAGCCGAGGAGAGAGTTGCCAAGCACGCATAGCGAGTAAACATGGGCGTTTTCCTGTTGTGTTGTTTTCGGCGGACAAAACTTCCCCGTGACCGCTGTTTTGCGCAGCAGCCGGTTGTCACTTTTGGGTTAATTGGGAGGCTGGTTCAGCAACTGGGCGATACCGGCCTTACCGCTCACGCCCAGCTTCTCGTAGATGCTGCGTATGTGATGGCGCACGGTATTGGGTGCGAGCCCCAGCTCGCGGGCGATTTCCTTGTAGGTTCTACCGCCGCCAAAGCGCTCTGCGACATCGGTTTCCCGAGCGCTCAATACATTGAGTGCCGAGCAGGGCCTCACGATCAGTACATGGAAGTCACCCACCAGCGTGGACTGCATCGTCAGTCTCTGCCCTTGGTAACCATCGAGCGTCAGCTCAGGCGGCAGGCAGGAGCCTTGCCAGTTTGGCCACTCCACCAGTAGCTGATCGACGAAACCATGCTCCGCGTAGTGCAGTACGCCTTGCTGATCACAGACCGCCAGCGCCAGGGTGCCCGGGCCATTCAGGGTTTCACGCAACGCCACAAGCGCGCGAATGTGATTGGCGCCCTCGGCGGCCACCAGATGGGGCATGAGATGGTCGAGCAGCAACTGATCGTCAGCCTCGAAACGCGGCGCGTCCATGCGCCTGTAAAGCGTCAGATGGACAACGAGCTGCGTGGGTGGATCGACATGGATGACACAGAGCAACTCTCCGAAACCATGCTTGCGGCCCAGCCAGCGCAATCCGTCTGGCGTCTGTTCGTGCTGGCTATCAATGATCACCGAGCGGCCAGGACTCATCTGCGCCAGCGGCACCGTGATGTCGTGCTCGCGAATGGAGCGCCAATCCTCAACGTAATCGGCCGGCAGCATGAACACCGCGCTGTTGTGCTCTTCAGGAAGTCCATCGACCAAGGCCGAACGCCCCCACCAGGCCTTATCGAAGCCGATCACGCCCTGCAACTGCGTCAGTGCCTGCTGTCGAAACAGCGTCAAAGGGGTGTTCTGGGCCAGACGCAGCAACTCGAGCGTCAGCGTATTGAAAGCGGCAAAACGGTCGGCGCAAAGAAAGCGTTGCTTGGTGCTCATGGTGGGTACCTTGCTGCGACTTTTTTGTTCTTGTCTGAACCATTGCACGGTTCTTAGTCATCAGTGAGCGGCCGGTGTCTTGAGACAGGGCAGGGCCTGAAAGCGAGTATCTCTGCCCACCGGTATGCTGACCATCCTACAGATGCAGGATACGGGATACCGTCAACTGGCGGGCCTTGGCCGGATACGTGCAAAGAATCGGGGCCTTGGGTGGCCCCGTTCTTTTCATTTTTAAGCGCTATCGGAAGCGGGCTCGAAGCGCTCGCCACGAAACACCCGCCGCGGGTTGCCCCGCTCGACCTGCAGATGCGCATCACGACGTTGCGCCCGTGCCGCATCGGCTTGCGCCTGGGCATGCAGGGCGAGGCGCTGGGCGATCAGCAGCAGCGCCAGGCGCTTGTTGGCGTGCTGGCTGCGCTCGCTCTGCACCTTGACGCTGATGCCGCTGGCCACATGGGTGGCACGCACCGCCGAGTCGGTGGTGTTGACGTGCTGGCCACCCGGGCCCGACGAGCGCAGGGTTTCGAAACGGATTTCGCCGGCCAGTTCCGGCGATGGCGCAGTGAATTGCGCACCACCGAAGAACCACTTCTTGCGAGCATGGCCGGGCCTGTAGGGGCTGGGGCAGATCCACTGCAGCGAACCCGTCCAGTCACCGGCCAGCCGCTCGGCCTGCTCGCCATCCAGCGCCAGCAATACCGAACGCAAGGTGCCACGCCGCGGCCCCGGTTCATCTTCGAGTACCCGCACCGTCACACCAATACCGTCCGCCTCGGCCTTTAGCCTGGGCAATGCCCTGGCCACTGCCAGTGCACATTCGTCCGGCCCCTGAGCCGCCGATAGTTGCAGAAGGATCATCAGCAGCACCCTCCGCGCGTCTTGTAGGTCAGCACCGGTTTCAGTCGCGCCAGCACGCGAACCAGGCCGGCTTCGCGCAAGGCACCGACCACCGAGTCGATGGCCTTGTAGGCATCGGGCGCCTCCTCGTAGATCAGCGCGCGATCGGCGCAGGTCACCCGGCTACCGAGTGCGGTGCGGCTCAGTTGCTCGACGCTGTAACGCGCAGCGAGGCGATCCTTGCACTCGCTGCGCATCCATTTGCGCCCGGCGCCATGGGCCAGGGACAGCAGGCTGCGCTCATCGGCGATCGGCTGCACCAGGTAGCTGTAGTCGCCGCGCGAACCAGGGATCACCACCGCGCCCTGATCCGACGGCGTGGCGCCCTTGCGGTGCAGCCAGCCATCGAGGTGGTCGACACGCGCCGGCGACACCAGGTTGTGGTTGATATCGAGCACCCTCTCGCCATCAGCACGCAAGCGCTCGAGCATGCGCCGGGCGATCAACTGGCGGTTGGCTTCGGCGAAACGCAGCGCGCCGTCGTGTCGGCTCAGGTAATGGCTGCTGGCATCGCTGCCCGCCTCCAGGCCCTGATGGCCGAACAGGTCGACCTGCTCACGCAGGATCGCTTCACCGAGGCCGCGCGAGCCGCTGTGCACCAGCAACAGCAGGTGTTTGCGCTGGATGCCCAAAGCATCCAGCGCGGCATCGTCATAGCTTTCATCGAACTGCTGCAGCTCGGCGAAATGGTTGCCACCGCCGATGGTGCCAAGGGAGCGCTCGTGCCCGGTGGTCGGCAGCCCGAGGGCGGCGACTGCCTCTTGCCAGCTATAGTCGAGTGGCAGGTCGAGGTTACCGAGGCGCTTCTCCAGCTTGTCCAGATGCAGCTTGGCGGTCGGTATGTCCGTGCGCCACAGCGCCATGCCGCAGCCGATGTCGTTACCGACCAGCGCCGGATAAAAACGCCCTACGGAAAAGAATGCCGCACCAACCGGGTAGCCACGCCCCGGATGCAGATCCGGCATGCCGGCCACCCGATGCATGCCCGCTAAGCGAGCGGTGGTTTCAAGTTGCTGGATCGCTTTTCCTTCGATCCAGGTGTCGTCCGCGGCGACCAATACGGCGCCGTCGGACAGATTGCGAATGCAAGTGCCCATAGTCCAATCCTGATGGGTTGAAACAGAAAGATGTTCGGATTGGCAGGCCAGAGGCCGGGCGTTGCGGCGCCGCTAACGAGGAGCGGCGAATGCGATCAAGCCAGGCGCGACCTGCAAAGGGTGATCAGCTGCTGCATGATGTGCCTCCTTTGCTGTCGGTTGAGAGAAGGCGCGCATGCTAGGCGCATTGGCGCTCGCTTGCAACAGAGCACGGTGATTGACTGACGCACCGCGCAACCTGCCGGCCAGGCGGCGGTCCACTCCTTGCTTGGCAACCTGCGCTTCTCCAACTACAGCTTGTAATAGGCAGCGGTGTTGGTGACCACACCTGCGCGAACGCCGTCATCGGCAGTATCCCAAGTACCGGGATCGAATCTGCATATCAGGGAGATGCGTGATGTTGACGCTGCTCAATCTGTTGTCCGCCATTGCCCTGCTCATCTGGGGCACCCATATCGTGCGCACCGGCATCCTGCGGGTGTACGGCTCGCAGTTGCGCCGCGTGCTCAGCCACAACGTCGGCAAGCGGCCGATGGCCTTCGTCGCCGGCATCGCCGTGACCGCGCTGGTGCAGAGCAGCAACGCCACGGCGCTGCTGGTCACCTCGTTCGTGGGCCAGGGCCTGATGGCGCTGACCCCGGCGCTGGCGATCATGCTTGGCGCCGATGTCGGCACCGCGCTGATGGCCCGGGTGCTGACCTTCGACCTCAGCTGGCTGTCGCCGCTGCTGATCTTTCTCGGCGTGGTGTTCTTCCTGTCGCGCAAGCAGACCCGCGCCGGCCAGCTCGGCCGCGTGGGCATCGGCCTGGGCCTGATGATCCTCGCCCTGCAGTTGATCGTAACCGCCGCCACGCCAATCACCGAGGCCAAGGGTATACACGTGCTGTTCGCCTCGCTGACCGGCGATGTGCTGCTCGATGCGGTGGTTGGCGCGCTGTTCGCGCTGATTTCCTACTCCAGCCTGGCTGCGGTTCTGCTCACCGCCACGTTGACCGGCTCCGGGGTGATCGGCCTGCCGGTGGCCATCGGCCTGGTGATCGGCGCCAACATCGGAAGCGGCGTGCTGGCCTTTCTCAACGCCAGTATGCAGAGCCAAGCCGGCCGCCGCGTGGCCCTGGGCAGCCTGCTCTACAAGCTGATCGGCCTGATTCTGGTGATCCCGGTGCTCGACCCGCTGGCGCACTGGCTGGACAGCCTGAACTGGCACCCGGCCGAGCTGGTGATCGGTTTCCACGTGCTCTACAACACCCTGCGCTGCCTGCTGATGCTGCCGACCCTGAATCTGATGGCGCGCTTCTGCAACTGGCTGCTGCCCGACCGCCCGGACGTCAACGCTGTCGCCAAGCCCCGTCACCTCGACACCACCGCGCTCTCCACACCCACCCTGGCGCTGGCCAATGCGGTGCGTGAAACCCTGCGCATCGGCGATCTGGTCGACACCATGCTCGGCCATCTGCAGGACGCCCTGCGAGGCAGCCAGCCGATCCTCGCCAAGGACCTGCGCCGTATCGACGACGACATCGATGCACTGTACAACGCGGTGAAGCTCTACCTCGCTCAGGTGTCCCAGGAAGACTTGAGCGAAACCGACCGCCATCGCTGGGCCGAGATCATCGAGTTCTCCTCGAACCTGGAGCGCTCGGGCGATCTGATCGAGCGCATGCTCGGCAAGATCCAGGACGAGAAAACCGCCCAGCGCCATGCCTTCTCCGACAGTGGCCTGGAGGAACTCATCGCCCTGCACGAGCGCCTGCTCGGCAACCTGCGCCTGGGCCTGTCGGTGTTCTTCTCGGCTGACGCCGATGCCGCACGGCAACTGCTGCGCGAGAAGCGCCGCTTCCGCATCCAGGAGCGCCGGCTCACCCATTTACATGTCGAACGTCTGCATAAGCAGGTGGTCAAGAGTCTGGAAACCAGCTCTCTGCACCTGGAACTGATCGACGACATGAAACGCCTCAATTCGCTGTTTTGCGCAAGTGCCTACGCCGTACTCGGTAACCAGGACACCGGCGCCCTGCTCGCCGAAGAGGGTGGCGAATAGTGCGGGCCATGGCCCGCTCACTGGCGCTGCTGCTGGGCCTGATGCTGTGTGGCCCGCTGTGGGCAGCGGACTACCTGAAGGTCGAAGGCTACCCGCTGGACAATGGCCTGCAGCTGATCCTCAAGCCCACCAGCGACCGCGGCCACGTGTCGATTCGCCTGGTGGTCGGCATCGGCTTCGACCAGTTCGACTGCGACCACAAGGAGCTGCCGCACCTGCTCGAACACCTGTTGTTCAGCGGCATCGACGCCAGCGGCGAATCCGGCCTGGAAGAACGCATGCAGGCCCTGGGTGGCGACTGGAATGCCTTCACCCGCGACAGCGACACCACTTTCGTCCTCGAGGTGCCCGCCGCCAATCAGCGTGCAGCGCTGGACCTGCTGCTTGCCGCACTGTTCAACACCGAACTCACACCTGAACGCATCGATGCGGCCAAACGGGTGATCGTCCACGAGAATGGCGAACACCCGGCCGCCTGGCAGCGCCTGCTAGGCGCATCGAGCAAGCGTAACGACGCCACCGAACAGCTGGCCGCCGAACTCGGCCAGGCCTGCGCCGAACAGGACTCGCTGGGCCGTCTGGACGCCGCTGCCCTGGAGCGCCTGCGCGAGCAGTGGTACGTGGCCAACAACATGACCTTGATCATGGTCGGCGACCTGGATCGCCGCCTGCCCGCCTACCTCGAACGGCGCTTCGGTGAACTGCCGCCCGGCCCGATGCCGGAGCTGCGCGAACTGCCGGAAAGCAACGGCCACGCCGAGCCCGAACGCACGCTGACCACCGGCCTGTTCGGCGACACCGCCCAGGTGAACCTGATCTTCACCGAGCCCTGGGTCGGCGAACTCGACCAGGGCACCTGGCAACTGCTGCGCGACTACCTGCAGTGGGCTGTATACAAAGACCTGCGCATCGAGCACGGCCTGGCCTACAGCCCCGAGGTGGAGCGCAGCGCCTACGGCAGCAGCAGCTTCTTCAGCATCAGCGCCGAGGTGGACCGCGAGGACGTGGCGCAGACCGAGCAGCGCCTGCATGATTTGCTGCAACGCCTCGCCAAAGACGGCATGGACGACGCCACCGTCGAACGCCTGCGCAGCGTCGCCCTCGCCCGCCAGAACTGGACCGCACAAGGCAACAGCGCCCTGGCCGACACCTACTGGAGTTCACTCGGTAGCTACGAAGAAGGCCGCTTCGCCGACCCGGCACCGGAGCTACGCAAGATCCACACCGCCCAGCTCGATGCGGCGCTGAACCTGCTGCTCAAGCAGCCGAGCTACCAGCGCGTCGAGCAGCCGTTGCTGAGTACCACCGGCCTGTATGTGGTGGGTGCGGTGGCGGCGTTGATTCTGCTACTGGCCCTGGCCGGCCTGGTCAGCTTGTTGCGGCGGCGCTAATGGATTAATGGTCAGATTCACTGATTTAGCTACATGCCCGGATCAATGACGCTGAGCCCATCGATTTGAAGGATTACTTGGAAACACTGAAGAAGTGATTCGCGAGGTGCATGGATTGCTGTTTGAAGCATTGTCCATGTAGTCCTGGCCGCCTCTGGGCGGCCCTTCTTCGACAGCGAACAACGATCCGAGATATCGCGGGAGTTTCCCGCTGCCCTTGCGCAAGCGAGACAACGGCTTTACATGTGCGCGACCATGCACACATACTGCTCTGCATGAACAGCTCCCTTACACATCGAACCCACGCCATTGAAGCCGCCATCGCATCGCTCGACAGCGCGTTCTTCAAGGCCCTCTGCGAGTCTCCGCGAGTAGCTGTATTGAAGCGCGTGATGCAGCTGGGGCGCGCTGACGTAACCGAGATCGCAGCGGAGCTACCGCAAGAGCGCTCCGTGGTTTCCCGTCACTTGCAGGTGCTGCTTGAGGTCGGCATCGTCCGCTCGGCCAAGTCCGGCCGCCAGGTGTTCTACGAGGTCGATGGGCCGGCCATCATCAAGAAGTTGGAAGACATCCTGCAGCACACCAAAGCCATTGCTCCCTTCTGTTGCCCATATAGCCAACCCTGAGTTTTCATTTCCCTAAATACGTGTATAGGTGCGCACTAATGAACGCAAATAGCCGAACTTTCGATGCCATCGTCATTGGCGCCGGCCAAGCCGGCTTGGCGGCAGGCTGGCATCTGCGCCAACAGGGTTTGGATTTCCTTATCTTGGATGAACAACAACGGCCTGGCGGTAACTGACACAACTACTACGACAGCCTGAAGCTGTTCTCGCCGGCGGCGTACTCTTCGCTACCTGGCATTGCGTTCCCAGGAGAAGCGAAGCACTACCCGTTGCGACACGAAGTGGTACGTTATCTCGAAGACTATGCCGAGCGCTTCCAGTTGCCGATCCGCCCTAACAAGCGGGTGGCTGCGGTGTGTCGCGATGAAACTGGGTTTCGTGTCGACTCGGCGGATGGTCAGCAATTTCTGACCAAGGCTCTGATAGTGGCCTCGGGTGGCTTTAGCCGACCCTATACCCCAGAAATTCCGGGGCTCCACAGCTTTGGCGGCACTCGCCTGCATAGCGCGCAATATCGCAATTCTGTGGGACTCGAAGGACAGCGCATTGTGGTTGTCGGCGCAGCCAACTCGGCGGTGCAGATTGCGCACGAGCTGGCCCAGGCCGCCCAAGTCACCTTGGCCACACGCCAGGTCATCCGCTTCATGCCCCAGCGCGTACTCGGTGCCGACTTCCATGATTGGCTGAAATGGACCGGCTTGGGAAATAGCCGTTGGCTCAGCGACCAGAGCACGCCGGTACTTGACGATGGGACTTACCGACGGGCATTGAAGGCCGGCCGCTACAGCCAGCGCACTATGTTCCAGCAGGTCACGCCCAATGGTGTGGTTTGGGCCGATGGGCAAGAAGAGCGAATTGATAGCCTGATATTCGCCACTGGCTTCCATCCCAATTTGCCCTTCCTCGAAGGCCTACCGGTGATGAATGAGCGTGGCAACGTACTACAACGTCATGGAGTCGCCACTCGCGTTCCCGGCCTGTATTTCGTTGGTCTGCCGAAACAGCGCAACTTCGCCTCGGCCACGCTGCGCGGGGTTGGCCCCGACATCGAACACAACCTGAAGCATTTGCTTAGCTACTTGCAGGCTGCGCCTGCCGGCGTGGGCGGTACTGCGTTGCAGTCATAACAACAAGAGCCCTTTCCGTGCCCCACCCCGAAAGCCACCCGCCAACGATCAATCGAGTCAAACTCGTCTGGGCCATGGGTATCGCCCAGATCCTGGCCTGGAGCACGACGTACTACCTGCCGGCCGTACTGGAATCGTTAGGGTCAGAGTCATTGATTTTGATCGTTGGGGTCAATTGATTGCGCAGCACCAACGAGCTGTACGTCGTGGGTGCAGTGGTATCGTTGATTCTGCTCTTGGCCCTCGTCGGCCTGGTCAGCCTGTTGCGCAGCCGCTAACGAAAAAGCCCCGGTTAAACCAGGGCTTTCTTTGCTGCAAACTCGCTGCGGATTACTCGATGATATTGAACTCGCTCAGGTACTCCTCGGAGATTTCAAGACCCAGGCCGGGCTTGTTGTCATCGAGTTGGATGTAACCGTCCACCGGCGCCGGCTCGCCTTTGAACACGTAGTAGAACAGCTCGTTGCCGACCTCGACATCGAACACCGGGAAAAACTCTGCCATCGGCGATGCGGTGGTCGACATGGTCAGGTGGTAGTTGTGCATCTGCCCGGCATGGGGGATCACCGGCACCGACCAGGCTTCGGCCATGGCGTTGATCTTGCGCGCTGCAGTGATGCCGCCCACGCGGTTGGTGTCGTACTGGATCACGTCCGCGGCACGGCGTTCGAGCATCTCCTTGAAGCCGTAAGAAGTGAACTCGTGCTCGCCACCGGAGATCGGCATGATGCCCATCTTCTTCAGCTCGATGTAACCCTCCAGGTCGTCAGCGATCACCGGTTCTTCCAGCCAGCGCGGCTCGAACTCGGCGAGTTTGGGCAGCATGCGACGGGCGTATTCCAGGGTCCAGCCCATATAGCACTCGAGCATGATGTCCACGTCCGGGCCGGCCAGTTCGCGCAGCGCACGCACCTGCTCGATATTGCGGCGCATGCCCGCCGGGCCGTCCTTCGGGCCGTAGCCGAAGCGCATCTTCAGCGCGTTGAAGCCCTGGTTCAGGTAGCCCTGGGCCTCTTCGAGGAACAGGTCGAGGTTGTCGTTGGCGTAGAGCTTGGAGGCGTAGGTCCAGATCTTTTCCTTGGTGCGCCCGCCGAGCAGCTTGAACACCGGCTTGTTCACCGCTTTGCCCATGATGTCCCAGATGGCGATATCGATCGCTGAGATCGCTGCCATGCCGATGCCCTTGCGGCCCCAGGCGTGGCTCTGACGGTACATCTTCTGCCAGATATACTCGTTGTCGAACGGGTCCTCGCCGATGGCGATAGGCGCCAGGTACGTGTCGATGATCTCCTTGGCCACACGCGGTGCCAGGGCGCAGTTACCGACGCCGACGATGCCGTTGTCGGTCTCCACCTCCACCACCAGCCAGCCGTGGAAACGGAACGAGCCCATGGCATCGCCCTTCTCGAACAGGATGTCGCTGGCGTTGGTGCAGAAGTGCGCCTGGGGCGGCACGACCTTGCCCTTCCACTCGAAAACGCGGGTACGGATGGATTTTATTTTCATGGTACGGCTCCTTTCACGATAGACGGGCGACCGGCAGAGACTGGCTCTCGGCGATACGACGGGATTGGTTGAGCGGGAAACTGAAAAGAGGTGGCGAGCACAGCAAGGCCAGCGCTCTGGCCGATGCCATCGGTGTCATGGTCGATTCCTTGTTGCCGTTTTTGCCCTGGCGATCAGGGCCGGCTTCTTGTTGGTCTACGGCGGCAGCCGAGCTGCCTGTTGCCGACGACTCTAGCCACGGCGCACGGTGGCGGATAATCACTTATGCGCATTCGGTGATAACCACAGGAAATGCCTAGAACGGCAAAAGACGCGCGGGTGTTATCGCCCGACGGTTCGGGTGCGGCACTGATCGTCAAAAGAGGGGCGAAGCAGTATCAGGCTGAGATGCGCCACACATACCAACTATCCATGCCCATGACCGCTAGTGTCAGCCAGAAGCGACAGCCCTCAAGACTCTCCGCAAGCGGCCGATGTGATAGTGAAGGAAAAATCGCATCGCGTACCTGGGCTCATTTGCGCGCCCGGGCCAGCAAAATCCAAGGGACATGGATATGACCAACTTTAGCGTGGACAGCCTGCTGGCAAGCCGCTCGGTCACGGCGGGCGCTTCGATCAAGGTCGTTCAGACCGATGTCGAAAAAAGCACGTCAGCGTCCGGTAGACAGCCCGTCTACAGCTCCTCAGGCGTCACGGTAACCCTCTCGCCCGCTGCCACGAAGATATCGCTTTTACTCAAGAGCGAGTCCACCGGGAGTACCAGCGCTGCCGCCGATTTCGATGCGTTTCTGGACGGTAACCATCAGCAGATCAGGGAACAGGGCAAGAACGCCGATTTTCTCCAGGCGTTGCCAGACGACCTCAGCCATGAGCGGCAGGCGCTGGCCAAGCAGGCAGCCAACTACCTCCTCGACCACCATTACCAGGAGGAGAAACTCTATGACTCCCAAACGGCAGAAAATCCCTTCGCGTCACTAGATCGCGTGACACTTTCAAAGATTTCCTTCAACGACTCAGGACTTTTTACCCCAGCAGAGCGCCAGGTAGCCTTTCTGGAAATGACCAATCGCGACATGCTGTATCGCAATGAAACCTATGATTTGAGTGAAAGATTAAGAAGAGCCGAAGACTTGGCGGGATCTTATGTAATCAGTTTTCTGCGCGATGCAAAGCTGGAAGGCACCATGAGCGAGGCAGAGAAGGCATGGAAAAAATGGCCCACAGCCGTGCAACTCGAGGCTATTGCAGTCGCAGCAGTGCGCAATGATCCTGCGAAGCTGCCAACACTACCCGAGTATCAGAATCTGGATAGCCAGGGCAAACCCTTACTGGCCTTTATGGTTGGCAAAGATGGTTCGGGTACTTGGAAAAACGTTTCCGTTGAGGAACTGGCCTCTGAAACCATGCCCATCAGGCTTATCCATTCGCTGATCGAAAAGACCGAAGCCACAAACTGAACAACCTTGGCTGTCGCTCTACCTAAGCATCGATAGCATGGGACGGTGACGAAGCCGGGATGCCTTCGACCGTCCCCGTTGCATACGCCTGGCAAACTACTTAGCCACCTCGATCCGATAGAAATCCCGCGAATTGCGCCAGAAGAAGCCATCGCGCTGCGCCTCGTCGTAGTCGGCAAGAATGGCCTGCAGCGCCGTGACCAACTCGCCGTAGCCGATGCGCAAACCTGCCACCGGATAATTGCTGGCGAACAGGCAGCGCTCAATGCCGAACAGTGCCAAGGTTTCTTCGATCACCCCGCGGTTGCCTTCCAGCGTCCAGGGTTGATCCCGCAGGCCCAGTTCGGAGACCTTCACGCTGACGTTCGGCTGCGCCGCCAGCGCGGACATGCCGGCGCGCCAGCCATCGAGCCCGGCGGGGCTGCGATCCCAGGGAAAGCCCATGTGATTGAGCACGATGGGCACCTCGGGGAAGGCAGCGGCCACCTCGGCAGCTTCCTGCAAATGCCAGTACGGCACGCGCAAGTCCCACGACAAGCCGTGCCTGGCCAGCAGTTCGAAGCCGCGCAGCCAGGCCTCGTCCTGCATGCTGCCGCTCTGCCCGCGCACGCTGGCGGCCAGCTCGGGGCGGGGCGCCGTCACCGGTTTGCTGCGAATGCCGCGCAGCAGCGGATATTCCAGATGCCTGCCAAGCACCTCCTCGCATTCCGGACGGTGGAACCAGACGTGGGCCACCACCGCATTGGGAAAACCGTAGCGCGCATGTTGCTCGTGTATCCAGCGGGTTTCCGCTACCTGATCGGCGCGATCATGTTCGGCTTCGCAGTGCACCGTGGCCAGCACCCGCTGGCCGGCGCTGTCGGCCAGGTAGTCCTCGGGCAGGTAGTTACGGCGCAGGGCGCTGTAGTCGCCGAGAAAGAAGCCGGGGTCGACCTCGTCCTGCAGCCAGGGGTAGCGATGGCTATCGAGGTTCCACAGATGGTGATGGGCATCGATCAGCCGCTGCCCGCCTGCCGCATACGGCAGGCCGAGACGCAGGTGCAGGCAGGCGGTCATTTCAATGGCTCTCCCGCACACGGGCCAGTTCGGCCTGCCAGGCCTGGACGAAGTCGGCGCCGATATTGCCGCGTACCTGCTCGGTGACCACCTTGGCCTGTTCGACGAAGCGCTGGCGTTGCTCGTCGCTCAGGGCATTGATCTGCATGCCAGCGTCCTTGAGTTCAGCCAGCTTGTCCTGATTGGCCTTGCGGGCGATGGCGCGCTGCTCGCCTCTGGCCTGCTCGGCGGCCTGGCGCACCTGAGCACGCTGGGCATCGTCGAGCGAGTCCCAGGTCTTCTTGCTCATCAGCAGTACGTAGGACGTGTAGATGTGCTCGCTCAGGGTCAGGTACTTCTGCACCTCGTTGAAACGCTGGGTGGCGATCAGCGAGATGGGGTTTTCCTGGCCGTCGATGGCGTGCATTTCCAGGGCGCCGAACACTTCGTTGATCGGCATCGGCTGGGCGTTGGCGCCCAGGTGCTCGAAGAAGGTACGGAAGATCGGGCTCTGCACGGTGCGGATTTTCAGGCCCTTGAGGTCTTCCCACTTCTCGATGGGGCGCTTGCTGTTGGTCAGGTCACGGAAGCCGATTTCCCAGAAGCCCAGGCCGACCAGGCCCTTTTCTTCCAGCTTGGCCAGCAGTTGTTGGCCCATGGGGCCGTCGAGCATGGCGTCTACTTCAGCCGGGGAGTTGAACTGATACGGCAGGTCGAGCACGCCGAATTCCTTGACCAGACCGACCAGCGTCGGTGCGCCGACCAGGGCGAACTCCACGGTGCCGGCCGGCAGCGCGCCAAGCATCTGCACGTCGTTGCCGATCATCGCCGAGGGGAACACCTTGACGTTGAGGGCTCCGCCGCTGGAGGCCTTGAGGTGCTCGCTGAACAGTTTGGCGCCCTGCGGGCCAGGTGCGTCGATGGGGTCGCCGGCGCTGAGTTTGAAGCTGCGTTCCTCGGCGTGGGCGGCAAGGCCCGGCAGCAGGAGAGCCAGGCCGAGGGCGGCCAGGGTGCGGGTGAATGGCTTGTTCATCTTGTTGTTCTCCGAAAGTACGGGACTTCAGCGCACGATGACCTGGGATACATCAGGCTCGAGCAGAGTGTGGAAGTAACGCAGGAAGCTGTAGGTATTGAGATCCAGCATGCCGACGCGCTGATCCTTGAGCGTGACGAAGGCCAGGTCGCGGGTCGGGTGCAGGCTCATGGCGATGGCATGGGTGTCCAGCTCGATGCGGTGGATTTCCTCCAGCTCGGCGTTGAACACGGAAATCGAATGCTCGGCGTAGTTGGTCACGTACAGGCGATTCTGACGGTCGCGGTAGATGCGCGTCGGGTCGGCGCCGGTACGGCCACGACGGGTCACTTGCAGCGTCTCGACATCAACGGCGACGATGCTGTTGTCACCACGGGTGGCGACGTACAGGATGCGCTCGTCGGCGCTGTAGCAGTTGCCCTCGGGCATGCTGCCTGGCTGCACCGGCACCGGCGCAACGGTTGGATCCTGCGGCTTGAGGCGGGTGATGGTGTTGCTCAACAGATTGAGGGCGAAGGCGGTCTCGCCGCTGCGGGTCAATGCCACCAGGTGGCTCTTGTAGCCGCCGGAGGGAATGGCGCGATCCGGGGTGTCCTTGAGGTGCGGCTGGTCGAAGATCAGCAGGGTCGAGTTGCCTTCGCTGAGCACGTAGAGGCGATCCTGATCGTCCATCGCCAGGCCGTGCGGGCGGCGGAACGGCCAGATGCTCAGGGTGCGCACGTGCTCGCCCTTTTCCAGGTCGATGACGAACACCGAGCAGCCGCCCTCGCCTTCGTGGCTGGAGGTTTCGATGCCGTAGTGGCCGACGTAGGCGAAGCGGTTCTGCGAGTCCACCACGAACTCGTGGGGGAAGTCCGGCAGGCGGATGTGCTTGATCGCCTCACCGCTCTCGACGTCGTAGAAGCTGAAGGTGTGGGCGCATTTCTGCACCAGCAGCAGAATTTCCTGACTCATGATCTCGATTCCTTGAAGCGGCGCTCGGCGCGCCGCCGGATTGATGGGCTCAGCGCAGGGCGTCGATGGCGTCGAGCAGTTCGCTGCCATGCTGTTTGACGAAGGCCTCGCGCACCGGCGCGGACACCGCCTTGCGGAAGGCTTCGCGGTCGACATTGGGCTCGATCTCCATGCCCTTCTCGGCCAGCTCGGCGAGGTACTTGCCGTCGTTCTCGGCATTCATCCGGCGCTGCGCCTGGCCGGCGGCGCGGGCCGCGTCCACCAGCACCTTCTGCTGCTCGGCCGGCAGGGCGTCGAACTTCTGCTTGTTCATCACCAGCACCAGCGCGGTATAGGCGTGGTGGGTCTGCGACAGATACTTCTGCACTTCGTAGAAACCCGACGACCAGGTGATGCTCAGCGGGTGCTCCTGAGCATCGACGGCCTTCATTTCCAAGGCGTTGTATAGCTCGGCCAGCGGCAGCGGCTGCGGGTTGGCGCCAAGCAGGCGGAACGCCTCGATCTGCGCCGGGTTGCTGGAAGTGCGGATCTTCAGACCCTTGACGTCATCCGGCACGCGCACAGGTTTGCGTGAGTTGGTGATATCACGAAAGCCCACTTCCCAGTAAGCCAGGCCCTTGAGGTTGTGCTCGGCCAGGCCATCGAGCAGTTGTTGGCCGATCTCGCCATCGAGCACCCGGTAGGCATGGGCGCTGTCGGCGAACACGAACGGTAGGTCGAGTACCGACATGCGCGGGGTCAGGCCACTGAAGTTGGGCGTGCCGGACATTTCCATGTCGATGGTGCCACCGCGCACGCCGGCGATCATCGCCTGGTCGTTGCCCAGCATGCTGTTGCCGTAGGCGCGCACCACCAGCTCACCGTTGCTGCCGTCCTTGACCAGCTGGGCGAACTCCTTGGCGGCCAGACTCTGGGTGTCGCTGTCCGAACCGGCAAAACCGAAACGCAGGGTGGTGGCCGCCTGGGCCTGCAGAACGGAGCAGCCCAGCAGCAACAGGCAGCCCAGGGTACGCAGCGCTTTCTTGTTGTTTTTCATCGTTACTTCCTTGCTGTGAGTGAACGGGAACATTCAGGGCAGGAACCAGCGCATGGGCGTCATCACCAACTGCGGGAAGATGATCAGCAGCGCCAGTACCGAAAGGTGCGCGAACAGGAACGGCAGCACGCCACGCATCACGCCATCGAGCGGCACCTTGCCGACGCCGCTCATCACGCTGAGCACGTTGCCCACCGGTGGAGTGATCAGGCCGATGGAGGTGTTGAGGATGAACAGGATGCCGAAGTACACGGGATCGATACCGGCGAGCTTGATCACCGGCATGAACACCGGTGTGAGGATCAGCACGATGGGCATCAGGTCCATGGTGGTGCCAACCACCAGCACGATCGCCATGATCACCACCAGCAGCAGTTGCGGCCGGTCGATCAGGGGTTCAAGCAGGTCGCTGACCAGCATCGGCAGCTCAGCGATGGTCATCAGCCAGGACGACACCAGCGCCGCCGCCACCAGGAACATCACCACCGCCGTGGTGCGCCCGGCATCCAGGAACACCTGATAAAGGTCACGCAGCTTCAGCTCGCGGTAGACCACCAGCGACACGAACAGCGCATAGATCGCCGCCACGGCTGCAGCCTCAGTGGGCGTGAAGATGCCCAACTTCAGGCCACCGATGATCAGCACCGGCAGCATCAGCGCCCAGATGCCGTCACGCAGCGCCCGCAACACTTCGCCGCGCGAGGCCTTCTGGCCTACCGGCAGGTCGGTGCGCCGCGCCAGCCACCACCAGGTGCCCCACAGCGCCAGGCCCATCATCAGCCCCGGTACGATGCCGGCCATGAACAGCTTGGTGATCGACACGCCACCGGCGACGCCGAACACCACCAGCGGAATCGACGGCGGAATGATCGGCGCGATGATGCCGCCCGCGGCGATCAATCCGGCCGAGCGGTTGGGGTCGTAGCCGGCCTTGCGCATCATCGGCATCAGCATCGCCGCCACCGCAGCAGTGTCGGCTACGGCCGAGCCGGACAGCGAGGCCATGACGATGGCCGCGATGATCGCCACGAAACCCAGGCCGCCGCGCATGTGGCCGACCATCGCCATGGGCAACGCGACGATGCGCCGCGACAGACCACCGGCATTCATCAGCTCGCCGGCCAGCATGAAGAACGGAATGGCCAGCAGCGGGAAGCTGTCGGCGCCGCTGATCAGGTTCTGCGCCAGGATCTGCGCATCGAAGGTGTCGAGCTGAATCATCAGCGCAACGCCGGCCAGCATCAGCGCGAAGGCCACCGGAATACGCATGGCCATGGCGCCCAGCAGGGAGCCGAGAAAAACGAAAATGGTCATTTCGAGCCCTCGGAAACCACCGCGCCGTCACCCTCGCCCGCCACGCTGCGCAGCGGGTCGGCATGGCGGAACAGGAGCTGGAACAGGCGGCTGACGATGATCGCGCCCATGGCCAAGCTGCACACCACACCCGCGGCGTACATCCAGCCCAGCGGCAGGCCGGCCACCGGCGACAGGTTGTCCATGTTGATCAGCGTCTGCTTGACGCTGCCGACCAGAAACAGGCCGCAGCAGAACAGCATCAGCAACTCGGCCAGCACCGCGCAGACGCGCTGGCCAAAGGCCGGCAGGCGACGGAAGAACAGGTCGATACCCAGGTGGGTGTTGTCGCGCAGGGCGATCACCGCACCGATGAAGGTCAGCCACACGAACAGGTAGCGCGCCCCTTCATCCGACAGGGCGATGCCGGAATTGAAGCCGTAACGCAGCACCACGTTGACGAACACCAGGATCACCATGGTGGCCATGCAGAACACCACGATGCCCTCGAACAGGCGGGAAAACACCAGGGTCAGCAGGCGCATGGGCACACACCTCCCCAGACACCGGGCAGCCAGGGCTGCCTGCGGTTGTGATCGATAGCCATGACTGGCTCCTTGTTATTGTTTTTCTCGGAGAAGCGCCGGATCAGCCTCGCTGCCGACTGCCCATCCGACAGGCGATCTCGAAGGCCTGGCGGGTCGCGCCGACGTTGGCCTTGCCCTGCCCGGCGATGTCGAAGGCGGTGCCGTGGGCCGGTGTGGTGATGGGAATCGGCAGGCCGCCCTGCACCGTCACACCGCGGGAGAAGCCCATCAGCTTGATCGCGATCTGGCCCTGGTCGTGGTACATGGTCACCACCGCGTCGAAGGCTTGGCTGTCGCCCTGCACCTTGAGAAAGATGGTGTCGCCTGGGTACGGGCCGATGGCCTCGATGCCCTGGGCGCGAGCCTGCTCGACCGCCGGGCCGATAATGTCCAGCTCCTCGCGGCCGAAACTGCCGTTGTCGCCGTTGTGCGGGTTGAGGCCGCACACACCGATGCGTGGCTTTTCCAGGCCATTGCGCTTGAGCGCGGTGTCGATCAGCTCGATGGCCTGCACCACCCGCTGCTGGCTGATCAGGCCGGGCACGTCGGCCAGCGCCACGTGGGAGGTCACCCGCGAAGTCCACAGATTATCGAGCACATTGAATTCGCAGAAGGGGCCATCGAAGCCCAGGTATTCGGCGAACCAGTGCAGTTCGTCGCTATGGCCCATGCCGGCCATGTGCAGCGAGGTCTTGTTCAATGGCCCGAACAGAATGGCATCGGTGACGCCGTCGGCGGTCAGGCGCAACGCCTTCTCCAGAGTATCGAGGCTGTACTGGCCACCGATCACGCTGGCTTCGCTACGCGGGAAGTCGCCCTGAGCGCGACCGCGAAACGGCAGCAGCAGCGGCGTGTCGTCGGCTAAGTCCAGGGCATCGCTCGAATCGATGATGCGGTAGGGGAAGGATTGCCCGGCGATGTCCATGCCACGGCGCATTTCCGCTTCATCGGCGATCAGCAGCACCTGAGCCTTGCGGCGCACTTCGGGCTCGGCAAGCAGGCGGGCGATCAGCTCGGGGCCGATACCGGCGGGGTCACCCAGTACCATGGCCAGACGGGGAAGGGTCGAGTTGCTCATGCGGTTGTCCTCAGGTCAGGAGATGCGTCCGGAATGCGAATGACATCCGGCACGGTGCGATACAGGCGCTGCGCGTTGTCGTGAAACAGCTGTTGCTGCTGCTGGCGCGGCAGGTCGGCGACGATGCGCTTGAAGCCGCCGTAGATGTCGTCGAACGAGCCGCACAGGCTGTCGACCGGAAAGTTGCTGGCGAACATCACCCGCTCGGCGCCGAACATGGCGATGGTTTCACCCACGATCCAGGCGTTGTCTTCAACGCTCCAGCGCCGGCCTGGCAGGCCGATGCCGGACACTTTCACCGCCACGTTCGGGCAGTCGGTCAGTTTCGCCATCGCCGCGTGCCAGGCTGCCAGGCCCTGTTCGCTGCGATCCGATGGCAAACCGGCGTGGTTGAGAATCAGCTGGGTGCCGGGAAAGTCGCGGGCCAGCGCGATGGCTTCGGGCAGGTTCCACCAGGGCGTCTGCAGGTCGAAGTGCAGGCCGTGGCGCGCGAGTTCCGAGTAGCCACGACGCCAGGCTTCATCGCTCATCAGGGTACGCTGGGTACCAACGTCTGCTGGCGAAGCCGGGCCGCCGGGCTTGTGACGTACGCTGCGCACCCGCTGGAACGCTGCCTGGGCGGCCAGCACCTGGGCCGCATCCGGCGCATCCAGCCAGGCCTGGGCGACCACCGCATTGGGTGCGCCATAGCGCAGGGCGACCTCGTGAATGAAGGCGGTTTCGCCAATCGGGTCACACGGGTTCCACTCGGTTTCCACATACACGGTGGCCACCACCTGGTGCTCACCGGCATCGGCCATGTAGTCGTCCGGGTAGTAGGGCCGCTTGATGGCGCTGTAGTCGCCGTAGCGAAACGGGATGTTCTCCTCGCCCGACAGCCAGGGATGATGGTTGCGCAGCGGGTCCCAGAAATGGTGATGGGCGTCGATGATCGGCCCGTCGTACAGATCAGCCATGGGCCACCTCGGTTTTGTCCAGGGAGATCAGCAGGGTGCCGACGATGAACAGCCCCGAGCACAGCGCAAAGAAACCCAGCACCGCAGCGTAGCCACCAGCGTGTTGCAGCAGCAGGCCGACCAGAATCGGCACGGCGATGCCGCCCAGGCTGCCGGCCATGTTCATCACCCCGCCGATCAGCCCGACCCGCGCCGGCGAAGCCAGCAGCGCCGGGAAGCTCCAGTACAGGCTGCCCCACATCAGGAAGAACGCGGTCAGCGATAACAGGCCGACGGCCAGGTACGGATCGTTCAGGCTCGGCAGCAGCAGGAAGGCGACCAGCGCCACCAGCCCGGAGAGGCTCAGCAAGCTCTTGGCCGCCAGGCCACGGCGCACACCCTTGGCGATCAGCCGGTCGCACAGGAAGCCGCCGGTCAGCGAGCCGGCGGCGCCGCAGATGAAGATCACGAAGGTGGCAGCGCCGATGCCCTTGATATCGAAGCCGCGGGCCTGGGCCAGGTAGCTCGGCCCCCAGGTCAGCAGGCCGAAGAACACCATGGCCCAGCTGGCGCGGCCGAGCAGGATGCCGGTCAGCGAGCGGCGGGCGATGCCCAGGCCGCGCACGGTCTGTTTGGCTGCTTCGGCCATGGTCACCGCGCGGCCTTCGTTGATGGCTGCCAGCTCGGCGTCGTTGACGTCCGGGTGATCGGCGGGGTTGTCGCGCAGGTAGTGCCAGGCCAGCCAGGCCATGGCGAGCGTGGCGATACCGGCGATGAAGAACGCGGTACGCCAGGAGCCCAGCACGGCGATCAGGTAGGCGATGATCAGCCCGCCGAGGGCCACGCCCAGCGGCCCGCCACAATCCATCAACACCGCGCCGCGGCTGCGCTCGCCGCTGCCCAGCCACAACGAATTGAGCTTGCCGCCGGCGGGAAACAGCGGCGCTTCGGCAGCGCCCAGGGCCACCCGGGCGAACATCAGCGACAAGCCACCGGTGGCGAACGCGGCAAGGGTCTGGAAAGCGCCCCACAGGCCGGTCGACCAGCCGATCACGCGGCGCGGGCCGTAGCGGTCGATCAGCCAGCCGCCGGGGATCTGCAACAGGGCGTAGGCCCAGAAGAAGCTGCTGAGGATCAGCCCCTGCATGCTCGGGCTCAGGCTGAATTCATTGGCTATGACCGGCATGGCGATGGACAGGGAAACCCGGTCGACCAGGTTGATCACCGTGAGCGCGAAGATGATGGCGAAGATGCGCCAGCGCACCCGGGAAGGTTTGCCAGCCTGAACACCGGCCGAGGGGGTGCGCACCTGCAGGGCGACAGGTTGAGCCTGAGCCATGGGGAGTACCTCTGTGTTGTTGTTTTTGTAGTAGCGGGCGACGAGTGGTCAGCCCGGTCGAGCGAACTATCTGCCCGGCCAACGATAACCGTCTAATCAAAGCTTCTCATACGGACATAGCCTGGAGTTATCGCTGAGCAGGGACACCAGGCATAACCTGAGGCTATCGGAGTATCAGTTCTTTTGAGTGGACGCTTATCGACACCCTTCGCACACTCCAGGCAACCCACAAGAACGACAACAATGAGGTAGCCCCATGTACAGCCCCCGTACGCGTCATGTTCCGGCCCTGCTCGCCGCCCTGCTCTGCACCGCGCCATTGGCCGCCGTGGCGGACTGGAAACCCGAAAAGAACGTGGAGATCGTGGTGGCCGGCGGCCCGGGTGGCGGAACCGATCAGCTCGGCCGGGTGATCCAGTCGGCGATCACTCAGCACAAGCTGCTCGACGTCAACACCGTGGTGCTCAACAAGGGCGGCGGCAACGGCGCTGAAGCCTTTCTGGAGATGAAGCTCGCCAAAGGCGATGCCAGCAAGCTGGTGATCGGCACCAACAACATCTATCTGCTGCCGCTGGTGGCCAAGCTGGGTTACCAGTGGACGGACCTGACGCCGGTCGCAGCGGTGGCCGAGGATGACTTCATTCTCTGGACCTACCAGGGTTCGCCCTGGAAGGATGCCGCCGCGTTCAAGGCCGACCTGGCCAAGAATGCCGCAAACATGCGCGTCGGCGGCAGCCAGTCCAAGGACGTCGACCAGACCCTGTCGCTGCTGCTCGGCCAGCAGGCGGGCGCCAAGATCACCTACATCCCCTTCAAGAGCGGCAGCGAGGCGTCCACGCAACTGGCCGGCAAGCACATCGCTGCCAACTTCAACAACCCGGCCGAAAGCGTCAGCCAGTGGCGCGGTGTCCAGGTGGTGCCGCTGTGCGTATTCAGCCAGGCGCGCATGGGCTACACCCAGAAAGTCACCGAGACCCAGTCCTGGGCCGATGTGCCGACCTGCAAGGAGCAGGGCCTGGGCATCGACCAGTACCGTTTCCCGCGCACCGTGTTCCTGCCTGGCGGCGTCACCGACGAGCAGCGCGCCTTCTACGTCGAGCTGTTGCGCAAGGTCAGCCAGACGCCGGAGTTCAAGACCTACGTGGAGCGCTCCGCCCTGGCGCCGACCTTCCTCTCCGGTGATGAGCTGGTGAGCTACATCGAGAAGGATCGCGAGCGGGTTATCCCTGTGTTCAAGCAGGCCGGCTGGCTGCGCGAGTAAATCGCGCGCTCTCCCCGACCGGCGCTCAGGCGTCGGATTGCCATGCACAACACGAGGAAACCCTCATGTCCAACACCACGGATACGCCCCTGGTTGCCACCCGCTGGGTGGAGATCGGCCTGGCGCTGTTCACCGCTGCCCTGGGCGGCATCGTCATGTTCGGCGCCATCGAGATCGGCATCGGCTGGGGCGACGCCGGCCCCGAGGCCGGTTACTTTCCCTTCTACATCGGTCTGCTGATGAGCGCTGCCAGCGTCGGCAACCTGATCCTGGCACTGTTGCGCACGCCGGCGATGAGCGCCGCATTCGTCGGGCGCCAGGCATTCGGCCAGGTGCTGGCGGTGTTCCTGCCGATCGTGCTGTACGTAGCCACCATGCCCTTTGCCGGCATCTACCTGGCATCCGCAGTATTCATCGCCTGGTTCATGTGGCGTGATCGTCAGCGCAGCAAGCCCTATGGCATTGCGCTGATCGCGACCATCTCCTGCGGCGCGGCACTGGCCAGTTACCTGATCTTCTCACTGTGGTTCAAGGTGCCGCTGGACAGCGGCGTGCTGGGTGACCTGGTGGCCGTTGTCGGAGGGGCATTGCGATGAGCGAAATCGACTCCCTGATGCAGGGCATGGCCCTGATCCTGACCCCGCACCACATCGGCCTGATGGTCATCGGCGTGCTGCTCGGTATTCTCGTCGGCGTGCTGCCCGGCCTTGGCGCACCCAACGGTGTAGCACTGTTGCTGCCGCTGACCTTCACCATGGAGCCAGTGTCGGCGATCATCCTGCTCTCGTGCATGTACTGGGGCGCACTGTTCGGCGGCTCGATCACCTCGATCCTGTTCAACATTCCCGGCGAACCCTCGTCGGTGGCGACCACCTTCGACGGCTACCCCATGGCCCGCAACGGCCAGGCCGGCGAAGCGCTGACGGCGGCCTTCACCTCGGCGCTGCTCGGTGCGCTGGTCGGCGTGCTGCTGCTGACCTTCCTGTCGACGCGCATCGCCGAGTTCGCCATGGAATTCAGCTCGCCGGAGTTCTTCGCCGTCTACCTGCTGGCGTTCTGCACCTTCATCGGCATGAGCAAGAACCCGCCGCTGAAGACCGTGGTAGCAATGATGATCGGCTTCGCCATGGCCGCCGTCGGCATGGACACCGTGTCCGGCGAACTGCGCCTGACCTACGACCAGCCCTGGCTGCTCTCGGGCCTGAGCTTCGAGGTGGCGGTGATCGGCCTGTTCGGTATCGGCGAGATTCTCTGCACCGTCGAGGAAGGCCTGGTGTTTCGTGGCGAACGTGCACGCATCACACCGATGACCATCCTGCGCACCTGGGCCAAGCTGCCGCGCTACTGGCTGACCTGGCTGCGCAGCGCCCTGGTCGGCTGCTGGATGGGTGTGACGCCCGGCGGGCCGACTGCCGCCTCGTTCATGAGCTACAGCCTGGCGCGGCGCTTCTCGAAGAACCGCGACAACTTCGGCAAGGGCGAAGTGGAAGGCGTGATCGCCCCGGAAACCGCCGATCACAGCGCCGGCACCAGCGCCCTGCTGCCAATGCTGACCCTCGGCATTCCCGGCTCGGCGACCGCCGCGGTGATGCTCGGCGGCCTGATGATCTGGGGCCTGCACCCGGGGCCGACGCTGTTCGTCGAGCAGCACGACTTCGTCTGGGGCCTGATCGCCAGCATGTACCTGGGCAACGTGGTGAGCCTGATCGTGGTGCTGGCCACCGTGCCGCTGTTCGCCTCGATCCTGCGCATTCCGTTCTCGATCATCGCGCCGATCATCATCATGGTCTGCTCGATCGGCGCCTACTCGGTGCACAACTCGATGTTCGACGTTGGCCTGATGCTGATCTTCGGTGCACTGGGTTACCTGTTCAAGAAGCTCGGCTACCCCATCGCCCCGCTGATCCTCGCTGCGGTGCTGGGCGACAAGGCCGAGGACGCGTTCCGCCAGTCGATGCTGTTCTCCGACGGACAACTGTCGATCTTCTGGTCCAACCCGCTGGTCGGCAGCCTGACTACCGCCGCGCTGCTGATGCTGTTCTGGCCGCTGCTGGCCCGCGGCCTCAAGGCGCTGTTCGGCGCACGCCAGGGGCAGGCCCGTCATGTCTCGTAATCGCCAGCAGGCCGGGCTGTTCCTGGCCACGGCCACGGGGCGCTCGCTGATGACTGGCGAGCGTCGCGATTTCTTGTCACCCTTGGCCGATTCCCCTGCCACGAGCCGCGCCATGTCCCGCATTCCTGACGCCAGCATCATCCACAGCCGCCTGCGTTTGCGGCAGTTGCGCCTGATGCTGGCCCTGCAGGAGTTCGGCTCGCTGCGCCGGGCCGCCGAGGAGATCGGCATGACCCAACCGGCGGCGACCAAGATGCTCCACGAGGCGGAAAGCCTGCTTGGCGTCGAGCTGTTCGAGCGCCTGCCGCGCGGCATGCGCGCCACGGCGTTCGGTGAAACGGCGATCTACTACGCGAAGATGATCTTCGCCGAGCTGTCGGGCATGCGTGAGGAGTTCGCCGCGCTGGAATCGGGCAACCTCGGTCGGGTCACCATCGGCGCCATTCCGGCCCTGGCCTCGGGGTTGCTGACGCGCACCATCGCCACCCTGAAGAAGAGCCACCCGCGGCTGTCGATGAGCATCCAGGTCGACACCAGCGACGTGCTGGTGCAGGCCCTGCAACAGGACCAACTGGACGTGGTGTTGGGGCGGATTCCCGACGGCGCGCGCACCGATGACCTGCTGTTCGACAGCCTTGGCGAGGAAACCCTGTGCGTGGTGGCCGGCGCCCAGCACCCCATGGCTGTCGCCAGCAAGCTGACCTGGCAGGAGTTGCAGGACCTGACCTGGGTGCTGCAGCAACACCCCAGCCCGATGCGCACCATCATCAACCAGGCGTTTCACAACGCGCGGGTCGACATTCCCAGCAGCATCGTCGAAACCACTTCGATCATGACCCTGCTGTCGTTGTTGCAGCAGACCGACATGATCGGCGTGACCCCGGTATCGGTGATCAACGATTACCCGGCCCGCCACTTGCTCAAGATCCTGCCGATCACCTTCGAGCCGCGCCTGCCGCCCTACGGCCTGATCACCCGCAGGCACCGCATTCAGTCGTCGGCCATGCAGGCCTTCATCAATGCGGTAAAGGACGAACACGCCAACGAGTGACCGCCCCGCAACCGAGCTTTTCGCAACGAAACGGTAACTTTTACAAGATTTTGCCGACAGGGCGGCGATCCGGCACACTAGCGGCCCCGAGCTCCGGCTCGTCGCCGCAGCCAGATTTCGTATGACCCGCTCCCCGCTTCGCCGCCTTGCCTTCGGCACCCTGCGCCGCCTGCTGTACCTGTGGGTGCGCTCGGAAACCATCAACCAGTCGGCCTTCACCCTCAAGCTCGACCGCAGCAAGCCGGTGTTCTACGTGCTGCAGCAGCCGTCGGTGAGCGACCTGGCGGTGCTCGATCACGAATGCACCAAGGCCAACCTGCCGCGTCCGGTGTTGCCCGTGGCAGTGGGCAAGCTGATCGAGCCGGCGGCGTTCTTCTACCTGACGCCGGAGCCCGACTGGCTTGGCCGCCAGGACAAGCGCGGTATCTCGCCAACCCTGCAGCGCATGGTCGAAGCCCTCGGTGAAGATGCTGCCGAGCAGGCGCAGATCATTCCGGTCAGCGTGTTCTGGGGGCAGTCACCGAACCGCGAAACCAGTGCCTGGAAGCTGTTGTTCGCCGACAGCTGGGCAGTCACCGGTCGCCTGCGCCGGCTGGTGAGCATCCTGATTCTGGGCCGCACCACCCGCGTGCAGTTTTCCACGCCCATCCAGCTGCGCGACCTGGTCGAGCAGAACAAGGGCCAGGAACGCACCCTGCGCATGGTGCATCGCATCCTGCGTGTACACTTTCGCAACCAGAAGGCGGCGGTCATCGGCCCGGACGTGTCGCACCGCCGTAACCTGGTCAAGGGCCTGGTGCACGGCCCGCAGGTACGCCAGGCGATTGCCGACGAAGCCAGCCGCGAGAACATTTCCGTCGACAAGGCCGAGGCCCTGGCGCTGCGCTACGGCAACGAGATCGCCTCGGATTACACCTACACGGCGATCCGCTTTCTCGAACTGATCCTCTCGTGGTTCTGGAACAAGATCTACGACGGTATCAAGGTCAACCACATCGAAGGCGTGCAGGACATTGCCCAGGGTCACGAGGTGATCTACGTACCCTGCCACCGCAGCCACATCGACTACCTGCTGCTCTCCTACCTGCTGTTTCGCAACGGTCTGACGCCGCCGCACATCGCCGCCGGCATCAACCTCAACATGCCGGTCATCGGCGGTCTGCTGCGCCGGGGCGGCGCCTTCTTCATGCGCCGCACCTTCAAGGGCAACCCGCTATACACCGCCGTGTTCAACGAATACCTGCACACCCTGATCCGCAAGGGCCATCCGGTGGAGTACTTCGTCGAGGGTGGCCGTTCGCGCACCGGGCGTATGCTGCGGCCCAAGACGGGCATGCTCGCCATCACCCTGCGCAGCTACCTGCAGAGCCACCGCCTGCCGGTGGTATTCGTACCGGTGTACATCGGCTACGAGCGTGTGCTGGAAGGCCGCACCTACCTGGGCGAACTGCGCGGGGCGAGCAAGAAGAAGGAGTCGATCTTCGATATCTTCAAGGTCATCGGCGCGCTCAAGCAGCGCTTTGGCCATGTGTGGGTCAACTTCGGCGAACCGATCAAGCTCGACGCCTTTCTCGATGCCCAGCAGGCCGACTGGCGCGAGCAGAACCTGGGGCCGGATTACCGCCCGGCCTGGCTCAACGAGACCACCAACCGCCTCGGCGAACGCGTGGCCCAGCGCCTCAACGAGGCGGCGGCGATCAACCCGGTCAATCTGGTAGCCCTGGCGTTGCTGTCCACCAGCAAGCTGGCGCTGGACGAGCGCGGCCTGGTGCGCATTCTCGACCTGTACCAGAGCCTGCTGCGCCGCGTGCCCTACTCGCCGCACACCACGGTGCCGGAAGGCGACGGTCTGGCGCTGATCGAGCACGTGCGCGGCATGCAATTGCTCTCCGAACAGAAGGACGCGCTGGGCCGCATCCTCTATCTGGACGAGCAGAACGCGGTGCTGATGACCTACTACCGCAACAACGTGCTGCACATCTTCGCCCTGCCCGGGCTGATCGCCAGTTTCTTCCAGAGCAGCGGGCGGATGAGCCGCGAGCAGATCCTGCGTTTCGTCCACGCGCTGTACCCGTACCTGCAGTCCGAGCTGTACCTGCGCTGGACCGACGAGGAGCTGGACGAAGTGGTCGACCAGTGGCTCGAAGCTTTCGTCGAGCAGGGCCTGCTCAAGCAAGAGAGCGACCTCTACGTACGCCCGGCGCCCAGCTCGCGCAACTTCGTGCTGCTGACCCTGCTGTCGCGGGCCATCGCCCAGACGCTGCAGCGTTTCTACATGGCCAGCGCCCTGCTGCTCAATGCCGGGCAGAACGCGATCAGCGCCGAGGAGCTGGAGGAGCTGTGCACTGTCATGGCCCAGCGCCTGTCGATTCTGCATGGGCTCAATGCGCCGGAGTTCTTCGACAAGAGCCTGTTCCGCCATTTCATCCAGACGCTGCTCGACAAGGGCGTGCTGCGCCAGGACGAGGCCGGCAAGCTCAGCCACCCGCCGGCCTTCGCCGAACTGGCCGAAGGCGCCGCCAAGCGCGTGCTGCCGGCGGAGATTCGTCTGTCGATCCGGCAGGTGACCATGGATCGTAGTGAGGAGCTGCTCGACGGGCTCTGACAGCCCGGTTATCCAGCGGATGCATCGAGTGCGGCGGGCATTGTTGAGCTTTGCCGCCGCAGCACCTAAGATGCGTCGTTGGGGCCACTTAGGGCAGGGATTTTCGTGCGTTATCACACCATTCTAGGATCACTGGCGATCGTGGTTTCCGGTTGCGCCATGCAACCGTCCGCATCGACCTCTCAAGAAGAAAAGCCGGCACAACCGGCTCCCGTCGCAGAACAGACCGCCGCCGCACCCGCCAGCGCGCAACCCGCGCCGCAGCCGGTTGCCGCCGCCACGCCGAGCGAGGCGCCAGCCGCTGCGCCGGTCGCCCGCGAGCCGCAGGAATACGAGATCCAGCCTGGCCAGTGCTGGGTGCACGCCCAGGTGCGTCCGCGCCCGGTGCAGAGCACCCAGGAAGTGGTGGTCAAGGATTCGGTCAATAAGATCACCGTCACCCCCGCAGAGCTCGAGAAGGGCTTCAAGCAGGTGGTCACCCGTGAAGGCACCAAGACCTACCGCATCGAGCCGCCGACCTACCGCGTGGTCTCCGAGCAGGTTAAGGTGCGCCCGGAAGTGAAGCGCTACATCGTGGTGCCGGCTGTCTACGAGGACGTCAAGGAAACCGTGACCCTCGAAGAAGCCAAGACCGTGCTCGACCAGTGCCGCGCTGCCGGCACCCGTTATTCGAGCGGCACAGGCGCCATGTCCTTCTGCGCCCGCCAGGTGCCGGCCAAGCAGGAAGTGGTCAAGGTCAAGAAGCTGGTTTCGCCGGAGACCGTGCGGGTGGAAACCGACCCCGCGCAGTACAAGAGCGTGACCCGCTGGATCGTCGACAAGCCGGCCCAGGCCATCGAAGTCACCCTGGACCCGCAATACACCAAGGTCGCCTCCACCGAAGTGGTACGCCCGGTGGAAGCCAACCAGATCATCCTGCCGGAAGAGAAGCGCCAGCTTAAGGTCACCCGCTTCGAAGGCAACGCACGTATCGTTTCCCGGCAGACCATCTGCGATCCGGACATCAACGACGACCTGGTCACCCGCCTGCAGCAGAGCCTGGTCAAGCGCGGCTTCAACCCAGGCAGTGTCGACGGCAAGCTCGGCAAGCGCACTCTCGACGCACTGACCGAATTCCAGACCGCCAACGGCCTGGCCGTCGGCGCCCTGACCCTGGAAAGCCTCACCGCCCTGGAAGTCCAGTAACGCCGAACCGGCACGCCCGCAACGGGCGTGCCGCGCTCTCCCCGTCCTGCTTTACCTCAACCTTCGCCGCGCCCCTCGCCGGCCTGCTAAGCTCGCTGCTTATCTCCACCGTTCGAAGGTTACCGCCATGCTCCGCATCCCCGCTCTCGTCGCCGGCCTGCTGCTGTCCGCCAACGTGTTCGCCCTGTCGCTCTCCGACCTCAGCCAACAGGACGCCAGCGGCGGCCTCAAGGATGCCCTCACCCAGGGCGCCAAGGTGGCCGTGCAGCAACTCGGCAAGCCCGGCGGCTTCAGCAACAACCCCGAAGTGCGCATCGAACTGCCGGGCAAACTCGGCAAGGCCGCCAAGACCATGAAGATGATGGGCATGGGCGCCCAGGTCGAGCAGCTGGAAACCAGCATGAACAAGGCCGCCGAAGCCGCCGTACCTCAGGCCCAGGCGCTGCTGGTCGACGCGGTGAAGAAGATGACCGTGCAGGACGCCAAGAGCATCCTCGCAGGCCCCGAGGACTCGGCCACCCAGTACCTGAACAAGAGCAGCCGCGAGCAGATTCGCGCCAAGTTCCTGCCCATCGTCAAGCAGGCCACCGACCAGGTGGGCCTGGCCAAGCAGTACAACAGCTTCGCCGGCCAGGCGGCCACCTTCGGCGTACTCGACGCCAAGAGCGCCAATATCGAAAGCTACGTAACCGAACAGGCCCTCGACGGCTTGTTCGACATGATCGCCAAGCAGGAAGCCAGCATCCGCGAGAACCCGGCGGCGGCGGCCACCAGCCTGGCCAAGAAGGTGTTTGGCGCGCTGTAACTGGCAGGCTGCAAAAAAGGGGCTGGCGCGTTATGTGCCAGCCCCTTTTTTCTGCATGCGAGACGGATAGAGCGTCGTCGAGTCTACGACTGTAATGGCTGCAAGGTGGCGAAAGCGGCCGTTTACGTAAATTGTAGGAGGGGCTTTAGCCCCGAGCTCTTACACCCTCACAAAGCTCGGGGCTAAAGCCCCTCCTACAAAAGTAGAAGCGCCCGATGTCCGCTTTTGCCTTTCACCAACGTTCCCCAGCAACACGAGTTCTCAAAGCCCAATCAGGCCTTTAAATGTCACCCGCAGCCCGCGCCCTTTCGCCCGGCTTGACCCTGAACCACGCCGCATACAGCGCCGGCAGAAACAGCAGGGTCAGCGCCGTAGCCACCACCAGCCCGCCCATGATCGCCACCGCCATTGGCCCAAAGAACACGCTGCGCGACAGCGGGATCATCGCCAGCACCGCGGCCAGCGCGGTCAGCACGATGGGCCGGAAGCGCCGCACGGTGGCTTCGACGATGGCGTTCCAGCTGTCCAGCCCGGCCTCACGGTCCTGCTCGATCTGGTCGACCAGAATCACCGAATTACGCATGATCATCCCCGACAGCGCGATGGTGCCGAGCATCGCCACGAAGCCGAACGGCTGGCCGAACAGCAGCAGAAACAGGGTCACGCCGATCAGTCCCAGCGGCGCGGTGAGAAACACCATGACCATGCGCGAGAAGCTCTTGAGCTGCAGCATCAGCAGGGTCAGCACCACTACGATGAACAACGGCACACCAGCCACCACCGAGGCCTGGCCCTTGGCGGAGTCCTCCGCCGAGCCGCCCACTTCCAAGAGGTAACCATCGGGCAGGTTGGCGCGGATATCGGCCAGGGTCGGCAGGATCTGTTTGGTCAGCGTGGCCGGCTGCTGAGGCCCGTAGATATCGGCACGTACGGTGACGGTCGGCAGGCGGTTGCGGTGCCAGATCACACCCTCTTCGAAGCCGTACTCCAGGGCGGCGATCTGCGCCAGCGCCACGCTCTTGCCGCTGTCGGTGGGCACCGCCAGGCTCGGCAACCGCTCCAGCGCCTTGCGCTCGGTCGAGGTGCCGCGCAGGAGGATTTCGATCAGCTCGTTGTCCTCGCGGTAATCGCTGACCGACGAGCCGTTGAGCGAGCTGCGCAGGAAACTGGCCACATCGGCGGTGCTCACGCCCAGAGCCCGGGCGCGCTCCTGGTCGATGTTCAGGTACACCACCTTGCTCGGCTCCTGCCAATCGAGGTGCACGTTGACCACATCGGGGTTGGCGCGCACCTTGTCGGCGACCTGACGGGCCAGGGCGCGCACCTCTTCGATATGCTCGCCGGAGACGCGGAACTGCACCGGGTAGCCAACGGGCGGGCCATTCTCCAGGCGCGAGATGCGCGTGCGCAGGCTCGGGAATTCATCGCGCAACACGCCGATCAGCCAGGCGCGCACCGCTTCGCGCTCCTCGATGGATGTGGCCAGCACCACGATCTGCGCAAAGCTGGTGGCCGGCAACTGCTGGTCCAGCGGCAGGTAGAAGCGCGGCGAACCGGTGCCGACATAGGCCACGTAGTTGTCCACACCCGGGTGCCCAGTCAGGCGCTCTTCAAGGCGACGCACTTCGGCTTCGGTGGCGATCAGCGAAGCGCCTTCGGCCAGCTTGAAATCGACCATCAATTCCAGACGCCCCGAGGCCGGAAAGAACTGCTGCGGCACGAACCGGAACAGAAAGATCGAGCCGACGAACAGCGCCAGGGTCAGCACGATGACCGTCTTGCGCCAACGCACGCACCAGTCCACCAGGTTACGAACGCGATGATAGAACGGCGTGGCATAGGGATCGTGACCCTCGCTGCCACCATGTTTTTCTGCAGCGCGCTTGGCCAGGTCCGGCAGCAGCCGCGCCCCCAGGTACGGCACGAACATCACCGCGGCCACCCAGGACATCAGCAGCGCGATGGTCACTACCTGGAAAATCGAGCGGGTGTATTCGCCGGTGCCCGACTGCGCGGTGGCGATGGGCAGAAAGCCCGCCGCAGTGATCAGCGTGCCAGTGAGCATCGGGAAGGCCGTGCTAGTCCAGGCGAAGCTGGCCGCCTTGAGGCGGTCGTAGCCCTGTTCCATCTTGATCGCCATGATCTCCACGGCAATGATCGCGTCGTCCACCAGTAGGCCCAACGCCAGCACCAGAGCGCCGAGGGAAATCTTGTGCAGGCCGATGTTCAGGTAGTACATGGCGGCGAAGGTCATCGCCAGCACCAGAGGAATCGACAGCGCCACCACCAGCCCGGTGCGTAGCCCGAGGGAGAAGAAGCTGACCAGCAGGACGATGATCAGCGCCTCGGCGAGCACCTTCACGAACTCGCCGACACCGGTCTTCACCGCCGCCGGCTGATCCGACACCTTGCGCAGTTGCATGCCCGCGGGCAAGTTGTTCTGCAGGCGGGTAAATTCGCCCTCCAGCGCTTTGCCGAGCACCAGAATGTCGCCGCCCGGCTTCATGGAAACCGCCAGGCCGATGGCATCCTCGCCCATGAAACGCATACGCGGCGCCGGCGGATCGTTGAAACCACGGCTGACATCGGCCACATCGCCGATGCGGAAAGTGCGGTCGGCGACGCGGATGGGGAAGTCGCGAATTTGCTCGACCGTCTCGAAGTTACCGCTGACGCGCAGCTGCACCCGATCGGTATCGGTCTCGAAGAAGCCGGCCACCGGCATGGCATTCTGCTGCTCGAGGGCCTGCTGCACGGCAGCGAGCGGCAGCCCGAGATTGGCCATCTTGGTGTTCGATAACTCGATCCAGATCTTCTCGTCCTGCAGGCCGACCAGCTCGACCTTGCCGACATCCTTAACGCGCTGCAGCTGCAGCTGCACGCGGTCGGCATAATCCTTGAGCACCGCGTAGTCGAAGCCGTTGCCGGTCAGCGCGTAGATATTGCCGAAGGTAGTACCGAACTCGTCGTTGAAGAACGGCCCCTGGATTCCGGCGGGCAGCGTATGGCGAATGTCGCCGATCTTCTTGCGCAACTGGTACCAGAGTTCGGGAATCTCGTTGGAGTGCATCGAGTCGCGGGCCATGAAGGTGACCTGGGACTCGCCGGGCCGCGAGAACGAAACGATGCGCTCGTACTCGCCGGTTTCCATCAGCTTCTTCTCGATGCGCTCGGTCACTTGCCGCGACACCTGCTCGGCGGTGGCGCCAGGCCAGTTGGTCTTCACCACCATGGCCTTGAAGGTGAACGGCGGGTCCTCGCTCTGCCCCAGCTTGGTGTAGGACAGCGCGCCAACGACACCGAGCAGCAGCATGAGGTAGAGCACGATCTGGCGATGCCGCAGCGCCCAGGCAGACAGGTTGAACGACATCGGCGCTTACTCCTTGGCAGCCAGGTCGACGGCGCGGTTCTGCCGGTCCACCGGGCGCACCTGCTGCCCGTCCAGCAGCACCTGCACACCGGCTACCACCACCCAGTCGCTGGCCTTGAGGCCCTCAAGCACCGGCACGTTTTTCTCGCCAAAGGCGCCGACCCGCACTTGGGCGCGCTTGAGCGTGGAGGTTTGCGGATCGACCACCCAGACATACGGCTGATCCTTTTCCGCGCTCAGCGCCGACAGCGGCACAGCCAGCGGCACGTCGCCATTGCGGGCAATGAATACCCGCGCGCTCTGGCCGATCTCGACCTGTTTATCCGCGGCCTGCAGCGTCACCCGCGCGGCATAGGTTCGCGAACGCGGATCAGCCGCTGGCGACAGCTCACGCACGCGACCGACCAGCCGCTCGCCAGGCTGCGACCACAGTTCCACGGCCACTTCCTGGCCGATGGCGAGATTTCTGATTGTCTGCTCGGGAAGGTCGATCGCCACCTCGCGCTCGCCATCGGCGGCCAGCACGAACACGCTCTGTCCGGCCGCCACCACTTGCCCGACCTCGGCGCGGCGCTGCACGATCACCCCGCTTTGCGGCGCTTTCAGCACGGCGTACCCGGCCTGGTTGTCGGCAACGTTGAGTTCGGCGCGCACCTGGCGCAGACGCGCCTCGGCAGCGCGGTAGGTGTTCTCAGCGTTGTCCGCCTGGGATTTGCTGATCATCCCGCGCTGCTGCAGGGTGCGATAACGGTCGCGCTCGGCGCGCGCCAATTGCAGGTTGGATTCGGCCGCTTGCAGTTGAGCGCGACTGGCGTCGAGCTGCAGGCGCACGTCCTGCGGATCCAACTCGGCCAGTGGCTCATCCTTGCCGACCCGCTGGCCGACTTCGACCAGCCGCCGGGTGATCTTGCCGCTGATGCGAAACGCCAGCTCTGGCTCCAGCCGCGCTCTTATCTCACCCGGGTAACTGTCCACCTGCTCCGCTGCCAGCTGCGGCTGCGCCACCATCGCCGGCCGAATGCCCGGCTGCGGCGCCTGTGTATCGCTGCAGGCGGCAAGGAACAAGGCCAGGCACATGGGCGCGAGGCGATACAGAGCATGGCGAAACATGATGAGCGTCCTTGTTGGGGAACTTTTTCTAATATTTGTACTGCCGAGTATATTAAAAATAGCGTACTCGGCAGTCCAGTATTAAAATCGCCCGATGTCAGACACTTCATTACAGTCCAGCGGCCCCGGCCGACCCAAGGATCCCGCCAAGCGCGAAGCCATTCTCGAGGCAGCCAAGTGCCTGTTTCTGCGCCACGGTTACGCTGGCAGCAGCATGGATGCCATCGCCGCCCACGCCGGGGTTTCCAAGCTCACGGTGTACAGCCACTTCAACGACAAGGAGACGCTGTTCTGCGCGGCGGTGAAGGCCCGGTGCGAGGAGCAATTACCCGAGCTGTTCTTCGAATTTCCCGCTGGAGCGACCGCCCACAACGTGCTGCTGAATATTGCCCGTGGCTTCGTCCAACTACTCAACAGCAGCGAGTCCGTCGACTTGCATCGCCTGATGACCAGCCTGGGCGCCCAGGACCCGCAACTGGCGAAAATCTTCTACGAGGCCGGGCCGCAGCGCTTGCTCGCCGAGATGGAGCGCCTGCTGGGCAAGATGGACCAGAGCGGCCAGTTGCGTATCGAATCGCCGAAGCTCGCCGCCGATCAGTTCTTCTCCCTGCTCAAGGGCTGCGCCAACTTTCGCCTGCTGATTGGCTGCGGCGAGCCGGAAACCGAGGCACAGCAGGAGCAACATGCTCGTGCTACCGTCGAGCTCTTCCTGCGCGCCTATCGTCCCTGAGCCGTCAAGCGTTCGCCTACTGCTAGGGTTTCTGCCATGACTCAACAGGAGGTGTGGCATGGAACGATTCAGCGGCGGCTGCCTGTGCGGCGAGGTACGTTTCGAGGCCAGAGGCCAGCCTGACCGAGTCGGTATTTGCCATTGTCTCGACTGCCGTAAGCACCACGGCGCGCTGTTCTACGCCGCCGCGATCTTTGCCCTGCGCGCCGTGACGATCAGTGGCGAAACCCATAGCTACGCCGGGCGTCACTTTTGCCCACGTTGCGGCTCATCGGTATTCGCCCGCAGCGGCGATGAATCGAGATCCACTTGGGCGCCCTCGACGCGCCTGATCAGCTGCAGCCCACCTACGAATGCTGGACGAGCCGGCGCGAAACCTGGCTGCCGGTCTTTTCCGTCAGCAAGCGCTATCCCAAGGATCGCACCTGATTCTTTAAGCCAGCCGCTGATCGCATTACCGCGCTTGTGCAGTCATGCCCAACCAATATGTATACACATAGCCATCTCATAGCACCTCATCGACAGCGCAATTGATCGCCTGGCTCTTGACCAGACCGTACCTTTCGCTTAATTGTATATACATTACAAGAAAGGACGATCTACATGGTTTCTTCTCAGTCCACCCGCCTGCTCTGGCGCAACGTCACGCTGTTCGACGGCCTCGAACAGCTCCCCGAGCCGATGGCCGTTCTGATCGAGAACGATCGTGTGGCGGGCCTGTGGTCGGAAAGCGAGTTCGATATGCGTCTGGCTGGCGACGCCGAGCAAGCAGCAAGCGGCGGCGTGATGACTCCGGGACTGGTCGATTGCCACACCCATCTGGTGTACGCCGGTGACCGCGCGGGTGAATTCGAGCAGCGCCTGGAAGGCGTCAGCTACGAAACCATCGCCCGCAACGGCGGCGGCATCCTCAGCAGCGTGCGCGCTACCCGTGCCGCCAGCGAAGACGAGCTGATCGCCGCCAGCCTGCCGCGTCTCGATGCGCTGCTGGCCGATGGCGTGACCACGCTGGAGATCAAGTCCGGCTACGGCCTGACCGTTGCCGACGAGCTGAAGATGCTGCGTGTGGCCCGTCGCCTCGGTGAGCTACGCCCGGTGCGGGTGCTCACCACGCTGCTCGGCGCCCATGCCCTGCCGCCGGAATATGCCGGGCGCGCCGACGACTATGTGAGCCTGGTCTGCGACGAGATGATTCCGGCCGCTGCCCGTGAAGGGCTGGCCGATGCAGTGGATGTGTTCTGCGAGGGCATCGGCTTTTCCCCGGCGCAGTGCGAACGCATCTATCAGGCAGCCCAGGCCCACGGCCTGGCGATCAAGGCCCATGCCGAGCAACTGTCCAACTTGGGCGGCAGTGCCCTGGCCGCACGCTACGGCGCGCTGTCCGCCGACCATATCGAATACCTGGATGAGCCCGGTGTGCGCGCCATGGCCGAGGCCGGCACCGTCGCCGTGTTGCTGCCCGGCGCCTTCCATGTGCTGCGCGAAACCCAGTTGCCGCCCATCGACCTGCTGCGCCAGTACGGCGTGCCGATGGCGGTGGCCAGCGATGCCAACCCCGGCACCTCGCCGATCTGCATGCCAACGCTGATGGCCAACCTGGCCTGCACCCTGTTTCGCCTCACCCCGCGCGAAGCCCTGGCCGGCATGACCGCCCACGGCGCCCGCGCCCTCGGTCTGCCAGATCTCGGCCGCATCGCCGTCGGCGCACCCGCGGATCTGTGCCTGTGGGATATCCAGCAACCGGCCGAACTGGCCTACGCGGTTCAGGCCGGGCGTCTGCGCCAGCGCGTGTTCAATGGAGTCGTGACCTATGCTCGCTGATCGTCACTCGATGCCCGCCTGGAGCGGCCGTACCGATCCGGAAACCGACAGCGCGCGCTGGCACCAGCGCATCCAGGCGCTGGCAGAAAACAGCCAGCCTGGCCTGGCCCTGCTCGGCTTCGCCTGCGACGAAGGTGTGCGCCGCAACCATGGCCGTGCCGGCGCCGCCGCTGCGCCGCAAAGCGTGCGCAAGGCCCTGGCCAACCTGGCCTGGCACCGCCAGGCGCCTGCCTATGACGCCGGTGACGTGACCTGCGAGGACAGCGACCTGGAAGCTGCCCAGGCGCGCCTTGGCCAAAACGTCTGCGCACTGCTGGACGCCGGCCATCTGCCGCTGGTGATCGGCGGCGGTCACGAAGTGGCGTTCGGTAGCTGGTCGGGTCTGGCCGAGCACCTGTCTGGCAACCCAGCCCCAAAAATCGGCATCGTCAATTTCGACGCCCATTTCGACCTGCGCGACCCGGCCCATGTGCATTCCTCCGGCACGCCCTTCGCGCAGATCGCCGAGCAGTGCGCCGCGCGTGGCTGGCCGTTCCGCTATGCCTGCCTGGGCGTCAGCCGTGCCAGCAACACCCGCGCGCTGTTTGCCCGTGCCGCCGAGCTGAACGTGCTAGTGCGCGAGGATCATGAGATTCGCGAGTCGACCCTCGATGCCATCGGCGCCGAGCTGGACGCCTTCGCAGCCGAGTGCGATGCGCTCTACCTGACCATCGATATCGACGTGCTGCCGGCCTGCGAAGCGCCGGGCGTCAGCGCGCCAGCCGCCCGTGGCGTGCGCCTTGAACTGCTGGAGCCGCTGCTCGAACGGCTCAAGGCCAGCGGCAAGCTGCGCCTGGCCGACCTGGCTGAGATCAACCCGGAATACGACATCGACAACCGTACCGCCAAGGTAGCGGCGCACCTGATTCATCTGCTCAGCCTCTGAGCCCGACGCTTTCCCGCACAACAACAATTACGAGGAAACCCCGATGTTCATCACCGCCCGCCGCGGCCAGGAGCCGCGTCATGTCTGAGTCCCTGTCCTTCAGCGGCGGCGTATCGCGCCCACGCGCCCAGGCGCGCCTGCTGGGTTACAGCCTGATCGGCCTGCTGCTGTTCTTCGTGCCGTTCGAGATCGCCGGGCGTTCGACCATCCTCCTCGACCACGCGGCCAGCACTCTGCAATTGCATGCGCGGCCACTGGTGATCAGCGTGGCGCTGCTGTTCATGCTCTACGGCGCCCTGGCGCCCTGGCTCGACGGCAGTTGGCGGCGCAGCCTGACCCACAGCGTCTTCAGTGTGCTCAAGGTGTTCGGGCTGCTGATCGGCGCCGCCTACCTGTTGCAGCTCGGCCCGCAGGCTTTGTACCAGCCGGACATGCTGCCATTCCTGTTCGAGAAGCTGGTGCTTAGCCTGGCGCTGATCGTGCCGCTGGGTTCGCTGGCCCTGGTATTTCTGATCGGCTTCGGCCTGCTGGAGCTGATCGGCGTGCTGATGCAGCCAGTGATGCGGCCGATCTGGCGCACGCCGGGCAAGTCGGCCATCGACGCCGTGGCATCCTTCGTCGGCAGCTACTCGGTGGGCCTGTTGATCACCGACCGCATGTACCAGCAGGGCCATTACAGCGTGCGCGAGGCGGCGATCATCGCCACCGGCTTCTCCACCGTGTCGGCACCGTTCATGGTGATCATCGCCAAGACCCTGGGCCTGATGGGCCAGTGGAACCTGTATTTCTGGGGCGCCATGGCGGTGACCTTCGCCGTCACTGCGATCAGCGCACGCATCTACCCGCTGTCGCGCCTGCCGTCCGAGTCCACGCCTGAGGCGCAGCTGCAACCCGGTGAGAGCCGCCTGCGCAGCGCCTGGCTCGCCGGTATGCAGCAGGCCAGCGTGGCGCCGTCGCTGGGCTCGGCGCTGCGTGAAACCTTCGTCGATGGCCTGCGCATGACCGCCGCCATCCTGCCGAGCATTCTCGCCGTCGGCCTGCTCGGGCTGCTGGCTGCCAAGTACACGCCCTTGTTCGACGCCCTCGGCGTGCTGCTTTACCCACTGACCTGGCTGTTCGGCCTGGACGAACCCATGCAGGTCGCCCGCGCCCTGTCCGCCGGCCTGGCCGAGATGTTCCTGCCGGCGATGCTGCTCAAGGACGCCGACATGCTGGTGAAGTTCGTCACCGCCATCGTTTCGGTCAGCAGCGTGCTGTTTCTCTCCGCCTCGATTCCCTGCGTGCTGGCCACGCGGATTCCGCTGAGCCTGGGCCACCTGCTGCTGATCTGGCTGCAGCGCACCCTGCTCAGTCTGCTGCTGGCCATTCCGCTGGCTTACCTCGCGCAATTTCTGGGTTGGCTCTGACCGCCCATCACTGACCCGTTCCCACAGGAGCACGCAACATGACCAAGTTCCGCGATACCGAAATCCGCGCCCCGCGTGGCACCACGCTGACCGCCAAGAGCTGGCTGACCGAAGCGCCGCTGCGCATGCTGATGAACAACCTCGACCCAGACGTGGCCGAGAACCCTAAGGAGCTGGTGGTCTATGGCGGCATCGGCCGCGCCGCGCGCAACTGGGAGTGCTACGACAAGATCGTCGAGAGCCTGACCAATCTAGATGACGACGAGACCCTGCTGGTGCAATCCGGCAAGCCGGTCGGCGTGTTCAAGACCCACGCGGGCGCCCCGCGCGTGCTGATCGCCAACTCCAATCTGGTGCCGCACTGGGCGAGCTGGGAGCATTTCAACGAGCTGGATGCCAAGGGCCTGGCCATGTACGGCCAGATGACCGCTGGCAGCTGGATCTACATCGGCAGCCAGGGCATCGTTCAGGGCACCTACGAGACCTTCGTCGAAGCCGGTCGCCAGCATTACGGCGGTGACCTCAAGGGCCGCTGGGTGCTGACCGCGGGCCTGGGCGGCATGGGCGGCGCCCAGCCGCTGGCCGCCACCCTGGCCGGCGCCTGCTCGCTGAACATCGAATGCCAGCAGACCAGCATCGATTTCCGCCTGCGCAGCCGTTACGTCGACGAGCAGGCCACCGATCTGGACGACGCCCTGGCGCGTATCGCCAAATACACCGCTGAAGGCAAGTCCATCTCCATCGCGCTGTTGGGCAACGCCGCCGAGATCCTGCCGGAACTGGTCAAGCGTGGCGTACGCCCGGACATGGTCACCGACCAGACCAGCGCTCACGATCCGCTCAACGGCTACCTGCCGATCGGCTGGAGCTGGGCCGAATACAAGGATCGCGCAGCCACTGACCCGGCTGGCGTGGTCAAGGCCGCCAAGCAATCCATGGCGGTGCATGTCCAGGCCATGCTCGACTTCCAGAAGATGGGCGTGCCGACCTTCGACTACGGCAACAACATCCGCCAGATGGCCAAGGAAGAGGGCGTCAGCAACGCCTTCGATTTCCCCGGCTTCGTCCCGGCCTACATCCGCCCGCTGTTCTGCCGCGGTATCGGCCCGTTCCGTTGGGCGGCGCTGTCCGGCAACCCCGAGGACATCTACAAGACCGACGCCAAGGTCAAGGAACTGATCCCCGACGATGCTCACCTGCACCGTTGGCTGGACATGGCCCGCGAGCGCATCGCCTTCCAGGGCCTGCCGGCGCGTATCTGCTGGGTCGGCCTGGGTCTGCGTGCCAAGCTCGGCCTGGCCTTCAACGAAATGGTGCGATCCGGTGAGCTGAGCGCGCCGGTGGTGATCGGACGCGACCACCTGGACAGCGGCTCGGTGTCCAGCCCCAACCGCGAGACCGAAGCGATGCAGGATGGCTCCGATGCCGTGTCCGACTGGCCGCTGCTCAACGCCCTGCTCAACACCGCCAGCGGCGCCACCTGGGTGTCGCTGCACCACGGCGGCGGCGTGGGCATGGGTTTCTCCCAGCATTCGGGTATGGTCATCGTCTGTGATGGCACCGATGAAGCCGCCGCGCGCATTGCCCGCGTACTGACCAACGACCCGGGTACCGGCGTGATGCGTCATGCCGATGCCGGTTACCAGATCGCCATCGATTGCGCCAAGGAGCAGGGCCTGAATCTGCCGATGATCGGTTAAGACAAGTTCGACGCCGGCCCGTTGGGCCGGCGCATCAATCACTGCACGTATCGCGACTTCAGCCGTTATTCGGCTCTGATTCGCCAGACGCGAACTCAACCGTGGAAGAACAGAACATGACCACCCTGAACCTGAAACCTGGCCAACTGACCCTGGCCGATCTACGCGCTGCCTACCAGGCCCCCGTGCACCTGACCCTGGACGCCAGCGCCCACCAGGCCATCGAAGCCAGCGTCGCCTGCGTCAACCAGATCATCGCCGAGGGCCGCACCGCCTACGGCATCAACACCGGCTTCGGCCTGTTGGCCTCGACCCGCATCGCCAACGACGATCTGGAAAAGCTGCAGCGTTCTCTGGTGCTGTCCCATGCCGCCGGCATCGGCGAGCCGCTGAGCGATGCCATGGTGCGGCTGATCATGCTGCTGAAGATCAACAGCCTGGCGCGCGGCTTTTCCGGCATTCGCCGCCAGGTGATCGAGGCGCTGATCGCCCTGGTCAACGCCGAGGTTTATCCGCATATCCCGCTGAAAGGCTCGGTCGGTGCCTCCGGTGACCTGGCGCCGCTGGCGCATATGTCATTGGTGCTGCTCGGCGAAAGCCAGGCGCGGCACCAGGGCCAGTGGTTGCCGGCCAGCGAGGCGCTGGCCATCGCCGGCCTGGAGCCGATGACCCTGGCCGCCAAGGAGGGCCTGGCCCTGCTCAACGGCACCCAGGTGTCCACTGCCTACGCCCTGCGCGGCCTGTTCGAGGGTGAAGACCTGTACGCCGCCGCCAGCGTCTGCGGCGCGCTGAGCGTCGAGGCGCTGCTCGGTTCGCGCTCGCCTTTCGATGCGCGCATCCATGCCGCCCGCGGCCAGCGCGGGCAGATCGACGCGGCGGCGGCCTTCCGTCACCTGCTGGGTGACAGCAGCGAGATCGGCCGCTCCCACGCCGCCTGCGACAAGGTGCAGGACCCCTACTCGTTGCGCTGCCAGCCCCAGGTCATGGGCGCCTGCCTGACCCAGTTGCGCCAGGCCGCCGAGGTACTGGCAGTGGAAGCCAACGCGGTATCCGACAACCCGCTGGTATTCGCCGCCGAAGGCGAGGTGATTTCCGGTGGCAACTTCCACGCCGAGCCGGTGGCCATGGCTGCCGACAACCTCGCCCTGGCCATCGCCGAAATCGGCGCGCTGTCCGAGCGGCGCATCTCGCTGATGATGGACAAGCATATGTCGCAGTTGCCGCCGTTCCTGGTGGCCAATGGCGGGGTGAACTCCGGCTTTATGATCGCCCAGGTGACGGCGGCAGCGCTGGCCAGCGAGAACAAGGCCCTGGCCCACCCGCACAGTGTCGACAGCCTGCCCACCTCGGCCAACCAGGAGGACCACGTATCCATGGCCCCGGCTGCCGGCAAGCGCCTCTGGGACATGGCCGCCAACACCCGTGGCATCCTCGCCGTGGAATGGCTGGGCGCCTGCCAGGGCCTGGACTTCCGTGAGGGGCTGAAAAGTACCCCGGTGCTGGAGCAGGCGCGCCAGACCCTGCGTGCCCAGGTGCCGTACTACGTCGAGGACCGCTTCTTTGCCCCGGACATCGCCGCCGCTGACGAGCTGCTGGCCGAACGGGTGCTGACGCCGTTGCTGCCGGCCGGCATGTTGCCGTCGATAGACTGAGCCGCGCTACGTTTTGTAGGAGCCACGCTTCGCGGCGAATGGTAGTTATGCCGCAGGTCTTGCTGAGTGGCTACGACCGCTTTCGCCCCGAGGCGGGGCTCCTACGAGATCAGTTGTATGGCTGATGTATCATCCGCGCACCGGGCATTACCAAGGAGTTGCCGTGACCAGTTCCACCCCGCGCTACAAGGCCATCGAGGATTTTCTGCTCGAGCGCATCGGCAACGGTGACTACCCGTTACATCACCAGATTCCACCCGAAGAGCAGCTGGCCAGGGATTTCTCGGTCAGCCGGATGACCGCCAACAAGGCCATCAACAACCTGGTGCAACAGGGTTACCTGATTCGCCAGGCGGGCCTGGGCACCTTCGTCACCGACCGCAAATCCGAGTCTTCACTGCACGAGGTGATGAACATCGCCGCCGAAGTGCGTGCCCGCGGCCATACCTATTCCAACCGCATCCTGCGCAGCGAAGCGCTGGCCGCCGATGACGAGGTGGCGTTGCGCCTGGGCCTGCGCATCGGCGCCGAGGTATTTCACAGCATCCTCGTGCACCTGGAAGACGGCGTGCCGATCCAGCTCGAGGATCGCTTCGTCAATCCGCGCTGGGTGCCCCATTACCTGAGCAGCGACTTCTCCAGGCACACCCCCAATGAAGTGCTGGTCGCCAGTTGCCCGATCAGCGACGTGGAGCATGTGGTCGAGGCCGTGCACGCCGACGCCCGTACTGCCGAATGGCTGGACATCGCACCGGGCGCCGCCTGTCTGTCGATGATCCGCCGCACCTGGTCGAACGAGCACCTGATCAGCTATGTACGCCTGCTTCACCCGGGCGAACGCTACAAGCTGCGCTCGAGCACCAAGCACCGCTGATCAAAGGCGAAAGTGCTGATGAATGGCCTGGGCCAATAGCTCCAGGGCCTCGTCGTGCTGTGCCTGGGCCGAGCGCAGGAACATCACCTCGTGCTCGGCGGCCTGGGGCAGCTCCTCGACGATGCGCATGAGACTGCTCATCTTTGCGCGATCCATCAGGGTGATCGCCAGCCCCGACTCGACGCAGGCCCTGATGGCCTGGCTGGACGGGCTGTCGAGCACTACCCGCCAGCTATAGCCGGCCGCTTTAAGCGACTCCAGCATCAGGCTGCGGTACGGGCAGTCAGCCGCATGAATGGCCAGCGGGATGATGCCCTTTGCCGGCTGCGGACGGGACGCCGCGGCGACCCACACCGGCGTGGTGGCGACCAGCACCTGGGCGCAGTGCTCACGCTGCCCCAGCGGCAGGGTGAGCACTGCGCCGTGCAGCTTGCCGGCCTGCACCTGCTCACGCAGCGTATAACTGGGCGCGGTCTTCACCTCCAATACCACGTTGGGCCAGGCCGCAGCGAAGATCGGCAGGATGTCGCGGATCACATGGGCGGCGTATTCGTCGGGTATCCCCAGACGGATGCGCCCGACCAGTCGCGGGCCGTGCAACTCGGCGAGTACCCGATCATGGGTGCTGAGCAATTCGCTGGTCGAGCGCAGCAGCCGCTTGCCCAACACCGTCAGCGCCACCGACTGATTGTCGCGGTCGAACAGCCGGCCACCGGCGACCGTCTCCAAGCGCTGGATATGCACGCTGATCGCCGCAGGGCTCTTGTGCAGCTGTTCGGCAGCAGCCTTGAAGCGCCCGCTGCGCGCCACGGCGTGAAAGGTGCGGATCAGTTCGATGTCGAGCACGGCGCTCATGATTCATAAACTCCGAACTACTGATTCAATACATTTTGATTTATTAGATTACCTCGCTTTCGTAGCCTGCACCTACATCCTCTATCCGGTCATCCCTCATGTCCGTTACCCATACCGCTCGCCTCTGGCCCATCGCCATTCCGCTGCTGGTGCTCGAAGCGACGCTGGTGGTGATCTGGAGTTCGGGCTTTATCGGCGCGCGCTTCTCCATCGACCATGCACCAGCCATGCTGGTGGTGTTCTGGCGCAGCCTGCTGTTCGTGTTGCTGCTGGCGCCCTGGGCATTGCCGCGCCTGCGGCATGCGTCGCCTGCCACGCTGCTGCGCCATGCCGGTATCGGTCTGCTGGCGATGGGCGGTTACCTCGCTGGCGTGGTTCAGGGCATCGCCCTGGGCGTGCCGGCCGGGCTCGCCGCCCTGCTGGCCGACCTGCTGCCTATCGGTGTTGCTCTGCTCAGCGTGCTGGTGCTGCGCCAGCCCCTAGGCTGGCAAACCTGGCTGGGTCTGCTCATCGGCTTGACGGGCGTGGTGCTGGTCACCTCGGATGCGCTGGCCTGGGGCGATGCCCCGTTGTGGGTCTATGGCTTGCCACTGCTGGGCATGCTGTCGCTGGCGATTGCCACCTTGTGGCAGAAACGCACCAAGGCCGCGGCGTCCCTCGACCTGCTCGGCAACCTGTGGTTGCAATGCTGCATCTGCTGCGTGCCGTTCGCACTGCTGGCCGTCATGGACGGCAGCCTGATGCCGGTGCCCTCAGGCGGCTTCGCCCTGAGCGTGCTGTGGACGAGTGCTTCCACCATAGGCGGCTACAGCTTGTACTGGCTGTGCCTGAAGCGCTCGTCACCCACACGGGTGGCCAGCGTGTTGTACCTGAGCCCGGCGCTGACCCTGGTGTGGGCCTGGGCGATGTTCGGCGAGCCGCTATCCTGGCTGATGGGCCTGGGTACGGCTATTTCGGGGTTGGGGATCTGGTTGGTGATACGCAACGAACCGAGACAGAGCGATGACGGGCTCGCATCGGCGAACCCGTCATCGGCAACCGTCAAAGCAGCTTGTCGAGGGTGATGGGCAACTGGCGGATGCGCTTGCCGGTAGCGTGATAGATCGCGTTGGCAACCGCCGCAGCAACCCCGACGATACCGATCTCACCTACGCCCTTGGAGCCCAGCGGGTTGATGATACTGTCGTTCTCCTCGACGAAGATCACCTCGATATCACCGATATCGGCGTGCACCGGCACATGGTAGTCGGCGAGGTTGTGGTTCATGCAGCGCCCAAGGTCATGGTCGATCATCGCCTCCTCGTGCAAGGCCATGCCGATGCCCCACACCACGCCACCGAGAATCTGGCTGCGCGCGGTTTTCGGGTTGATCACCCGGCCGGCAGCGATGGCGCTGACCACCCGGGTGACACGCACCGTACCCAGCGCTTCGTCCACCTGCACCTCGACGAACACCGCCGAGTGGCTGGCACTGGCGTAGCGCTCGCGCTGCTTGCCGGGCTGCGCCTGCACCTCGGCCTCCAAGCTGCCGTGGCGAGCGAGCAGCGCACTCAGCTCGACCGTACGGCTGGCATCCTCGCCCTGCTGCACGCGGCCTGCGCTGAAACGCAGCGCCGCCCCATCATTGAACGGCGCTTCGGGCCACTGTCGCGCCGCCTCGCAGAGTTTGTCGGCCAGGGCCAGGCAGGCCTCGCGCACCGCACTGCCCACTGACGACACGGTGAACGAGCCGCCCTGCAGCGGCGCCTTGGGCAGGCTGGAATCGCCGAGGCGAAACTCCACCTGGGAGGGATCCATGCCCAATACGTAGGCGGCGATCTGGGTCATCACCGTGGCGGTGCCCGGGCCGATGTCGCAGGTGGCACTGGCAACTATCAGGCGACCGTCCGCCGTGAAGCTGGCGCGGGCGCTGGCCGGCATCTGCATGGCTTCCCATACGCCGCTGGCCATGCCGTAACCGATCAGTTGATTACCCTCGCGCATGCCCCGCGGTTGCGGGCTGCGCTTGCTCCAGCCAAAAGCCTCGGCGCCCTGCTGGTAGCAGGCGCGCAGCTCCTTGCTGGAATAGGGTTTGCCCTCGTTCTGGTTGGTTTCGGCGTAGTTGGTCAGGCGCAGCTGCACTGGGTCGACACCCGCTGCCCAGGCCAGCTCGTCCATCGCCGACTCCAAGGCGTACAGCCCGGTCGCAGCGCCCGGCGCACGCATGTCCAGCGGCGTGTAGACATCCAGCGGCGCCAGCCGATAAGCCAGGCGCACGTGATCGCAGTGGTAGAGCATCCCCGACCATTCGGCGACGTGCTCGGTGAAGTCTTCGAAGCGTGAGGTCTGGGCGATCACCTCGTGCACCAGACCCTGCAGCTTGCCACTTGCGTCGGCGCCGAGCTGCAGGTGCTGCACCGCCCGCGGGCGATAGCCGAAGGTGAACATCTGCTGGCGGGTCAGGGTCACGCGCACCGATTGCTTGAGCTTCAATGCCGCCATGGCGGCCAGCGGCAACTGGTACTGCGGGCGCAGGCCGGAACCGAAGGCGCCACCTACGAAGGAAGATTTGATGCGCACGCGGCTAGGGTCGAGCTTGAGCACATCGGCCAGATACCGCTGGCTGTTCTGCGGCCCCTGGGTCTTGTCGTGCACCAGCAGGCTGCCATTGGCCTGGTAGACTACCGTCGATGCATGGGGCTCCATCGGGTGGTGATACTCGCACGGCAGTTCGTATTCCAGCTCCAGGCGCAGCGGCGCGCCAGCGATCACCCCATCGGCGTCGCCACGGGGCTTGGGCAGTTCGGCCGGCGCGGCGTGAGCCTCGCTGAGGGCTTCGCGCAGGTCGGTGGCATGGGGCTGCTGTTCGTAGCTGATGCGCACCAGGGAGCCGGCATGGCGGGCCAGCTCCAGGGTATCGGCGACCACCAGCGCCACCGGCTGGCCGCTGTAGCGGATACGCGCGTTGAACAGCGGGCGAAAGGGCGAGCCGTCGGCGGCGTCGTCATCCTCGTAACTCTCGTCGTCCTGGGCCATGGGCGGACGATTAAGGTGGCTGAGCACCAGCTTGACGCCAGGCAGAGCCAGGGCCTCCGAGTCGTCGATGGCGGTGATGCGGCCGCGGGCGATCACACTGCAGATCACGCTGCCATGCAGCAGGCCATCGGCCGGATGCTCGGCGGCATAACGTGCCTGGCCGCTGACTTTCAGCGGGCCGTCGACACGATCCAGGGGTTGGCCGAGGGTTCGCGCGTTCATGGGCGGGCTCCTTCTGCGGCGGTAGACAGGGCGCGAACCACGGCGCGCCGCGCCAGTTCGACCTTGAAAGCGTTGTGGGCCAGCGGCTGGGCATCCTTGAGCAGCAGCTCGGCGGCAGCCTCGAAATGCTCCGGCGTGGCGACTTGGCCAACCAGGCTGGCCTCCACGTCCGCTCGCCGCCACGGTTTGTGGGCGACACCACCCAAGGCGATGCGGGCCTGGCGGATCTGGCCGTTTTCATCCAGTTGCAGCGCTGCGGCCACCGACACCAGGGCGAACGCGAACGAAGCACGGTCACGCAACTTGAGGTAGGCGTGATGGCTGGCGAAATCCTCGGCCGGCAGCTCGATGGCAAGGATCAGTTCGCCCGGCTCCAGCACCGTGTCGCGCTGCGGGGTATCGCCCGGCAAGCGGTGAAAGTCGCTCATGGCTACGCGGCGCTCGCCTTGCGGGCCGGTGATGATCACCTCGGCATCCAGGGCGGCCAGGGCCACGCAGAAGTCCGACGGGTGCACCGCTACGCAATGCTCGCTGGCGCCGAACAGCGCATGGTTGCGGTTCAGCCCTTCACGAGCCGGGCAGCCGCTCCCCGGCTCACGCTTGTTGCACGGCACCTGGGCATCGTAGAAGTAATGGCAGCGGGTACGTTGCAGCAGGTTGCCACCGGCGCTGGCCATGTTGCGCACCTGGGGCGACGCACCGGAGAGCAGCGCCTGGGCGAGCAGCGGATAACGCCGCTCGACTTCCGGGTGCCAGGCCAGCTCGGCGTTGCCGACCAGAGCGCCGATGCGCAGGCCGCCCTCGGCGGTGGCGGTCACGTCACGCAGCGGCAACGCGTTGATGTCAATGAGGCGCTTGGGCCGCACCAGGTTTTCCTTCATCAGGTCGACCAGGTTGGTGCCGCCGGCGATGAACAGGCTGTCGGGCCCGGCCAGGCTCACCGCTTCGTCGATGGCCTCGGGCTTGCTGTAGGCGAAGGGCGTCATGGGCGCACCGCCTGTTCGCTCTCGGGCAGTGCCTCTTCGATGGCCGCCAGGATGTTGCTGTAGGCGCCGCAGCGGCACAGGTTTCCACTCATACGCTCACGAATGTCGGCGGCGTCGCCGACCCGCCCTTCGTTGGCCAGGCCGACCGCCGAGCAGATCTGCCCCGGCGTGCAATAGCCGCACTGGAAAGCGTCATGTTTGACGAAGGCACGCTGCATGGGGTGGAGCTCGTCGCCCGTGGCCAGACCCTCGATGGTGGTCAGTTCACGACCGTCGAGCATGACCGCCAGAGTCAGGCAGGCGTTGACCCGCCGCCCGTCCACCAGCACCGTGCAGGCGCCGCATTGGCCGTGATCGCAACCTTTCTTGGTGCCGAACAGGTCGAGCTGTTCACGAAGCAGATCGAGAGCCGTGATCCACGGGTACACCTCGACCTGGGTGGGGCTGCCGTTCAACGACAGGGAAATCGTCCGGCGCTCGGCGCCGGCTGTGATGGTCTCGCTCATGGGCTACCTCGGTTTGCGTGGATGTCTCGTGCATCCGTTCAAAATCTGAGGTGAGGCCCGCCAAAAACGTTCAGGTTGGATCACGACCGTAGAGCGGTTCGTTGAAGAACCTCTTCACGGTCTCTTCGGGCGACATTGATGAGGCGGTAACAAGGCGGAAGCGGACATCGGGGCGCCGCTGCTTTTGTAGGAGGGGCTTTAGCCCCGAGCTTTAGATGGGTGAAAAGAGCTCGGGGCTGAAGCCCCTCCTACACGTTTACGCAAACGTCAGCTCCCGCCACTTGGCGGTCAAGCGCTGAAGCCGAGCCGAAAGATCGTGAGCAAGCCTTTAAGGCGTGAGCTTCTTCAATGGGTAGATGTCGTAGCGGCTGGACTTGCCCTCCAGCGCATAACCCGGCTTAGCGCCCTCGATGACCGGCGCCTTGCGCGGGCGCTTGACCACCACGCGGTGGCTGGCGAGTTTGAGCGCCGCCTCGAGCAGTGCCGGAGCATCCAGATCATCGCCGACGAAGGGACGGAACAGGCGCATCTCCTTTTTCACCAGAGCGCTCTTGTCGCGGTGAGGAAACATCGGGTCGAGGTAGATCACTTGCGGCGCCTCGCCCTGCCAGCCGGCCATCAGCTCGATGGCGTTACCCTGCAGCAGGCGCATACGCGCGACGATATCTGCCACCTCTGCGTCCGCTGCCGCCCGCTGCAGGCCCTCCTCGAGCAGCGCACCGACCAGCGGCTGGCGCTCGATCAGGTCGACCTGGCAACCCAGGCTGGCCAACACGAAGGCATCGCGGCCCAGCCCTGCCGTGGCATCCAGCACCCGCGGGCGAATGCCCTGGGCGATGCCGACCGCCTTGGCGATCATCTGCCCGGCGCCGCCGCCGAACTGGCGACGGTGCGCCACCGCGCCCTCAACGAAATCCACCCGCACCGGCCCCGGCGCCTGCGGGCCGAGCTCGACCAGCTGCAAGCCAGCCTCGCCCAGTTGCAACGCATAACCGGCCTCGCCTTCGAGCGGCAAGCCCAGACGCTGCGCCCATTGCTGCGCGCCGGCTTGCAGATGCGGCGCCAGGGCCTCCATGCGAATGCGCACGTCGGGCTGTAGTTCACTCATTGCGGATCGTCCATCAACTCAGATGCGGCAGCTTTTAAGCAGCCGCGGCCTCAATTCGGGCCGACAGCAGCCGATACCCAGGAAAGCGCTAGTTTGCCAGAGCCCGCTGTTCGATGTTCGAAGTCATATCCCGTATTCCCGGTGATACCGGGATCGCCGCCCAGAAAGCAGGTACTCCATCAGCCGCCAGCGCGGCGCTGTACGACCAGATTCTGCACAGCGTGCTGCGCGAGATGGAAAGCGCCATAGCCCAGCACTCGGCGCCAGCACTGGTCACGCCCACACCAACGGCAACGCCCGCCGATGAAGCGCCCCTGCAGGGCATGCGCACCTTGGAAGATGTGATGATGCAGCGCCAGTTCACCTGCTCGCTGAAAGACGTGGGCGCCGCCCTGCCCCTCGAAGAACTGGCGTCGCAACAGAATCTGCTGGCGCCGTCTGGCAATGCCGAGAACGCCTCGAGCAATCCGCTGCTGGAAGAATCCCTGGCGCCCTGGGAGCTGCTGATGGGGCATCTGACCCTACAGAAACGCCTGGCTCGCTGAACTCAACGGCACATGCGAAAACCGCCCATATCCAAGTGGAAATGATCGCGGTGCGCGGCGTTGTAGTCCGGACCCAGGGTAGTGTTGAAACTGGAGCACGCCGCCTGCTGCACCTGGCGCAGGAACAGCGACTTGTCATCCTCGCCCGGCCAATCGCGCAGCACGCTGATGCGCCGGCCATCGGCCAGGCGAAAGCCGACGATATCCAGGGCATTGGCCGAGGCGTGCTGGCTGCGCCGCTGACTACCAGCGATGGTGCGGCAGGCGAAGCTGCCAACGTGGTCGACCTGCACCACACGCTGGCCGAAGCGCTGCTCGGCTGCCGGCTGCAGGCCGTGGCGCTCGAACAGGGCGAAGGCCGCAGCTACCGGGCAAGTGGCGATGAAGCTGCTGCTCAGGCGCATCTCACTGCCCTGCACGCGCACCGTGTTGGTCAACGGGCAGTCGGCGGCCGGTGTGCTGTCGGGCAGCGCGACATAACGCAGCGCGGACGTATCCAGCACCGTGCGGCATAGCTCGGCGTCACCCTGCAGACGACGCAGCTTGTAGGCGGTCAGCCAGTTGGGCGTGTCGCGCAGGTCGAGCGGCGCCCAGGGATTCCAGCGCGGCGGCACGTCGATCCACTGGCGGTACAGCGCCAGCGGGCCGCCGACCACCACGAAGATCAACAGCGCGATCAGAAACTGCCGCACGCTAGGTCTTGAACAGATCGTTGATGGTGTCGAACGGCAGCGCCTGTCGGGCGCCGCTCAGGTCGCCGCGCTCGGCAAGCCCGGTGGCTGCCTGCAAAAAGGCGCCATAGGCAGCGCGGGCCAGATTGGAGCCCAGGCTGACGCGCTTGACGCCCAGTTGCGCCAGCTCGTCCAGCGATAGTTTCAGGCTCGGCGAGCCGACCAGCACGTTGACCGGTTTGGGCGCCACCGCCTCGACCACTGCCTTGATCTGTTCACGACTGGTCAGCCCTGGCGCGTAGAGCACGTCCGCGCCCGCCTCGGCGTATGCCACCAGGCGGCGAATGGTGTCGTCCAGGTCGGCACGGCTGTGCAGGAAGTTTTCCGCCCGCGCCGTCAGGGTGAAGGGAATGTCCAGCTCGCGAGCCGCCGCTACCGCAGCGCGAATGCGCTCCACGGCGAGTTCGAAGGGATAAATGGGTTCATCCGCGCGGCCAGTGGCATCTTCGATGGAGCCGCCGACCAGACCAATCTGCGCAGCCACCCGCACGGTCGCGGCACATGCCTCGGGGGAATCGCCATAGCCATTTTCCAAGTCGGCGACCACCGGCAGCGAAGTCGCCTCGACGATGGCGCGGGCATTGGCCAATGCCTCGTCGCGGCTTACCGCGCCTTCGGCATCGCGGCGGCCCAGGGAAAAGGCCAGTCCGGCGCTGGTGGTAGCCAGAGCGTGAAAACCAAGCGCGGCGAGCATCTTCGCCGACCCGGCATCCCAGGGGTTGGGCAGAACCAGTAGCTCGGCTTGCTGGTGCAATGCCCGGAGGCGTTCGGCACGTTCACGGTAGATGGACATCGGCTGCTTCCCTTGCGTCGAGTGAGCGCTCAGGGTATCGGAGTTCGCAGCTTCGGAAGAAATTCACTGTTCCGCGATCCGGCGCAAGGCGAATCGGCAGGATATCAGCGTCGTGCCTGGGAAAGGCCCATCACCAATAACAACAGATTCTGGCTGGCTTCAGGAGACGCCTGGGTAACCCGTTTGATTTTCGGGCTCAGGCAATTGGTGCGGTGAGTGCTGGTCACGACACCTGGGCCAGGCTCATACCAGGAGGCCGCCGCGAACGCCGAAACGCTCAATGCAGCAACAAGAAACAAACCTCTGGCTACGCCTAAGCTCATGATCGCAACCTCTTGATAGTGCGGCCAATGCGTCCGCTAACACTAGATCACGATGGGCTCGGAAAGGTTGCAACAAGACGAACGGTCAAAACCCTTTGCGCCGAAAGCGGTCTCGCCATCAGCCAACTATTGCCGCTGGCCCGCCAGCTAGACACTTGCGGTGCAAAAAAGCGCGCAATAAAAAACCCCGCGCAGGGCGCGGGGTTTTCGGTACAGCTCCAGGTGCCGGGAGGCTTACATCATGCCGCCCATGCCGCCCATGCCGCCCATGTCCGGCATGGCCGGAGCAGCCTTGTCTTCCGGCAGCTCTGCAACGATCGCCTCGGTGGTGATCAGCAGGCCAGCGATGGAAGCAGCGGCTTGCAGCGCGCTACGGGTAACCTTGGCCGGGTCGATGATACCGAACTCGATCAGGTCGCCGTACTCGCCGTTGGCAGCGTTGTAACCGTAGTTACCGGAACCCTGTTTGACCTTGTCCAGAACCACGGACGCTTCGTCGCCAGCGTTGGTGACGATCTGACGCAGCGGCGCTTCGATGGCACGGCGCAGAATGCTGATACCAGCGTCCTGCTCCAGGTTGATGCCTTTGAGGCCGTCCAGAGCGGACTGAGCACGAACCAGGGCAACACCACCGCCAGGTACCACGCCTTCTTCGACGGCTGCGCGGGTTGCGTGCAGGGCGTCTTCAACGCGGGCTTTCTTCTCTTTCATCTCGACTTCGGTGGCAGCGCCGACCTTGATCACGGCAACACCGCCGGCCAGCTTGGCCAGACGCTCTTGCAGCTTCTCTTTGTCGTAGTCCGAAGAGGTTTCTTCAACCTGCTTGCGGATCTGGGCAACGCGCGACTCGATGTCGGATTGCTGGCCAGCACCGTCGATGATGGTGGTGTTTTCCTTGTTCAGGACTACACGCTTGGCTTGACCCAGGTGCTCCAGGGTGGTGCTTTCCAGGCTCAGGCCGATCTCTTCGGAGATCACGGTACCGCCGGTCAGAACGGCGATGTCCTGCAGCATGGCCTTGCGACGATCACCGAAGCCAGGCGCCTTGACGGCAGCGACCTTGACGATGCCACGCATGTTATTGACCACCAGAGTGGCCAGGGCTTCGCCTTCGACGTCTTCGGCAACGATCAGCAGCGGACGGCCAGCCTTGGCAACGGCTTCCAGAACCGGCAGCAGTTCGCGGATGTTGCTGATTTTCTTGTCGACCAGCAGCAGCAGCGGGCTATCCAGCTCGGCAACCATGGTGTCCGGCTTGTTGATGAAGTACGGCGACAGGTAGCCGCGGTCGAACTGCATGCCTTCTACGACGGACAGTTCGTTTTCCAGGCCCGAGCCTTCTTCAACGGTGATCACGCCTTCTTTACCGACTTTTTCCATGGCTTCGGCAATGATGTTGCCGATGGAGTCATCGGAGTTGGCGGAGATGGTGCCAACCTGGGCAATGGCTTTGCTGTCGGTGCACGGCTTGGACAGGTTCTTCAGCTCGGCGACGATGGCTGCGGTGGCCTTGTCGATGCCGCGCTTCAGGTCCATCGGGTTCAGGCCGGCAGCGACCGACTTCAGGCCTTCGGTGACGATGGCTTGAGCCAGAACGGTAGCGGTGGTGGTGCCGTCACCGGCAGCGTCGTTGGCCTTGGAGGCAACGTCTTTGACCAGCTGGGCGCCGATGTTTTCGATCTTGTCCTTGAGCTCGATCTCTTTGGCGACGGAAACGCCGTCCTTGGTGATCAGCGGCGCGCCGAAGCTGCGCTCCAGGACCACGTTACGGCCTTTAGGGCCGAGGGTGGCTTTGACTGCATCGGCCAGAACGTTGACACCGGTGAGCAGTTTCTTGCGAGCGGCGTCGCCGAATTTTACGTCTTTAGCTGCCATGTTATTTGATCCTCAATTCTTGACGATTAAACGGAAATTCGCGGTCGATCAGGCTTCGATAACAGCGAGGATTTCGCTCTCGCCCATTACCAACAGGTCTTCGCCATTGACCTTGACGGTGTTGCTGCCCGAATACGGGCCGAACACCACTTTGTCACCGACCTTGACGGCCAGGGCACGGACTTCACCGTTGTCCAGAACACGGCCAGTACCAACGGCAACGATTTCGCCCTGATTCGGCTTCTCGGCGGCCGAGCCCGGCAGCACGATACCGCCAGCGGTTTTGGTTTCTTCTTCGCTGCGACGGATCACGACGCGGTCATGCAAAGGACGAAGCTTCATTGTCGATCTCTCCCAATAGTTGTTGAAATTACCGGTGCTCTCACCGGCAGGATCATGGCGCTGCGCAAACACCCAACGCCGAAATTTGCTTCAGCTGACGCTGAAAAACCTTGCGGTGTCCGCTACATAGGGGCGGCCAAACGCAATTCAAGGGCAGCCGCTAATTTTTTTACGCAGGCAACGGACGCTCGGCACCTGAAAAAGCAAGGCCCCGGTCAGTGAACACTGACCGGGGCCCGGGAGCAGCGCGCGGGATCAGTCGCGGCGCTCGTATTCACCTTCAAGCACATTGGGCTTGTGACCGCCGGGCTGGCCATTACGAGCCGCCATGTCGTCGGCGAAAGCACGTTGCCGCTCGGCCTGCTCGGCAGCGCGTTGACGTACCCGCTCGACCAGCCAACGGCGGGTGAAGGGCAGCAGGCAGAAAATGCCGATGACATCACTGATGAACCCCGGCAGCAGCAACAGGCCACCACCGACTGCCATCATCAGGCCCTGCAGCACTTCCTGATCCGGCATTTCGCCGCGCGCCAGGCGCTCGCGGGCACGCCAAGCGGTGGTGATACCGGCGATGCGCAGCATCAGGCCGCCGAAGATCGAGGTGAGGATCACCAGGGCAATGGTCGGCAGCACACCGATAGCACTGCCCACCGAGATGAGCACGGCCAGCTCGAGAATCGGGAACAGCAGGAACAACAACGTGAAAATGCGCATCGCGGTTTCCTTGACGGAAGAACACCTTCCAGTAGGAGAGAAATATGGGGTGTTGCGCTTAATTCAAGCTGAAGTTTCGACTTCTCAAGTATCCGCCACGTTCCAAGCCAGGCGACGCGGGGCTTCGGCTAGGAGAGCAGCGCTGTTACAGGATGTTGGTGATCGCGATTACAGGCACTGGTGCGCCGGCCTCGTCGCACTCTATGCTGCTGCCGGTACGTCATGGCAATCGACCGGCGCGAACAAGCGAATCACCTTGCACCGGTACGACCCGTTCGACTCTCAATCAAGGGAATTGGCATGCAACTCCAAGACAAAGTCATCATCATTACCGGCGGCGGCCAGGGCCTGGGCCGCGCCATGGCCGAGTATCTCGCCGAGCGCGGCGTGCGCCTGGCACTGGTCGACCTGAATCAGGAAAAGCTCGATGAAACCGCCACGGCCTGCCGGGCCATCGGCGTGCAGGCGCGTACCTACCTGTGCAACGTGGCCAACGAAGAACAGGTGACTCAGACCGTGGCGCAGATCGCCGAGGACTTCGGTTCGATCAATGGCCTGGTCAACAACGCCGGCATCCTGCGCGATGGCCTGACCATCAAGGTCAAAGACGGCGAGATGAGCAAGATGAGCCTGGCCCAGTGGCAGTCGGTGATCGACGTCAACCTGACCGGCGTGTTCCTGTGTACTCGCGAAGTGGCGGCGAAGATGATCGAGCTGCAGAACGAGGGCGCGATCATCAATATTTCCTCGGTGTCGCGCGCCGGCAATATCGGCCAAGCCAACTACTCGGCGGCCAAGGCGGCGGTCGCTGCCGACACCGTGGTATGGGCCCGCGAGTTCGCCCGTTACGGCATCCGCGTGTCCGGCGTGGCGCCCGGGTTCATCGAAACCGACATGGTCGCCAGCATGAAGCCCGAAGCGCTGCAGCGCATGACCGACGTGATCCCGCTCAAGCGCCTCGGCAAGCCGCAGGAGATCGCGCACGCCATCGCCTTCCTGCTGGAGAACGACTACTTCACCGGGCGCATCCTCGAACTCGACGGCGGCGTTCGGCTGTAAGGCGTCAGCCGGCAAACGCCGGACAACAAAAAGCCCCGCACCAGCAGGCTGTGTGAAAACGTAGCGAGCGAAGGTCAGGCAAGGCAAAAACCGGCGAAAAAGCGCAGTTTACGTGGTGTAAATGAGCATTTTGAGCCGGTTTTTAACGCCGCATGGCCGAGCGCAGTAGTTTTCACACAGCCTGACCAGGCGGGGCTTTTTGCTGTGCATCCGCTTGGCTTACCAGCCTACACCGAAGCCCAGAGTGTAACGGGTTTCGTCCTTGTCGCCTTCCGAGCCACTGACCTGATCCTTGGAGGCCTTCATGTTCAGCGACGCCCAGTCGGTGACCTTGTAGCGCAGGCCCACTTCGGCATCCAGGGAATAATCGGCAGCGCCGGCCAGCGGCTTGCCAATCTCGCCATTGCTGAACAGCTCGATGGTCTTGCCGACCAGGTAACGGTTGTAATCCCACTTCATACTGATGGCGTAGAAGTTATCCTTCTCGCCATTGGCAAACTCGTAGTCGGAACGGTTGATCAGGCCAGCCAGGGAGAAGGCGCCGAGTTCGTTATCCCAGAACTGGTAACCCGGACCGGTACCGACAGTACGCTGACGGGCCAGATCCTCGATCTTGTCGCGCTTGTATTCCAGGCGCCCCTGCCAGAACCACTTCTCGTCCAGAAAGCGGTCCAGTGCGTACTCGGTGCTCCAGTTGTCGGTACTGACCACGTCGTCCTTGAGTTCGCGGTTGTAATCGACCTCGGCGTTGTGACGCCACTTGCCATGACGCGCCTGGGTCTTGAGATCGACATCGTAATCATCGGTGTCGCGCTCGGCGCGCTTGTAGTCCATGGCCACGTCGACGTTGCCCTTCCACAGGAAGTCTTCCACCAGCGGCTTGGGCTTCATGATCTGCTTGATGCTGGCCAGCTCGACGGTCTTGGGTGCAGCGCCATTGGCCAACGTCACCTTGCCGGGCTCTGCGGCCTGCAGCGACTTGGCCCGCTCGCCGGTCACGTCGTTTTCCTTGATCAGCAGTTCGCGGTCGCTTTCAAGAGTAGCGACCTGCTTCCAGTCCAGCGGGATGGAGCCGCCGTATTCGGTCTGCAGCATCAATTTGCCGCCGTCGAAGACACGGATGGTCCCGGTCAGGCGGTCGCCGTTCTTCATCCAGACGGTATCGGCCATCAGCGGCGTGGCGGCCACGCTAAGGCCCAGGCACAACAGAGTACGAGTAAACATAAGCGGACGAGTCTGCTCCGGTTCGCGGGAAATCGGGCATTATCCGCATACCCGAAAATTGAGCAAGAAATGACCGACGGAAATGCCTTGAGTTCATCGAGAGCCGTTATTCGTCGGCCTCAGGAGTCTGTAATGCCCGCGCTACAGCCCGGTGACAACGCCCCTCGTCCGGACGATCAGCAAGCCCGCCGCGATGCCCTTTATCTGGCGCTGGCCCAGGTGCCGCCCGGCAAGGTGGTGCCCTATGGCGAACTGGCGGCGCTGGCGGGGCTGGGGCGTGCGGCGCGATGGGTCGGCCGCACCCTCGGCCAGTTGCCTGACGGCACCGCCCTGCCCTGGCATCGCGTGGTCGCCGCCGGCGGTCGCCTGAGCCTGGCGGCCGACTCGCCGAGCGGGGTTGAACAACGTGCCCGATTGCGCGTCGAAGGGGTGCTATCCCACAATGGTCGGGTGGATATCCGACGTCACGGCTGGCGGCCCCTGGAGCACGAGGCATGAGACTCGCGGCGCCACGCGCAACCGGCTTGCACTGACCCGACCCTAGCCCCTAGAGTGCGCCACTTGTTCATGCTTTCTCCCTCCAGGCCGATCCCCCTCAATGCATCGTAAAAGCTGGCGCGACGCGGTCGCCGCCTATTCCAGCCCCTCGACACTGGTTCTTCTGGTGCTGGGCTTTGCCGCCGGCCTGCCTTACATGTTGGTGTTCTCGACCCTGTCGGTGTGGCTGCGCGAAGCCGGCGTGGCGCGCGAAACCATCGGCTTCGCCAGCCTGATCGGCCTGGCCTACGCCTTCAAATGGGTGTGGTCGCCGCTGCTCGACCAATGGCGACTGCCACTGCTCGGCAAGCTCGGCAGGCGACGCTCCTGGCTGGTGCTGTCGCAGATCCTCATCGCCGTCGGCCTGGCCGGCATGGCGCTGTGCGATCCGCACACCCACCTGACCTGGCTGATCGCTCTGGCCGTACTGGTGGCCTTCGCTTCGGCCACCCAGGACATCGCCGTCGATGCCTATCGCTTGGAAATCGTAGACGACACCCGCCAGGCCGCTCTGGCCGCCAGCTACATGGCCGGCTACCGGGTCGCCGCACTACTGGCCACCGCCGGCGCACTCTACGTCGCCGAGGGTCTGGGCTCGACCACTCTCCTTTATCAACACGCTGCCTGGGCCGGCACCTACCTGCTGTTCGCCCTGCTGATGCTGCCGGGCCTGCTGACCAGCCTATGGATGAAGGAGCCCGAGGTTTCCCTAAAAACCCAGCTGGCTGCCGCCAAGTACGGCTTCAGCCACCAGATTCTCTCGGTGCTGGTACTGATCGTGCTGCTGGTGTCGGTGCCGGCGATGTTCACCCAACTCTACAACACCGACTTCCCCAGCCTGTTGACCGGCGAAGCCACGCTGCTGGACCTGCTGCTCGAAGACCGCGCCTTCCTGCGCGCCATCCTCTATACGATCCTGACTGCCCTGTGCTTGTCGTCCATGGGCCGCCGCGGACTGGCGCCAGTACTCACGCCGGTCAACGACTTCATCCTGCGTTACCGCTGGCAGGCCTTCCTGCTACTGGGGCTGATCGCCACCTACCGCATGTCCGACACGGTCATGGGCGTGATGGCCAACGTCTTCTACATCGACCAGGGCTTCACCAAGGACCAGATTGCCAGCGTCAGCAAACTGTTCGGGCTGATCATGACCCTGGTAGGCGCCGGTGCCGGCGGGTTGCTGATCGTGCGCTTTGGCATCATGCCGATCCTGTTCATCGGCGGCGCTGCGTCGGCGGCCACCAACCTACTGTTCATGGCCCTGGCTGGCATGGGCGCCAACCTGCAAATGCTGATCTTCACCATCTCGGCGGACAACTTCAGCTCCGGCCTGGCCACGGCGGCGTTCGTCGCCTACCTGTCGAGCCTGACCAACCTGAAGTTCTCCGCCACCCAGTACGCGCTGCTGAGCTCCATCATGCTGCTGCTGCCACGGTTGATCGGCGGTTATTCCGGCGTACTGGTGGAGAAGTTCGGCTACGCGGATTTCTTCCTGATCACCGCGCTGATGGGCGTACCCACGCTGCTGCTGATTGTGGTGCAGTGGCGCCAGCAGAGCCGCGCCTAAGCCCAGATTAGGGTCTGTTGACGTTCACGCGCCGGGACCTGCGGGTTGAGCTAGAAAGCTCGCCATGCAGTGTTAGAGGACCTCGCAAGGGAAGCGGCAACGCGGCTCGTATTGAAACGTCAATAGACTCTAGAGGCCGGCCATTGCCGCCGACCTCGGTGTCGACTTCACTCGCCAACGGCAGCGTCCTGCACCACATGCACCACCCGCTGTGGGAACGGAATGCCGATACCCCGGGTTTTCAGGCGATCACGAGCTTGCTCGTTGAGCATGAACATCACGTCCCAGTAGTTCGCAGTTTCCACCCACAGGCGCAGAGACATGGTAATGGCGCTGTCGCCCAGAGCGCTGACCACCACCACGGGTGCCGGCTCCTGCATGACGCGCGGGTCCTGAGCCAGCTCCAGCAGCACTTCACGAGCGCCCTGCAGGTCGGCCTCGTAATCCACGCCCACATCGAATACCACCTTGCGGGTCGCCTGGCGGTTGTAGTTGGTGATGATGCCGTTGGAAAGGTTACCGTTGGGCACGACGACGGTCTTGTTGTCGCCAGTGCGCAGCACGGTGTGGAAGATCTGGATGCTGTCCACGGTGCCCATCACGCCCTGAGCCTCGATCCAGTCGCCGATGCGGAAGGGGCGGAACAGCAGGATCAGCACGCCGCCCGCGAAATTCGCCAGGCTCCCCTGCAGTGCCAGGCCGATGGCCAGGCCGGCAGCACCGATGGCGGCGATGAACGAGGTGGTTTCCACACCGATCATCGAGGCGACGCTGATTACCAGCAGCACCTTGAGAATGATGTTGGCCAGGCTGCCGATGAAGCCCTGCAGCGCCGGGTCGGCCTTGCGAGCCGCCAGCAGATTGCTGACCTGATTGGTGAGTTTGTTGATGAACCACCAGCCAACCAGCAGGGTAACCAGCGCCAGCAATACGCGGCTGCCGTACTGCATGATCAGCGGGATCCAGGTCTGCGACTCGCGCAACAGCTGATCGATTTCAGCATTCAAATCCATGGGTAACTCCTGTCCGTCATCGCGGGAAAAACGACGACGCCACGGCAGTGCGACTGCCATGGCGTCGATGAAACTGCAAAAGGTGCGACGCGCTGGCCGCGCCGGGGTTCAACCCGGCGACCACTCAATCGCGGAAGTTGTTGTACTGCAGGGGCATGCCGAAGTCCTTGCCGCGCAGCGAGGCGATGCATTCCTGCAGGTCGTCACGCTTCTTGCCGGTGACGCGCACCTGCTCGCCCTGGATGGCGGCCTGCACTTTGAGCTTGGCGTCCTTGATGTGGGCGACGATCTTCTTGGCCAGCTCCTTGTCGATGCCTTCGCGGAATTCGACTTCCTGCTTGACTACCTTGCCGGACGCATACGGGTCCTTGGTCTCCATGCACTGGCTGTCGATCTTGCGCTTGATCAGACAGCTGCGAATGATGTCGAGCATCTGCTCAAGCATGAAATCGGCTTCGGCGGTCAGCGTAACGGCCTTGTCCTTGACTTCGAAACTGCACTTGCCGCGCAGGTCGAAGCGCCGCTCCAGCTCCTTGGTGGCATTATCCAGGGCGTTGGTGAGTTCGTGTTTATCCAGCTCCGACACCACGTCGAACGAGGGCATGGAATTCCTCCAGTTAAAAAGCGCGACCGGCAGCACCGTTTCGCGAGTCGCTGCCGGCAGCCGCCTTGGCCACGCTACGAATGCATCGGGCTGGGCGCCAGTTCGCGAGATCGTGAATTAAGTCTGCGCAAATCGCGCGGATGGCTTGACGATAAAATTGGCGCGATCATTATATCCGCTCTGATACAGATCGCTCGGCGTTGTATTGGTTACTCCCTTCCCTCGACCTGTTTTCCTGCCCGCGAGTGCCATAAAAAAATGCCCAACCCCCATCTCAGTATTCTGGTGGTGGACGACGCCAAGTTCTCGAGCGCCATGATCGGCCGTGCATTGAGCCAGGCTGGATATCAGGATATTCGCTTCGCCAGCAGCGCTGCCGAAGCCATCAGCAATCTCGAACAACGCCCCGCCAGCGTACTGCTGGCAGACTGGCTGATGCCCGAAATGGACGGCCTGGAGCTGACCGGACGGGTGCGCCAGCTTGACGAGGCGGCCGAGCACTACACCTACATCATCCTGTTGACCGGCAAGGAGGGCGAGAATGTCCTCAACGAAGCCTTCGACCGCGGCGTCGATGACTTCATCAGCAAGTCAGCGATGAACGAACAGCTGCTGCCCCGGGTATTCGCCGCCGAACGCCTGTGCAGCACCCTGCAGCGCCTGCTCCACGAAAACGCCCTGCTGGTGCAGAACATCGCCAGCCTGGAAGAACGCAACCTGGTCGACCCACTGACCGGCCTGGGCAACACCCGCTACCTGAAACAGAAGATGGCCGACAGCCTGCGCCAAGTGGAATCGCGTGGTGGCGCACTGTGCTACCTGATGATCGGTCTGCAGGGCGTCGACGAGCTGAGCGCACGCCACGGCGCGGTATTCAGCAACGAGTTGCTGCGCAGCGTGGCCCGCCGCCTGCAACAGCTGGTACGCCCGCTGGACGTGCTGGTCAGCCTGGATGATCGTCATTTCGCACTGATCACCCTGCTCGAAGATCTGCAGGAATGCTCACCGAGCAGCTTCAAGCGTCTGCACGAAGGCCTCAACCTCAAGGCCTTCAAGACCAGCGAAGGCTTTATCAGCCTCAAGGCCGGCATCGCCGTGGTCGGGCTGGACAGCAAGGCCATGCCCATGGAGCAGCAGCAACTACTCGACCTGGCCACTCGTCTGCTACCCGAAGCCCACGCCAGCGGCCGCGTGACCGCGGTACGCCTGCCCCGTCCATGAGCTGGCACGTACTCGGTGCCGGCAGCCTGGGCAGTCTGTGGGCCTGCCGCCTGTTTCGCGCCGATGTGCAGGTGCAGCTTGTGCTCCGTGACCCGCGGCGTCTGGCCGCGTATCGACAGGCAGGTGGCCTCGCCCTGGTCGAGCAGGGCCACAGCCACCTCTACCCTATCCCGGCCAGCGACCTGCAGGATTCGTCGCCCATCGAGCGTCTGCTGCTGGCCTGCAAGGCCTATGACGCCACGGAGGCGATTGCCGCCGTGGCCCATCGCCTGACACCTGCTGCCGAAGTCGTCCTGCTGCAGAACGGCCTGGGCAGCCAGAACGAAGTGGCGCAGCAGCTGCCTGGCCGCCGTTGCCTGCCCGCCTCCAGCACCGAAGGCGCGTTTCGTGACGGTGACTGGCGCGTGGTATTCGCCGGCCAGGGCCACACCTGGATCGGCGATCCCTGCGGCGCGGCGGCGCCTGCCTGGCTGCAGGACCTGGAACGTAGCCAGATTCCCCACACCTGGAGCGCAGACATCCTCACGCGCCTGTGGCGTAAGCTGGCGCTCAATTGCGCGATAAACCCGCTGACCGTGCTGCACGGCTGCCGCAATGGCGAACTGGTGCGCTATCACGAACAGGTCGATGCGATATGTACCGAGCTGGCCGAGCTGTTGATCGGCTGTGGCCAGGCGGAGGCCGCTCAAAAGCTGCATAGCGAAGTGTGGCGGGTGATCGAGGCCACGGCCGCCAATTACTCGTCCATGTACCAGGACGTCGCCGCTGGTCGGCGCACCGAAATCAGCTACCTGCTCGGCTACGCCTGCGCCGCCGGCGAACGCGCGTTGCTGCAGCTGCCGCGGCTGAAAGCCTTGCACCAGCGACTGCAGGAGCATCTGGACGGCCACGGATTGCCGCGCTATTGAGTCACGCGCTACCCTGCGCCCTCACCTGCCACCACGAAACACGCCCATGCGCCTGCGCCACCGCCTGAAGAACCTGCCCGTAGGCCGAAAGCTGCTCGCTGCCCTGCTGGTCCTGCTGGCCGCCGTGCTGGTGGTCGCCAACATGACCTTCATCAGCGCGGCCTACTGGATCTCCCAGGAAAGCGTCGCGCCCCAGGCGCTGCAGACCTTGGGCCGGCTGTTCGCCACCCCCGCCCTGAGCCGCGACGCCCTGAGCTCTCCCGAAAACGCCCATGAGCTACTCAAGCGCCTGGAGGGTTATGGCCCACTACGCGCCGCGGTGATCTATGACGCCGACGGCAATAGCATGGCGCAGTTGCAGAGGGGAGAGAAACTCGACCTACCCGAGCAGGTCGCTGCTCTGGACAACTGGCGCATCGGTGAATTTCGCGCCAACCAGTTGGTCGAGCTGCCGCGATCCGATGCTCCGCCAGGGCACCTGCTGCTGGTCGCCTCCAGTGAGTTGCCGGGCGCCTTTTACACCGGCACCGTCACCGCCAGCCTGGTGATCCTGCTGTTCAGCCTGGTGCTATGGCTGTTGGTGGCGCGGCAGATCCGCCGCCTGGTCACCAGCCCGATCAAACGCCTGGAAGAGCTGACCCGCCAGGTCACCCGCGAAGAGAACTACTCACTGCGCGCGCGACGCGGCAACCGCGACGAAATCGGCAGCCTGGCCGAAGCCTTCAACACCATGCTCGAGCGCATCGAGGCGCGCGAACAGCAGCTCAAGCGTGCCCGCGACGACTCCGAAGAGGCTTATAACCAGGCCCGCGGTCTGGCCGAGGAAACCCGTCTGTCCAACCGCAAGCTGGAACTCGAAGTGCAGGTGCGCAGCAAGATCGAGAAGAAGCTCACGGGCTTTCAGAATTACCTCAACAGCATCATCGACTCCATGCCCTCGGCGCTGATCGCCCTAGACGAACAGCTCTACGTGGCGCAGTGGAATCAGGAGGCCAGTGCGCTGTCCGGTACGTCCATCGACGAGGCGGTCAACCAGCCGGTGTTCCTCGCCTTCCCGCTGCTCAAACCGTACCTGTCCAAACTCAAGCGCACCGCCGAGCAGCACCGGGTCGAGAAGATCGAACGCGTCACCTGGATTCGCGATGACGAGCCCCATCACTACGCCCTGACCTTCTATCCGCTGATCGGCAGCATCGGCCGTGGCGTGGTGATTCGAATCGACGACATCACCCAGCGCCTGAATCTCGAAGAGGTCATGGTGCAGTCCGAGAAGATGCTTTCCGTGGGCGGCCTGGCGGCCGGCATGGCGCACGAGATCAACAACCCGCTGGGCGCCATCCTGCACAACGTGCAGAACATCCGCCGGCGCCTGTCGCCGGAGCTGCCACGCAATCAGGAGCAAGCCGAGGTGGCCGGCGTCAGCCTGCCGGCCATTGACCGCTACCTGGTAGCGCGGGAGATCCCTATGCTGCTCGACGGCATCCAGCAGGCCGGCGCACGAGCCTCGAAGATCGTCACCCACATGCTCAGCTTCAGCCGCCTGAGCAATCGTCAGCTGGCGCCCTGCCAGTTGCCGGCACTGATCGACCAGGCGGTGGAGATCGCCAGCAACGACTTCGACCTGACCGAAAGCTTCGACTTCAAGAGCCTGCTGATCCAGCGTGAATTCGACCCGCAGCTGGGGCCGATTCCCGGCATTGCCAACGAACTGGAGCAGGTGCTGCTCAACCTGCTGAAGAACGCTGCCCAGGCCATTCACCTGCGCGAAGACGAAAGTGAGCCCGGCAAGCTGATACTGCGCACGCGACTGGCGCCGCCCTGGGCCGAAGTGCAGGTCGAAGACAATGGCGTGGGCATCCCCGAAGCCGTGCGCAAGCGCATCTTCGAACCGTTCTTCACCACCAAAGAGGTCGGTCAAGGCACCGGCCTGGGACTTTCGGTGTCGTACTTCATCGTCACCAACAACCACAAGGGCCAGATGGAAGTGCACTCGCGCACCGGCCAGGGCACCTGTTTCACCCTGCGCCTGCCCCTGGGCGCCAGCAGCTGATCAGCGGAGACCCCATGGGTTATCGACTCTCGAAAATCTACACGCGCACCGGCGATGCCGGACAAACCGGTCTGGCCGACGGCCGCCGCGTCGCCAAGGATCATCCGCGCATCGAAGCCATCGGCGAAGTGGACACCCTCAACAGCCAGCTCGGCCTGCTACTCGCCGACCTGCTCGAGCAGCAGGCTAACCACCCGGGTCTCGGCGAGCTGGTCGAAGTGCTCGCGCCCTGCCAGCACCGCCTGTTCGACCTCGGTGGCGAGCTGGCGATGCCCGAGTACCACGCGCTGCAGGCTGCCGAAATCGAGCGTCTGGAAGCGGCCATCGACCGCTGGAACGAGGAAGTCGGGCCGCTCACCAACTTCATCCTGCCCGGCGGCTCACGGCTGATCGCCCAGGCCCACCTGTGTCGCAGCAGCGCCCGCACCGCCGAGCGCCGCTGCGGCCAGCTGCATACCATCGAACCGCTGCGCGGTGAGTTGCTGGCCTACATCAACCGGCTATCCGACCTGCTGTTCGTGGCCGCGCGGCTGATCGCCAAGCGCCAGGGCATCGACGAAGTGCTCTGGCAGGCCGCCGTCAAAGGCTGAGGCGGCTCTCGAAGCGGCGCAGTTCGCCGCTCAGCGGGTCGCTGAACGACAGCCCACGGGCCAGCAGCTTCAGCGGCCGCCCGTAGTCGTCGGGCTCACCCTCGGCGCAGCTGACTTCGGGATAGAACGGATCGTTGAGGATCGGCGCGCCCAGGGCAGCCATATGCACCCGTAGCTGATGCTTCTTGCCGGTGACCGGTTCCAGACCGTACAACCAGTGCTCGGCGCGCTTCTCGATCACCTCGACGCGTGTGCGGGTGTTCGCCACCCCCGGTGCCTCGCGCATGCGAAAGAACGGCTCCCCGGCTTCGAAACGCGTCTCGCGCAACAGCGGAAACTGCAGCCCTGGCAACGGAGCAGCCAGCGCCTCGTAGCGCTTGTCGATGGCGCGCTCGCGAAACATCGCCTGGTAGCGCCCGCGGGTCTGCGGGTTGCTGGAGAACAGCACCAGCCCGGCGGTGTGCCGGTCGATGCGATGCAGGGGCACCAGATCGGCATTGCCGGTACGCTTGACCAGCCGCGCCAGCAAGGTCTGCTCGACGTAGGCGCCGGCCGGCATCACCGACAGGAAATGCGGCTTGTCGGCGACCAGAATGTGCTCGTCGACATGCAGGATGGTTTCCTCGAAGGGAATCAGCGGCTCGGCGGGCACCTCACGGAAATAATGCACGCGCAGGCCGACCCGATACGGGTGATCGACGCCAATGGGCGCGCCGTCGGCGTCCAGCACCCGGCCGCGGGCCATGCGCTCGAGCCAGACGTCCCGTGGAATCGCCGAGAAATGCGCACACAGGCAGTCGAGCACCGTCGCCCAGTCGCCGGCTGGCAAATGCAGGGTGCTGGGGCGCAGGGTCGGCTGAGCGGATGGTGGCATGCAGAGGCTCCAGGCGCGGTAGTCAGGGCGCGATCAGGTAGAGACAGATCGACAGCGTCAGCAGCGAGCCCAGCGTCGACAACAAAATGGTGCTCGACACCTCGGCACCATCACGGCGATAGAACTCGGCGAGCATGAACGGCCCGGTGCCGGTCGGCAGTGCGCTGAGCAGCAGCGCGGCATGGGCCCACATCGGCGGCAAGCGGAACACGTAGACGGCCAATACCCAAGTGAGCAGCGGGTGGGCGATCAGCTTGATCAATACCAGGCCGGTGCCGCGCTGCTTCGGCCCCGCGTGCTTTTCGGCCAGGAACAGGCCAAGGGCGATGAGCGCACAGGGCCCGGTGGCGGCCGCCAGCAGCTTGAGAAACAGGTGCAGGGGCGCCGGCAGTGGCTGCGCCGTAGCAGCCCACAAGCCGCCAAGCACAGGCGCCATGACAATGGGGTTCTTGAGCAGCGCGACGCACACCTTGCGCACCGCGGTCAGCACGCTCTTCTCGTTCTGCAGCCCCACCTCGATGCACACCACCGCCAGGGCGAACAGCACGCAGATGACGATCAGGCAGGCGATCAGCGCCGGCTCCATACCGGCATCGCCGAACACCAGCAGGCACAGCGGAATGCCCATGTAACCGGTATTAGCGTAGGAGGCGCTCAGCCCCTGCACGCTGGCATCGGCCAGGCTGGTGCTGCGCAGGCGCCACAGCAGCACCAGGGCGAAGAGACCCAGAGTGGCGATGCCATAGGCAAGGATGAAACCGGGCTGCCAGATCTCGTCCCACACCACCGTCGCCATCGCCTCGAACAGCAGCGCCGGCAGGCACAGCCAGACCACCATGCGGTTGATCTCCGAGGCGGCGGTGGCGCCCAGCAGGTCCAGGCGCCGGCAGGCAAAACCCGCAAGGATCAGCGCAAAGACCGGCAGGATGACATTGAGAACGGAGGCCATGGGCCGTGGATCACTCGAAAACAGGACGCCGCAGGGTAGGCGCTACGGCGTGCTCATACAAGCGCCGGCTCAGCGCTGGTGCTCGGGCCAGAAAGCGCGAATGCCCGCAACGCCCTGGGCGCCAATCTGCCAGGCCTGCTGGCAATCCTGCGGCCCGACCCCACCGAGTACGTAGCACGGCTGGTTAAAACCCTGCAGCCATTCGCTCGCCCGCTGCCAACCCAGCGGCTGGGCCTCGGGATGGGTCTGAGTGGCCTGCAAAGGCGACAGGGTGACGAAGTCGGCACCGATCTGCGTCGCCAGCTCGAGCTCCTCGGCGCTGTGGCAGGACGCGGCCAGCCAGCGCCCTTCGGGCAGCGGACGGCCCTTGCTGGCGTACTTGCGCAGCTGCTCGGCGGTCAGGTGCCAGCCGGCTGCCGGGAAATCGCCCAGCCACTCCAGCGGGCCCTTGAGCATCAGTTGCGCCTTGCCGGCACAGAGCCCCTGCACGTCCACGGCCAGATCGCGGTACTGGGCGTCGAACATCGCCGGCGCGCGTAGCTGGATCAGGCGGATACCGTTGGCGACAGCAGCCCGCACGCCAGCAAGCAGCTCCGGCCCGTCCAGCCCTTCCGGAGTGATCAGGTAATGCTCGGGCAAGCGAGCCGCCGCGACGATCGGTCGGTTGGCGGCCGGAAACTCGTAGTCGCCCAATTGCCGCGGGCTGACCCAGGCCAGCGGCTGGCCTTCGGCGCCATGGGGCTCACCAGTGAATCGGCTGACTTCCCAGACGTCCAGCAGCACCTGCTTGTCGCTGTAGTCATGACGCACCCGAATCAGCGGCCGCGCCGCGTCCACGCCGATGCCCAGCTCTTCGTGCAGCTCGCGCGACAGCGCCGCCAAAACGGCTTCGCCTTCCTCGACCTTGCCGCCCGGAAACTCCCAGAGCCCGCCCTGGTGTTTGTCGTCCGGGCGCTTGGCGATCAGGATCCGGCCATCGTCACCGCGGATTACCGCGGCCGCTACATGCACGCGTTTCACGTCTTCTCCTCTAGAGCTGCCTGGTGCCAGCGCTGGAATGCCGGCCACTGAAAAATGGTTTCCACATAGGCCGCCGCATCCGCCGGAAGTTGCACGCCGTAGCTGCGCAGCCGGCTGGCAACCGGGGCGAAGTAGGCGTCGGCGATGCTCACCTGACCGAACAGGTAGGGGCCGCCCTGACCAAAGCGCTCACGGCAGCCTGCCCAGATGGCGACGATGCGCTGGATATCATGCTTGACGTCATCCGCCACGCTGGCCAGCGGCGCATTACGCTGCATGTCCATCGGCATGTGGCTGCGCAGTGCGCCGAAACCGCTGTGCATTTCCGCACATACCGAGCGGGCCATGGCGCGAGCGGCTACGTCGCGCGGCCACATGGCGGCTTCGGGAAAGCGCTCGGCCAGGTATTCGGCGATCGCCAGGGAATCCCAGATCGCACCGGCGTCATCGGTTTTGAGAACCGGTACCTTGGCTGTCGGCGAATGCTCCAGAAGGCGCGCGTGAGTATCGGGGCGAAACAGCGGCACCAGGGTTTCCTGATAAGCCGCGCCGGTGAGCTCAACCAACAGCCAGCCGCGCAGCGACCAGGACGAGTAATTCTTGTTGCCTATCACCAATTCGAGCGACATCTATTTCTCCAGCGGTCAGAAGAACAGAACGACAGCTTCACCGGTGGCTGCCGGCAAGGCAAATTCCGCTCGCTCATGGGGCCATGCGCGCGCGGAATAAAGGCGGCTAGTCGCAATGACCTCGACCGGCGCGAGGCTCAGGTGCGGTATTCGGCGTTGATCTTCACGTATTCGTGGGACAGGTCGGTGGTCCAGATCGTCTCGCTGCAGGTGCCGCGACCCAGCTCGATGCGGATGGTGATTTCCTCCTCGGCCATCACCGCTGCGCCCTGCTCCTCGGTGTAGGTGGCAGCACGACAGCCCTTGCTGGCGATGCACACCTCGCCCAGGAAGACGTCGATCTTGCTGACATCCAGCTGTGCCACACCTGCGCGGCCGACGGCAGCGAGAATGCGCCCCCAGTTGGGATCGGAGGCGAACAACGCTGTCTTGATCAACGGCGAATGGGCCACCGCATAGCCGACGTCCAGGCACTCCTGGTGGGTCGCACCGCCGTTGACCTGCACGGTGACGAACTTGGTCGCGCCCTCGCCATCACGCACGATGGCCTGGGCGACCTCCATGCACACCTCGAACACCGCCTGCTTGAGCGCCGCGAACAGCGCGCCGCTGGTCTGGGTGATTTCCGGCAGGGCGGCCTTGCCGGTGGCGATCAGCATGCAGCAGTCGTTGGTGGAGGTATCGCCATCGATAGTGATGCGGTTGAACGACTTGTTCGCCGCATCGCGCAGCAGGTCCTGCAACACGCCCTGGGCGACCTTGGCGTCGGTGGCGATGTAGCCGAGCATGGTGGCCATGTTCGGTTTGATCATGCCCGCGCCCTTGCTGATGCCGGTCACGGTGACGGTCACGCCCTCGTGGGTGAACTGGCGGCTGGCCCCCTTGGGCAGCGTGTCGGTGGTCATGATGCCGGTGGCGGCATCGGCCCAGTTGTTTTCAGAGAGGTTGTCCAGCGCGGCCTGCAGGGCACCTTCGATCTTCTCGACCGGCAGCGGCTCACCGATTACCCCGGTGGAGAACGGCAGCACTTCGCTCTCATCGACGCCGGCCAGGATAGCCAGGCTGGCGCAGGTACGCATGGCGTTCTGCAGGCCCGGCTCGCCGGTGCCGGCATTGGCATTACCAGTGTTGGTCAGCAGGTAACGCACGCTGCCGGACGCTCGCTTCTTGGCCAGGATCACCGGCGCCGCGCAGAAGGCGTTGAGGGTGAACACCCCCGCCACGCTGCTGCCCTCGGCACAGCGCATCACCACTACATCCTTGCGCCCCGGGCGCTTGATGCCGGCAGAGGCGATGCCCAGCTCGAAACCTGGAACCGGATGCAGGGTAGACAGCGGGCCAAGACCAACAGCCATGGGAAAGCTCCTTGAATTAGGTGGATGGGCACAGCATGTTCGATGCGAAAACGCCGCGAAGGGGTCTGACCCTTCGCGGCGTTTTGGCGTTTCACTGCATTGCGTTGATCAGTTGACCTGACCGTGGCAGTGCTTGTACTTCTTGCCAGAACCGCACGGGCACAGCTCGTTGCGGCCGATCTTCTGCTCGGCGCGTACCGGCGCGGCAGCCACGGCGACATCGCCGTCCTGGCCTTCGGCTTCCGTCTCTTCGAGCGCGGAAACTTCATCGTGCTGGAACTGCATGCGCTGGGCCATCGCTTCGGCTTCGCGGCGCAGACGGGCTTCTTCCTCGGCAGGATCTTCACGGCGCACCTGCACGTGGGACAGCACACGGATGGTGTCGCGCTTGATCGAATCCAGTAGTTCCTGGAACAGGGTGAAGGACTCGCGCTTGTATTCCTGTTTCGGGTTCTTCTGCGCGTAACCACGCAGGTGGATACCGTGACGCAGGTGGTCCATGGTCGACAGGTGGTCTTTCCACAGGTCGTCCAGAACGCGCAGCAGAATCTGCTTCTCGAAGGTACGCAGGGCTTCGGCGCTGGCCTGGGTTTCCTTCTCGTTGTAGGCGTCCACCAGTTCCTTGAGGATGCGCTCGCGCAGGGTTTCTTCGTACAGCTTGTCGTCTTCGTCGAGCCACTGCTGGATCGGCAGGCGCAGGTTGAAGCCGGCGAAGATCGCCTCTTCCAGACCGGCGATGTCCCATTGCTCGGGCAGCGACTGCGGCGGCATGTGCGCGCTGATGGTGCTATCCAGAACTTCCTGGCGGAAGTCCTCGATGGTCTCGCCGACGTTGTCGGAAGCCAGCACGGTGTTGCGCATGTGATAGATCACCTTGCGCTGCTCGTTGGCCACGTCATCGTATTCGAGCAGCTGTTTACGCATGTCGAAGTTACGGCCTTCGACCTTGCGCTGCGCCTTCTCGATAGCGTTGGTCACCATGCGGTGTTCGATGGCTTCGCCCGGCTGCATGCCCAGGGCCTTCATGAAGTTCTTCACGCGGTCGGAGGCGAAGATGCGCATCAGGCTATCTTCCAGCGACAGGTAGAAGCGGCTGGAACCGGCATCGCCCTGGCGACCGGCACGGCCGCGCAGCTGGTTGTCGATACGCCGCGACTCGTGGCGCTCGGAGGCGATCACGTGCAGGCCACCGGCTTCCAGCACCTGCTGGTGACGCTTCTGCCAGTCGGCCTTGATCTGCGCGATCTGCTCGTCGGTGGGGTTCTCCAGTGCAGCGACTTCCACTTCCCAGTTGCCGCCGAGCAGGATGTCGGTACCACGACCGGCCATGTTGGTGGCGATGGTCAGCGCGCCGGGACGGCCGGCCTGGGCAATGATCTCGGCTTCCTTCTCGTGGAACTTGGCGTTGAGCACCTTGTGCTCGATGCCTTCCTGCTCGAGCAGGCGCGACACGTACTCGGAGGTCTCGATGGTCGCGGTGCCGACCAGGATCGGGCGGCCCTGGGCCTGGCACTCGCGGATATCGTTGATGATCGCGGCGTACTTCTCTTCCTGGGTCAGGTAGACCAGGTCGTTGAAGTCCTTACGGGCGATCGGCTTGTTGGTCGGGATCACCATCACGTCCAGACCGTAGATCTGGCGGAATTCGAAGGCTTCGGTGTCGGCGGTACCGGTCATGCCGGACAGCTTGTTGTACAGGCGGAAGTAGTTCTGGAAGGTGGTCGACGCCAGGGTCTGGCTTTCGGCCTGGATCTGCACGCCTTCCTTCGCCTCGATGGCCTGGTGCAGGCCTTCGGACAGGCGACGGCCCTGCATGGTACGGCCGGTGTGCTCGTCGATCAGGATGACCTGACCGTTCTGCACGATGTATTCGACGTTGCGATGGAACAGGGTGTGGGCACGCAGGCCGGCATATACGTGGGTCAGCAGGCCCAGATTGTGCGCCGAGTACAGGCTCTCGCCCTCGGCCAGCAAGCCGATCTGGGTGAGCATGTCTTCGATGATCTGATGGCCGGCTTCGTTGAGTTCGACCTGACGGCTCTTCTCGTCGACCTTGTAGTGGCCTTCCTGAGTGACCACGCCTTCCTCTTCCTCGATGTGCTGCTTGAGGCGGGGAATCAGCTTGTTGATCTCGATGTACAGCTTGGAACTGTCTTCGGCCTGACCGGAAATGATCAGCGGCGTACGGGCTTCGTCGATGAGGATCGAGTCCACTTCGTCGATCACCGCGAAATTCAGTTCGCGCTGGAATTTCTCTTCCAGGCTGAACGCCATGTTGTCGCGCAGGTAATCGAAACCGAATTCGTTGTTGGTGCCGTAGGTGATGTCGGCAGCGTAAGCGGCGCGCTTCTCTTCCGGCGGCATGAACGGGGTGACAATGCCGACCGACAGGCCGAGGAATTCGTACAGCGGGCGCATCCAGTTGGCGTCGCGGCGGGCCAGGTAGTCGTTGACCGTGACCACGTGCACACCCTTGCCTTCCAGGGCGTTGAGGTAGACGGCCAGGGTACCGACCAGGGTTTTACCCTCACCGGTACGCATTTCGGCGATCTTGCCTTCGTGCAGAGTCATACCGCCGATCAGCTGGACGTCGAAGTGGCGCATGCCCATCACGCGCTTACCCGCCTCGCGGGCCACGGCAAAGGCTTCAGGCAGCAGTTGATCCAGGGTTTCGCCCTTGGCCAGGCGGGCCTTGAATTCTTCGGTCTTGGCACGCAGTTGCTCATCGGAGAGCGCGAGCATCTGCTCCTCGAATGCATTGACGGCCTGAACCGCCTTGAGCATGCGTTTGACTTCACGCTCGTTCTTGCTTCCAAAGAGTTTTTTCAACAAAGGCGCAAACATATCGACAGGATCTTCCACGCTATGAATGGAGGGCGGCCCCGTGAGTCGCCCATGCAGCCCGTATGGCTGCGTGCGAAGGGGGCATTCTACCCGGAAACGGAATTGAAGAAAGAGCACGATTGGCACAGGGCCATCGGCGCAGGGCAAGCCGGCCTTGACCGGCTTTTGTCAGGGCTCGTCGCTGACGCGGGCAATATAGCTGTGCGGGTTGACCAGCTCGCCGCTGCGGGTGACTTCGAAGTGCACGTGGTTACCGGTCGAGCGCCCGGTGCTGCCGACCGTGGCGATGGCCTGCCCACGCTGGACCAGATCGCCGACCTGTACCTTGTTGCTGCGGTTGTGCGCATACAGGGTGACATAGCCGTCGGCGTGGCTGATTTCCACGGTGTTGCCATAACCATTGCGGCGCCCGGCGAAGGTCACCACGCCGGCACCGACCGCCACCACGTCGCTGCCGGCCTTGGCGGCGAAGTCAACGCCCTTGTGCACGCTGACGCGTCCGGTCAGCGGGTCGATACGCCGCCCGAATGGTGACGACACGTAGCCTTGCAACACCGGATGGCCGGAGAGCATCGTCGCCTCGTCGAGACGACGGTCGGCGAGCAGCTGTTCCAACACTTCGAGCTGCTGCTCACGGCTGTCCATGCGCAGGGCCAGCTCGTCGAGAGTGCTCATGAACGGCGGTGGCGCGTAGGCCGCGCTGCCAAGCGGTTCCTCAGGACCGCCCTGCCCCACGCCGAGCGAGAAATCGAACTCACTGGCATCCAGTTCGGCCAGCTCGGTAAGCCGCTCACCCAAGGCGTCGAGCCGGGTCAGGCGCGCCTGCAGCTCGGCGACGTGGGCGGCGAAGGCATCAAGCTGACGCTGGGCGTCGATCTTCACCGCGCCGACTTCCTCGCGCTGGGCATCAAGAGCCTGGCTGACCACATCGCTGTTCAGTACCGGCACCGATTGCGGCGCCATCCACGCCCCCAGCGCTGCACCGCCGCCCACCGCCAGAACGACCAGCAGCACCGCGCCGGCCAGCAGCCAGCGCAAATCGAGGCTGAGCGAGCGCGCGGCGCCGTGGCGCCTGCTGAGCAAAATGATGTGCATGACATCCCCATTTCGAAAAAAGTGGAACCCGAGCGGTCAGCAGAGGTTCTGCTACCATGACGGCCCCAAAACGTCGCAGGCTTCCTGCCATGAGTTTTCGTCCCTTGCCGGCCAAGGCGCCCGCCGCGCTCCTGCGCGAGGCGAAGCCGCTGAAAGCGCTGTTCAGCCAGGCTCAACGCCTCGACCACCTGCAGCAGGTGGTGGAAAGCCAGCTGCAGCCTGCCGCCCGTGAACACTGTCGCGTGGCATCGTGGCGTGAAGGCTGCCTGCTGCTGATCGTCACCGACGGCCACTGGGCCACGCGGCTGCGTTATCAACAAAAACGCCTGCAACGGCAGTTGCAGGCGCTCGAAACGTTCGCGACCTTAACGAAAATCCTCTTCAAGGTGCAACCTTCCAGCGGCGAGAAACGCGAGGCGCCACGGCCTTTTGAGCTCTCCGACAGCGCCGCCGACAACATCCAGGAAACCGCCGAAGGGGTCAGCGATCCGCGCCTGAAGGCCGCTCTGGAACGCCTCGCCAGCCATCGCCGCCGCAGCGATTCTTAAACTCGTCAGCCAGTTAGATTCACCAAACGGCGAGCGCCATAAAAATGGCAGCTCGGTTAACGATGCCCGCACAACTCACGCCGGACCGGCCCCTGGCCGTTTGTCGGGCCACTTGAACTCGGCATAAAAAAAGGCCACCCGAGGGTGGCCTTGAAGAAGTTAAAACTAGGAGAGAGTGCCTTACACCGCCGCAGCCGGGCGCATGTAAGAGATCGGAGCAGTGTCGGCGTCTTCGAACGTCACCGTTTCCCAAGCATCCGGCTGTGCGATCAACGCTCGCAGCAGACGATTGTTCAGGCCATGGCCGGATTTGTAGCCGCGGAACTCACCGATCAGGCTGTTGCCGAGCAGATAGAGGTCACCGATCGCATCGAGAATCTTGTGCCTGACGAATTCGTCCTCGTAACGCAGGCCGTCTTCGTTGAGCACACCGTCTTCGTCCACCACGATGGCATTGTCCACACTGCCGCCGCGCGCCAGGTTGTGCGAACGCAGGAATTCGATATCACGCATGAAACCGAAGGTGCGGGCACGGCTGACTTCCTTGACGAACGAGGTGCTGGAGAAATCAACACTCGCGGTCTTGGTGCGGTCGTGGAATACAGGGTGATCGAAGTCGATCTCGAAACTCACCTTGAAGCCATCGAACGGAACGAAGGTGGCGCGCTTGTCGCCGTCCGTCACGGTCACTTCACGGGTGATGCGGATGAACTTCTTGGGGGCGTCCTGCTCTTGCAGACCAGCCGACTGAATCAGGAAAACAAAGGGACCCGCACTGCCATCCATGATCGGCACTTCACAGGCGGAGAGCTCGACGTAGGCGTTATCGATGCCCAGGCCTGCCATGGCCGAAAGCAGATGCTCGACCGTATCCACCTTGACATCACCATTGACCAGCGTGGTCGACATGGTGGTCTCACCAACGTTCAGGGCGTGCCCCTTCACCTCCACCACAGGGTCAAGGTCGGTACGACGGAACACGATACCGGTATCCACCGGAGCCGGCTTCAGGGTCAGGTAAACCTTCTCCCCGGAATGCAGGCCGATACCCGTGGCGCGGATGATGTTCTTCAGGGTGCGTTGTCTGATCATGGGTCTGGCCGCTATTACGCTAGGTGCGAATTATTTTCAACAAAGGCTGGCGATGATAGCAGAACCGACCTTTGCTGAACACCAATCACCTTTATACTCCTGATAGATTTCATTAATCCGCCTGACGGCGCAGGAATGCTGGAATGTCGAGGTAATCCAGGTCGTCCTGCGGGTTCATTTTTGCCGCAGTGGCTGCGCCACCATGGCTCTGACGCTGAACGGTCGGGCGCTCGTAGTCCTTGTAGTTGACGTTCTGCTCGGCGCGAACCGGAGCGGCTACCGGGGCAACTGGCTGTGCGGCGGCGACCTGAACGGTGTTGTCGACGACCTTGACCGGCTTCTCCATACGCGCGCCCAGACCGGTGGCAACCACGGTCACGTGCAGCTCGTCGCGCATGTCCGGATCGATCACGGTGCCGACCTTGACGGTAGCGTGCTCGGAAGCGAACTGTTCGATGATGTTACCCACATCGGAGTACTCACCCAGGGACAGGTCCGGGCCAGCGGTGATGTTCACCAGGATGCCGCGGGCGCCCTGCAGGTTGACGTCTTCGAGCAGCGGGTTGCGGATGGCCGCTTCGGTGGCTTCACGCGCACGGTTCGGACCACTGGCGCAGCCGGTGCCCATCATCGCCATGCCCATTTCGCTCATCACGGTCTTCACGTCGGCGAAGTCGACGTTGATCATGCCCGGGCGCTTGATGATGTCGGAGATACCACGCACGGCACCACTGAGCACGTCGTCGGCCTTGGAGAAGGCGGACAGCAGGCTGGCGTCCTTACCGAGGATGGTCAGCAGCTTCTCGTTGGGGATGGTGATCAGCGAGTCAACGCTTTCCTGCAGCGCGCGGATGCCTTCGTCGGCGATCTGCATGCGCTTGCGGCCTTCGAACGGGAACGGACGGGTCACCACCGCAACGGTGAGGATGCCCAGCTCCTTGGCCACTTCGGCAATCACAGGTGCTGCACCGGTACCGGTACCGCCGCCCATGCCGGTGGTGATGAACACCATGTCGCAGCCCTGCAGCACTTCGGCGATGCGTTCACGGTCTTCGATGGCCGCCTGACGGCCGACTTCCGGGTTGGCGCCAGCGCCCAGACCCTTGGTGACGCCAGTACCGAGTTGCAGCACGGTACGTGCGCCGATGTTCTTCAGTGCCTGAGCATCGGTGTTGGCGCAAATGAATTCGACGCCTTCGATGTTGCTCTTAGCCATGTGGTTGACTGCGTTGCCACCGCCACCGCCGACACCGATAACCTTGATGACCGCGCTTTGCGGAAGGTTGTCTACGAGTTCAAACATGGTCTCTCTCCTGTATTTTCTAGTTTTTAACGCCTAGTGCCGACAACGCTGCACACGCCCGTGCCGCGTCGCCCGCCTTAGAAATTACCCTGAATCCAGCGCTTGAGCCGTTCCAGAGCGGGTGCCTTGGTTTCATCACCGTACCCGCCATTGCCGGGCATCGGGATGTCGTCGGACTGCTTGCGCAGGCCATACATCAACAGGCCAACGCCCGTCGAGTAAATAGGGTTGCGGACCACATCGCTGAGGCCTTTGACACTGTGCGGCACGCCCAGGCGCACCGGCATGTGAAAGATTTCTTCAGCCAGCTCGACCGCGCCTTCCATCTTCGCCGTACCACCGGTAAGCACGATGCCCGCCGGGATCAGATCTTCGTAGCCACTGCGGCGCAATTCGGCCTGGATCAGGGTGAACAGCTCGTCGTAACGCGGCTCGACCACCTCGGCCAGGGACTGGCGCGACAGGTCGCGCGGCGGGCGATCACCGACGCTCGGCACCTTGATGGTTTCGCCGGCGCCGGCCAGCTTGGCCAGGGCGCAGGCGTAACGGATCTTGATCTCTTCGGCGTACTGGGTCGGGGTACGCAGCGCCATGGCGATGTCGTTGGTGACCTGGTCACCGGCAATCGGGATTACCGCGGTGTGACGGATGGCGCCTTCGGTGAAGATGCAGATGTCGGTGGTGCCGCCGCCGATGTCAACCAGGCACACACCCAGCTCTTTCTCGTCGTCGGTCAGCACCGCATAGGCGGAAGCCAGTTGCTCGAGGATGATGTCGTCGACTTCCAGGCCGCAACGGCGCACGCATTTTTCGATGTTCTGCGCCGCGTTCACCGCGCAGGTGACCACGTGCACCTTGGCTTCCAGGCGTACGCCGGACATGCCCAGGGGCTCGCGCACGCCCTCCTGGTTATCGATCACGTAGTCCTGCGGCAGGGTATGCAGCACACGCTGGTCAGCAGGAATGGCCACTGCCTGGGCGGCATCCAGCACGCGCTCCAGGTCGGCATTGCTGACCTCACGATCACGGATGGCGACGATACCGTGGCTGTTCAGGCTGCGGATGTGGTTGCCGGCCACGCCGACGAATGCCGAGTGGATGCGGCAGCCCGCCATCAGCTGGGCTTCCTCCACTGCGCGCTGGATCGACGCCACGGTGGACTCGATGTTGACCACCACGCCCTTCTTCAGGCCGCGCGATGGGTGAGTACCGATGCCAACGATTTCCAGCTGACCATCAGCGGTCACTTCGCCTACCAGCGCCACCACCTTGGAGGTGCCGATGTCGAGGCCGACGATCATCTTGCCGCTCTGCACGTTTGCCATGTTTCCTGCCTTCTCTCTTTATTCACTGCACTGCAGCGGTGTCGACCGCCGCAGGTGCCGGCGGCTCGCGCCACGCGACGGCCAGGCCGTTGGCGTAACGCAGATCGACCCGCGCGATGTTGTCTTTCTGATCCTTCAGCGCCTTGCTGTAGATGGCGCCGAAACGACGTATTTTTTCCACCAGATGGTCGCGCCCCAGCAGCACTTCGATCCCCTGCCCGGTGGACAGGAACCAACTGCCCCGCTCACGCAGCTCCAGGCGCGTCACGGTAAAACCCATGGGGCGCAGCATCTGGCTGAGTACCTGATACTGCTGCATCACTTGCTGCTGGGCGCGTTTCGGGCCGACCAGCTGCGGCAAATTCTCGTAGTGCGCCAGTTCCCGTGGCGCGAACGCCTGGCCCTGGTTGTTGAGCAGCGCCTCGTTGCCCCAGCGGGCGATCGGCAGTTGCTCTTCAAGGCGCACCACCACCTGATCAGGCCACACACGGCGGACTTCGGCGTGGGCAATCCATGGCATCTGCTCCAGTTCATGGCGCATACCGACAAGGTCGACACTGAAGAAGCTCGCACTCACAAAAGGTTCAATGCGTTGTTGCACCGATTGCTGGCTGATGTAGCTCAGGTCGCCTTCCACGCTGATCTTGGCGATGGGCCGGTCGGCGTAAGGCAGCAGACGCAGCGACAGTTCATAGGCGCCAAAGCCCAGCACCAGCAGCATCACCGGCCAGGTCAGGCGCTTGAACAGGCTGAAATTCGGCCGCGGCAAACGCGCACTGATCGGCTCCTTGGCCACCAAGCGGCTGGCGCCACGCGGTACGGCCTTGCCGCGTAGCGGCGTGCCTGAACCTGGCTGATGACGAAGGACGGCGCCCATGCTTACCCCCGAGCCTCGACGCTGTCAGCGAGAATAGCCAACACCAGCTGCTGGAAATCCAGACCGGCCGCCTGCGCCGCCATCGGCACCAGGCTGTGGTCGGTCATACCCGGAACGGTGTTTACCTCCAGCAGCCAGAAACGGCCGTCGGCGTCCTGCATAACGTCGGCGCGGGCCCAGCCCTGGGTGCCAACGGCTTCGCAGGCGCGGGCGGTCAGGGCCTTCAGCTCGGCTTCCTTGTCAGCCGACAGGCCGCAGGGCACGTGGTACTGGGTGTCATTGGCCAGGTACTTGGCGTCGTAGTCGTAGAAGCTGTGTGGCGTGCCCAGGGCGATCGGTGGCAATACCTCGCCGCGCAGCATGGCGATGGTGAATTCCGGGCCCTGGATCCACTGCTCGACCAGCACCTGGCTGTCGTAGCAGGCAGCGTCCTGCCAGGCGGCGATTAGGGAGTCGACGTCGCCGACCTTGGCCATGCCGATGCTCGAGCCTTCGTGGGCCGGTTTGACGATCAACGGGAAACCCAGCTCGTCAGCGGCGCGGCGGCAATCGTCGGCGCTGCTCAGCACCGCGTGACGCGGCGTGGACAGCCCCAGGCTCTGCCACACCTGCTTGGTGCGCAGCTTGTCCATGGCCAGGGCCGAAGCGAGGATGCCGCTGCCCGTGTAAGGAATGCCGGCGCAATCGAGCAGGCCCTGCATGCTGCCGTCTTCACCACCACGGCCGTGCAGCACGATAAAGGCGCGGTCGATCTTCTCACTGGTCAGACGCGCCAGGAAGTCATCGCCCACATCGATGCCAAAGGCGTCCACGCCGGCGCTCTGCAGCGCGCTGAGCACGGCATTGCCGGACTTGAGCGACACTTCGCGCTCGGCGCTCTTGCCGCCGAACAGAACGGCGACGCGACCGAAGGCGGCGACCGGCAGTTGTGATTTCAGGGTTTCAGCACTCATTTCCCTTGACCTTGCGCGCGAAACAGCGGGCTCTGCAGCAGTTGGGGGGCCACGCCACCGATGTCACCGGCGCCCTGACACAGCAGGATGTCGCCAGCACGCAGCAGCGGCTTGATCAGCGGCGCCAGGTCGGCACCGCGCTCGATATAGATGGGGTCCAGCTGACCGCGCTGGCGGATGCTGTGGCACAGCTGACGACTGTCGGCACCGGGGATCGGCTCTTCGCCGGCCGGGTAGACCTCCATCAGCAGCAGCACGTTGGCATCGGTCAGCACCTGCACGAAGTCGTCGTACAGATCGCGGGTACGGCTGTAACGGTGTGGCTGATAGACCATCACCAGGCGACGCTCCGGCCAGCCGCCACGCACGGCCTTGATCACCGCCGCGACTTCGCGCGGGTGGTGGCCGTAGTCGTCGACCAGCATCACTTCGCCGCCCTCGACCGGCAGTTGACCGTACACCTGAAAACGCCGGCCGACGCCCTGGAACTGCGACAGGCCCTGCACAATGGCCTCATCGCTGATGCCTTCGTCGCTGGCGATGCAGATGGTCGCCAGGGCGTTGAGCACGTTGTGATTGCCCGGCATATTCACCGACACGTCGAGCGGCTCGCAGTCCGGGCGCAGCACGGTGAAGAAGGTCTGCATGCCCTGCTGGCGCACGTTGATGGCGCGCACGTCGGCGTCTTCGCTAAAGCCGTAGGTCAGCGTCGGGCGTCCGACCTGTGCGAGGATCTCGCGCACCACCGGATCGTCCACGCACAGCACGGCCAGGCCGTAGAACGGCAGGTTGTGCAGGAACTCGATGAAGGTCTTCTTCAGTTTATTGAAGTCGCCCTCATAGGTGCTCATGTGGTCCATGTCGATGTTGGTCACCACCGACACCATGGGCTGCAGGTGCAGGAAGCTGGCGTCGCTCTCATCAGCTTCGGCGATCAGGTAGCGACTGGAACCCAGCTGGGCGTTGGTGCCGGCAGCGTTGAGGCGGCCGCCGATCACGAAGGTCGGATCCAGGCCGCCGGCGGCGAACACCGAAGCCAGCAGGCTGGTGGTGGTGGTCTTGCCATGAGTGCCGGCCACGGCGATGCCATGGCGGTAGCGCATCAGCTCGGCGAGCATCTCGGCGCGCGGCACCACGGGGATTCGACGCTCCAGGGCAGTGGCCACTTCCGGGTTGGAGGTATTGATTGCGCTGGAAACCACCAGCACATCGGCGCTCTCGGCGTTCTCGGCACGGTGGCCGATGAAGATCTGCGCGCCGAAGTTTTCCAGACGCTCGGTCACGGCCGAGGTTTTCAGGTCGGAGCCGGATACTTCGTAGCCCAGGTTGAGCAGGACTTCGGCGATACCGCACATGCCGGCGCCGCCGATACCGACGAAGTGAATACGGCGGATACGGCGCATGCGCCGCACTTCTGCCTTGACCGCTGCAGGAGACTTAGCCACGGGCCACCTCCAGACAAACATCGACAACGGTACGGGTAGCATCGGGCTTGGCCAGGCGACGCGCGGTGCTGGCCATTTGTTTGAGTCGTTCGGGGTGCATCAAGACCTCGGTCAGCTGCGCTGCCAGATCGGCAGCGTCAGTGGAACGTTGCGGCAGAAGAACGGCGGCACCGTCCTTCGCGAGATAGCTGGCGTTGCGCGTCTGGTGATCGTCGATCGCGTGGGGCAACGGCACCAGGAAAGCCGGCAGACCGGCGGCGGCCAGTTCGCTGACGGTCAGCGCACCGGAGCGGCAGACCACCAGGTCGGCCCAGGCGTAGGCGCGGGCCATGTCGCTGATAAAGGGCGCGACCTGCGCTTCGACGCCCACTGCGCTGTATCGTTCGGCGGTCACCGCGGCGTGTTGCTTGCCGGCCTGATGGAAGACTTCCGGCCGCAGCTCGGCAGATACTTGTGCCAGCGCCTCCGGCAGCAGTTTGTTCAGCGGTTCGGCGCCCAGGCTGCCACCGAGAATCAGCAGACGTGGCCGACGGCCGGTCAGCGAGTCGCGCGGGGTTTCCAGGAACAGCTCTTCGCGCACCGGGTTGCCGGTGGTACGACGCTTGTCGGACGCAGCGAAGGTATCGGGGAAAGCCTCGCAGACCCGGCTGGCGAATGCCACCAGGCTGCGATTGGCGGTACCGGCCACGGCATTCTGTTCGTGAATGATCAGTGGCACGCCGGCCAGCTTGGCAGCCAGGCCGCCCGGGCCAGTCACGTAGCCGCCCATGCCGAGCACGCAGACCGGTTGCAGCTCGCGCACCACCTTGCGGGCCTGGAACAGTGCCTTGATCAGTTGCAGCGGCGCCTTGAGCAGCGACAGTTTGCCTTTGCCGCGCAGGCCACTGACGTTGATCAGGTGCAGCGGCAGACCAGCCGCCGGCACCAATTCGTTCTCGATGCCGCGCGGTGTGCCCAGCCAGTGCACACGATAGCCGCGCGCCTGGAATTCGCGGGCGCAGGCCAGCGCCGGGAATACGTGGCCACCAGTGCCGCCGGCCATGATCAATACGTTAGCGGCCATGCTGCACCTCCCGCTCGGGCTCGGGGAAGTCGCTCTCGTCGAATTCGATGTCTTCGTTGCCCAGGCCGTTGCGTGCTTCCCACTCGATGCGCAGCAGCAGCGCCAGGCTGACGCAGCAGATCACCAGGGACGAACCGCCGTAGCTGAGGAACGGCAGGGTCAGGCCCTTGGTCGGCAGCAAACCGATGTTCACGCCGATGTTGATCAGGAACTGGCCGATCCACAGGAAACCCAGCCCGAACGCCACATAGGCGGAGAAGAACTGCTTGGCCTTCTCGGCCCACAGGCCGATATACAGCGCGCGTACGCTGACGAACACGAACAGGCCCACGGTCGCCAGCGCGCCGACCAGGCCCAGCTCTTCGGCCAGAACGGAGAACACGAAGTCGGTGTGCGCTTCAGGCAGATAGAACTGCTTCTGGATGCTGTTGCCCAGGCCGACGCCCAGCCACTCGCCACGGCCGAAAGCGATCAGCGCCTGGGTCAGCTGGTAACCGGAGCCATACTGGTCGGCCCAGGGATCGGTGAAGGTGATCAGACGCTGCAGGCGGTATTCCTGGCTCTGCACCAGCACGAACACCGCGCCGACTGCCAGAGCGACCATCAGCAGGAAGCGGAACAGGCCGACGCCGCCGAGGAACAGCATGGCCATGGCCGCGCCCATCATGACCACCGTGGCGCCGAAGTCGGGCTCGAGCAGCAGCAGGAAGGCCATCGGCAACAACACCACGAAGGGCTTGAAGAAGCCGGCCCAGCTTTCACGCACCTCTTCCTGACGACGCACCAGGTAGCCGGCCAGATAGAGCACCACGAAGACCTTGGCGATCTCCGACGGCTGAATATTGAAGGCGCCGAAACCGATCCAGCGCTTGGCGCCGTTGACCTCACGGCCAATGCCGGGCAGCAGCACCAGAACCAGCAGCACGATGGCGATGATCAGCATCACCCAGCTGTGACGCTGCCAGGTGGACAGCGGGATCATCAGCACCACGCCGGCTGCGCCCAGGCCGATTGCCAGATAGATCAGGTGGCGGATCATGTAGTACAGCGGGCTGCCGGTGTTGGCCGCCGCCACTTCGGTGGAGGCCGAGGAGATCATCACCAGGCCGAGACCGAGCAGCGCCAGGCAGCCGGCGAGCATCGCGAAGTCCATGTCCATCAGGCCACGACGGCCGAACAGTGGGGACGGATAAGGGCGCAGGAAGGACAGCATCAGTTCAGCTCCTCCACTGCCTGGGCGAAGAGACGGCCGCGCTCTTCGAAATTCTTGAACATGTCCAGGCTCGCGCAGGCGGGCGACAGCAGGACGGCGTCGCCGCTCTGGGCGATGGCAGCCGCCTGCTCGACGGCGGCCTGCAGGCTGTCGACACGAATGATGTCAACCGCGCCATCGAGCACCGCAGCCAGCTTGTCGGCATCACGGCCGAGCAGCACCACCGCGCGGCAGTGAGCGGCAACCGGCTTGCGCAGGCTGGAGAAGTCGGCGCCCTTGCCGTCGCCACCGGCGATCAGCACCAGCTTGCCATCGATGTCGGCGCCCAGGCCTTCGATGGCCGCGAGTGCTGCCCCGACATTGGTGGCTTTGGAATCGTCGTAGTAACTCACGCCCGCGCGCTCACCCACCCACTGGCAGCGGTGCGCCAGCCCGGTGAACTGCTTGAGGGTTTCCAGCATGGCCGCCATCGGCAGGCCCACGGCATGGCCCAGCGCCAGCGCCGCCAGGGCGTTGGACTGATTGTGCGCGCCGCGCACCTTGAGTTCGCGTACCGGCAACAGCGCGTCGAATTGATAGGCAAGGTATTTTTCGCCGTTCTCTTCGAGCAAGCCGAAGCGCTTGAAGTCCGGCTTGCCGAGGCCGAAGCTCCAGCACGGTACCTGATCGGCGATCATCGGCCGCGACAGCGGATCGTCACGGTTGACCACCACCTGACGCGCGCCGCGGAAGATGCGGTGCTTGGCCAGGTGGTAGGCCGGCAGATCGGCATAGCGATCCATGTGGTCTTCGCTGACGTTAAGGCAGGTGGCCACTTCGGCGTTGAGCAGCTCGGTGGTTTCCAGCTGGAAGCTGGACAGCTCGATCACATAAAGCTCGACGTCATCAGCCAGCAGATCCAGCGCCGGCGTGCCGAGGTTGCCACCCACGGCAACCTTGCGACCAGCCGCGGCGGCCATCTCGCCGACCAGGGTGGTCACGGTGCTCTTGGCGTTGGAGCCGGTGATGGCGACGATCGGCGCCTTGGCTGCGCGGGCAAACAGGTCGATATCGCCGGACAGCTTGACGCCGCGTTTGGCCGCTTCCTGCAGCGCCGGGGTGGCTACGGCCAGGCCGGGGCTGATCAGCAGTTCACTGGCACGGCTGAGGAATTCCACGTCCAGCTCGCCACAACGCACTTCGACCTGCGGGAACTGTTCACGCAAGGCGCTCAGCTCCGGCGGATTGGCACGGGTATCGACCACGGCGAAGCGCACGCCCTGACGCGCGAGGTAGCGCACCAGGGACATGCCGCTCTTGCCGAGGCCGACAACGATGCGGAATTGGTCGGAAGCGATCAGGCTCATGCTGTCCTCAACGCAGTTTCAAAGTAGCGAGGCCGATCAGCACCAGAATGACGGTGATGATCCAGAAACGAACGATGACCCGTGGCTCGGGCCAACCCTTCAACTCGAAATGGTGGTGAATCGGTGCCATGCGGAACACGCGCTTGCCGGTCAGCTTGAAGCTGGCGACCTGGATGATCACCGACAGGGTTTCCATCACGAACACGCCACCCATGATGAACAGCACGATTTCCTGACGCACGATCACGGCGATGGTGCCCAGCGCGGCGCCCAGCGCCAGCGCGCCGACGTCGCCCATGAACACCTGCGCCGGGTAGGTGTTGAACCACAGAAAGCCCAGGCCGGCGCCGATCAGCGCGCCGCAGAACACGATCAGCTCGCCCGCGCCCGGTACGTAGGGAATCAGCAGGTATTCGGCGAACTTCACGTTGCCCGACAGGTAGCAGAAGATGCCCAGGGCGCCGCCGACCATTACGGTGGGCAGAATCGCCAGGCCGTCGAGGCCGTCGGTGAGGTTCACCGCGTTGCTGGAGCCAACGATCACGAAGTAGGTCAGCACCACGAAGCCGATGCCCAGCGGAATGCTGACATCCTTGAGCAGCGGCACAATGAAGGTGGTTTCGATAGGGCTCTGTGCAGTCATATAAAGGAAGACAGCAGCGCCAATGCCGAACACCGACTGCCAGAAGTACTTCCAGCGGCTCGGCAGGCCGCGCGAGTTCTTCTCGATCACCTTGCGGTAGTCGTCGACCCAGCCGATGGCGCCGAACAGCAGGGTGACGATCAGCACGACCCACACATAACGGTTGCTCAGGTCAGCCCACAGCAGCGTGCTGATGGCGATGGCCGAGAGGATCAGCGCGCCACCCATGGTCGGCGTGCCCTTCTTGGACAGGTGCGATTGCGGGCCGTCGTTACGCACAGCCTGGCCGATCTGGCGGATCTGCAGGGTACGAATCATCCACGGGCCCAGGCACAGCGCCAGCACCAGCGCGGTCAGTACGCCGAGAATCCCGCGCAGGGTCAGGTACTGAAAGACCGCGAAGCCCTTGTAGAACTGTTGCAGATACTCTGCCAGCAGCAGCAGCATTTAGTGACTCTCCCCACTGTCGCCACACAAGGCGGCGACGACGTTTTCCATCGCGGCGCTGCGTGAACCTTTAATTAGAATGGTGCTGTCGCTGCTCTCGGCGCGTACCGCGTCGTTCAGCGCGGCCTGATCGGCGAAATGCCGACCCTCGGCGCCAAAGGCCTGCACGGCGTGTTTCATCTGCGGGCCAACCGCGTACAGCACGTCGACGCGGCCGCGGGCGTATTCGCCCACTTCGCGGTGGCCTTGCTCGGACCACTCGCCCAGCTCGCCGATATCGCCCAGCACCAGCACCTTGCGGCCGGAAAAGCCGGTGAGGATGTCGATGGCTGCGCAGATGGAGGCCGGGTTGGCGTTGTAGGTATCGTCGATCACCCGGGCACCGTTTTGCGCCAGTTGCGCCACGGCGCGGCCCTTGACCGGCAGCAGGCTCTCGAGACCGTTCTTGATGGCCACCAGCGGCACCGCCAGGGCATGGGCGGCGGCGGCGGCGGCCAGCGCATTGGCCACGTTGTGCTCACCCAGCAGGTTCAGTTGCACGCGGGCCTGGCCTTCATGGCAGAACAGCGTGAACGCCGGGCAGCCACGCGGATCGCGGCTCAGCTCACGAGCATGGAAATCGGCGCTGGCGTCGCGCAGCGCGAAGCTCAGCACGCGGCGACCGGCAGCGCGCTTGGCCCAGCGCTCGAACGCCACGTCGTCACGGTTGAGCACGGCCACGCCGTTATCGCTCAGGCCTTCGATGATCTCGCCCTTGGCCAGCACGATGTTCTCGGGGCCGCCGAACTCACCGACGTGGGCGTTACCGGCATTGGTGATGATGGCCACCTGCGGCTTGGTCAAGCCAACGGTGTAGGCGATCTCGCCGATACCCGAAGCGCCGAGCTCGATCACTGCGCCGGTGTGCTGCGGGCCCAGCTCCAGCAGAGTCAGCGGTACACCCAGTTGATTATTGAGGTTGCCACGGGTCGCCAGCACGGCGCCGCCGTCCTGGGCACAGGCTGCACGCAGGATGGCTGCGAGCATTTCCTTGACGGTGGTCTTGCCGCTGGAACCGGTCACGGCCGCCAGTAAGCCGCCGTAGGCCTGACGATTGAGCGCGCCGAGCTGGCCGAGCGCCAGGGTGGTGTCGGCGACGACCAGCTGCGGCAGGTCGACGCCCGCCACTTCGCGCGACACCAGCGCAGCGACGGCCCCCTTGGCAGCGACCTGGGCCAGGTAGTCATGGCCGTCGAAGCGCGGGCCGCTCAGGGCCACGAACAGCTGGCCCGGCACGATGCTGCGGCTGTCGGTGCTGACTGCCGAGAAGGCGCAGTCGGCACCAACCACGCGGCCATTCAGTGCACTTGCCACGTCGCTCAACCGCAGGGCCTTAAGCATGTGCTGCCTCCCATGCAGCCAACGCGTGGCTGGCTTGCTGCAGATCGGAAAACGGCTGGCGGACGCCGTCGATTTCCTGATAGTCCTCGTGGCCCTTGCCGGCCAACACCACCACATCGCCGACCTGGGCTTCGCCAATCAGCTGGGCGATTGCATCACCACGGCCGTGTACGAAGCGGACCTGATCAGCGCTACGGAAGCCTTCGCGAATGTCGTCGAAGATCTGTGCGGGCGCTTCAGTACGCGGGTTGTCATCGGTAACCAGCGCGGCATCGGCCAGGCGCTCGACTACTTCGGCCATCAGTGGGCGCTTGCCACGATCACGGTCACCGCCGCAGCCGAACAGGCACAGCAGGCGGCCGGTCACGTGGGGGCGCAGTGCACCCAGTACCTGTTCCAGCGCATCCGGGGTGTGGGCGTAGTCGACCACTACCAGCGGCGCATCCTGGCCGCCCAGGCGCTGCATGCGGCCAATCGGGCCCTGCAGACGCGGCAACACCTTGAGAATTTCGTCCAGCGGGTAATCCATGGCGACCAGTGCGCCGACCACGCCCAGCAGGTTGCTGAGGTTGAAGCGGCCCAGCAGCGAACTGCGCAGGCTGCCTTCGCCACGCGGCGTAACTAGCGTGGCGCGTACGCCCTGGTCGTCGAAGTGAATATCGCGGCAGAACAGGTAGGCGCCCTGATCCTGCAGGCTGTAGCCGATCAGCCGCGAGTCACGCTCCTGAGCAGCCAGTTCGCGGCCCATGGCGTCGTCAAGATTGATAACGCGAGCGCGCAGGCTAGGCCAGGCGAACAGTGCAGCCTTGGCGGTCTGATAGGCTTGCATCGAACCGTGGTAGTCGAGGTGATCGCGCGACAGGTTGGTGAACACCGCCACGTCGAAATCCAGGGCGGCCACGCGGCCCTGATGTAGGCCGTGGGACGACACTTCCATGGCGATCGCGCGGGCACCTTGCTTCTTCAGACCAGCGAGAGTCGCCTGTACGCCGATCGGATCCGGCGTGGTGTGCATGCCCTGGGCCAGGGAACCATAGAAGCCGTTGCCGAGGGTGCCGACAATGCCGCAAGGCTCGCCGAGCAGATCCAGCGCCTGGGCCAGCAGCTGGCTGACGCTGGTTTTACCGTTGGTGCCGGTGATGCCGACCATGTGCAGGCCGCGGCTCGGCTCGCCATAGAAGCGCCCGGCGATGGCCGACAGTTGGCCGGCCAGGCCCTTGATGGCGACCAGCTCGGCGCTTTCGGCAGTCATCGGCAGCGAGCCGTCGGTTTCATAAGCGACTGCCGCCGCACCGCGGGAAATTGCATCGGCGATATGCACGCGGCCGTCCTGGCGGGTGCCGGGCACGGCCAGGAACAGGTCGCCTGGGCGCACCTGGCGGCTGTCGAGGGTCAATTCGCGGATCAGCACGCCGCTGCTGGCCTGAGGCAGAAGCTGATTCAATGGCATGGGCATCAGCCGCGCCCTCCATTGCTAGCCGCCGCCGGCGCATCGGCTTTCGCCGCGGCGGTTTCGGGCAGGTTGTCCGGGGTAATATTCATCAAGCGCAGGCCGCCGGCCATGACGCGGCTGAATACCGGTGCCGATACCAGGCCGCCGAAGTAGCCGCTCTTGCTCGGCTCGTCGATGACCACGGCCACCGCGATGCGTGGGTTGCTGGCTGGTGCAAAGCCGGCGAACAGCGAGCGATAGGCGTTGGCCTGGTAGCCTTTGGTACCCGAGGCGGTCTTGCGCGCCGTGCCGCTCTTGCCGGCCACGTGGTAACCCGGCACCTGGGCACGGAACACACCGCCTGGGGCTTCGATAACCTGTTGCAGCATGCCCTGAAGGGTGTGGGCGACGTCTTCGGGAATCACCTGCACGCCGTCGCGTACGCTGTCGGTGCGGGTCAGCGACATCGGTACGCTACGACCGTTATTGCCGAGCACCGCATAGGCGTGGGCCAGCTGCACGGCGGTCACGGACAGGCCGTAACCGTAGGACAGGGTCGCGGTTTCCGCCTTGCGCCACTCACGGTGGTTGGGCAGGTTGCCGACACGCTCGCCAGGGAAACTCAGGCCGGTGTCCTGACCGAGGCCGACCTGCTGCATCACGTCATAAATAGCCGCGCCGCCAATATCGAAGGCGACCTTGCTCATGCCCACGTTACTGGACTTGATCAGAATGCCGGTCAGATCCAGTACACCTTCCGGCGCGCGCGATACGTCCTTGATGGTGTAGCGGCCGATCTGCAGCGTACCGCCCTGCACGTCGACCTTGTCGGTCGGCTTCCAGCGCCCGGTTTCCAGGGCGGCGCTCATGGAAAACGGCTTCATGGTCGAACCCGGCTCGAACACGTCGATCATGGCACGGTTACGCATGGCCGCCGGCTGCAGGTTGCGACGGTTGTTGGGGTTGTAGGTCGGCTGATTGACCATGGCGAGGATTTCACCGGTCTTCACGTCGAGCATCACCAGGCTGCCGGCCTTGGCGCCGAACTCGACCAGCGCATTGCGCAGTTCACGGTGCGCCAGATACTGCAGACGCAGGTCGATGGACAGCGCCAGCGACTTGCCGGCCTTGGCATTCTGGGTGACCTGCACATCGCGGATCAGACGACCGCGGCGATCCTTGAGCACCTGACGCTTGCCCGGCACGCCAGCCAGCCAGTCTTCGAACGCCAGTTCTACACCTTCGCGACCGTGGTCGTCGATATCGGTAAAGCCGACCATGTGCGCTGTGACTTCGCCGGCCGGATAGAAACGACGAAACTCTTCAATGGAGTAGACGCCCGGCACCTTGAGATCGAGCACGCGTTGGCCCTGCTCGGGGGTCAGGCCTCGCACCAGGTACATGAACTCGCGCTCAGCGTTGGCCTGCAGACGCTGTGCGAAGGCATTGGGCTCCTGGCCCAGGGCCGCTGCCAGCACCGGCCACTGCGCCTTGCCAGCCTGCAGCTCCTTGCCGTTGGCCCACAGCGTGGTGACCGGCGTACTGACCGCCAGCGGCTCGCCGTTACGGTCGGTAATCAGGCCACGATGCGCCGGAATCGGGATATGTCGCACGCTACGCGCATCGCCATGAGCCTTGAGGAAGTCATGGTCGAACACATGCAGCTCGAAGATACGTGCGGCGATGGCCGCGACCATCAGCGCCAGCAGCAACATGACTAGACGGAAGCGCCATGGGTACAGAGCACCCTCGAGCTTCATCATGGCGCCACCATGCGCACTTCGGCGGCGTCGGGAATGCGCATTTTCAGCTGTTCGCTGGCCAGGGTCTCGATACGATTGTGGGCGGTCCAGGTGCTCTGCTCGAGGATCAAACGGCCCCACTCGGCCTGCGCCTTGTCGCGCACGCTGAGCTCGCCGTACAAGCTGTTGAGCAGTTGACGATTCCAGTGCGCGCTGTAGGACACCGCCAGCGCGGAGCCCAGCACGGCGATGAACAGCACCAGCATCAGCAGGCTGCCCTTGGGGAAGCGCTTGGCGCCCATGCCGCTCATCGCAGCTTCTCCGCGACACGCATGACCGCACTGCGCGAACGTGGGTTGGCCTTGAGCTCGGCCTCGGAGGCGAACTGCGGCTTGCCGATCAGCTTCAGGCGTGGCTCGAAGGCTTTCGGAATGATCGGCAGATCACGCGGCAGCTTGTCCATCTCGCCCTTGGCGTGCTTGCGCATGAACTGCTTGACGATGCGATCTTCCAGAGAGTGGAAGCTGATGACCACCAGACGACCACCGATTTTCAGATTCTCCAGCGCCGCATCGAGGCCGCGCTCCAGATCACCCAGTTCGTTGTTGACGTGAATGCGCAGCCCCTGGAAGGCGCGGGTTGCCGGGTTCTTGCCCTTCTCCCAGGCGGGATTGGCCACTGTCAGCACCTGGGCCAGATCGGCGGTGCGCTCGAACGGCTGCTCCTGGCGACGGGCAACCACGGCGCGGGCCATGCGCTTGGCGAAACGCTCCTCGCCGTATTCCTTGAATACGCGGGCGATTTCGTCTTCGTCGGCAGTAGCGATGAACTGCGCCGCGCTGACACCGCGCGACGGATCCATGCGCATGTCCAGCGGGCCGTCATTCAGGAAGCTGAAACCGCGCTCGGCATCATCCAGCTGCGGCGAGGACACGCCAAGATCCAGCAGAATGCCACTGACCTGACCGGCCAGGCCGCGGACAGCGAGCTCATCAGCAAGTTCCGCAAAGCTGCGCTGCACAACGACAAAGCGGCCGTCTTCGGCCGCCAGCGTATTTCCTGTCGCGATTGCGAGAGGGTCCTTGTCGAACCCCAGCAAGCGACCGCCTGGCCCGATCCTTTCAAGGATCAGCCGACTATGTCCACCCCGCCCGAACGTGCCATCCACATAGCAGCCATCGGCGCGTGGCGAGAGCGCCGCAACGGCTTCCTCGAGCAACACGGTGATATGGCGGAAGGTAGAGGTCATGTTCACAGAATCAGGTCACGAAGGTCATCGGAAAGAGCACCCGGTTGCTTGATGGCGGCCAGATCGGCATCGGCCACGGCATTCCAGGAATCCTCATCCCACAGTTGAAATTTGTTGAGCTGCCCTACCAACATCGCGCGCTTGTCCAGCTTGGCGTACTCGCGCAGACGCGGCGGAACTAGGAAACGACCACTGCCATCCAGCTCGAGGTCGACGGCATTACCAATCAGCAGACGTTGCAGGCGACGATTCTCTTCACGGAAGGAGGCCAGTTCGCGCAGCTTGTTCTCGATGATTTCCCACTCAGGCAACGGGTAGACACAAAGGCAGGGATCGATGGCATCGATGGTGACGATGAGCTGGCCAGCCGAACGCGAAACGAGCTCATCCCGATACCGACTTGGCATCGCGAGCCGCCCCTTGGCGTCAAGACTTATGGCGTTAGCTCCGCGAAACACGATCGCGTTTCCCCTTTAATCAGCCATCTGCATCCAAAAAAACCCACTTCATGCCACTTTTTACCACCGGAGCACACTATAGGAACGCGCATACCCCACCGTCAAGGCGGGCCAGAACGGAAAATTCCTTATAGAACGGAGATTTAGCGAATAAATAAGAAGTGGGACGAGCGCCCAAAGCGGGAAAGATGGCTAAAAAACAACCACATACAAGAACCTACTCAACGAACTTAAAGTAGTTTGTTAAGAGTAAGATTTTTTCGGTATTAGAAATGAGGAGAAGAAGCAAAAGCAGAAGGAGGTGGAGAGTCGATCTATAAGCCGGGTTCTGTCGAGGACAGCCATTCCTCTACGACGTACATCACTGCACGTCTTTAGCAACCTACCCGGTTCCAGCGCGGGCCACGCCAATGGAACCCTATTTGGTCTTGCTCCGAGTGGGGTTTGCCTAGCCACGGACTGTTACCAGCCGCGCGGTGCGCTCTTACCGCACCTTTTCACCCTTACCGGCGCCGAAGCGCTTAGGCGGTTATTTTCTGTGGCACTTTCCGTAGGCTCACGCCTCCCAGGCATTACCTGGCACTCCGCCCTATGGAGCCCGGACTTTCCTCCCCCTTCCAGATGGAAGGCAGCGACTGTCCGATCGACTCTCCGCCGCGTAGGGTAACCGCTGGCGCACGCCTAGAACAAGGTCAACCGTCCTGCTGACGCTCCAAAGCTGCCTGATAGAGCAGGTTCTTGCGCACGCCGGTGATCTGCGCGGCCAGTGCTGCCGCACGCTTGAGCGGCATTTCGGCAAGCAGAAGATCAAGCACGCGCAGCGCCTCGACACTCACCGCCGCCTCGTCTTCGGGCGCCTGCCAACCGGCCACCAGCACCACGCATTCGCCACGCTGCTGATTGGCATCGGCCGCCACCCACTCGCACAACTGCTCCAGCGGCATGCCCTGCAGGGTCTCGAACGTCTTGGTCAGCTCCCGGGCCAGCAGCGCCTGGCGCTCGCTACCAAACACCTCGCGCATATCCTGCAGGCACTCGAGGATGCGATGCGGCGCTTCATAGAAGATCAGCGTGCGCGGCTCCTCGCGAACCAGCTCGAGGCGGGCCCGCCGCCCGACCGTCTTGGCTGGCAGAAAGCCTTCGAAGACGAAGCGATCGGACGGCAGGCCGGCAGCCGACAGTGCCGCGATCAGTGCGCAGGCACCAGGCACCGGAACCACGCGGACCCCGGCGGCCCGGGCCTGGCGCACCAGGTGATAGCCCGGGTCGGAAATCAGCGGCGTGCCGGCATCGGAAATCAGCGCCACATCGTCTCCCGCCAGCAGGCGCTCGATGAAGCGATTACCTTCGTCACGCTCGTTGTGCTCATGGCAGGCCGCCAGCGGTGTACCGATACCGAAGTGCTGCATCAGGCGCGCCGAGTGCCGGGTGTCTTCAGCGGCGATCAGCGCCACATCGCCAAGCACCTTCAAGGCCCGGGCACTGAGATCGTCGAGATTGCCAATGGGCGTCGCAACCACGAACAGGGTGCCCGCGGCGCTTCGGGGTACTTCATTAGCAGTCACGGCAATGCCTCTTTAAATAAGCGGAAAGCCGCCATTGTAACGCGAGCCAACCGCCAGGGCAGAACTGCACCACCAATACGGGCGCCTGCGACCTCTGCGTACCGGTTAACACCTTCAGCGTCGCGCCAAGGCGGTGCCTTGGGTACAATCCGGCGTTCATTTGCTCAAGACCCGGAATCGCTTACATGATTGCCTGCCTGCGTCCGCTCTCTGCACTCTGCCTAGCCGGCCTGCTCGTTGCCTGCAGCAGCTCGCCCTCCTCGAACCTTGGCGAACTGCCGCGCACACCCCAGGCCAGCGTGGAGCAGATGCTCCAGAAAGCCGGCACCAGCCAGAACGAAGAGGCCCAACTGCTGCGCCTGTCGGCCGCAGACCTGGCTGCCAAGCAGGGCAACACGCAACGCGCCGAAAGCATTCTCGGGCAGGTCGATTTGCAACTGCTCAAACCGGCGCAGCAGATCTATGCAAGCACCCTCAAGGCGGAACTGGCCCTGGCGCGCAACGACGCCAAGGCCGCCCTTGCCGCCCTGAACCACCCCAGCCTGGAGCGCCTCGGCGAACTGCCGGTCGAACAGCAGACCCGTACCCAGCTGGCCCGCGCCAACGCGCTGGAAAAGGACGGCCAGGTTCTCGCGGCCGCCCGCGAGCGCGTATTCATCGCCCCGCTGTTGAGCGGCGACGAAGCGCAGCGCAATCAGGACCATATCTGGAGCCTGGTCTCCAGCCTGCCGGCCGGGCCTACTCCGACCGCCGATGACGCCGACCTGGCTGGCTGGCTGTCGCTGGCTCAGGTGGCGAAAACCGTCGGCACGCTCAAGCAGCAACAGGACGCCATCGACAACTGGCTGGCCCAGCACCCCAACCACCCTGCCGCCCAGCAGCTGCCCAAGGCTCTGGCCGACCTGCGCGCACTGTCCAGCAAGCCGCTGGAAAAGATCGCCCTGCTGCTGCCACAGGAGGGCCAACTGGCATCGGTGTCGCGTGCCCTGCGTGACGGTTTCCTGGCCGCACACTACCAAGCCCAGCAAGCTGGAGAGAAGCCGCCGCAGATCCAGTTTTACGACAGCGCCCGCCTCAGCTCGCTGGAGGACTTTTATCGCCAGGCCCAGGCTGACGGCGTGGAGCTGGTGATTGGCCCGCTGGAGAAGAACCTGGTTACCCAGCTGGGCAACCGCGATCAGCTGCCAATCACCACCCTGGCCCTGAACTATGCCGACCCAAGCGCCAAGAACCCGGCCCAGCTGTTCCAGTTCGGCCTGGCCGCCGAAGACGAAGCCCGTGAAGTCGCCCGCCGCGCCTGGGCCGATGGCAAGCGCAGTGCCGTCGCGCTGGTACCCAAGGGCGATTGGGGCAACCGCGTGTTGGATGCCTTCCGCCAGAGTTGGCAAGCCGCCGGCGGCACCTTCCTGGGCGCCGAGCAGATTGATCAGCCGGTGGACATGGCCAGCCAGGTCGCCCGGCTGATGCAGGTAAACGGCACTTCGCGCCGTCAGGACGTGGATTTCATCTTCCTCGCCGCCACACCGCAACAGGCCCAGCAGATCAAACCGACCCTGGCCTACCAATACGCCGGCGACGTGCCGGTGTACGCCACCTCGCATCTGTTCAGCGGCAGCATGAGCGCAGCCCAGTACCGCGACCTGGACGGCATACGCTTCTGCGAAACCCCATGGCTGCTGGATGCCAACGACCCGCTGCGCCAGCAGGTCAACAGCCAGTGGCCGCAGGCCGGTGGCAGCCTGGGCCGGCTGTACGCCATGGGCGTCGACGCCTTCCGCCTGGCACCGCGCCTGGATCAGCTCAAGACCCTGCCCGACAGCCGCGTCGAAGGCCTGTCCGGCAACCTGAGCCTGGGCGCCTCGCAGCGCGTCGAGCGTCAGCTGCCCTGGGCACAATTCAGCAATGGCCAGGTTCAGCGCCTGCCCGACGCCAACATTGAGTGACGATCCGCGCCATGCCAGCGGGCGAGCGGCCGAAGCCCTCGCCCGCGAGCATCTGCAAGACCATGGCCTGCGCCTGATCGAGCAGAATTGGCGCGGCAAGCGCGGCGAACTCGATCTGGTCATGCTCGATGGCGATACAGTAGTATTCGCCGAAGTGCGCTACCGCAAGCACAGCGCCTGGGGTGGCGCGGTGGAAAGCGTCGACTGGCGCAAGCGTGACAAACTGATCGCCACCGCTACGCAATTTCTGCAACAGGAGAAGCGCTGGGCCAAACATCCCTGCCGTTTCGATGTCATAGCCGTAGGCCATGGCACACCCGCATCACTGCAATGGATCAGAAACGCCTTCGACAGTTGAAGCACTTGCTCGCTGAGATGCCCTGATTCACCGCCCTTTCCAACGACAGCGCCACGCGCCCAGCGGCCGCGGCCTCGTTATAGTCAAGGTCAAAGCTCTACATGGACATGCAAGCCCGTATTCGCCAGCTGTTTCAAGCCAGCATCGAAACCAAGCACCACGCCATGGAGGTGCTGCCTCCGTTCATCGAGCACGCCAGCCAGGTGATGGTTCAGGCGCTGCTCAGCGAAGGCAAGATTCTCTCTTGCGGCAATGGTGGCTCGGCCGGCGATGCGCAGCACTTTTCTTCGGAGCTGCTCAACCGCTTCGAGCGCGAGCGCCCCAGCCTGCCGGCGATCGCCCTGACCACCGACAGCTCGACGATCACCTCGATCGCCAACGATTACAGCTACAACGAAGTCTTCTCCAAGCAGATCCGCGCCCTGGGTCAACCCGGCGACGTGCTGCTGGCCATATCCACCAGCGGCAACTCCGCCAACGTCATTCAAGCCATTCAGGCTGCCCATGACCGGGAAATGACCGTGGTCGCCCTGACCGGCCGCGACGGCGGCGGCATGGCCTCGCTGCTGCTGCCCGAAGATGTCGAAATTCGCGTGCCGTCGAAGGTCACGGCGCGCATTCAGGAAGTCCATCTATTGGCCATCCACTGCTTGTGCGACCTTATCGACAGTCAACTGTTTGGGAGTGAAGAATGACCCGTTCACCACTGATCTTCGCCGCCTTGGCATTGAGCTTGATCTTGGGCGGTTGCGGCAGCCGCAGCATTGGCAACAAGATCGACGACCAGTTCGTCGGCCCGGATGTGGCCAACGCCATCAGCCGCGCTCACGCCGACCTTGCCAGCCCCACCTCGCACATCGTGGTGACCAGCTACAACGGCGTGATTCTGCTTGCCGGGCAAACGCCCCGCGCTGAACTGAAATCTACTGCCGAGCAGGCCGCCCGCCGCGTTCAGGGCGTACGCAAGGTACATAACGAGCTGCAGGTGCAGCAGCCTAGCTCACTCCTGGCACGTAGCAACGACTCGCTGCTGACCACCAAGATCAAAACCCAGATGCTCGCTGACAGCGGCGTGCCGGGTAGCCGCGTCAAGGTGATCACCGAAAACGGCATCGTCTACCTGCTCGGCGTGGTCAGCCGCCAGGAGGCCAACGCGGCCAGCAATGTGGTGCAGAACACCTCGGGCGTGCAGAAAGTCATCAAGCTGTTCCAGTACACCGACTGACCGCCACACCCAATAAAAAACGCCAGCTAGGCCGAGCCTGACTGGCGTTTTTTATGCCTGATGGTTCAGCAGGCCAGCACGATATCGCGCCCGTGCCAGCCATCGGCCTGCCTGGATATGACCAGCAGACGATTGCCCGTGCCTGCTGTTGCGGCAACGCAGCGCCCCTGCTCATCCCAGAATGCGCTACGCCCGACTGCAGCCCAGCCACCCGTCGGTCCACCGTGATTGACCATCAGCACCGCCATGCCATGGCGCTGCGCATACCCCTGCAGCAATGCACTGTCGTGGGCGTAGCCGCCCTCGCCGATCAGCACACTGGAGGCGTAAATTTGCGCGCCACGCTCAGCGGCCTGAGCCGGATGCTCAGCGCGGCTGAAGTCGGCGCATACCGACAAGGCCACTGTCCGATCATCGATACACAGCAACTCGCCGCCGGCCCCCGGATAGAAGAACACCTCCTCTTGCGCATGCAGGTGCTGCTTGGTGTATACGCCCAGAGAACCGTCACCTTTGAAGACGCAGGCCGCGATTTGCGGCGTGTCGAGACCAGGCACACGTAGCGGAACGCCGACTACCGTGGTCATCTCCGCCTCCCTGGCCATACTGCGCAAAGGGTCGAACAGGCCGCTGTCAGGCCCCTGCGCCAGGCCACGTGCCAAGGTCGGCTCGTATCCCGTTAGCGATAGCTCAGGAAAAACCAGCAACCTGGCACCCTGCTCAGCGGCGTGCTGCATGAAACGTATATGCATGGCCAGATTGGCCTCGAGATCGCCAGCGCGAACCACACACTGGGCAGCAACCATAACGGATGCCATAGGCTTCTCCAGAAAAAGCGCCACCTTATCCCAGCCGCTGGTTTCAACACAGCAGAATGCCAAGAGAAGCCGGCCAGCCAGACGACGGACAATAAAAAAGCCAGTCAGGTCACCCTGACTGGCTTTCTCGTTACGCGGCTTCAGCCCGGATCAGACACCCGAGGCCTTGGCGGCGGCGACGTCCTTGATGGACAGCTTGATACGGCCGCGGTTGTCCACGTCCAGCACCAGCACTTCCACTTCCTGACCTTCCTTAAGGATGTCGGTGACCTTCTCTACGCGTGCATCGCTGAGCATGGAGATGTGCACTAGACCGTCCTTGCCCGGCAGGATGTTGACGAAGGCGCCGAAGTCGACGATGCGCTCAACCTTGCCGACGTAGATCTTGCCGATCTCGGCCTCGGCAGTGATCGCCAGTACGCGCTGCTTGGCAGCGTCGGCGGCTTCCTTGGTTTCGCCGAAGATCTTGATCGAGCCGTCGTCTTCGATGTCGATCGAGGCCTTGGTCTCTTCGCAGATGGCGCGGATGGTGGCGCCGCCCTTGCCGATGACGTCACGGATCTTGTCCTGATCGATCTTCATCGCCAGCATGGTCGGGGCGTTGGCCGACAGCTCGCTGCGCGACTGGGCAATCACCTGGTTCATCTGGCCGAGGATGTTCAGGCGCGCTTCCAGGGCCTGATTCAGGGCGATCTCCATGATCTCTTCGGTGATGCCCTGGATCTTGATGTCCATCTGCAGCGCGGTGACGCCATTGGCGGTACCAGCTACCTTGAAGTCCATGTCGCCCAGGTGGTCTTCGTCACCGAGGATGTCGGTCAGCACGGCGAATTTGTCGCCTTCCTTGACCAGACCCATGGCGATACCGGCAACCGGCGCCTTCATCGGTACACCCGCGTCCATCAGCGCCAGGGAAGCACCGCAAACGGAGGCCATGGAGGACGAACCGTTGGACTCGGTGATCTCCGAGACGATACGGATGGTGTACGGGAACTCGTCAGCGCTCGGCAGCATGGCAGCAACGCCACGACGAGCCAGGCGACCGTGACCGATCTCACGACGACCAGTGGCACCCATACGGCCACACTCGCCCACCGAGTAAGGCGGGAAGTTGTAGTGCAGCATGAAGGGGTCTTTCTTCTCGCCTTCGAGGGTGTCGAGCAGCTGTGCGTCGCGGGCGGTACCAAGGGTGGCCACGACCAGCGCCTGGGTTTCGCCACGGGTGAACAGAGCCGAACCGTGGGTTTTGTCCAGCACGCCGACTTCGATGTTCAGGCCACGTACGGTACGGGTGTCACGACCATCGATACGCGGCTTGCCGTTGACGATGTTCTCGCGCACGGTGCGGTATTCGATTTCGCCGAAGGCGTCTTTGACTTCGCCAGCGCTCGGCTGACCTTCCTCACCGGAGAACTTGGCAACCACCTGGTCACGCAGCTCGCCCAGGCGCGCATAGCGATCCTGCTTGATGATGATGGTGTAGGCGTCGGAGATCGCGGCACCGAACTCGGCGCGGATGGCGTCCAGCAGGCTGGTGTTGGCAGCAGCGGCCTGCCAGTCCCAACGCGGCTTGCCCGCTTCGGCGGCCAGTTCGGTAACGGCCTGGATGACGGCCTGGAATTCGTCATGGGCGAACAGCACGGCGCCCAGCATCTGGTCTTCGGTCAGCTCTTTGGCTTCGGATTCGACCATCAGTACGGCGTCTTTGGTGCCGGCCACGACCATGTCGAGGCTCGACGCCTTGAGCTGCTCGTAGTTCGGGTTCAGCAGGTAGCCGGTCTCGGGGTGGTAGGCAACACGGGCAGCCCCGATGGGGCCGTCGAACGGAATGCCGGAGATGGCCAGGGCAGCCGAGGTACCGATCATCGCCGCGATGTCCGGATCGGTCTTCTTGCTGGTGGAGACCACGGTGCAGATGACCTGCACTTCGTTCTGGAAGCCTTCCGGGAACAGCGGGCGGATCGGACGATCGATCAGGCGCGAGGTCAGGGTTTCCTTCTCGCTCGGGCGCGCTTCACGCTTGAAGAAGCCGCCAGGGATCTTGCCGGCTGCGTAGGTCTTTTCCTGGTAGTGCACGGACAGCGGGAAGAAGCCCTTGCTCGGGTCAGCCGACTTGGCGCCTACCACGGTGACCAGCACGGTTACGTCGTTGTCGACGGTGACCAGCACGGCGCCGGAGGCCTGACGGGCGATACGGCCAGTCTCGAGGGTTACGGTCGACTGACCGAATTGAAATTTCTTGATTACCGGGTTCACGGTGTTTTCCTTCTCTCTGTTGCCTTTGGGGAAACGGTTTCTTGCGAATTCGTGGGCAATCGCTTCGGGAGTCGGCCCGGCGCTGTCCTGACATGAAGCGACTTAAGGCTTCGGTACGGCGTAAAACGGATGAAGCATAAACGCAAAAGCTGGAAGCGGGGCGAGCCCACTTCCAGCTTTTGCGGTCAACGACGACTAAGCATTGCTTAGCGACGCAGACCCAGGCGACCGATCAGGGCGCTGTAACGGCTGGTGTCCTTACCCTTCAGGTAGTCCAGCAGCTTGCGGCGCTGGTTGACCATACGGATCAGGCCACGACGCGAGTGGTGGTCTTTGCCGTTGGCCTTGAAGTGGCCTTGCAGCTTGTTGATGTTGGCGGACAGCAGAGCAACCTGGACTTCCGGGCTACCGGTATCGCCTTCAGCTTGCTTGTAGTCGTTAACGATCTGGGCTTTTTCTTCAACGCTGAGTGCCATGTGGGCATCCTCTCATCTGGAGACAGTCGCAAGGACAGTCTCAATAGGCCGGGAATCGCTTCCCGTGTTTTAAAAGGAGGTATGACCGTGCCTATTGACAGCCACCCTCGTTACGAACCGCCGAAACGGTTCGCCACGGTCACGCGGACCGAATCAGACGACGCGGCGCAATGCGCCCGTCTTCGCTCACCTCACCGATACCGATGAAGCGACCATTGTGATCTTGCACCCTAACCATGCCGAACTTCGGCGCGTCCGCGGCGCGAACCGGCTGCCCTTGCAGCCAATAGAACGAACTGTGCTCCGAAAAGCTCAGCAGCGGCCAATGCTCCAGCCCGCTGTCCACCGGTAGCAGGAAGCGGTCGATCGCCTCATTGCCACCCTCTTCATGGGCCTGCAGCAGTTCATCCAGGCTGACGCTCTGGGACAGGTCGAACGGGCCGGCCTTGGTACGGCGCAGCTCGGCGACATGGGCACCACAGCCCAGCAGATGCCCGATATCCTCGACCAGCGTACGGATATAGGTACCTTTACTGCAGTCCACCGCCAGGCTCGCCTTGTCGGCCGCACTGCTCAGCAACTCCAGGCGCGCAATAGTAACAGAACGCGCCTCGCGCTCCACTACTTCTCCGGCACGCGCAAGTTTGTACAACGGCTGACCGTCGCGCTTGAGCGCCGAATACATCGGCGGCACCTGGCGGATGTCACCGCGAAAACGCGGCAGCAGCGCTTCGATGTCGGAAGCGTCGACATTCACTTCGCGGCGCTCGATGACCTCACCCTCGGCATCGGCCGTGGTGGTGGTCACGCCGAGCTGCATGACCGTCTCATAGCCCTTGTCGGCATCGAGCAGGTACTGGGAGAACTTGGTCGCCTCGCCGAAGCACAACGGCAGCACACCGGTGGCAAGCGGATCGAGGCTACCGGTGTGCCCGGCCTTCTCGGCATTGAGCAACCAGCGCACCTTCTGCAACGCCGCGTTGGAGCTGAAGCCCTTGGGCTTGTCGAGCAGGATGATGCCGTCGACCTTGCGACGAATACGCTTAACCTGGGCCACGCGCTTACTCCTTGGCCTCGGTGTCGCTGTCGACGTGCTTGCTGTCCTCGGTCACCGCACGCTCGATCAGCGCCGACAACTGGGCACCACGCACGATGCTTTCGTCGTAATGGAAACGCAGGTGCGGCACGCTGCGCAGCTTCATCGCCTTGCCCAGCTGCATGCGCAGGAAACCACTGGCGTCGTTCAGTACCTTGAGGCTCTGCGCGATGGGGTCGGAACCCTCCTGCGGCTCGGCGCCCATGACGGTGACGAACACCTTGGCATGACTGGCGTCACGGCTGACATCGACCGCGGTAACGGTGACCAGGCCACCCAGGCGCGGGTCTTTGACTTCGGTACGAATCAGCTGCGCCAATTCGCGTTGAATCTGGTCGCCGATACGCTGGGCACGGCTGTAGTCTTTTGCCATCGTTGCTACCTTCCACTCGTCTCGCTGCCTGCAAAAGCAGCGGACTCAAAAGCGGCAAACGCCCGGCCGCGCAGATGCGGGGCCGGGCGTTGCGTGTTGCGACTCGCGATTACAGGCTGCGAGCCACCTGGACTTTCTCGAACACTTCGATCTTGTCGCCGACCTTGACGTCGTTGTAGCTCTTCACGGCGATACCGCACTCCATGCCGTTACGCACTTCGGCCATATCGTCCTTGAAGCGACGCAGGGACTCCAGCTCGCCTTCGAAGATCACCACGTCGTCGCGCAGTACGCGGATCGGACGGTTACGGTAGACCGTACCTTCGACCACCATACAACCGGCGACCGCACCGAACTTCGGCGAACGGAATACGTCGCGCACTTCGGCGATGCCGAGGATGTTCTCGCGAACGTCGCTGCCGAGCATACCGGTGAGCGCCTTCTTGACGTCCTCGATGATGTCGTAGATGACGTTGTAGTAGCGCATGTCCAGGCCTTCGGCCTCGACGATCTTGCGCGCACCAGCGTCAGCACGGACGTTGAAGCCGAACAGCACGGCGTTCGACGCCAGGGCCAGGTTGGCATCGGACTCGGTGATACCACCGACGCCGCCACCGACCACGCGCACCTGCACTTCGTCGTTGCCCAGGGTGCTGAGCGAGCCCTGCAGTGCCTCGAGAGAACCACGCACATCGGACTTGAGCACGATGTTGAGGGTTTTCTTCTCTTCCTGGCCCATGCTCTCGAAGATGTTCTCCAGCTTGCCGGCGTGGGCACGCGCCAGTTTCACTTCGCGGAACTTGCCCTGACGGAACAGCGCAACCTCACGAGCCTTCTTCTCGTCGGCCACGACGGTCATGTCGTCGCCGGCTTCAGGCGTGCCGTCCAGGCCGAGAATCTCGACCGGGATAGAAGGGCCGGCTTCCTTAACAGGCTTGCCGTTCTCGTCGAGCATGGCGCGGATGCGGCCATAGTTGGAGCCGACCAGCACCATGTCGCCCTGGCGCAGCGTACCGTCCTGAACCAGCACGGTGGCTACTGGGCCGCGGCCCTTGTCCAGACGCGATTCGACGACCACGCCACGGCCAGGCGCCGTCGGCATGGCCTTGAGTTCGAGCACTTCGGCCTGCAGCAGAACCGCTTCGAGCAGTTCGTCCACGCCGGTACCCATCTTGGCCGAGACGTGCACGTAGGGTGCGTCGCCGCCCCACTCTTCCGGAATCACATCGAGTGCGGCCAGGCCGTTCTTGATGTTGTCCGGGTTGGCATCGGGCTTGTCGATCTTGTTCACCGCGACCACGATCGGCACGCCAGCCGCTTTCGCGTGCTGAACCGCTTCCTGGGTCTGCGGCATCACGCCGTCGTCGGCCGCCACCACGAGGATGACGATGTCGGTAGCCTTGGCACCACGGGCGCGCATCTGAGTGAACGCAGCGTGACCCGGGGTATCGAGGAAGGTCACCATACCGCGCTCGGTTTCCACGTGGTAGGCACCGATATGCTGCGTGATACCACCGGCTTCACCGGACGCGACCTTGGCACGACGAATGTAGTCGAGCAGCGAGGTCTTACCATGGTCGACGTGACCCATTACGGTCACCACCGGCGCACGGGAAATCGCCTCACCTTCGAACTTCAGAGACTCGGCCAACTGCTCTTCGAGCGCGTTGTCGCTGACCAGCTTGACCTTGTGGCCGAGCTCTTCGGCGACCAGCTGAGCGGTCTCCTGGTCCAGCACCTGGTTGATGGTGGCAGGCGTGCCCATCTTGAACATGAACTTGATGACTTCAGCAGCCTTCACCGACATCTGCTGGGCCAGTTCGCCCACGGTGATGGTCTCGCCGATCGACACTTCACGCACCACCGGGCCGGCCGGAGCCTGGAAGCCATGCTGGTTGCGCTTCTTGAGCTTGGACTTGCCACGGCCACCGCGACGGAAGCCATCGCTCTCTTCGTCAATGGTACGCGGCGCCACACGTGGGGCAGGTGCCTTTTCCTTGACGGTCGGGCGGTGCTGAGTGGTCTTGCGCTCACCACCACGACGATCGGCATCGTCACTACGTGCCTTATCGGGCCGGCGTGGCTCTTCCTTCTTGCGCTCCTCGACAACCGGGGCAACTGGCGCATCGACAGTGGCCGGAGCCGCAGTCGCTTCGACAGCGCGCTCAGCCGGGGCTGCAGCCGTCTGACGCTTGGCTTCTTCTTCGGCCTGGCGCTTGGCTTCTTCCTCGGCCTTCAGGCGAGCAGCTTCCGCCGCAGCACGTTGCTCTTCGAGCTCGCGCTGTTTCTCGGCTTCGATCTCTTCGTTGCTGCGCTTGACGAAGGTCTTCTTCTTGCGCACTTCAACGCTGATGGTCTTGCTACCAGCAACCCGGAGGGTGCTGGTGGTCTTGCGCTGCAAGGTAATCTTGCGCGGTTCCTCGGCTTTCTTGTCGCCGTGGCTGCTCTTCAGGTGAGCAAGCAGGGCCTGCTTTTCGTTATCGGTGACAACTTGCTCGGCACTGCTGTGCGGCAAACCCGCCTCTCGCATCTGCTGCAGCAGGCGCTCTACCGGTGTGTCGACCACTTGGGCCAGTTCTTTCACCGTGACTTGCGTCATGCACTTCTCTCCTCAGGCCGTAAAACTTACTCGAACCAGTGGGCTCGGGCGGCCATGATCAGCTTGCCGGCACGCTCTTGGTCGATGCCGTCGATGTCGAGCAGGTCGTCGATCGACTGCTCGGCCAGGTCTTCACGGGTAACCACCCCGCGTACTGCCAGTTCCTGTGCCAAACCTTTGTCCATACCCTCGACTTCGAGGAGGTCTTCGGCCGGCTGGGCGTCTGCCAGTTTTTCTTCCGTGGCGATAGCCTTGGTCAGCAAACGATCCTTCGCCCGAGAGCGCAGTTCGTTGACGATTTCTTCGTCGAAACCGTCGATGCTGAGCATCTCTTCCATCGGCACATAGGCGATTTCTTCCAGGCTGGTGAAGCCTTCTTCGACCAGCACCTGAGCCAGTTCTTCGTCGACTTCCAGCTCGTCGATGAAGCCCTGCAGGATATCGCCGGTCTCGGCCTGCTGCTTGGCCTGGATGTCCGCCTCGGTCATCACGTTCAGCGTCCAGCCAGTCAGTTGGCTAGCCAGGCGCACGTTCTGGCCACCACGACCAATCGCCTGCGCCAGGTTGTCTTCGCCAACGGCGATGTCCATCGCGTGGGCATCTTCATCGACGATGATCGCCGCGACTTCGGCCGGCGACATGGCGTTGATGACGAACTGCGCCGGGTTGTCGTCCCACAGCACGATATCCACACGCTCGCCAACCAGCTCGCCGGAAACAGCCTGAACGCGCGAACCGCGCATGCCGATGCAGGCACCCTGCGGATCGATGCGCTTGTCCTTGGAACGCACCGCGATCTTGGCGCGCGAACCCGGGTCTCGGGAGGCGGCCTTGACCTCGATGAGGCCTTCGGCGATCTCCGGCACTTCGATGCGGAACAGCTCGATCAGCATTTCCGGCGCGGTACGCGACAGGATCAGCTGAGGGCCGCGGTTCTCGGTGCGGATTTCCTTGAGCAGTGCACGCAGGCGCACACCAACACGGAAAGTCTCCCGCGGGATGATGTCTTCGCGCGCCAGCAGGGCCTCGGCGTTGGCACCCAGATCGACGATGACGCTGTCGCGGGTAACCTTCTTGACGGTACCGGCGATGATCTCACCCAACCGCTCGCGGTAGGCTTCGACCACCTGGGCGCGCTCGGCTTCACGAACCTTCTGCACGATGACCTGCTTGGCGGTCTGCGCAGCGATACGACCGAACTCGATGGATTCGATCTTCTCCTCGAGCACGTCGCCGACCTTGGCATTGGCCTCGACAGCACGCGGCATGTCGGTCGTTACCTGATGAGCCGGGTCTTCGAAGTTTTCTTCGTCGACCACGGTCCAGCAACGGAAGGTCTCGTAGTTACCACTCTGACGATTGATCGACACACGCAGTTCGACTTCGTCTTCAAAACGTTTCTTGGTCGCTGTGGCCAGCGCCAACTCGAGCGCCTCGAAAATCACAGCGGCCGGTACGCCCTTTTCATTGGATACCGACTCAACAACCAGCAGTACTTCTTTGCTCATCGTACGCCTCGCCTTTCGCAATCCATTGGGATCCACACATTCCGATCCCGCAGGATCCGTGTCTCAATCAAATCGGGGGATAATGTTGGCCTTGTCGATCATGTCGATCGGCAAAAGAAACTCGTGGTCATCCACCTGCACCACCACGTCCTCTTCCTCCACACCGCGGAGCAGACCCTGGAAGTTGCGGCGCCCTTCGAACGGCGAGCGCAACTTGATTTTCACCTGCTCGCCGACGTGACTGGCGAACTGAGCCAACGTAAACAGTGGCCGATCCATGCCAGGCGACGACACCTCGAGAGTGTATTCGGCACTGATGGGATCCTCGACGTCGAGAACGCCACTGATCTGCCGACTGACCTTCTCGCAATCGTCGATAAGAATGCCGTCGGCATGATCGATGTAGATACGCAGCAGCGAGTGCCGCCCCTGAGACAGGAACTCGATACCCCAGCATTCGTAGCCAAGCGCTTCGACTACTGGGGCCACCAAGGCCTGCAACTGTTCTAGCTTGCTCGACACCTGAACCCCTCGCGCATGCTGTGCAAATAAAAAATGGGCGAAACGCCCATCTACAAGACCGCCCAGACGGCGGAAAATCTGTCTGCCAAGTAACAAAAAGCCCCTTGAAAGGGGCTCAATGAAAACCGACTGCGGGGGATGGACTTGAGCCAAAGACCTTCGGGTTATGAGCCCGACGAGCTACCGGACTGTTCACCCCGCGCTAAAACTGGGAGCGGATTATACGGCTGAAACGCCGCACGGGTCAACCAACCCCCCAGATACAGAAAAGCCCGCATGCAGCGGGCTTTTCTGTTCAATTGGTACCGAGAAGGGGACTCGAACCCCTACAGCCTATGGCCACTACCACCTCAAGGTAGCGTGTCTACCAATTCCACCACCTCGGCAATTTGATACTTACTTCGTTTCGGGAGCCTGAGGTACGTCTTGCTCTCCCGAAGCTGGCGCTTGTTGTTGCTCAAGCACCGGTACATCTTCCGCAGGCTTGTTGCTCTGCGGCGCTTCCATCACCGCCGGATCCGGCAAACCAGCCTGACCCAGTGTATCAGACTTTTGATTAGCAAAATACGCTAACCCCAAGCTGGTAATGAAAAAACTGGCGGCGAGTATAGCAGTAACTCGACTCAGAAAGGTAGTACTTCCTTGGCTACCGAAAACGGTATTGGAAGCTCCCGCGCCGAACGAAGCACCTGCATCGGCACCTTTACCCTGCTGCAGCAGAACCAGCACAACCACGCCGATCGCAGCCAGCAGATGAAGAACTACAACGCCTGTTTCCAGCATATTCTTAGTTTCCTGCAGCGCGACAAATCGCACCGAACTCATCCGCATTCAGAGAGGCCCCACCCACAAGCCCCCCATCGATATCAGGCATGCCGAAAAGCTCGGCTGCATTGGCGGCCTTGACGCTGCCGCCATAAAGAATTCTCAACCCACTCGCTACCTGCGGGTCTTTCGCTGCGACTTGCGCACGAATGGCCGCATGCACGTCCTGCGCCTGCTGAGGCGTCGCCGTCAGCCCAGTACCAATGGCCCAGACCGGCTCATACGCCACAACTGCACCTGCAAGCACCGAAACACCCAGCGCATCGATCACACTATCGAGCTGGCCGGCAACCACCTTGAGGGTTTCACCCGCCTCGCGCTGCTCCAGGGTTTCCCCAACGCACAGCACCGGCACCAGCCCAGCGACCTGAGCCGCCGCGAACTTGCGTACGACCTGCTCTTCGCTATCACCCAGAATCAGGCGACGCTCGGAATGACCGATCAGCACCAACTCGCAACCGACATCGCGCAACTGATCGCTCGACACCTCTCCGGTCAATGCACCCTGCCCCGCTTCGACGGCGCAATCCTGCGCGCCTACCGACACCGCAAGATCCTTGAGCCCCTCAACAACCTGACAAAGGTGAAGACTGACAGGAAACACCGCAACCTCGACATCGACAGGCAACGCCTGCCGATTCAGACCATCGATCAGCTCTGCGACACTGGCGCGGGTACCGTGCATTTTCCAGTTACCAGCAACCATTGAGCGACGCATGCTTTACCTCGTTGGTCAAAGAGGGCGCAGATGTTACCCAACCGCTTGTGGACTGGCAAGCCGAATCAAGCACAGACACGCGAGACAATTTCAGCCAATTCATCGGCATAGGCTCGAACCTGAGTTTCGTCCTCGCCTTCGACCATTACCCGCACCAGTGGCTCGGTACCGGACTTGCGCAGCAGCACCCGGCCACGCCCGGCCATGCGTTCGGTCACACTGTCGCTGGCCGCCTGTACATCCGGGTGCTTGAGCGGATCGACGCCACCGCCGAAACGCACATTGACTAATACTTGCGGGCACTTGCGCAGCCCCTGACGGGCTTCCGCCAGGCTCTGACCGCGGCGACGAATGGCCAGAAGCACCTGCAGCGCAGCAACGATGGCATCGCCAGTCGTCACATGCTGGAAGCACACTAGATGACCCGAATTCTCACCGCCGACCTGCCAGCCGCGCTCGAGCAGCTCGGCGATCACGTAGCGGTCACCGACATTGGCTCGCACAAAGGGAATATCCAGCTCCTTGAGCGCAAGCTCCAGACCCAGATTGCTCATCAGCGTACCCACGACACCGCCCTGCAGCTTGCCGCGGGCCTGCAGATCCCGGGCAATGATGAACAGCAGCTCATCGCCATCCACCACCGCACCGGTGTGATCGACCATCAATACCCGATCGGCATCACCATCGAAGGCAATACCCAGGTCAGCGTGACGCGCCGTCACTTCGGCCTGAAGGTTCTCGATATGGGTCGAACCGCAATCGGCATTGATATTCAGCCCGTTGGGCTGGGCCGACAATACTGAAACCTCGGCGCCAAGCTCCTGAAATACCGCCGGCGCGACCTTGTAGGCTGCACCGTGGGCGCAGTCGAGCACGATCTTTAACCCGGAGAAGTTGGTGCTGGTCGGCACACTGCTCTTGCAGAATTCGATATAGCGGCCGGCGGCGTCGTTGATTCGCGATACCTTGCCGAGCTGCTCGGACTCGACCACGGTCATAGGCGCATCGAGCAGTTCTTCGATCATCAGCTCGACTTCATCCGGCAGCTTGGTACCCTGCCCCGAGAAGAACTTGATGCCGTTGTCGTGGTGCGGATTGTGCGAAGCACTGATAACGATGCCAGCCTCGGCGTGGAAGGTACGCGTCAGGTAGGCGATCGCCGGCGTCGGCATCGGCCCCAGCAGCATCACGTCAGCCCCGGCTGCGGAGAGCCCAGCCTCGAGTGCCGACTCGAACATGTAGCCGGAAATGCGCGTGTCCTTGCCGATCAGGATGCGACACTTGCCCTGTTTGCGAAACGCCATACCGGCGGCCCAGCCCAGCTTGAGCATGAAGTCCGGCGTGATGGGGTACTGACCGACGCGCCCACGGATACCGTCGGTGCCAAAATACTTGCGACTCAAAACGACAACTCCCTTTTTCTATTCACTGCGCCGCTTCGACCGCAGCGACCATGCGCACCACGTCCACGGTTTCCGCCACATCGTGCACGCGCAGGATATGCGCGCCCTTGGCGACCGCCAGGGCCGCCAGGGCCAGGCTGCCGTACAGACGACCATCGACCTCGCGGCCCAGCACGGCGCCAATCATACTCTTGCGTGACACGCCGACCAGCAGCGGCAGACCAAATTCCTGCAACGCCGGCATACGTCTGAACAGGCTGAGGTTGTGCTCCAAGGTCTTGGCGAAGCCGAAACCAGGGTCGAGCACGATGCGCTGCGCCGGGATACCGGCCGCCTCGCAGACGGCCAGCCGCTCGCGCAGAAAATCGGCCACGGCTTGTAGCACGTCATCGTACTGAGGGCTTTGCTGCATGGTCGTTGGCTCACCCCGCATATGCATCAGGCACACCGGCAAACCGCTTTCGACAGCAGCCTGCAGCGAACCCTCCCGCTGCAGCGAGCGAACATCGTTGATCAACCCGGCACCCAGCTTGGCCGACTCGCGCATCACCTCAGGCGTGGAAGTATCCACGGAGATAATCACGTCCAGCTCGGCGGCGACCGCCTCCACCATGGGCGCAACCCGCTCCAACTCCTCGACCACCGACACCGGCGCAGCGCCGGGACGCGTGGATTCGCCGCCGATATCGATCAGCGTCGCACCGGCACGCACCATGCCTTCGGCATGCCATAGCGCCGTATCGCGAAGAGCGAAGCGACCACCGTCGGAAAAGGAATCTGGGGTGACGTTGAGGATGCCCATCACTTGCGGACGGCTTAAATCAAGAAACCGGCTGCCACAAGGCAGCCGGTTGTTTTTTTGCACAAGAGACATGAGAAGACTTTTATACCTCGGCAGCAGGGCCGCCGATGGGCTTCTCGGGACGATCTGCTTCGTCAGGCTTGGCAGAAGGCGTGCCGGCACCGTTGCCGCCACCCGTCCAGTCCTTCGGCTCGCGAACCGGACGACCACTCATGATGTCGTCGATCTGGTCGATGTCGATGGTCTCGAACTTCATCAGCGCTTCAGCCATGGCATCGAGCTTGTCGCGGTTGTCGGTCAGAATCTGCTTGGCAGTGTTGTAGCAGCCGTCGATGACTGCGCGCACTTCGGAGTCGATCAGCTTGGCCGTTTCACCCGACACGCTGGCACCGGAGGAACCACCACCACCGCGCAGGAAGGGCTGATCTTCGTCTTCGGCATACAGAAGTGGGCCGAGTTTTTCGGAAAGGCCCCACTTGGTGACCATGTTCCGGGCGATCTGGCTGGCCCGCATGATGTCGTTGGACGCACCGGTGGTGACGCCGTCGAAGCCCAGGGTCATCTCCTCGGCGATACGGCCACCGTAAAGCGAACAGATCTGGCTGGTCAGCGCACGTTTACTGAGGCTGTAGCGATCTTCCTCGGGCAGGAACATGGTTACGCCCAGGGCGCGGCCGCGGGGAATGATGGTGACCTTGTAGACTGGATCGTGCTCGGGCACTAGGCGACCGACGATGGCATGGCCCGCCTCGTGATACGCGGTGTTGAGCTTTTCCTTATCGGACATGACCATGGTCTTGCGCTCGGCGCCCATCATGATCTTGTCTTTGGCCAGTTCGAACTCTTTCATCTCCACCAGTCGCTTGCCCGCGCGAGCAGCGAACAGCGACGCCTCGTTGACCAAGTTGGCCAGGTCGGCACCGGAGAAGCCCGGCGTACCGCGGGCGATGACCGCAGCCTTGACGTCTTCGCCCATCGGGATCTTGCGCATGTGCACGTTGAGAATCTGCTCGCGGCCGCGGATGTCCGGCAGGCCGACGACCACTTGACGATCGAAACGACCCGGACGCAGCAGGGCCTGATCGAGCACGTCCGGACGGTTGGTGGCGGCGATGACGATGATGCCGTCATTCATTTCGAAACCGTCCATCTCCACCAGCAGCTGGTTGAGGGTCTGCTCGCGCTCGTCATGACCACCGCCCATGCCAGCGCCACGGTGGCGACCGACGGCGTCGATCTCGTCGATGAAGATGATGCAGGGGGCATGTTTCTTGGCCTGCTCGAACATGTCGCGCACGCGGGAGGCACCGACACCGACGAACATCTCGACGAAATCGGAACCGGAAATGGTGAAGAACGGCACTTTGGCTTCGCCGGCAACGGCCTTGGCCAGCAGCGTCTTACCGGTACCTGGCGAGCCGACCATCAGCACGCCGCGAGGAATACGACCGCCGAGGCGCTGGAATTTGCCCGGATCGCGCAGGAACTCGACCAGCTCGCTGACCTCTTCCTTAGCCTCGTCGCAGCCGGCGACGTCAGCAAAGGTGGTCTTGACCTGATCTTCGGAGAGCAGGCGCGCCTTGGATTTGCCGAAGCTCATTGGCCCGCCCTTGCCGCCTGCACCGCCCTGCATCTGGCGCATGAAGAACATGAACACGGCGATGATCACCAGAATCGGGAAGCTGGCGACCAGCAGCTGAGTCCAGATGCTCTGTTGCTCTGGCTGCTTGCCAACGATCTCGACGTTGTTGTCCATCAAGTCCTTGATCAGGCCGTTATCCTGGATCGCCGGGCGCACGGTTTCGAACGAGGAGCCGTCGGAACGCAGGCCGCTGATGATGTAGCCATCGACGGTGACGCGCTTGACCCCACCGCTCTGCACCTGCTCGATGAATTGCGAGTAGTTGAGCTTGTTGGTCTCACTGGGGCTGGAGAAGTTGTTCATCACCGTGACGAGGACGGCGGCGATGATCAGCCACAGGATCAGATTCTTTGCCATGTCGTTCAATTAGCTACCCTCTGAAGCAGGCCCCTTGCCGAAGCGTGCTTCGCATGACGACCAGTTATAAACCGATCTAACTTACTACAAACGCCCGTTCGTGGCTGACACCGTCTGTAACCCTTTATGAGACGTCTGCCCATTACGATGCGCGTCTTGGCTTGGACTGACAACCACGCCATTGGTTTTACTCGGCCACCGGCCCCTTGAAGCCTCGGGCCAGCAGATACTGCTCGCGGGAGCGGTCACGGGACGACAGGGGTTTGCGCATCTGCACCTTGTCGAACTGACGGCGCACCTCCTTGTGGTACTCGTCGAAACCCTCGCCCTGGAAGATCTTGATCAGGAAATCGCCGCCGGGCTTGAGCACCCGGCCAGCCAGATCCAGCGCCAGCTCGCACAAGTACATCGCGCGCGGCTGATCGGCGGCCCTCACCCCACTCATATTGGGGGCCATATCGGAAATCACAAGGTCGACGGGATTATTGTCGATGGCCTCAAGAATCTGGGCGAACACGGCGTCGTCAGTGAAATCGCCTTGAATGAAGGTGACATCCGGGATGCTGTCCATCTCCAGGATGTCGGAGGCGATCAGCCGACCCTTGTCGCCGATCACCCGGCTGGTGACCTGGGACCAGCCGCCCGGCGCAGCGCCGAGGTCGACCACGGTCATGCCGGGGCGCAGGATGCGATCCTTCTCCTGCACTTCCAGCAGCTTGTAACTGGCACGTGAACGGTAACCGTCCTTTTGCGCCATTTTGACGTACGGATCGTCGAAATGCTCTTTCAGCCAACGCTGGCTGGTCTTGGAACGGGCCACACAACACCTCAAGAGAACAGAATGAATAACTGGGCGGGCCTCGGGCGGCTCGGTTAAAATAGCCCGCTTTCCCAGATTAATACGCAGGGTTCAGATTATGCCGCTCACTCAAGAGCAGAAGAAACAGTTCAAATCTATCGGCCACCACCTGAAACCGGTATTGATCGTCGCCGACAACGGTGTTACCGAAGGCGTAGTGGCCGAACTCGAACGCGCGCTGAATGACCACGAACTGATCAAAATTCAGGTGCGTGTGACCGAGCGCGACGACCGCCTGGCGGTGATCGAAGAACTGTGCAAGGCCGGTAATGCCGAGCTGGCGCAGGTCATTGGCAAAATGGCGCTGCTGTACCGCAAGAACCCCAAGGCCAATCGCAACCTGTCCAACATCAGCCGCTATCAGGGCTGATTCAGGTGATCAGCCGACCTGCGGGTCGGCTGCCCCGCTCTTGCAAGGCACGGGCTGCAGCACCAGCAACACGCCGAAGAACGCCAGCAGCAGGTAGCTGAACAGCTGCCAGCGTACAGCCTGCGGCCACAGCACCAGCGAAATCAGAAAGGCCAGCGAGACGACCAGCACTGCGAGCAGCAACTGCCCGCTGCGCACTCGCCACAGCGTCGCCAACCCATACTGCCGAACCAGCAGCAAGAGCTGCAGCAGCGCTGCGCCCAGCGTAATGCCGACCATCTGCGGCACCAGGGTGCGCGCGACTTCTTCGATCAGCAAGGACGCCAGACCGACACTGGCGAGACCCGGCAGCACCAGAAAGTGCAGGATCCAGATGCCGCCGACCCAGAGGGTCTGCAGCAGCATCCAGGCATTGGCTGCGCTGTCACGCGCAGCCGTGCGATCAGACGTGACTAACTTCGACAATCTCGTACTCGACCAGACCACTGGGCGTGTTAACGCCAACCACGTCACCTTCGTTCTTGCCCACCAGGGCACGAGCGATGGGCGAACCTACGGACAGCTTGCCCTGCTTGATGTCGGCTTCGTCTTCGCCAACGATCTGGTAGGTCACGCTTTCGTCGGTCTCGACGTTGGCGATTTCCACGGTGGTGCCAAAGATCACCTTGCCGGTGTGGGCGATAGTGGTGACATCGATGATCACCGCATTCTGCAGGCGGCCTTCGATGTCACGCACACGCGCCTCGACCATGCCCTGCTCCTCGCGGGCGGCATGGTATTCGGCGTTTTCCTTGAGGTCACCCAGCTCACGGGCCTCGGCGATGGCCTGGCTGAGCGCCGGGCGACGCACCTTGGTCAGGTGTGCCAGCTCTTCTTCCAGGGCGCGAGCGCCCTGGGTGGTCATGGGGTACTTGTTCATGCCTTGATTCCTGCATGCAGATCCTGCAGACGGCGCACGGTCTTCTCGGGACCGAACTTGAGCGCCTCACAGACCGCCTGCCCCGCCGCGATGGTGGTGGTGCAGTAGATCTTGTGCTGCAGCGCGTTACGACGAATGGAGTAGGAGTCAGCGATCGACTGACGGCCTTCGGTGGTGTTGATGATCAGGGTGACTTCGTCGTTCTTGATCATGTCGACCACGTGCGGACGACCTTCGGTCACCTTGTTGACGCGGCGCACCGGCAGGCCGGCGGCCTCGATCACCTTGGCGGTGCCGGCTGTGGCCACCACTTCGAAGCCCAGCGCGACCAGATCGCGGGCGACCTGAATGGCCTCTGGCTTGTCGTCTTCGCGAACACTGATGAAGGCGACGCCTGCGTTCGGCAGAATCTCGCTAGCGCCCATCTGCGCCTTGGCGAAGGCTTCGCCGAAGCTGTCGCCGACGCCCATTACTTCGCCGGTGGACTTCATTTCCGGGCCGAGGATCGGGTCGACACCCGGGAACTTGTTGAACGGGAACACCGCTTCCTTGACGCTGAAGAACGGCGGGATGATTTCCTGAGTGAACCCCAGCTCGGCCAGGCTCTTGCCAGCCATCACACGGGCTGCGACCTTGGCCAGCGACTCGCCGATGCACTTGGATACGAACGGCACGGTACGCGAGGCACGCGGGTTGACCTCGATCACGTAGATGTCCTCGCCCTGCACGGCCATCTGCACGTTCATCAGGCCGATGACGCCCAGTTCCAGAGCCATCTTCTTGACCTGGTCGCGGATCTCGTCCTGGATATGCGCCGGCAGCGAGTACGGCGGCAGCGAACACGCTGAGTCACCGGAGTGAACGCCGGCCTGCTCGATGTGCTGCATGATCGCGCCGATCACCACGACTTCGCCGTCGCTGACCGCGTCCACATCCACCTCGATGGCGCAGTTGAGGAAGCGATCCAGCAGCACCGGGCTGTCGTTGGACACCTTCACCGCTTCGCGCATGTAGCGCTTGAGCTCTTCTTCCTGGTAGACGATTTCCATCGCTCGGCCGCCCAGTACGTAGGACGGGCGCACCACCATCGGGTAACCGATGTTCTTGGACAGGGTCAGCGCTTCTTCTTCGCTGCGCGCGGTGGCGTTGGCCGGCTGACGCAGGCCAAGGCGCTGCACCATCTGCTGGAAACGCTCGCGGTCTTCGGCGCGGTCGATGGCGTCCGGGCTGGTGCCGATGATCGGCACGCCGGCTTCTTCCAGGGCGCGGCATAGCTTCAGCGGGGTCTGGCCGCCGTACTGAACGATCACCCCCTTGGGCTGCTCGACGCGAACGATTTCCAACACGTCTTCCAGGGTCACCGGTTCGAAGTACAGGCGGTCGGAGGTGTCGTAGTCGGTGGAAACGGTTTCCGGGTTGCAGTTGACCATGATGGTCTCGTAACCGTCTTCACGCATGGCCAGTGCGGCGTGCACGCAGCAGTAATCGAACTCGATGCCCTGGCCGATACGGTTCGGGCCACCGCCGAGAATCATGATCTTGTCGCGACCACTGGCGTTGGCCTCGCACTCTTCCTCGTAGGTCGAGTACATGTAGGCGGTGTCGGTGGCGAACTCGGCGGCGCAGGTGTCGACGCGCTTGTAGACCGGCAGCACCTTGAGCTTGTGACGATGGCTGCGCAGGTTCTTCTCGGTGACGCCGAGCAGCGCGGCCAGGCGCGCATCGGAGAAACCCTTGCGCTTGAGGCTGAACATCAGGTCGCGGTCGATGCTCGACAGGCCCAGGGTCTGGATGCGCTGCTCGTCCTTGATCAGGTCTTCGATCTGCACCAGGAACCATTCGTCGATGCGAGTCAGTTCGAACACTTCCTCGACGGTCTTGCCGGCGCGGAAGGCGTCGGCCACGTACCAGATGCGGTCGGCGCCCGGCACGATCAGCTCGCGCTTGAGGGTGCTTTCGGCTTCCGGGTCAGCCGGATCGAGCTTCGGATCGAAGCCGGACACGCCGACTTCCAGGCCGCGCAGCGCCTTGTGCAGGGATTCCTGGAAGGTCCGACCGATGGCCATGACCTCACCGACGGACTTCATCTGCGTGGTCAGGCGGGCGTCGGCGTTGGGAAATTTCTCGAAAGCGAAACGCGGGATCTTGGTGACCACGTAATCGATGGCCGGCTCGAAGGACGCCGGGGTGCGACCGCCGGTGATGTCGTTCTGCAGTTCGTCGAGGGTGTAACCCACAGCCAGCTTGGCAGCGATCTTGGCGATCGGGAAACCGGTGGCCTTGGAGGCCAGCGCCGAGGAGCGCGACACACGCGGGTTCATCTCGATGACGACCATGCGGCCGGTATTCGGGCAGATGCCGAACTGCACGTTGGAGCCGCCGGTTTCCACGCCGATCTCGCGCAGCACCGCCAGGGAGGCGTTACGCAGGATCTGGTATTCCTTGTCGGTCAGGGTCTGGGCCGGCGCCACGGTGATCGAGTCACCGGTGTGCACGCCCATCGGGTCGAAGTTCTCGATGGAGCAGACGATGATGCAGTTGTCCTTCTTGTCGCGGACCACCTCCATCTCGTATTCCTTCCAGCCGATCAGCGACTCGTCGATCAGCAGCTCGTTGGTCGGCGACAGGTCCAGACCACGGGTGCAGATTTCCTCGAACTCTTCGCGGTTGTAGGCGATGCCGCCACCGGTGCCGCCCATGGTGAAGCTAGGACGGATGATGCACGGGAAGCCGACCTTCTCGAGCACGCCGTAGGCTTCTTCCATGCTGTGGGCGATACCCGATACAGGGCAGGCCAGGCCGATGTCCTTCATGGCCTTGTCGAAGCGCGAGCGGTCTTCGGCCTTGTCGATAGTGTCGGCGTTGGCACCGATCATCTCGACTCCGAACTTCTCCAGCACGCCGTGACGCTCCAGATCCAGCGCACAGTTCAGCGCGGTCTGGCCGCCCATGGTCGGCAGCAGGGCGTCGGGGCGCTCTTTCTCGATGATCTTGGCCACGGTGGCCCATTTGATCGGCTCGATGTAGGTGGCGTCGGCCATGGCCGGGTCGGTCATGATGGTGGCCGGGTTGGAGTTCACCAGGATGACGCGGAAACCTTCCTCGCGCAGGGCCTTGCAGGCCTGGGCGCCGGAGTAGTCGAACTCGCACGCCTGGCCGATGACGATGGGGCCGGCGCCGAGGATCAGGATACTTTTGATGTCTGTACGTTTTGGCATAGCGGTTACTCGAATCCTTGGGTCAGTCGGCGAGGCTTAGCGGCGCTTGGCCATGGCTTCGATGAAGCGATCGAACAGCGGGGCGACATCGTTCGGGCCCGGGCTGGCTTCGGGGTGACCCTGGAAGCTGAAGGCGTCCTTGTCGGTACGCTCGATGCCCTGCAGGGTGCCGTCGAACAGCGACTTGTGGATCGGGCGCAGATTGCTCGGCAGGCTGTTCTCGTCCACGGCGAAACCGTGGTTCTGGCTGGTGATCATCACCACACCGGTGTCGAGGTCCTGGACCGGGTGGTTGGCACCGTGGTGACCATGACCCATTTTCAGGGTCTTGGCGCCGGAGGCCAGGGCCAGCAGCTGGTGGCCGAGGCAGATGCCGAATACCGGGATGTCGGTTTCCAGAACGTCCTTAATCGCCTGAATGGCGTAGTCACATGGCTCGGGGTCGCCAGGACCGTTGGACAGGAATACGCCGTCGGGATTGAGCGCCAGTACTTCGCTTGCCGAAGTCTGCGCCGGCACCACGGTCAGGCGGCAACCGCGCTCGACCAGCATGCGCAGGATGTTCAGCTTGACGCCGTAGTCGTAGGCGACCACATGGTACGGCAGCTCGCTGGCAGAGATCTCGGGATGGCTGTCATCTTTCAGGTTCCACACGCTGGAGCGCCACTCGTAGCGCTCGGTGCAGCTGACTTCCTTGGCCAGGTCCATGCCTTTCAGTCCCGGGAAACCACGCGCCAGCTCCAGCGCCTTTTCCTCGGTGGCGTCGGCACCAACCAGGATGCAGCCATTCTGGGAGCCTTTTTCACGCAGAATGCGGGTCAGGCGGCGGGTATCGATACCGGCGATGGCGACGGTGCCGTTTTCCTTGAGGTAATCGGGCAGCGACTGCTTGTTACGCCAGTTGCTGGCGATCAGCGGCAGATCGCGGATGATCAGGCCCGCAGCCCAGACGCGATTGGACTCGGCATCTTCCGGCGTGGTGCCTGTATTGCCGATATGTGGATAGGTCAGGGTAACGATCTGCTGGGCATAAGACGGATCGGTAAGAATTTCCTGATAGCCGGTCATGGCGGTGTTGAACACCACCTCCCCGACAGTTTGGCCGTCGGCCCCGATGGCCTCGCCGCGAAAAATGCTGCCGTCAGCAAGGGCGAGTATGGCTGGCTTACTCAAGAAGACCTCCCGTAGATCGTGGAGCAAACGCAGATTGTAAAAAAGCGGGATGACGTGTGAAGGTCATCCCGCTTTTTTGATTGATTCATTCTGCGCAACTTTTAGTGGACACACTAAAGCGGAAAGCTTACAGGAAAAGTGCCTTTTTCGAAAGCCGTTCAGGGCCAAAAACCTGAAATCCGATCCGTGGTCGCCCCTGATAACCACCGAGGGCGCCATTGGCACCCTCGGTTTCGGTTACTTCAGCCCCAGCACGTCCTGCATGTCGTAAAGCGCTGGCGAGCGCTGCTGCAGCCAGGATGCCGCGCGCACTGCGCCCTTGGCGAAAGTCATGCGACTGGACGCCTTGTGGGTGATCTCCACGCGCTCGCCGTCAGCGGCGAACAGTACAGTGTGATCGCCGACTACATCACCGGCGCGCACCGTGGCGAAACCGATGGTCTCGCGCTGACGTGCGCCGGTTTGCCCTTCACGCCCATAAACCGCGACCTTTTCCAGGTCACGCCCCAGCGCATTGGCCACCACCTCGCCCATGCGCAGCGCAGTACCAGACGGCGCATCGACCTTATGACGGTGATGGGCCTCGAGCACTTCGATGTCCACATCGTCACCCAACACACGGGCGGCGGTGTCGAGCAACTTCAGGCACAGGTTCACGCCCACGCTGAAATTGGCAGCGAAAACGATGGGAATCTTTCTGCCGGCATCGGCCAGCAACTGCTTTTCCGCAGCACTGAAGCCGGTGGTGCCGATGACCATAGCCTTGCCGGCGCGGCGGCAGATTTCCAGGTTTTCGAGGGTCACCGCGGGATGGGTGAAGTCGATCAGCACGTCGAACTCGTCGATCACGCCCTCCAGGCTGCCGTACAGAGCCACGCCCAGCTTGCCGACGCCCGCCAGCTCACCGGCATCGGCACCAAGCAACGTGCTGGTCGGCCGCGCTACGGCGGCACCGAGCACGACGCCATCGGCCTGGTGAACGGCCTCGATCAGGTTCTTGCCCATGCGCCCGGCGGCGCCCGTGACTGCAATACGCATATGCATAACTCCAAAGTACAAACGGCGAGCAGCCGGCCACTGCCAGCTGCTCGCCGTGCATTACCGCATTAAAGGTCGCCGAAGAAGCGCTTCACGCCTTCGAACCAGCCATTGGCCTTGGGCGAATTGGAGCTGTTGCCCACCAGGGACTGACGAAACTCCTCGAGCAGCTCGCGCTGGCGACGGTCGAGATTGACCGGGGTTTCCACCGCCACCTTGCACATCAGATCGCCCGCACCGCCGCCACGCACCGGGGCGACGCCCTTGCCGCGCAAACGGAACAGCTTGCCGGTCTGGGTGCCTTCCGGAATCTTCAGCTTGACCCGACCATCGAGGGTCGGCACTTCCAGCTCGCCGCCCAGAGCCGCATCGACGAAGCTGATCGGCACTTCGCAGTACAGGTGCTTGCCGTCACGCTGGAAGATCGCGTGCTCACGCACGTTGACCACCACGTACAGATCGCCCGACGGGCCGCCGAGGGTACCCGCCTCGCCCTCGCCGGACAGACGGATACGGTCGCCGGTATCGACACCGGCCGGTACCTTGACCGACAGGGTCTTGTGCTCTTCGACACGGCCATGGCCATGGCAGGAGCCGCAGGGGTCGGTGATCATCTTGCCGCTGCCGTGGCAGCGCGGGCAGGTCTGCTGCACCGAGAAGAAGCCCTGCTGCATGCGCACCTGGCCGATGCCGCCGCACGTGGTACAGGTCACCGGGCTGGTGCCCTTCTTGGCACCCGAGCCATCGCAGGTCTTGCAGTTGACCAGGGTCGGCACGCGAATGGTCACCGTGGTGCCACGTACCGCCTCCTCGAGATCCAGCTCCAGGGTGTAACGCAGGTCACTGCCTCGCTGCGCACCACCGCGCTGACCGCCACGCTGGCCGCCGAAGAAATCGCTGAACACGTCGCCGAAGATGTCGGAGAAGTTCGCGCCGCCACCACCAAAGCCGCCACCGCCGCCCATTTGCGGGTCGACGCCTGCATGACCGTACTGATCGTAGGCGCTGCGCTTGCCGGCATCGGACAGCACTTCGTAAGCCTCGTTGGCTTCCTTGAAGGCGTCTTCGGCCGCTTTGTCGCCGGGATTGCGGTCGGGGTGATGCTTCATCGCCAGGCGACGGTAAGCCTTCTTCAGCTCCGCCTCGCTGGCCCCGCGCTCGACCCCGAGCACTTCGTAGTAGTCACGTTTAGACATGGGTTTCTAGCACTCTCAAAATTCTTAAAGTCCAGACACGCCAACGCGGGAGCAAGCCCCCGCGCGGCGGATCACCCTGCCACACCGTAGCGTGACAGGGCGCAAACACAGGCAAGCCGGGGCTTACTTGTTGTCCTTGACTTCCTCGAACTCGGCGTCGACCACGTCGTCGGCAGAGCCCTTGGTTTCGCCAGCATCCGCCGCACCGGCAGCGCCAGGCTGCGGCTGCTCGGCGTACATCTTCTGCGCCAGCGGAGTGGTGGCTTCGGACAGCGCATTCATCTTCGCTTCGATGGCCGCCTTGTCGTCGCCCTTCACGGCAACTTCCAGCTCGCCCAGCGCCGCTTCGATGGCCGCCTTCTCTTCGGCAGTCGCCTTGTCGCCCGCTTCGGTGAGCATCTTGCGGGTGGCGTGCACCAGTTGATCACCCTGGTTGCGCGCCGCTGCCAGCTCTTCGAACTTGCGGTCTTCCTCGGCGTTGGCCTCGGCGTCACGCACCATGCGCTCGATCTCGTCATCGGACAGACCGGAGTTGGCCTTGATCACGATGGACTGCTGCTTGCCGGTGGCCTTGTCTTTGGCGCCGACGTGCAGGATGCCGTTGGCGTCGATGTCGAAGGTCACTTCGATCTGCGGCACGCCGCGCGGAGCCGGCGGAATCTCGGCCAGGTCGAACTTGCCCAGGGACTTGTTCTGTGCGGCCTGCTTACGCTCACCCTGCAGCACATGAATGGTCACCGCGCTCTGGTTGTCGTCGGCGGTCGAGAACACCTGCGACTTCTTGGTCGGGATGGTGGTGTTCTTTTCGATCAGCGGCGTCATCACACCGCCCATGGTTTCGATACCCAGGGTCAGCGGGGAGACGTCGAGCAGCAGTACGTCCTTGACGTCACCGGCCAGTACAGCGCCCTGAATGGCAGCACCCATGGCCACAGCCTCGTCCGGGTTGACGTCCTTGCGAGCGTCTTTGCCGAAGAAGTCGGAAACGGCCTTCTGTACCAGCGGCATACGGGTCTGACCGCCGACCAGGATCACGTCGTCGATCTTGCCGACGTCGATACCGGCATCTTTCAGCGCGATGCGGCAAGGCTCGATGGTACGGCTGACCAGATCCTCGACCAGCGACTCCAGCTTGGCGCGGGAGATCTTCACGTTCAGGTGCTTCGGACCGGTGGCATCGGCAGTGATGTACGGCAGGTTGACGTCTGTCGACTGCGAAGACGACAGCTCGATCTTGGCCTTCTCGGCAGCTTCCTTCAGGCGCTGCAGAGCCAGCGGATCGTTCTTCAGGTCCATGCCGGACTCTTTCTTGAACTCGTCGACGAGGTAGTCGATCAGGCGCATGTCGAAGTCTTCACCACCCAGGAAGGTATCACCGTTGGTGGCCAGTACTTCGAACTGGTGCTCGCCGTCGACTTCGGCGATTTCGATCACCGACACGTCAAAGGTACCGCCGCCCAGGTCATAGACGATCACGGTGTGGTCGCCCTTGGCCTTGTCCATGCCATAGGCAAGGGCTGCAGCGGTCGGCTCGTTGATGATGCGCTTGACGTCCAGACCGGCGATGCGGCCGGCGTCCTTGGTGGCCTGACGCTGGCTGTCGTTGAAGTAGGCCGGCACGGTAATGACCGCTTCGGTGACAGGCTCGCCCAGGTAGTCCTCGGCGGTCTTCTTCATCTTCTTCAGCACTTCGGCGCTGATCTGCGGCGGCGCCATGTCCTTGCCGCTGGCCTGCACCCAGGCGTCACCGTTGCTGGCCTTGACGATCTTGTAAGGCACCAGCTTGATGTCTTTCTGCACGACGTCTTCTTCGAAGCGACGGCCGATCAGGCGCTTAACCGCGAACAGGGTATTGTGCGGGTTGGTAACCGCCTGACGTTTGGCCGACTGACCGACCAGAATCTCGCCATCGTTGGCATAAGCAACGATGGACGGCGTGGTGCGCGCGCCTTCGGCGTTTTCGATGACTTTGACGTTACCGTTTTCAAGAATGGAGACGCAGGAGTTGGTGGTCCCCAGGTCGATACCGATGATTTTGCCCATTTCACTCTCCCGAAACTTTGAAATATCCGCCGCGTTGTCGTGACCGCTGCGGTAGCACTAATACGCTTGACTCACTAAATGGGGTGTGGCCCGCCGATTTCAAGCCTGCTCATCGATAGATGGCGGCGCCTCGGCCGGGGCCTTGCTGACCACGACCATGGCTGGGCGCAGCAGGCGACCGTTGAGCAGGTAGCCCTTCTGAAACACCTTGAGCACGCTGTTGGGCTCGACGTTGGTGCTTTCCTGCATGGCCATCGCCTGATGATGCTCCGGGTTGAACGGCGCACCATGAGGGTCAATGGCTTCCAGCTGGTGGCGCTTGAGGGTGTCGAGCAGCAACTTGAGCGTCAGCTCCATGCCCTCACGCACCGCCTTGATCGATTCGTCGTCGGCGCTGGACAGTTCGAGACCACGCTCGAGACTGTCGACCACCGGCAGCAGGTCGTTGGCAAATTTCTCGAGGGCGAACTTGTGCGCCTTCTCGACATCCTGTTCAGCGCGACGGCGCACGTTCTGCAGATCGGCAGCCATGCGCAGCGACTGATCCTGCGCAGTCGCCAGTTGCTCTTCCAGCGCTTGCACGCGAGCAGCCAGGTCTTCGCTTGGCGCGGCGTCGTTCGCTTGCGCTTCGGAAGTCTGCGGATCCAGGTTCTGTTCGTCAGCCATGCATTTCTCCTCTGAATGATTCGACGAGCCTCAACTCGCGCGTCTGCCGCCTATATAAGGATGATTTGTAGGGTTTCAAGGGCCACTACCACTTTCCGGCAGCCAGTCGTCAGCGTATTGCCACCTCATCGCAAACCACTGTATAAATAACCAGAACAACCCTGAGAGGCCTCGCCATGCTGGTGCACCTGTCCGTCCACAATTACGCCATCGTCGAACACCTGGATCTGGAACTGGACCGGGGCATGAGCGTCATCAGCGGCGAAACCGGCGCCGGCAAGTCGATCATGCTCGACGCCCTCGGCCTGACTCTGGGCGATCGCGCCGACAGCGGTGTGGTTCGCCCAGGCGCCGACAAGGCGGACATACTGGCCAGCTTCGACCTCGCCGACATCCCCGAAGCCCACGCCTGGCTCGCCGAGCGCGACCTGGATAACGACGGGCCGTGCATCCTGCGCCGGGTCATCACCGCCGAAGGCCGCTCGCGCGGTTACATCAACGGCACGCCCTGCCCGCTCGGCGACCTCAAGGCACTGGGCGAGCTGCTGATCGACATTCACAGCCAGCACGAGCACCAGTCGCTGCTCAAGACCGACACCCACCGCCGGCTGCTCGACGAATACGCCGGCGCCCAGGAATTGGCCCGCCAGGTACAACTGGCCGCGCAACGCTGGAAGCAGACCCGCAGTGAACTCGAACGCGTGACCTCCCAGGGCGACGAGCAGCGCGCTCGCCATCAGTTGCTCAGCTATCAGCTCGAAGAACTGGAAAACCTTGGCTTGGGTGACAACGAACTGGAGCAACTGGAGCAGGATCACAAGGCGCTGACCAATGCCGAGAGCCTGCTCAGCGCCTGCCGCCAGGTGATTGATCAGTGCAGCGAAAGCGATGCCGGCAACGTACTGTCGGTGCTCACTGCCAGCCTCAACCGCCTTAGCGGCCTGCAAGGCCAGCCGGGCGCCCTGAACGAAGCCACCAACCTGCTGGCCAGCGCGCAGATCCAGATCGAGGAAGCAGTGGGCGAGCTCAACCGTTTTCTCGACCACTTCGACGCCGACCCTGAGCGCCAGCAACAACTCGAAGAACGCCTGGACACCATCTATACCCTGGCGCGTAAACACCGCATCCACCCCAGCGAACTGCCCGCCATGCAGCAGCAGTTGTTCGACGAACTGGAAAGTCTCAATGCCGACGACCAGGCCGCCGAGCGCCTGGGCGAAGAGCTTGCCGCCTACGGCCGTCACTACCAGGAAAAGGCGGCCGAACTCAGCGCCAAGCGCCAGAAGGCCGCCAGCAAACTCGGCAAGGCGGTTGAAAAGGAAATGCAGACCCTGGGCATGCCAGGCGGACGCTTCAGTATTCAGCTGCAGCCCATCGAAGGCGGCGAGCCAAATGCCAATGGCCTGGAACAGGTCGAGTTTCTGGTCAGCGCCAACCCTGGGCAACCGATCAAGGCACTGGCCAAGGTCGCCTCGGGCGGTGAACTGTCGCGCATCAGCCTGGCCATCCAGGTGATCACCGCGCAAACCTCACGGGTTCCGACCCTGGTGTTCGACGAGGTGGACGTGGGCATTGGCGGCCCGACCGCCGAAGTGGTCGGCCAGCTGTTGCGCCGCCTCGGCGAGCGCGGTCAGGTGCTGACCGTAACCCACCTGCCTCAGGTCGCCGCGCAGGGCCACCAGCACCTGTTCGTCCACAAGGTGCGTGGCAACAACGCCACCCGTACGGCGGTCAGCAAGCTCGGCGAAGCCCAGCGTATCGAGGAAGTCGCGCGCATGTTGGGTGGCATTGATCTCACCGACGAATCCCTGGCTCACGCCCGTAAACTGGTCAGCAACGCCCAGAACTGACGCCCCACAGACATCTGCAGAAAACATTTCCTGCAGGCATGAAAAAGGCGACCTAAGTCGCCTTTTTTGTCAACCGAACACTTATTTAGCGGTACGACGTACGTAAAGCACCAGATTGTGGTCCACCAGCTCAAAACCGTGCTCACGAACGATTTCCTTCTGGCGTTTCTCGATCTCGGCGTCGAAGAATTCGATCACGTCGCCGGAGTCCACGCACACCATGTGATCGTGGTGACCACCGTCAGCCAGCTCGAACACGGCATGGCCGCCATCGAAGTTATGGCGCACCACCAGGCCGGCCGCTTCGAACTGGGTCAGTACGCGGTAGACGGTCGCCAAACCGACATCCTCGCCCGCATCCATCAGCGACTTGTAGACATCTTCGGCGCTCATGTGACGCTGCTCGGCAGAGTCCAGCATCTGCAGGATTTTGACCCGTGGCAGGGTTACTTTCAGGCCAGCTTTGCGCAGTTCGCTATTTTCAACCATGGTCTGCTTTCTCGCGGAAGCGCTTCGCAGCTTCCCTTATTGCGGGTATGATCGGGGTTTACGTTGCCCAGCCAAGATAGTGGAAGACGCCCACCGATGCAAAAAACCAGACTCCTGCTGACCAGCCTCACCTTCATGGGGCTCATCGCACTCGCCGGTTGCTCATTCCCCGGGGTTTATAAAATCGACATCCAACAGGGCAATGTCGTCACGCAGGACATGATAGACCAGTTGCGCCCCGGAATGACCCGGCGCCAAGTGCGGTTTATCATGGGTAACCCACTGATCACGGATACCTTCCACGCCAACCGCTGGGATTATCTGTACAGCATGCAGGCCGGCGGCAGCCAGCGTCAGCAGGAGCGTGTAACGCTCAACTTCGACGGCAACGACCAGTTGGTCAGCCTGTCCGGCGACTTCATGCCAGGCACCAGCCGCGACGACCAGATTCTCGGCCGCGATGGCGCCCCGACACAGGCACCGACTCAGCAACAAGATGAGCCAGCCGCACCAGGCTCGGTACTCGAGCAGATCCAGCGTGACGTCGACAACGTCGAAACCGTACCGGTACCGACACCGGAACCGCTGGAAACCTCGCCGCAGTAAGCTCGCGAGCAGCGCACAATGAAAAGCCCCGGCAAATGCCGGGGCTTTTTCATTACCGCCTGGAAATCTGGAAGCTCAACGCTGGTCAGCATTCCTCGCCCGCTCAGCGGCCTGGGCGGCGCGGCGTTTACGCACCTCTTTCGGATCAGCGAGCAGAGGCCGGTAGATTTCCACACGATCGCCCTCCTCCAGCCGCTGCGTCTCGGGCGACGTAACGATCTTGCCGAATATTCCCAGTGGCGCCGCAGCCAGATCCAGCCCGGCAAAGTACGCCTGCAAGCCAGATTGCAAGGCGGCCTCGCGCACCGTGACGCCGACAGGCAACTGCAGACTGATCAACATCTGCCGATCCGGCGCGGCGAAAACCACCTCCACCGACAACTGATTACTGACCATGCAGCTCCTTGGCCCGCTGGCAGAAGGCGTCGACCATGGTGTTGGCCGCCTGATTGAACAGCGGCCCCAGGGTTGCGCGCATGATCGGGCCGGCGTAGTCAAAGGTCAGGTCCAGGCTAATTTTGCAGGCCTTGTCGCCCAATGCCTTGAAGGTCCACTGACCGTGCAGATGCTCGAACGGGCCATCTTCCAGGTTCAGTTCGATGGACTGCCCCGGCACCAGCACATTGCGCGTGGTGAAGCGCTGGCTCAAACCAGCCTTGGCCACTTCCAGGCTGGCGACCATGTGCGTATCGCTGGCCTCGACGACCTCGCTTGACGCACACCAGGGCAAGAACTCGGGATAGCGCTCGACATCATTGACCAGGTCGTAGAGAGCCTGGGCCGGATACGGAAGCAAGGCCGAGCGCTGGATGTGAGTACTCATAACGATTGAATTTCCACGGTTGACGACATCGCAGCAGCGCGATGTCTCGGGCTGATGCTCTTACTACAGACATCAACCCGAGGCGAGTATCCCAATATTGTCGAGGATTCGCCTTGAGGGCTCAAGCGGACAGCTGCCGCAGTGCTTTTAGCACGCGCACGCATGGCGCACCGTCACGTGACTCCCTATAATGCGCCGCCTATGGCTAAACAAAAGAAACATCCGCAAGGCAGCATCGCCCAGAACAAGAAGGCGATGCACGACTATTTCGTGGAGTCCCGCTTCGAGGCCGGCCTGGCGCTGGCCGGCTGGGAAGTGAAGAGCCTGCGTGCCGGCAAGGCTCAACTGGTCGACAGTTACGTCCTGCTCAAGGACGACGAAGCCTGGCTGATGGGCTGCCACATCACGCCGCTGAAAACCGCCAGCACCCACGTCATCGCCGATCCGACGCGCACGCGCAAGCTGTTGCTCAATCGTCGCGAGCTGGAAAAGCTGTTCGGCGCCGTGCAGCAGAAGGGCCACACCTGCGTGGCGCTGTCTCTGTACTGGAAACAGCATCTGGTCAAATGCGAAATCGCCTTGGCCAAGGGCAAGAAGGATTTCGACAAGCGCCACACCGAGAAAGAGCGCGATGCCGATCGCGAAGTGCAGCGCGCCATGCGCAGCAAGGGCAAGGACGAGTAAGCACTGCGGTTCGAAAGCGAACCGCAGCGCGCTCCAACCCCTTACATCTCGCCTTTCCAGGCAACTCCGACCGACTGACTACAGCCCCTGGCGCCGTTGCGCACGCTGCTCACGGGCTTCCTGCTGAACAACGTCCGCCAAGACCTCCTGCACATAATCGATATGCTGATTGGACAGCGCCCGCGCATCCTCGGCACGACCCTGCATGATCGCCTCGTATAGAGCACGATGCTGGGCGTTAAGCATGCCGCGGGTCTCGCCGCGCAGGGCATACATGCCACCGATGTTGGTGACCACGTTGCGCTTGAGCAGATCGAACAGACCGCGAATGGTGTGCAGTAGCACAGCGTTATGGCTGGCCTCGGCGATGGCCAGGTGGAAATTGGCGTCCGCCACGCCCTCCTCGGCACGGGTCACTTCACCTGCGCGGCCGTAGCAATCCTGTAGCCGCTCAAAGGCTTCAGTGAGACGCCGGCGATCCACATCGGTAGCACGCAGTGCCGCGTAATAGGCGCAGGAGCCTTCCAGGGTATGGCGAAATTCGAGCAGGTCGCGCTGGGCGTCGGCGCTGCTTTCCAGCAGGTGCATCAGTGGGTCGCTAAAGGTCGAGCCAAGGTTCTCGCATACATAGGTACCGCCGCCCTGACGGCTGCTGAGCAACCCCTTGGTCGCCAGCTTCTGGATAGCCTCACGCAACGAAGGCCGTGATACACCGAACTGTTCGGCGAGCACCCGCTCGGCTGGCAGGCGCTCACCGGCCTTGAGCGTGCCTTCGAGGATCATCGCCTCCAGGCGCTCGACGATATCGTCGGACAGACGCCTCTGGCGCAGCGGACCGAAATTCATTGCTTCAACATCCCACACCACCCCAAAAACGGCGCCAGATCGCCTGGCGGCCGAAAATCCATGCAGCCTACCCAGTGGCCTCTATCGCCACAAGCACGGCTCCCTTCACCACTCCTCAGACCAAAGTCGAAACAGCGCAAATTGACGCACCCGAGCAAAAGAAATTATTCTGGCGCTTGCCACTTGTAAATTGGTCTTACCAATAATAATAACCCGTTCGCAAAACTGCCCTGCATTCGGTGAATCACCAGCAGCTCGCGATCAGGCGATACCAACAACAATCAGCGAGCCTTCCCATGCAAACATGGCAACAGTTCTACACACCGCTCGGCAGCCTTGGCCTGTCCGCACTAGCGGCCGTGATCCCCATCGTCTTCTTCTTTTTCGCCCTCGCCGTATTCCGCCTCAAGGGTCATGTAGCGGGTAGCATCACTCTGGCGCTGTCGATCATCATCGCCATCGCTGCCTTCGGCATGCCGGTGGACATGGCGCTGGCCGCCGCCGGCTATGGCTTCGCCTACGGCCTGTGGCCGATCGCCTGGATCATCGTCGCGGCAGTGTTCCTCTACAAACTGACCGTCAAGAGCGGCCAGTTCGAAGTCATCCGCAGCTCGGTGCTTTCGATCACCGATGACCAGCGCCTGCAGGTACTGCTGATCGGCTTCTCGTTCGGTGCTTTCCTGGAAGGCGCAGCGGGCTTCGGCGCACCGGTGGCAATCACCGCCGCCCTGCTCGTCGGCCTTGGTTTCAACCCGCTCTATGCAGCCGGCCTGTGCCTGATCGCCAACACCGCCCCGGTGGCGTTCGGCGCCCTGGGCATCCCGATCATCGTCGCCGGCCAGGTCACGGGTATCGACGCTTTCAAGATCGGCGCCATGACAGGTCGCCAGCTACCCATCCTGTCGATCATCGTGCCGTTCTGGCTGGTGGCGATGATGGACGGCTGGAAAGGCATCCGCGAAACCTGGCCGGCTGCGCTGGTGGCTGGCGTGAGCTTCGCCATCACCCAGTACTACACCTCCAACTACATCGGCCCTGAGCTGCCGGACATCACCTCGGCGCTGGTCAGCCTGGTATGCCTGACCCTGTTCCTCAAGGTCTGGCAGCCCAAGCGCGCTGCCGAAAGCCAGGTCGCCGGCACTTCCGGTGGCGCTGCGGTAGCCGGCGGCTTTGGCGGTGTGCGCAGCACCACACCGTCGCCCTACAGCTTTGCGCAGATCCTCAAGGCCTGGTCGCCCTTCCTGATTCTCACCGCCATGGTCACCGTCTGGACGCTGAAACCTTTCAAGGCGCTGTTCGCCCCAGGCGGCGCTTTGGATCACCTGGTGTTCATGCTGCCGATCCCGCATCTGGATCAGCTGGTGGTAAAGGTCGCCCCCATCGTCGCCAACCCGACGCCGATCGCTGCCGTATTCAAGCTCGATCCGATCTCGGCGACCGGCACTGCGATTTTCTTCTCTGCTGTGCTGTCGATGCTGATTCTGAAGATCAATATTAAAAGTGGTCTGACCACCTTTAAGGAAACCTTCTACGAACTGCGCTGGCCGATCCTGTCCATCGGTATGGTGCTGGCATTCGCCTTCGTCACCAACTACTCCGGCATGTCGACTACCCTTGCCCTGGTGCTAGCGGGAACCGGCGCGGCCTTCCCGTTCTTCTCGCCGTTCCTCGGCTGGCTGGGCGTGTTCCTGACCGGCTCGGATACCTCGTCCAACGCACTCTTCAGCTCGCTGCAAGCCACTACGGCACATCAGATCGGTGTCAGCGACACCCTGCTGGTGGCGGCGAACACCAGCGGCGGGGTAACCGGCAAGATGATCTCGCCGCAATCGATCGCCGTAGCCTGCGCCGCGACCGGCATGGTCGGCAAGGAATCGGACCTGTTCCGCTTCACCCTCAAGCACAGCCTGATCTTCGCCACCTTCGTCGGCCTGATCACCTTGGCGCAGGCTTACTGGCTGACCAACATGTTGGTGCATTAGTCGGCAAGCAATTGCGCGGACGCGCTAGCCTGGAACGAAGCCTTGAAAACGTGGCGCCCCGTACGAGCGCCTAACAAAACCAGAGCCCGCGCCTCAGCTCGGGCTTTGTCGCTGACAGGCCGCTGTACAGCGAACTGATAGGGAAGCAAAACCATGATCATTTCTGCCTCCACCGACTACCGCGCCGCCGCCCAGCGCCGCCTGCCGCCGTTTCTGTTCCATTACATCGATGGCGGCGCCTATGCCGAGTACACCCTGAGGCGCAACGTTGAGGATCTGGCCAGCATTGCCCTGCGCCAGCGCGTGCTGAAGAACATGGCCGAGCTGAGCCTGGAAACGAAGCTGTTCGGCGAGACCCTGTCGATGCCGGTGGCACTGGCACCGGTGGGCCTGACCGGCATGTTCGCGCGCCGCGGTGAAGTGCAGGCCGCCAAGGCAGCGGCGGACAAGGGCATCCCCTTTACCCTGTCGACCGTATCGGTATGCCCCATTGAGGAGGTTGCACCGGCCATCAGCCGGCCGATGTGGTTCCAGCTCTATGTGCTCAAAGATCGCGGCTTCATGAAGAACGCGCTGGAACGTGCCAAGGCCGCGGGCGTAACCACCCTGGTGTTCACCGTGGATATGCCGACCCCCGGCGCCCGCTACCGCGACGCCCACTCCGGCATGAGCGGCCCGAACGCAGCCATGCGCCGCATGCTGCAGGCTTTCACGCACCCGGCTTGGGCCTGGAATGTGGGCCTGATGGGCAAGCCACACGACCTGGGCAACATCTCCGCCTACCGAGGCAACCCGACCGGCCTAGCCGACTATATCGGCTGGCTGGGCACCAACTTCGACCCGTCGATTTCCTGGAAGGATCTGGAGTGGATTCGTGAATTCTGGGACGGCCCAATGGTCATCAAGGGCATTCTCGATGCCGAGGATGCGCGCGACGCGGTCAAGTTCGGCGCCGACGGCATCGTAGTCTCCAACCACGGCGGTCGTCAGCTCGATGGTGTTCTGTCCAGCGCCCGCGCGCTGCCGGCCATTGCCGACGCGGTGAAGGGTGACCTGAAGATTCTCGCCGACTCCGGCATCCGCAGCGGCCTCGACGTGGTGCGCATGATCGCCCTGGGCGCCGACACCGTGCTGCTCGGCCGCGCCTTCATCTACGCCCTGGCCGCAGCCGGGGGTGCAGGGGTGAGCAACCTGCTGAGCCTGATCGACAAGGAGATGCGCGTGGCCATGGTGCTGACCGGCGCCAGGTCCATCGACCAGATCAGTGCCGATTCACTGGTTCGGGAGCTCTGAGATGATCAGCCGCGACGCCCTGCTAAAACAGCTACGCGACGCCGTTGGCCGCGACCATGTGCTCACCGACGCGCAAAGCACCCGGCGCTTTCGCAAGGGCCACCGCACCGGCGAGGGCAACGTGCTGGCGGTGGTGCGCCCCGGCACCCTGCTGGAACAGTGGCGGGTGCTTGAGGCCGCCGTGGCCGCCGACCGTATTGTCATCATGCAGGCGGCCAACACCGGCCTGACCGGCGGCTCGACGCCGGACGGTAACGATTACGACCGCGAAATCGTGCTGATCAACACCCTGCGCATCACCGGCGTACAGCTGATCAACGACGGCTCGCAGGTGATATGCCTGCCCGGCGCCACCCTCGACCGCCTGGAGCAGGCCCTGGCGCCCCTGGGCCGTGAGCCGCATTCGGTGATCGGTTCGTCGTGCATCGGCGCGTCGGTGCTCGGCGGTGTGTGCAACAACTCCGGGGGTTCGCTGGTACGCCGTGGGCCGACCTACACCGAGCTCGCGCTCTATGCCCAAGTGAGAGCCGATGGCTCCCTGGAGCTGGTCAACCACCTGGGTATCGACCTGGGAAACAGCCCCGAGGAAATCCTCACGCGCCTGCAGCGCGGCGACTACAGCCCGCACCAGGTCAACGAGGCAGCCGGCAAAGCCTCGGACCAGCGTTACGGCGAGCACGTACGCGATGTCGACGCCGACACGCCGGCACGTTTCAATGCCGACCCATCACGGCTGTTCGAAGCCTCGGGCTCGGCTGGCAAGCTGTGCCTGTTCGCCGTGCGCCTGGACACTTTCCCCAAGGAGCCGAGTACGGTCTTCTACATCGGCACCAACGCCGCGGACGACCTGACCGAGGTACGCCGCCACCTGCTCAACCAGCTGCCGAGCCTGCCGATCGCCGGTGAATACATTCACCGCACCGCTTTCGACATCGGCGAGAAATATGGCAAGGACACTTTTCTGCTGATCGACCGCTTCGGCACCGCCAGAGTGCCGGCTGCCTTCGCCATGAAAAGCCGGGTCGACGGCTTCTTCGAGCGCTTCGGCCTGCGCGGCGTCAGCGACCGCATCATTCAGCTGGCCATGAATCTGCTGCCCAGCCACCTGCCGGCGCGCATGCGCGATTACCGCGAGCGTTTCGAGCATCACCTGATGATTCGCGTGGCCAACGACAGCCTGGAAGAAACCCGGCGTTTTCTCGCCGAGTACTTCGGCAGCGCCAGCACCGGGGCCTTTTTCGAGTGCGACGCCGACGAGGGCCGCAAGGCCTTTCTGCATCGCTTCGCCATCGCCGGTGCGGCGATTCGCTACCGTGAGGCGCACCCCGGCAGCGTCGAGGACATCCTCGCTCTGGATATCGCCCTGCGCCGCAACGACCGCGACTGGGTGGAAACGCTACCGGCGCAAATGGAGGCGCAGATCATCCACAAGCTCTACTACGGGCACTTCTTCTGCCACGTGTTCCACCAGGACTACATCGTCAAGAAGGGCGTCGATCCGATCGCCATGGAGCACGCGATGTGGAAGCTGCTCGACGAGCGCCGCGCCGAGTACCCGGCCGAGCACAACGTGGGCCATCTCTACGTCGCCAAACCGGCCCTGGCGGACTTCTACCGCGAGCTGGACCCGACCAATGCCTTCAATCCGGGCATCGGCCAAACGTCGAAGAAGAAGCACTGGGCATCCTGCTGCAAGAATCACTGAGGCACGAAAAGAAGAAAGGGGAGACCTCTCGGCCTCCCCTCTCGTAGATGTCCTGTGCTGGCAATTCTGTCGCCGCTTTCGTCGCCCGCCTGGTTGGGCAGTGCGGACCCGGGTGCCGTGACGACCCGGTAGGGTCGGCGGCGCCAGCTCCCCTGATTGGGCGAGCCGGGTGGACGTGTCGTCCGGGCCGTGAAACTGAGGTAAAGATTACGCCCACGGCCGTGAAGAAAGATTGCTAACATTGCTAATCAGACAACCAATTGCGCAATAATAAATCGATTAATACACCAAAACAGCAATCTGATAACGAAATCGGTTAACCATGAACAAACTCGATCGCTACGACCTGAATATTCTCGCCGAATTGCAGCGCGACGCGACGCTATCCAATCAGGAACTGGCCGAGCGTATCGGCCTGTCGCCCTCGCCTTGCTCACGCCGCGTCAAACAACTGCAGGATGACGGTTACATCACTGGCCAGGTCGCGCTGCTCGACCGCCGCCAACTGGGGCTCACCCTGACCGCCTATGTACTGATCGGCATGGATCGCCATACGCCCGAACGCTTCGAGCACTTCCAGGAAGAGATCCGCAAATGCCCGGAAGTGCTGGAATGCTGCCTGGTTACCGGGATGGACGCCGACTACCAGCTCAAGGTGGTGGTGCCGGACATGGACCATTACCAGAAGCTGCTGCTCGGCACCCTGACCCGGATCGATGGCGTGTCCAGCGTACGCTCGAGCTTCGTGCTGCAGCAGATCCTATCCAGCACTCAACTGCCGCTGCAGCACCTGCGCGGCCAAGTGGCGGGAGTAGCCGTTCTCGTAAACGTGTAGGAGGGGCTTTAGCCCCGAGCTCTTTGTTTGCCTCAATAAAAAACTCGCGGCTAAAGCCGCTCCCACGAGATCGCTGAAAGTCAGGACGTAGGGTGGATGACGCTTTTTTCGTCCACCATTGTGGTTTCGGAGCGGTGGACGCGTCGGGCCGCGTAGGTGAAGCGTCGTCCACCCTTTCCGGGAAAGTCCGCTTTTGCCTTGAGCTACCGCTTCAGGCGCATAAAGATCGTAAATAGGTTCTAAGACCATCGGGCAACTACGCCTACCGGCCAGCAACGCGGTAATATCCACACCTTTGTTGTGCCTTGTCGCCAGCCTTTGGGCGGCAGCTGATGGATCGCCGCAGAGGTCAGGATGGAACCCGAGTTTTTCGAAGAGCTGATGATGACCCTGCTAGTCGGCGGCCTGGTGCTGTTCATGGCGTTCATCGTCTGGGACCTGGCGAAAAAGTCCCGCGCCGGCCGCTTTGGCACCTTCATCCTGTTCTTCGCCCTGGGCCTGGGCGTGCTCGGCTTTGTCATCAAGAGCCTGGTCATCGCTGGCCTGGAAGGCGTCTGAAACAACCAAAAAGAATCGCGGCGCCCGCCGCATTGCCTTGTCTGCTGCCCATGGAGAAACACATGAACGCCACCGATCGCGTCATGCAAAGTTACGGACGCTGCTGTGCCAGCCCGGCCTTTTTCGACGATTTTTACCGGCACTTCCTCGCCAGCTCACCGGCCGTGCGTGAGAAATTCGCCCACACCGACATGGCCGCGCAGAAGTTGCTGCTGCGCCAGGGCATTCTCAACTTGGTGATGCACGCCCGCGGCATGCCGGACACCAAGCTGCGCGCCCTGGGCTGCACCCACGCGCGCAACGCCATGGATATTCGCCCCGAGCTTTATGACCTGTGGCTGGAAGCGCTGCTCAAGACCATCATCGAGCACGACAGGGAAGCTGACGCAGCCACCCTGCAAGGCTGGCGCGAAGTGCTGATCAAGGGCATCAGCGTGATCAAGGCCGGCTACGACGGCTAAGCCGCCCGGTTCAATCGAGGCGCGGCGACAGGTCGCGCCACTCCCCCGGCTGCAGGCCATCTAGGGACCAGGGTCCGATGCGCACGCGCACCAGGCGCAGGGTCGGCAAGCCGACCGCTGCCGTCATGCGCCGCACCTGGCGGTTACGGCCTTCGCGAATCACCAGCTCCAACCAGCTGGTGGGCACGCTCTTGCGAAAGCGCACCGGCGGATTGCGTGGCCACAGCTCGGGCTCATCCAATTGCCGAGCCTCGGCAGGCAACGTCGGCCCATCGTTGAGCTGCACGCCGTCGCGTAACTGCTTCAGCTGTTCCGTGCTGGGCTCGCCTTCTACCTGCACCCAATAAGTCTTGGCCAGCTTGTGCTTGGGATCGGCGATCTTCGCCTGCAACTGCCCATCATTGGTGAGCAGCAGCAAACCTTCGCTGTCGCGATCCAGCCGACCAGCCGGATATACGCCGGGCACGGCGACGAAATCCTTGAGCGTGGCGCGGCCCTGGTCGTCATTGAACTGGGTCAGCACATCAAACGGCTTGTTCAGCACGATCAACCGCAGCTCGGCGGGCGGGGCCTTGGCCACTCGGTAGGAACGCGATGCGGGGCGTTTGGGTCGAGACATGCGACGAACATCATGGAGAAACGGGCATGCAGTTTACCGCAACGCCGCCGCTAACCGCGGCACAGGATCGCCTCTGCCCGGTCGTTCAGCGGTCGCTGCGGTCGATCACCGGCGCATGCAGCGCCATGAGCTCGACGATCCACTCGATGAACACCCGCAGCTTGGCGCTAACGTGACGGTTGGGCGGATAGGCGATGTACATGGGCATCGGCTCGAACTGCCAATCCGTGAACACCTCGACCAGCTCGCCGCGCTGCACATGCTCATCGGCCATATAAGTGGGTAGCCAGAGTACGCCCAAGCCGGCCAGGCCGGCGGCCTGATAGGCATTGCCGTCATCCACGGCCAGCACGTAGCGACCTTCCACCTCCAGGCGTTCGTCGCCGCGCTGCATGCGGTAAGCAAACAGCTTGCCGGTCCGCGCCCGCTTGAAGCCGACGATACGGTGATGGCTGTCGACCAGCTCCTGCGGGTGCAGCGGCGTACCGCAGCGCTGCAGGTAATCCGGCGCGGCATAGACGCCGGAACGCAGGTCGCCGACACGGCGGGCCATCAGCGATTGATCGGTGATTTCCCCGCCGCGGATCACGCAATCGACGTTCTCGCCGAGCAGGTCGACGAGACGGTCACTGGCGCCGAGATCGAGCTGGATATCCGGATAGCGGGCATGGAAGGCCGGCAGCGAAGGCACCAGGATCATCCGCGCGAATGGGCTCGGCACGTCGATACGCAGGCGCCCACGGGGTTGGCTACTGGCATCGGACAGGCTGGTCTCGGCGTCGTCCATGTCGGCGAGCAGGCGCACCACACGCTCGTAATAGGCAGCGCCATCGGCTGTCACGGCAACCTTGCGGGTAGTGCGATTCAGCAGGCGCACACGCAAACGCGCCTCGAGCTGCTGCACCAGCTGGGTCACGCTGGTCTTGCTCATGTGCAGGGTATCGGCTGCCTTGGTGAAGCTGCCTGATTCCACCACCCGGGCGAAGGCGCGCATCGCATCGAATCGGTCCATCCGCTCAACCACTTATTGTTTGGGATTTACAAACAGTGTTGAACGAACTGGCCGGTTTATCCAGCGCCCGAGCCTTTCTAAAGTGAATCCATCACTTGAACGGGCCAAAGGCCCAGAGGAGACGACATGACAACGCGCGACGTGGTTTTCCCCGCCGGCCGCCAGGCCCTCTACGAACGCAACCGCTACTCACCGGCAGTGCGCTCCAACGGCCTGCTGTTCGTATCCGGCCAGGTGGGCAGCCGCCCGGACGGCTCGCCCGAGCCTGATCTCAAGGCCCAGGTTCGCCTGGCCTTCGAGAATCTCAATGCGGTGCTCAGGGCCGCAGATTGCAGCTTCGACGAAGTGGTCGACGTGACGGTATTCATCGTCAATCCCGAAGAGCGCTTCGAGACCATCTGGGAAGTGGTGCCCGAGTATTGGGGCGACGCGCCCTTCCCGAATATCACCTGCGTGGGCGTGAGCTGGCTGTATGGCTTTCAGTTCGAGATCAAGGTGATCGCCAAGCTGCCGGACGCCTGATCGCCGCCCGAGGCGGCTCCACAGGGGCAGACGGTCGGGCGCTTGCCGCCGCGCGCTGTGATACACTGCGCGGCGGCCAAAAGCTGCCCCTCCGCCACCGCAGCCCCTACCGGAGCCGAGATTTTCGATGTCCGATACTGCCCCCCCGAAGCCCATCGCCAGCGGCGAAAAATTCCGCACCGCACAGGGTATTACCGCCATCAAGGACGGCCAGAAGCGCCGCGCCTCGACCGAAGCCAAGGTGTACGAGCCCAAGCCGAGCTGGTTGCGGGTCAAGGCGCCGGGCGGCAGCCGTTTCGAAGCGGTCAAGCGTAACGTTGGCGAGCATCGCCTGAGCACCGTCTGCCAGGAATCGCATTGCCCGAATATGGGCGAGTGCTGGTCCAACGGCACGGCGACCATCATGCTGATGGGCTCGGTGTGCACCCGTGCCTGCCGCTTCTGTGCAGTGGACACCGGCAACCCGAACGGCTGGCTGGACAAGGAAGAGCCACAGAACACCGCCAAGTCGGTGGAGCTGATGGCTCTGCGCTACATCGTGCTGACCTCGGTGGACCGCGACGACCTGCCCGACGGTGGCGCCGCGCATTACGCGGCCTGCGTCCAGGCGATCAAGGCCAACACCCCGCAGGTGGTGGTCGAAGCCCTGACGCCGGACTTCGACGGCGACCTGGCGTGCATCGAGCGCGTAGTGGATTCGGGCCTCGAGGTGTTCGCCCAGAACGTCGAGACCGTCAACCGTCTGACCCGTGAAGTGCGCGATCCGCGCGCGGGTTACCGCAAGACGCTCGACGTGCTGGCCCACGCCAAGCGCCATCGTCCCGACGTACTCACCAAGACCAGCCTGATGCTCGGCCTCGGCGAGACCGATGACGAAGTGTTCGAAGCCATGCAGGACATGCGCGCCGTAGGCGTGGACATCCTTACCCTCGGCCAGTACCTGCAGCCGACCCGTAACCACCTGCCGGTCAAGCGCTGGGTGAGCCCGGACGAGTTCAATCGCTTCCGCGACATCGGCCTGCAGATGGGCTTCATGGAAGTGGCAGCCGGCCCACTGGTACGCTCCAGCTACCGCGCCGACAAGGTGTTCGAGAAGAACAATCTGGGCCTGGCTGCACCGGTTCCGGTGCCGGGCCAGCAGGTCGACAACAGCCTGATCCCCGCGCTGAACGTCAACTGATCACGCTCTACCGGACGAACAAAAAAAGGGACGCCTCGGCGTCCCTTTTTCGTTGCTTGCAGTATTAGGCGTAGCCCAAGCGTTGCCGTAGCACCTGCTCAAGGCGCTTGGCAACCTCATCGAAGGCAGGCGGCGTCGCCACCAGATCCTTCAACTGGGTCATCTTCAAGCCGGCATAGCCGCACGGGTTGATGCACCCGAAAGGCGTCATGTCCATGTCGACGTTGAGCGCCAGGCCGTGGAACGAGCAGCCGCGGCGCACCCGCAGCCCCAGCGAGGCGATCTTGTCACCGCCCACGTAAACGCCCGGCGCATCAGCCTTGGGCGCTGCCTCGACGCCATAGCCCGCCAGTACCTCGACCAGCGCCTGCTCCATCAGCGTGACCAGTTCACGCACGCCCAGATCAAGGCGACGCAAATCCAGCATCAGGTAGCCGACCAATTGACCGGGGCCGTGGAAGGTTACCTGCCCGCCGCGCTCGACCTGCACCACCGGAATGTCGCCGGGTGCCAGCAGGTGCTCGGGCTTGCCAGCCTGCCCCTGGGTGAACACCTGCGGGTGCTGCAACAGCCAGATCTCGTCGGGCGTGGTTTCGTCGCGCTCAGCGGTCAGCGTGCGCATGGCCTCCAGGGTCGGCAGATAGTCCACCAGCCCGAGATGGCGCACGATCAGTTCGGCTGCAGCCACTACAGCACCATGTGCACGCGGCCGGTGGCACGCAGGTCGACATGAATGGCTTCCAGCTGCTCGACACCGGTGGCGGTGATCAGCACCTGCACGGAGAGAAAGCGGCCCTTGCTGCTGTCGCGCGTGACCAGAGTGCCGGCGTCGAAGTCAGGCGCGTGGCGCTGCATCACTTCGATCACCATGTCGGTGAACCCGTCGCCAGCTTCACCGATCACCTTGATCGGATAGTTCTTGCAGGGGAATTCGATTTTCGGGGCTTGTACGTCGGTGTCGGTCATGATGTTCCCGGATCCAAAATGAAACGCCCTCGGTTCGAGGGCGTTCATCACAACATGGGGGCAAGCTGTCAGTTAAACAACCCGTAGAAGAACAGGCGGATGCTATCCCACAGCTGACGGAAGAAACCACCCTCCTCGACCGCTTCCAGCGCCACCAAGTCGGCGCTGTGCACCACCTGATCACCCATCTTCACTTCTACTTTGCCGATCACGTCGCCCTTGGCGATGGGCGCGGTGATCTGCTGGTTGAGAGTCATACTCGCCTGCAGTTTCTCCAGCTGGCCTTTGGGCAGCGTGAGGGTCAGGTCCTGCGCCAGACCGGCCTTGACCTGGGAGGTCTGGCCTTTCCACACCGGCGCCTGAGCCAGCTCGGTGCCCTTCTGGTAGAAGGTACGGGTTTCGAAGAAACGGAAACCGTAGGTCAGCAGCTTCTGGGTTTCGGCAGCACGGGCGCTTTCGCTGTCGGTGCCGAATACCGAGGTGATCATCCGCGCGCCGTCACGTACGGCCGAGGCTACCAGGCAGAAACCGGCTTCCTGGGTGTGGCCGGTTTTCAGACCGTCGACGGTGCGGTCGCGCCACAGCAGCAGGTTGCGGTTGGGCTGCTTGATGTTGTTCCACAGAAACTCTTTCTGCGAGTAGATGGCGTAGTGCTCGGCATCTTCGTTGATGATCGCGCGCGCGAGAATCGCCATGTCATGAGCGCTGGAGTAGTGCTCAGGGTTCGGCAGGCCGGTGGCGTTCATGAAGTGGCTGTTCTTCATGCCCAGGCGCTCGGCAGTGGCGTTCATCATGTCGGCGAAGGCGTCTTCACTGCCGGCGATGTGTTCGGCGATGGCGATGCTGGCGTCGTTGCCGGACTGAATGATCACACCGTGCAGCAGCTCGCCGACGGTGGCCTGACTGTTCACCGGCAGGAACATGGTCGAGCCACCGGAAGCAGCACCACCGGTACGCCAGGCGTGCTCGCTGATAGTGACCTTGTCCTGCTCGCTGATCTTGCCGTTGCGGATTTCCAGCGTGGCAATGTAGGCGGTCATCAGCTTGGTCAGGCTGGCCGGCGGCAGACGCTCGTCACCGTTGTTCTCGACCAGGATGTTGCCACTGGCGCCGTCCATCAGCACATAGGACTTGGCCGCCAGTTGGGGTGGAGCCGGCAGCGGCGCCTGGTTTGCCCAGGCACTGGAAGCGCCGAGCAAAGTAAGTGACAGGAAGATGCGTTGCGCGAAGCTGGTGATTTTCATCCGTCTCTCTAGATCGCTGGAAGGTGGAACAGGCCCTTGCGGGTAAATGTGCAACGTGGCCGCCACATCGCGGCGAGCCACTGCTTAGTCAGGCGGCGAGCCATTTAGTTGCTCGCCAGAGGGCTATGCCCTCACTCCGCCTTGACCAGGGTCGCCTGGCCGAGGTTGGCGACGCGGATGCTGTCACGCACCCGGTCAGCCTCGCCCTGGCTGCTGATCGGTCCCAGCCGCACGCGGTGCAGTATCTGCTGGTTGCGCGCCACTGAGTTGATGAATACCGGCGCACTCACCGTTTGGCTCAGCTTGTCCTTCAGGAGCTCCGCAGCGTCGGGATTGGCGAAAGCTCCAACTTGGAGATACAGGCCAGACGCTGCGGCTGAACCGTTTTTTTTTGAGTCGATCTGCACGGGTACGGTGGCGGCGGCATGCTGCTGAGGTGGTGGCGAGTACTGCTCGACCGGCGCGCTAGCCAGTTTCAACTGCTCCACCTGAGCGCCCTGCACCTGGGCCATCTTAGGCTGCGCCATCATCATCGGCACCGGTCGCCCCTGCTGGGCCCACCACTCGGTCGGGTCGATGCCTTCGACGCGCACCTGGGCAGTGCCCTTCTCGGCATACCCGAGCTTCTTGGCGGCGGCGAAGGACAGGTCGATGATCCGGTCGGAATAGAACGGTCCACGGTCGTTGACACGCAGGATCACGCTCTTGCCGTTCTCCAGGTTGGTCACCCGCACATAGCTGGGCAGCGGCAAGGTCTTGTGCGCTGCGGTCATGCCGTAAAGGTCGTAGGCTTCACCATTGGCGGTGGCCTGACCATGGAACTTGGTGCCGTACCACGACGCCGGGCCGGTCGCCACATAGCGACGGGCGTCGGTGAGCGGGTAATACTGCTTGCCGAACACCACGTAAGGGCTGGCCTTGACGGGGCCGTAATGGGGCATCGGCACGGCGTCCTGGATCTTCGAGACGTCGACGTCCCACCAGGGCGCGCCATCCTTGTGCGGACGGTTGAAATCATTCGGGCCAGACATCGAGCTGCCCGCCTGAGTCGGCGACGAGCTGCTCGGCGCACGGCTGGAAGAACAACTGGCCAACAGCAAAACAGCAATGCCGCAGGCGGCCAGCTTGAACGGCAAGCGTGTCATTGATTGGCACCTCGGGCCTGAACCAGCAACTCGGACAACTGATTGACCGCCATGGCGTACATCACACTGCGGTTGTAGCGAGTAATGACGAAGAAATTCGGCTGACCGATCCAGTACTCGGGGCCTTTGGCGCCGTCGAGACGAAAGGCGGTGACCGGCAGATCGTCGGCAAGGGCATCTTGACTCGACCAGCCCAGCGCGCGCAGCTCGCCAACTGTCTTGTCCGGATCGAGACCAGCACTCAGGCCCTGATCCACCTGCTCGCCCTTGACCTTAGCCGGGGTGGCTACCGGCTGCCCCGGCTGCCAGTTATGGCGTTTGAAGTAGCTGGCCACGCTGCCGATGGCGTCGGTCGGATCGCTCCAGATGTTGATGTGGCCATCGCCATCGAAGTCCACGGCGTAGGCGCGGAAGCTGCTCGGCATGAACTGCGGCAGACCCATAGCGCCGGCGTAGGAACCCTTGAGGCTGGCCGGGTCGACCTGCTCCTCACGGGTCAGCATCAGGTATTCGCGTAGCTCCTTGCGGAAGAACGGTGCGCGCGGTGGGTAATCGAAGGCCAGGGTCGACAGCGCGTCGATCACTCGGTAGTTGCCGGTGTTGCCACCATAGGAGGTTTCCACGCCGATGATGGCAACGATGATCTGCGCCGGTACGCCGTATTCCTTCTCGGCACGCGCCAGAGCTTCGGCATGCTCGTTCCAGAACGCCACGCCCTTGTTGATGCGTGCGTCGGTGATGAAGATCGGCCGGTATTCGCTCCACGGCTTGACCCGCTCGGCGGGCCGCGAGATGGCATCGATGATCGGTTGCTTGCGTTCCACATCGGCGAACAGAGCGGTCAGTTGTTCGCTGGCGAAGCCGTAGTCACGGGTCATCTCGGTGATGAACTCGCCCACGTCCGGGGAGTTCGCGTATTCGCCGGCAGCCATCGCCTGAGGCGCTCCGAGCAGGCCGGCGACTGCCAACCAGTGTGCATGTCGTGCGGCCCAGCCACGCAGAATCTGCATTGAATTCATAACCCCAATCATGCCTGAGCGATCCACTTGCGGTGCGTGTGGATGGACATCAGGATTCCGAAACTCGACAACAACGTAATCAGTGACGTGCCGCCATAACTGATGAACGGCAGCGGTACCCCCACTACCGGCAACAAACCGCTGACCATGCCGATATTGATGAACACATAAACGAAGAAGGTCATGGTCAAACCGCCGGCAAGCAGCTTACCGAACAGCGTCTGCGCTTGCACGGTAATCACCAGACCGCGCGCAATCAACAGGCTGTACAACAGCAGCAACAGACAGACACCAATCAGGCCGAATTCTTCGGCCAGAACGGCAATGATAAAGTCCGTGTGGCTTTCCGGCAAAAAGTCCAGGTGCGACTGGGTACCGAGCAACCAGCCCTTGCCGAACACGCCGCCGGAGCCGATCGCCGCCTTGGACTGGATGATGTTCCAGCCGGCGCCCAGGGGGTCGCTTTCCGGGTTCATGAAGGTCAGCACCCGGCGTTTCTGGTAGTCGTGCATCACGAAGAACCACATCGCCACCGCCACCGGTGCGATCGCTGCCACGGCGCCAGCGATCCAGCGCCACTGCAGCCCGGCCATGAACAGCACGAAGGCGCCGGAGGCGAGAATCAGCACGGAGGTCCCCAGGTCCGGCTGCAGGAGGATCAGCACGAACGGCGTGACCACCAGCCCCAAACCCACGGCAACGTGCTTGAGGCTCGGCGGCAGGGTGCGTTTAGACAGATACCAGGCCATGGTCGCCGGCATGAGGATCTTCATGAATTCCGAAGGCTGGAAGCGGATCACCCCGGGGATGTTGATCCACCGCGTAGCGCCCATCGCGTTGTGGCCCATTACGTCCACCACCACCAGCAGGCCAACCCCGCACAGGTAGCCCAGCGGCACCCAGCGGGCCATGAAGCGCGGCTCGAACTGGGCGATGACCACCATCGCCACTAGGCCGATACCGAAGGATGAAGCCTGTTTCATCAGCAGGTCGACGTTCTTGCCGCTGGCCGAATAGAGGACGAACAGGCTGCCGGTGGCGAGCAGCAACAACAGCAGCAGCAAGATGCCATCGATGTGCATACGCTGCAGCAGGCTGGAGCGCCGCCGCAAAACGTCTTCGCTGGACAGCGTACGGTCGAAGCTGCCGGTCAGGCTCATGGTTGCTTCACCTCTGCGTTGAGTGGCGCCGCGGCACCAGGCTTGGCGTACTCGGCCTTGAGCTGGCCGTTTTCATCGAGAAGCCAGGCGTCCATTACCTGCTTGACCAGCGGTGCACCGACCCCAGAACCGGACTCGCCATTCTCGACCATCACCGACACCACGATCTGTGGATTGTCCGCCGGCGCGAAACCGACGAACAGGGCGTGGTCACGGTGGCGTTCCTGTACCTTGCTGCGGTCGTACTTCTCGCCCTGCTTGATCGCCACCACCTGGGCGGTACCGCTCTTGCCGGCGATCCGGTAGGCGGCGGTGTCGCCGACCTTGCGCGCCGTACCACGAGCGCCGTGCATCACCGACTCCATGCCCTGGCGTGCGTAATCCCAATATTTGGGATCGCGCAGCACGATATCCGGCATCGGATTCGGATCCTGGGGCGGGCTGCCGTCGATGGTGCGCGCCAGGTGCGGGCGAATCCACTTGCCCTTGTTGGCTACCAACGCGGTGGCCTGGGCCAACTGCAGCGGCGTGGCCTGCATGTAGCCTTGGCCAATGCCGAGAATCAGCGTCTCTCCCGGGTACCATCCCTGACGATAGCGGGCGCGCTTCCACTCCCGCGACGGCATCAGGCCGGCGGTTTCCTCGAACATGTCCAGGGACACGCGCTGGCCGATGCCGAAACGGCTCAGGTAGTCATGCAGGCGATCAATGCCCATCTTGTGGGCCAGATCGTAGAAGTAGGTGTCGTTGGACCGCATGATCGCCGTGTTCATGTCCACCCAGCCATCGCCGGTGCGATTCCAGTTACGGTACTTGTGGCTGTTGTTGGGCAACTGATAATAGCCGGGGTCGAACACCCGTGTACTCGGCGTTACCACGCCGGCATCCAGCCCCGATACGGCAACCATTGGCTTGATGGTCGAACCTGGCGGATACAGGCCGCGCAACACGCGGTTGTAGAGCGGTCGGTCGATGGAATCGCGCAGCTCAGCGTAAGCCTTGAAGCTGATACCGGTCACAAAGGGGTTGGGGTCGAAACTCGGCTGACTGACCATCGCCAGCACTTCACCGGTCTGCGGCTGGATCGCCACCACTGCACCACGGCGTCCGCCCAGGGCCTTCTCGGCGACTTCCTGCAGATGCACGTCGAGCGTCAGCGTCACGTCTCGACCGGGCAGTGGGTCGGTGCGGTTGAGCACCCGTAGCACACGACCACGGGCGTTGGTTTCGACTTCTTCGTAACCGACCTTGCCGTGCAGCTCGTCTTCGTAGAAGCGTTCGATACCGGTCTTGCCGATATGGTGAGTGCCGCTGTATTCGACCGGATCGAGCTCCTTGAGCTCTTTCTCGTTGATGCGCCCCACATAGCCGACCGAGTGGGCAAAGTGCTCGCGCTGCGGATAGTGGCGCACCAGCTGGGCGACCACCTCGACGCCGGGCAGACGGAACTGATTCACCGCCAGGCGGGCGATCTGCTCCTCGCTAAGCTCGAACAGCACCGGCACCGGCTCGAACGGCCGCCGCCCCTGCCTGACGCGGCGCTCGAACAGCTCGCGATCCTCGGGGGCAAGCTCCAGCACCTCGACGATCACGTCCAGCACCTTCTCCCAGTCGCCGGCGCGCTCGCGGGTCAGGGTCAGGCTGAAGCTGGGCCGGTTGTCGGCGATGATCACCCCGTTGCGGTCGTAGATCAGCCCACGGTTGGGCGGGATCGGCTGCACGTGGATGCGGTTGTTTTCCGCCAGAGTGGAGTGGTACTCGTACTGGATCACCTGCAGGTAATACATGCGAGCGATCAGCACCAGGGTCAGCACCAGAAATACCGAGCCGCCGACCAGCGCGCGCTTGCGAATCAGGCGCGCGTCCTTCTCGTGATCTTTTAGACGGATCGGCTGGGGCATCGGGACCGCTGACTACTTGTGATAAGGGTGACCGGACAACACCGTCCAGGCACGATAAATCTGTTCGCCGACCAGTATCCGTACCAGCGGGTGGGGCAAGGTCAGCGGCGACAGCGACCAGCGCTGCTCGCTACGCGCCATCACTTCCGGCGCCAGGCCTTCGGGGCCGCCGACCATCAGGTTGACCGTGCGCGAATCGAGCCGCCACTTGTCCAGCTCGACCGCCAACTGCTCTGTGCTCCAGGGTCGCCCTTCGACTTCCAGGGTGACGATGCGTTCCCCGGGCTGCACCTTCGCCAGCATGGCCTCACCCTCCTGACGGATCATCCGCGCCACGTCGGCATTCTTGCCACGCGTGGTCAGGGGAATTTCCACCAGTTCCAGGGACAGCTCGGACGGCATGCGCTTGGCATATTCCTGCCAGCCGTCCTCTACCCAGCGCGGCATGCGCGAGCCGACCGCGATCAGTTTGATACGCACGCGAATGCCTTACTCGCGCTCGCCGCCCTGCTGGGCACGGCTCTGCTCGGCGCCCTGCCACAGACGCTCCAGGTCGTAGAACTGGCGGGTGGTCGGCAGCATCACGTGAACGACGATGTCGCCCAGGTCGAGCAGGGCCCACTCGCCGCTGTCCAGGCCTTCGCTGCCGATCGGGCGCACGCCCTGCTCCTTGGTCTTTTCCAGTACGTTGTCGACCAGCGACTTGACGTGGCGGCTGGAGGTGCCGCTGGCGATCACCATGTAGTCGGTGATGCTGGTCTTCTCACGCACGTCGATGGTGGTGATGTCCTGGGCCTTGATTTCTTCCAGTGCTGCGATGGCCACTTTGACCAGGTCTTCACTGTGCATGGTTTTGTCCGTCATAACGTGCTCGTTTGCCTCGTGTTCGATTCACCCACGGTACAGTCCATGGGCGTTGATATAAGCCAGAACCGCATCGGGCACCAAAAAGCGCACCGAACGGCCGCTCGCCAACAGCGAACGAATCTGGGTGGCAGACACCGACAAAGGCGTCTGCCATATGAAAGAAATCTGTCCCGCCGGGCCCTTGAGCGCCAGCGGGTCTGCCACGTTGCGCGCGGCCATCAGGTCGCGCAGCGGCTCGCTCGCCTCACTGCCGGCGTCCGGGCGCTGCAGCACCAGAATGTGGCAGTGCTGCAGCAACTCGTCCCAGCGGTGCCAGACCGGCAAGCCGCAAAAGGCATCCCAGCCCAGAATCAGAAACAGCTGGTCATCGGCGGCCAGCTCGCCACGCAGCGACTCCAGGGTGTCGATGCTGTACGACGGTTTGTCGCGCTTGAGTTCGCGATCATCCACCTGCAGCGGCGAGAGCCCCACCACCGCCTGCTCGACCATCGCCAGGCGATCCTGCGCCCCGACCTGAGGGGTTTCACGGTGCGGCGGGCGCGCGCTGGGGATCAGCCGCAACTCGTCCAGCGCCATGAACTCGGCCACCTCCAACGCACCGCGCAAATGGCCAATATGCACCGGGTCGAACGTACCGCCGAGCAGCCCGATGCGCCTGGGATTTGCCATCAGGTGCGCACGTGCCCGTCGCCGAATACCACGTACTTCTCGCTGGTCAGCCCCTCGAGGCCGACCGGACCACGGGCGTGCAGCTTGTCGGTGGAAATGCCGATCTCCGCGCCCAGGCCGTACTCGAAACCATCGGCGAAGCGCGTCGAGGCATTGACCATCACCGAGCTGGAATCCACCTCGGTAAGGAAACGCCGGGCGTCGCTGAAGTTCTCGGTTATGATCGCGTCGGTGTGCTGCGAACCGTATTTATTGATGTGCTCGATGGCCGCTTCCAGCGAGTCGACCACGCGGATCGCCAGGATCGGCGCGTTGTACTCGGCGTACCAGTCGTCTTCACTGGCCTCCAGCACGTCACTGCCAAGCAGTGCGCGGGTCTGCGCATCGCCGCGCAGCTCGACGCCCTTGTCGCGGTAGATGGCGGCCAACGGCGGCAGCACGCGGGCGGCGATATCAGCATGCACCAACAGGGTCTCCATGGCGTTGCACGGCGAGTAGCGCTGGGTTTTCGAGTTGTCGCAAACACGGATGGCCTTGTCGAGATCGGCGGCGATATCCACGTAAACGTGGCAAACGCCGTCGAGATGTTTGATCACCGGCACCTTGGCGTCGCGGCTGATGCGCTCGATCAAGCCCTTGCCGCCACGCGGCACGATGACGTCGACGAATTCGGGCATGGTGATCAGCGCGCCCACGGCGGAGCGGTCGGTGGTTTCCACCACCTGCACCGCGCTGGCCGGCAGGCCAGCCTCGGCCAGGCCGGTCTGGATGCAGCGGGCGATGGCCTGGTTGGAATGAATGGCTTCCGAGCCGCCGCGCAGAATGGTGGCATTGCCGGATTTCAGGCACAGGCTGGCGGCATCGATGGTCACGTTGGGCCGCGACTCGTAGATGATGCCGATCACGCCCAGCGGCACACGCATCTTGCCGACCTGGATACCGGACGGCAGATAACGCATGCCCTGGATCTCGCCAATCGGGTCCGGCAGGGTGGCGACCTGACGCAAGCCTTCGATCATGCTGTCGATGACCTTCGGGGTCAGCGCCAGGCGGTCGACCATGGCCGGCTCCAGGCCACTGGCGCGGGCAGCGACCAGGTCCTTTTCGTTGGCGGCAGTCAGCTCGTCACGCGCGGCATCGAGGGCAGCGGCGGCGGCCTGCAGGGCCTGATTCTTCTGCGCAGTGCTGGCCCGCGCGAGCACGCGCGAAGCCTGGCGGGCGGCGCGGCCCAGGCGGGTCATGTAGTCAAGCACGGACTCGGTCATGGCAACTCAGGTCGGCAGTTGGAAAAAGTTGCTGATTATAGCGGTCATGCCGCCCCGCGCACAGCGGCGCCTGGCAGATGGTCATCAACGGCTTGTAACCGGGCGTTTGAACGCCCTTTCAATCACCTGTCGCGTTGCTATGATCGGCCGCTGTCGCCGCCTGGCCGCGTTCGCCCGCCAAAGGAACCGCTTTTCAGCTGGGCAGGTCGAAGCCTCGATTTCTCCTCTATGAAGGTGTCCATCCATGGGCCAATGGCTCGATAGTCTGACTACCTGGCTGGCGGCCAACCCGCAGTGGCTGGGTTTGGCGATCTTCGTGATCGCCTGCATCGAATGCCTGGCCATCGCCGGCATCATTGTTCCCGGCACCGTGCTGCTGTTCGCCGTTGGCGTAATGGCCGGCAACGGCGCCTTGAGCCTTTGGGAAACTTTGCTGTTGGCCTATTTCGGCGGCCTGCTCGGTGACGCCATCTCCTACGCTCTGGGCCGCTACTTCCATCAGGACATCCGCCGTCTGCCGGGCCTGCGCAGCCACCCGCAGTGGCTCAGTGGCGCGGAAACCTACTTCGAACGCTATGGCGTGGCCAGCCTGCTGGTGGGCCGCTACATCGGCCCGCTGCGACCCATGCTGCCGATGGTCGCCGGTATGCTGAGCATGCCGGTTGGCCGCTTCATTGCCGTGAGCATGCTGGCCGCCGCCGGCTGGGCGATCGCCTACCTAATGCCGGGCTGGGCCGCCGGAGCCGCGCTGCGCCTACCACTGCCCGATGGCTTCTGGCCGCAAGCGGCGGTGGTGGCCGGCGGACTGGCGCTGCTGCTGGTGCTGACCATCCAGAGCAGCCTGCGCGAACAGCGCCAAGCTGCGCTGATCGCTGCCGGGCTGGGCAGCGTCCTGCTGATCGCGCTGTTTATCGGCTGGCCACACCTGATCGCTCTGGACCAAGGTCTGATGAAGCTGATTCAGGAAGAACGCAATCCGCGCTTCGATCACATCGCCGTGCTGGTCACCCACTTTGGGGATTTCGGCGTGCAGTTCGCGGTCGCTGCGCTGCTGTGCATCCTGCTATTGCTGAATCGCCAATGGCAGGCGCTGCTGTTCGCCGGCGGCGCCATGCTCAGCACGGCGCTGGGCAATCGCCTGTTCAAGGGTTTGTTCGAGCGGGCGCGACCGGATGTACTGCTCGAGCCGCTCAATACCTACAGTTTTCCCAGCGGCCACAGCTCGGCGGCCTTCGCCTTCTTCCTGAGCGTTGCCATTCTGGCCGGCCGTGGTCAGCCGGCGCGCCTGCGCCTGACCTGGATTCTACTGGCCTGCCTGCCGGCGCTGTTCATCGCCCTGTCGCGGGTTTATCTGGGTGTGCATTGGCCGAGCGACATTATCGCCGGCGCCCTGTTGGCCAGCAGCCTATGCGCGCTGAGCTTGGCACTGATGCAGCGCTACGCGTCACTGCCGCCGCTGCCGGCGCGGGCGTGGTGGATGATAGTGCCGGCCTGCGTCCTGCTGCTCACCAGCATGGCGCTGATGCGCATGTCCGAAGGGGTGGAGATTTACCGCTACTAGGCTAAGCGGCGCCGTCGCCCTGCAGCTCCTCGACCCATGCTTGCAGCATGTCCAGCCGCACGCTGGCGTCGGACTCGGCCAGCAGGGCGACCTTTTGCTCGCCGCCAAACGGCAATAGATAGCCGAGTTTGTCGGCCAGCTCGGCCTGGCTGCCGGCGTCTGCGCCCATGTCCAGGCTGGCGACCATCGGATGCTCGGCCAGGGCGGCGAGCAGCGCCAGCAAATCCTCATGTTCCTCACCCAGCGGCGCATCAGGTTGCTCGTCAAGCCATTGCACCTGAGCGACGGTCAGCTTGTCGGGCAGCACCTGAGCCTGCTTGACGCGAAAACGCCGACCGCCCTCTACGCGAATGCCCAGCAGGCCATTGGGACGCTGCTGGAAATCGGTGATCCGCGCTTCGCAACCGATTTGCGCGACGCGCTCGGCGGCCTCGCCGACCTCGGCGCCTTCGACGATGCACACCACACCAAAACCTTCGCCCTGCTTCATGCAGCGGCTGATCATGTCCAGGTAGCGCGCCTCGAAGATCTGCAGATCCAGCGTGCAGCCGGGAAACAGAACAGTGTGCAGCGGGAATAGAGATAGGGTCATAAGGCTCTCAACTCAGCAAGACGATGGCGAGCGGCAGCAGGATCGCCGTGAACACGCCCATCAGGCTCATGGCCAGAGCCGCAAACGCACCGCACTCCTCGCTCTCCTGCATCGCGCGTGATGTACCGACTGCGTGGGCGGTGATGCCCAGCGCCATGCCCATGGCGGCATGATTGCGCACGCCACACCAACGCAGCAACGACGGCCCGATGATCGCACCTAGTACTCCGGTAATCATCACGAACACCGCGGCAAGTGCCGCCAGGCCGCCAATCTGCGTGGCAACTAGCATCGCGATCGGCGAGGTGACGGACTTGGGCGCCATGCTCATCAGCATGTTGTGCTCGGCACCCAGCAACCAGGCCAGGGCGACGCCAAGCACCGTGGCGACCACGCCGGCGACCAGCAGGGTGAGCACCGTAGGCCAGAAGACCTGGCGGATGCGCCGCAGGTTGAGGTACAGCGGCACCGCCAGGGCGACGGTGGCCGGGCCGAGGAATAGGGTCAGTGTGTCGGCGCTGGCCTTGTACTCGGTAAAAGTCAGGCCACACAGCAGCAGGATAGCGATCACCAGGCTGGTCGACACCAACACCGGCTGCAGAAATACCAGGCGAGTCCTTTCATAGAGAGCAATCGCCAATTGATAGGCGCCAAGGGTGACGCCCGCGCCAAACAGCGGGTGATGGGTAACGGCCATCCAGGCGCCGTGCCAGTCGAGCATCATGGCTGCTCCCGACGGCGCGCCTGGCGCTCAATCAGTTTCTGCATCATCCAGCCGGCGAACATCAGGGACAGAATCAGCGACAGCACCAGCGCGCCGATCACCGCCCAGAAGTCGGCGGCGATGGCCTCGGCATAGGCCATCACGCCCACTGCCGGCGGTACCAGCAATAGCGGCAGGTATTTGAGCAGTCCGCTGGCTGCCTGCTGGATCGGCTCATCGACCTGGCCGCGGCAGAGCAGAAATCCCACCAGCAGCAGCATGCCGAGAATCGGCCCCGGCAGCATAGGCAGCAACAGCGCATTGAGCGCCGTGCCCAGCAGTTGGCACAACACCAACCAGAACAGGCCACGAAGCAGCATGATTGTCTCCCGCAAACTCGACGGGCGCGCCCGTCAACAAGACGGCCATTATAGGCCGCGAATGCTGGTGCCTTAACACCCTTGGCTGCGAGCGAATCAGCCGGGCAGCGCGCGGCAGAGAGTTTGCGGCATACTGCGGCATCTCCTCGCTGACAGGGACGTACCGCATGCTTCGCCTCGCGCCTTTGGCCCTCACCCTTGCCCTCACGGCCTGCGGCCCGAGCACGCAGCTGCTGCCACCTGACGCTATCCTGCCCGACGGCTCGCGCTACCAAGGCGATGTGGTCGACGGCCTGCTGCAGGGCAAAGGCCGCCTCGACTATCCCGACGGCAGCCGCTACGTCGGCCACTTCGTCGATGGCCAGCGCCAGGGCGCCGGGGAGTGGCAAGGCGCCAATGGCGAGCACTACGTCGGTGAATTCGCTGCCGGCCGTTACAACGGCCAGGGTACGCTGAAAAAAGCTGATGGCAGCCATTACAGCGGCGGCTTCCGCCAGGGCCAGTTCGAGGGCGAAGGCGTGCTGGAAGAAGCCGGGCAAACCTATCGCGGGCAGTTTCGTGCTGGCCGCTTTCACGGCTTCGGCATTCTCGAACAGGCCGATGGCAGCCGCTTCCAGGGCTTATTCGTCAAAGGTCTGCCGGACGGCCAGGGCATGCGCGAAGACGAAGAGGGCAACCAGCTTTCCGGGCACTTCGCAGGCGGCCAGCTCAAGGGGGCCGGCAGCTACCGCGGCAGCGAAGGCGACAGCTACGACGGCGACTTCAAAGACAACCTGTTCCATGGCAAGGGCCGCTACCAGAGCGCAGCCGGCGATGCATGGAGCGGCACCTTCGCCGAGGGCGCACTCAACAGCAAGGGCGAATACCGCGGCAGCGATGGCAGCCGTTATACCGGGCAATTTCGCGACTGGCGCTACCAGGGGGAAGGCCATCTGCAACAGCCCGACGGCAGCCGTTATGACGGCCAGTTCGCCCATGGCCAGTTCAACGGCGTGGGCACTCGGCTCAATGCCGATGGCAGCAAGCAGCAAGGCACCTGGCGTCGCGGCATCCGCGTGCGTGACGAAAACGGCCAGGCGCTGCCTGATCCACTGGAAATCGGCCTGCTGAAACAGGGCGAGCTGCTCGACCAGGCCATCGCTGCCCTGCCCGCCTCAACCCCGCGCCGCGAGCTCTATGCGCTGACCCTGGCCGGCGACGGCAAGCAGAGCGTGTTCCTGCGTGAGGCCGACTACGTGGCCGACTTGCTTAGCAAACGTTTTGCCGCCTACGGCCGCATCACCCTGGCCAACCACCGTGATCATCTGGCCGACCGCCCCGTGGCGACCCGCGAGAACCTGCGCCGTGCGGTACAGGCCATCGCCGAGCGCAGCGGCCCGGAAGACCTGGTATTCATCTACCTGACCAGCCACGGTTCGCGCACTCACGAGCTGAACCTGGACCAGCCGCGCCTGCAACTCGCTGATCTGCCCGCCAGTGATCTGGCCGATCTGCTCAAGCCCCTGGCTGGGCGCGACAAGGTGGTGGTGATTTCCGCCTGCTATTCCGGTGGGTTCATCCCGGCCCTGAAAGATGACAAGACCCTGGTAATGACTGCCGCCCGCGCCGACCGGGTGTCATTTGGCTGCTCCGAGGAGGCCGACTTCACCTACTTTGGCCGCGCCCTGTTCGCCGAAGCGCTGCAGCAGACCGATGACCTGCAAGAGGCTTTCAAGCTGGCCCGCCAGGCGGTCGCCGAGCGCGAGCAGGCCGACGGTTTCGAGCCGTCCGAGCCGCAAATCTGGGCGCCTGCCGCAGTGCTCGATCACTGGAATGCCCTGCGCCAAGCACACAGCGAAGCGCCTTGAACGATAAATCGGCGATTGCCCTCTAAACTCCATAATGAATAGCAGTCGAGGATCGACCATGTATTTGACTCCCCAGCACATTCTTCTGGCAGGCGCCTCGGGCATGACCGGTGAACACCTGCTGGACCGCCTGCTCAACGAACCTACCGTCGAGCGCGTGCTGGCACCGAGTCGCAAGCCTCTGGCCGAACATCCTCATCTGGAAAACCCGGTCGGCGAACTGCTCGACCTGCTGCCAGCCCTGGATGGCTCGGTGCATACTGCCTTCTGCTGTTTGGGCAGCACCATCAAGCAGGCTGGCTCGCAGGACGCTTTTCGCGCCGTCGATCATGATCTGGTCGTGGCTTTCGCGGCCCGCGCCCGGGAACTGGGGGCGCGGCATCTCCTGGTGGTAAGTGCCATCGGCGCCGATCCGCAATCCTCGGTGTTCTACAACCGCACCAAGGGCCAGGCCGAGGAAGCGCTCAAGGCTCAGGGCTGGCCGCAACTGACCATCGCCCGCCCCTCTCTGCTGCTTGGCCCGCGCAACGAGTTCCGCCTCGGTGAGCGACTGGCCGCGCCCTTCCTGCGCTGGCTGCCGGGCAAGCACCGCGCCATCGACGTTACCGCCCTTGCTCGTGCATTATGGCGCCTGGCGCTGGAAGAAGGTGAAGGCTTGCGCATCGTCGAATCCGACGAGTTGCGGCGCCTGGGCCGCTAAAAAACCAAAAAGGCGCCGTTTTCACGGCGCCTTTTTATTCAGCACAGGGTTTGCTCAGAACAGGCCGATGGCCCAGGCGGTGGCGAACAGCGCCAGCGAGAAGCCCCACATCCACCAGAACGAATAGCGGATGTGCTGCCCCATCTCCAAGCGCGCCAGGCCGAGCGCCAGCCACAGTGCTGGGGAGAACGGGCTGATGAAGGTGCCGATGATGTTGCCGATCATCAGCGCGTAGACCACGCTAGGCGCAGCTACACCATGGTTCTCGACCACTTCCATCACCACCGGCAACAGGCCGAAGTAATAGGCGTCGGTGTTGAGCAGAAACTCCATGGGGAAGCCGAACACGCCAAGAATGATGTGCAACTGACCGACCATGCCGGAAGGCAGCACCTTGACCAGATCCTGGGCGATGGAGGTCAGCATGCCGGTGCCGGACAGAATGCCGAGCATCGAGCCGGCGGCCAGAATGATCATGCCCATGCCCAGGGCCGCCGAAGAATGCGCGGCGATGCGCTGCATCTGCATCTTGCCGTTGGGGTAGTTGATCAGCAGCGCCAGGCTCAGGCCGATCATGAACACGTAGCCGGCCGGCAGCACGCCAGTGAACAGCGCCACCAGCACCAGCACGAACAGGCCGAAGTTGATCCACATGCGGCCTGGGCGTTCCAGCGCACGCTCTTCGTCGCTGATCTGGCCGGGCGCGCCAATGTGATCCACGGAACCATCGTCCACTACGGTGCCGCCGGTCGCGGCGATGCGACGCTGCTCGCGCCAGCCGAGAAAGGCTGCCAGCGCCACCAGCAGGACAACACCGGTGCCCTGAATGGCCAGCAAGGGTCGCCACAGTTCGGTTACTTCCAGCCCGGTGACTGCGGCCGAGCGGCCCAGTGGGCCTGCCCACGGCACCATGTTGAGGATGCCGGCGCCAGTGGCCAGCAGCATCAGCATCAGGTACGGGCTCATGCGCAGCTGCTTGTACAGCGGCAACAGCGCGGGAATGGTCAGCAGGAAAGTAGTCGCACCGGCGCCATCGAGGTGGGCCAGCATGCCGATGATCGCGGTGGCGACCGCAACGGCGATGACATTGCCGCGGGTCAGCTTGACCAGAAAACCGATGATCGGGCGGAACAGGCCGGTGTCCTGCAGCACGCCGAAGAAGGTGATGGCGAAAATGAACATGGTGGCGATGGACACCACTTTGCCAACGCCGTCGGTGAAGAACCCGGAAATCTCATCCGCGCCGAAACCTGCACACAATGCGCCCAGCAAGGGCACCACGATCAGCGGTAATACGGGTGACATGCGCCCGCTGAGCAACATCACCACCAGACAGAAAATGGTCAACAAGCCAATCAGGGTCAACAAACCGGGTTCTCCTCTTTTTCTTGTTCAAGTCGGTGCGGACACAGACACGAGGCGCGGACTCTAGACCACCAACCTTTCACGAACCTTTATGGCCTGAAGTGCTAAGCCAATGATTTGTCAGTGAATATGTGGTAACCACAGGTAACGATTGCGCAGCCTTGCTAAGCTGATGGGCCTTGCCATTAGCGGAGTTTCGTCATGCCTTCGAACAGAACTGCCTTGATCATCGGCGCCTCGCGCGGCATCGGCCTGGGCCTGGTGCGCCAGTTGCACGCAGACGGCTGGCAAGTGACCGCCACCGTGCGCGACCCGGCCCGCGCCAGCCACTTGCAGGCCCTAAGCGGGGTGCAGATCGAGTCACTGGATATCGACAATGTCGCGGCCTTGGATGCTCTGGTGCAGCGCCTGCAGGGCCAGGTATTTGACCTGCTTTTCGTCAACGCCGGCATCATCGGTCCGAGCCATCAGTCGGCCGCCAAGGCTACTGCAGAGGAACTCGGCCAGCTGTTCATGACCAACGTGACCGCACCGATTCGTCTCGCTGAGCGCCTGGTCGGGCAGGTGCGCCCGAAGACTGGCGTGCTAGCGTTCATGAGCTCGTGGCTGGGCAGCGTGGCCAACCCCGAGGGCAACAACCTGGCGCTTTACAAGGCCAGCAAGGCGGCGCTCAACTCGCTGACCAACAGCTTCGTCTGCGAACTGCCCGAGCCATGCCCGACCGTGCTGTCGCTGCATCCGGGCTGGGTGAAAACCGACATGGGTGGCGAAGGCGCCATGGTCGAAGTCGCCGACAGCTGCCGCGGCCTGATCGCCCAGGTCGAGCGCTTCGCCGGCCAGGGCGGCCATCACTTCGTCGACTACCTGGGCCGGAAGATCGATTGGTAAGCGCGATTCAGGCTACAGCTTGATGGGCTATCGCCCATCCTACGGTTCTGGCCCCCTAAAGACCGTAGGATGGACCGGGCCGCGTAGGCGCAGCCCATCAATTACCGAAACAACGCCTAAAGCCCCAGCATCGCCAACATGATGAAGGTTGCAAACAGCACGAAGTGAGTCATGCCCTCGATGGCGTTGGTTTCGCCGTCGTTGAGGTTGATGGCGCAGACGATCAGGGTGATGAACACCATCACCGTCTGCACCGGGGTCATGGCCATCTGGAACGGCTGGCCGCTGTACAGCGCCATGGCCTCCATTACCGGCACAGTAAGGATCACCGTCGACAGCGAGGCGCCCAAGGCGATGTTGACCACCGACTGCATACGGTTGGCCAGCGCCGCCCGCAATGCGGTGAGGATCTCTGGCGCAGCGGATATGCCGGCCACCACGATGGCAGTCAGCACGGGCGGCGCGCCGGTGCCTTCCAGACCGACGTCCAGCGCCAGGGACATTACCTCGGCCAGCACGCCGATGACGATCACCCCGAACACCAGCACGCCGATCGACCAGGCCACGTTGACCTCCGAGCCCTGCTCACCGTGGCCATGCCCGTCGCCGCCGCGGTGCTTCTTTTCCGGGTAGCTGTAGCTGAAGAAGTAGCTGTGCGGGCCGACCTGCATGCGCAGGAACACCGCGTAGAGAACCAGCATGGCGCCGATGGTGAACATCGAATACGCCTTCCAGTCCGACTCGGGAATGAACTCGGGCACCACCATGGAAATGCCCATGGCGGTGAGGATCATCACGCTGTAGCTACGGGCCGAGTCGTCGTTGTAGGGCTGCTCACCATGCTTGAGGCCACCCATCAGCGCGGCCAGGCCGAGAATGCCGTTGATGTCGAGCATCACCGCTGAATAGATGGTGTCGCGTACCAGGGTCGGCGACGCCTGGTTGCTCATCATGATCGCCAGGATCACCACCTCGACCAGCACAGCCGACAGTGTGAGGATCATGGTGCCGTAGGGGTCGCCGACCCGCTCGGCCAGTTGCTCGGCATGGTGGGCGACACGCAGCGAGGCGCAGACGATGGCGGCGATTAGCGCCACGGCACCGGCCAGCGCGATGGCCTGGCCATGGCCGAGCAGCGCATGTTCCATCGGCAGGGCGATCAGGGCGGCGAGCACGGCCAGCAGCAGCCAGTATTCCTGCTTGATGGCATTGAACATGGGGTGATTCCTTTCTATGGGTCTGTGACGGCGGACGATCCTGCTCCGACTGCAACATTCTGTAAATGATTCAACCCAACTACCGCTCGGCAAGGCCGATGCCGCACGAGCGACCCCAGGCAGGTAAACTCCGCGCCACGTTTTCAAGCTGATGAGATTTGCCCATGTACGACTGGCTCAACGCCCTGCCCAAGGCCGAACTGCACTTGCACCTCGAAGGTTCGCTGGAGCCCGAGCTGCTGTTCGCCCTGGCCGAGCGCAACCGTATCGCCCTGCCTTGGAGCGATGTCGAGGCGCTGCGCGCGGCTTACGCCTTCAACAACCTGCAGGAATTCCTCGACCTGTATTACCGCGGCGCCGATGTACTGCGCACCGAGCAGGACTTCTACGACCTGACCTGGGCCTACCTGCTCAAGTGCAAGGCGCAGAACGTGGTGCACGTCGAGCCGTTCTTCGATCCGCAGACCCACACCGACCGTGGCATTCCCTTCGAAGTGGTGATGCGCGGCATCAAGGGCGCCCTGGTCGATGGCGAGAAGCAACTGGGCATCAGCCACGGCCTGATCCTCGCGTTCCTGCGCCACCTGCCCGAAGAGCAGGCCTTCCAGACCCTTGAGCAGGCCATGCCATTCCGCGATGCTTTTATCGGCGTTGGCCTCGACAGCTCGGAGAAAGGCTTTCCACCGCGCCTGTTCGAGCGCGTGTTCGCCAAGGCCCGCAGCGAAGGTCTGCACGCCGTGGCCCATGCCGGCGAGGAAGGCCCACCCGAGTACATCTGGGAAGCCCTGGACCTGCTGAAGATCGTGCGCATCGACCATGGCGTACGGGCCAGCGAGGACGAGCGGCTGATGCAGCGCATCATTGACGAGCAGATTCCGCTGACCGTCTGCCCACTGTCGAACACCAAACTCTGCGTGTTCGAGCACATGGGCCAGCACAACCTCCTCGACATGCTCGAGCGCGGCGTGAAGGTCACCGTCAACTCCGACGACCCGGCCTACTTCGGCGGCTACGTCACCGAGAACTTCATGGCCCTGCACGAAGGCCTGGGCATGAGCGAAGCGCAAGCCAAGCGCCTGGCGCAGAACAGCCTGGATGCCAGGCTGGTGTGAAAAGCCGGTAGCCCGGCGTTGAACGAAGCGATACCCGGGGCAGCCGATTCCTGGGTATCACTGCGCTCAAAAGCAGCCTACGGGTGGCGAGCCGGGATCAATGCCCCTTATGCTCATGCCCACCTTCCGCCGCCGGCTCATCCTTCTGCACCGCCACTTCGACCGTCACCGGCCCGGCCTTTTCGAAGGTCAGGGTCATCGGAAAGCGATCACCGGCCTGGGCCTGCTGCTTCAGTTTGAACAGCATCACGTGATAGCCCATGGGCGCGAACTTCACTTCGCCGCCAGCCGGAATCACCACGTTCTGTACCTGCTGCATCTTCATCATGCCGTTCACGTGGGCGTGCTCATGGATCTCCGCCTTGCCGGCAACCGGCGTTTCGACGGTGAGCAGACGGTCATCGGCATCGCCCTTGTTGTGCACCACGAAGTAGGCAGCGGCAGTCGGCGCCACCGGCGGCATTTCACGCGACCAGGGGTGGTCGATGTGCAGTTGGCCGACTTCATATTCGTGAGCATTGGCCAGCAGGCTAGTGGCGAGCAGTGCGGCGGTCAGAGCCAGTTTCTTCAAGATCATGGTGTTTCTCCTTCAAATGAATTCGGGTCGGCCGCTGCGAGGCGGCCGACAGGTTCAGGCCAGACGGCGCGCGCCGAGGCGTGACAGCAGCAGAAAATCGAGTGCCCAAATCGCCAACAGCGAAGCGCCGACCAGGGGGAACAGCACGCCGAGGCCGATCATGATCGCCACGCCGATCTTCCAGCGCGGCAGGTCATGGCGCAGCGGCGGCACGCCCAGGCCTCCGGCGGGGCGGCGTTTCCACCACATGATCAGGCCACTGACCGAGCTGAGCAGAATCATCAGACACACGAACAGCATGAACAGCTGATGTGGCAGGCCGTAGAATTTGCCCATGTGCAGCATCACGCCACCTTCCACTGCACGCGCCGCCAGGCCGTAGTCGGCCCAGCGCACGTCAGCCAACACCGCGCCGCTGTATTGATCGACATGCAGGGTGGCGTCGTTACGCGGATCGTCGGCGAACACCGCGATGGTGTAGACGCCGGTCGGCGTAGTCGGAAAGGTGATGCTGTAGCCTGGGTGCACGTTTCGCTCGCTGGCGATGTCCACCACCTGCTGCAGGCCCACGGTCGGGTTGGCGGTGGATGCCGGGGTGGCGCCGCCATTGTGCGCCGCATGGGGGTCGGATTCGGGCAGCGGGGTGTTCTCCAGCGCCCAGGGCACGGTCTGCTTGTGGCTCTGATTGAGCTCGCCGGCCTGGCGGTCGGAGGTCGGCACCTGATCCCACATGGCGGCCGGAAACTGGTTCCAGGCGCCAGCGAACTGCTTGCCCCAGAAGCCGGTCCAGGTCATGCCGGTGAGCAGCATGAACAGCAGTAGCAAAGCGCCCCAGAAGCCGGTGACGGCATGCAGATCACGCCAGAACACGCGGCCACGAGCCGACAGCCTTGGCCATAGCACACCTGCGCCGCGCCCACGCGGCCACCACAGGTACAGCCCGGACACCACCAGCACCACGCCCCAGCCGGCAGCCAGTTCGATCAGCCGATCGCCCGGCGTGCCGATCAACAGGTCGGCGTGCACGGCGCGGGCCAGGGCCTGCAGGTTGTCGTGGGCGTCCTGGGTACCGAGGATCGCGCCCCCGTAGGGGTCGACGAACACGTTGCGGGTGCGCTCGCCGACCTTCACCACGAACTGGGCGCTGTGGTTGGCGTCCACCGGCGGCAGGTACTTGCCGATGCTGCCCTGGGGATAGACGGCCTGCACGCGGCCGAACATCTCGTCAGCGGTCAGTTGCTGCCCCGAAGGCTCGACCTGCAGCAGGTCGGCGTACATCAACTGGTCCAGCTGCGGTTTGAAAAGGTAGATGATGCCGGTCAGCGACAGCATGATCATGAACGGAATGACGAACAGCCCGGCGTAGAAGTGCCAGCGCCAGGCGAGGTTATAGAAGGACGGTGTCGCGTTTTTCATGTGAAGCCCGATCGTGTGCATAAGCGAACGGCCCGCAACGCAAGGCGCGCAGCAGGCCACGACAAATCAGCGAATCAGGCGATCAGGGGCGAAGCGCGAGGGTTGGCCGAGGGCCACAGATAACGGACAGCACCGCCGGGTTCGGCGCTGGGGCCTGGAGTGATCCGGCGCAGCCTGGGCAGCAGGCCGAGCAGGCCGAAGAAAGCGGCCAGCGCCAGAGCCACAAAGGTGGAGCACAGCAGACAGCTGCTGCCCATCAGCGGCATCGGCATGTTCGTGCCTGCAGCGCCCATGTCCATGGCGGCTCCGTGGCCCGCGCCGGCATCCAGGCCGCAGTAGCCGCCATCCATGCCGCTGAGCTGCAGACCGGTCATCTGCCCATGACCGACCGCACAGGCGAGCGCGCTGAACAGGACGCTGAAATACAGCACCCAGGCGAGCAATGAGCGGTTGGAGCGGGACAGGTTCATGGCTGGCGATTTTAGGGGCAGTGGCGGCAAACGGGCTGTGGTGGATTGCCGCAGCAGCTTAGCGGCGCCACGGCGCCTGCGCCAGCAACTCACTGCAACGCGCCTGCACGAACTCGCGCAGCAGGTGCACCGGCTTGCTCAGTTGCTCGCGGTGGGTACAGATCAGGTTGAGCGGCGTCGGTTCGCCGAGCACCTCTGGTAGCAGCACTTTCAGGCGCCCGGCGTGCACGTCGCCGGCCACGTCCAGCCAGGATTTGTACACCACCCCGGCGCCAGCCACGGCCCAGCGCCGCACCACATCGGCGTCGTCGCTGAGGCGATCACCGGCCACCTGCAGGCTGTGCGCCCGCTCGCCGTCGTGAAACCGCCAGCGCTCGTAGGCGCGGCCGCCGAGCATGTAGACCAGGCAGTTGTGCTGGCGCAGATCAGCGATCTGCCGCGGCTCGCCATGGCGCTGCAGGTAGGTAGGCGCGGCGCACAGCACCCGGCGGTTGCCCGGCGCCACCGGCAGCGCCACCAGGCTCGAGTCCTCTGGCTCGCCGTAGCGCAGGGCGATGTCGACGGGCTCGCGAAACAGATCGGTGATCCGATCGCCAAGCAGCAGGCGCAATTGCACCTGGGGATGGGTCTGCATGAAGGTATCGAGCCAGGGCAGCAGCGTGTTGCGGCCGAAGTCCGAAGGCGCCGCGAGCTGCAGCGGCCCGCTGATCGCCGACTTGCTGCCGGCCAGTTGCTGGCGCCCGGCTTCCAGGCTCTGTAGCGCCTGGCGAGCGTGCAGCAGAAAGGCCTCGCCGTCGGCGGTCAGCCGCAAGCTGCGGGTCGAGCGCACGAACAGGCGCGCCTGCAACTGCTGCTCCAGGCGTTTGAGGCCGGCGCTGGCCACGGCCGGCGATATGTCCAGCTGGCGCGCGGCCGCCGACAGGCTGCCCTCCCCGGCGATGCGCACGAACAGTTGCAGGTCATCGAAACGCAGCATGGCGATCATCTTCAAAAAAATATTGAAAGAGACTCTAGCTGCCTATGGTTTTTCCTGGCAATGGATTGGCGCAAGCTGCCTTCCATCTCAAATCCGCTACAGGACGCCCCCATGAAAGCCGTTGCCTATCACCAGTCGCTGCCCATCGATAATCCACAGGCCCTGCAAGACGTCACGCTCGACGCGCCGACGCCCGGCCCGCGCGACCTGCTCGTCGAGGTTAGAGCCATCTCCGTGAACCCGGTGGACACCAAGATCCGCCGTAACGTAGCGCCCGACGCCGGCCAGCCCAAGGTGCTGGGCTGGGACGCGACCGGCGTGGTCAAGGCAATCGGCAGCGAGGTAACGCTGTTCAAGGTCGGTGATGAAGTCGCCTACGCCGGCGCCATCAACCGTGCCGGGGCCAACAGCGAGCTGCATGTGGTCGACGAACGCATCGTCGGTCGCAAGCCGACCAGCCTGCCGTTCGCCGAAGCCGCTGCCCTGCCGCTGACCGCCATCACCGCCTGGGAGCTGCTGTTCGACCGTCTGCAGGTCGCCGATGGCACGGCCGACCAGGGCCAGAGCCTGTTGGTCATCGGCGCTGCCGGTGGCGTGGGTTCGATCCTCGTGCAACTGGCCCGCCAGCTCACCGGGCTGACCGTGATCGGCACCGCCTCGCGCCCGGAAACCCAGGCCTGGGTTCGCGAACTGGGCGCCCACCACGTGATCGACCACAGCAAGCCGCTGAACGAGGAGTTGGCACGGATCGGCATCGCCCAGGTCACCCACGTGGCCAGCCTGACCCAGACCGACCAGCACTATGACGCCATCGTCGAAGCCCTGGCCCCGCAAGGCCGCCTGGCGCTGATCGACGACCCGCTGCAGCCGCTGGACGTGATGAAGCTCAAGCGCAAGAGCATCTCCCTGCATTGGGAACTGATGTTCACCCGCTCACTGTTCGAGACCGCCGACATGATCGAACAACACCGCCTGCTCGACCGCGTGGCCGAGCTGGTGGATGCCGGCACCCTGAAAACCACCCTGGGCGAGCACTTCGGCACCATCAATGCCGAAAACCTGCGCCGCGCCCATGCCCTGCTGGAAAGCGGCAAGGCCAAGGGCAAGATCGTGCTGGAAGGATTCTGATGCGGCCAGAGAGGCACCGATAACCGGAGCGCCTCGCCCCGAGACAGGCGCTTGACCTGCCCTACGAGGATCTTGCGCTAGCGAAACCGTGCGCAATGATCCTCGGGCGGCAAGGCGGCGGTGTACCACACGTAATCCGCCTGCTCGGCGGTCACCGGTTTACCCGCTTCGGAAAGGATCAGCACCTGGGCGCCATCTGGCTCGCCCAGGTCGCTCAGGTGCAGCGGCACGCCCAGATCGCGGCGCACGTGAAAGGCGCCAGCGAACAGCATCGCCGGCTGCGGCGCTTTCAACAGTTGCTCGGCCATGCGCCGGTCGCGTTGCTGCTGCACGGCGAGCATCGCGGGCAGCTGGCTGATCGGCAGCTTGTCGCAATGGGACTCGCGAATCTGAGCCAGTAGCGGCTCCTGCACGGCCGCCGCAGTCGAGGCCTCTCCTTTCAGCAGCGGTTGCTGGCGGTAGATCGTCATGATCTCGGCACGGTCGAGATTCGCTGCACGCAGCGGATAATCCTGCACCAGCGCATGACGCACGATGGGCCCGTACAGCGCCCACGGCCAACCGTTGCTCCACTCCAGCGCCTTGGGCAGATCGGCGATCTGCAGGCCTTCATGCAGCTGCTGCTTCACATCTTCGACCTGCGGCTGCTGGCTGTTCGCGAGCATTTCCAGCAACAGGCTGCCCTGCCCTCGCCGCGCCTCCAGGGCGCGCAGCAACCACAGCTGCAGGGCATGGTGATCCGGATTGTCATGCTGCTCGCCGACCAGCACCCGGGGCGCCTTCGCCAGGTGAGCGACGAGCTGCTCGGGCGTCAGCCGTGCGCCGCTGCGCAGGTCGATGATCTGCCCCAGGTTGGCGTGCCCACGCCCCTCCGGGCTTTGCCACACGGGCACGGGCGCCAGGGCGGGCGGGCTTTGGCAGGCAGTGAGCAGCAACAGCAGGGCGAAAAACAGCGTACGCATCGGGCTTCCTTCAACGGGCGACGATCAACGGGTGCCCGCGTTCGGGGTGGCGTTGCACCAGCACTTCCAGGCCGAACACCGCGTGCAGCGGCTCGGCACGCAGCACCTCGGCAGGCAGTCCGATAGCATGGGCACGACCGTCGTTGAGCAACAGCAGGCGGTCGCAATAACGCGCCGCCAGGTTCAGGTCATGGAGAATGACCATCACCGCGGCGCCCTGTTCGGCGAAGCGGCGCACGGCCTGCAAGGTGGTGTGCTGATGCAACGGGTCGAGCATGGAGGTCGGCTCGTCGAGCAGCAGCGTCTGCTCGGCACCGCCCGGCCATAGCTGCGCCAGCACCCGCGCCAGGTGCACACGCTGACGCTCGCCGCCGGACAGCTGCAGGTAGCTGCGTTCGGCCAGGTGCTCGGCATCGGCGGCCTGCAGCGCCTCGCGGACGATCTGTTCATCACGCTCGCGGCCGGTGTCGTGGGGCATGCGGCCCATCATCACCACATCGCCGACCACGAAACCGAAGCTCAGCGACGAGCTTTGCGGCAGCACCGCCAGGCGCCGCGCGCGTGCCGTGCCCGGCCAACCCTGCAGCGGACGATCGTCCAGAACGACCTCGCCCGCTGCAGGGCTCAACTCGCCGCACAGGGCGCCCAGCAAGGTGCTCTTGCCAGCGCCATTGGGGCCGAGCACGCCCAGCACTTCACCAGGCTGCAGCTGCAGGTCGATATCGGCAAGCACGGTCTTGTCGCCACGCTGGATCGACAGCTTGCGGGCACTGAGCATCAGGTGCGTCCTCGCAGCAGCAGGTAGAGAAAGAACGGCGCGCCGATCAGGGCGGTGACGATGCCGATGGGCAGCTCGGCGGGGGACAGGATCAGCCGCGCGAACAGGTCGGCGAGCAGCAGCAAACTGGCGCCCGCCAGCGCCGAGGCCGGCAGCAGCACGCGGTGATCGGGGCCGACCAGCAGCCGCACCAGGTGCGGCACCACCAGGCCGATGAAACCGATCATCCCCGCAGCAGCCACGGCGGCACCGACGCCCAGCGCGGTACAGAACACCAGCTCGCGCTTGAGGCGCTCCACCGCAACGCCCAGATGGCGCGCCTCGGACTCGCCGAGCAGCAGGGCGTTCAGCGCCTGGGCGCGGCGCGGCAGCCACAGCGCCACCGCCAGGGTGACCAGCAGCAGCGGCCACAGCCGGGCATAGCAGGCGCCGTTGAGGCTGCCCAGGTTCCAGAAGGTCAGGGTGCGCAAGGTGGCATCGTCGGCCAGGTAGGTGAACAGGCCGATGCAGGCGAACGCCAGGGCATTGAGGGCGATGCCGGCAAGCAGCATGGTGGTCACGCTGGTTTGCCCGTTGCGGCGCCCCAGGCGATAGACCAGCGCGGTCACCACCAGGCCGCCGAGAAAGGCGCACAGCGATAGCAGGTAAGGCGCGAACAGCTCCGGCATCCCGCCCATGGCGGCGCCCCCGACGATGGCGATGGCTGCGCCGAGTGCCGCACCGCTGGAAACGCCGATCAGGCCGGGGTCGGCCAGCGGGTTGCGAAACAGCCCTTGCATGGCCACGCCGCACAGCGCCAGCACGGCGCCGACCGCCAGACCCAGCAGGGTGCGCGGCATGCGGATCTGGCCAAGAATCAGCTCGGCTTGCTGCAGGCCATCGTCCGCCAGTGGTAAGCCGGCCAGGCGCAGGGCGGCCCGCAGGGTATCGCCCAGTGGCAGGCTCACCGGCCCGAGGGCCAGGGACAGCCACAGGGCGAGCGCCAGCAGCAGGCCCAGCGCGATGAACAGTGAGCTCGGGGCGATCACCGGTTTCATGGCGTGGCGGGTGCCAGCGGTGTAAGCCCGGGATAGAAGGCGGCGGAAAGCTCGGCGAGGCCGGCGGGAATGCGCGGGCCGAGCCCACCGACCAGCAGGGTCGGGTCGATGGCCACCAGGCGCCCTTGCTTGCCGGCCTTGGTCGAGGCCAGGGCCGGGTTCTGCTTGAGCAGCGCCTGGCGGGCCTCGTCGCCGCTCAGGCGGCGGTCGGCGAAAACCACCACCTCAGGATCCAGCGCCAGCAGCGCCTCGGTGGACAGCGCCTTGTAGCCTTGGTGGGTGGTCAGGTTCTTGCCGCCAGCCTGCTCGATCATCCAGGCCGCCGCCGTATCCTTGCCGCCGGCCATGGGGCTGCTGCCGGCATGGCCGAGCAGCAGCAGAACGGTCGGTGCCGGGCTTTGCGCCTGGGCCTTGGCGACCCAATCAGCCTGTTCGCTCAGACGCGCCTGATAAGCGGCGAACACGCTCTCGGCCCGCGCCTCGTCACCCAGCAGTGCCCCGATGCGCTTGAGATTGCCATGCAGCACCTGCAGGTCGGCATCGGCAGGCAGCGCCTCGACCTTCACGCCGGCGGCAGCCAGCTGCGCCAGTACCGGCGGCGGGCCCATCTCCTCGGTACCGAGCAGCACCTCGGGGCGCAAGGCCAGAATGCCCTCGGCGGCCAGTTGGCGCTGGTACCCGACGCTGGGCAGCTTCTGCAACGAGGCCGGGTGCTGGCTGGTGGTGTCCACGCCGACCAGTTTGGCCTCACCGCCGAGCTCGACCACCCACTCGCTCAGGGAGCCCCCGGCGCTGACCCAGCGTTGCGGCAGGTTGTCGGCGCTTGCCGCCAGTGGCACCAGCAGGCAGGCGAGCAGGGTGAATGCAGCCAGGGGACGGATCATGGAACAACTCCGGAAGCGGGTTAGTAGCGGCCGCCCGAACGCAGGGGCGGCCGAGGCTGGCAGTGTAGCGTCAGGCCTGCAGAGCAGGTGTCTGCTCGGCCAGAAGACGCCAATCCTCGCGCTCCGGCACGCCGGGCTTGCGCGCGCCGAACAACTGCACGATCAGCTCACCGTTGGCATCGAACGCCTCCCAACTGGTGATCACGCCGTCGCTGCTCGGTTTGCGGACGCGCCACAGCTCATGGATGTCGCCGGTCTTGAGGTGCAGGTTGAACTGCGGGTCGAGCACGTTGAACCAGGTGTCCATCCACTTCAGGTTGCTGACCGGCCCGGTATGGATCTGGATGCAGTGACGGTTGCCGACGAACACCATGATCGGCACTTCGCCGGCTGCCGCGCGCTCGAACAACCCCGCAAGCGCCTCGGGCGCCAGCGGTTCGGCCCATTCACGACCGGCCAGGCGCAACGCCTGGGTGCGTGCCGCGCCGTGGTTCTTCAGCAGGGCGAAGAAATGGTGGGTGTCCTTCAGCGCTGCCCAGCCGGCGCGCAAGGCGTCGCCGTCGATGGCGGCGTCCGGCTGAACGGTCGCAGGAGCCGGCATCGGCTTGAGCGCCAGTTCGCTGCTTTGCTGCTCATCGCGAAAACGCGCGAGCAGCGGCTCCCAGGCTTCCAGCTCGCTGCGTTCGGTAAGGTAGACCTTGTGAACCGCGGTGCCCTGGTGATCAAACACCTGCACGCTGCGCAGCACGCCGCGCGGCGTCTGCTCGGCCACGGCGAAGACGCTGGCCCAGCCGCCGAGGAACAGACGCAGGTCGATATCCGGCGACACCACCAGGCCCATCTGGCCATTACCGGCGATCGTCACCTCGCGGTAAACGCCCTTGCGCTCGTGCACGCAGGATTCGTTGCGGGTCAGCGCCATCACGTGGCCGAGTTCACCCAGCGCGGGCAGCAGCGTTGCCCAGTCGGGGCGCAGGCGCACGGTATCCACAGCCAGGCGGCTGGCGGTCAGCTCGGCCTCACTGACGCCCAGCTTCGCCGCCGCATCCCGGGCCCGCAGGTGCGGCTGCTCGGCACGCAGGTTCTGCCAGGCGGCATAGAGGCCTGCCCCGGCCACGGACTGATCGCTCATCACTTCAACTCCCTTGCAAGGCCCGCTGAGCAGGCGAGGAAAAACCATAGACCGGAAGGGTAAACGGCTGGGTTGGAGAGTAAAACCCAGCAAACACTAAATAATCTTAACCGCCAGTCAATCTTATTTACAAACGATAATCACTACCATCTAATGCGACATCCTTTTCCCATGTATCTCGACATGACAGGAGAATCGCATGTCGCCTACCCCGCCCTTCCCACTTCGCTCCTGCCTGGCCTTTTTGTTGTTCAGTCCTGCATTGGCCGTAGCCCAACAGGCGCCAGGCACAGTGACCGAACTTGAAAGCACGCGCGTGATCAGCACCGCTGTCGAGCAGCCATTACCCACCACCACCTCGACCGATGCCAAGACAATGGATCAGCGTCTGATTCGAAGCTTCGACGATCTGGGGCGGCGTGCGGAACCAGGGGTCAACTTCAATCGCAGCAATGAAAGTATCAATATCCGCGGGCTCGACCGTGATCGGGTACTGACGACAATCGATGGTATTCGCGTTCCCTGGCTGACCGATGGCGCACGCAGTCAAGGCCCATCCGGCGGTGCTCAAGGCGGACTCGACAGCGTGGACTTCAATGGGCTTTCTGCCGTGGATATCGTGCGGGGTTCGAACTCCAGCCAGGTAGGCTCTGGCGCGCTGGGCGGCGCCGTCCAGCTAAGGACGCTGAACCCGCAGGATCTGCTCGGGAACGGCAAGACTTTCGGTAGCCTGATCAAAACCGACTATGACAGTGCCGACGATAGTTGGGGTCTGAATGCTGCACTGGCGGGACGCTACCAAAACACCAGTTGGTTGTTGCAGGGAGGTCAGCGACAGGGACATGAGCTGGAAAATGCTGGCACGTCGAACAGCTTCGGCGCCACACGTACCAGTGCCAACCCGGCCGATACCGACCAGCAAAGCCTGCTGTTCAAGCTCCAGCAGGACTTCGAAGGCGGCCACAAGCTGGGGTTCACAGCCGAGCACTTTGATCGCGACTACGATATCGACAGCCGCAGCAACCAGGGCGGCAACTATCTGATCGGCGACAACAGCACGATCAAGCACGTACGGCGCGAGCGCCTGTCAGTCGATTACGGCTTCGTGGCGGACATTGCCGATGGACTGCTGGATCACGCCAATGTCATCGCCTACTGGCAGAAATTGCGCCGTAACGATGACCAGGCTGGCACCCGCGTAGTAAACGATGCGCGCGCCAATATTCCGGATGCAGTGTTCCAGATGGTAGGTGGCCTGCCAGGCAATCCATATCGCTATCCGAGCGGAGCATTCGGGCGCGACAACCAGATAGAGAAGGAGCTATACGGCGTGTCTGGCGAGGCCGGAAAAACGCTCCGGCTGACCGATAAATCTCACCACCTGGTAGCGGGTGCCGAGTTCTACCGGATCGATACGCAGCAAGTCTCCGAAGGCTACGACAATTGCCCGGCGTTCAGTATCGATCCAAGTAACCCGATGTACATGGGTCCTACCGCCTGCGACTTCCTGCACACCAACCAGGCGGATATGCCCAAGGCTGAGGGTAGCCAATGGGCAATCTACGCACGTGATGAAATCGGCTTCGCCGACAACACCATCACGCTGACACCTGGCATTCGCTATGACGCCTATCGGCAGCAACCCAAAGCTGGTGGCGACTTCGCCAACAACGTCAACCCCAGCAACGAGCAGACACTACGCAGCAGCAGCGACCATAAGCTCTCCGGCAGCCTGCTCGCCACCTGGCAAGCAGATGATGATCTATTGCTCTACGCCCAGTGGGCACAAGGCTTCAAGGCACCGGATGCGACTCAGCTATATATGAACTATGGCGCCGAAGGCAGCTATCTGCGCCTCGGCAACGTTGACCTCAAGCCAGAGGAAAGCAACGGCTTCGAAGTTGGCGCACAACTCGGCGATCAGCGCCTCGGCGGCTCGCTCGCACTGTTCGACAATCGCTACAAGAACTTCATCGACGAAGATGTCGCCGTGGACGCTGCAACGCTCGCGTCCATCGGGCTCGATAATGGCGACTACCCGCTAGGCGTGACCCGCACGCAGAACCGCTCAAAGGTTCACATCTACGGTGCAGAGGCCACAGCTCACTGGGAGTTCCTCACCCAATGGAAACTCTGGGGTTCGGTAGCCTGGGCGGTAGGCAAGGATCGTCAGACCAATCAGCACTTGAGTTCGGTGGCGCCACTGAGCGGCTTGATCGGGCTCGGATATGAAACCGATCACTACGGCGCCGACTTGATGTTGCGTGCAGCGGCAGCACGCAACAAGGTTGAAAACGCGGGTGACTTCAAGGCGCCTGGTTACGGCGTGGTCGACCTGACTGGCTACTGGCAGCCCGTGATGCTTGACGGTGTAAAACTGCAGGCCGGGCTGTTCAACGCGCTAGACAAGAAATACTGGAACGCCCTTAACGTTCCGACCGGCGCCCTGGTTCAGCCTGACGACTATTACAGCGAAGTGGGGCGCAACTTCCGGGTCTCGGCATCCTGGCAGTTCTAGGCACTTCATCCACACACGGACGCGCGCCCCTTCCATCCCCAGGCCGATGCGGGATAATCCCCCGCCCAGGCCTGGAGAATTCGATGATCCGTCTATGCGCCCCCGATGAGCTGCCGGAAGCTCAGAGCCGGGGCTTCGATGTTGAAGACGTGCAGCTGCTCGCCGTGCGCAAGGGCGGCGAGGTGTTCGTGTACCGCAACCGTTGCCCGCACCGGGGCGTGCCGCTGGAATGGCAGGCCGACCAGTTTCTCGATCCCAGCGCCAGCCTGATCCAGTGTGCACGGCATGGCGCGCTGTTTCTGATCGAATCCGGTGAGTGCGTGGCGGGGCCTTGCGAGGGGCAAACGCTGCGGCCTATCGACAGCCGCGAGGATGGCGAGGGGATCTGGGTCGATCTGTAGCGCCAATAACCCTGGGTATCGCTTCGCTCAACGCCAGGCTACAAGAGCGACGCCGCCCCGTAGCCCGAGTCGAGCGCAGCTATACCCGGGAACGCGCTCAACCCAGCAGCACATCCAGCCGTCGCACCACCTCAATCCCCTGAGGCGAAATATCCACCCCATAGGCCAGCACCTCGACGCCCGCCTGCACCGCCTCGCGCAGCGCAGCGGCGTAAGCCGGATCGATTTCCTCGGCTGGCCGCAAGGCCTCGATGCCCGACAGGTTCACGCAATACAGCTGCACGGCACGGATACCACTGCGCGCCAGGGCCGCCAGCTCGCGCAGGTGCTTGGCACCGCGCTCGGTGCGCGCGTCGGGAAAGGCGGCCACGGCGCTGTCGGCGAAACCCAGGGTCACGCTCTTCACTTCGACGAAGGCCACGCCGCTGGCGTATTCGAGGCAGAAATCCACCCGGCTGCGCTCCGCGCCGTAAGGCACTTCACGGCGCAAGGCGCCGAAACCCGCGAGCTCAGGAATTCGCCCGGCACGTAGCGCTTCTTCCACCAGGCCATTGGCCCGTGCCGTGTTGATGCAGGCCAGGCGCCCATGGGGCGTCTCGCCAACTTCCCAGGTACCCGGCAACTTGCGTTTCGGGTCGTTGGAGCGGCTGAACCACACCCGGCAACCCTCGCTCATGCAGTTGAGCATCGAGCCGGTGTTCGGACAGTGGATGGTCAGCAATTCACCGCCGGCGGTTTCGATATCGGCGAGAAAACGCTTGTATCGGCGCAGCAACCGGGCCTCTTCCAGGGGCGGATCAAACTGCATTGGGCCTCCAGCTCGTCAGGCCACGGGCGATCCGCTCAACCGCTTCTTCGAGGCGCGGCAGGCTTTGGGTATAGGCGAAGCGTACATGGTGGCTGGCCTGGTAGCGCCCGAAGTCCAACCCTGGGGTAAAGGCCACGTGCTCGGTCTCCAGAAAGTATTGGCAGAAGGCGTAGGCATCACCACCAAAGGCGCTGACGTCGGCATACAGATAGAAGGCGCCCTCGGGCTCGACGGCAATGCCGAAGCCGAGCTCGCGCAACGCCGGCAGCAGAAAGTCGCGGCGCTCGGCAAAGGCGGCGCGGCGCTCCTCGAAGATGGCCATCGACTCCGGCTGGAAGCAGGCCAGCGCGGCATGCTGGGCCATGCTCGGCGCGCTGATGTAGAGGTTCTGCGCGAGCTTTTCCAGGTCTGCAACCGCTTCTTCCGGCGCTACCAGCCAACCCAGGCGCCAACCGGTCATGCCGAAATACTTGGAGAAGCTGTTGAGCACGAAGGCGTCGTTATCCACCTCCAGCACGCTGCTGGCGTCCACGCCGTAGGTCAGGCCGTGGTAGATCTCGTCGACCACCATATGGCCGCCCCGCGCTTTCAGCGCTGCGGACAGTGCTGCCAGCTCGGCGGCGCTGAGCAGCGTGCCGGTCGGGTTGGCGGGCGATGCGAGCAATGCGCCGACGCTGTCGTCGTTCCAGTACTCGGCGACGCTTTCCGGGGTGAGCTGATAACGCTGCTCGGGGCCGACCGGCACCAACTGCGCCGCCCCTTCGACCAGGCGCAGAAAATGCCGGTTGCAGGGGTAGCCCGGGTCGGCCAGCAGCCAGTGCTTGCCGGGGTCGACCAGCAGGCTCGCCGCCAGCAGCAGTGCACCCGAGCCGCCCGGCGTGATGAGAATGCGCTGGGGGTCTATGCTCAGCCGATAGCGCTGCTGGTAGAAGCCGGCAATCGCCTCGCGCAACGCCGGCAAACCCCGCGCGGAGGTATAGCGGGTATGGCCGGCCGCCAACGCGGCCTGCCCGGCGGCGACGATGGGCGCAGCGGTGGTGAAGTCTGGTTCGCCGATTTCCAGATGAATGACGTCATGGCCCTCGGCCTGCAACTGATTGGCGCGGGCCAGCAGGGCCATCACGTGAAAGGGTTCGATCGCGCGGCTGCGGGCGCTGTAAGGCTGTGCCATGGGTCTGCCTTGTTAAAAGATAAAGGTGGAATTGTATCAGCGCCGCTCTGTCATACCGTGCCAACGCACCACTGAAATACGTGTTTACATTGCGATTGCAGGCATCTGGAAGCGGGTGTGCGGTGGCTCTTCGGGGTCACTGCAAAGCCCTGACAGGGCCGGCTCGAAACCAGATGCACAACCGCGACATCCGGGAGTGGCGCGGCCGGAGTCGATCTGGTAAGTTCGCCGGCTTGCAGTCGCAGGGCCGTTATTGTAAACGGCAACGGACACATTCCCTGCGCAGTGGATTAGAGAGAGTGAGAGGCGGTCATCCATGCCCACCAAAGCAAAAGCAACAAACGGCCAATTGATTCGTGGCTTCGAACCCTACAAGGAAACCAAGGGCGAGGAGTACATGAGCGAGGCGATGCGCGCCCACTTCACCAGTATCCTGAACAAATGGAAGCTGGAGCTGATGCAGGAAGTCGACCGTACCGTGCATCACATGCAGGACGAAGCGGCCAATTTCCCGGATCCAGCCGACCGCGCCAGCCAGGAAGAGGAATTCAGCCTGGAACTGCGTGCCCGTGATCGCGAGCGCAAGCTGATCAAGAAGATCGACGAGACGCTGCAGCTGATCGAAGACGAAGATTACGGCTGGTGCGACTCCTGCGGTGTCGAGATCGGCATCCGTCGCCTGGAAGCGCGCCCTACTGCCACCCTGTGCATCGATTGCAAGACCCTGGCGGAAATCAAGGAAAAACAGGTCGGCTCCTGAGTCGATCCACAGACGGGGCGCTCAGGCGCTCCGTTTCGTTTCGCCCCGCACAAACGTCCCGCCATGCATAAACCCGCCTATATCGGTCGCTTCGCGCCCACACCCAGTGGCTATCTGCACTTCGGCTCGCTGGTCGCCGCCCTCGCCTCCTATCTCGATGCCCGCTCCGTCGGCGGCCGCTGGCTGCTGCGCATGGAAGACCTCGACCCGCCCCGAGAAGTGCCTGGTGCCCAGGCCGCCATCCTGCAGACCCTGGAGCGCTATGGCCTGCACTGGGACGGCGAGCTGGTGCGCCAGAGCGATCGCCACGGCGAATACGAAGCGCTGGTGCAGCGCCTGTTCGACCAGGGCCTGGCCTACGCCTGCACCTGTTCGCGCAAGCAGCTCGAAGGCAGCGGTGGCATTTACCCGGGCCATTGCCGCAACGCCGGGCACGCCTGCCATGACGCGGCCATCCGCCTGCGCGTGCCCGAGCTGACCTACCGTTTCACCGATCGCGTGCAAGGTGAATACAGCCAGCACCTGGGCCGCGAGGTCGGCGACTTCGTGATCCGCCGCCGCGACGGCCTGTACGCCTATCAGCTCGCCGTGGTGCTGGACGATGCCTGGCAGGGTATCAACAGCGTGGTACGCGGCGCCGACCTGCTCGACTCCACGCCGCGCCAGCTCTACCTACAGGAACTGCTCGACTTCTCCCAACCGCGTTACCTGCATGTGCCGCTGATCATCCAGCCCGACGGCCACAAGCTCGGCAAGTCCTACCGCTCGCCGCCCCTGCCCGGCGACCAGGCCACGCATTTGCTGATCCGCGCATTACGTGCCCTGGGTCAGCCCGCGCCCGACGAGTTGGTCGATGCCAGCGTCGAAGAGCTGCTGCAGTGGAGCGCCAGGCACTGGGATGCCGGCCTCATTCCCCGTACCCGCAATCTGGCCGAAAGCCAGTTGCGCTGAACGCGGCTAACGGGCAGCCTTGCGCACCCAACGTCATCATCAGGAAATCGCCATGCGCGCCCAGCTCGAAGAACTCATCGGCAAAATCAGCTCGGGCTGCCTGCCACAGAACGAAATCAGCCGCATCGCCGACGAAGCGGCCCAGGCCTACGCCGATCCGGCCGCCTTCCTGGCGGCCAATCCGGACATCAATTACGACGACAGCTTCCCCATTCACCTGGGCGAGTGGATGGTGGTCGGCAACCTGCCGGACACCGTGCTGTTCCAGGCCGACAGCTACGAAGATCTGTTCGGTCAGATCACCGAGTCGTTCGGCCCCGAAGTGAGCTTCGTGCTGACTGCCAAGCAGTTGAAGAAGGTCGAGCCGCTCAAGGCCCTGAACCGCATCCAGGTGCAGCTCGGCAGCCTGTCGAAGGAAACCCAGGGCTACACGCTGGTCGACTTCAGCGAGCCGCTGGATGACGCGCTGCAGGCCGTGCTGGTGTACACCAGCGATCTGCCACGAGTGCTGGAGCTGGCGGTCGAGATCGGCATTTACGCGGCGCCGGCTTACGAAGCGCTGAAGGCTGCGCAGGCGCAATAAAGACGACTGGGCACCTGGGTGTCGCTTCGCTCGACCCAGGCTACGTCGCTTTACAGCCCCGCGTCGTGCAGCCGACGCAGGTGCTCGATATACAGGCCGACCGGATCGACACCCTCGCCGACCCGGCCGAAGTGCTGGTTGACGATATCCAGGTGATCGAGCGGGTAATCGTCGCGGATCACCTTGCCCAGATGCGAACTGACCCGCCCGACCATGCCGTCGCATTGACCGGCCTCGCGCACGAAGGTGCGGGCGAAACGGCGACAGAACCAGTTCGACGGATCACGTCGGTTGCCACCCTGGTCGGTGATGCCCGGCTGCAGGGTGCCGGACCAGGAGTAATAGCGCACGCCATTGACCTCCTCGGGCCCGTCTTCGCCCCAAGCCGAGGGCAAACCCTGCGGGTACTGGTGGTTGAAGATGCCCACGCCCTCGGTGGTCAGCGAGCGGTGGGCGGCGGTGGCGTTGATCGGCAGGCTCGCCCCGCGTAGCCCGCCGTCGAGCAGGGTAAATAGCCGCGCCAGCATATGGGTGCTGGTGCGCATCAGCAGGCGGCGCAGACTTTTCGAGGCGTACTTGCGTTCTAGGTGATCGGCCAGCTCGGAACCCTGGTTGGGCCCGGCCACGGAGGTTACCGAGGCGACCCATTCCGGGCGGTGGGCGGCGGCGTAACGGCAAACCAGTGCGCCCTGGCTGTGGCCGATCAGGTGCACCTTCTGCGCGCCGCTGCGTCGCCGCGCCTCGGCAATCTGCAGCAGCAGCTGCTCACCACGCAGTTCGGTGGCATGCACCGGCGACAGACGCGCCGGGTATACCTCAACACCCTGATTGCGCAGCGCAGCGGTGATGCCATACCAGTAGTCCATCCCGCACAGTTTTACGAAGCCCAGCATGCCGGGCACCAGCACCAGTGGATACCGGGGAACTGCGCGATGATCCTTTTCAGCTTCCATTGGAGCGTTACCTCGTGAGCGACTGGTCACGTGCAACGCGCATCATGACAGTCGATGGCCACTATCGAGCCGTTCGACTTCATCCAAGACTGCCTCGCCCCTAGCATGGTTCCGTGAAACACCGAATGCGAAACGAGGTACACCATGAAAGCCCTGACAATTACCCTGCTGCTGAGCCTGCTCAGCACCCAAGTGATGGCCCTGCCAAGCCGCAACCCGTCGCCGATCCTCGGTGAAGCCGTGGACAGCAGCCAGATGCAGATGCGGACCGAGCAGTGAGGCGCCCACCGCAAGGCCTGTGCGAAAGGCACCTGATTTAAGCCGAACTTAATTCCCTGGCCCAGGCTCAGAAAAATGGTCTGGTTCATCACAAGGGAAATTAACCATGTTCAAGCAAAGCCTGGGTGCCGCCTGCGTACTGGTCGTTCTGACCGGTTGTGCCGGCAAGCCGGAAAATCCGGTCGACCACTTCACCTTCCGTAACGAACCGCTGGTCAAGCAGGTCGAGAAGGACATGAGCAAGTCCACCGTTCTCGAACTGGGCGGCCCACCTTCCACGGAAATCAACCGCACCGTCGTGCCGGGCACCTGCAACAACTACATCCTCAACAAGGATGGCAAGCAGCAGCCCTACTACGTCGCGTTCAACTCGGCTGAGCGCGTGGAAAGCAAAGGCTTCCTGACCTGCGAACAGATGGAGATCAACGAGCGTGAGCGCGCCCGTGGTCACGGCATCTGATTGCTGACGCTGAAATTAAAAATGCCCGCCTCGTGAGAGAGCGGGCATTTTTAATTTCAGCAAAACCTGCTTCTAACGCAGCTGCGCCGAAGCGCAGCTGACCATAAGCAGGTTTTAGATGGCGCCGCGGGCACGCAGTACGGCTAGCACCTGCTTGACGCCGTCCTCCACCGACACGCTTTGGGTGTCGATGACCAGGTCGGCATTGAGCGGTACATCATACGGGAAGGACTCGCCCGGGATGTTGTCGCCACCGGCCGCGTACAGCCCCTGCGGATCGCGCTCGGCGCACACCTGCGGCGAAGCCTGCACGTAGACGGTGACCAGTCGCTCGGCGCCGATCAGCGCCCTGGCCTGCTCGCGGCCTTCGGCATCCGGCGCCACGAACGCAGCGAGAGCAATCAGCCCTGCTTCGTTGAACTGACGCGCCACATGGGCGGCACGACGCCAGTTCTCGGCACGGCCGGCACGATCCTGCGGCAGTCCCTTGTTCAGGTCATGGCGCAGATTCTGGCCGTCGAGCACGTACACCGCACGCCCCATGTCGAACAGCTTGCGCTCCACGGCATAAGCCAGTGTGCTCTTGCCGGCGCCGGACAGGCCGCTGAACAGCACGGTGGCCGGCTGCTGACCGAGTCGCGCAGCACGCTCGCTGGTGGAAACGTGGCCGCTGTCGGCATGGTGCGCACCGTTGCTGGCATCGGCGATGATCATGCCGGCGCCCACAGTGCCGTTGGTCAGGCGGTCGATGACGATGAACGCACCGGTGGTGCGGTTATGCTCGTAGCCGTCCAGGGCGATGGGCGCATCCAGCGCGACCTTGACCTTGCCGATCTCGTTGAGCTGCAGGCTGCTCGCCGCCCCCTGCTCCAGAGTGTTCACGTCGACCCGGTGGGTGATGCTGGCGATCGAGCCCGGCACATAGCTGGTAGCACGCTTGATGTCGTATTTCTTGCCCGGCAGCATCGGCTCTTCGGCCATCCACACCAGCATGGCGTCAAAGCTGTCGGTCACCTGCGGACGGTTGTCGGCGTGCACCAGCATGTCGCCGCGCGACACGTCGATTTCGTCTTCCAGGGTCAGGGTGATGGCCTGGCCCGGGCCGGCCTGCTCCAGCTCACCTTCATAGGTGACGATGGACTTGACCTTGCTGCCCTTGCCCGACGGCAGCGCGATGACTTCATCGCCCTTGCGCACGATGCCGCTGGCCAGGGTGCCGGCGAAACCGCGGAAATTGAGGTTCGGGCGGTTGACGTACTGCACCGGGAAGCGCAGGTCGTCGAAGTTGCGATCGCCCGCCACTTCCACGCTCTCGAGGATTTCCATCAGCGACTGACCGGTGTACCAGGGCGAGCGCTCGGACTTGTTGACCACGTTGTCGCCCTTGAGCGCCGACATGGGTACAAACTCCAAGGTGGTCGGGCGCAGGTCGATCTTCTCGGCAAAGGCCAGGTAATCGGCCTTGATCTGCTCGAACACGCCCTGGTCGAAGTCCTTGAGGTCCATCTTGTTGACGGCGACGACGATGTGCTTGATGCCCAGCAAGGACGCGATAAAGCTGTGCCGTTTGGTCTGGGTCTGCACGCCGTAACGGGCGTCGATCAGGATGATGGCCAGGTCGCAGGTCGAAGCGCCGGTGGCCATGTTGCGCGTGTACTGCTCATGGCCGGGGGTGTCGGCGATGATGAACTTGCGCTTGGCGGTTGAGAAATAGCGGTAGGCGACATCGATGGTGATGCCCTGCTCGCGCTCGGCCTGCAGGCCGTCGACCAGCAGCGCCAGGTCGACCTCCTCACCAGTGGTGCCGCTCTTCTTCGAATCGCGGGTGATGGCTTCCAGGTGATCTTCGTAGATCATCTTGGAGTCGTGCAGCAGGCGCCCGATCAGGGTGCTCTTGCCGTCATCGACGTTACCGCAGGTGAGGAAGCGCAGCAGTTCCTTGCGCTCGTGCTGAGCCAGGTAGGCGTGAATGTCCTGGCTGATCAAATCGGATTGGTGACTCATGGTGCGTGATCCTCAGAAATAGCCCTGACGTTTCTTTTCTTCCATCGAGCCGGCGGCGTCATGATCGATCACGCGGCCCTGGCGTTCGGAAGTCCGGGTCAGGAGCATTTCCTGGATGATGTCGGTCAGGCTTTCGGCCTCGGACTCCACCGCGCCGGTCAGCGGGTAGCAGCCCAGGGTGCGGAAACGCACCTTCTTCTTCTGGATACGTGCCTTCTCCTCGTCGCTCAGGTGCTCGAGGATACGCTCGTCATCGATCATGATCAGCGTGCCGTTCTTCTCGATCACTTCACGCTCGGCGGCGAAGTACAGCGGCACGATCGGGATCTGTTCCAGATAGATGTACTGCCAGATATCCAGCTCGGTCCAGTTGGAGAGCGGGAACACGCGGATCGACTCGCCCTTCTTGACGTTGCCGTTATACACGTTCCACAGCTCGGGACGCTGGTTCTTCGGGTCCCAGCGGTGCTTGCTGTCGCGGAACGAGTAGACACGCTCCTTGGCACGGGACTTCTCTTCGTCGCGGCGCGCGCCACCGAAGGCGGCATCGAAGCCGTACTTGTCCAGCGCCTGCTTGAGGCCTTCGGTCTTCATCACATCGGTATGCTTGGCACTGCCGTAGGTGAAGGGGTTCATGTCCTGCGCCACACCGTCGGGATTGATGTGGGTGATCAGGTCCAGGCCCATCTCGCTGACCATCTTGTCGCGGAAGCGATACATCTCCTGGAATTTCCAGCGCGTGTCGACGTGCATCACCGGAAACGGCAGCTTGCCGGGAAAGAACGCCTTGCGCGCCAGATGCAGCATCACGGCGGAATCCTTGCCGATGGAATAGAGCATCACCGGGTTGTCGAATTCGGCGGCCACTTCACGAATGATGTGGATACTTTCCGCCTCGAGCTGTTTCAAGTGCGTCAGTTTGTCGAGCATGGCTACTCACGAGGTCACGGTATTTATTCAGGCCAAACGGGCCTTGGATGAGGGCGCACTCTAGCACAGCGCCTACTTCTAATCAGGGCGCCGCTTAGATCGAAACGCTCTAGCTTTATGCCCGGGAATTTGGACGTCTGGCGCTCAAATCGGATTCGGGCAATCGATAAACAGGTGCTCGATGGCGAAGCGTCGGCTCAGGTATTCGCCCAGCGCCTGCACGCCGTAGCGCTCGGTAGCATGATGGCCAGCAGCGATGAAGCTGACGCCGTTTTCCCGGGCGCTGTGGTAGGTCTGCTCGGAGGCTTCCCCGGTGAGGTACAGATCGACGCCAGCAGCGATGGCCTGGTCGATATAGCCCTGGCCGCCGCCGGTACACCAGCCGATACGGCTGACCATTCGGTCTTCCTCCACCAGCAGTGGTTCGCGGCCCAGCACTTCGTGCACACGGCGAGCGAAGTCGCGGGCGCTCATTGGCTGCGTCAGCGAGCCGACCAGGCCAACGGTGCGAGGATTGTCGGGCTCCAGCGGCCCCTCTACGGTGATATCGAGCTGCCGCGCCAGCTGCACGTTGTTGCCGACTTCCGGGTGCACGTCCAGCGGCAGGTGATAAGCCAGCAGGCTGATGTCGTTGGCCAGCAGGGTTTTCAGACGGCGTTGCTTCATGCCGGTGAGGCAGGGATTCTCACCCTTCCAGAAGTACCCGTGGTGCACCAGCAGCACATCGGCGCGCGCTTCGACGGCAGCCTCGATCATCGCCAGGCTGGCGGTCACGCCGCTGACGATGCGCTGCACCTGCGGCCGCCCCTCGACCTGCAGGCCATTGGGGCAGTAATCGCTGATGCGCGAGGCGCCAAGGTAGCGTTCGGCTTCCTCTACCAGAGTGGTCAGGGCAATGGCCATACAGAATTCCTCACGAACGGTTGCGAACCGCTGCTTTCTTGGCACGGTTCTCTATAATGGCGCACCTTAAGGGCCCGCTAGGGGCCTCGCAACCCTCAGGACTGGATCGATGCTCAAGGCCCTGCGTTTCTTCGGCTGGCCACTACTGGTTGGCGTTCTGGTGTCGCTGCTGATCATGCAGCAGTACCCGCAGCTGGTCGGTTTGCCCATGCATGACGTACAGCTGCGTCAGGCGCCGATCTACACGCGCTTCGAGGAGGGCCCTGCCTCCTACGCCACCGCCGTCAGTGTCGCCTCGCCCGCGGTGGCCAACCTGTACACCACCAAGTACGTGGGCAAATCCAACCACCCGCTGCTCGATGACCCGCAGTTCCGCAAGTTCTATGGCGAGAACCTGCCCGGCCAGCGCCGCATGGAATCCAGCCTCGGCTCGGCGGTGATCATGAGTCCGGAAGGCTACCTACTGACCAACAACCACGTGACCGCCAACGCCGACCAGATCGTGGTGGCCCTCAAGGATGGCCGCGAGACTCTGGCTCGAGTGATCGGCAGTGACCCGGAGACCGATCTGGCGGTACTGAAGATCGACCTCAAGGATCTACCGGCCATCACCCTCGGCCGCTCCGACAACATCCGCATCGGCGACGTCACCCTGGCCATCGGCAACCCCTTCGGCGTCGGCCAGACCGTGACCATGGGCATCATCAGCGCCACCGGCCGCAACCAGCTGGGCCTCAACACCTACGAAGACTTCATCCAGACCGACGCGGCGATCAACCCAGGCAATTCCGGCGGCGCCCTGGTCGACGCCTACGGCAACCTGGTGGGCATCAACACGGCGATCTTCTCCAAGTCCGGCGGCTCTCAGGGCATCGGCTTCGCCATCCCGGTGAAGCTAGCGATGGATGTCATGCAGGCGATCATCGAGCACGGCAAGGTGATTCGCGGCTGGCTGGGCCTGGAAGTGCAGCCGCTGACCCCGGAGCTGGCCGAATCCTTTGGCCTGGAAGGCCGCAAGGGCATCATTGTCGCCGGCATCTACCGCAACGGCCCGGCGCAGAAGGCTGGCCTGCAGCCAAACGATCTGATCCTCAAGATCGACGGCGAACCAGCCGGCGACGCCCGCCGTTCGATGAACCAGGTGGCTCGCGCCAAGCCCGGCGAGACTATCCGCATCGAAGTGATGCGCAACGGCAAGCCGCTGGAGCTCAAGGCCGAGGTCGGCATCCGCCCGCCGGTGGCCACCAGCAACTGATACCTAAAGCTGTCGCGGATACGAAAAAGCCAGGGCCTGTGCCCTGGCTTTTTTCTTTGAGGTTATCGATCAGAGCGCGGCGAGTGCATCGAGCAGCGCCTGGTTCTGCTCCGGCGAGCCGATGCTGATGCGCAGGAACTGGGCGATACGCTCCTGCTTGAAGTGGCGCACGATAACGCCCTGTTCACGCAGCGAGGCGGCGATACCGGCCGCGTCACGCTGTGGATGGCGGGCGAAGATGAAGTTGGCGGCCGAAGGCAGCACCTCGAAGCCCAGAGCCTGCAAACCGGCAACGACCTGCTCGCGACTTTCGATCACCGCAGCGCAGGTCTGCTCGAAATAGGCACGATCCTCGAACGCGGCCGCGGCGCCAGCGATGGCGATGCGATCCAGCGGGTAGGAGTTGAAGCTGTTCTTGATTCGCTCCAACGCCTCGATCAGATCCTCGTGCCCAACCGCCAAGCCGACGCGCAAACCGGCCAACGAGCGCGACTTGGACAACGTCTGGGTGACCAGCAGGTTGGGGTACTTGCTCACCAGGCTGATTGCCGACTCACCGCCGAAGTCGATATAGGCCTCGTCCACCAGCACCACGCTGTCAGGGTTGGCCTGCAGCAGACGCTCCACCGCCTCAAGCGCCAGCAGGCAGCCGGTCGGCGCATTGGGATTGGGGAAGATGATGCCGCCGTTGGGCCGCGCATAGTCCTCGACGCGAATCTGGAATTGCTCGTCCAGAGCGATCGGCTCGGCCTGGATGCCGTACAGCCCGCAGTAGACTGGATAAAAGCTGTAGCTGATATCCGGGAACAGCAGCGGCTTGCCGTGCTGGAACAGGCCGTGGAAGGCATGGGCCAGTACTTCGTCCGAGCCGTTACCGACGAATACCTGGCTGGTCGGCACACCGTAATAAGTAGCGACCGCCTGCTTGAGGCTATCGCCATTAGGGTCGGGATACAGGCGCAGGTCGTCGTTGAGCTCCGCCTGCATGGCGGCGATCGCCTTTGGCGACGGACCGTAAGGGTTCTCGTTGGTGTTGAGCTTGACCAGCTTGGTCAGCTTCGGCTGTTCACCTGGCACATAGGGCACCAGGCTCTTGACGAAGGGGCTCCAGAATTTGCTCATCTGCCCTTCTCTCCTCGAATTCGATGGTGATCGTGGCGCGGATACCCGCGCCGGCTGTCAATTCTTGATGCGATATTCGGCGCTGCGCGCGTGGGCGGTCAGCGACTCGCCGCGGGCCAGCACCGAGGCGACCTTGCCAAGCTCGGAGGCAGCGGCGGCCGAGCAATGAATGATCGACGAGCGCTTCTGGAAGTCGTATACGCCCAGTGGAGAGGAGAAGCGCGCGGTGCCCGAGGTCGGCAATACGTGGTTGGGGCCAGCGCAGTAATCGCCCAGCGCCTCGGCGGTGTAGCGGCCCATGAAGATCGCGCCAGCATGGCGAATCTGCGGCAGGTACTGCTCCGGGTTCTCCACCGACAGCTCCAGATGCTCGGGGGCGATGCGGTTGGCCACTTCGATGGCCTGGGCCATGTCTTCGACCAGAATCAGCGCGCCGCGGCCTTCGATGGAGGTGCGGGCAATGGTCTCGCGCTCCAGGCTCGGCAGCAGCTTGGCGATGCTTGCGGCGACCTTGTCGAGGAAGGCGGCGTCCGGGCTGACCAGAATCGCCTGCGCATCCTCGTCGTGCTCGGCCTGGGAAAACAGGTCCATGGCGATCCAGTCCGGGTCGGTCTGGCCGTCGCAGACCACGAGGATTTCCGACGGCCCGGCGATCATGTCGATGCCGACCTTGCCGAACACGTGACGCTTGGCGGTGGCCACATAGATGTTGCCCGGGCCGACGATCTTGTCCACCGGCGGCACGCTCTCGGTGCCGTAGGCCAGCGCGGCGACAGCCTGGGCACCACCGATGGTGAACACCCGGTCGACGCCGGCAATGGCGGCGGCGGCCAATACGATCTCGTTGATCTCACCACGCGGCGTCGGAACCACCATGACCACCTCAGGCACGCCGGCGACCTTGGCGGGAATGGCGTTCATCAATACCGAGGATGGGTACGAAGCCTTGCCGCCAGGCACGTACAGGCCGGCACGATCGAGCGGCGTGACCTTCTGCCCCAGCACCGTTCCGTCGGCCTCGGTGTAGGTCCAGGAATCCTGCTTCTGCTTTTCGTGGTAACTGCGCACCCGCGCGGCTGCAGTTTCCAGGGCCTGGCGCTGCTCGGCTGTGATGCGGGTGAGCGCCAGTTCCAGACGCTCGCGCGGCAGGATCAGGTCGGTCATCGAGGCCACGTCGAGCGCATCGAAACGCTGGGTGAACTCGACCACGGCGGCGTCACCGCGCTCGCGCACGGCCTTGATGATGTCCAGCACGCGCCCATTGACGCCGTCGTCGGAGACGCTTTCCCAGCTCAGCAGATGATCCAGATGCTGGGCGAAATCCGCGTCGGCAGCGTTGAGTCGGCGAATGGCAACTGGAGCGGTCATAGCTGAAGCCTCATCTGGATGGCGGTATTCTCAGGCGCCGCTAGAGTAGCAAGCCCACCGTGCGGGCACCTGAGAATTTGGCTATGACACGGATAGGCAGTGCGCGGCTGTTAGGCCACGCGAGAGAAGGTCAATGCGGATGATGGCTCTCGACCGCTTCACGCAGCGTGTCGATAAGGGCCTGCAGGCGGCCGTGCTGCATTTTCATGGAGGCCTTGTTGACGATCAGCCGCGAGCTGATGTGAGCGATCAGCTCCTGGGCTTCCAGGCCGTTGGCCTTGAGGGTGTTGCCGGTGTCGACCACGTCGATGATCTTGTCGGCCAGGCCTACCAGCGGCGCCAGCTCCATGGAGCCGTACAGCTTGATGATGTCGACCTGACGGCCCTGCTCGGCATAGTAGCGCTTGGCGACGTTGACGAACTTGGTGGCCACACGCAGGCGGCCCTTTGGCTCGGGCGCGCCTACGGCACCGGCGGTCATCAGCTTGCAGCGGGCGATACGCAGGTCCAGCGGCTCGTAGAGCCCCTGGCCGCCGTACTCGAGCAACACGTCCTTGCCGGCCACGCCGAGATCGGCGGCGCCGTGCTCGACGTAGGTCGGCACATCGGTGGCGCGCACGATCAGCAGGCGCACATCGTCTTGGGTAGTTGGGATGATCAGCTTGCGGCTCTTGTCCGGATTCTCGGTCGGCACGATGCCTGCCGCCGCGAGCAGCGGCAGGGTGTCATCGAGAATACGGCCTTTGGACAGGGCAATGGTCAGCATGTTGTCAGCCCGGCACGCGGCGAATCTTCGCCCCCAGCAATTGCAGTTTTTCCTCGATGCATTCGTAACCACGGTCGATGTGGTAGATGCGATCGATCACCGTATCGCCCTGGGCGACCAGCGCGGCGATGACCAGGCTCGCCGACGCGCGCAGGTCGGTGGCCATTACCGGAGCGCCCTTGAGCTGCGGCGCGCCGGTGACGATGGCCGTGTTGCCCTCGACCTGGATATGCGCGCCCATGCGGCTCATTTCGTATACATGCATGAAGCGGTTTTCGAAGATGGTTTCGATGACCGTGCCAGTGCCTTCGGCAATGGCGTTGAGGGCGATGAACTGCGCCTGCATGTCGGTCGGGAAAGCCGGGTACGGTGCGGTACGCAGGCTCACGGCCTTAGGACGCTTGCCCTTCATGTCCAGCTCGATCCAGTCGGCGCCGGTAGTGATCTCGGCACCTGCTTCCTGCAGCTTCGCCAGCACCGCTTCCAGCGTGCTCGGATCGGCGTCCTTGACCTTGACACGACCACCGGTGGCGGCAGCGGCAACCAGGTAGGTGCCGGTTTCGATACGGTCGGGCATCACGTTGAAACGTGCGCCATGCAGCCGCTCGACGCCATCGATGGTAATGGTATCGGTGCCAGCGCCCTGAATCTTCGCGCCCATGGCGATCAGGCAGTTGGCCAGATCCACCACTTCCGGTTCGCGCGCGGCGTTTTCCAGAACGGTGCGGCCCTTGGCCAGAGTAGCGGCCATCAGGATGTTCTCGGTGCCGGTCACGCTGACCATGTCGAAGAAGAAGTGCGCACCGCGCAGGCCGCCTTCGGGCGCCTTGGCCTTGATATAGCCGCCTTCGACGTCGATGATCGCGCCCATGGCTTCGAGGCCACGGATGTGCAGGTCGACCGGACGCGAACCAATGGCGCAACCACCCGGCAGCGCCACCTCGGCCTCACCGAAACGCGCGACCATGGGGCCGAGCACCAGGATCGAGGCGCGCATGGTTTTCACCAGCTCGTAGGGCGCGACCAGCGTCTTCATGGTGCGCGCGTCGACTTCGACGCTGAGTTTCTCATCGATGATCGGCTCGATGCCCATGCGGCCGAACAGTTCGATCATCGTGGTGATGTCGTGCAGGTGCGGCAGGTTGCAGATGGTCACCGGCGCGTCACCCAGCAGGGTGGCGGCGAGGATCGGCAGTGCGGAGTTCTTCGCACCGGAAATGCGGATTTCGCCGTCAAGACGGACGCCGCCGGTAATGCTCAATTTATCCATAGCTAATTCGTCGTCTCAGGAGCGCGCGGCCCAGTCGGCACGGCTGAAGAATTTCATGCTCACGGCGTGGATGCTGCCATCGGCGATCCACGGGTTGAGGTGAGCGTAGATCTGTTGCTGACGCTTGACCGGGCTGAGGCCGGCCAACTCGTCGCTGATCAGGTTGAGCTGGAAATTGCAGCCTTCGCCCTCGACCTCTACCTGGACATCCGGCAGTTTGGTCTCCAAGAAACTTTTTACCTCAAGGGCCTGCATGCTCAACCTCGATCAACGTGTTCAATAGGCATGGAAGTCGCCAGGCGACATCTGTGTAAAGCGTGAGCCGGTACCCAGGCAGCCGGTGATCATTGGCCTGGAGGCATGGGGCCGGCATCATACCAAAAAATTGCCAGCGGCGATTTACCGCTGCAGTTCGACTTCACAGGCTAAGACAAGTGCCCGATTGCTGCTCAGGCGGGAATCGGCAATACGTGCTGCAACTCGCAGACCTTGGCGATGCCACTCATGTCATGAGGCAGCCCGCGTACGCTCAGCTGCTTGCCGGCTGCGCGCGCATCACGCATGTAGCAGAGCAGCAGTGAAAGGCCGACGCTACTGGATTTCTCCACCGCCGAGCAATCGATCACGCACTCGGGGCCCTGCAGGTTGCGAATCAGCCGCCCGCCCTGCTCGCGCAAGGCCGGGCCGCTCTGATAATCGAGTACGCCACTGAGGGCGAGCACGCCCGGCGCCTGCTCGATGATGGCTGCCGAACTCACTGCGTACCCCGGGCCTGGCGGGCCTTGGCAACGGTGTCGGCCCAGCTGTCGATGACCTTGTCGAGGTCATTGCGATTGTTCTGCATCGACTGGGCGAACTGGTCGCGGAACAGCTTGCCGACGTTGATGCCGTTGATCACCACATTACGCAGCTTCCAGGTGCCGTCCATCGCGACCATGGTGTACGACAGCGGGTATACGGTGCCCTTGCCGTCACGAATTTCCATGTTCACCGAGGTGCGTTGCGGGTCCTGCTTGCCGGAAGCGGGAATCACGCGAATATCTTGGTTGTTATACTCCAGCAGCGCGTTGCCATAGAACTGCATCAGGCTGCGCTTGAAGTTTTCCTGGAAGCGGGTCATCTGCTCGGGCGTGGCTTCACGGGAATAACGCACGGTCATCACACTGCGCGCAACGCCGTCGACATCCACCACAGGGCCGAGAATCTCGTTGAGCGACTTGTAGAAGGCGTCCGGGTTCTTGCGGTACTCATCCTTGTTGGCTTTCAGGTCAGCCAGCAGGGTGTCGGTGGTCTTCTGCACCACTTCATGGGCAGCAGGCGCGGCCACGGCCAGCAAAGGCAGAGCGGCCAGCAGAGCGACAAGGCTGTTGCGCAGGGTCTTGATCATCATCGGGTACCTCATTGGCTTTGCTGATCCTTGTTGACCGAATTGAGCAGGAACTTGCCAATCAGGTCTTCAAGCACCAGGGAAGACTGGGTGTCGTGGATGGTTCCTCCATCGGCCAGCAACTGTTCATCGCCACCGACGCTGATCCCCACATACTTCTCGCCAAGCAGACCAGCGGTCAGGATCGACGCGGTGGAGTCCACCGGAAGATTGTCGACAGCGTGGTCGAGTTCCATCGTTACGCGTCCGGTGTAGCTGTCGCGATCCAGATCGATGGCCGTGACGCGACCGATATTGACGCCCGCCATGGTCACCTTGGCGCGCACGGTCAAGCCAGCAATGTTGTCGAAATACGCGTACACCTTGTAGGTATCGACGCTGCTACCCGGCGCCAGACCACTGACGCGCAAAGCCAGCAGCAACAGGGCCAGCAAGCCGGCGAGCAGGAACATGCCGACACCGATTTCCATCGTGCGGTTTTGCATCAGAAATCTCCAAACATCAACGCGGTCAGAATGAAGTCCAGGCCCAGTACGGCCAGCGAGGCATACACCACGGTGCGAGTGGTCGCACGGCTGATGCCTTCGGAAGTAGCTTCACAGTCGTAACCCTGGAACACGGCGATCCAGGTCACCACAAAGGCGAATACGATGCTCTTGATCACACCGTTGAGCACGTCTTCGCGGAAAGAAACGCTGTTTTGCATGTTGGCCCAGAACGAGCCTTCGTAAACGCCCAGCCAGTCCACGGCGACCATCGCGCCGCCCCAGATGCCGACCACGCTGAAAATCATCGCAAGCAGCGGCATGGAAATGAAGCCGGCCCACAAGCGTGGCGCGACGATGTGCTTGAGCGGGTCGACACCGATCATCGCCAGGCTGGACAGCTGCTCGGTGGACTTCATGTTGCCGATCTCGGCAGTTAGCGCCGAACCGGCACGCCCGGCGAACAGCAGCGCGGTCACCACCGGCCCCAGCTCACGCAACAGAGTCAAGGCGACCATCTGTCCCACCGCCTGTTCGGAGCCGTACTTGGCCAAAATGCTGAAGCCCTGCAGCGACAGCACCATGCCGATGAACACACCCGAGACGATGATGATCGCCAGCGACAGCACGCCCACCGAATACAGCTGCTTGATCAACAGCTGCAGGCCATTACCCGAGGTGCCGCGGCCGAACAGCGCGCGCAGCAGAAAGATCGTCGAACGCCCCAGCGCGGCGACCACATCGATACCCGCCCGCCCGAACAGGCGCACGCGTTCGAGTGAAGATGTCCTGCGCATCAGCGCCCTCCCAGTAGATCGTCGTGGTAATTCGGCGCTTGGAAATGGAAGGGAACCGGGCCATCCGGCGTTCCCTGCATGAATTGACGCACTCGCGGATTATCCGAGTCACGCAGCTCAGCCGGCGTCCCCTGGCCCAGCACCTGGCTGTCACCTACCACGTAGATGTAGTCGGCGATGCTGGCCGTCTCGGCCAAGTCATGGGAAACCACGATGCTGGTGATGCCCAGCGCATCGTTGAGCAGGCGGATCAAGCGCACCAAAACGCCCATAGCGATCGGGTCCTGACCGACGAACGGCTCGTCATACATGAGAATCTGCGGATCCAGGGCGATTGCCCGCGCCAGCGCCACGCGACGCTTCATGCCACCGGAGAGTTCATCAGGCATCAGCTCGATGGCGCCACGCAAGCCAACGGCCTGCAGCTTCATCAGAACAATGTCACGAATCATTTCTTCAGGCAGCTGGGTGTGCACACGCAGCGGAAACGCCACGTTCTCGAATACGTCGAGGTCTGTGAACAGCGCGCCGCTCTGGAACAGCACGCCCATCTGCTTGCGCATGTCGAACAGCTCGCTGCGCGACAAGTCGGGCAGGTTCAAGCCATTGACCCGAATCTCGCCGGCGCTGAGACGAAGCTCGGCGGCGATGAGACGCAGCAGCGTGGTCTTGCCACAGCCGGACGGCCCCATGATCCCGGTGACCTTACCCCGCGGGATACAGATATCGACGTTCTTGAAGATGTGTCGCTCGCCGCGCTGAAAACTTACGTTCTTAAGCTCGACCGCGTACTGATTTTCCGCGCTCATCGGAACTCCATTGCGTACTGCCTTCCTAATCAGACGCCCGGGATCGGGACAAGGGCACTCCATGCGCCCCTCAAAACGGCTGGGGACTATAGCATTTGCATATTTGCCCGCCAAAGCTAGGCGGTATCCGTGTTCAGGGTTGTGACAGCATTGCCATTTAGGGACTGCGTATGAATGATGAGGCGCCAAGGCTTTCCCGCTATAATCCTTGTCTTTTTCTCAGAGCAGTCCAAGCCGAGCATGAACCAGACCCGCGACCTGATTGATTCCGCACAACGCACCATTCGCCTTGAAATCGAGGCGGTGCAAGAGCTGTTGCCTCGTATCGACGCCAATTTCGTCAAAGCCTGCGAGCTGATTCTGGCCAGCAAGGGCCGCGTGGTCGTGGTGGGTATGGGCAAGTCCGGACATATCGGCAACAAGATCGCCGCGACTCTGGCAAGCACCGGCACCACCGCGTTCTTCGTACACCCGGCCGAAGCCAGCCACGGCGACATGGGCATGATCACCCGTGATGACGTGGTGCTGGCGCTCTCCAATTCGGGTTCCACCGCGGAAATCGTCACTCTGCTCCCACTGATCAAGCGCCTGGGCATAACCCTGATCAGCATGACCGGCAACCCCGAGTCGCCGCTGTCCAAGGCCGCCGAAGTTAATCTGGATACCCGAGTAACCAAGGAAGCCTGCCCGCTTAACTTGGCACCGACCTCTTCCACGACTGCCTCACTGGTGCTTGGCGATGCCCTGGCCATCGCCCTGCTCGAAGCCCGTGGATTTACTGCCGAAGACTTCGCCTTCTCGCATCCTGGCGGAGCTCTGGGCCGCCGCCTGCTGCTCAAGGTCGAGAACATCATGCATGCCGGAGACAGCCTCCCGCAGGTCGAGCGCGGTACCAGCATGCGTGACGCCCTGCTGGAGATGACCCAAAAGGGCTTAGGCATGACCGCGGTGCTCGAGAACGATGGAAAGCTGGCAGGGATATTCACCGACGGCGACCTGCGCCGGGCGCTGGATAAGGGCATCGACGTGCGTGACGCGCGCATCGACGAGGTAATGACCCTCCACGGCAAGACCGCCCGGGCCGAGATGCTCGCCGCCGAGGCGCTGAAGATCATGGAGGATAACAAGATCAGCGCCCTCATCGTGGTCGACGGAGAAGACCGCCCGATCGGCGCCTTCAACCTCGGTGACCTGCTGCGCGCGGGGGTCATGTGATGAGCGACCTACTGAAACGTACCCAGGCGATCAAACTGGCGATCTTCGATGTCGATGGCGTGCTGACCGACGGCAGACTGTACTTCTTGGTCGACGGCAGCGAATTCAAGACCTTCAATACGCTCGATGGCCAGGGCATCAAGATGCTCATCAACTCCGGCGTGCGCACCGCGATCATCAGCGGCCGCAAGACCCCGGTGGTGGAGCGCCGCGCACAGAACCTCGGCATCCAGCACCTGTATCAGGGCCGCGAGGACAAGCTCGACGTACTCGACGAGCTGCTCGCCGAACTGGGCCTGAGCTACGAGCAGGTCGCCTACCTGGGCGATGATCTGCCGGACCTGCCAGTGATTCGCCGCGTCGGCCTGGGTATGGCTGTGGCCAACGCCAACGAATTCGTTCGCGAGCATGCCCACGGCGTGACAAGCGCACGAGGCGGCGAAGGCGCTGCCCGTGAATTCTGTGAACTGATCATGCGCGGACAGGGCACGCTCGATGCCGCCCAGTCTGCCTACCTCTAGGGCCTGCCGATGCTGCGCAAACTCCTCACTCCCGCTCTGCTGACCTTCGGCGCCCTGCTGGTGGTCGCGGCTGGCTACTGGAACATCAACCCGGACAGCTTTTCCGGCGCCCCGCAACACACGGGGCCGGAAAACCCGATCGATTTCTATGCGGTCAATGCGCGCAGCATTCAGTACCTGCCAGACGGCCGGGTACAGAACGACATGACCAGTGAAAAGCTCGAACACGTAAAGAGCACCGACACCACCCTGCTGACCGAACCGCGCATGAACCTGTTTCGCGGCACCGAGTTGCCGTGGAAGGTACGCAGCGCCCGTGGCGAAGTCGGCCCTGACGGCAACCAGGTCGAGCTGATCGATCAGGTACGCGTCGAGCGCACCGACGAAAAGGGCCGCCCCACTATACTCACCACCAGCCGCCTGACCGTATTCCCACAGAAGGAATATGCGCAGACCCAGCAAGCCGTTAGAATCGACGCGGCCAATGGGGTGACCACGGCACAAGGAATGAAAGCGTACTTGAATGACGGCAGGATGATCCTGCAGTCCAACGTAAGAGGCCAGCATGAGGTTCGTTAAAACCCTCCCCCTACTTCTCAGCCTCGGCGCCACGCTTGGAAGCGCATGCGCCTGGGCTCTGCCGAGTGACCGCGATCAGCCGATCCGCGTGCAGGCCGACAGCGCTGAACTGGACGATAAACAAGGCGTCGCGGTGTACCGCGGCGACGTGGTCATCACCCAGGGCACCATGAAGATCACCGGCGATACGGTGACCATCACCCAGAATGCCCAGGGCGATGTCAACGTGTTCACCTCGGTGGGCAAACCAGCCTATTACGAGCAGAAGCCGGCGGTCGACAAGCAGATCGTTAAGGCATACGGCCTGACCATCCAGTACTTCGCGGCCAATGAGCGCATCGTGCTGATCGACCAGGCCAAGGTCGTACAGGAAGGCAACACCTTTGAAGGCGAGAAGATCGTCTATGACACGCGCCGTCAGATCGTCAACGCTGGTCGCGCCACCGGCACCAACGTGTCGAGCCCGCGCCCACGCATCGACATGGTGATTCAGCCGCAGAAAAAGGCAGCCCCGGCTGCCGAGCAGGGCCAATAACCATGGCAACTTTGAAAGCCCAGCACCTGGCCAAGAGCTACAAGGGTCGCCAGGTTGTGCGCGACGTCAGTCTGAGCATCGACAGCGGCCAGATCGTCGGTCTGCTCGGTCCTAACGGCGCCGGCAAGACCACCTGCTTCTACATGATCGTCGGCCTGGTTCAGGCAGATCAGGGCCGCGTACTGATCGACGATCTGGACGTCAGCCATCAGCCGATGCACGGCCGCGCGCGCGCAGGGATCGGCTACCTGCCCCAGGAAGCCTCGATCTTTCGCAAACTCAGCGTCGCCGACAACATCATGGCGATCCTGGAAACCCGCAAGGACCTGAACCGCGAGCAACGGTTGCAGGAGCTCGAAGGCCTGCTGCAGGAATTCCACATCACCCACATTCGCGACAACCTGGGCATGAGCCTCTCCGGCGGTGAACGTCGCCGGGTGGAAATCGCTCGCGCCCTGGCCACCTCGCCAAAATTCATCCTGCTGGACGAACCCTTCGCTGGCGTGGATCCGATTTCCGTCGGTGATATCAAGCAGATCATTCACCACCTCAAGGCCAAAGGCATTGGCGTGCTGATCACCGATCACAACGTGCGCGAAACCCTGGACATTTGCGAAACCGCCTACATCGTCAATGATGGTCAACTAATCGCCGAAGGCGATTCAGAGGCGATTCTCGCCAACCAGGTGGTCAAGGAAGTCTATCTGGGCCACGAATTCCGCCTCTAGCGGACAGTTCCTCATGATCCTTTGCAAAGGCCCGTTACCAGCGCGGCAACGAAATGGTAACAGGGCCTAGGCAAAGCGCTCGGACTCAGGCATATAATTTGCTTCCTAGTGGCGCTTCGTCGCCCTGTCGTGGATTACGTACAGACGCCGGATAAGGTCTGCAATGAAACCATCGCTAGTCCTGAAAATGGGCCAGCAGCTGACGATGACACCGCAGCTGCAACAAGCCATTCGCCTGCTCCAACTGTCGACCCTGGACCTTCAACAGGAAATCCAGGAAGCGCTGGAATCCAACCCGATGCTGGAGCGTCAGGAAGAAGGCGAAGACTTCGACAATTCCGACCCGATGGCCGATGGCGCCGAAAGCGCCACCGCGACTGCTGCTCAGGAAGAAACCTTTCAGGAGCCGAGCTTCCAGGAAGCCCCACAAACCGTCGACAACCTGGAAGACGGCGAATGGGGCGAGCGCATTCCTAACGAGCTGCCGGTCGACACGGCGTGGGAAGACATCTATCAGACCAGCGCCAGCAGCCTGCCCAGCAACGACGATGACGAATGGGACTTCACTACCCGTACGTCCTCAGGTGAGAGCCTGCAGAGCCACATGCTCTGGCAACTCAACCTCGCGCCCATGTCCGACAAGGACCGCCTGATCGCCGTCACGATCATCGACTGCATCAACGACCAGGGCTACCTGGAAGAAACCCTCGAGGAAATCGTCGACTCCTTCGATCCGGAGCTGGACGTCGAGCTGGATGAAGTCGAAGCCGTGCTGCGCCGCATCCAGCAGTTTGAGCCCTCGGGAATCGGTGCGCGGGATCTGCGCGAATGCCTGCTCCTGCAACTGCGCCAGCTGCCTGCCTCCACCCCCTGGCTCAAGGAAGCACAGCGCCTGACCAGTGATTACCTGGATCTGCTCGGCAACCGTGACTACAGTCAGCTGATGCGCCGCATGAAGCTCAAGGAAGATGAGCTGCGCCCGGTCATTGAGCTGATCCAAAGCCTCAACCCCCGCCCAGGCTCGCAGATCGAATCAAGCGAGCCGGAATACGTGGTGCCGGACGTGATCGTGCGCAAGCACAACGACCGCTGGCTGGTCGAGCTCAATCAGGAAGCCATGCCACGCCTGCGCGTCAACGCCCAGTACGCCGGCTTCGTGAAGCGCGCCGACTCCAGTGCCGACAACACTTTCATGCGCAATCAGTTGCAGGAAGCACGCTGGTTCATCAAGAGCCTGCAGAGCCGCAACGAAACCCTGATGAAGGTTGCCACGCAGATCGTCGAACACCAGCGCGGTTTCCTCGACTACGGGGACGAAGCAATGAAGCCTCTCGTGCTGCACGACATCGCCGAGGCGGTGGGCATGCACGAGTCGACCATCTCCCGCGTCACCACCCAGAAATACATGCATACCCCGCGTGGCATTTACGAGCTGAAATACTTCTTCTCCAGCCACGTCAGCACCTCCGAAGGCGGCGAATGTTCGTCGACCGCGATCCGCGCGATCATCAAAAAACTGGTCGCAGCGGAAAATGCGAAAAAGCCATTGAGCGACAGCAAGATCGCTGGTTTACTGGAAGCACAGGGCATTCAAGTGGCGCGCCGCACAGTCGCCAAGTACCGTGAATCGCTCGGTATAGCGCCTTCGAGCGAACGCAAGCGACTGATGTAAGGGAGCCCTTGTAGCGAAAGCGACGCCCCAGTGTTCCTGCGGTGGGTTCGATACCCGCCACTCACACACGGCAACAAGGAGAAGCGGTATGCAAGTCAACATCAGTGGACACCAGCTGGATGTGACAGACGCACTACGCAGCTACATCGAAGAGAAGCTCGAGCGCCTCGAGCGGCACTTCGACAAGATCACCAATGTGCAGGTCATCCTGGAGGTCGAGAAACTCAAGCAGAAAGTCGAAGCCACCTTGCACATCGCAGGAGGCGAAGTGGTGGCCAATGCCGAGCACGACGACATGTACGCAGCCATCGATCTACTCACCGACAAACTCGATCGCCAACTTATCAAGCACAAGGAAAAACAGCTCGATCGCCAGCAGGGCGCAATGGCCCGCTGAGTTCGTCCTTCTCCTATGATCCGACTTGAAACCATCCTGACCCCCGGCCGTTCCCTGGTGAACGTGCCGGGCGGCAGCAAGAAGCGTGTCCTCGAACAGATAGCCAGCGTGATCGCGCGTGACCTGCCCGATCTCGACGGCCAGATCATTTATGAAAGCCTGATTGCCCGCGAGAAGCTTGGCTCCACCGGCTTCGGCAATGGCATCGCCATTCCCCACTGCCGCCTGCCCGGCTGCAGTACGCCGATCAGCGCGCTGCTCAAGCTGAGCACTGCCGTCGACTTCGATGCCATCGACGGCGCCCCTGTCGACCTGCTTTTCGTGCTGCTGGTACCCGAAGCGGCCACCGACGAGCACCTCGAGCTGCTGCGCCAGATCGCCAGCATGTTCGACCGCGAGGATGTCCGCGAACGGCTTCGCCAGGCTCAAGACAGCGAGTCCCTATACCAGACCGTCGTCGACGTCCAGAACGGCCAATAGCCTGCGAGGGTGAGCCATGCGCCTGATCATCGTCAGTGGTCGCTCCGGTTCGGGCAAGAGCACGGCGCTCGACGTGCTCGAAGACAACGGTTTCTATTGCATCGACAACCTGCCGGCCGGCCTGCTACCCGAGCTGGCAGAGCGCGCACTGCCCCATTCCGAACTTCTGCATCCGCAAGTGGCCGTGTCCATCGATGCGCGCAACCTGCCCAGCCAGCTCAGGCGCTTCTCCGAACTGCTCGACGAGGTCCGCTCGCGCAATATCCAGTGCGACGTGCTGTACCTCGACGCCAGCGAAGAAACCCTGCTCAAGCGTTTCTCAGAGACGCGTCGCCGGCACCCGCTGACCAATGACCAGCGCTCGCTGGCCGAGGCCATGGTGGCCGAGGTCAAGCTGCTCAGCCCGATCATCGACCGGGCCGACCTGAAGATCGACACCACGCACCTGAATCTCTACCAGCTCCGCGATACGCTCAAGCTGCGCCTGCTCAACCAGTCGGAGCCTGGCACCGCGTATCTGATCGAGTCGTTCGGCTTCAAACGCGGTATGCCGGTGGATGCCGATCTGGTGTTCGACGTGCGCTGCCTGCCAAACCCCTACTGGAAACCCGAGCTGCGTGACTTCACCGGCCTCGAACAGCCCGTGGAGGAATACCTGTCGGCCCAGGCGGACGTCGAGGAGATGTACCAGGACATCTACACCTACCTGCACAAATGGCTACCGCGTTTTGCCGCCAGCAATCGCTCCTACGTGACCGTGGGTATCGGCTGCACGGGTGGCCATCACCGCTCCGTCTATCTGACCAATCGCCTGGGCCAGGCCCTCAAGCCGCTGCTGAAGAACGTTCAGATTCGCCACCGCGACCTCAGTTAAGGAATTGCCGCGATGCCCGCCCGTGAAATCACCATCATCAACAAGCTCGGCCTGCACGCCCGGGCAGCTGCCAAGTTCGTCGGCGTCGCGGGGCGCTTTCCGTGCCAGATCAAGATTGGTCGTAGCGCCGAATCGATGGTCGACGGCAAGAGCATCATGGCGGTGATGATGCTGGCCGCTGGCAAGGGCACCAATGTGCACCTGCTGACCGACGGTGAACGGGAAGACGAAGCGATGCAGGCGCTGGTCGATCTGATCAACAATTACTTCGACGAAGGCGAGTAACCACCTCGCCCCTCGACGTGGGCGCTCAGAAGAACCAGGCCATGGCGCCGTCGAGGATCTTGACGGCGATGATCAGCCCGCCCGCAAACACCAGCATGAAGCCCAGCGCATAACGCAGCGAGCGGCGGTTGGCCACGATCAGCTCATGCAATGGGCTCATGGAATACTCTCCAAGCGCTGGATCAAGCCAGTGCGGCCTGGTAGCGACGGGCGACCTCCGCCCAGTTCACCACGTTATAGAACGCGCCGATGTATTCCGGGCGACGGTTCTGGTAACGCAAGTAATAGGCGTGCTCCCACACATCCAGACCGAGGATCGGCGTATTACCGTTCATCAGCGGACTGTCCTGGTTGCCGGTGCTCTCGACCACCAGCTTCTTCTCGGGCGTCACGCTGAGCCACGCCCAGCCACTGCCGAAGCGGGTCAGTGCCGCCTTGGTGAAGGCTTCCTTGAAGGCCTCGAATCCGCCCAACTGGCTGTCGATGGCCGCTTTCAGATCGCCCTGGGGCTCGCCGCCGCCGCTGGTGCTCATCACCGTCCAGAACAGCGAATGGTTGGCGTGCCCGCCACCGTTGTTGATCACGGCACCACGCTTGTCTTCCGGCACCTCCTTGAGGCGGGTCAGCAGCTCTTCGACAGGCATCTCGCCGAGCGGGTTGCCTTCCAGCGCGGCATTGAGGTTGTTGACGTAAGTCTGGTGGTGCTTGCTGTGGTGGATTTCCATGGTTTGCGCATCGATATGCGGCTCCAGGGCGTCGTAGGCATAGGGCAAAGCAGGCAGGCTGTACGGCATGATTTCACTCCTCTAATGGTACTGACGACTGGCAGGCGCGGAGCGCACTGCCATTGGCACATTGCCGGACGCCTGGGCACCCAGCAATCGCTCCGTACGGGGGTAGGCTCCGTGCTCGGCGACAAAGTTCAACACTCCCTAGTAGCTGCGCCGACTGTGATGCAGGGCCGCCTGACGCAGCGCAGGCGAAAGCTGTTCGCTCGCCATGCAGTGCAGTAGGTGCTCGTGGCAGGCACATAGATGCTCGGCCGCGCCCTCAGGATGGCCGATGGTCAATTGCAAGTCGGCCAGGTTGTGCTGCGAGACGAAGAACGCCGCCACCGCCGCATCGGCATCACGCCAGCGTTCGAACAGCACCTGAGCGAGGGCGAGCGCCTGCAGGTACTGCTCGCGCGCCTCGACCCAGGAGCCTTCGGCGAAGTAGCGGTTACCGGTCTCGATGAGTCGTTTCCACTGCTCCATGATCTGCTCTCCCCCGGCTGACAAGCGCAGCGTTTAAAGACCGCCCTGGGTGAGCCGCTCGGGGTTGAGCAACTGCTCCAGCTCGGCGCGACCGAGTTCGGTCATTTCTTCGGCCACGTCGATGATCGGCCGACCTTCGCGGTAGGCCTTCTTGGCGATTTCCGCGGCTTTCTGATAACCGATCAACGGATTGAGCGCGGTGACCAGAATCGGATTGTGCCCTAGCGCTTCCTTGAGCTTGGGTTCGTTGACCTTGAAGCTGGCGATGGCGCGATCGGCCAGCAGACGGCTGACATTGGCCAGCAGCTCGATGCTGCCGAGCAGGTTGTGGGCGATGACCGGCAGCATGACATTCAACTCGAAGTTGCCGGACTGCCCGGCCACGGCGATGGCAGCGTCGTTGCCGATTACCTGCGCGGCGACCATGGCGGTGGCTTCGGGGATCACCGGATTGACCTTGCCGGGCATGATCGACGAGCCGGGCTGCAGGGCTTCCAGCTCGATCTCGCTGAGGCCGGCCAGGGGCCCCGAGTTCATCCAGCGCAGGTCGTTGGCGATCTTCATCAGCGAAACGGCAGTGGTCTTCAGCTGACCGGACAGCGCGACCGCGGTGTCCTGGGAGCCGATCAGGGCAAAGAAATTGGTGCCCTGCGTGAACTGCCGGCCAGTCAGGGCATTGAGCTCCTGACAGAACAGCTCGGCGAAACGCGGATGGGCGTTGATGCCGGTGCCCACCGCTGTGCCGCCCTGGGCCAGCGCCTGCAGCGCCGGCAGCAACCCGGTGAGTAACTGGATGTTGGCCTGGATCTGCTGAGCCCAGCCATCGAGCACCTGGCTCATGCGCACCGGCATGGCATCCATCAGGTGAGTACGGCCGGTCTTCACGTAGGGCTGCACCGCCAAAGACTTGTTGCACAGCACTTCGAGCAGATGCCCCAGGGCAGGCAGCAGCTTCTCGCTGACCTCGATGGCGGCACTGACATGGATGGTGGTGGGGATGATGTCGTTGCTGCTCTGGCCGCAGTTGACGTGATCGTTGGGGTTAATCGGCTCGCCCAGAATGCGCGTGGCCAGGGTGGCGATCACCTCGTTGGCGTTCATGTTGGAACTGGTGCCGGAACCGGTCTGAAACACATCCACCGGGAAATGCTGCATGAAGTCTTCAGCCAGTAATTGCTGACAGGCGGCGACGATGGCATCGCCCTGAGCCGGCAGGATCTGCTCCAGATCGACGTTGGCGCGAGCGGCGGCCGCTTTGGCCAGCACCAGGGCACGGATGAACGCCTCGGGCATGGCCTGCCCCGAAACGGGGAAGTTATTGACCGCACGCTGGGTCTGGGCGCCATACAGCGCTGCGGCGGGCACAGCCAGCTCACCCATGCTGTCGCGCTCGATACGGGTGTCGCTGTGGAAATTATTCATAGGGGTTTCCTTCTGCCAGTTCGGAGATCGAAAGCGAGGGCTGCATGCGCAAGGTGGCCAGGCGATTGCGCGCGCTAATCAGGCTGCGCTGCTGCTCGCGGTCGACCGCCAGATGCTGCAGGGCGTAGAGCGAGCGATAGGCGTGATCCAGACAGACACTGCGCCAGTGCCAGGGCAGTGCCGTGTCGCAGGCGGTGTCCATGAGCAGGGTCAGGGTGGTCAGCGACATCCGCCAGGGGCACAGGCGGCCGTGCTCGACCAGTTGCCGGCCTTGCGCCCAATGCAGTTCCAGCAGCCTTGGCTCGTCGGGAAGCAACGCGCAGCGGATCCTGAATCCCAGCCAGTGCCAGCAGTCCAGGCAAGGCGTATTGCTCGTGCGAAATCTCATGGCAATCCCTCAAAAGATAATGATATTAATTCCTATATAGGAAAAATAATCAATCCTTTATGGCAAATGCAAACGCAGGTGCCGATTCGCAGAGGTGGGATGTCGTAAGCGGACTTGCCCGGTAAAAAGCACAGAGAAAGAAACGGTAGGAAGAAAAGCCGTCGCCTTGCACGACGGCTTGAAATAAGGAAGGGCGCCGAGATCGCCCTTCTGGTTCAGCTGCCGGCGACGGTCATCTTCTCGATCAGCACCGAGCCCGTGCGGATATTGCTGCGCAGCTCCAAGTCGCTGCCAACGGCGACGATCTGCCGGAACATGTCGCGCATGTTGCCGGCGATGGTCACCTCCTGCACGGCGAACTGGATCTCGCCATTCTCGACCCAGTAACCGCCTGCGCCGCGGGAATAGTCACCGGTCACCATGTTCAGGCCATGGCCCATCAGCTCAGTAACCAGCAGGCCGCGGCCCATGCGCTTGATCAGCGCCTGCTGATCTTCCTCGCCATGGCTGACGAACAGGTTGTGCACACCACCGGCGTTGGCGGTACTCGGCATGCCCAGCTTGCGCCCGGAATAGGTGCTCAGAATGTAGGACACCAACCGGCCGCCCTCTACGAACGGCTTGGCGTAGGTAGCCAGGCCGTCGCCATCGAAAGAGGCGCTGCCCATGGCGCGCGGAATCTGCGGGCGCTCATCGAGGCTCAGCCAGGACGGGAACAGTTGCTCGCCCAGGGTACCTTCCAGGAACGACGATTTGCGGTACAGGGCGCCGCCTGAAATGGCGCCCAGAAAGCTGCCGAAAAGGCCGGTGGCCAGCTCTGCCGAGAACAGCACCGGCACCTCGCAGGTCGGCACCGGGCGCGCGCCCAGGCGGCTGACCGCACGCTGGGCGGCACGCCGGCCGATGCTGGCGGCGTCGGCGAGCAGGTTGCCCTGGCGGTTCACGTCATACCAGTAATCGCGCTGCATCTGCCCTTCGCTCTCGGCGATCATCACGCAACTAAGACTGTGGCGGGTGCTGGCGTAACCGCCGATAAAACCGTGGCTGTTGCCATACACGCGGCAGCCCTGGTGAGTGCCCAGGCTGGTGCCATCGGCATTGCGAATGCGAGCATCGGTATCGAAGGCCGCCGCTTCACAGGTCAGCGCACGCTCGACGGCCTGCTCGGGGGTGATGTCCCAGGCGTGATAGAGGTCCAGATCCGGCAGATCGCGAGCCATCAGCGCCGCGTCGGCGAGGCCGGCACTCTCATCTTCGGAGGCGTGCTTGGCAATCGCCAGAGCAGCCGCCACGGTTTCGCGAATGGCCGCTTCGCCGGTGGCCGACGTACTGGCCGAGCCCTTGCGCTGGCCCACGTACAGGGTGATACCGAAACCCTGGTCGCGATTGAACTCGACGGTTTCCACCTCGCGCTGCCGCACCGTGGTGGACAGCCCCTGCTCTACCGATACGGCGACCTCGCAGGCGGTGGCGCCCTGCTTCTTGGCCTCGGCGATGATCTGTTCGACCTGCGCCTGCAAACCAGGCAACGCGGCAGGTCCGACTACTTCCACTTCACTCATAACGACTCCTGAACGATAGCCACAGCGGCAACGACGCGGGTCGCGCATGCGGCAAGAAACTTGCTGCTATCATGGCGGCGTTTCCCATTGGATCACCGCCCCATGTCTGATTACTCCGATGACTTCTCCGGCGAGAAGAGCAAATCCCAGGTCAAGCGCGAGCTGCATGCGCTCCAGGAACTAGGCCAGCGCCTGGCCGGCCTCAAGCCCGACCTGCAGCGCAAGCTGCCGCTGACCGACGCCCTGCGCCGCGCCCTGGAAGAAGCACCGAAGCACACCGCCAACTCGGCCAAGAAGCGCCATGTCCAGTTCATCGGCAAGCTGATGCGCGAACAGGACATCGACGCCATCGTCGCACTGCTCGACCAGGTCGACGCCTCCACGCGCCAGTACAACGAACGCTTCCACAACCTCGAGCGCTGGCGTGACCGGCTGATCGAGGGTAACGACGAGGTGCTGGAGAAATTCATCACCGAGTACCCCGACGCCGACCGCCAGCACCTGCGCGGGTTGATTCGCCACGCCCAGCACGAAGCGGCCCAGAACAAGGCTCCGGCCGCCTCACGCAAGATCTTCAAGTACATACGCGAACTCGACGACGCCCAACGCGGCCTGCGCTAAACACCCCGCGCGGATGACGCTGTCGCCCGCGCTCATCACGCGCCAGTACCGCCGACCGTGATCGCATCGATTTTCAGGGTCGGCTGGCCGACGCCGACAGGCACCGACTGGCCATCCTTGCCGCAGGTGCCGACGCCGCTGTCCAGCGCCAGGTCGTTGCCGACCATCGATACCCGGCTCATCGCCTCCGGACCGTTGCCGATCAGGGTCGCACCCTTGACCGGTGCGGTGATCTTGCCGTCCTCGATCAGGTAAGCCTCGCTGGTGGAGAACACGAACTTGCCGCTGGTGATGTCGACCTGACCGCCGCCGAGGTTGGCGCAATAGATGCCCTTCTTTACCGAGCGGATGATTTCCTCGGGGTCGCTCTCGCCGGCCAGCATGTAGGTGTTGGTCATGCGCGGCATCGGCAGGTGCGAGTAGGACTCGCGGCGGCCGTTGCCGGTGCGCGCCACGCCCATCAGGCGGGCGTTGAGCTTGTCCTGCATGTAGCCCTTGAGCACGCCGTTCTCGATCAGCGTGGTGCATTGGGTCGGCGTGCCCTCGTCGTCCATGCTCAACGAACCACGGCGCTCGGCCAGGGTGCCGTCATCGACGATGGTGCACAGTTTGGATGCCACCTGCTGGCCGATCTTGCCGCTGTAGTTGGAACTGCCCTTGCGGTTGAAATCACCTTCCAGGCCGTGGCCGACCGCCTCATGCAGCAGCACGCCGGACCAGCCAGCGCCCATCACCACCGGCAGGGTGCCGGCTGGTGCAGCGATCGCCTCGAGGTTGACCAGTGCCTGGCGCAGCGCCTCGCGGGCATAGCCCATGGCGCGATCTTCGTTGAGGAAATAGCGGTAGTCGGTACGCCCGCCGCCACCGTGGCCGCCGCGTTCGCGACGGCCGTTCTGCTCGACGATCACACTGACGTTGAAACGCACCAGAGGGCGGATATCGGCGCCCAGGCTGCCGTCGGTGGCCGCGACCAGCACGCGATCCCAGACGCCGGCCAGGCTCACCGTCACCTGTTTGATGCGCGGATCCAGAGCGCGAGTGGCGAGGTCGATGCGCTTGAGCAGCTCGACCTTCTGGGCGCGGTCGATCACGTCCAGCGGGTTGTCGGCGGCGTACAGCGGCATCACTTCGGTAGCCTTGAAGGCCTGCACGCGGCCCTGCTGACCGGCGCGGGCAATCGAGCGCGCGGCGCGAGCCGCCTGGCTCAGCGCTTCGAGGGTGATGGCATTGCTGTAGGCGAAACCGGTCTTCTCACCGGACTGGGCACGCACGCCCACGCCCTGGTCGAGGTTGAAACTGCCCTCCTTGACGATGCCGTCTTCCAGCACCCAGGTTTCCGAGACCTGGGTCTGGAAGTACAGGTCGGCGGCATCGATGCCAGGGCCGGCCAGCTCGCCGAGCACGCCCGGCAGGTGCTCCAGGGTCAGGCCGCCGGGGCTCAGCAGTTGCTCGCTGACGGTCGATAACAGGTCGTTCATAAGGTCTCCACATCAGGCTGCCGCGGCTCGGCCGCAGCGAAAAATCGTTTGTGTCGCAGCACCGGCATGCGCTCGCGAATCGCCACCTGCTCGCCGGCATCCCGCTCGGCCAGCAGCATCGCTTCACCCTCGGCGTACTCTGCCAGCTTACGCCCCCAGGGGTCGACGATCAGGCTGTGGCCGTGGGTTTCCCGGCCGCCAGGGTGAATACCACCCTGGGCCGCCGCCAGCAGGTAGCACTGGGTTTCGATGGCGCGGGCGCGGATCAGCACCTCCCAGTGCGCCGCCCCGGTAACCCGAGTGAAGGCCGAGGGCGCGGTGATCAATTCGGCGCCAGCCTCACGCAGGGCGCCATAGAGCTCAGCAAAGCGCAGGTCATAGCAGACGGTCAAACCCAGACGCCCGACGGGCGTGTCGGCCACCACTATCTGCCCGCCATGGGCATAGTCGTCCGACTCGCGATAACGGCCGCGGCTGTCGCTGACATCCACGTCGAACAGGTGCAGTTTGTCGTAACGGGCGACGAACTCGCCGTGCTCATCGACCAGTAGCGAGCAGGCCCGCGGCTTGCCGTCGGGCTCATCTCGCGGTGGCAGCGGCAGGGTCCCGGCGACTATCCACAAACCAAGCTCGCGGGCGGCGCTGCGCAGCCAGGGCAGCACCGGGCCTTCGCCGCTGGCCTCCTGGCGGCCAAGAGCTGCGGCGTCGCGGCGGCCCAGAGCGGAAAAATTTTCCGGCAGCACGGCTAGTCGCGCGCCACCCGCCGCGGCCTGCTCCAGCAGGCGCCGGGCCTGCAGGAGGTTGGCGGCGATATCGTCCTGGCTGACCATCTGGATCACGGCGAATGACATCACGACCTCCGGCTCAGTTGGGCTTCTCGAACGGCTTGTCGAACTTCAGTTCCGGGTCGTGCAGCGTGCCCTTGACGTCGTACTGCACGCTGGCGAAGCGCGCCACGCGATCACCCAACAACTTGTCGGCGATGAACAGCGCACCGCCAATGGCCGGTGCGCCGACGATCAAGGCGGCAATCGGCAGGTTGTTGGTCACCGGCAGGGTGACCAGCAGCTTGGCGTCGATGCCCTCGTTAACCATGTTAAGGGTGCCGTTGAGCTCCAGGTTGCTCGACGGGCCGGTCATGGTGATCGGCTCCTGGGTGACGAACACGCCGTCGGTAGCCAGCAGGTTGCCTTTCACCCGGTCGTAGCTCAGGCCCTTGTCGAGCAGGTCGGAAAAATCCAGGCGCAGACGCCGGCCGATGGAATTGAAGTTGAGGAGGCCGAATACCCGCAGCGCCGATGCTGAGCCCTGCACCTCGACGAACTGGCCCTTGCGCAGCGCTGCGTCGAGGCTGCCGGAGTAGCGTTTGAGGCTGAACCAGGCTGGCGAGCCCGGCCAGTGGCCGTCGGCGTCCAGGCGGAAGCTTTCGCTGGTCGCCGACGGCGCGTAGCCCCAGGCCTTGAGCACTTCGGAGAGCTTTTCGCCCTGCAGGCGGCCCTTGTACCAGCTGCGCGTCTGCCCCGGCACGCCCTGCCAGCCGATGGCGCCGCCCATATGCAGGCCCTTGAGGTTGATGTCCAGATCGCTGAACTGCACGCCCTGGCCGTCCGGCCGTGCCTTGAGCGACCAGGTGCCCATGTCGTCGTCGCCCTGGAACACATGGGCGACGCGCAGGTTCAGCGCCGGAATCTTGCGCGGGTCGAAATCGGCCAGCGGGTCAGGCGCCTCAGGCTCCGGTTCGTCCTCGGTTTTCGGCTTGGCGGCCGGCAGGCGCACATATTCCATATCGGCGACGATAGGCTTGTCGGCGGCCTCGAACAGGTCGATGCGGCCCTTGGCCAGGGTGCTGTCCAGGTTCAGCGACCAGCCGCCATTGAGCGGACGGAGGCCCACATCCAGATCATCGAGCTTCTGCCCAAGGCCTTCGAAGTGGCCGATACGCAGCTGCGCATCGCTGAACAACTGCTGCGTCTGCTGACGTGACGCCTGTTGATAAGGCTCGATCGCCTTCTGCCATTCGGCCAGGTTGACCCGCTCGACGCGCCCACGCACCCGCACGCCGCGACTGCTCGGCAGGATCGCCGGGCCATCGCCAATGCGCAGCTCACCGCGACTCTGATCAAACTTACCTGTAGGTGCAGCCAGGGTGAAGCTGGCCACATTGGCGTAGTCGAGCCCATAGCGCTGCTCGGCACCGCCGAAACTCATGCGCCACTGAGCCGCGCGCTGCTCGTTGGCAGCCTTGCCGAAGGGCGCCGGCAAGCCAATGCTCAGGCCCTTGAGGTCGGAGTCGACGCTCAGCTGGCTTTGCGCGCCCTCCAAGCTCAGGTTCAGGCGATATGGCAGGCTCCCTTCGGCCGGCAGCTTCTGCTTGACGCCCAACCACTGCGTCAGGCTCGCCAGAGTTACCACGCCATTGGCCTCGATCTGGCTACGTGGCTGACCGGGTTTGCCATCGGCCACCGCCTTGCCACGGATGGCATGTCCCAGCGCTCGGGCAGTGATCGTCGGCGCGCTCAGCCCCTTGCCCGTGTCGTAACGGAAATCTCCGGTCACGTCGCTCAATTGCAGATCGGGCTTGCTGATGGCGAGCGAGGCCTTGTTGGCGCTGAAGTCGACGATCACATTGGCCAGCTCGCCTTTCTGCAGTGGGATATCCAGATTCAGAGCGCCATTGAGGGCGCCCTCGCCCTTCCAGCCAGCGAAAGTGTCGGCGACGCCAAGCGGGGTTTCCTGAAGGATCTTCAGACCATCGCCGACGCTGCTCTGCAGCTTGCCCTTGAGCTTCAGGTGCGGAGTCTGGCCACTGTCGACATGGGGGATATCGGCAAATGCCTCGCGCACGCGGCTGTCGAGAATCTTGCCTTCGGAAACGCGCACGCGCACGCCGCTGTCTTCGATCAGCACCTGGCCGCGGGCATCACGCAGCGCCGGCCAGCCGGGCTGGAAGGCCAGCTCGGCGTCCTGCACGTCGAAGAACAGGCTGATACTACGCACTGCCGGATCCGGGTTACGGTTGATCGAACCCTGATACTGAAAGTAGCCCTCGTTGACCTTGCCACTGCGGATGGCGGTCTTCAGCCATTCGTCGAGGGCCGCGCTGAGCACCGGGGTCGGCAGATACTTTTCGGTGAAGCGCGCATCGCCGTCACGCATGCCGACGCGCAGGTCCATATAGTCCTCGCGCTCGGGGTCCTTGAGCATGCGGATCAGAAAATCGCCGGCCACCTTGCCCTCTTCACCCACCACTTGCAGATAGGGCGCACGCAGGGTGAAGCCTTCGTCGTCGAGGGTCCAGGTCAGCCGACCCTTGGCCTGCTGATAGACCCAGGCCTTCGGGAACAGGGTGGTCAGGTGCAGGGAGAAATCTTCGCTGTCGACCTTCAGTTCGCCGCCGCCGAGGTCGCCGGTGATGCTGCCGCTGCCGTTCTCCACGGCAGGCGAGGCATGCCAGGCGGAAAAGCCGACGCGCTCCAGGTTGGCGGAGAACTGCAAACGTTTCGGCCCCTCAGCATCCGGCTGGAAGCTGGCGTTGAGGTTACGCAGGCCGCCGTGGGGCTTGAGGGTCTGCAGCAGATCCAGCGCCGTTTCCGGCAGCGGCGCCAGGCTCTCGACCAACGGCAAAAGCGGGCCGACATCAAGGCGGTCGGCGCTCAGTCTCCAACGCTGCGACTGGTCGTCCTTGGCCGCCTGATGGCCCAGGGCGATTCGCGCTTCGCCCCAACGGTTGTCACCACGGCTGAAGGCGAAATCATCGAGCAACAGGTCGAAGTCATCACCCTGGCGCTCGAAGTAGGCATTCAGGGCCAGATCCTTGAGGGCGACGGACTTGCGCTCGCCATAATGCCCCTTGATGGCTGGCGCATGTAGGCGAGTAACGGCACGCTGCAACTGACGCTGGTCCCACACGCCCCACAGCTCACCGCCCAGTTGCAGATTGTCGAGGTGCCAATCGCGGGTCAGCCTCTGCGGCAGCCAAGCGGCCCAGTCGCTCTGTGGCGCACTCAGGTACAGCTCGGCACGGGCGTCCTGCCAGTGCTCGGGCTGGATGCGCGTGCGCAGTTGCAGGGCCAGGGGTTGGCCATCCGGCAGGTGCAGGCGCGCGTTCAGGCGCTGACGGCTGCTGCCGTTGTCGACGCTGAGGTTGATGTCGGTGAGTTGCAGCGGCGCCTGCCCGAGCGCCTGGACGCTAACCTGGCTGCCGAGCAGGGAAAGATGGCCGAGCACCTGGGACTGGCGCAGCGCCTTGGCGATATCCAGCGGCGGCTGATCCTGCCGTTGCGGCAGGCCGTCTACGTGCCAGGCGCCCTGCTCATCCTCGCGTAGGGTCAGACTGAGGCCATCGAGCTGTAGATCGGCGAGGCGCGGTTGCCAGGTCATGAGGCTGCCAAGCAAGTCGGGCACCACCTTAACCTGGTCGAGAGCCAGTGCCTGTTCGCCTTCGCCAATGCGCAGATCGCGCACGGTCAGCAGCGGCGCGAAACCGCTCCAGTGACCTTCCAGCGCGCCGATGCTGACGGGCATGCCCAAGGCCTCACTGGCGCGGGTTTGCGCCTCTTCGCGGTATTCGGCCACCAGGGGCACCAACTGGCGACCGAGGCTCACGTAAAAGGCGGCCAGCACCAGGCCCAGCGCACACAGCCCCAGACCCCAGCGCAGCAACGTGGCGAATGCCTGCCCCAGACGCGCCATTCAGTTCACTTCCCGGCCCGGCCGGGCAACGTTACAGCAGCACCACATCATATTGTTCCTGGGAGTACATGGTTTCGACCTGGAACTTGATGGTTCGTCCTATGAATGCTTCAAGGTCGGCGACGTTGCCCGATTCCTCGTCGAGCAGGCGGTCGACCACCTTCTGGTTGGCCAGCACGCGGTAGCCCTCGGGCTGGTAGGCACGGGCCTCGCGGAGGATCTCACGGAAGATTTCGTAGCAGGTGGTTTCCGCGGTTTTCAGCTTGCCGCGTCCCTGGCAGTGGCTGCACGGCTCGCACAACACCTGTTCGAGGCTTTCACGAGTGCGCTTGCGGGTCATCTGCACCAGGCCCAGCTCGGTGATGCCGATGATGTTGGTCTTGGCGTGATCGCGCTCCAGTTGCTTTTCCAGGGTGCGCAGCACCTGGCGCTGGTGCTCCTCGTCTTCCATGTCGATGAAGTCGATGATGATGATGCCGCCGAGGTTGCGCAGGCGCAGCTGGCGGGCGATCGCGGTGGCCGCCTCGAGGTTGGTCTTGAAGATGGTTTCTTCGAGCGTACGATGGCCGACGAAGGCGCCGGTATTCACGTCGATGGTGGTCATCGCCTCGGCGGGGTCGATGATCAGATAGCCGCCGGACTTGAGCGGCACCTTGCGCTCCAGGGCCTTCTGGATCTCATCCTCGATGCCGTGCAGGTCGAAGATCGGCCGCTCGCCCGGATAATGCTCCAGACGGTCGGCGATTTCCGGCATCAGTTCGGCGACGAAAGCGGTGGCCTTGCCAAAGGTTTCCCGGGAGTCGACGCGGATCTTCTCGGAACGCGGGCTGACCAGATCGCGCAGGGTGCGCAGGGCCAGGCTCAGGTCCTCATAGATCACCGAGGGCGTCGGCGCACTTTTCATCTGCTCGGCGATCTGCGTCCACAGGCGGCGCAGGTAGCGGATGTCGACGAGAATCTCCTCGGCCCGCGCGCCATCGGCCGCCGTACGCAGGATGAACCCGCCGGCTTCGGCGATGCCTTCAGCGGCCACGCAATCGGTGACCACCTGTTTGAGGCGCTCGCGCTCGGCCTCATCTTCGATCTTCAGGGATATGCCGACATGACTGGTACGCGGCATGTACACCAGGTAGCGCGAGGGAATCGACAGTTGGGTGGTCAGGCGCGCGCCCTTGCTGCCAATCGGGTCCTTGGTGACCTGTACGGTGAGGCTCTGGCCTTCGTGCACCAGGGCGCTGATGCTCTCCACGGCGCTGCCTTCACGGCTCGAGATTTCCGAGGCATGGATGAACGCCGCACGCTCCAGGCCGATGTCGACGAACGCCGCCTGCATACCGGGCAGCACACGAACCACCTTGCCCTTGTAGATGTTGCCGACGATGCCGCGGCGCTGGGTGCGCTCGACGTGCACCTCCTGCAGGACACCGTTTTCCACCACCGCCACGCGCGACTCCATCGGCGTGATGTTGATCAGAATCTCTTCACTCATGCGCCCATCTCTTGGCTGAGATGAAGCTGAAAGCAGCGGCGGGCTCATCGCACCCGAACCATCGCAGCCTGCAACCTCTTAGGTTATGCGCTGGCAGTCGTTTGCCAACACGGAATCGCGAATTGCGCGAGCAGTTCGGCAGTCTCGCACAACGGCAGGCCAACCACCGCTGAATAACTGCCCTGCATCTGGCTGACGAACACTGCAGCCAGCCCCTGAATACCATAACTGCCAGCCTTGTCGCGCGGCTCTCCAGTGGCCCAATAGGCTTCAATCTGTTTCCGGTCGAGAGGCTTGAAGCACACCGTGCTGGTTACCACGCGCGCTTCGGCGCGGCTATCACTGACCAGCGCGACGGCGGTCAGCACCTGGTGCTCACGGCCGGAAAGCGCCGCCAGGGTGGCTAGCGCATCCTCGCGGTCGACGGGTTTGCCGAGAATCCGGCCATCGAGCACCACGGCGGTGTCGGAGCCGAGCACCACGGCGTCGCGGCGATCAGCCAGAGTCGCGAGAGCAGCCTGAGCCTTGGCCTGGGCCAGGCGCTCGACGTAGGCCGCAGGCGCCTCGCCGGGCTGCGCGGTTTCATCGATAGGCACCACGTGGGTGGTGAAGGGGACGCCGATCTGCGCGAGTAGCTCGCGACGGCGCGGCGAAGCGGAGGCCAGGTAGAGCGTGGTCATGCACAGGTCTCGCAATCAGGCGCTACAGCGCGGTTCAGTTGACTCGCATGCGCCGGTGCACGGCACGCAGCAGGGTGCACACCCAGGGCCAAAGCAGCGCGCTGACCAGAGCCGGCAGCACGAAGGCCAGGGTCGGCGGGCGGTTGCCAGTCAGGGCGTTGAGCCACAGCTGCACCAGTTGAGCCACGCCGAACACCACCAACAGCACCATGCTCTGCTGCCACATGGGAAACATGCGTAGGCGCTGATGCAGGCTGAGCACCAGAAAGGTGATCAGGGTGAGGATCAGCGCGTTTTGCCCCAGCAACGTGCCATTGAGCACGTCGGCCAGCAGGCCGATGCAGAAGGCGCTGGTCATGCCGATGCGGTGCGGCACGGCCAGCACCCAGTAGGTGAGAAACAGCGCCAGCCACAGCGGTCGGCCGATTTCCATGAAGCGCGGCATGGCCGATACGCTGAGCAGCAAGGCCAGCACCAGACTGGCCCAGATCACCCAAAGGTTGCTCGAACGGGACGCGATCATTAGCGGGGCTCCTCACCGTTGGGTGGCTCTACGGGCTGCACCTCCGGTGGCGGCGCCTCGACCGGTGGGGCGTCTTCGATCGGCGCTTCGGCGTCAGGACGGTGACGCGTCTGGCGGTCGACCTCTTCCTGAGCCTCCGCTGACTCGGCAGCACGCTGCTCCGGCGAACGCGGGTCGGTGAACACCAGCAGCATGTAGCGGGTGCGATTGAGGTTGGCGGTCGGCACGGCGCGGACGATGGCGAACGGCTGACCGGAGTCGTGCACCACCTCGGTCACCGTGGCCACCGGATAGCCGGCAGGGAAACGCTGGCCAAGACCGGAGCTGACCAGCAGATCGCCTTCCTTGATGTCGGCGGTATCGGCGACGTGGCGCAGCTCGAGGCGTTCGGGGTTGCCAGTGCCGGTGGCGATGGCGCGCAGGCCGTTACGGTTGACCTGCACGGGAATGCTGTGGGTGGTATCGGTGAGCAGCAGCACGCGGGAAGTGTAGGGCATCACCTCGACCACCTGGCCCATCAGGCCGCGGGCGTCGAGCACCGGTTGGCCGAGCACCACGCCGTCCTTCTCGCCCTTGTCGATGAGAATGCGGTGGGTGAAGGGGTTGGGGTCGATACCGATCAGCTCGGTAGCCAGCACTTCATCGTCGACCAGCGCCGAGGAGTTGAGCAGTTCGCGCAGGCGCACGTTCTGTTCGGTCAGCGCGGCGAGCTTCTGCAGGCGGCGCTGCATCATCAGCTGTTCGGCTTTGAGTTTCTCGTTCTCGGCGGCCAGCTCGTTGCGCGAACTGAGCTCCTGGGTGGCGCTTTCCCACAGGTTGACCGGCAGGCGGCCGAGCCAGTAGACCGGCTCGACGATCAAGCCGAGCTGGCTACGCACCGAGTTGAGTACGGTCAGACGAGCATCGACGACCATCAGAGCGGCCGAAAGCACGGCGAACACCAACAGGCGTACACCGAGCGAAGGACCTTTGGCGAATAGCGGCTTTATGGCGATTACCTCGTAGCCTGCCCGGAAGCTGCATGCGGCGCGATGGTAGCTTCCGAGCTGCTGCAGCGTGAGGCGTGCGGCTTATTCGGTGGACAACAGATCCATGCTGTGACGATCCATCATCTCCAGCGCCTTGCCGCCGCCACGGGCGACGCAGGTCAGCGGGTCTTCGGCGACGATCACCGGCAGGCCGGTTTCCTGGCTCAGCAGCTTGTCGAGGTCGCGCAGCAGCGCGCCACCACCGGTCAGCACCAGACCGCGCTCGGCGATGTCCGAAGCCAGCTCGGGCGGCGACTGCTCCAGGGCGCTCTTGACCGCCTGGACGATGGTTGCCAGGGATTCCTGCAGCGCTTCGAGCACTTCGTTGGAGTTCAGGGTGAAGCTGCGCGGCACGCCTTCGGCCAAATTGCGGCCACGTACGTCGACCTCACGGATCTCGCCGCCCGGGTAGGCGGTGCCGATTTCCTGCTTGATGCGCTCGGCGGTGGATTCGCCGATCAGCGAACCGTAGTTGCGGCGCACATAGGTGATGATGGCTTCGTCGAAACGGTCGCCGCCAACCCGTACGGATTCGGCATAGACCACGCCGTTCAGGGAGATCAGTGCGATTTCAGTGGTACCACCACCGATATCGACGACCATCGAACCACGGGCTTCTTCGACCGGCAGGCCGGCACCGATGGCAGCGGCCATCGGCTCTTCGATCAGGAACACTTCGCGGGCACCGGCGCCCAGGGCGGATTCACGGATGGCGCGGCGCTCGACCTGAGTCGACTTGCACGGCACGCAGATCAGCACGCGTGGCGACGGCTGCAGGAAGCTATTTTCGTGAACCTTATTGATGAAGTACTGCAGCATCTTTTCGCAGACGCTGAAGTCGGCGATCACGCCGTCTTTCATCGGGCGAATGGCGGCAATGTTGCCAGGAGTACGACCGAGCATGCGCTTGGCGTCGGTACCGACAGCGACGACGCTCTTCTGATTGCCATGGGTACGAATGGCGACGACCGACGGCTCGTTCAGGACGATGCCGCGCTCGCGTACATAAATAAGGGTATTGGCAGTGCCCAGGTCAATCGACAGATCGCTGGAAAACATGCCACGCAGTTTTTTGAACATGGGATAGGGACCCTAGGCAACGCGTGGTAAAGATCGGCGCAAGAAAACACGCAGGTAAAAAAGTGCGGCAAACTCTAACAACGGCAGGGATTTTGAGCAAGGCACCAATATGTTAGATTGCCTGTTTTTCCGCGGCCTTGAGGCATCTTTCACACGGGTGGCGACAGCACTGAAAAGCTGTCATGCGCTACCGGTAACTGCCCCAAGCCGCACGTCGCCGCCTTAGACCGCCAGCCAAGCGCATCCGTTCCCTGCCACCTGTGCACGGGTACCTGCCGATACGCGCGCTGGCGACCGCCTGGCGGCCAGTTTTCAAAGGGAGAACCCGATGGCGCTTGAACGCTCCGAGGTGGAAAAGATCGCACACCTGGCCCGCCTGGGCCTGAGTGACAGTGAACTGCCACAGACCACCGCAACCCTCAACAGCATTCTGGGCCTGATCGACAACATGCAGGCGGTCGACACCACCGGCATCGAGCCCCTGGCCCACCCGCTGGAAACCACCCAGCGCCTGCGTGCCGACGCCGTTACCGAAGCGAACCAGCGCGACGCCTATCAGGCCATCGCCCCGGCCGTGGAAAGCGGCCTGTACCTGGTTCCCAAAGTCATCGAGTAAGGAAAGCCTTCCGCCATGCATCAATTGACCCTGGCCGAGATCGCCCGCGCACTCGCCGACAAGCAATTCTCCTCCGCCGAGCTGACCCAGAGCCTGCTGAGCCGCGTCGAGCAGCTCGATCCGCAGCTCAACAGCTTCATCACCGTCACCGCCGACCAGGCCCTCGAGCAGGCCAAGGCCGCCGACGCCCGCCGCGCTGCGGGTGAAAACGGTCCGCTGCTCGGCGCGCCGATCGCCCACAAGGACCTGTTCTGCACCCAGGGCGTGCTGACCAGTTGCGGCTCGAAAATCCTCACCGGCTTCAAGGCGCCCTACGACGCCACCGTGGTCGACAAGCTCAAGGCTGCCGGTACCGTCAGCCTCGGCAAGCTGAACATGGACGAGTTCGCCATGGGCTCGGCCAACGAATCCAGCCACTACGGCCCGGTCAAGAACCCCTGGGACACCAGCCGTGTACCCGGTGGTTCCTCCGGCGGCTCCGCGGCTGCCGTGGCGGCACGGCTGATTCCGGCCGCCACCGGCACCGATACCGGCGGCTCGATTCGCCAGCCGGCCGCGCTGACCAACCTCACCGGCATCAAGCCGACCTACGGTCGGGTGTCGCGCTGGGGCATGATCGCCTACGCCTCCAGCCTCGACCAGGGCGGCCCGCTGGCCCGCTCTGCCGAGGATTGCGCCCTGCTGCTCGGCGCCATGGCCGGTTTCGACCCGAAGGATTCGACCAGCGTCGATCAACCGGTCGATGACTACCTGGCCGCCCTCGCCCAGCCACTGGCGGGCCTACGCATCGGCCTGCCCAAGGAGTACTTCGGTGCCGGCCTGGACGCGCGCATCGGCGAGAAAGTCATGGCCGTGGTCGAGGAGCTGAAGAAGCTCGGCGCCACCGTCAAGGACATCAGCCTGCCGAACATGCAGCATGCCATCCCGGCCTACTACGTGATCGCCCCGGCCGAGGCCAGCTCCAACCTGTCGCGTTTCGACGGCGTGCGTTTCGGCTATCGCTGCGAAAACCCGAAGGACCTGCAGGACCTGTACAAGCGTTCCCGTGGCGAAGGCTTCGGCGAGGAAGTGAAGCGCCGCATCATGGTCGGCACCTACGCGCTGTCCGCCGGCTACTACGACGCTTACTACATCAAGGCCCAGCAGATCCGCCGACTGATCAAGAACGACTTCGTGGCGGCCTTCAAGGACGTCGACGTGATCCTCGGCCCAACCACGCCGAACCTGGCCTGGAAACTCGGCGAGAAGAACGCCGACCCGGTCTCCGCCTACTTTGAAGACATCTACACCATCACCGCCAACCTGGCCGGCATTCCCGGCCTGTCGATGCCGGCCGGCTTCGTCGATGGCCTGCCGGTGGGCGTGCAGTTGCTCGGCAACTACTTCCAGGAAGGTCGTCTGCTCAACGTCGCGCACCAGTACCAGCAGGTCAGCGACTGGCACAAACAAGCACCGAGCGGATTCTGAGGAACACTTTTATGCAATGGGAAACCGTCATCGGGCTCGAGATTCACGCTCAGCTCAGCACCCAATCGAAGATCTTCTCGGCCAGCGCCACCACCTTCGGTGCCGAGCCCAACACCCAGGCCAGCCTGGTCGACCTCGGCATGCCCGGCACCCTGCCGGTGCTCAACGCCGAGGCCGTGCGCATGGCCTGCCAGTTCGGCCTGGCCATCGACGCCGAGATCGCCGAGCGTAACGTCTTCGCGCGCAAGAACTACTTCTACCCGGACTTGCCCAAGGGCTACCAGACCAGCCAGATGGATCACCCCATCGTCGGCAAGGGCTTCCTCGACATCACCCTGGAAGACGGTACCGTCAAGCGCATCGGCATCACCCGCGCGCACCTCGAAGAAGATGCCGGCAAGAGCCTGCACGAAGACTTCCAGGGCATGAGCGGCATCGACCTGAACCGCGCCGGCACGCCGCTGCTGGAAATCGTCTCCGAACCGGACATCCGTTCGGCCAAGGAAGCAGTGGCCTATGTGAAGGCCATCCACGCACTCGTCCGCTACCTGGGCATCTGCGACGGCAACATGGCCGAAGGCTCGCTGCGTTGCGACTGCAACGTGTCGGTACGCCCTAAGGGCCAGGCCGAGTTCGGCACGCGCGCCGAGATCAAGAACGTCAACTCCTTCCGCTTCATCGAGAAAGCCATCAACCATGAAGTGCAGCGCCAGATCGAGCTGATCGAGGACGGCGGCAAGGTGGTGCAGGAAACCCGCCTGTACGATCCCAACAAGGATCAGACGCGCTCCATGCGCAGCAAGGAAGAAGCCAACGACTACCGTTACTTCCCCTGCCCGGACCTGCTGCCGGTGGTGATCGAGCGCAGCTTCCTCGACGAACTGCGCGCCGGGTTGCCCGAGCTGCCGCCGCAGAAGCGCGAGCGTTTCGAGAGCCAGTTCGGCCTGTCCACCTACGATGCCAGCGTGCTCAGCGCCAGCCGCGAGATGGCCGACTACTTCGAAGCCGTCGAGAAGACCTGCGGCGACGCCAAGCTGTCCGCCAACTGGGTGATGGGCGAGCTGTCCAGCCTGCTCAACAAGGACGGCCTGGAGATCGAGCAGTCGCCGGTGTCCGCCGAACAAATGGGCGGCATGATCCTGCGCATCAAAGACAACACCATCAGCGGCAAGATCGCCAAGATGGTCTTCGAAGCCCTGGCCGCCGGTGAAGGCGCAACGGCCGATGAAGTGATTGAGAAGAAGGGTCTCAAGCAGGTCACCGATTCCGGCGCCATCGAGAAGATGCTCGACGAAGTGCTGGCGGCCAACGCCGAGCAGGTCGAACAGTACCGCGCCAGCGACGAAGCCAAGCGCGGCAAGATGTTCGGCTTCTTCGTCGGCCAGGCCATGAAAGCCTCCAAGGGCAAGGCCAACCCGGGGCAAGTGAACGAACTGCTGAAGAAGAAGCTCGAAGGTTGAGCGATTTGAAAACGCCGGGATTGCCCGGCGTTTTCATGTCTGATGGATGGCAAAGGGAGAAGAGCAATGCGAGGACTGTCGATTGTGCTGGTGCTGTTCAGCCTGCTGCTCGCCGGCTGCAGCACGCCCCGTGGCGGCCTGCCCTATGGCAGCTATGACAGCAGCGTGGCAGGCGACTACCGCGCTGAAGGCAAGGCCTCGTATTACGGCCGCGCGCACCACGGCAACAAGACCGCCAGCGGCGAGCGCTTCGACCAGAACGCGCTGACCGCCGCACACCGCACCCTACCCTTCGGCACCATGGTTCGGGTTACCAACCTCGACAATGGCCAGAGCGTGGTGGTGCGCATCAACGACCGAGGCCCCTTCGCCCGCGGGCGCATCATCGACGTGTCGCGCAAGGCGGCCGAGTCGTTGGATATGCTCAAGACGGGCGTGGCGCCGGTGCGGGTGGAAAGCCTGAAGTAAGACGGAGGGGTTGCTCATGATCTCTCAGGCAGCTTAAAGGACTGCTACAAAACAAAACCGGACATCGTTGCTTACCTGTGGGAACGGGCCATGCCCATGATTTTTTCGCGGGCATGGCCCGCTCCCACAGGTGGGCCTTATGGCTGCTACCGCCACTTCGCAGGCAAAGCGCTGAACTTCAACCTGAAAATCGTGAGCAGACGCCTACAACGCCGGATCCCAGCGCTGCGACCAGTCGGTATCTTGCGCGGCGATCTCGCGCAGCAGCTCGAAGCTTTGCTGCAGGGCTGCCGAATCCCGCTCGCGGGAATACACCAGATAGGTCGGGTAGCTGAACTCTGGCGCCCTGGGCACCCGCTCCAGTACCTTCTTGTCCAGGTAGCTCTGCACAACGCGCGTGCGGAAGTAGCCCGAGCCGCCGTGCTCCAGGATGTATTGCAGGGCCAGCGGCCCGAGATTGAAGGACACCGGTGCCCGCGCCTTGTCCGGCAGGGCGCGGTCGTGCTGGGCGCGGAAGCTGTCGCTCCAGTCGATATAGACGTAGGGCTCCGGGTTTGCCGCACGGACCAGAATCAGCTTTTCCTCGAGCACCTGCTCGACCTGCACGCCGGCCCAGTAGGTGGGCTGGTAGACCAGCGCCGCGTCCATCACGCCCATTTCCACCTGCCGCAACAGGCTGGCGCATTCGGCCACCTGGGCGCGCACCGCGTAGCCGTCGACGCCCTCGCGGATGGCGCTGACCCAACGCAGCATCAGCGGATTGCACAGGCTCACCTCGCCGCCGATATGCAGCACGTTGTGATAACCGTCCGGCAACGGCAGGTCGTGCTGCGCGGCCTCCCAGGTCTGCTGGATCTGGTTGGCGTAGGTGACGAACGCCTCGCCATCGGGCGTCAGCCGCGCGCCAGCGCGATTGCGCACGAACAGCGTGCTGCCCAGATGACTTTCCAGCTTCTGGATACGCGCGGTGATCGCCGTCTGGGTGACGTGCATGCGCTCGGCGGCGGCGATGAAACTGCCGCTACGGACGATTTCCAGAAAGGTACGGGTAAGGTCGATATCCATGGTCGCTGGGCCAGCCCGATTGGCGCTGGCGATTCCTCAAGCCTGATCCGGCGCCCAGTGTACGGGCGCGCGGCGGATCATTCGATGCTTCAATCGAGGCGCCTGAGCAGATCGCGGTGCAGCGCGGCGACCAGGTCGGTCTGGGTAATCACCCCGACCAGCCGGCCCTCGTCGAGCACCGGCAGGCAATGCAGGCCGTCGTCGGAGAGCAGCGCGATCAGGTCGACGACATGGGTATCGACATCCACCGTGCGCACCGGCGCCGTCATCAGCTCGCCCAGCACCTGTTTCTTCTGCAGGCCGAGAATCGCCCGCAGGTTGAAGCTATTGGCGCGCGTGGCGCTGACCAGATCGACCAGGCTGACGATACCGACCAGCCGCCCGGCGTCGAGAATCGGCAGCGCCTTGAGGCCGTGATGGGTCAACAGGTACAGGCCCTTGGCGACCGCCGTTTGCGGCGTGGCGTGGATCAGGTCGCGGGACATCATCTGCCCGGCACGGATCTCGCCCATGCTGCGGCGCAGCGCGTGCTTCTCGGTGCTGCGCACGATCAGCTCAAGGTCTTCACGGGTGATGTCGACGAAGGAACCCAGTTCGTCGAGGGCGTAGTCCAGGTCATCGGCATTGATCCCGGCGCGCTCGCTCGGCAGTGGGTCGCGGGTGTGATGCACCGCAGGCGTGCCGGGGTGCGGGCGCGGATACGGCACGCGGGTCAGGTTGTTGTAGAGCAGAGCGCAGGCCAGGAGGCCGACGCCAGCGGTCATCGCCGCCAGCGCCGGCTGCCAGAATGGCTCGCCCGGCAGCGGTGTGGCGAACACCATGCAGAAGGCGATGGCCCCGCCCGGCGGATGCAGGCAGCGCAGCGGGCACATCAATAGCAGGCTCAGGCCCAGGGCCAGGGCCGCGCCGAGCAGGCTGTGATCGACGAAATGGGTGATCGTCAGCGCGACCACGCTGGCGCACAGGTAGCTGCCGAGAATCGACCAGGGCTGGGCCAGCGCCCCCGAAGACACAGCGAACAGCAGCACGGCCGAAGCCGCCAGGGGGCCGGAGAAATGTACCGCCATGTGCAAACCGAACAATTGGCTGCACACCCAGGTGCTGAACAGAAACCCAGCGGCAGCGCCAAAGGCGGCGCGACTCCATTCACGAGGGCGGGTATGCAGGGCGTCAGGCAGAAAGGCGGAGAGCCATTGGGGGAAATGCGCGTGGGACTTCATCGCTACCGTCGAAAAGATCGAGCCTCTCAAATGAGAGGCCCGCTGGGACCGCTGGAAGCGGCTTGCAGGAGCATCCGTCCCTGGATGATGTACTCGTCTGTTTGCAACCTTGCCCGCCCCGGCAGAGAAACCGTGGCGAGCAATGGAGCAGAGTGTGACGAACGGCGATAACGCGATCAAACGAATAATAATGAAGGATGGATAAGCTTTTTTTGATACTAAAATGACACGCATCACGCCTGTGGCCCGGGTTGAGCGCAGCGATATCCGGGGAACCGAATCCTGGGTATCGCTGCGCTCAACCGCAGGCTACGTATGATCGGCTGTGCCTTTACGGATAGCTGAAGCTTTTTACCAGGGTCAGCTCGCCCGGCGTGCGCATCGGCACCAGAAAGCTCTCCTGCTTCTCGTTGACCGTGCCCTCTTCGGTAATCAGGGTGATCTGCCCGGTGGTGAGGATCTGCTCGGAGTTGCCCTCGCCTTCTTCGTCGTAGCTGTAACCGCCGCCGTAGTAGTTCACGTAGACCAGGTACCGGCCCTTTAGCGGCGTGGGCGAGGCGATCATTTCCGGGCCGTAGCCGGTGGTCACGTCGACATCCAGGGCAGCGCCGTTGGCCAGCGAACGATTGCCGTACCACACATGCTCGCCATCGGGCGTGACCAGGTGCAGGTCCAGGTCGGTGTTGTCGCTGTCCCACGACAGCACCACGCGCAGGCGCGCGGGGGTTTCGCCGCTGCCATTGTTGTAGAACTGCACGCGCCGACGCTGGCTGCCATCCGGGCTGCGCACCTCGACGTTGTTGCTGCCGGCCGGGAACACGAACGGGCGGTCGAAGCCGCCGTCCTCGTCGATCTTCAGCGGCATGCTGGTGCCGTTGACCACCAGGCGACCCGGCGCCCTGCTCTCGTCCTTGCGCAGCGCGCTGATCGCACCCTTGATGCGTGCGGTGTCGGCCTGGTTGGCGGCGCTGTTCACCGAAGAGGCCGGGTAATTGACCTCCTGCATGAACTGCGCGCCGTCGCCACCGCCGACGCGCCAACCGCTACGTGGCGTGTCGAGTTTCACCTCGGCCAGCGCGCACAGCGGCAGCAGGGTCAGGCAAAGGGCGATACGAGGGGTAATCAGGGCCATGATGTCATTCCAGTAACAGGGTGCGGGCGAGGCCTTCGACGTAGGCCTCGTCCTGTCCATTGGGGTGGGCGACGAACGCCAGGTGCAGGTATTCGTGGGTCAGGTCGAGGCGATCCTGCAGGGGGAAGAAGCCGCGCACGAAAATGCGCTGCCGCTCACGATCCACATAGGGCCGCCCGGAAGCCAGTTGGCAAACGGTGAACTGCTGAATTTCTTCATACCCCGGCTCCATGTCCAGGCGCGGGCGCCAGTCGCGGCGCTGCTTGCGCAGCCACTGCTCGGCAGCGACCAGCGGCTGGCAGGCGGCCACGGGCTTGTCCCAGCGGCTCAGGGTGGCACGCGGGAAGGCGCGAGCAAGGATGGCGTCGTAACGCAGGCCGTTGTTCGCCTGCTCGACCGCTTGGCTCCAGGCCAGACGATCAGGCCCCGGCTGGGTGCTGTGATAGGTCACCGGCGTACCGGCCAGCACCAGGTCGGCCGTCCACGCGGCGATATCCTTGGCGCCCTGGCTGGCCGGGCGCGGCGCCACGCGCTGGCTGGCGCTGCTGTCGTCGATGCGCAGGCATTCGCCACGGCGACCGGCGCTCTGCAACAGGTAGGTGCGCGCAGCGATGGCCAGTGCCTTGGCGGCCTCGGCGGGCTGCGCCGAGGCCTCTCGATCCAGCACCCGGGCCACGTAGTCTTCGCGCTGCAGATGGGCAGTGAGCTGCTGGCCCTCGTTCGTACGTTCGAGAAACAGCTCGCCGTGGCTTTCGATGGGCAGGCGGTTGCCATTGGCGAACTCGACCTCGTAGCGCCCGTTTAGCACACCCGGCTCCACGGCCACCTCACTGCCCTCGCGCCGCAGCTGACGCAGGGGATAACGGGCGAATAGGCGCACCTCGACGCAACTGCCGGCCTCGCTTGGCCAGGCCGCTGGCAACACCTGACCGAGCGCTTCGGCATGCCGCTTGAGCACCATCACGCTGGTGCCCGAGCCGCCAGCCCAAACGGGCGTGCCGTCGGCCAGCCAGCCGGCGAAACCACCCTGGCGCGCCTGGGGATCGTTATCGGCCAGCCAGCTCCAGGTCTTCACCCGCAGGCGGCTGCCCAGGGCGCTGACGGTCGAACCGTCGCCGTTCAGTACCACGTCCAGCAGCACTTTGCGGGCATCGGCCTGAGCGGGCAATTGCGCCAGCTGCAGAAGCAGTTGCTGAACCGAGACACGGGTCGCCGGCGCCAGGCGCTGGCGCTCGCTGATCCAACTCGGCGCCTTGCGGGCCTGCCAGTAGTGCGACCAGTCGCTCTGATCCAGCTGCAGGTTCTGCTGCTCGAAATACAGGCCGCAGGATTTGACCAGCGCCTGGTCCCGGTCGATGTGCTCGCCGGGGTTGCAGCAGTAAACCTCTTCCTTGTCCTGCCCGCGGCACTGATAGCCGTTGTCCGGCTGCCCGGTGTCGACCAGATAGGCGTAGACGAACAGCTTCCACAGGCTGCCCAGCGGCGCCTCCAGGCTGTCGGGCAGGGCTTCGCGAATGAGTAGCCGCTGCCCATCAAGGCGCAGCAGCTCGCTGCCGTCAGCCCGTTGCCAGGCCAGCGACAGCGGCGCTTCGCTGGCTATCGCTGAACCGCCGAGGGCGGCCAGCAGGGCTAGCGAAGCGAGCAGGCCGTACTTACTCAACGGTTACCTTCTGCAGGGCTGGCTCCGTTTCCAAAGCCTGCTGACCAGGCGCATAGAGGCGGACGTAGCGAGCCGGCGGCAGCACGAACTCGCCCTTCTGCGAGAAGCGCACCAGGTGGCGCAGCACCAGCTCGCCTTGCAGGGCGTCCACCGGCACCGCGTAGCTGAGTTCGCCCGGCTCGTTGCGGGCCTTTTCCAGCGCCGCGGCTTCATCGCCACCCAGGCCGCTGACCTGGATGCCCCAGGTGGTGCGCTCCACATCGGCGCCCGGCGGCAGCGGCACTTCCAGCATGCCGTAGCGCAGGGTCTGCTCGCCTTCGCTGCTAAGGGTCACTTCGTCCAGGTACAGGTCGGCGCTGGATATCTCGTCCTTGCCGACTTCCTCGGCACGGAATTCGAAGGCCTTTTCGCCAGGTACCAGCCGCAGCAGACGACGCTTGAGAGTGACCGGCACGTTGCTCGGCGCAGCCTGGGCGCTCTGGTAGTCGAGGCGTACTTCGCTCGGCTGATCCAGATCGCCGGCCACCTGCAGGGCCTGGGGCGGTTGCACGCCGGTCCACTGCCAGTAGTTGTCACCGCTGGTGCCTTCCACGGCCTGCCAGTCGCCCTCCAGCGCCAGCGTCGGCTGGGCACTGCGCAGGTCCAGCGACGGCTGCAGCCAGGTCAGCGCCAGGGCGCGCTCCAGGCCAGCCTGGGCCGGTGCCAGCTCGCCGAGCAGACGCTGGGCGCGCTGGCGATCCGGGCCATTGAGGTACAGGCCGACGGCCGCCACGAACGGCGACTGGCTCTCGGCCAGGCGACGACGGGCGCCATCGAGTTGTACTTGCAGCGCCTCGGCCACCGGCACGTTGTTCTGCTGCGCCAGGCGCACGCCCATCTCGCGGGCAATCGCCAGGCCCAGGGCCGAATCCGGCGCTGCCATCACCAGGCTGTCGCCTTCGCCGAGCACCACTTCCTCGCCTTCGCCCGCGGCGGCCAGGTCATACACCAGGCCTTCGAGCAGGGTTTTCACCGGCAGCCCCATGTCGCGGGCGAAGGCCAGGATCAACGCACGCTGCAACAGCGGCGTTTCCGGGGCGCGCTTGGCGTACAGCTCCAGCACGCGCTGCCAGTGCTCGGGCGGCAGTGGAATGGCCAGGGCGCGGCTGGCGTGCCAGTCGGCGTAATAGGCATAGGTGGTCAGGAAGGCGTCGCCATCGGCATCGCCGCCCCACCAGGTGAAGGTCGCTTCGGGCCCGGCCATCTGCACCAGGCGCAGGCGGCTGTTCTGCATGATCAGGCGCAGACGATCCTTGATGCGCGGCTCGCCGGCGGCCAGTGCAGGGTAGGCCAGGCTCAATGGCAGCAGGCGGCTGGCGGTCTGCTCGACGCCGCCATAGGGGTAGTCGAGCAGGTCGTCCAGCGCGGCGTTGAACAGGCCCGCGCCGCTGTCGGCCACGCGCAGTTGCACTTGGCTGGCATCGGCCGGCAGTTGCAGCGGCGTGCTGCCTGGGAACACCGACAGGTGCTCGCTGCGCACCTGCTGCCAGCCGGGCGCGACGGTGCTCAGCTTGACGGCCAGGGCGTCGGCGACCTTGTCGGCCTGGCGCAGCTCGGCGCTGAAGTCGCCAGCGGCGATCACCGCCTCTTCGACCGGCAGATAGTTGATGCCCTTGGCCAGCGTCACCTCGCGGCGCTGCTCCTGCTCGCCATGACGGATCAGCAATTCGGCCTTGGCGCCCTCTTCGCCCTGGTTGAAGGCGAACAGGCCCAGCGCCGGCTTGTCGCCGACGCGGAAGCGGCTCGGGCCGCTCCACTTCAGGTACAGCGGTTTTTCCGAACGCACGAACTGGCGCTTCTGTCCGACTTCGCCCTCGGCGCTCACCGCCCGGGCGGTGATGCGCCAGCGGGTCAGCGAGTCCGGCATGCGGAAGCTGAAGCTCGCCTTGCCGTTGGCATCGGTGACCAGATCCGGCTGCCAGGAGGCGGTGTCGACTTCCTCGCGGCGCGGACGCTCGAGCACCTTGACGCCGCGCTCGCTGCGGTTGGCGCGGCCCGGTGCACTGGGCATGCCCGGCAGGGCCAGGTCGTAGCTGATGAACGACAGGCTGGCGCTGGTGCGCACGTTGTTGCGGCGCGGGTGATAGAAGAACTGGTCGATGCCCGGGGCGATTTCCGGTTGCAGGGCGTAGATCATCTCGTCCACCACGCTGACCGTCAGGCGCGTCGGCATCGGTTTGCCTTCGAACAGGGTGCTCAGCTCGACGGTGACCAGCTCGCCCGGTTGCACCACGTCCTTGTCGACCTTGATGGCGATGTCGATCTGTGGCGTGGCGACCTTGATGCCGGCGTTCTGGAAGCTGTAATCGCCGCCGCGGGTGTACAACGCCGAGAAGGTGATGTTCGGCGAGAAGGTCTTGCCGACCGGAATCCGCGCGCGGTACTGGGTGTCGGACAAACGCTCGAGCTTGAGCCAGTCGCCGCCCTTGGAGAGCAGCGCAGTGGCCTCGACCTTGTCGCGCTCCAGGGTCAGCAGCGCGTCGCTGACCGGCTCGGGAAAGGTGATCAGCGCCTGGGCTTCGTCGCCGGCCTGGTACTCGGCTTTATCGAGCACGATCTCGATGGTACCAGCCACCGACTTGACGCCCTCGCCGCTGACCGAATGGCCGGTGGCGCCGAGGATCAGGCCGCTGTCATCCTTGAGGGTGATGCTGTAGGTGCCGGGGCGCTCGAAATTCAGCTCGAAGCCCTTGGCATCTGCCGCCAGCTCGCCGTTGCCGGTGCTCTGATCTTCCAGGCGCACCCACTCGTAGCGGGCCGGTTTGCGCTCACTGGCGCCCTCGCTCTGATAGGTGAAGTTCACCGCCTGGCCGGCCGAACTGAAACGCTGCGGCGCGCCCAGGCGGTAGCGGGCGGCGCCGCGCTCGATGAGAATTTCCTTGCTGGTCTTGACCCGGTAGGCGGCGCCATCGCTGGCGAACACGCTGAGCAGGTAGCGGCTCGGCTTGTCGGCAGCCGGCAGGTCGAGCGCCGCGCGGCCCTGGCTGTCGGTGCTGACTTCGCTGCTGGCCAGCTCGACCGGGAACTGGCCGAGGTACTGCAGTTCGTTGTCGACCATCGACAGCTGCTGGGCACGCAGGCTCAGCTGCACCCTGGCGTTGGCCACCGGCTTGCCGTCCGGGTAGAGCAGCACCAGGGCGCCCTTGACCGGCTCGCCGGTGCGGAAGTCCGGCTTGTCGAGATCCAGTGACACTTCGAAGTGCGGCTTGATGTACTCGGCGACGCGGAAGGCGCTGCTGTACAGCCCGTCGCGGTAGCCGAAGCGCAGCTCGTAGCCGCCGGCCACGGCGTTGTCCGGCAGCTGGAAGCGAGCCTGGCCGCCACGGGCGCTGTCGAAGTCGAGCTTCTGGGTTTGCAGCACGGTGCCGTTGGCGTCGAGCACGCTGAGGCTGATCGGCGCGGTGCCGGCCGCGACGGATTCGCGGGCGTTCTTGAACTCGCGGCCGACGATCTTCACTTCCACCCAGTCGCCAGGGCGGTACAGCGGGCGGTCGGTGAAGGCGTACAGCTTGGTGTCGTAAATCTCGCTGTCGTAATAGAAGTTCTCGGAAACGAACACGCCGCCGTCGGCGTCCTCACCGATCACGTAGGAGCGCTCCGGGCTGGCGTGGCCCAGGCGCAGCAGGCCCTGGGCGTCAGTCTTGCCGCTGGTCATCACGCCCACGCCATCGCTCCACAGCAGCTTGGCGTCGGCTACAGGGGTGCCCTGGTGCTTGTCGGCCGTCCAGACCAAGAGCTCGCCGCCGGCGATCTTGCTGACCGCCACGGTGTTGGAGACGAACACCACGGTGGTGGCGCGGTACTTGCCGATGATCGCTTCAGCCAGATACAGGCCCGGTTTGAGCTTGCCCAGCGGCACGTAGACGTTGCCCGAGGCGACGCTGACGAAGTTGCTCGACGAGCCGGACAGGTCGACGCCGGCAGGCGGCTCGATGGGCTTGGCTTCCCACAGCGGGTAGCGGAACTCGGCGACCAGCGGCAGGCCCTTCATCGGCGCGAATTGCACCTGCGGGGTGTACTCGGTGGGCGCGGCGATGGCGTTGCCCATCTTCAGCTCCGGCGCCTCCTCGGTGACCTGCTTGCGCGACTCGTAGGAGAAGGCGCGCTGCATCACCCGGCGGGATTTGCGGTACCAGTTGTCCCACAGGTACGACAGGGTGTTGGACAGCCCCTCGCCCTTGAACTGGCCCTCGGCGACCACGCGGTGCAGGTTCTTCTGGCGCTTGAGGAACTCCAGCGGCTGGTCGATGCGGTACAGGCGCATGTCCACGCCGCCGTAGCCTTCCATCCGATAGCGGCGGTAATCGCGACCCGGCGCCTCGAGGCGCACAGTGGCCACTTCATCGGCGGCGAAGCTCGAGTCGGCGAGCAGGAAGAACGACTCGCCGGCCAGCGGCGTGTAGCCGCTGGCCGGCACTTCGTCTTCGGCGTGAGCGGCCAGGGGCATGAGCGCCAGCAGCGCGACGGCGAGCAGACGGTTCATCGCGCGAGGAAATTCAGCCGATAGATGCCGATAAAGTTGGGGTTGGCGTCGTCGGGTATCCATCGGGTGTCCTTCCATGTCATGAGTTGTTGCAGGCTGACGGCACGCATGCCGTTATCCGTGGGAGTGGTGGTGCCGGTGTGGTAAACGATGTCGCGGCCCATCCAGATCATCAGGTGCTGGTCATCGCCCTGGTCGAAGAACATCAGGTCGCCGGGGCGCGCCTGGTTCAGGTCGCGACCGACCAGAACGCTGTTGAACTGGATCATCTTGATCGCGTTGACGTAGGGGCCGCGCTTGCCGCCGCCCTGCTCCCAGTTCTGCGCCAGCGTGCGTTGCGCGTCGCTCAGTTGCAGCTCGGGCGGCAGGTAACGATTGGACAGGCCATTGGCACGCAGCCACTTGGCGTCGTGCACCTTGAGCGCTTCGTTGGCGGCGAAACGCACCAGGCCTACGCAATCCTGCTGATACCAGCGCGGGCTCGGCCCCTGGCGCAGTTGCTCCTGGGCGATCCGCACGAACCAGGCGCGAAAGATCTGCGACTGCTCGGGATCGAGGCCGGGCGCCTGCTCGGCCCGGGCGCACAGGCCAAACGCGAACAGCGCCGCAGCAAGCAGCACGCGCCAGGCCGGCATGGCCGTGATCAAAGCGCACGCCATTCGAGCGGAATCCACTTCCAGTCATCGTCGGCTTCGATGCCTTTCGGCAGCGTCAGCGCGAACTGGCCATAACCGCCGAGGGCCCGCAGCTTGGGCAGCAGGTGGGTGTCGGCGGCGTTGCGGAATACCGGCTCGTAGTTGGCCGGCAGGCTGTCCAGGGTTTCCTGTTCGAGCAGGCGCGACAGGCCTTCGGGCGCCAGGTATCCGGGCACCACGCCGTCGGCTGGCAGCACTTCGGCCAGTGGCGGGAAACGCTTGTTCAGCGTATCGAGCGCCTTGTTAACCAGCCGGTCATCCAGGGAGAACAGCAAGGTCTGGCCTTGACGCGCCAGGCTCACCCGGAAAAAGCCCTGGGAGACCAGCGCATCGGGGATGGCGCCCTGCTCCGCCGGGTACTGGCCGAAGTTGGAGCCCACCTCGCGGCGCCAGGTGTGGCCATCGTTCGTGGCCCGGCTTTCCACCGGAAAGCGACCGTTCTCGGCATTGGGCTCGAAGGCGCCGATCATGCCGTCGAACAGCCCGCCGATGGCCTGATCCAGCTCCGGCGTGGCGGCTTCATCCAGATGGGCGACCAGCAGCGGCGAGTGCAGCCGCGAGTCGGCATACCAGCACAGACCGGCAACATTACCCAGGCGCTTGCGCAGCTCTTCGCTGGCCTGCTCGCTGGCGCCGACCTTGGCCAGCAGTTTTTCGGCGCTGCCCGGCGCCACCGGCACCGCCACGCAAGCGCTGGCGCCCATGGGCATGGCTTTCCAGATCGGCGTGAAGTCCATGGCCGGCTGGTCGTCCACTTCGTTCAGTGCCAGGAAGCTGCTCCAGCCGCCCTCGCCCTTCTCGAAACGCACCCCGGCAAAGGCCGGGAAGAAGCGCTGATAACCGAGTGCGACGTACTCGCCGCTCAGGGAAATGCGCTGCTGCTCGGTTTCGCGAGCCTTGAGGCCGAAGCGCTTGGCGAAAGGGTTGTCGCCATCGAGCAGTGCCTCGACGGATTCGGTGGCATCGCGGCCGAGCTTGTCGTCCTCGCCGAACAGCATGCCGGGCGATGACAGCACCAGCAGTTTGTCGCCATGGCTGGCCAACAGTAGGGCGCGATCCCCCAGATAATTGAGGCGGTACAGCGGCACGCTGCTGCCATCGACGCGCAACTCACCGGCCTGGCTGAGCTGGGTGTCGTCCAGCGCCACATGGGCCAAAGGTTCGAGCACCTTGGCCAGGCCGCCGCGCTGCATGACCATCACGAAGTGCTTGAGCTTGCCGTCGGCGCCCTTCCAAATGGCGACGTCGGCGGGCTGGTCGAGCAACTCGTCGAGCAGGTTGTCGCGCAGCTTCAGGTCACGCTCGTAGATGATCCGCCGCAGGCTGCCGACCAGCCCGAGGCGGTCGGCGTTGTGCTCGTAATAGAACACGAAGTCCTCGGTGAGGGTGTCGCGCAGCAGCGGCACAGCCAGCAGGTCCTTGGGCAGACGGCTGAGCGAGGCACTTTCGATCAGCGCATCGGGGTGCTTGAGGTCCAGGCCCAGGGCGCTGCGCTCACCGAGTTCGCGTGAGTCCTGACCGCAGGCAGCCAGCAGGCCGGCCGTCAGCAGCAGAGCGACGTGGCGCAGGTGGGCAGTGGTATTCCGGTTCATCCGAGCCTCGGGATATCAGTAATTGAAGGATTTCACGAAAAGCAGCTCGCCAATGGCGCGCAGCGGTACCACGAAGGTATCGCGCTTCTCGTTGACGGTGTTCTCGTTGAAGATCAGGTTGATCTGCGCGGTGATGATCTCGTTCTGGTTGCTGCCGGCCTCGAAGTTGTAGCCCTCGCTGCCCAGGTTGCCCCAGTAGTTCACGTAGATCAGGTAGGTACCTTGCAGCGGCGCAGTCATGGTGAACATTTCCGGGCCGGGACCGTCGACGCTGTCGACATCCAGGCCGCCGCCATTGGTGAGTACCGGGTGGCTCCAGAACGCGTGCTGGCCATCCGGGGTGACCACATGCAGGTCGAGCTCGGCCTTGGGATCGTCCCAGCCCAGCACCATACGGATGCGCGCCGGTGTGCGCAGGTTGTTGGCCTCATAGAACTGCACGCGCTTGAGCGATTTGCCCTCGCCAGCCACCAGCTCCACGCTGTTGGAGCCGGCGCCAAAGGCGTAGGGCCGGGCGAAGCTGCCCTGCTCGTCGGTGTACAGCGGCAGCGGGTTGCCGTTGACCACCAGCCGATGTGGCGCGCGCAGGTGGCCGATGTTCTTGAGAGTGCCTTCAATCAGGCTGCGCCCACGCTGCGCGCCCCGGTCGATGGGCGGCGTCGGATAGGCCACCTGGGCATCATTGTCGCCGTCGTTGAGGCCGTGATAGCGCCAGCCGCCGGTGGGCGATTGCAGGGAAACAGAGGGTTCGGCCCGGCCAGACTCGGCCCAGCTCGATGGCATGGCCAAGAAGGCGCAGAGCAGCAGCACCAGCCGCGAGGCGACCGGCGCGCGCCGAAAGGATCGGCATCGCAGAGGGAAACGAACCACCGCACTGCACTCCTTGTGCCGGCTCAGCAGCGCTGGCGCCCGCACTCACACTGTTGGCTCTGAGAAAAGAGATCGCTGCGTGCGGCGTCATCAGCCGCATTGGGCGGCGCCGTCACATCAGGTTACACGCTGGGCAGGAATGCTAGCGAGTTGCCCGGAGGCTGACAATCGTGGCACTTGCGAATCGGTACTGGATCACAATCAACGCGCGTCCGCTCACAACAATCGCCGTCAAACCCATCCCGCCCACTGCAGCAGCAACAGCCCGACGTTGGTGGTGACTACCGCGGCAAGGGTGGTGATCACGATGATCGCGGCGGCCAGTTGGTAGTTACCATTCACCGCCCGGGCCATGACGAAGCTCGACGCTGCCGTTGGGCTGCCCAGATAGAGGAACAGGATCGCCAGGTCGGCGCCGCGGAAGCCCAGAGCCCAGGCGCCGATGGTCGCCAGAAATGGCAGCCAAACCATCTTCATCAGGCTGGAGCTGACCGCCATGGCGCTGCTCTCGCGCAGCGAGGCCAGGGACAGCGTGCCGCCGATGCAGATCAGTGCGAGCGGCAGGGTCATCTGTGCGAAGTACTCGGCGGAGACCATGGTCCAGTGCGGCAGCGGCACCTTCCAGTAGGCGACGGGAATGGCCGATAGCACGCCGATGATCAGCGGGTTGGTGAAAATGCTCTTGCACAGCGACCAGGGGTCGGCCTTCATGCCTGGCGCGTAGATGTTCAGCACGATGGCCGACAGCACGTTGTAGCAGAGGATCACGATACCACCGAGCACCGCGCCTACCGACAGGCCATAGTCGCCGAACATGCTGGTGGCCAGGGCCAGACCAACGATGCCGTTATTGCCGCGAAACGCACCCTGGGTATAGATGCCGCGGTCTACCTTCGGGCAACGCCAGATCGACCACAACCAGGCCAGGGCGAAGCTCGCCACGGTAGCGAATACGAAGTAGCCGATCAGCGCAGGTTGCAGCGCGGTGCTCAGGTCCGCCTGGACGATGCTGATGAACAGCAGCGTCGGCATGGTGCCGCGAAACACCAGGGACGAGGCGGTATCGATGAAGGGGTCGTCGATCCAGCGCAGCCGCTTGAGCAGCACGCCGAGAAACAGCATGGCGAAGACGGGGGCGGTGATCGCCAGTGTCTGCTGGACTACAGCGAGCATGGAGGTTCCGAAGGGTGAAGAGGCCATGGAAAGCGCCGACACGCCTGCGCTCAGGCACGTCGATAGGCTGCTAATGATAGCAAGGCTTCAGCCCTTCGGGCGGGCGCTTGTCAGGGCGCGCCGCTCGCAAGCAATGCGACTGACCTCAGCGGCGAACCGGGCGCTTCTGCAGTTTGCGCTGCAGGGTACGGCGGTGCATGCCCAGGGCGCGGGCGGTCGCCGAAATGTTGCCCTCGTGCTCGGTCAGCACGCGCTGGATGTGCTCCCACTGCAAGCGATCCACCGACATGGGGTTTTCCGGCACCAGAGTGTCGAGGTCGGCGTGCTGGGTCAGCAGTGCGGCCAGCACGTCGTCGGCATCGGCGGGCTTGCACAGGTAGTTGCAGGCGCCGCGTTTAATGGCCTCCACGGCGGTGGCGATGCTCGAGTAACCGGTAAGGATCACCACGCGCATCTCGGCATCCAGTTCCAAGAGCTTGGGCAGCAGCACCAGGCCGGAGTCGCCTTCCATCTTCAGGTCGAGCACGGCATAGTCCGGCAGATCCTGGGTGGCCAGCGCCAGGCCTTCGTCGGCGCTGGCGGCGGTAGAGACGCGCAGCCCGCGGCTGCTCATGGCGCGGGCCATCACGCGGGTAAAGGTGGGATCGTCGTCGACCAGCAGCAGGTGGGGCTGTTCTTCGCTTTCCAGCAGCGTTTCGTCACTCATGGGGTCACTCCTCAAAACATGCTCGCGGCCTGCCGACTCGGCAGTACGGCGTATCGACAAACCTGCGCCGGGCTCACACCCGGGCGTAGGCGCGCGGCAACTTGAGCTCGGTGAGCGTGCCGCCTTCTTCATGGTTATACAGCTTCACCGTGCCGCCGGCCCGGCTGACGCTTGCCTGGCTGAGAAACAGGCCGAGGCCAAAGCCCTTGCCTTTACCCTTGGTGGTGAAGAACGGCCGGCCCAGCTGCTCGGCGATGGCCAAGGGTACACCGGCGCCGTAATCGCGGATGCTCAGGCGCACCCACTGGTGATCCCAGTCCAGGCTAATTTCCAGGTTATCAGGGCAGGCATCGGCGGCGTTGTTGAGCAGATTGAGCAGCGCCTGGGTGAGGTCAGCCGGCGGCATCAACTGCGGCGACTTGCCCACGCCCAAGCACTCGTAACGATAGCTGGCTTCGGGGCGCATCAGGTGCCAGCGGTTGAGGGTAGTTTCCAGCCAGCTGACCGCCGGCATTTCCACCACGGCCTGGCGTCGATCCGCTTCGGCGGCGCGCACCAGGTGCTGGAGGGTTTCCTTGCACAGTTTGACCTGCTCCTGCAGCAGCGCCAGGTCCTCCTGCAGCAGCGGATTCTGGTGCTCGCGGCGCAGCTCCTTGATCAGCACGCTCATGGTTGCCAGCGGCGTGCCCAGCTCGTGGGCGGCGCCGGCAGCCTGGGTGGCAACGGCCAGCAACTGCTGGTCACGCATACCCTCCTCACGGCGCTCGGCGCGCAGTTTTTCCTGTTGGCGCAGTTCCTCGGCCATCTTGGCGACGAAGAAGGTGATCAGCCCCGCCGCCAGGGCGAAGCTCAGCCACATGCCGTACACCAGCAGGCTCTCGCGTGGCCCCACGGGCAGTTGCAGCGGGTGCGACCAGACCAGCAGCAGCGTGTAGGACGCCAGCGCCATGCCGCCGAGAATCATGGTGAACAGCCATGGCAGCGTCGCGGCGGCGATGGTCAGCGGCACCAGGTAATAGGACACGAAGGGGTTGGTGGAGCCGCCCGAGTAATACAGCAGCACGCTGTGGATGATCAGGTCGAAGCCCAGGTGAATGGCGTACTCGGCCTCGGTAACCGGCCAGGGCCCGCGCAAGCGCAGCGCCGTCAGCAGGAACAGCACCAAGGACGCGCCCAGGGTGATGCTCAGCTGCAGCCAGGGCAGCGGCAACAGATCGGATTTATACGCCAGGCCAACCGAACCGGCTTGCGCGGCCAGCACCAGGAGGCGAATCAGGGTCAGCCGCCAGAGGTTCTGGCGACTGGCGGACAACAACTGAACAGGGGCCAGCATCAACTCTCCTAAAGGCTCATGGCGAGCTCGGCGAGTATAACCAAGGCCACCTGCCGGCTGATGCGGCAACGCGCCGCAGCAGCCCAGGCGGCAGGCTCGATTGCATCGTCATGCACGTGCGCACGCGCAAGTCATGAGGTACAGCCCGCTGCCCTCATCCTTACCGCAATAAGGATGGCACCACGCCACACGTCATCGTACAACACAGCTATATCGCCGTTTTTCGCGGCAGGTTCCCGCCTATACCGCGCGACAAAACCGAGCAGTAACGCACGTCAAAACGGTTAAAAGCCCGCAAATCAGCGCCAAATTCCTTTTTAGTTATAAAAACAAAACTCAATATTCATATATTTATGTTGTATGACAACATATTTCTTGAGAGCGCATATATGTAACAAATTGTCTCAGAGCGCTCACGAAAGCAGCCCTGAACAATCACCAGTCTCCAAGAATAATTCAGGTGAAATAATGAGAATAAAAGGTATCCGGTGGTGGATGGTCAGCCTGGTCACTGCCGGCCTGGTCATCAACTACCTCGCTCGCAACACCCTGTCGGTCGCCGCGCCCACGCTGATGACCGACCTCGCCATCAGCACCGAGCAATACGCCAAGATCGTCGCCGCCTGGCAGATCTGCTACGCCCTCATGCAGCCCATTGCTGGCTGGGTCATCGACTTCATCGGCACCAAACTGGGTTTCGCGGTGTTCGCCATTGGCTGGTCCATCGCCTGCGCATCTGCCGCGCTGGCTACCGACTGGAAGAGCATGGCGTTCATGCGCGGTCTGCTCGGCATCACCGAAGCAGCCGGCCTACCGGCTGGCGTGAAGGCCACCACCGAATGGTTCCCGGCCAAGGAGCGCTCGGTGGCCATCGGCTGGTTCAACATCGGCTCCTCCCTTGGCGCGCTGCTGGCGCCGCCCCTGGTGGTCTGGGCGATCTTGCACAGCGGCTGGCAGCTGGCGTTTCTGATCGTCGGCGGCTCGGGCCTGGTGTGGACGCTGCTGTGGGCCTGGCTCTACAAGCACCCGCGTGACCAGAAGCGCCTGGGCGACGAAGAGCGCGACTACATCCTTTCTGGTCAGGAAGCCCACCTGCACAGCGAGAAGCGTGAGAAAGGCGCCTGGAAAGGCATCTTCAAGGTGCGCAACTTCTATGCGATTGCCGCCGCGCGGGTGCTGTCCGAACCGGCCTGGCAGACCTTCAACGCCTGGATTCCGCTGTACCTGATGACCGAGCGGCACATGAACATCAAGGAAATCGCCATGTTCGCCTGGCTGCCCTTCCTTGCCGCCGACATCGGCTGCGTGCTCGGCGGCTACCTGAGCCCGTTCTTCCACCGCTACTGCAAGGTGTCGCTGTTCACCTCGCGCAAGATGGTGCTGCTGTTCGGCGCCAGCTGCATGATCGGCCCGGCCTGCATCGGCCTGGTGGAAAGCCCGTACACGGCGATTCTGTTGCTGTGCATCGGCGGTTTCGCGCACCAGACGCTGTCCGGCGCGCTCTACTCGATCACCTCCGACTCCTTCAAGAAGGATCAGGTGGCCACTGCCACCGGCCTGGGCGGCATGTGCGGCTACCTGGGCGCTGCAGCCTTCACCCTGGTGTTCGGCGTGCTGGTCACCCAGATCGGCTACAGCCCGCTGTTCGTGGTACTGGCGATCTTCGATATCGTCGCTGCCATTCTGGTCTGGACCCTTGCCCGCGAACGGCATGACACCGTAGCGCCGGCGCCCGCCGCGCTGCCTGATGCCCACGTCACTCCCGCCTGACCGCACACCACGCCCGGCACTGGCCGGGCGTGGTTCCCCGCTGCACCGGCTACTGCCTGAAAAGCGCTGGCTACCTGCCCTGCAAAAAAATTTGCCGAACCTTGACCCGGTTACCCGATGTCCTTCGTCTACCTTGATGAACGCGGCAGCCAGCCGCACGTAACCGAAAAGGAATCGCCATGCTGCCACTGTCCCGCCTCGCCACCGCACTGGCCTTCACCACCGCCGGCCTGCTGAGCATCGCCGCGCACGCCGAAGAGCCGCGCTACAACCAGATTTCCCTGAGCACCCAGGTCAGCCATGAAGTGGCCCACGACCTGATGCAGGTCACCCTGTACACCGAAGCCCAGCAAAAGGACCCGGCGGCACTGGCCGCCGAGATCACCCTCACCCTCAATGCCGGCCTGACCCAGGCCCGCGGCGTGAAGGGCGTGACAGTTTCCCAGGGCAGCCGCAACAGCTACCCGGTATACAGCGAGAAAGGTGAAGAAATCAGCGCCTGGCGCGAGCGTGCCGAAATTCGCCTGGAAAGCGCCGACTTCGCCGCCCTCTCCAAGCTCACCGGCGAGATGCTGAAAACCCTGAAGATGGGCGGCATGAGCTTCAGCATTGCCGACGCCACCCGCAAGAAGGAAGAAGACGCGCTGATCAAGGACGCCGTCGCGGCCTTCAAGGAGCGCGCCCAGCTGACCACCGAAGCCCTGGGCGGCAAGAGCTACAAGCTGGTCAGCCTGAACCTCAACAGCGGCGGCTTCGTACGTCCACCGATGCGCATGGAGGCCATGAGGGCCTCGGCGTTTTCCGACAGCGCAACGCCAGAGGTCGAAGCCGGTACCAGCCAGGTGACCATGAACGCCGACGGCGTGATCGAAGTGCAGCTGTAATCCGCCTGCCGGCGTCACGAAAGAGGAGGTTGCGAGCACGCTCGCAACCTCCTCTTTTTTTGCCCCGCGCTTTTCGGCACAGGCCATGCATAGGCTGAAACAAGGTCTAGGCTCAAGGCAGGCTCGTCACCATCCGACACGCCACGCTTCAACGCAGCAGACCCCTCAGGAAAAATCACAACAGACATGAGGTAACCATGCACAAGAACGCCTTTATCCAGGCTTTTGTCGTCGCCGGCCTGATAGCCAGCGCACCCTTCGCACAGGCCGCCGGCAACCTGGTGTACTGCTCCGAAGGCAGCCCTGCGGGCTTCGACCCGGGGCTCTACACCACCGGCACCGATTTCGATGCCGCGGCGGAAACCGTCTTCAACCGCCTCTCGCAGTTCGAGCGTGGTGGCACCTCGGTGGTGCCGGGCCTGGCGGAGAAGTGGGACATCAGCGATGACGGCCTCACCTACACCTTCCACCTGCGTAAAGGCGTGAAATTCCACACCACCGACTACTTCAAGCCGAGCCGCGAATTCAACGCCGACGACGTGCTGTTCACCTTCAACCGCATGCTCAACAAGGACGACCCCTTCCGCAAGGCGTACCCCACCGAGTTCCCGTACTTCACCGACATGGGCATGGACAAGAACATCGCCAAGATCGAAAAGGTCGACGAACACACGGTGCGCTTCACCCTCAACACCGTCGATGCCGCGTTCATCCAGAACATGGCCATGAGCTTCGCCTCGATCCACTCGGCCGAATACGCCGCCCAGCTGCTCAAGGCCGGCAAGGCCTCGGAAATCAACCAGAAGCCCATCGGCACCGGCCCGTTCGTGTTCAGCCGGTACCAGAAGGACGCGCAGATCCGCTACAAGGGCAACAAGGAATACTGGAATCCGGATGACGTGAAGATCGACAACCTGATCTTCGCCATCAACACCGACCCGTCGGTGCGCATGCAGAAGCTACGCGCCGGCGAGTGCCACGTCAGCGTGTTCCCGCGCCCGGCCGACCTGGAAACCCTGAAGAAGGATCCCAAGTTGCAGATGCCCGAGCAGGCCGGCTTCAACGTCGGCTACCTGGCCTACAACACCGAGCACAAGCCGCTCGACAAGCTGGAAGTACGCCAGGCGCTGGACATGGCCATCAACAAGCCGGCGATCATCAATGCGGTGTACCAGGGCGCCGGCCAGGTGGCGGTCAACGGCATGCCGCCGACCCAGTGGTCCTATGACGACACCATCAAGGACACCCCCTATAACCCGGAAAAGGCCAAGGAGCTGCTCAAGGCTGCTGGCGTGAAGGAAGGCACCGAGATCACCCTGTGGGCCATGCCCGTGCAGCGCCCATACAACCCCAACGCCAAGCTGATGGCCGAGATGCTGCAGGCCGACTGGGCCAAGGTCGGCATCAAGGCACGCATCGTCAGCTACGAGTGGGGCGAGTACAACAAACGCGCCAAGGCCGGCGAGCACGACACCCTGCTGATCGGTTGGACCGGCGACAACGGTGACCCCGACAACTGGCTGGGCGTGCTGTACGGCTGCGACTCCATTGGCGGCAACAACTACAGCCGCCTGTGCAACAAGGAGTTCGACGCGCTGATCAAGAAAGCCAAGGCGATCAACGACCGCGACGAGCGTACCGCGCTCTACAAGCAGGCCCAGCAGCTGCTCAAGGCCGACGTGCAGAACACGCCAATCGCCCACTCCACGGTGTACCAGCCGATGAGCACCCGGGTGAAGGACTTCAAGATCAGCCCGTTCGGCCTGAACTCCTTCTACGGTGTGAGCATCGAGTAACTCCTGCTGCGTGAATGAAAACGCCCGGCCGATTGGCCGGGCGTTTTCGTTTCCGGGAGCCTGTTCGTGATCTTGCAGATCGACTTCAGCGCGTTGCCTGCAAAAGGTGAGAGCGGCCAATGAATGCGTGGCTTTGTAGGAGGGGCTTCAGCCCCGAGCTCTTTATTTGCCTTGATAAAAAGCTCGCGGCTAAAGCCACTCCTACCAGATCGCCCGATGTCCGCTTTTGCATTTCATATCGCCCAAAAATCGGCTCCAGGGACGCTTCAGGCATTCAGCCCGAACGGGTCGTCAACCGAGTGGCTTGGCTGGGTAAACCAGCGCGGGCCTTCGACCGTCATATAGAAGTGATCTTCCAGGCGGACGCCGAACTCACCCGGTACGCAGGCCAACGGCGTGTCGTCACGCCAACGAAAGCGGGTGCTCAGCCAGCCCATCACGGGGTTGCGACTATGCACAAATAAGCAGGCTCGCCGCCACTAAAGCGGCAAGCACTGGCCGGCACCACACAGAGCCCGTGCGGCACCGCATAGGCAATGTGGCCGAGGATCGCAAACGGGTTATTAGCAGCAAACCAGATGATCTTGTAGAAAAAATCCAGAGTGCGGCATGCTCCATCGACACACCGATTCACACCTGTCGACAGGACATTCATGGACAAGACCCTATTCAAACCCTTGCTACTGACCACCGCACTGTTGGCCTGTGCGCCAATGGCCCAGGCCGCCAGCACCCTGGTTTACTGCTCCGAGGCCAGTCCGGCCGGCTTCGACCCCAGCCAGTACACCAGCGGCACGGATTTCGATGCGTCGGCGGAAACCGTGTTCAACCGCCTCACCCAGTTCAAGCGTGGCGGCACCGAGGTCGAACCGGGGCTGGCCACCGAGTGGCAGGTGGCCAATGACGGGCTGAGTTACACCTTCCACCTGCGCAAGGGTGTGAAATTCCATACCACCGACTATTTCACGCCGAGCCGCGACTTCAACGCCGACGACGTGCTGTTCACCTTCAACCGCCTGCTCGACCCCGAGCAGCCGTTTCGCAAGGCTTATCCTTCGGAGTCGCCCTACTTCACCGACATGGGCCTGAATACCACGATCAAGAGCGTGGAAAAGCTCGACGACTACAGCGTGCGCTTCAACCTCAACAATGTCGATTCCGCTTTCGTGCAGAACCTGGCGATGAGCTTCGCCTCGATCCAGTCGGCCGAGTACGCCGCCAAGCTGCTCAAGGAAGGCAAGCCCGGCGAGATCAACCAGAAGCCGATCGGCACCGGGCCGTTCGTGTTCAAGCGCTACCAGAAAGATTCCAGCATCCGCTATACCGCCAACCGGCAGTACTGGAAGCCCGAAGACGTGAAGCTCGACAACCTGATCTTCTCGATCAACACCGACGCCGCCGTGCGCCTGCAGAAGCTCAGGGTCGGCGAATGCCAGGTCAGCGGCTATCCGCGGCCCGAAGATATCGAGCTGGCCGAGAAGGCCCCGAACCTCAAGGTACTCAGCCAGCCAGGCTTCAACCTGGGCTTCCTGGCCTATAACGTCACGCACCCGCCACTCGACCAGCTCAAGGTGCGCCAGGCATTGGACATGGCCATCGACAAGCCGGCGATCATCAAGGCCGTTTACCGCAGTGCCGGGCAAGTGGCCGAGAACGCCCTGCCGCCTGGCCAGTGGGGCTTCGACCCGAACATCAAGGACGCTCCGCACGATCCGCAAAAGGCCCGGCAACTGCTCAAGGAGGCCGGCATCGCCCCCGGCACCCAGATCAACCTGTGGGCCATGACCGTACAGCGCGCCTCCAACCCCAACGCCAGGCTCTCGGCCCAGATGATTCAGGCCGACTGGGACAAGATCGGCATCAAGGCCAATATCGTCAGCTACGAGTGGGGCGAGTACATCAAGCGCGCCAAGGCCGGCGAACACGACGTAATGATCTACGGCTGGACCGGCGACAACGGCGACCCGGACAACTGGCTGGGTGTTCTCTACAGCTGCGCAGCGGTCAAGGGCAGCAACTATGCCAAGTGGTGCGACCCGGCCTATGACAAGCTGGTCACCCAGGCCAAGACCACCAACAACCGCGACGAGCGCATCAAGCTGTATCAGCAGGCCCAGCAGATCCTCAAGGCTCAGGTACCGATCACCCCGATCGCCAACTCCCGGGTGTTCCAGCCCATGCGCAAGGAGGTGCAGGACTTCCGCATCAGCCCGTTCGGCCTGACGCCCTTCTACGGCGTCAGCATCGACTGAACCAGCGCGGTGAATGAAAAACGCCCGGCCAATTGGCCGGGCGTTTTCGTTTCCAGGAGCCTGTTCATGATCTTGCGGATTGAATTCAGCGCGTTGCCTGCAAAAAGGCGGGTGCGGCCGGTCGCGTAATCCGTAGGAGGGGCTTTAGCCCCGAGCTCTTTGGTGACCTTGATAAAAAGCTCGGGGCTAAAGCCCCTCCTACATTCTCACCGGCCACTTCTGCCTTGCAGCAGTCTCTTTAATGTCGCCTCAAAGATAAGCCCAAGGGGCGGTTCAGGCATTCAACCCGAATGGATCATCCACCGAGTGGCTTGGCTGGGTAAACCAGCGCGGGCCTTCGGCCGTCATGTAGAAGTGATCCTCCAAACGGATGCCGAACTCGCCCGGCACACAGATCATCGGCTCGTTGCTGAAGCACATGCCTTCGGCCAGCGGCGTATCGTCGCCACCGACCAGGTACGGGCCTTCGTGGATGTCCAGGCCGATGCCGTGACCGGTGCGGTGCGGCAGGCCCGGCAGTTTGTAGGCCGGGCCCAGGCCCGCGGCCTCCAGGCTGCGGCGAGCGGCGGCGTCGACGCTGGCGCAGGGCGCACCGATCACGGCGGCTTCGAAGGCCGCCTGCTGGGCGGCCTTTTCCTTGTTCCAGAACTCGCGCTGGCGCTCGCTCGGCGTGCCGAAGACGTAGCTGCGGGTGATGTCCGACAGGTAGCTGTGCACCTGGCAGCCGGTGTCGATCAGCACCATGTCGCCATCCTTCAGGGTCTGCGCATGTTTGACGCCATGGGGGAAGGCGCTGGCCGGGCCAAACAGCACGATGCAGAAGATCGAACCCGGCGCGCCGACCTTGCGGTGTGCCTGACGAATGAATTCGCCGACTTCGGTGGTGGTGATGCCTTCGTGAAGGATGCTCGCCGCGGCCTTGTGCACTTCCAGGGTCATGTCCTTGGCGCGTTGCATCAGGGCGATTTCGGCGGCCGACTTGCGCTGGCGGCACAGGGCGGTAACCGACCCGGCGTCGACGAAACGGTAACCGCTGGTCAGCTTGCGAATGCCCTCGAACATGAAAAAAGGCAAGGAGGAACAAAGACCTACCTGAGGCGGCGTACCATCGTTGGGCGTTACGCCAAGACGACGCAGGCAGCGCAGCAGCAGCGCGTAGGGGCTCTCGTGCTCCTCCCAGGTGTTGATGGTGCCCGGCACCTCCTGAAAATCACGTACCGTGCCTTCTTCGAACGCCGGTGCCAGGTACTCCACCTCGCCGCTGGCCGGCAGGATGGCGCCGACCATGCGCTCGCTGGGGTTCCACTTGACCCCGGTGAAGTACTGCAGGTTGCTGCCGGCAGCCACGAACAGCGCCTCGATGCTCTGCTCACGCATCAGCGCCTGGGCCCGTGCGATGCGTGCCCGGTACTCCGCTTCACCGATCGGCTGCGTGCCGGCCGTCATGTCCTGCAAGCGCGCCAAGGCCTGCTCCGGCGTGCTACCGCCCACTCCCAGTGTCATCTGCACATCCTCGTCTGGCGACGGCAGCGGAGATCGCTGCCGGGTCATTCACTGCGGCAAAATTTAAGTGCAACTTAAATTCTGGTCAAAGCATTTTTCAGTGGCACTTAAATAGTGCGTAATCTGACGGCTGAAGTCCCTACGCTGGCTGGGTATACTGCGCCAACTCCAACAACGAACTTTGCCCATGACCGCAGATCGCATTGGCGAACGCCTGCGCCGCTACCGGCGGGCCGCCGGCAAGACCCTCAACCAGGTGGCCGCCGACGCCGGCCTGACCGCCAGCTTCCTGTCCCAGGCCGAGCGCAACCTCACCGGCGTGTCGATCTCGTCCCTGGCGAGCATCGCCAAGTCCCTGAACGTGCCGCTCAACGCCCTGTTCGACCAACCCGTACAGGCGCAGCCCGACTCCCACGTCAACGAGCGCGTGCGCTACACGGTTGGCGGCCAACTGCTGGCCTACGAGCGCCTGTCCAGCTCGTTTCCCGGCAACTCGATCAACGCCGTGAAAATGAATATTCCGGTGGGCTACGAATCGGAACTGATCGCCCACGAGGGCGTGGAGTTCTCCTACGTGCTGGCCAGGCATATCGTCTACACCATCGAAGGTCGCGACTATCCGCTCGGCCCTGGCGACTCCGTGCATTTCGATGCCGGCAAGCTGCACCGGCTGATCAACGCCGCCGACGAGCCCGCCGAAGTGCTCACCATGACCACCATGCAATTGTTCGGCGATAGCCCAGCGCAAGAGTGATTTTCGCCCCAATTCAGGGCAAATATGCGCAATGTTAGTGCCGCTTAATTTTTGTTGACCGAAATTTCAGCATGACTTAATTTCGAGCCCGACCCGGTGGGCTATCCGCTTTCACCGCATATCGAGCTCGCGCTGAACCCAGGCGCGAACAAAAAGAAAAAAGAGGTTCGCATGCGCATGTCTCTCCTGTGCAAGGCTCTGCTCACGGCAGGTCTGCTCTCCAGTGTTTCGCTCGCCCAGGCCAGCAATCTGGTGTATTGCTCCGAAGGCAGCCCAGGTGGGTTCGACCCCGGCCAGTACACCACTGGTACCGACTTCGATGCGGCGTCGGAAACCATCTTCAACCGCCTGGCCGAATTCGAGCGTGGCGGCACCAAGGCTCAGCCGGGCCTGGCGACTTCCTGGGACATCAGCGAAGACGGCCTGACCTACACCTTCCACCTGCGCGAAGGGGTCAAGTTCCACACCACTGATTACTTCAAGCCGAGCCGCGAATTCAACGCCGACGACGTGCTGTTCACCTTCAACCGCATGCTCGACCGCAACCACCCGTTCCGCAAGGCTTACCCCAGCGAGTTCCCGTATTTCACCGATATGGGCCTGGACAAGAACATCGCCAAGGTCGAGAAGAAAGATGACCACACCGTGGTCTTCACCCTCAAGGAAGTGGACGCCGCGTTCGTGCAGAACCTGGCGATGAACTTCGCCGGCATCCATTCCGCCGAGTACGCCGACCAGTTGCTCAAGGCCGGCAAGGCCGCAGAAATCAACCAGAAGCCGATCGGCACCGGCCCGTTCGTGTTCAGCCGTTACCAGAAAGACGCGGCGATTCGCTACAAAGGCAACAAGGAATACTGGAACCCGGATGACGTGAAGATCGACAACCTGATCTTCTCGATCAACACCGACGCTTCGGTACGCGCCCAGAAGCTGCGCGCCGGCGAATGCCAGATCACCCTGAACCCGCGTCCGGCCGACCTCAAGGGCCTACAGGCGGACAAGAACCTCAATGTGCCGACCGCTCCGGGTTACAACCTGGGCTACATCGCTTACAACGTGACCCGCGCGCCGTTCGACAAACTCGAAGTGCGCCAGGCGCTGGATATGGCGGTGAACAAGAAAGCCATCATCGACGCCGTGTACCAGGGCGCCGGCCAGCTGGCCGTCAACGGCATGCCGCCGACCCAGTGGTCCTACGACGAGTCGATCAAGGACGCGCCCTACAACCCGGAAAAGGCCAAGGAACTGCTCAAGGCCGCCGGCGTGAAGGAAGGCACCGAAATCACCCTGTGGGCCATGCCTGTGCAGCGCCCCTACAACCCCAACGCCCGTCTGATGGCCGAAATGCTGCAGGCCGACTGGGCCAAGGTCGGCGTCAAGGCACGCATCGTCAGCTACGAGTGGGGCGAGTACATCAAGCGCGCCCACGCCGGCGAGCACGACGCCATGCTGATCGGCTGGACCGGCGACAATGGTGACCCCGACAACTGGCTCGGCACCCTGTACGGCTGCGCCTCGGTAGACGGCAACAACTTCTCCAAGTGGTGCAACGCCGAGTACGACAAGCTGGTAGTGGCCGCCAAGCGCGTGACCGACCAGAACGAGCGCAGCGAGCTGTACAAGCAGGCTCAGGTGGTGCTCAAGCGTGAAGTGCCGATCACCCCGATCGCCCACTCCACCGTGTACCAGCCGATGCGCACCAGCGTGAAGGGCTTCCAGATCAGCCCGTTCGGGCGTAACAGCTTTATCGGTGTCAGCAACGACTGATTGGCCGCCTCGCGGACAACCGCGCGGCGACCCGCCAACCGACAAGCCTGGGTGACCAGCGCGATCAGCGCTCAGTCCTCGGGCTTGCCACTGGCAACGACCGATGGTGCACGCATCCTTCTGAAAACCGGCTCACGGCCTGCCCCTTGCAGGCCGTACGTCTATGCTGACCTCAACCGCGGGGGACATCCGATGAAGACACTACCGCTACGCGCTGCCCTGGCCGCCCTGGTTCTCGGCGCCGCCGGCAATCTGGCCGCCAAACCGCTGGTGGTATGTACCGAGGCGAGCCCCGAGGGTTTCGACATCGTGCAGTACACCACCGCGGTGACCGCCGATGCCTCGGCCGAGACGGTGTTCAACCGCCTGGTCGACTTCAAGCCCGGCACCACTGACATTCAGCCGGCGTTGGCCGAAAGCTGGGAGATCAGCGACGACGGCCTGACCTACACCTTTCACCTGCGTAAAGGCGTGAAATTCCACACCACCGATTACTTCACGCCGAGCCGCGAATTCAACGCCGACGACGTGCTGTGGAGCCTCAATCGCCAGCTCGACCCCAAGCACCCGTGGCACGCCAAGGCCAGCGTGGGCTACCCCTATTTCGAGAGCATGGCGTTCCGCGACCTGCTCAAGTCGGTGACCAAGACCGACGACCACACCGTGGTCATCACCCTGAACCGCCCCGAAGCGCCGTTCCTGCGTGACATGGCCATGCCATTTACCTCGATCTACTCCGCCGAGTACGGCGACCAGCTGCTCAAGGCCGGCAAGACCGGCGAGCTCAACAGCAAGCCGATCGGCACCGGGCCGTTCATCTTCCAGCGCTACAACAAGGACGCCCAGGTTCGCTTCAAGGCCAACCCCGACTACTTCCGCGGCAAGCCGCCGGCCGACCCACTGATCTTCGCCATCGCCACCGACAACAACACCCGCCTGCAGAAGCTGCGCGCCAACGAGTGCCAGGTGGCGCTGTACCCCAAGCCTGATGACGTGCCGTCGATCAAGGCCGATGCCAACCTCAAGGTCGACGAGATCGAGGCCATCGTCACCGGCTATATCGCCATGAACACCGAGCACAAATACCTGAGCGACGTGCGCGTGCGCCAGGCGATCAACCTCGCCTTCGACCGCCAGCGCCACGTCGAGCAGCTGTTCGGCAAGGGCAACGCGCTGGTGGCGGTCAATCCCTACCCGCCGGTGCTGATCGGCTACAACGACGACAACCGCAACCCGCCCCGCGACCTCGACAAGGCCCGTGCCCTGCTCAAGGAAGCCGGCGTGCCGGAAGGCGCCGTGCTTACCCTGTTCACCCGCAGCGGCGGCGGCCAGACCAACCCCAACCCGCGCCTGTCGGCAGAAATGCTCCAGGCCGACCTTGCCGAGATCGGCCTGAAGCTCGATATCCGCGTGATGGAGTGGGGCGAGATGCTGCGCCGTGCCAAGAAGGGCGAAGGCGACCTGGTGTCCTCCGGCTGGGCCGGCGACAACGGCGACCCGGACAATTTCCTGACCCCGCTGCTGAGCTGCGATGCGGCGAAAAACGGCGAGAACTATGCGCGCTGGTGCAACCCTAAGTTCCAGGACCTGATCACCCAGGCCCGCGGCGTGACCGACAACGATCAACGTGCCGGCCTCTACCGCCAGGCTCTGGCGATCTACGCCGAGGGTCAACCCTGGATCAACGTGGCCCACCCGAAACTGTTCACCGCCATGCGCAAGAACGTCGAGGGCTATCACATCAGCCCACTGACCAATAACAACTTCGCCACCACCCAGGTGAAGTAGATAAAAACACACCGCCGGCGGTACACACGCCGGCGGGCTGCCTGACCGGCCAATGAGGTACCTCCCACGATGTTGAGTTTTATTGCCCGGCGCCTGGGCCTGCTGATCCCCACGTTCTTCGGGGTTACGCTGCTGACCTTCGCGCTCATCCGCATGATCCCCGGCGACCCCGTGGAAGTGATGATGGGCGAGCGGCGCGTCGACCCGCAGATGCACGCCGAAGCCATGGAGCGTCTGGGCCTCAACAAGCCCCTGTATGCCCAGTACTTCGATTACATCGGCCAGCTGGCCCAGGGCGACCTGGGTGAATCGCTGCGCACCCGCACCCCGGTGTGGAGCGAGTTCACCACCCTGTTTCCCGCCACCCTGGAGCTCACTCTGGCCGCGCTGCTGTTTTCCGGCACGCTGGGGCTGATTGCCGGGGTGATCGCCGCGCTCAAACGGGGCTCGTTATTCGATCACGGGGTGATGGGCATTTCCCTGGCCGGCTATTCGATGCCGATCTTCTGGTGGGGCCTGCTGCTGATCATGTTCTTCTCGGTGTGGCTCGGCTGGACGCCGGTATCGGGGCGTATCGACCTGCTCTACGACATCCAGCCGGTCACCGGCTTCATGCTGATCGACACCCTGCTGTCCGATGAGGAAGGCGCGTTCGGCAACGCCCTGCGCCACCTGATCCTGCCGGCCATCGTGCTGGGCACCATCCCGTTGGCGGTGATCGCCCGCATGACCCGCTCGGCGATGCTCGAAGTGCTGCGTGAGGACTACGTGCGCACCGCCCGCGCCAAGGGCCTGTCGCCGGCCCGCGTGGTATTCGTGCACGGCCTGCGCAACGCACTGATTCCGGTGCTCACCGTGTTCGGCCTGCAGGTCGGCACTCTGCTCGCCGGGGCGGTACTGACCGAAACCATCTTCTCCTGGCCGGGCATCGGCAAGTGGCTGATCGAGTCCATCGGTGCCCGCGACTACCCCGTGGTGCAGAACGGCATCCTGCTGATCGCCTGCCTGGTGATCCTGGTCAACTTCGTGGTGGACATCCTCTATGGACTCGTTAACCCACGCATTCGCCACCAGCGCTGATAAAGGAGCCTGAAATGTCCCTGCATTTGGCTCGCTGGAGCTATTCAGAAAACACCAACGTATTCGTAGCCTGGGTTGGGCAGCGCGATACCCAGGTCGCTCTCTCCCGGGTGTCGTTGCGCTCGACCCGGGTTACGCCAAAATCAGCTATTCATGAGGTGCGAGCATGACCTCGACCACGACTACACCGCTGGACCAGGCCCTGGTCTACCCCTCGCCGCTGAAGGAATTCTGGCGCGCGTTCAGCCACAACAAGGGCGCTGTCGCCGGCCTCGGCTTCATGCTGCTGATGGTGTTCTGCGCGCTGTTCGCGCCATGGATCGCGCCCTATTCGCCCAGCGAACAGTTCCGTGACGCCCTGCTGACCCCGCCGGTCTGGCTCGAAGGCGGGCAATGGCAGTTCATCCTCGGCACCGACGAAGTGGGCCGCGACCTGCTCTCGCGGCTGATCCACGGCGCGCGCCTGTCGCTGCTGATCGGCCTGGCCTCGGTGGTCATCTCGCTGATTCCCGGCCTGCTGCTGGGCCTGGTCGCCGGCTTCTTCCCGCGCCTGATGGGCCCGTCGATCATGCGCCTGATGGATATCATGCTGGCCCTGCCCTCGCTGCTGCTGGCCGTGGCCATCGTCGCCATCCTCGGCCCAGGCCTGATCAACACCGTGATCGCCATTGCCATTGTCTCGCTGCCCTCCTACGTGCGCCTGACCCGCGCTGCGGTGATGGGCGAGCTGAACCGCGACTACGTCACCGCCGCCCGCCTGGCCGGCGCCAGCCTGCCACGGCTGATGTTCATTACCGTGCTGCCCAACTGCATGGCGCCGCTGATCGTGCAGGCGACCCTGAGCTTTTCCTCGGCGATTCTCGATGCCGCCGCCCTGGGCTTCCTCGGCCTGGGCGTGCAACCGCCAACGCCTGAGTGGGGCACCATGCTGGCTTCGGCGCGCGACTACATCGAGCGCGCCTGGTGGGTGGTGACCCTGCCCGGCCTCGCCATCCTGCTTAGCGTGCTGGCGATCAACCTGATGGGCGACGGCCTGCGCGATGCGCTGGACCCGAAACTCAAGAATGCGATCTGAGGAGGCCGCCATGAACCTGTTCTGCACCACGGCCGCCCCCTGCAATTCGATGGAGGCCACCCGATGAGCCTGCTGGAAATAGACAACCTGAGCGTGCGCTTCGGCGACGCCAACGCCGTGCCGGTGGTCGATGGCCTCGACCTGAAAGTCGACAAGGGTGAGGTGCTGGCCATCGTCGGCGAGTCCGGCTCCGGCAAGTCGGTGACCATGATGGCGCTGATGGGCCTGATCGACGCCCCCGGCATCGTGCGCGCCGACCGCCTGACCTTCGACGGCACGGACATGCTGACCCTCAAGGGCCGCCAGCGTCGACATATCGTCGGCAAGGACCTGTCGATGATCTTCCAGGACCCGATGACGGCACTGAACCCCAGCTTCACCGTGGGTTTCCAGATCGAGGAAGTGCTGCGTCAGCACCTCGGTCTCAAGGGCAAGGCTGCCCGCCAGCGTGCCCTGCAACTGCTCGAACGCGTGGAAATCCCTGGTGCCGCCAGCCGCCTCGACGCCTTCCCGCACCAGCTCTCCGGTGGCATGAGCCAGCGCGTCGCGATCGCCATGGCGATTGCGGCCGAGCCCAAGCTGCTGATCGCCGATGAGCCGACCACCGCCCTGGACGTGACCATCCAGGCGCAGATCATGGAGCTGCTGCTCGACCTGCAGCGCGAACAGAATATGGGCCTGGTGCTGATCACCCATGACCTGGCCGTGGTCGCCGAAACCGCCAACCGGGTCTGCGTGATGTACGCAGGCCAGGCCGTGGAGCTGGGCCAGGTGCCAGCGCTGTTCGACGCGCCGACCCACCCGTACACCGAAGCGCTGATCAAGGCGATTCCCGAGCACAGCCTGGGCGCCACGCGCCTGTCGACACTGCCCGGCATCGTCCCTGGTCGCTATGACCGACCCCACGGCTGCCTGTTGTCGCCGCGCTGCCCCTACGTGCAGCCCAAGTGCCGCGAGCAGCGCCCGGCCCTGGAACCCCACGAGCGCGGCGCGGTGCGCTGCTATTTCCCGCTCAATCTGAATGCTGAGGTGGCGTGATGACGACCGTTCTGACCGCACGCCAACTGACGCGTCACTACTCCGTGTCCCAGGGGCTGTTCAAGCCCGCCGCCACGGTGCAGGCGCTCAATGGTGTGTCCTTCGAGTTGCAGGCTGGCAAGACCCTGGCCGTGGTCGGCGAATCCGGCTGCGGCAAATCCACCCTGGCCCGCGCCCTGACACTGATCGAGGAGCCCACCTCGGGCTCGCTGCAGATCGCCGGGCAGGAAGTCAACGGCGCCAGCGCCCAGACCCGCAAGCAACTGCGCCGCGACGTGCAGATGGTCTTTCAGAACCCCTACGCCTCGCTCAACCCGCGGCAGAAGATCGGTGACCAGCTGGCCGAACCGCTGTTGATCAACACCAGCCTGTCGCGCGTCGAACGCCGCGAAAAGGTCCAGGCGATGATGAATCAGGTCGGCCTGCGCCCCGAGCACTACCAGCGCTACCCGCACATGTTCTCCGGCGGTCAGCGCCAGCGCATCGCCCTGGCCCGCGCCATGATGCTCACCCCCAAGGTGCTGGTGGCGGACGAGCCGACTTCGGCGCTGGACGTGTCGATCCAGGCCCAGGTGCTCAACCTGTTCATGGACCTGCAGGAAGAGTTCCAGACCGGCTACGTGTTCATCTCCCACAACCTCTCGGTGGTGCGCCACGTCGCCGATGACGTGCTGGTGATGTACCTCGGCCGCCCGGCGGAAATCGGCCCCAGCGAAAAGCTCTACGAGCGCCCGCTGCACCCATACACCAAGGCGCTGCTGTCGGCCACGCCGACCATCCACCCGGATCCGAGCAAACCGAAGATCAAGATCGTCGGCGAGCTGCCCAACCCGCTCAACCCGCCACCCGGCTGCCCGTTCCACAAGCGCTGCCCATACGCCACCGAGCGCTGCCAGACCGAGCTGCCGCTGCTGCGACCGCTCGATGGCCGGGAAGTGGCCTGCCACCACGCCGAGCAGTTTCTCTGACCGCCCGCCGGGCGCAGCTTCACGCTGCGCCCGGAGGAACAAGAGCCTTTTCACGATCGTCCTGCCGGGCTTTATCTATGTGATCGCTACGTAACTGGATCGGCCGTTCGCGTAAATTGTAGGAGGGGCTTTAGCCCCGAGCTCTTTGCTTGCCTTAATAAAAAACTCGCGGCTAAAGCCGCTCCTACGCAACCTTTGAATGTCCGGTTCGCGAGCACGCTTCTCAGTACACATCCCGCCGATACCGCCCCTGCTCCACCAGCTCTTCCACAACAGCCTCACCCAGCACGTCTCGCAGTACCTGATCCACACCCGCCGCCATACCCTGCAAGCTGCCGCACACATAAATCGCAGCACCCTCGGCAATCCACGCCCGCAGTTCATCCGCGGCCTCGCGCAGGCGATCCTGCACGTAAATGCGCTTCGCCTGATCACGGGAAAAGGCCAGATCCAGCCGCTGCAATTGGCCGCCTTCGAGCCAGGCCTGCAACTCGTCACGGCAGTAGAAGTCGTGCTCGGCGTTGCGCTCGCCAAACAGCAGCCAGTTGCGCGCGTGCCCGGCAGCGATGCGCGCCTTGAGCAGGCTGCGCAGGCCAGCCAGTCCCGTGCCGTTGCCGATCAGGATCACTGGTCGGTCATCCTCTGGAACATGGAAACCGCTATTACGCCGTACCCGCGCCAGCAACTGCTCGCCAACTGGCAGGTGCGCAGTCAGCCAGCCGGAGCCGGCACCCAGCTCGCCATTGGCCAGCTGTTGCTGACGCACGATCAGCTCCAGCATGCCGTCCTCCGGCAGCGAGGCAATCGAGTATTCGCGGCTCGGCAGCGGCACCAGCGCATCGAGCAGCGCCTGGGCGTGCAGGCCGACCAGATGACTGGCGCTGTACGGCAACTGGCGAGCGGCCAGCGCCTCACTGAGTGTATGGCCCAGCGGCTCGATGATGACGGTTTCCAGCGCCTGTAAACCATGCTCATACAGCCAGCGCTGCACCTGCGCTTCACCGTTGCGCGGGAGGATTTCCAGGATATCGCCGGCCTGCCACTGCGCACCGGCTGGCGGCTGCAGGCCGACCAGCCAGGTGCCCGCGCCCTGGCTGCCCGGGTTCAGGCAGATACGTTCACGCAGCACCCAGCCATCGAAGGGCACCTGTTGTACGGCCATTGGCTGCACGCCAGTCAGCTCGGCCAGCTGGCGCTGCCAGTTCTGCAGAGCAGCTTGGTCATCGCCATCCACCTCGATACGCTCGCCCAGGCGCTGGGCGCCGCGCCCGGCCAGCCAATCGTCGACACGCCGGGCAAAGCCGCAGAACTGCGCATACTGGCGATCCCCCAGGGCCAGTACCGCGTAGCGCAAGCCGGGTAGATCCAGCGCCGACGTCAGCCATTGGCGCTCGACGCCACGGGCGCTATCCGGCGCCTCGCCGTCGCCAAAGGTGCTGAGCACCAACAGCGCGCAAGGTGTGGCGCTGAGCCTGGCGGTGTCGATACGCGCCAGCGGCTGCACCTCAACCGCCAGGCCGGCGGCCTGCAATTGCCCGGCGGTCTGCCAGGCCAGTTGCTCGGCAAAGCCGCTCTGGCTGGCGAAACCGACCAGCCAGGGCTCACCACCCTCGCTCCCGGCAAGCGCTTGACGAGCGCCCAGCGCTGCACGCTTCTTGCCGCGCCTGTCCAGGTACAGCAGCAGGCCGGTGACAAAGAACAGCGGCATCACCAGGCTGGCGACCATCATCAGGATGCGCCCGGTCATGCCGAAATACTCGCCGGTGTGCAGGGCGTAGACGCTGGCCAGCAGGCGCGCCTTGAAGGACTTGTCGGCATAGCGCTCGACCTGCTTCGCCTCGCCGGTCAGTGGGTCGAGTTGCATCTGGTCGAAGGCGCGGGTGTGCTCGGCGTCGCGCAGCATGAAGAACACCCGCGCCGACTGCCCGGCCGTACTCGGCAGCTGCAGGCTGTAGACGCCCAGCTTGTCGCCCGCGGTGCGCTGGATGCCCTGCCAGAGCTTGGCGTAATCCACCGGCGGCATCGCCTGGCCCTGGGGCGGCGGGCCACGGCGACCACGCTCTTCGCCGGCGGCACGCGGCTTGTCACTGAGCAGGCTTTCCAGCCCGCTGCGGTACCAGTCGTAGGACCAATACAGGCCGGTCAGCGCTGCACACAGGTACAGCGGCAGGCACCAGGTGCCGACCACCGAATGCAGATCCCAATTGAACGCGCGGCCCTTCTTGGCCCAGTCGAACGTCAGCCAGGCGCGCCAGCTCCATACCTTGCGCGGCCAGCGCAGGTAAAGCCCGGACAGGCAGAAGAACACCAGGGCGATGGTGCAGGCACCGGTGATCTGCCGACCGCTCTGGCCCATGGCGAGAAAGCGATGCAGCTGCAGCATCAGCCCGAAGAACTGCAAGCCGCGAGGGTCCTCGAAGATCTCGGCTGTATAGGGGTCGACGAAGCGTATCCCGCCGCGCCGCTCACCCGGCGGCGGCGTCAGGAACACCCGAGTCGGCTGGCCGCCCTCGGTATCCACATACAGCCCGGATACGCTGAGCCCCTGAGCCTGCAAGCGCTCGACCATTTCGCCCGGTGGCAGCACATCGCCCGCCTGAGCGGTCACCGCCATCTCGGGGTTGATCGCCAGCAGGATCTCTTCCTGAAAGCTGTACAGCGCGCCGGTCACGCCCATCAGGGCCAGCACCAGCCCGGCGGTGATGCCGAAAAACCAGTGCAGTTGGAACAAGACTTTCTTGAACACGATTAACACTCAGCAGATGGACACGACTCGAAGCCGCGCGATCATAGGGTCTGTTGCCGTTTCAACGCGAGCCGCGTTGTCGCGAGAAATCTCGCCAGGCGAGGCGGAGGACGCAGGGAATGGTTGTTCCCTTGCCAAGTCCTCCAACGACGCATGGCGAGATTTCCCGCACAACCCGAAGGGCCGGGCCCGTTTTGCCGCGATACTGCGTTTCTCGCCGGCTCATTTGGCTAGCCAAACTTCGCGGCTCGTGCCTTGCCTCGCGGCAAAACGGGCTCCGGCGCGGCCGTGCGTGAAACGGCAACAGACCCTAGATGAGAATCATTTAAAATGCTCGTTTTTTACCTGCTCTTTACCAATCAGCGAACGCCACACAGGCAAAAGCCCCGTCGACGCCAGACGTCAACGGGGCTCAAGGGCGCCTATCAGAAGCTGTAAGTCGCCGACAGCAGCGCCGAACGACCATCGCCATACTCGATGGCCGACGAGCGAGCCGCGGCACCGGCCTGCTGACGCACGCGCTCGACATAATCCTCATCGAACAGGTTGTTCACGTTCAGCTGCAGGTCGAGGTTCTCGTTGACCGTGTAGCCGACCATGGCGTTGTGCAGCCAGTAGTCGTCCAGCTTGGCGCGGGTGCTGGAGCTGACGTTGCGCTCGCTGACGTAACGGGTGCCGTAGCCGATGCTCCAGCCGGCGGGCAGCTTGTAGGTGGTCCACAGGTTGAAGGAGCGCGGCGGCGTATTGCCCAGCGCCTGGCCTTCGCGGTCGGCACCGGCTGGTGTGTCGGCGGCCTTGAGGGTTTCGCTGTCGAGGAAGGTGTAGTTGGCGAACACGTCCCACTGCTCGGTCACGTGACCAGTCAGGCCCAATTCGACGCCGTCGACGCGCTGCTTGCCGGCCAGCTGCGTGGAGCCATCGGACATGGTTTCCCGAGCATTGCTCTTCTCGACGCGGAACACGGCGGCGTCCAGTTCGACACGGCGCTCGAACAGTTCCCACTTGGTGCCCAGCTCCCAGGTTTCGTTCTTCTCGGGGGCAAGGTCAGCCGTGGCAGCGGTCAGGCCACCGCCCGACGACGCCAGGTTCTCGGCAGAGGGGTTGTAGGAGTTGCCCCAGGCCACATAGAAGCGTCCGTTCTCCACCGGTTTGTAGACCAGACCAAGCCGGCTGCTGGCCTTGCGATCATTGGACTCGAAACGGGTGGTCGGCTGGTGAGTGGCGTCGAATGCACGCGCCTGACCGTCCATCCAGTCCACCCGTACGCCGCCGTTGATGTCCCACTGCTCGTTGAGGGCGATGGTGTCGAACAGGTAGATGGCCTTGTCGACCAGCTTGGTCTCGGTGTAGCCGCTGGTGGCCTTGTTGGTGGCGCCGGCCCAGTAGCCCGGCGGGTTGTCGAGATCGAAGATCGGATAGGGCCCGGCACTGGTCAGGTTGTAGCTGTAGGTGCGCAGGTCCAGGGTTTCGCGGGAGATTTCCGCACCGACCACCAGGTTGTGGGCCAACCCGAAGGTATCGAAGGCGGCCTTGATGTTGCTCTGGTTGATCCACATTTCGGTCTCGGCATCGCGGCCGTAGCCCTGCGGGCCTGCCGGGCGGTAGCTGCCGGCCGGCACCCCGGTGGTGTTGACGTGGGAGGCGGACACCGTTGTGTCGCGGTTGACCCGGCTGTAGCGGGTCAGGTTCTGCAGGCTCAGGTTGTCGTTGAAGTCGTGCTCGAAGTTGGCGGTGAGCGCGCTCTGCTCGATCTTTTCCTTGTCCAGGTTCTTCCAGCCGAAGTAGGCGTCGCGGTCCACACCGGCCAGGCGTTTGCCATCCAGGGCCGGCACGCCGTAATCGGGCAGGTTGTCGTCCTCCTGATGGTGCAGGCTGAGGGTCAGCCGGGTCGCCTCGCTAAAGCCCAGGCGCAGAGACGGGGCAATCCCCCAACGCTTGCGGTCGATCTCGTCGCGGCCGGCCACGTCGTTCTGGTGGCCCATCAGGTTCAGGCGTACGGCGCTGTCGGTGCCCACACCTTCGAGCGGCTGGTTGGTGTCCAGGGTGGTGCGGTAGTAGTTGTCGGTGCCAAGGCTACCGCCGATGCGGGTGAAGGCACGGTTCTGCGGCTGCTTGCTGATCACGTTGATGCTGCCGCCAGTGGTGCCGGCGCCGCCGAATACCGAGTTCGGGCCCTTGATGACTTCCACCTGGTCGATGTTGAAGGTGTCGGTACGGCTGGTCTGGGCGCTGTCGCGCAGGCCGTCGATCTGCATGTTGGCATTGGCGCTGAAACCGCGGATGTTGATGCTGTCGCCCGAACCACCACCGCCCTCGCCGGCATTGAAGGTGATACCCGATACGTTGGACAGCACCTGGCGCAGGCTCAGGGCCTGTTGCTCTTCGATGACCTTCTTGGGTACCACGGTGATGGTCTGCGGAGTATCGAGCAGCGGCGCCGTTATCTTCGCGGAAGCGGACTGTTCGACCTTGGAGCTTTCTGCTTCCTGGGCCTGGATCTGTATGTCCCCCAGCTGCAGCGAACCGGTCCGCGCAGTGGTTTCGGCAGCCAGGCTGGCAAGGCTACAGGATGCCAGTGCCAGGCCGATGGCCGAGGCGAGCAGGCAGGGTTGTGGACGACGTGTCAGCGCTTTTTTTGTGTGTTGCATGGTATGTCTCCCCAGAAAGCCGGGAAGAATAATTGATAATTATTATCATGCAACAACAATAATCATTCATATCCGTATGTATAGCGGCCGCGCTTCGACCTGCCAGCTCCAGCACCAATTTCTTCGAATGAAATGCCCCGCGGTCAGCGGGCCAGCACGCGCTTGTCGATGGCCGCCAGGTCGCGACACCCTGTCAGGGCCATCGCCACCTCCAGCTCGGCGCGCAGCAGTTGAATGACATGCGCCACCCCCGCCGCGCCGGCTGCCGCCAGCCCATGGATGTAAGGCCTGCCAATCAGCACCGCATCGGCGCCGAGAGCGAGGGCCTTGAGAATGTCGGTACCGCGACGAATGCCGCCGTCGAACAACAGCGGCAGGCGCCCCTGCAGCGCATTGGCAATCGGCTCCAGGCAGTCGAGGCTGGCCGCCATGCCGTCGAGCGTGCGGCCACCGTGATTGGACACGATCAGCCCGTCCGCGCCCTGCTCCAGCGCTTCGCGGGCGTCCTCCAGTTCGGTCACGCCCTTTAGCAACAACGGCAAGCGGGTGATCGAGCGCAGCCAGCGAATGTCCGCCCAGGTTGGCGCCGCGGCGAGCAGGCTACCGCCCATCAGCAGAGCGCCATTGCTTGCCGTCGGCTGCGCGGCGGGCGCGCGCATGCCCTGCAGATTGACCGCCTGCACGTCGGCCGGCAGCACGAAGCCGGCACGTTGCTCGCGGTTGCGCACGCCGTTGACCGGCGCATCCACGGTCAGTACCAACGCGCGATAGCCGGCCGCTTCGGCGCGCCTCACTAAAGCTTCGGTGAAGTCACGATCAGGCTGGACGTACAACTGGAACCACAGCGGATTGCTGGCCGCAGCGGCGATGTCCTCGAGGCTCGTGCTGGCCTGGGTGCTGACGATCATCCCGGCCTGCAGAGCATCGGCGGCCATCACCGTGGCCAGTTCGCCGTCCGGGTGGGCGAGCTTCTGGAAGGCCACCGGCGCCAGCAGAATCGGAAAATCGTGGGTCACCCCGAACAATTCCCGGCGCGTGTGCCCACCGCTCAGGTCGCGCAATACCCGGCTGCGCAAACGCAGGCGCTGGAACGCCTCCAGATTGGCCTGAAGAGTCAGCTCATCGGCCACACCACCGTTGACGTAGGCCCAGGCCTGCTCGCTCATGCGCGCCTGGGCGTAGGGTTGGTAATCGCTGACCGAGGCGATGCTCGGGGGAATCTGCTGCAGCTTCTCCATGCTCAGGTGTTCGCCCAGTGCCGCAGCAGGTTGTGGTACACGCCGGTCAGGCGAACCACCTCGGGGCTTTCCGGCAACTGCTGGCTGATGCCCTGGATGGCCTGATCCAGCTCGAACAGCATGCTGCGCTGGCCATCCTCGCGCACCAGGCTCTGGATCCAGAAGAACGAGGCGAAGCGTACGCCACGGGTCACCGGCATCACCCGGTGCAGGCTGGTGCCGGGATACAGCACCAGGTGCCCGGCCGGCAGCTTGATGCTGTGGCTGCCGTAGGTGTCCTCGATCACCAGTTCGCCGCCGACGTACTCATCCGGCTCGCTGAAGAACAGGGTGGCCGACAGGTCGCTGCGCACCCGGTGCGGCGTGCCGGGCACGCTAAAAATGGCGTTGTCCACATGATTGCCATAGGTGCCGCCGCCGGCATAGCGGTTGAAACGCGGTGGCAACACCTTGAGCGGCAGCGCGGCGGCGACGAAGCGCGGGTTGGCACCCAGGCAATCGACGATGAAATCGCCGATCTGTACCGCCAGCGGATCATCCTGGGCCAGTTGCTGGTTGTCCTTGGCGCGCTGGGCGACATGCCCGGCCGTGCCGCGACCATCCTGCCAGGCCCCCTGCTCCAGCGCGACACGGCACTGGCGCAGCTGCTCGGGCGCCAGCACATCGGGGATGGTCAACATCATGAACGGACTCTCGCGAACGCCTAGTAGAGAATGATTCTAAGGCGCAACAAGTAGGCGAGAGAAGCCAGCCCGTGAAAAATAAAACACCTGCACCGAATCCAGAGCAGGCGTAGCGGTATCAAGGAAGGAAAAACAGCGCTCTCGGTGGCTCAGCGCAAACGCCACATTTCGAACGGCCTGGCCAACACGAACAGATCGCGAGCGACGCTTTCCGGGTACTGGTCGAGCGGCGGCGCATCGGGCAGGTACAGCGCGGCGGCGTCGAGGGTCGACAGCGAGAACTCCAGCTCCATACCGCCGGCCTGGAACAGCGCGATGATCGCTTCGACTTCCGCCGCACAGCTGCAATTGACCCGGCGCCCGGCGTAGAAGACGTTGAGCTGGTCGCAGACCTTTTCGGCAGCCAGGCCGGTGGCCTCGGCTTCGAGCAGCGACAGGCCGAGATCTTCCTCACAGGCCGCATCCAGGGTGATGGGGCTGACCGTCGGTTTGACGATGGCGGACATGCTCCTGCCTGGCACCGCGGCACCGACTTCGATGGGGAAAGGCCCCTGCACGCTCTGGTAGAAGCGAACGGCCATGGCGCCTTCGAGCATTCCTGGGATCTGTTTCACGACTCCACTCTCATCATCGACTCAACGAGCGCGGCACCATCCTGCGCCGCAACGGGACGGCATTGTCGGCGCCTGATGTTTAAGCAATGTGACAGTGGCAGCGCAGCCGAATTGCCCGGCTGCGCATGCGGGCGTCAGACCACGCCCTGGGCCAGCATGGCGTCGGCCACCTTGACGAAGCCGGCAATATTGGCGCCCTTGACGTAGTTGATGCCGCCATTCTCGTCGCCGTGACGCACGCAAGCGTTGTGGATGGACTGCATGATGCCGTGCAGCTTCTCGTCCACCTCGCCTTCGCTCCAGTGCAGGCGCATGGCGTTCTGCGACATTTCCAGGCCGCTGACCGCCACGCCACCGGCGTTGGAGGCCTTGCCCGGGGCGAACAGGGTGCCGTGCTCGATGAACAGGTCCACCGCATCCAGCGTGGTCGGCATGTTGGCGCCCTCGGCCACGCACACGCAGCCATTGCCGAGCAGCGCGCGGGCGTCGTCGAGGTTCAGCTCGTTCTGGGTCGCGCAGGGCAGTGCGATGTCGCACGCCAGGCCCCAGGGGCGCTGGCCGGCCTGGAAGCGCAACGCACCGCCGTCGAGTTCGCTCAGGCGGCCACGCTTCTGGTTCTTCAGCGCCATCACGTCCTGCCAATGCTGCTCGCTGAAGCCCTCTTCGACATACAGCGTGCCTTCGGAATCGGAGAAGGAAATCACCTTGCCACCCAGATCCATCACCTTGCGCGCCGCATACTGCGCCACGTTGCCGGAGCCCGAGATGGCCACGCGCTGACCGTCGAAGTTGCGCCCGCGGGTCTTGAGCATTTCTTCGGCGAAGTACACACAGCCGTAGCCGGTGGCTTCCGGGCGGATCAGGCTGCCGCCGTAAGTCAGGCCCTTGCCGGTCAGCACCGAGGTGAACTCGTTGGCCAGGCGCTTGTACTGGCCGAACAGGTAACCGATCTCGCGGCCACCGACGCCGATGTCACCGGCCGGCACATCCAGGTTGGCGCCGATGTGGCGGTAAAGCTCGGTCATGAACGATTGGCAGAAACGCATCACCTCGGCGTCGCTCTTGCCCTTGGGGTCGAAGTCCGCACCGCCCTTGCCGCCGCCCATGGGCAGCGAGGTCAGGGAATTCTTCAGGGTCTGCTCGAAGGCCAGGAACTTGAGCACGCTCAGGTTTACCGAGGGGTGAAAACGCAGGCCGCCCTTGTACGGGCCGATGGCGCTGTTCATCTGGATGCGGAAGCCACGGTTGACCTGCACGCGCCCGGCATCGTCGACCCACGGCACGCGGAACAGCACGGCACGCTCCGGCTCGACCATACGCTCCACGATGCCCGCCTCCAGATAACGCGGATTGGCCTGCAGGAACGGCCACAGGCTACGCAGCACCTCCTCCACCGCCTGGTGGAATTCGGGCTGATGAGGATCGCGTTGTTTCAGGCCTTCGAGGAAATGATCGACGGACATGCTCATGCAGGCTCCCTGGCGTCTTGCTGCGCCGCGCAATGAAAAGTGGCGGGACTCTAGCAAGAACGCCACGCCCTTAAAAAGGGCAAAATGACGCCTTTATGAAACTTTTTGGTGCTTTGCTATAAATACACCTTCAAAAACAGGGCTTTCAACAGCCCTCATGACGCACCAAACAAGCCTCATCGCGCACCATAAAATCACCCCTCGCGAATGGACTGCCAGCTCAAGCCGAAACGCGCCAGGTACTTGCGCAGGCGATCCGCGTCGTTGGGCTGGGCCTTGGCCTGGCGACTGATGTCGAACAAACGCCTGCCCGCCTCGGACAGGCTGCCCGCCTGTCGACAGATATCGATCACCGCCTGCAGTTGCAGACGGTCGAACAGGTCGATATCACCTGCGGCCTCGCCCAGCAGAGTCGCCAGGTCATCCTCCGCTCCCGAAACGCCCCAGGCGCGCCGCAGCCGCTCGATCTCTTCCTGTACCTGACCCTCGTCGATGCGCCCGCTGTCGGCCAGGGTCGCCATGCGCGTGATCGAGGCCGACAGCTCGCGGAAGTTGCCCTGCCAGGCGGCTTCGCCGGAGCTGGCGAAGGCCAGGTAGCGGCGCCGCGCCTCCAGGTTGAAGCGCACCATTCGCCCTTGTTCGCGCGCATGGCGCTCGAGCTCGAAATCGATGTTCGGCTCGATGTCTTCGCGGCGCCCGGCCAGGCCCGGCAGCTCGAAGGTCCACAGATTGATGCGCGCATACAGGTCTTCACGAAACAGCCCTTCGGCGACCCGGGCGCGCAAGTCGCGATGGGTGCCGGCGATCAGCAGGAAATCGCTGCTCACCTCCTTGTCCGCGCCCATGGGAAAGAAGCGCTTTTCCTCGACGGCCTTGAGCAGCATGGCCTGCTCGTCCAGGCCCAGTTCACCGATCTCGTCGAGAAACAGCATGCCGCCATCGGCGGCGCGCAGCAGGCCGTCGCGGGCGTTCTGCGCACCGGTGAAGGCACCCTTGATATGACCGAACAACGCCGACATGGCGCCGTCGCCGCGCAGGGTCGCGCAATTGACCTCGACGAAGCGGCCATCGACCAGATGACGGCTGCGCTTGAGCTCGTAAACGCGCCGGGCCAGGAACGACTTGCCCGCTCCGGTCGGGCCGATCAGCAGCATCGGTGCCGAGGAACGCACGGCGACCCGCTCGATCTGCTCGATGGAGCGGTTGAACGCCGCGTTGCGCGTGGCGATGCCGGACTTGAGAAACGCCAGCCCCTCCAACCGCTCATGCTGGAAGCGCGTGGCGATACGGTCATAGCGCGACAGGTCGAGGTCGATCAGCGCATGGGTGCCGGTGACCTGCGCCTGTTCATCACGTTTGCGCGCCGGCGAGGTCTGCACCAAGCGCGCCGGCAGGTAGCGCGCCTCGGTGAGCAGGAACCAGCAGATCTGCGCCACATGGGTCCCGGTGGTGATGTGCACCAGGTAGTCCTCACGCTCGGTATCGAAGGTATAGCCGCTGGTGAAGTCATGCAGCGCGCCATACACCTCCTCGAAATCCCAGGGGTTACGCAGGTGCATCGGCTTCAGGCGCACCTCGGTTTCCGGGGATATCTGCTCGATGTCGGCGCGGATGCGCTCGGCCAGGCTGATATCCCGTGCGTCGGTGCCGTGGATCAGCTCCAGGCGATCGATCAGCAAATCCGGCTGCTGACACAGCCCGATACTCGGCCGCCATTTGTTCCAGCGATTGGCGCCTTTGCCGACCCGATCCAGAGTGGCCCCGATAAAGCCGATGGCGACGGTTTTCTTTGCTCTCATAGTTTATCCATAGAGATAAATCCTGATAACAGAATATCAAAAACTCAGACCAGACCAGCTCACGATCACTTCATGAGAATCCTTAAATAGATAAAAATATATAAATATCAATAACTTAAAAATAAATAACTGCATCCGCAAAAAACTGGCACAGCTATCGCTATATCCATACTGAGCGAATCACTGATGCAGCCTGCAGAAAGCTGAATCGGCAAGAAACACGGGAACGCTTTAGCAGGCCTGGAAAGAACCTGCGCAGCGCAGGAGAAGACGCCGTGAAAAGCAACAAGCAACGCCGCCGGGAAATCCGCGAGGCACGCGCAAAACGCAAGCTGCGCCAGGCTGCATCGGCCAGCTGGCCTGCGAGCCAGATGCCGCCACCCGGCAGCATTGCGGTCAACCGCGCCAGCCTCGCGCCTTACTACAGCTATGACGAACCACTTTTCGTCCAGCGCGGTTGGTACCAGGACCTGCCATTCACCTGCCGCGATTGCGGCGCTGGGCAGATCTGGACGGCAGCTCAGCAGCGCTGGTGGTACGAGGTGTGTAAAGGGCAGGTATTTTCCACGGCAATACGCTGCCGTGCCTGCCGATTGAACAAAAGGATTCGCGATGGCCGGGAACGTCCCGACGCCGACCGGGCCATAACGCAAACAGGAGCATGACGAGATGAACGAGAAAACCTACAACCTGCTGGAAGTCGCCAATGGCAAGCCGATCAAACTGTGGACGCAAGGCGTTCCGGTCGAGGAAGACGCCAAGCAGCAGTTGATGAACACCGCGAAGATGCCCTTCATCTTCAAACACCTGGCCGTGATGCCGGACGTGCACCTGGGCAAGGGGTCGACCATCGGCAGCGTGATTCCCACGGTCGGCGCGATCATCCCGGCAGCGGTCGGGGTGGATATCGGGTGCGGGATGATCGCCGCGCGCACCTCGCTGATGGCTCACGACCTGCCGGACAACCTGGCCGGCCTGCGCGCCGCCATCGAGAAGGCCGTACCCCACGGGCGTAGCAATACCCGTGGAGGTCGCGACCGGGGCGCCTGGGAAAACGTGCCGGAGATGGCCGACCATGCCTGGTCGGCGCTGAGCGAGCGCTTCAAGACGATCACCGACAAGTACCCGTGGCTGGAGAAGACCAACAACCGCAAGCACCTGGGAACCCTGGGAACCGGCAACCACTTCGTCGAGGTGTGCCTGGACGAAGCGAACCGGGTCTGGTTCATGCTGCACAGCGGATCGCGCGGCGTGGGTAACGCCATCGGCAACCTGTTCATCGAACTGGCCCAGGCCGATATGCGCCAGCACATCGCCAACCTGCCGGACCGTGACCTGGCCTACTTCGAGGAAGGCAGCCAGCACTTCGCCGACTACGTGGAAGCGGTGGGCTGGGCCCAGGACTTCGCCAAGCAGAACCGCGCGCTGATGATGCACGCGGTGATCAAGGCGGCCCGCGGGGTGATCGCCAAGCCGTTCGAGGTGGCCCTGGAAGCGGTGAACTGCCACCACAACTACGTGCAGAAGGAACGTCACTTCGGTGAAGAGGTGCTGGTAACGCGTAAAGGCGCGGTGTCGGCGAAGAAAGGCGAACTGGGCATCATCCCCGGCTCAATGGGTGCCAAGAGCTTCATCGTGCGCGGCCTGGGTAACGAGGAGGCGTTCTGCTCCTGCAGCCACGGCGCCGGTCGCACCATGAGCCGTACCAAGGCGAAGAAGCTGTTCACCGTGGAAGACCAGATCAAGGCCACGGCCCACGTCGAGTGCCGCAAGGACGCCGACGTGATCGACGAAATCCCGATGGCCTACAAGGACATCGACCAGGTCATGGACGCCCAGCGCGAGCTGGTGGAAGTGGTGCACACCCTGCGTCAGGTGGTGTGCGTGAAAGGATAGCGATTATGAAATATCTGAAAGAGTGGCTGCAGCGGTTGAGAAGCCGCCCGGTCTCCGGCGACTACTGGGAAGACCGTCGCCATCACGAAGCATTGGAAGCCCTCGCTGACTGTAAGGGTGAAGGCGACTGGCTCACGCTGAGCTGTCATGGCAACGGTTTCGTGCGCGAGGTGGCGGTGCGTGAACTGAGTGAGTTGCCTTCACCAGACGCCCTGGCTGCCTTGCTCGAACGAGTCAACGATTGGGTACCGCAGGTGCGTCAATTGGCCAATGCTGGTTTGCAGCGCTATTTCACGTCCGAGCAGGCGCCAGCGTTGCTGCATGCCCTACAACCGCTGATGGCGCTTGCCGAACGCCAGCGCGCCGACCACGGCCAGACACTTGGGGCAGCCCGTACCGTGTTGCAGGGTACCGAAGTACGCGATGCGGTGCTGACGGCATTCCTCGCGCAACAAGGCAAAAGCGCTCGATTTCTGTTCGACCTGCTGCTGGAGGCGAGCGATGAGCCGACCGAACTGCTCGGCAAGGCATTGGCTCACCGTGAGATGACGGTGCGCCAGATGGCGGTTTCGGCCTGCCAGAAGCTGCCCGTGGAACAGGCCGTGCCGCTGTTGCAGCACGCACTGGCCACGCCCGGCGCCAGCGTGCGGGTCAAAGCCCTGCATGCGCTGCTGAGCAAGCTCGACGACCCACGCGAGATGCTACGTGGCGCCCTGCTGGACGCCTCGCCCGCGGTGCGCAGCCTGGCTCGCTGGGCGGCGCCGCGCTGGCAGCTCGACGCACGGGAAGTGCTCGCAAAGCGACTGGACGCCGCCCTGCCAACGTCCAAGCGCGAATGGCTGGGCGTACTTGGCCTGGCCAGCGAACTGCAGGTCAGTCTGGATGAGCGCTGGCGCGCTGCGGCGCTACGCTCGCCCATGGCCAGCGTACGCCTGGCTGCGCTGATGAGCCCCGGCGACGAGTACCTGAGCGAGCAGTTGGTGATGCTGGACGATCCGGCCGACAAGGTTTTCGCCAAAGCCTGCGAACGTCTGAGCTGCCAGCCCTGGGATGCATTGCAAGCTGAGCTCGACGGCCGCCTGGATCGTGACTGGCAGAGCCTGCCGGACCACCGCCGGGCCGCCCTGATGGCGCTGCGGCCACGCTGGCAACAACTGGCCTACCTGCTGCGTCGCCTGGATAGCGATATCCAGCAGCGCGACTACTGGCTGGTCTGGATCGCCAACTGGTGCCAGCAGCAATACCTGATGGTCGACCCGAGCACCGCGCCAGCCGAACGCCGCAGGTTGCTTGCCTGGGTTAGCGAATTGCAGGACAGCGGCGCCCTGCCGCCAGGTTGCGTGACGCGCCTGACGTGAAAAAACCGCCTGTTCGAGGCATGCGAATAACGGGATGAGGTGAGGCCATGCTGCAAACGATGCAAAGCCAGCGACTCGATGAACTGCGCACCCGCCTGGAAGAGGCGGGCTGCATGTTCGATTTCGTGGTGACCATGCTCGACCCGACCGCCACACCTGGCGAGGCGGAGCATCGGCAGGCCCTGGAGTTGCTGTTCGAGACCATCCAGGCGCGCGCTCGGATCTGGCAACAGAACCTGATCGCCCAGGATGCTAGTTACGCAAACCACCGCTGGTCCGAATTGACGGCGGATCTGGCTCAGGCACGCCCGCAGCCGCTCACGGCCGATGCCATTCGGGAGCTGGCCAGCGAAGATGGTTCGCTGTGCCGCAACTTCCGCGACCCGCCCTACGGCACCCAGCTGCAAGTGGCGGACTTCCGCGAATGGCTGCACATGCTGCGGCTGTATCCCGATGAACAGCTGCAGGTGCTCGATTGGGTCGGCGATGCGCAAGAAGATCCGCAGCGCAGCGCCTGGAGCGACTATTTCGACGACGGCAAGGAATGGTGGGGCATCTGGTGCCTCACCCTGTACAACCCGCGACGTCGGACATTGTCCGCGCTGGCCGCCAGCGCGACAGACTAAACAAGGATGCAAAGACATGGACATGCAACAACGCCACCCACTCAGCGACGCCATGCGCGCGCGGGTGCTGGCTGAACTCGAACGGGTCGAGCGCGAGCGCAACGTGAAGGTGCTGTATGCCTGCGAGTCGGGCAGCCGCGCCTGGGGCTTCGCCTCGACGGATAGCGATTACGACGTGCGCTTCGTCTACGTGGAAAAACCGGACTGGTTCGTCCAGGTAGATGAAGGCCGCGACATGATCGAGCGCCCGCTGGACGACGAGTTGGACGTCAGCGGCTGGGAGTTGCGCAAGACCCTCGGCCTGCTGCGCAAATCCAACCCTACGCTGCTGGAATGGCTCGACTCGCCCCTGGTGTACCGACAGGAAGATCAAGCCACGGCGCGCCTGCGCGAGCTGGCCGAGCATTTCTACAGCCCGCCGGCGGCGCGCAATCACTACCTGTCGATGGCCAGGAAGAACTTTCGCGGCTACCTGCAGGACGAGACGGTGCGCTTCAAGAAGTACTTCTATGTACTGCGCCCGCTGCTCGCCGTACTGTGGATAGACCAGGGTCGTGGCCGGCCGCCGATGACCTTCGCCGATCTGTTGCAGACGGTTGACGATGCGCCGCTGCTGGCCGAAGTGGACGAGTTACTGGCCCTCAAGCGCAGCGCCGACGAGTCCGCCTACGGCCCGCGCCGCCCTGCCCTGCACGCCTTTATCGAGGCGCAGCTGGAGCGGCCGGTGCCGGCGCTGCCGCGTACCCAGGCGGACAGCGGCCTGCTTGACGCCTACCTGCGCGAAATGGTCAGCCGCTACGCCTGAGCCACGTTCGTAGCCCGGGTCGAGCGCAGCGACACCCGGGACGATCTCCCGACCTACTACAGAGAGGGACGCGGAGCGTCCCGATGGGCGTTCCCACGCAGAGCGTGGGAACGATCAACGATCAAAGGATTCACCATGAACAAGGATATTCTCGAGTTCGACGGCGCCATCGGCGGCGGGCAGGTGCTGCGTACGGCGCTGAGCCTGTCGATGATCACCGGCACGCCGTTTCGCATCACCAACATTCGCGCCAGGCGTAGTCGCCCGGGTCTGCTGCGCCAGCACCTGACCGCCGTGCTCGCCGCCGCCGAAATCAGCGGCGCCGAGGTCGAGGGCGCCGAACTGCACGCCACCCGCCTGGTGTTTCGCCCCGGCCCGATCCACGGTGGCGAGTACCGTTTCGCCATCGGCTCGGCGGGTAGCTGCACCCTGGCACTACAAACCGTTCTGCCAGCCTTGCTGCAGGCCGCCGAACCTAGCCGTGTACAGATCAGCGGCGGCACCCACAACCCGGCCGCGCCGCCGTTCGACTTCCTCGACCGAGCCTGGCTGCCGCTGCTACGGCGTATGGGCGGCCGGGTCGAGTTGCAGCTGCATCGCCATGGCTTCGTACCAGCCGGTGGCGGCGCGCTGGAAGCCTTCATCCAGCCGTCGTCGCTGATGCCCCTGCACCTGCCCGAGCGGGGCGCACTGCTGGAACAACGTGCCGACGTGCTGCTGGCCGGCATTCCCGGCCACGTGGGCGAACGTGAACTGGCGCGGGTCGGCAAGCGCCTGCTTTGGCCGGACGCCGACCTGCACTGCACTTGGCTGGACCAAGAGCACGGCCCGGGCAACATCCTGACCCTCACGGTGGCCTGCGAGCAGCTCACCGAGCAGTTCTGCGCCTTCGGCCAGAACGGCGTACGTGCCGAGGCGGTGGCCGACCGCGCCATCGAGCCGTTGCGCCGGTGGCTTGCCAGCGGCGCGGCAGTGGCCGAGCACCTGGCCGACCAGTTGCTGCTACCGATGGCGCTGGCCGGCAGCGGCAGCTTCACTACCACGCACCTGAGCGAGCATCTGCAGAGCAATATTCAGGTGATCGAAGCCTTCTGTCCGGTGGCGGTTCGTTGCACGCCGGCGGGCAAGGCGTTGCGGGTTGAAGTCGGCGGCAGGGCCTGACGATCATTTTTATGTGAGAGCTGGTGGGCTGAAGCCCACCCTACATGGGGCGCGCGAAATGTAGGATGGGCGCCAGCCCATCAATTGACTGCACTCGGAAGGTGAAAACGGGCGCTGACCTGCTTTTGTGGGAGCGGGCGCGGACGCTTAGTCCATGCCCGTGATCTTTCGCGGGCAAGGCCCACTCCCACAGGGCAGACTCCAATGCCTGGCGCTCACTCTGCGGCCGCTGCACTTCAGATTGAATCGAAAGGCCGGAACAGGCTCCAGGCTCGAAATGTACGCATAAAAAAACGGAGCCCTGAGGCTCCGTTTTCCATAGCAGCGCTTACTGCGCCAGCTTCTTGTGCCGTACCCGATGCGGCTGGGCGGCGGCGTCGCCGAGGCGCTTCTTGCGGTCGGCTTCGTACTCGGTGTAGTTGCCTTCGAAGAAGATCACGCCGTCATCCTCGTAAGAGAGGATGTGGGTCGCCACGCGGTCCAGGAACCAGCGATCGTGAGAGATCACGATGGCTGCGCCAGGGAAGTCCAGCAGCGCTTCTTCCAGCGAACGCAGGGTTTCCACGTCGAGGTCGTTGGACGGTTCGTCGAGCAGCAGGACGTTGGCGCCCTCCTTCAGGGTCAGGGCCAGGTGCAGACGGCCACGCTCACCACCGGAGAGGTCCTTGACGAACTTCTGCTGGTCGGCGCCCTTGAAGTTGAAGCGGCCTACGTAACCGCGGGACGGAACTTCGTAGTTGCCGATCTTGATCATGTCCAGGCCATCGGACACCGCTTCCCAGACGGTCTTGCTGCCGTCGAGGTCTTCGCGACTCTGGTCGACGCAGGCCAGTTGCACGGTTTCACCGATCTCGATGCTGCCCGAGTCCGGGGTTTCCTTGCCCATCAGCATGCGGAATAGGGTCGACTTACCGGCACCGTTACCGCCGATCACGCCGACGATGGCGCCCTTGGGTACGCTGAACGACAGGTCTTCGACCAGTACGCGGTCGCCGTAGCCCTTGGTGACGTTCTTGAACTCGATGACCTTGTCGCCCAGGCGCGGGCCGGCCGGGATGTAGATCTCGTTGGTCTCGGCGCGTTTCTGGAATTCCTGGGACTGCATTTCCTCGAAGCGCTGCAAGCGAGCCTTGGATTTCGACTGGCGGGCCTTGGCGCCTTTGCGCACCCACTCCAGCTCTTCCTTCATGGCCTTCTCGTGGGCCGACTGCTGCTTGGACTCCTGGGCCAGACGGTCGGATTTCGCTTCCAGCCAGCCGGAATAGTTGCCCTCGTACGGAATGCCCGCGCCGCGGTCGAGTTCCAGGATCCAGCCGGCGACGTTGTCGAGGAAGTAACGGTCGTGGGTGATCGCCACCACGGTGCCCGGGAAGTCGTGCAGGAAGCGCTCCAGCCAGGCCACCGAGTCGGCGTCCAGGTGGTTGGTCGGCTCGTCGAGCAGCAGCATGTCGGGGGCCGACAGCAGCAGGCGGCACAGGGCCACGCGGCGCTTCTCGCCACCGGACAGGTGCTCGATCTTCGCATCCCAGGCTGGCAAGCGCAGGGCGTCGGCGGCGACTTCCAGCTGACGCTCCAGGTTGTGGCCGTCGCTGGCCTGCAGGATGGCCTCGAGCTTGGCCTGCTCGGCAGCCAGCTTGTCGAAGTCGGCATCCGGCTCGGCATAGGCGGCGTAGACTTCGTCGAGGCGCGCCTGGGCGTCCTTGACCACGCTGACCGCTTCCTCGACCACTTCACGCACGGTCTTGCTCGGGTCCAGCTGCGGCTCCTGGGGCAGGTAACCGACGTTGATGTCCGGCATCGGCCGGGCTTCACCGTCGAATTCCTTGTCCACGCCCGCCATGATGCGCAGCAGGGTCGATTTACCGGCGCCGTTGAGGCCCAGCACACCGATCTTGGCGCCCGGGAAGAACGACAGGGAGATGTTCTTGAGGATCTCGCGCTTCGGCGGCACGACCTTGCTCAGCCGATGCATGGTGTAGACGTATTGAGCCAAAATTCAGACCTCACTAATAAATGGCGACGATGGCGCGCACCCTATGCCAAGACGCCGCCTCACGCAAACGGATAAATGCCGCACTGGCTGGGGCGTCGAGCTGCAACGCGCAACGGCATGCACGGCAATGACCGGCACAGACTACAGTACAGCGATGACCGGGTATTTTCGGCGATCTGCACGCGACTAGGAAGAGCCTCCAATGCAGGACATTCGTCGCTTTGGCTGGCACTTAGCCACATTTATGGCATGCTAGCCGACTTGGGAAGCGGACGTCCCTGTTTAACCTTTATTAGCGCATAACCTGCTTACCCGACCTCGCCGTTGCAGGACGTCATCACGTGTCAGCTGCCGAAACCATTCGCCCTCAACGCGATACCACGATCACGCCCATGCGTCGCTCCCTCAAAGGCGCCCTGGTGGTGCTGGTGCTCGGCCTGCTGGTACTGCTGTTCTGGCAGCTGCAATTCGAATTTCGTCAGCTCAAGGACAACCAGCGCGCCCTCAGCCTAGCGGTCAGCGAACAACTGGCCAAGCAGCTGAGCCTGAACATGGCGTCGATGGCCAATGCCGGCTCCGCCGTACTGCAGGCCACCCGCGGGCCAGCCGATTCCTTTGAACAGCAACAGCGCTACCTGGACAACCTGCGCGTGGTGTTTCCCACCCTGCAGCGCCTCGCACATCTGGATGCCAGCGGCCAACCGCGCCCCGGCAGCCCCATGCCGCCGGCCGAACAGGCGCTGCTGGCCGAGCTGATCGCGCGCCTCGGCCAGCACCGCTACTACTACATCTTCGACCCCATCGACGGCGGCCACCTCGATCTGATGCTGCGCGAGGCCGATGGCTACTGGGTGGTGCGGCTGCATGCCGGCGCTCTGGGCAACTGGCTGCCCCACACCCCTCAGCAGGATGTTTCCTGGCAGTTGGAAGACATTACCAACCAACGCGTGATCGCCGACTCACGCAGTGCCATGAGCCCCGAACGCAGCTTCCCACCGATCACCGCGGCCAACCAGGCGCAAACCATCGTGCTGCAGGACCTGCCAGGCTCCGACTGGCAATTGCGTGCCATGTACGACGAGAACAAGGCACAGGCCCAGGTGCTGCCGGAAATGGCCGGCAAGATCCTGCTGTTCAGCCTGTGCAGCCTGCTCACCCTGTTCGCCCTCTATCGCCTGGTGCGTGAACAGGGCCAGCTGCACGCGCTCAACGCCGCCTCACGGCGCTCCCTGCACCAGGCTGCCAGCGCTCTGGGCGCCATTGAGGAGCGGGTGCTGGTCACCGACGTCACCGGCCGGCTGACCTACCTCAACCCCCAGGCCGAAACCATGTTCGGCGTAAGCGCCCCGGACGCCGGCCAGTGGCACCTGTTCGAACTGCTGCCGAGCCTCAATCCGCTGCTGCTGCACGCCACCGCCTTTCGCAATGACGAAGGCCCCGACCTGGTGGAAATCCGCCTGCACAACCAGAGCCGGCTGTTCACCGTCACCCGCAGCGACCTGCGCGACGCGTCGCGCCTGCTGGGCTTCGTATGGGTGCTGCGCGACGTCACCGAGCAGCAGCAGGCGACCCGCGTGCTGCAGGAAACCCGTCGCCGCTATCAGGACATCTTCGATGGCACCGGCACCGCGCTATGCGTGCTGGATCTGGCCGGTCTCTACCATTACCTGCGTGACCAGGGCCTGAAGAGCGGCGCCGACCTGACACCCTGGCTGGAGGCCAACCCGCAGCGCCATGGCGAGCTGCTGCAGCACATGCGCTTTACCGAGACCAACCAGATCGCCCTGCGCCTGCTTGGCGTCAGCAACACCGAGCAGGCGTGGGAGCAGCTGATCAACCGCGGTTCGGTGCGCGCCCAGGGCTTCCGCGCTCAGCTCAGCGCCGCCCTGCTCGACGGTGGCGGCCATCTGGAACTGGAAAGCCATATCGAAGGCGACAACGGCATCACCCGCCACCTGTGGCTGGTGATGCGCCTGCCGGAAAGCCCCGAAGATCTGCACGCCGTCGCCCTGAGCATCAGCGACATCAGCAGCCGCAAACGCATGGAGCTGTCGCTGGTCGAGCGCGAGCGCTTCTGGGCCGAGGTGGTGCGTGCGGTACCGGACACCCTGTATGTCACCGACCTGACCACACAGACGATTCTGTTCAGCAACCACGACATCGCCAGCCGCCTGGGCTACGAAGACGGCAGGCTGAGCAACCAGATCGACCAGTGGTGGAAACAGGTCATCCATCCCGATGATCATGAGCAACTCGAACGTGCGCGCAATATGCAACGCGTGCTTGCCAACGGCGTACCGCTCGAGTCCCAGGCCCGCGTACGCCACCGAGACGGCTCCTGGCGCTGGTTCAGCATCAGCGAGCAAGCCCTGGCCCGTGATGCCAATGGCTGGGTCAGCCGCCTGATCAGCGTGGCCCGCGATATTACCGGGCAGATCGCCCGCAACGAATCGCTGCGCGAGAACGAGCACCGTTACCGCATGCTCGCCGAAAGCATCAGCGATGTGATTTTCTCCACCGACAGCCAGCTGAACCTCGATTACGTCAGCCCCTCGGTGCAGACCGTGCTGGGCTACCCGCCCGCCTGGGTGCAGGCCCATGGTTTCGGCAGCCTGGCTACCAACCCGCAGCAACTCGGCGCGGTCTACGCGCTGCTCGGGCGCATCCGCAGCGCCCTTGGCGTGCATCAGCAAATGCACGAGCTGCGCCAGACCCTCACACCGCAACTGTTCATCGTCGACTTCCTGCGTGCCGACGGCCGCAAGATTCCCATGGAGCTGCGCCTGGTGCCAATGTGGGACGACAACGGCAAGTTCGAAGGCCTGCTCGGCGTGGGCCGCGACGTGGCCCAACAACGCCGTGCCGAGAAAGACCTGCGCATGGCCGCGACGGTCTTCGAGCACTCTACGGCGGCGATTCTGGTCACCGACCCGGCGGGCTACATCGTGCAGGTCAACAACGCCTTCAGCCGGGTCAGCGGCTACAACGCCGAGCAGGTGCTCGACCAGTTACCGGGCATGCTCACGGCCGACAGTCAGCAGAGCACCCACCTGCATTACGTGCTTACCCAGCTGCGCCAGCGCGGCACCTGGGAGGGCGAAATCTGGCTCAAACGCCGCGATGGCGAGAACTTCCCGGCGTGGGTCGGCATCACCGCTGTCCATGACGAGGAAGGCGACCTGGTCAGCTACGTGTGCTTCTTCAGCGACATCAGCGAGCGCAAGGCCAGCGAACAGCGCATCCATCGCCTGGCCTACTACGACGCCCTGACCCAGTTGCCCAACCGCACGCTGTTCCAGGATCGTCTGCACACCGCTCTGCAGCACGCCGAACGGCACCGCGAGTGGGTGGTGCTGATGTTCCTCGATCTGGACCGCTTCAAGCCGATCAACGATTCCCTCGGCCACGCCGCCGGCGACCGCATGCTCAAGGACGTGGCCGTACGCCTGGCCGCCTGCGTCGGCGAGGACGACACCGTGGCGCGCATGGGCGGCGACGAATTCACCCTGCTGCTGCGCTCCAGCGCCAGCCGCGATGCGGCCCTGCACCGCGCCATCCACGTCGCCGAACAGATTCTCGACAGCCTGGCCCAGGCCTTCGTGCTCGAAGGCCGCGAGTTCTTCGTCACCGCCAGTATCGGCATCGCCCTCGGCCCGCAGGACGGCAACGAGCCGAGCCAGCTGATGAAGAACGCCGACACCGCCATGTACCACGCCAAGGAGCGCGGCAAGAACAACTTCCAGTTCTATCAGGCGGCCATGAACGCCAGCGCCCTGGAACGTCTGGAGCTCGAAGGCGACCTGCGCCACGCCCTGGAACAGGGCGAATTCCTGCTTCACTACCAGCCGCAGTTTTCCGGCAACGGCAAGCGCCTGACCGGAGTCGAGGCGCTGCTGCGCTGGCAGCACCCCAAGCGCGGCCTGGTGTCGCCCAGTGCGTTCATCCCGGTGCTCGAAGAACTCGGCCTGGTGGTACAGGTCGGCGACTGGGTGCTGACCGAGGCGTGCCGTCAGCTGAACATCTGGCACCACAACAAGATCCGCGTGCCCAAGGTGTCGGTGAATCTCTCGGCGCGCCAGTTCAGCGACGGTGACCTGCGCCAGCGCATCGAACGCATCCTCGTCGAGAGCCGTATTCCCGCCGCGTGCCTGGAGCTGGAGCTGACCGAAAGCATCCTCATGCAGGACGTTGGCGCCGCGCTGCAGACCCTCACCGACCTGAAGAACCTCGGGGTATGCATCGCCATCGACGATTTCGGCACTGGGTACTCGTCGCTCAATTACCTCAAGCAATTCCCCATCGACGTACTGAAGATCGACCGCAGCTTCGTCGACGGCCTGCCCCACGGCGAGCAGGACGGGCAAATCGCCCGCGCCATCATCGCCATGGCCCACAGCCTGAACATGTCGGTGATCGCCGAGGGCGTGGAAACCCAGGAACAGCTCGATTTCCTGCGCACCTACGACTGCGACGAGGTGCAGGGCTACCTGCTGGGCCGGCCCATGCCCGCCCACCGCTTCGAGGCGCAGTTCTGCGGGCGCAGCCTGTTCATGCTCGAGTGACGGCACGGCAAGCGGCGTCGAGAACCTGCTCACGATCTTTTTAGGCGACATTACAGAGGCTGCTACTAGGCAGAAGCGGCCGTTCGCGTAACCCGTAGGAGGGGGGTAAGCCCCGCGCGTTTTTTCAAGGCAAACAAAGAGCTCGGGGCTGAAGCCCCTCCTACAAATACTCCGTTCACCGACCGCTCCCGCCACTTTGCAATCAAAGCGCTGAAGTCGAGCCGAAAGATCGTGAACAGGCGCAGCGTGAGCGCCACTTGTCCCGCTCATGACCACGCCTCATATGCCTGGCCAGCCTGGATGCGGTAGAATCCGCCCCCTCTTTACTCCGCCCAGCTGACTTTCAGGGGATTGCCATGTTCAGCCGTGATTTGACCATTGCCAAGTACGACGCCGAGCTCTTCGACGCCATGCAGCAAGAAGCTCTGCGCCAGGAAGAGCACATCGAGCTGATCGCCTCGGAAAACTACACCAGCCCAGCGGTGATGGAAGCCCAGGGCAGTGTGCTGACCAACAAGTACGCCGAGGGCTACCCGGGCAAGCGTTACTACGGTGGTTGCGAGCACGTCGACGTGGTCGAGCAACTGGCCATCGACCGCGCCAAGCAGCTGTTCGGCGCCGACTACGCCAACGTCCAGCCGCACGCTGGCTCGCAAGCCAACGCGGCGGTGTACCTGGCCCTGCTCAGCGCCGGTGACACCATCCTGGGCATGAGCCTGGCCCACGGCGGCCACCTGACCCACGGTGCCAGCGTTTCCTCCTCCGGCAAGCTGTACAACGCCGTGCAGTACGGCATCGACGGCAACGGCCTGATCGACTACGACGAAATCGAGCGCCTGGCCGTCGAGCACAAGCCGAAGATGATCGTTGCCGGTTTCTCGGCCTACTCCCAGGTGCTGGACTTCGCACGCTTCCGCGCCATCGCCGACAAGGTAGGTGCCTATCTCTTTGTTGATATGGCGCATGTTGCGGGCCTGGTTGCCGCTGGTGTGTACCCGAACCCGGTGCCGTTCGCCGACGTGGTCACCACCACCACCCACAAGACCCTGCGCGGCCCGCGCGGCGGCCTGATCCTGGCGAAGAAGAACGAAGAGATCGAGAAGAAGCTCAACTCCGCGGTCTTCCCGGGTGCCCAGGGCGGTCCGCTGGAGCACGTCATCGCCGCCAAGGCGATCTGCTTCAAGGAAGCGCTGCAGCCTGAGTTCAAGGCTTACCAGCAGCAGGTGGTGAAGAACGCCCAGGCGATGGCCGAAGTGTTCATCGAGCGCGGCTTCGACGTGGTGTCCGGCGGCACCCAGAACCACCTGTTCCTGCTCTCGCTGATCAAGCAGGACATCTCCGGTAAGGACGCCGACGCCGCGCTGAGCAAGGCCTACATCACCGTCAACAAGAACTCGGTGCCTAACGACCCGCGTTCGCCGTTCGTGACCTCGGGCCTGCGCTTCGGTACCCCGGCCGTCACCACCCGCGGCTTCAAGGAAACCGAGTGCCGCGAGCTGGCTGGCTGGATCTGCGACATCCTCGCCGACCTGAACAATGACGCGGTGATCGACGCCGTGCGCGAGAAGGTCAAGGCCATCTGCGCCAAACTGCCGGTTTACGGCAAGTAAGCGCCAGCGCTGCGATAGAGAGCCCGGCTGATGCCGGGCTTTTTTATGCCTGCGGGAAAATGTGCTGGCGACAAGCCCACTCCCGCGTAGCCCCCCGCCCGGAGGCGAATGCTGGCCACGCCGCAATACCGCTACGTGCCAACCATCGCTTCGCGCCGCAGGCGGCGCTCCCACAAAAAAGCGGCCACCCCACCATTGCGCAGGAGCCACGACCCGGGGCGAATGGCGGCCACAACGAAAAAACCGCGCAACGGCGCGGTTTTTTCGGCGGGTCTTTCCAACGGGGTTGCGCAGCTAGGCCGCTTCCATCAACGCGATGCTGCAGCCGGTGCAGCCGCCGCCGTGCACGGCGACCCGGCACCCAGGCCAGCGGTCATGCTCTCGACGTTGTTGAGCACGTTGTTGCCCTGGTTGACGCGCTGGGCCTTCTCGGCGGCGTCGACGCGCTGGGCATAGGTGGTGGAGGTGCCTTGCAGGCTCTGCTGGGTTTCCAGCACCGAGTTGGCGATGCTCAGCAGGCTACGCCCCGAGGCGATCAGGCTGTCCGACGTGCTCGGCGTGCACGGCGCGGCGCCGTTGGCCACCTGGGAGCTGTGCAGGCCCTGGCTTTGCGTGTTCTGTGGCAGGCAGCCGGCGAGCGTCGCCAGCATTGGCACGACGAGCAGAGCTCCAATCGTTCCGTTGATGTTCATCTAGAATCCCTCGGTCACTGGGCTCCGGCCCGTGCCGAAGCGATGGCGGGATTCTAGGAAGCGGGTTGGCACACCGAAATAGCACAGGTGTGCTAGAGGCACTTTGCTCCCTGGCTCGCGCCTTGCACACCCACACCGCCGCGGCCTAAGGTGGCCGGATATCCGCATTAGCACACAGGGAACCGTCATGCTGGCCAGCGCCTCGCCCACCTACGACGTCGAACGCGCCCAGGCCGTGGTGCGCCTGATCATCGCCCCCATCGCGCTCGGCTATACCCTGCTGATGCACCTGCGCTCGGCCATCGACAACGTCCTGGCCGGCTCGATCATGGTGCTCGGGGCGCTGTTCATGACCGCCTCCCTGGCCCTATGGATCGACATCCGCCGGCGCCCAGGACACTACCCGGTTCGCCGCGTGCTGACCATGCTCAACGACTACGCCTGCATCACCGTGGCCATCGCCTTTGGCGGCGAGCCGATGCTGCCGATCTACGCGATTCTGATCTGGGTGACCGTGGGCTATGGCCTGCGCTACGGCTCCAGCTACCTACTGCTGGCGACCATTCTCGCCACCCTGTCGCTGGCGATCATCGCCAGCGTCTCGGCCTACTGGCAGTCGCAGCCCTACCTGATCATCACCCTGCTACTCACCACCCTGATGGTGCCGGCCTACATGAACGCCCTGCTCAAGCGCTCGCGCCTGGCCGCCGAAGCCGAGCAGGCCGCCAACCGCGCCAAGTCGCAGTTCCTCGCCCAGGCCAGCCACGACCTGCGCCAGCCCATCCACTCCATCAGCCTGTTCACCGCCTGCCTGCGCGACAGCAGCCTAGATGGCGAGCAGCACCGCCTGGTGGAGAACATCGACAAGTCCCTGAACAGTGTCGCCCGGCTGTTCCGTACGATTCTGGACATGTACTCGCTGGACAGCGGCAAGGTGGTCGCCCATATGGAGCCGCTGCCGCTAAGAGGCCTGCTACGCCAGCTGATCCAGCAAAACACCGAGGCGGCGCGCTGGGCCGGCGTGGAGATCCGTCTGCACTGCCCGGACGTGTACGTGCATGCCGACCAGAGCCTGCTGACCACCATGCTGCAGAACCTGCTCACCAACGCCCTCAAGTACGCGCCCGGTCAGCCGGTGCTGATCGGTTGCCGGCGGCGCGGCACGGCGCTCTCCATCGAGCTGTACGACAAGGGCCGCGGCATCGCCGAGGCGCATCTGGAAAACATCTTCGAGGAGTTCTACCGCGTGAGGCAGACCCGCGACAGCGACGTGGAAGGCATGGGCCTGGGGCTCACCATCGTGCGCCGCCTGGGCAAACTGATGGACCTGCAAGTGCGCATCCGCTCGGTGGAAGGCAAAGGCACCCTGGCGGCCATCGACGGCCTGCAGCTGGCCAGCGCGCCGGTTCAGCAGGCGACAGCGCAAGCGTCCAAGCCGCAGGCGCCGAGCATGCTCAACGGCCTGCGCATCTGCCTGATCGAGGATGACCACAACGTGCTGCTGGCCACCGCCACCTTGCTGAAGAAATGGGGCTGTGTGGTCGACACCTACACCTCGCTGCCCGACGTGGCGGCGGATATCGACCTGGTGGTGACCGACTTCGACCTCGGCCTGGAAGCCTCCGGCGCCGACTGCATCGCCCACGTGCGCGCCCTCGCCGCCCGCCAGGTGCCGGCCATCATCATGACCGGCCACGATGTGCGCCGCGTGCAGGAAGCGGTGGGTGACGACCAGATACCGATTCTGTCCAAACCCGTACAGCCGGCCGAACTGCGCTCGCTGCTGGTGGCGCTGAAGCTCAAGGCCCAGGCGGCCTAGGACGCCTAGGCTCCGTACGAAAAGTTGCCGAGCTAAGGTCAGGCAAGGCGAAATGGCTCGAAGAAGCGCAGTTTACGTGTTGTAAATGAGCATTCTGAGAGACATTTCAACGCAGCATCACAGAGCGCAGGCACTTTCCGTAGAGAGCCTAGCGCAGCCCGGCCTTGGCACCCATGGCCGCTGCAGCCGCACGGCTGCCCACATCCAGCGTGCGCATCAGTGCCGACACATGGATACGCACGGTAAAGGGCGAGATATCCAGCTCGCGGGCGATTTCCTTGTTGGCCAGGCCGCGCACCAGCAGGCGCAGCACGTCCTGCTGCCGTGGAGTGAGCTGCTCCAGCAGGTGCCGCGCCTCGGCGAAGGCCGGCACCCCAGCCGGCCCCAGGGTCAGCACGAAATCACCGTCACGCACCGCCTGCAGCGCCTCGGCGATCTCGTCGGGCGGCGTCGCCTTGCCGATAAAGCCATCGGCACCGGCCGCCATCACCTCGTCGATCAACTCGCGGTTGTCGACCATCGACACGATCACGATGGAGCTGCGCGTGAAGCGCTGGCGCAACGCGCCGATGGCCTCCGGCGACTGCCCGGGGAACAGCAGGTCGAGCATGAACAGGCTCGGCGGTGCGCCGGCAACGGCCAGGGCCAGCACCTCGTCCATATCGCCGGCTTCGAGGATGCAGGCGTGGGGGAACACCCGCTGCGCGATGCGGCTCAGCCCCTCACGGAACACCGGATGATCATCGGCCACGATGATGCGCTCTTGTGGCGGGCGTTCGAGGATGGGGGAAGTGTCGTTCATGGGCTCAGACTAAGGTCATCCAACCGCGCGTGCCAGCACTGGTTCACAGACTGAAGCGATGAGGCGACGGATCGCTCGCAACGAGCGCGCGCCGAAAGCACAAAAGGATGCCTTCGCCCCCAGTGAAACCTGGCGAACCCCATGAGTGGTTCGCCAGATTGCCGCGTTACCAGCCCATATTGAAATGGATGCCAGGGCTGAAGCTGAACGTCGGGTCAGCGACGATCAGTTCGTCCTTACCCTTTTCCCTGGCCACCCGCACGTTGAAGGATTGTGGCTCGGTGATCTTCTCCAGCGAGGCACGGCTGGCCGCCTGAATGATCTGCGGGTTCTTCACCCACTCATCGACGTTGGCCGGGGCCACGGTGAAGCTCACGGTCCAGGCGCCAGAAAGGGCCGGCGGCAGATCGCTCTCGGCCTCTTCGTCGATGACCTTGATATCGCTTAGCTGGTAGCTGTCCGTGTAGCAGAACCCGGAGCGCTCGGCGTCGTATTCGGCCTGGCCCTTGTCCGTCAGCTGGTAGCCATCGGCGCTCTGGGCGATGAAGCCGATGTCTTCGAACGGCCGGGTGATCGCGCCGTTCTTGCTGGCCATGTCGGGCGGAATCGGGAAGCTCTTGAACAGCGTCGAGGTGGCGCAACCTTTGCGGGAAATACTGTCGGCCAGCGTTTTGGAAATTTCCGACTCCGACGGCGCGCTTTGCCCACAGGCGGAGATCAGGGCAGACAGGGTGACGAGGGTTATCAAACGTTGCAAAGCTGGCATCCTTTTCGAGGGGTGTGCAATCGGCGCGGCGCCTGAAGAGGTTCAGGTCTGCCACGCCGATGCTACAGACACCATCGCACTGCAATTGTTACCAAGATTTGCTGCGGGGTTATTGACCGCGCGCCCTCACTCGCGCCGCAGAAAATGCACGCTGAACAGCTGGGCGGGGTCGCGCCACATGGCCACCGAGGCGAAGTCGCACTCGCTTGCCAACGCCCGGAAGGTGCCGGGTGTGTACTTGTAGGAATTCTCCGTGTGCAGGGTTTCGCCGGCAGCGAAGTCGAACACGCGGTCTTCGATACGCACCCGCTGCTTCTCGCGGCTGACCAGGTGCATCTCGATGCGCGAGGCCTGCTCGTTGTAGAACGCCCGGTGCTCGAAGCGCTGCGGGTCGATGTCGCTGTCCAGTTCGGTGCGGATGCGCTCGAGCAGGTTGAGGTTGAACAGCGCGGTGACCCCGGCCGCGTCGTTGTAGGCGCGCTCCAGCACCTGGCGGTCCTTGACCAGATCCACGCCGATCAGCAAGCCACTGCCGGCCGGCAGCGCCTGGTGCAGATTACGCAGAAAGGCGCGCGCCTCGATCGGGTCGAAATTGCCGATGCTCGACCCCGGAAAGAACGCCAATGGCCGTTGCCCCAAAGCCTCGGCGGGCAGTTTCAACGGCTGGCTGAAATCGGCGCACAGCGCGTGCACGTCCAGCCAGCGGTAGTCGGCGGCCAAACGCCGCGTGCAGATATCCAGGAATTCGCGGGAGATATCGATGCCCAGGTAACGCGCCGGGCGCAGGGCTTCGAGCAGCAGGCGAATCTTGCGGCTGGCGCCACTGCCCAGTTCCACCAGGCTGGCGTTGCGCCCGGCCAGTTCGGCGATGGCGTCCGCCGCCAGGCGCAGGATGGTTTCCTCGGTGCGCGTCGGGTAGTACTCCGGCTGCTGGCAGATCAACTCGAACAGTTGCGAGCCGCGGTGATCGTAGAAGAACTTCGGCGACATCGCCTTCGGGCTGGCCGCGAAGCCGCGCAGGGCCTCGTCACGCAGCGCCTGCTGTTCGAGGTTCTGGGGTTGTTCGTGGGTACGGATTGCCAGTGCCATGCTCAGAGCTCCTTGGCCAGACGCAGGCCGGAAAACTGCCAGCGCATGGTGGGGTAGAAGAAGTTGCGATAGGTGGGGCGCACGTGGTCTTCCGGCGTGGCGCAGCTGCCGCCGCGCAATACCATCTGCCCGGACATGAACTTGCCGTTGTACTCGCCCAGGCTGCCGCCCAATGGACGAAAGCCGGGGTACGGCCGGTAGGCGCTGGCGGTCCATTCCCACACATCACCATACAGCTGCTGCAGGCCATCAACGGCCCCCGCCGCTACCGGCTGCAGGTGATCGTTCTCGACGAAGTTGCCCCACACAGGCTCGTCCTGGGCGGCGATTTCCCATTCTTCCTCGCGCGGCAATCGCGCCTGGGCCCAGGTGGCGAAGGCCTCGGCCTCGAAGTAGCTGAGGTGGCAGACTGGCGCAGCCAGATCCAGATCCCGGGGCCCGCCGAGGGTCAGCTCCAGCCAGTCGTCACCCTCGCGCTGCCAGTACAGCGGTGCCTGCCAGCCAGCGCGCTGGATGTGGTCCCAACCGTCCGCCAGCCACAGCGCCGTGCTGCGGTAACCGCCATCGCGGATGAACTCCAGATACTCGCCATTGCTCACCGGTCGATTGGCCAGCTGAAAGGCCTCGGCAAACACCCGGTGCTGCGGCCGCTCGCAATCGAAGGCAAAGCCCTCGCCGCTAAAACCGACCTGGCGCAGCCCGGCGGGAAACTCGATCCAGCGCAGTTCGCTGGCTGCCGCGCCGCCCGGTTTGAGGTCATGGCGATAAACCGGCCGCAGCGGGTTCTGCGCCAGGATGTGCTTGATATCCATCAACAGCAGCTCCTGATGCTGCTGCTCGTGCTCCAGCCCCAGCTCGATGCGCTGCAACACCTCGTCGGGCAACTCAGCACCGCGCTGGCCGAACAGCTGCTCCATGGCCAGATCGACATGGCTGCGATAGGCATACACCTCGCTCACCGTCGGCCGCGACAACAACCCCCGCCGCGCCCGCTCGAAGGGCGTGCCGTGGGTCTTGTAGTAGGAGTTGAAAAGATGGTCGTAGCGCTCGTCCAGCGGGCGATAGCCCGGCAGGAACGGCTGCAGCACGAAGGCCTCGAAGAACCAGGTGACATGGGCCAGATGCCACTTCGGCGGGCTCACGTCCGGCATGCTCTGGATCACATGATCCTCGGCCTCCAGCGGCTCGCAAAGCCGCTCACTGGCGGCGCGTACACGCTGGTAACGCTGCCAGAGCTGTTCGACGTGCAGTGGTGAAGTGGCGATCCTGCTGGTGCGGTCTCGCATAACACGCATCCTGTGCCGGCGCCGCGAAACGCGACGGTTCTAGAGCCGACTGGATAGAGATGGGAAAGGTTCAGGGAAAGTGGCTGGGTGGTGCGGGTTTGAGATACGGCTCAGAACGATAAGCACAAAAAGCCGCGCAGTGCGCGGCTTTGAAGGTGGTGGTCCACACGGGCTCGAACTGTGGACCAAAGGATTATGAGTTGCTGGGTTGCTGGATGGTGGTGTCAGCAGTGAGCGCAGCGGGAATAGAGTCGCCAAGCAGCTAGAAATAGCTTCCAGCTGCCCGGGAGGAAGGGCTAGCGACGATTGCTGTTGAAGCCGAGCCGCGACAGACGCTCCTCGACAGCTATCTGCATCAGGACCCGGACCTCATCCAGGGAGGTCGGATTGTAAGCTTCATCGATGCCGTTGGAATTGATAGCCTCACCCCAAGATCCGTTTACGATGACCCCAACTCCCTCGGTGTTGCTGCGTCCGTCGTCCATAACGAAGAACCGCTTTTCCATCTTTGAAATTTCGAAGTGAAGCGGTGAGGAGCCAAGAAAGTCCAGGACCAGAGCACCGAGCGTGATTTCATCCGGCGTGCATTTTCATCATAGTGATCTGGGCGGTAGATCCCGCAGACCACACGATTGGACGTGGTGGGCAGTACGCTTTTCACCATCGCAGATTTGATCGTTCCCAGGTGAGCAAATCGTCCTGGTGCTAGTTCATAAGCAGTCGCCTCGGTACTGTGGATCTCACTGACGGGCGATGGCGAGAGGGGGCTGGCTTGTAGTAAAGATTGTTAGTTGGTTTTACAGGGAGAGTGTCATGGTGTACGCGTAAACTTCATGACTCGTTTGTTCTAGCTAACTTGGTGCCAAAGTGAAGCAGTCTATAAGTCCAGTTGTATCTCTAGCACGGAATAAAAAACTTACTCATCCGACTGAGCGGAAGCCATTCAATACGGAGCAATGGCTTGACGCTTACAAAAAGCACAGCAACGGTAATCCTATTGATAAATCGTTGTGTGAAGGAGCTGGGTGGCTAGCAACGCATTTCTCCAGAGTGCGTGCAACGCGAGATTATTATAAATTACATTCTGGCGACAGTATATCTGGCAAGGAACTATTGCATGCGCACTTAGCAGGTGCAAATTTTTCATTTGCGCTGTTGGCTAAGAAACAAATGCGTGATCTTCCGCCCGAAGCTGTGCCAACAATGGAAAAGTTCTTGGATTACAGAACTGATCTTACACTGAGTGGGGTCGAGGTTAACGCAAACCAATTGAATATGTTCAGGCTGGATAGTTTATGTTCCCCTATCTATGAGGTCCTGCACGAGCGCAAGGATTTGGATGTATCAGTACATGGCGATGCGGAGCCATCTTCAGGCTTGCCAAAACTAGACTTCATGGTGAATGAATTTCGTTGTTCCCAGCTGTATCACAATGGGGTGGTAATGTGGCAGCAATTGCTTTACGGGGACGCGATATTTGCTTATGACTTGCAGCGTAACAGAATTCTTATGTCACAGTTGAATGACATAGGAAAAATGAAGGCTATTTGTGATTACCGTAGGGAGCATCATCACGCGGCAATGGCGCTAGAAACACAAGGTGCTGCACATAACCTGCTGCTTTGGCTTGGTTTGAATTATCCAAAAAAGTTGTTGAAATCCGATGGTTTGTCGGGAGTTTCTATAGTCACAGCCGAAGACCTTGGAGATGACGCGGACCGCTTTATTAAATATAAATGGGCGGAGCCTTATTTTGTCCTTGAACCTCATCTTTTCGAGCTGGCAAAAATTCAGTGTTCTAAAAACGTTGAGGGTCAAGGTTATTCTGTACGTGATGTGCTTGTAGTATGGTTTCATTTAGCGGTGCTAGCTCGGCAGAGTGTCCAGGCTTCTACTGAAGAAAATCCAGATAGCTGGGGCCAGTTGCTCCAACATTGCACGTGGTTTGATCGTGAAGGCCTTGTTGTTGCACTGTCAATTGTGACTGAGATGTCAGAGCAGAGTATCGGGGCGATTATTGGCTTTATGACGTTTGAAGCTAAGGAAAGGCAGGATGATCTTTGGACGAAGCCTATCCTTAAAGTGGGTGGGGAGGTTACGTTTTCGGTATCTGCATTGCTTAGTGCAAACCTGCGCAGAAATGTAGATACTTGGATTAGGCTTGTTGACCCCAAGTCACATTTGAGAGGCAAGCATTTTGAGAAGCACTTAGAGAGTGTAATGGAGGAGTGCAGGTCCGCAAATGAAATCATGCGCTCTAACTTGAGCTGGACTGGTTCTCTAATGCTGAAGTACGATGGAGAGCAAGCGCGAGAAGAAATTGATCTGACATTCAGTTTTGGTAACACTCTAGTGGTTGCAGAGCTTCGCAGTCGTCGCACACCAATCACACCGCTTGACTATCACAATGCGCTCTACGAAGACGGAGGGATTTTCACAAAGGTCGAGCAGGCCGAAAGGAAGGCCGCGCACGTTCGTAAGCATCTAGCTGATTTTTGTCGGGACTACTATCCGAGACTGAGCGAGAATTTAGATGCTGTCATGGTATATCCGTTAGTTATTGTAAATGATCAGTTTCACGCGGGCTTTCCATGCGGTGATACTCCGGTTTTAGATGAGCATCTATTGAAGCATTTCTTGAAGGACGGTATGGCTAAATTCTGTGGCTCGCATCACGATCCTTCTAATTATCGTTTTGGAGTCGTGCTCTACGAAAATATAGAAGAGGCGGAGCGCAATTTCTTAAGCTATGCGATGCGACCAACCATAATTGAAACGTATCAGGCCTCTGTTGAGCAAAAGAGCACTCTCTATTCTTTGATGCCCGGTGAGCCGGGAATCAACTGGTTAAGTTATGAGGTCAAGGAATCAAGCAGCGAGAAGCAACTGAGGATCCTAAAGAACGTCAGCGTCGGTAAATTTATCCAACGATACTGAACCGGGAAGCACCCAAGCGGAGGCTGACCTCCGTTTGGGTTAATACCTGGAAAAATGGGACAGATTTATTTTCTGCACAAGAAATCCTTTCAAAGACTCTGCATGGTTTTGCATCTGGGGAAGGTTGAGCAGCCCCAAAACTGCTGCCCCGCTTTCGCTCCTGATTTCACAGTACGAATCAGCAGCGCACTGCCACATTTCGGACACTGCCTCTCGGCTGTCGGATCACTTCTGCGTTTAAGGTTTTGCACATGCTCGCGGTGGGTGGCGAGTGTCGGCGCGCGGCGGCCGGTTTGCAGGGCTTGCAGCATCGCGTCGACTTCAGCCTCGCTGAAGACCGCCTGCTGGAACGACTTGATATAGCGGATAAAGCCGATGCCCTGAGTCACGTTGGCCGGCACTTCGGTCTTGAAGGTGCTGCCGCCGATAAAGGTGATCACCGATTGCAAATGCTCGGGGCTGACGCCAAGGGTGGCTTCCAGGGCTTTGAGGTGCTTGTAGTTCTGCCTCAGTGGGTTCTGGAATTTAAAGGTGCGCTTGTAGAGCTTCTGCGTCCACTGCGCCTGCCTTTCGGTGCCGAAGATCCAGCCGCTCATGTTCTTCGTTTCCAGCACGAAGATACCGTAGGGCGAGAGGAAGACGTGATCGATCTGCGTGGTGCCGTCCGGCGTGTTCAGGGTGACGTTGTGCAGGCGGCGGTAGGTGCGCTCATCGAGTTGCCTGTGCGCGAAGAAGCGCACCAGCAGTTCGCCGATATGGCCTTTGGCCCATGGCGATTTGAGCAGGCCGATCAGCAGGGCCGCGGGGATGAACCAGGCCAGCATGCCCCAGACCTGGCCGATAATCGGGCTGTAATCCATTTTCTTCCTTGAGCCGAGCGACTTGCAGAGCGCCCGGTTGCAGGGCGTGCAGGTGTGCCGAAATCCAATAGCCTGGCACTGACCCGAATAATGGCTAATTGCCGCCAATGACTCAAGAGGATGCGACCATAGTTCTAGGGCAAACGGCTCTGGCTCTACCGCGGCGTGAGCCGATTAGGCGTGTTATTCGGCTCATCTGGTGAGCCGAATAAGCCAGCGCGTGCAGCAACAGCGAGGGGCGTCAGGTGCTGTGCCACCTCAGCACGGCCTGACCCAAGCGTGCGCTCGGCCAATCGCCAGGCCGCCTCTGATCGCTGACGATCTTGCAGCGTGAATCAGCCATTGGGTCGTTCATCACGTTGGCAAACAACGATGCCGTCTCAAGAGATACATTTGGAAACACGCGGCAGAAAAACTGCCCCGATGTTGTGCAGAAGACTGTGTCGACTCTACACAGACGCCCCTTTCCAGGGCGGGCGGGGGATCCTGGAATCCGCAAAAAACCAGGCCAATCATTCACTTACAGAAATTGGCCGGCAAATTGCTTCATCGAAAAGCCGCTTCTCGCGGTATTCGTTTCCCCCCTTCCAGTGCGAGGGGTGGCCCAGCCTCAACGACGCGGCTGGCGCCTTCAAGTGAAGCGACTCATACATCCAGCCGACAGCGCCGTCGGCCTCTGAAATCCGGTCTCCCTTCTCACCGGCATTTCTTTTCAGACCTCCGCCCCTTTCGCCGCCCCGTCCTGGTACTGGCTACCGGACTGTGGCCGTCGTGCAGGTCTGTTTTCAGGAGTATCCCAAATGGCTATGAATCGTCGTGCTTTCCTGCGTACGTCCGCGATCTCCGCTGCTGCGTTTTCCACCTTGAGCCTGAAGAGTTTCTCGGCGTTCGCCGCTGAAGACGCGATCAATATCGCCTCGCTCTACGACAACTCCGGTGGCCTGGACATCTACGGGAAGCCCATCGTCGACGCCCTCACCTTCGCCGTCGAAGAGCTCAACGGCGCCGGCGGCCTGCTTGGTCGCCCGCTGAACCTGATCAAGTACGACACCCAGTCGAACATGCAGCTCTACGCGCAGTACGCCCAGCAGGCCGCGCTGAAGGACCGCGCGGCGGTGGTGCATGCCGGTATCACCTCGGCCTCGCGTGAAGTGGTACGCCCGGTACTCGGTCGCTACAAGACCCTGTACTTCTACAACAACCAGTACGAGGGTGGCGTGTGTGACCGCAATGTTTTCGCCACCGGCGTCACACCGGGCCAGACCGTGGAAAAGCTGGTGTCCCACGTCACCAAGAAATGGGGCAAGAAGGTCTACATCGTCGCGGCCGACTACAACTACGGACAGATCGTCACGGCCTGGGTGAAGAAGTATGTGGAACAGGCTGGTGGCGAAAGCGTGGGCATCGAGTTCTTCCCGCTGGATGTCACCAACTTCGGCGCGACCATCTCGAAGATCCAGGAAGCCAAGCCGGACTTCGTCTGGTCGGCCCTGGTGGGTGGCGCCCATATGTCGTTCTACCGTCAATGGAAAGCCGCCGGCATGAGCGGCAAGTTGCCGATCGCCTCGACCACCTTCGCCGGTGGCAACGAGCACATCGTGCTCTCGCCGGAGGAGTGCAACGGCATCCTCATCTGCCAGAACTACGTGCAGGAACTGGCCACTCCGCAGAACCAGGCCTTCGTCGAGCGTTTCCACAAGCGCTTCGGTGCCGACTACCCCTACATCACCGAGCTGGCGATGGGTGCCTACCAGGGCATGATGCTCTGGGCCGAAGGCGTGCGGCAGGCAGGCTCGATCGAGCGCATGGCGGTGACCGAGGCCCTGGAAAAAGGCATCAGCCTGGAGCTGCCCAGCGGCAAGGTCAGCGTCGATCCGGCCACTCATCACTGCGTGCTCGACGTGCACATCGCCGAGGTGCGCGACCGCCGCCTGGAAGTGGTGGAAAGCTTCGCCCAGCAAGCACCGTCGGATACCGCCGCCGTGTGCGACCTGGTGAAGAACCCGCGTGACGCCAAACAATACAGCATCGTGCAGTAAGGGGGCTGTCATGGATTGGGCAGCCATTTTTTCCCTGCAAATCGTGGGCGCCATCGCCACGCTGGTGCTCCTGAGCATCGGCCTGGCGGTGGTGTTCGGGATGATGAAGATCATCAACCTGGCCCACGGTGAATTCATGATGCTCGGCGGTTACGTCGCCGTGCTCGCCACTCACCATCTGCATGTGCCGATCTGGATCTCGATTCTGGTATTGGCGCCGCTGAGCGTGGGCGTGTTCGGCATGCTGGTGGAGCGCCTGCTGGTGCGTCACCTGTATGGCCGAATGATCGACACCATGCTCGCCACCTGGGGCCTGAGCCTGGCCCTGACCGGCGCAGCCACCATGCTGTTCGGCAACACGACAGTGGGCATCAGCTCGCCGTTGCCGGGCATCAGCATCGGGGCTTATCAAACCAGTGGCTACGGCCTGTTCGTGATTGCCGTGGCAGTAGCCGTGCTGCTGGGCATGTGGGCCTTGCTGCGCTTCACCCACTTCGGCCTGTGCGCCCGCGCCACCATGCAAAACGCCAAGATGGCGGCAGCGCTGGGCGCCAATCCGGGGCGCATCTACAGCCTGACGTTCGGTCTCGGCGCGGCGCTGGCCGGCCTGGGCGGCGCTGTTCTGGTCCCGCTCACCGGGGTGATTCCCACACTCGGCGCCAGTTACATCGCCAAGGCCTTCATTACCGTGATCGGCGGCGGCAGTGCGGTCATTACCGGCACCCTCAGCGCCGCGGGCGGCTTCGGCGTGATCAGCCAGGTAGTGACCTTCTTCAGTACGCCGGTATTCGGTGAAGTGGCGCTGCTGTTGGCAGCCATCGTGTTGATCCGCGTATTGCCCCAGGGCATTACCGGTCGTTTCTTTCGGAGGGCGTTCTGATGTCTGTTGATATCCGTACCCTGCTGCCCGTACTCGGCTGCGCGTTGGCGGCCGTGCTGGTGGCGATCCTGCCGCAGTGGCTGGACCTGTTCACCCTGCTGTCCCTGACCATCTACCTGGTGATGGCGCTGTTGGCCCTGAGCCTGGCCTTCATCTGGGGCTTTGGCGGCATTCTGTGCTTCGGCCAGGCGGCGTTCTTCGGCCTCGGGGCCTACGCCTATGCCATCGGCGTGATCAACCTGGGCGACAGCACCTGGCCGGTAGTACTGGCCATCGCGGTGCCGGCGCTGGTAGCGGCGGCCATGGGCTACTTCATGTTCTATGGCGGCATCAGCGATGTCTATCTAGGTGTGATTACCCTGGCGTTCACCCTGATTCTGTTCAACGTGATGAACTCCACGTCCGGTTCCGAGTACCACATCGGCAGTGCCCTGCTCGGTGGTTTCAACGGCATTCCGGCGATTCCCACCCTCAACGTTCCGTTCAACCCCGAGCGGGTGCTGGAACCGGAAACCCTGTTCCAGGTGATCGGCGGTGCTTTGATCCTCTGTTATCTGGGGCTGCGCGTACTGCTTGCCAGCCGCTTCGGCAAGGTGGTGGTGGCGATCCGCGAGAATGAACAACGCGCCGGGCTGCTGGGCTATGACACGCGGCTGCACAAGCTCATCGTGTTCAGCCTCGGCGGAGGCATCGCCGGGCTGGCAGGCTGCCTGTTCGCCAACTGGGGAGCCTTCGTCAGCCCCGGCGTATTCGGGCTGGCACAGTCGGCGCAGATCATCATCTGGGTAATCGTCGGCGGGCGCGGCACCTTGTTCGGCCCCATCCTGGCGTGCATCGGCATCCAGGCCCTGATGGCCCAGCTGGGTGAGCAGCAGCACGTGGACTCGGGCTTCGTGCTGGGCCTGATCCTGCTGGCCTTCGTCATGCTGCTGCCACGCGGTTTGATGCCGACCTTGAGCAGCGGCGTAGCGCGCGCTTTCCAACGTCGCCCACGACCGGCCACCACCCAGGAGCGCGCACTATGAACCTGCTGCAAACTCAAGGTCTGGGCGTCAGCTTCGGCGGCGTGCACGCGGTGAAAGAGGTGGACTTCACACTGGAGCGCGGCGAACTGCGCTGCCTGATCGGCCCCAACGGCGCCGGCAAAAGTACCTTTTTCAAGATGCTCAGCGGCCAACTCAAACCCACCCGAGGCGTGTGCCACTTCAAGGGCCAGCGTATTTCCGGGCTGGCACCACACAAGGTTGCCCAGTTGGGAATTGGTATCAAGACTCAGGCTCCCAGTGTGTTCGACGGCCTGGACGTGCTGGAAAACCTTCGCCTGGCCGCCAGCCGCAAACAATCCCCGAGCGCCGCCCGTGACACCGCCGAGGAAACCTTGCAGCGCATCGGCCTCAGCGAACTACGCACGAGCCTGGTGGGGAACCTGGCCCATGGCCAACGCCAATGGGTAGAGCTGGGCATGATTCTCGCCTCACGCCCGGAACTGGTCCTGCTGGACGAACCCGCCGCCGGCATGACGTACCAGGAAGTGCGCAAGACCGCTGCGCTGATCAAGGAAATCAACCTCCACAGCACCGTGGTGGTGGTCGAGCACGACATGGAGTTCATCCGCCTGATCGCCGGCACCGTCACCGTGTTCAACCAGGGCGCGATCCTGGCCCAGGGCAGTTTCGCCGAGGTGACCCAAGACCCGGCCGTTCGCGAAGCGTATCTGGGCAAGCAGGAGATCAAACATGCTTGAAGTGATCGGTTTATCCTCCGGCTACGGCCGTATTCCCGTACTGCGCGACATTCGTCTGAGCTGCGCCGCCAACACCTGCGTGGGCGTGCTGGGCCGCAATGGCATGGGCAAGACCACCCTGCTGCGCGCGCTGATGGGCGAACTGCCCGCGATGGCCGGCACCCTGCACTTCGCCGGTGAAGACTTGAGCAGCGCCGCCGCCCATCAGCGTGCCCGTGCCGGTATCGGCTACGTGCCGCAGGGCCGGCAGATCTTTCCGTTCCTGAGCGTGCGGGAAAACCTGCGCATGGGCTGCGTGAAGGACTTCGCCAAGGCAGACGCCACCATCGAGCGCATCCTCGCGTACTTCCCACGCCTGCACCGCCTGCTCGACCAACCGGGCGGCGCACTATCCGGCGGTGAGCAACAATTGCTGGCCCTGGCCCGCTGCCTGTGCGGCGAGCCAAAAATCATTCTGCTGGACGAACCCACCGAAGGCATCCAGCCCTCGATCTGCGACGAAATAATCGAAACCCTGCAGCGCTTGCGGGTGGAACAGAACCTGGCGGTGATCCTGGTGGAACAGGACATCGAATTTCTCAGCGCCCTGTCCGACCGCATCCTGATCATCGAGAACGGCAAGCTGGTGGACGAGGTCGACCCGGCCCACACCAGCGCCGAGGCCATCGCTGAGCGCTTCATGGGCTTTCATGCATAAGGAACCTGTCATGTCTATTCAACGCCCTACCCTGGCCGACCTCACCGAAGTCGGCCATAGCCTTGGCCTGCAAATGAGCGAGCCGCTGCTTACCGAATACGCGCACATCCTCGAAGCCGTGTGGCAGGACTACGACCGCCTCGACGCCATCTCCACACCGCCCGCGCCGCCGCGTTACCCGCGCGGCCCCGGCCAGATACCCGCAGACAACCGCTACAACGCCTGGTACGTGCGCACCGAAATCCAGGGCGCCGCAACCGGCAAACTGGCCGGCAAGCGTGTGGCACTCAAGGACAATATCTGCCTGGCCGGCGTGCCGATGATGAACGGTGCCTCGACCCTGCACGGCTACGTGCCGGATATCGACGCCACCGTCGCCACCCGCGTGCTGGACGCGGGTGGACAGATCCTCGGCAAGGCTCACTGCGAGTTCTTCTGCGTGTCGGGCAGCAGCCACACCAATGCCACCGGCGCGGTGCACAACCCACGTAACCCGGGCCACTCCACCGGCGGTTCATCGTCGGGCTGTGCGGCGCTGATCGCCGCGGGCGAAGTGGACCTGGGCATCGGCACCGACCAGGGCGGCTCCGTGCGTATTCCCGCGGCCTACTCCGGCATCTATGGCATGAAGCCGACCCACGGCCTGATCCCGTACACCGGCATCATGCCCATCGAAATGACCCTGGACCATGCTGGGGTGATGAGCGCCAACCTGGCTGACAATGCGCTGCTGCTGGAGGTATTGGCCGGCGCCGATGGCCTCGATCCGCGTCAGGATCGCGTGGTGCCCACCGAGGCCTACACCCAGGCCCTGGGCAAAGGCTGCAAAGGCCTGCGCATCGCGGTGGTACGCGAAGGCTTCGGCCATGCCAACTCCGAAGCCGATGTGGACGCCGCGGTGCGTCGTGCGGCGGCACTCTTCGAGGGCCTGGGAGCGCAGGTGCAAGACGTCTCGATCCCGCTGCACGCCCTGGGCCACGCGATCTGGACGCCAATTGCGGTGGAGGGCACCACCCAGTTGCTGCAAGGCTACAACTACGGCTCGAACTGGAAGGGCCTCTACGTACAGAGCCTGATGAACGCGCAGCAGAACTGGCAAAACGAGTCCGGGCAATTTCCCCACGACTTGAAAACCTGCCTGTTGGCCGGTGAATACGCCTACAAGCGCTTTGGCGGCCAGTACTATGCCAAGGCCCAGAATGCTGCCCGGCAATTGCGCGCGGCCTACGACCAAAACCTGCAGGATTTCGACGTGCTGCTGATGCCCACGGTACCGCTCAAGGCGCCCAAGCTACCCAGCGCCGATGCCTCGGCCAGCGAGTGGGTGCAGCGAGCCCTGGAAATGAACGCCAACACCGCGCCATTCGATGTTACCGGCCATCCGGCCCTGTCGATCCCTTGCGGGCTCGCCAGTGGCCTGCCGGTGGGCATGATGCTGGTGGCGCGCGATTACGCCGAAGCCACGCTGTATCAGGTGGCGCACGCGTTCGAACAACATATCGACTGGGAAAGCCTGACGTCATGAGCCCCCCCGACTTCAAAGTCGGCCTGCTGTTTTCCGAGTGCAGCCTTACCGCTGCCTCGGAGATCACCCAGGCCAATGCCACCCATCTGGCCATCGCCGAGGTCAACGATGCTGGCGGCATCCACGGTCGGCCCCTGGTGCCCGTGGACGGCCGTCCCGGTGCCGAGCCGGCCGACTACCGTGACAGTGCCGTGCGCCTGTGTGACGAACACCAGGTGCAGGTGCTGTTCGGCACGCACATGTCCAGCACCCGCAAGACCGTACTACCGGTGGTGGAAAGCCGTCGCCGCCTGCTGTTCTACCCGACGCTGTACGAAGGCTTCGAGTACTCGCCGTGGTGCTATTACACCGGCTCGGCCCCGAACCAGAACTCGGTGCAACTGGCTCGCTACGTACTGGAACACTTCGGCAACCGCGTGCTGTTCGTCGGCGGCTCGTATGTGTACCCGTTCGAATCCAACCGCATCATGCGCGAGCTGTTCGAGCAGGCCGGCGGCGAGGTGGTGGACGAAATCTACCTGCCATTCCACGCCACGCCCGAAGACTTTCAACGGGTCATGCATCAGGCCCGGGCCACTGCGCCGGATGCGATCTACTCGACCATCGTCGGCAGCGATATTCCGGCCCTGCACCGTGCCTATCGCCAGGCCGGTTTCGACCCGGCACGCATGCCGATCGTCAGCCTGGCCACCAACGAGGTCGACGTACTGCGCATGAGCGCCGAGGAGGCTGAGGGGCATGTGTCCGCGGCGCCGTGGTTCTCCACCCTGCAAACGCCTGCCAGCCAGGCATTCGTAACCCGCTACCGGGCGCGCTTCGGCAACGAGGCGCCACTCACGGCGGGCGCCGAGGCGGCGTACTTCCAGGTGCACCTGTTCGCCGAAGCGGCGCGTCGGGCGCAGGATCCATCCATCGAAGCGCTGCGCCAGGCCTTGGCCGGGGCACAGTTCGACGCCCCTCAGGGCCGCGTGCAGATCGACGCAGAGACTCAACACACCTGGCTGTGGCCACGCATCGCCCGCCTCGACCATCAGCGCCGTTTCGAGCTGATGGTGCAGAGCGAGCAACCGGTCAAACCCAGCCCCTACATGATCGACTACCAACTGGACGGGCAGCCATGAGCGGCGGGAGGGCGAGATGAGCAGCGCACCTTCGCTGTTACGGGAACTCAAGGGCCTGCGTGTTCTGGTGATCCACCCGGTGGACGCCGAGGCGCGCGTGGTGCTCGACCAGTTGCAGCGCATCGGCTGCATCGTCGAACAATGTTGGCCGGTGCCCGAACGCTTGCCGGACGATACCGACGTAGTGCTGCTCGCCGTGGAGCTAAGCCAGCGCCTGAACACCCAGTCGCTGGTGGAAGGGCTGAGCGAACAGGCGCCGCCGATTATCGCCGTGGTGGGCTACGAGAACCCCTCGATGCTGCAACTGGTACTGGAAACCCAGCCAGCAGCGGTCATCGAGCGCCCACTGCGGCCATTCGGCCTGTTGACCCAGCTGTTGATGGCCCGCGCTGCCTGGCGTGCGCGCATCGACATGCTGGCGCAACTGCGCAAACTGCAGACCCGGCAACCGGCTGTTTCCAAGATATCCATGGCCAAGGCCCTGCTCATGGCCCGCCATCGCATCGGCGAAAACGACGCCCATCGTCGTCTGCAACGCGATGCCATGGCCAGCCGCAGCAGCATGGAGGCGGTGGCTCAAAGCATTATCGATGCCGGCCTGCCACCCACATCGGAGTGAGCAGAGGGTGCACGCAAGCCTTCGATTTTCAGTAGTTCCGCCCACTGGGTATGCAGCAGTGATGATCGCGCACACCGTTGGGCGAAATACTCGCCGTTATGCATCGGCAGGACCGCTCTGCGCACCACGGCTGAAACGAATGGCGTCTTGAGGGGTGCTGCCAGCTGAAACGTGCCAGAGGCGACTGGCTTACCAGATCTGTGGCGATTTGGCGCCCTTGGCCATGAAGCCAATCAGGACGTCGCTGCTCCAGAACGCATAAAGCCGCGCAATGCGCGGCTTTGAAGGTGGTGGGCCCACACGGACTCGAACCGTGGACCAAAGGATTCTGAAGCACCAAAAGTTGTGTTTCTCGTCGTCGCCTTGTGTATCGCGTAAAGGTCCTCATATTGAAATTCACATTGTTTTCAGGGGCGTGGTTTCCCCTTGAGTCTGGTCATCGCTGAGCATGACCTTTAAAGCGATGACCAGGCAAACAAGCAAAATGACGGGCGCAGACCGCTAGAGCACTGGCTTATTACAATTGAAGGTTGCTGGCAGCGAGGAACGCCTCCAGCCGAACTCACTTACAAAGATCCCTAGCAAGATCAGCAAGGCCCCAATGATATTTATCAAGGACAGCCGGACATCTGCCAGCCAATATCCAAACACCCCAGCAAACACCGGCTCACATATAAGAATCAATGCAACCTTTTCAGCTGGAAGCCTCATTTGCGCACGCACTTGGATCACATATCCAAGGCCAGTCGCCAGGATTGCCACAATGAGGATGCTAACAATAGAAGACCGACCTTCGGGCATTGCCAGACTTCCCTCATACAAGCTCCACGCCGCCGAGAGGATGCCGACGGTCAATAGCTGTAGAAACGTAGAAGCGATTGCAACGGGCATCCTTACAAATAGAGAGACAGCGACAATATGCATGGCAAACGCAACGGCACACCCCAAAATCAGGACATCGCCGAAGTTAACGCTAAACCCATCAAGGCTCAGCATTGCCAGACCTACCACAGCAATCGCGATCCCCGCAGACTGATGTTTTCTCACTCGTCCCTTGGCAATCACATATAGAATAATCGGCGTAAATACTGTGCATAACCCAGTAATGAATCCAGCATTGGAAGGTGTTGTAATTGCAACGCCAGCGGTCTGCAATGCGAACGCCATGAACAACACACATCCAATACCTATGCCTGACATCCAGTCAGCTTTTCTCATCCTGTAAAAAGACTGAATGGAAAATGGCAGCACGGCCACTGCAGCCAATAGAAACATGTAGGCATTTAGCGCAGACGCATTCATCTCTAACAACAAGTCATGCTTTGCAGCAAAGCTCCATCCCCAGATGGCTGTAACCGCTATCATCGCGATTGACCAAAATAAATCACGACTCATGTCTTTATCTCAGAAACGATTGAAGTGAGGCTCGCCACTTTGTGACGAGACGCAGATATTCGCCGCGCCACTAAAAGCGCTGCGGTTTATACAGTGAATCCGTAGAGATCCCACTCGACCTCGGTCACTATCGGTGCAAGGCGCTGGTACTCCGCCCGCTTGATGGCGACGAAGCCCTGGTGGATCGACGCCCCGAGTACGTCGCGCATGAATGGCGATGCCTCTAGTCGATCGATGGCATCCAGCCAACTGCGTGGCAGATCGGCGACGTGATCACTGTCATAGCTGTTGCCCTGAGCTGCCGGCCCCGGGTCAATGCCCATCTCGATTCCACGCAAAGCCCCAGCGAGGGTGACTGCAGCCACCAGGTAGGGATTGGCATCCACTCCCGCGACCCGGTGCTCGAAATGCCTGGCATGCCCGGAGGTATTGGGTACCCGGATGGCCACGGTACGGTTCTCGAAGCCCCAGGTGTCGGAGGCCGGCGAGTAGGACACGGAGGCGAAGCGGCGCCAGGAATTGAGGAACGGTGCCAACACCAGCATAGTGTCGCCGATGGTGTGTCGCACCCCGCCGATAGCATTCAGCAGCAACGGGTTTAGTTCTCCCTGCGCAGTATCCGCGAAGAGATTTTCGCCGTCGCGGCTGTTCAGAGAGAGATGTAAATGCATGCCAGAGCCAGCCTCCTGGCCAAAGGGTTTGGCCATGAAGCAGGCTTCCATGCCAAAGCGCCTGGCGGCCGAACGAACCAGTCGCTTGGCGATCACCAGGTCATCGGCGGCGCGCAGCAGATCGCGATAGCGGATGGTGAGCTCATATTGGCCCACCGCATACTCGGAGATCACCGACTCCAGCGGCAGGCCGAGATGTGCTGCGCCTTCGTAGATCATCTCGAAGAACGGCGCCATTTCGTCGAGCTCATCTACCGACATGGTGTTGCGGTTCAACGAACGCCTTCCGCTCAAGGCGTAACGCGCCGGCTGTGGAAGCCCTCTTGCATCACGCTCCTTATCGACCAGATAGAACTCCAGCTCGAAGGCTCCCATGGGCGTGTAGCCTTGCGCTTTCGCCATCTCGACCCAGCGCACCAGCGCATGCCGCGGATCGGCGCTGAACGCCGAGCCATCCCCCTCGAACATGGTCACCAGTACCAGGCCGCGCCCCGTATGGGGAACGAAACCGAGCGTTCCCGGAATCGGCCAGCAGCGCTTGTCTCCACCGCCGTCGTACAGCACCACGCCGGAGCCATCCACGTCGTCGCCCGCGACGTCCTGGCCGAACATCGAGGCAGGAATCGGTCGTCCTGTGGTGTAGAGCGCCTCGAGTTCGTGACGTCGAATGATCTTGCCACGACCAATGCCATGACAGTCATTGAGCACAAGATCGATCCCCTGTACGTCAGGGTACTTCTCGAGAAATACCCGAAGCTCATCCAACTCTGCCCCTGCGGGCGACTTGATATTCATTTGAATTCACTCATGGGTGAGGACGGATCAGTTCACCAAGCCCTGGCGCCGCGCATGGGCGTGGGTCAGATCGAGCACCTTGACCACCGTAGAGATCAGCTCATCGGCTTCCGCATGACTCAGCGTCAATGGCGGGGCAATGACCATGCGCTGGCCGACTGCACGCATCACCAAACCGTTCTGGAACGAGAAGTCACGGGCGATCAGGCCGATATTTGCCTCGCCAGGGAAGCTGGCACGAGCAGCCTTGTCCGGAGTCAGCTGAAGCGAACCGATCAGGCCAACCATGTTGGCATCGCCAACGAGCGGATGGTCATTCAAAGCTCGCCAGCGGCTTTGCAGGTATGGGCCAATATCGTCACGCACGCGCTCGACAAGCTTCTCACCCTGCAGGATGTCCAAGGTAGCAAGCGCGGCGGCGCAAGCCGCTGGGTGACCGGAATAGGTGTAGCCGTGGGCGAACTCGTCGCCTTTCTCCAATAGCGCTGCTGCGATACGGTCGGATACCGCTACCGCGCCCATCGGCACATAACCGGAGGTGATGCCCTTGGCCATGGTGAGGAAATCCGGCTGGCTGCCCATCAGCTCGCAGCCGAACCACTCGCCGGTACGCCCGAAGCCACAGATGACTTCGTCGGAAACCAGCAACACGTCACGTTCCTTGAGACCAGCGGAGAGCTCCGGCCAGTATGTAGCCGGCGGAATGATGACACCACCGGCGCCCTGGATAGGCTCAGCGAACATCGCGGCCACCTTGTGGGCGCCAATCTGATCGATCAGTTTCAAGGTTTCGCGCGCCACATGCCGACCGAAGTCAAGCGGGTCCATCTCACCGCCCTCCCCCCACCAGAACGGCTGCGGCGCGTGGACGATACCGGGGATGGGCATGCCGCCCTGGCGGTGCATGGAACCGAAACCACCGATCGAGGCCGCGGCGACCGTCGAACCGTGATAACCGTTATGGCGACCGATATAGATCTGCTTCTCCGGCTTGCCCTCCAGCTCCCAGTAATAACGCGCGAGGCGGAAGATGGTGTCGTTGGACTCGGAACCCGAACCAGTGAAGAAGAAGCGGTTGAACTGCGCCGGCGTCACTTCTGCCAAACGCCGAGACAGCTCCACCACCGGCGGGTGGGTGGTATTGAAGAAGGTGTTGTAGAACGTCAGATCGCGCAGTTGCTTGGCAACGGCATCAGCGATTTCGTTGCGACCATGACCGACCGCGACGCACCAGAGGCCACTCATGCCATCGAGAATTCGATTGCCCTCGCTATCGCGCAAGTAGACGCCCTTGGCCGACTCGATGACGCGTACGCCGCGCTCATTGAGTTCACGGGTGTTGGTGAAAGGGTGCAGGTGGTGTTGCGCATCGATGGTTTGCCAGGTGCGGGTATCGTGTTTGTTCATGACTGTTCTCACTGCTTGCGGTGAAATTGAAGAACTCTTGCCGACGGACGCGCTGAGGCGCGTAGCGAAAGGCTGCAGGCATGTTGTCGGGCGGGCGGCTCTGGCCCGCAAAAGCGTGGAGCGATCATGGTCTTACCCTGAGAATTGGTAGGCAGTCTTGCTCAGGGTGTAGAACTCGGCGGCGGCACGGCCTTGCTCTCGTGGGCCGAAGCTGCTGGCCTTGGTTCCCCCAAAAGGCACGTGATAATCGACTCCCGCTGTTGCGACGTTGATCATCACCATGCCGCTCTGAACCTGGCGACGGAATTCGCGTGCATGCTTCAGGCTACGCGTGCAGATACCGGCGGACAGCCCGAACGCGGTGCCATTGGCGACCTGCAGCGCCTCGTCGAAGTCATCGACCCGGATCACGCTCGCGCAAGGACCGAAGATTTCCTCCTGGCTTACTTGCATGTCAGCACCGGCTCCCAGGAACAAAGCTGGGCGCTGATAATGGCCACGGGTGCGCAACTCGATATGCTCCCCACCGATCACCTCACAGCCCTCGGCAGCCGCGAGTCGGACGTAGCGCAGATTGCTGGCCAGTTGCTCGGCCGATACCACGGGGCCGATCTGGCTATCGCTGGCCAGTGCATGACCAACCTTCAAGGAAGCCATGCGCTTGGCCAGGGCGTCGACGAAGGCGTCATGGATCGAGGCTTGCACGATCAGCCGCGAAGAGGCGGTACAGCGCTGCCCGGTGGAGTGAAAAGATCCATTGAGGCTTGCTTCCACCGCTACCTCGAGGTCAGCATCCTCCAGAATGACCATGGGGTTCTTGCCGCCCATTTCCAGTTGCACCCGCTTAAGGTCCACCGCCGCACGTTGGGCGATGCGCCTGCCGGTAGGCACCGAGCCAGTGAACGACAGCCCCCGCACGTGCGGGTTGTCGACCAACGCGGCGCCCACACTCGCCCCAGGCCCCATGACCAGGTTGAACACGCCAGCTGGGCAGCCCGCCTCACGGATGATGCTTGCCAGCAGGTGAGCGGTACCGGGAGTCAACTCTGCCGGCTTGAGCACCACGCTATTGCCATAGGCCAGTGCCGGCGCCACCTTCCAGGCTGGGATGGCGATTGGAAAGTTCCAGGGGGTGATCAGGCCGACCACACCGATGGGCTCTCGCCGTGTCTCGATGTCGATATCAGAGCGCACCGATGCGATCGACTCCCCCGCCAGGCGCAAAGCTTCGCCTGCATAGAAGCGAAATATCTGCACGGCACGGCGCGTCTCAGCCAGCGCTTCGCTGAGAATCTTGCCTTCTTCGCGCGCCAGCATCGTGGCAATTTCCTGCTCACGCTTGGCGATGCCCTGGGCGATGCGTTCGAGCAATTCAGCTCTGACCTGAGGCGTGCTGTAACGCCACTCCTGCTGCGCCTCGGCGGCGGCGGCACAGGCGTCAGCTACTTCATCCGGGCTGGCGATCGCGTAATGTCCGATCAGGTCATCAAGATCGGAAGGGTTGCGATTCTCCAGACTACCGGCGCCCTCCCACCAGGCGCCTGCGATCAAATTACGCTCGATATGCGACATCTGCGAAATTCCTGAATGACTCAAAGAGGTGGCTCACTGCGCTGATGTGCCGCCATCTACAGGCACCAGCGCACCGGTCATGAAGCTGGCATCCCGCGAGGCAACGAACGCCACTGCCTTGGCCACCTCCTCGACCTGCGCGACGCGCCCCATGGGGATGCTCGCGGCGAGGGTCCGCACCTTCCAGTCACGGTCATCGCCCTCGTAGGCCAGATCGAGCATGGGGGTATCTGTATCCGACGGGCACACTGCATTGACGCGCACGCCCTGCTTCGCATAGTCCAGCGCCATGCACCGCGTCAGTTGGGTAAGGGCTGCTTTGGACACGCAATAAGCGGTGGCGCCCTGCGCACCCATCAAGGCCCAGTCCGAGGCGACATTGACAATCGACCCCTCCCCCTGTTTGAGCATGACCGGCAACACGGCCCGCGACAGGCGCATCGCTGCCGACAGGTTCAGATCGAGCACCTGGGCCCATTGCTCGTCAGTGCACTCCAACACGGTGCCGTTGATCAGCAACCCGGCGTTATTCACCAACACATCGATACGCCCATAGGCATCGAGACTGGCTTTGACGATCCGCTCGGGCGCCTGCCGGTCGGTGAGATCCTCAGCCACGAATACCGCCCGCGCGCCTTTGGCGAGCAGCCGCTCGACCAGCGATTGTCCTTTTTCTCGATCACGTCCGATGAGAACCAGGTCAGCGCCACGCGCCGCCAACTCCTCGGCCACCGCCCGACCTATACCCGAGGTAGCACCCGTTACCAGGCAGACCTGCTTATCGAATGACATAGCTTTGCTCCTCAACCGAAATACGGATTCTTTGTTCAACGTGCGGCCAAATCCGCCAACTCTGGATGTGCCGCTTTCAGGGCTCGCGCATAAGCGTCGGCGGCACGATCAATGTCGTCGGTGGTGACGGTCAGTGGTGGCGAGAAGGAGTTGACGTGACCGAACGGCAGCGCGCGAGTCAGCACGCCGGCACTCTTGGCATGCCGGGCAACGACACGGTGCGGCGCCTGGTTGGCCTCAAACATGCGGCGAGCACCGCGCTCGGCGACGAACTCGACACCGACCATCAGGCCGACGCCACGGATATCGCCGACATAAGGGTCGTCACCAATGCGCTGGCGTAACGCCTGGATCAGGTAGTCGCCCATGCGAGCGGCGTTCTCCACCAGCGATTCCTGCTCCAGGATGTCCAGGTTGGCCAGCGCGACTGCGCAACCGACCGGATGCCCGGAGTAGGTGAAACCGTGCATGAAGGTGCCAACCTCCGCCGAGGTGGTCTCGAGCACCGACCAGATGCGCTGCGAAACCAGCGACGCGGACAGTGGGAAATAGGCGCTGGTCAGCCCCTTGGCCAAGGACACGATGTCCGGGCGCAGGCCATAGGCGCCGGTACCGAACCAATGCCCGGTACGGCCGAACCCGGTGATCACTTCGTCGACGATGAGCAGAATGTCATGGCGATCGAGCACCGCCTGCACCTGCTCGAAATAACCGGCTGGCGGCAGCACCACACCACCGGTTCCCATCACCGGTTCGGCAATGAAAGCCGCGATGCTGTGCGCGCCCTCCCGGACGATCAGCGCTTCGAGGTCGGCAACCATACGCTGGGTGAAAGCTGCTTCACTCTCACCAGGCTGGGCGAAGGCGAAATGGTGCGGGCAGGACGTATGCAATACGCCCTCCAATGGCAGGTCGAAGGCCTTGTGATAGGAGACGATGCCAGTCAGGCTGCCGCTGGCGCAGGTGACGCCGTGATAGCTGCCAATGCGCGAGATGATCTTCTTCTTGGTCGGCAGGCCACGCAGATTGTTGTAGTAACGCACCAGCTTGACGGCGGTATCGTTGGCGTCCGAACCCGAGGTGCCGAAAAACACTCGCGCCATCTGCGGCGCCGCCGCTTTCTCACGGAACAGGTTGAGCAGCCGGTCGGCCAGACGAATGCTCGATTCCGAGCCCGCCGAGCCGAACAGATGCTGGAAGCTCAGGCGCTTCATCGCATCGCTGGCAGCATCGGCCAGTGCGGCACGCCCATAGCCGACGTTCACGCACCACAGCCCGGCGCCCATGTCGAGCCACTCCCCGCCCTGGCCATCGTAGAGGCGCACGCCTTCGGCATGGCTGTAGATCGCCGGGCCATCACGCAGGTGATCGGCGATCGAAGTAAGCGGATGTAGCAAACTGCGACGATCCATCTGCGAAAGTTCGCTGGCACTGATGTTCATGGCATGATCCTGTGTGAAGACAGAGAAGCATGGGAGGCGCTGTTGAATTCCAATCGGCGGCGCAGCGCTTCGACGGCGCAACCGGGTGTGGTCAGAACGGGAACCGCGAAGACGCCCTGCACCGCGGCAGCGGCACGGGCCAGGGAAAACTGACCGAGCACGACGACATCCAGATCAGCGAACGCAGCGCAGGCGCTGACCACCAATTGGTCGTGGCCCTCACCATCGCCGGCCTTCAGCGCGGCCAAAGCGCCCTTGGCCAGGATCGGCACCACCTCGACGGCGCGCCCGCGCTGACGCGCCATGGCCTGCAGTTCGTCGCGCAGCGAAGCTAAGGATGGCTCATAGGTAACGACCAGGCCGATGCGCGAGCCATGCTCCAGGGCCTGCTCGAACGCTGCTTCGTTGGGGCGCAGTACCGGCACCGGCAACAGGGCTTTCAAGGCATCGATGGCCGGGCCGAATGCCGAGCAGGTGAACAGAATCGCCTGGGTCGCACCGGCCTTGCCCTGATGGGCCAGGCTGTAGCGGGCCAGGGTTTCGAAGCGGGTCGTCATCGACTCGTCGAGACGCCCTGCTGCCGCCAGATCAATGGCCAGCGAGGTATCGAGCAGGTCGAAGCAGAACGCCTCCGGCCAGACCTCGGCGAAGGCGCGACGCGCAGGCAAGACGGATTCCTCGAGCGCATGGATCAGGGCAATGCGTACAACGTCACTCTGGCTCATGACCGACCTCCCGAGCGCGCAGGGCATTGATCAGGCCGGTATCGCGACGTGCCTCGAGCTCAGCAATCGAGCGGCCTTCGGCCTCGCGTTCGATGCCCTCGACCAGCGCGCGGCAGACCGCCTCATCCAGGCGCGGCGCCCCCAACGATGCCCAGCGACGTTCCTGGCTGGGGCCTAGATGGCGAAGATAATGGGCGATGCCGTCCTGCCCGCCACCAAGGTGGTAGGTCATATGCGCGCCGGTCACCGACCAGCGCAGGCCTGGCCCGTGCACCAGCGCCGCATCGACCTCGGCGACATCAGCGATACCCTCGGCAACGATGTGCACCGCCTCACGCCAGAGTGCCGAGGCCAGCCGGTTGGCAATATGGCCGACGGCATCCTTCTTCAGCCGTACCGGGTGGCGACCGACACTGCGGTACAGCGCTTCTGCCTTGTCCAGCACAATAGCGTCGATACCGTACAGCTCGACCAGTGGCACAAGATGTGGGGGGTTGAACGGGTGCGCAGTAATCAGGCGGCGCGGCTCACGCATGCCAGGTGCGAGTTCGGACCAGGTCAGTGCCGAAGTGCTAGAGGCGATGATGGCCTGCGCAGGCAGCAGAGCTTCCATATCGGCATACAGAGCCTGCTTGAGCGCGATGTTTTCCGGCGCGTTTTCCTGCACCAGCGTGGCGCCCTGTAGGGCATCACCTAGACCGCTGGCCAAGCGCAATTGGCCCCGTTGCGCAGGATCCAACCCCAGACTTTCAAGCTGTGCCAACGGCCTGACAAGACGCCCAACGAAACCTCTCAACACGGCGTCACTAGGATCCCAGGCCTGGACGTCAAAGCCATGAGCCAAGAAAAGCGCAGCCCAGCTTTCGCCAATCAAGCCACAGCCAATCACCGCAACCAGACTCTTGCGCTCAGCCACCGACCACCTCCTATTCGCAGGCCCAGCGCGCCAGAGAGGCTCCGCTTTGAGGCAACCCAAAATGCGATCGCAGATCACAAATCGCATATTATGTTTGCGGTCGAAACAAAGCAAGCCCGCCTGCTAGACTCCCGTCAGCAAGCACATAGTCTTGGAGTCCTGAGTGAAAGAAGCGAATACGCTGGGTTTGGATACGATCGAAGCGACCCCTCTGCACGAGATCGTCTATCAACGCTTGATGCGCGCGCTAATGGCCGGGCAGATTCACCCTGGGCAGAAACTGACTTCACGCAAGATCGCCCGAGAACTTGGTACCAGCGACATGCCGGTACGAGCGGCGTTGATGAAGCTGCAATCGCTGCGAGCGCTGGCGCAGTTGCCCAACGGTTCGATGACTCTGCCTGTGATGACGCGCCAGCGCTTTAGCGACCTGATGAATACTCGCCAGATCTGCGAGGGAGCCGCCACCGAGCAGGCTACGCAGCACCTTACCGCCAGTGAACTGAAAGCCATCAAGAAAGGTGCTACGGCCCTGACCCAGGCAGCTCGCAATCGAGATATTGATGACTATCTGCTGCGCAACTACGAGTTCAAATTCCTGATCTACCAGGCCAGCCATTCCGAGTCGCTAATGTTTCTGATCGAGACACTCTGGCTACAGATAGGTCCGTTCCTGCGACAATTTGGTAGCCATTTCGATGGAGATCTCGGGCAAATACTTCAAATCGATTTCCACGAGGAAACGGTAGATGCACTTGAAAGAGGTGATGCTGCAGTGGCCGCAGCCGCGATCAGACGAGACATCGCAGAAGGTGCCGCCTTTTTGCTGGAAAACGGTCAATTCAGCACCTGACTGCGTAGGTCTAACAATTCGAGCAACCTGGTAACCCCCGTCACCTTGAGTCAACGCGTGCCACAAAGTCATGCATTCGGGCGCTTACAAGAATGCCCGATTTGCTAAACGTGCAGGAAGCTCGGCGGACCTGACCGAGACTGACGTTGACCTTAAAATCAAGGCAAGCCGGCAACGCAAAAGTGACTTAGAGCAATTCCCAATAGCGAAATCGAACCACGCCAATACAATCAGCTCAACCGAATCAACGAAAAGCCAAAAAAGATAAACGACCCGCTGGCAATAGCTCCCAGCGGGTCGTTAGTGGCACATTTGCTGAATGTGTCACTTTCCGTCCTCAACCTGGGAAGAACGGGAAGAACAACAGCAATAGAGGAATAGCAATGGCGCCCGCCACCAGGATCAGTGGCAGCCCGCACTTCACATAATCGGAGAACTTGTAACCACCGGCCGAAAGCACCATCAAGTTGGCCGGCATGCCAATAGGGGTGGCATAGGCGCAGGAGCCCCCGATCACGATTGCCATCAGTACTGCCCTTGGATCAGCCCCAAGATTACTCGCAATGGACATGCCGATCGGCACTAGCAAGGCAGTGGTCGCGGTATTGGACATGAAATTGGTCAGCACACAAGAGATGAAGAAAACAACCATCAGCAACACCACCGGAGATGCATCGCTACCGAGCAGATCCATGATGTTTTTTGCCACACTGGCGCCCGCTCCGGTCTGCTCCAAGGCGCTAGCCAGAGCCAGGGTGCCGCCAAAGATAAAGATGGTTTGCGTATCGATGGATTGATATGCCTGTTTCTCGCTCATTACCCCGACGAGCACCAACACGACGGCTCCGATGCAAGCGGTAATATGCAGCGGAATACCGATCATGCTCTCGAAAATCATGCCGAGGATGGTCGAGACCATCACCACGAGTGCGGTGATTTGCTTCCACTTCGGTACCGCACTGAAGTCACGGCCATCTGCCGCCCCCTGCAAGTGCTGATTCGAACCAGCAGGTAGCAACTTATGACCGAACAGAGCGAAATACAGAATACCGCCGACTAGCAACGGCAATCCCACCTTGGCATATTCGAAAAAACCGAACTCGAGACCGATATTCTGCAATGCGCTCTGGGCGATGAGGTTCCCGGGCGCACCAATCAGTGACAGGTTGCCCCCCATCGCCGCCGCAAATACAAGTGGCATAAGCAGGCGCGAGCGCGAGAAACCGGACTTCGCTGCGATACCAATGACCACTGGGATCAGCACGGCAGCTGTGCCGGTGTTGGAGAGAAAACCCGACAACGCACCGACGATGATCATGATAGCCACGATCAACTGCCGCTCAGTCTTGGCGAAACGTGTGACCAGGCCACCGATACGGTTGGCCATCCCAGTCTCGAACAATGCACCGCCGACAATAAACATCCCGACGAAGAGAATAACGTTGGTGTTGATGAAGCCATTGAAGGCGCTCTTGGCATCCAGCACGCCAGTCAAGACCAGCCCCAGGCAGACGATGACGGAGGTCAAGGCCAGGGGGATCTTTTCCCAAACGAACATGACGGTTGCAAACAGCAAAAAAAGCAGGGTGATTTCGATAGGACTCATCGCGAGTGAACTCCAGCTCATTATTTTTGTAATGCCAGTTCCACGACTGCGCTCTCGGGTGCATACGCACCCGAGAGCAATCACAGCCTGATGGGGGAGTAAATACGATCAGCAAATCAGCCAGAGATGGCGTCGAGCACAGCGCCGGTAACCTGTCGGGTAGTCGCTGTGCCACCCAAGTCAGGCGTGTGCAGACCACTGGCGGTGACCTTTTCGATGGCACTCATCAAATGCTCGCTGGCACCTTTCTCACCCAGATGCTCGAGCATCATCGCTGCAGTCCAGAAGGTCGCGATCGGATTGGCGATACCCTTGCCAGTAATATCGAATGCAGAACCATGGATAGGCTCGAACATCGAGGGGAAGCTGCCATCGGGATTGAGGTTGGCGGTGGGGGCGATACCCAGGCTGCCAGAGAGTGCGGCGGCGAGATCGGAGAGGATGTCGGCGTGCAGGTTGGTTGCCACGATGACGTCGAGCTTTTCCGGTTTGAGCACCATGGTCGTGGTCACCGCATCGACCAGTTCACGGTGAGTGGTGACGTCCGGATAGTCCACCGCGACTTCAGCGAACACCTCATCCCATAACACCATGCCATGACGCTGGGCGTTGGACTTGGTCACCAGCGTCAGGTGCTTGGCAGGCCGGCTGCGCGCGAGCTCGAAGGCAAAGCGATGGATGCGCTCGACCCCCACCCGAGTGAAGGTGGAAACCTCGGTAGCCACTTCGATTGGCAGGCCCTGATGCACACGCCCGCCACTGCCAGAATATTCGCCTTCTGAGTTCTCGCGCACGATCACCCAATCGATGGCGCTGCCATTGACCAGTGGGCTCTTGATACCCGGCAGCACGCGTGCTGGACGGACGTTGGCGTACTGGTCGAAACCCTGGCAGATCGGCAGACGCAGGCCCCAAAGGGAAATGTGGTCGGCGACTTTCAGGCTGCCGACAGCGCCAAAGAAGATGGCATCGGCCTGTTTCAGCTCACCGAGTCCGCCTTGCGGAATGTAATGGCCGTGCTTGAGGTAGTACTCCGAATCCCAAGGGTAGTGAGTCACATCGAAAGCGAAGTTACCCTGCTGGCGCGCCAGTGCCTGCAGAACCTCTAGACCGGCCTCAATGACCTCAGTACCGATACCATCGCCGGGAATTGCTGCAATCTTGTAGGTTTTCATGCTGCGCTCCATTTTCTTTTTTGTTGTCGAAGAATACGGCCGCTATGCTGCGGTCGAGGGAGTATAAGCAGTGAAAACAAGCAGATTACCTGACCAAAAATAACAACTTTAATGAATTAGAGTTAATAGTGAGCAGACCCCAAGACCTGACCTTCTTTCATTTGCTAGCAATGCAGGGCAACTTAGCGGCTACAGCGCGTGAGCTTGGCATCACGCCTCCGGCCGTGAGCAAGCGCCTGGCAGCGCTTGAACAGCGGCTCGGCGTGAGACTGGTTAATCGCACCACCCGATCACTCGGTCTGACCCCGGAGGGGGAAATCTACTTTCGTCATGCCGGGCGCATTCTTGGTGACATCGAATCACTCGAAGAACTGGTCACCAGTTCGCGCCAGGCCCCCAAAGGCCTACTGCGCATCAACGCCTCACTGGGCTTCGGTCGACGTCACATTGGCCCGGCGCTTTCTGTATTTCTGGATCGCTATCCGGAGGTCGAGGCGCAACTGATACTCTCCGACCACCCCATGGATCTGGCCGCCAACGGCCTCGACTTGGTCATCCGCTTCGGAAGCCTGCCCGATGCTCGCTTCCACGCTCGACGAATCGCCAGCAATCGACGGCTGCTGTGCGCATCACCGCTCTACCTCGAGCGCCACGGTACCCCACAGCGCCTGCAGGAACTGTCACAACACAACTGCATCTTCTTGAGACAGAACGATAGTATTCACGGGGTATGGGAATTTCTCGAAGGCCAGCGCACGCGTAGCGTCAAGGTACGCAGCAACCTAAGCTGCAACGATGGAGAGGTCGCACTGAATTGGGCTCTGGAAGGCCGGGGAATTCTACTGCGGGCGGAATGGGATATCGCGCGTTACGTCCGTAGCGGGCGTCTGCGCCTTATACTCGAAGATACTCAGGCTGTACCGGCGGATGTCTATGCCATCTATTCCGAACAACACCACCTGTCAGCCAAGGTGCGCCATTTCATAGACTTTCTCGTCGAGCGCTTCCAGCGCATAGACCACTTGGACTCTGGCGAAGTCAGCTGACAATTGCAGCCGTCCTACTGAGCCGAATCTGGCGCGTTTCAACGACACGTTTATATCGCCAAGAAACACCGATGCAGCGCATACCCCAGACCTTTGGCCAAGGCTGACGGCATGGCGCCGTACACGAGCCAGCGATCGCTATCAGTGCTTCTTCGCGTCCAGTTGTAGAGCCTGGGCATAGGAACAGTCGCGCAGCAGCTCGAATGCGCCTTGAACCTCGACAGGCTCAACTACGAATGGATATGCCTGGCTGGGCTGACGCTGCTTGAGCATGGGCAAGCGTTCTCGCGCACCATCGCGAGCAGGATGGTTGGAAATGAAAATGTCGGCGCCCTGCGCCTTGGCCAGCCCCCGGAAGCGCTCAGCAGAAGCAGAGTAAGTGAGAATACGCTGACGATCCGGGCCGAAGTTGAGCCCCGTGCCGCCCCATAGGGCCACCTTGTGTTCGACGCCCTGGTCATACACCGAGAAGATCAGCGAGAGCGTGCCCGGCGTATGCCCTGGCGTGACATATAGCTGCACACGGGTATTGCCGAGGGCCAACAGATCACCATCCTTGACTGCCATGTCGCGCTTGGGCGGCTGTCCCCAACGCGGACTGCTGAACTCCAACTTGGGCTTTTCAAGCTCCTACCAATACTGCTCGCTCATCACCACACGCGACTTGAACTTCTCTACCAGATACGCCTGATCGCCATGTCCATGGGTGATCAGCAGGTAACGGATGTCGGCTGGATCAAGGCCGAGCTTGTGCAAGCCTGCATCGATATAGCGCTGGGCTTCATCAGCGTTGTTCAAGGCATCGATCAGGATCAACCCTTCGCAGGGTTTCAGCGCCCAACTCGCCACGCCGCCCGTACCGGCGAAATACAAGTGTCGAAAACCTGCACCGGTTCGACCGGCGCCTGTGACCAAGCACGCTCGCCTCGATCATTCGCACCATTCTCCTGGCGTGGTCGTAACTCGGCCATCTTCAGCGGTGTGGAAATATCACAGATATTGGCCAGGCGGGGATAAGCAGGGCGGCCTCCATGCCACGCTGCGCGTCCAACTTGGGATCCTGCTGCTCATCCAGGCAATAGCCTTCACATCGTGGTTGAGAGGCCGGATGAGCGGAAATGCCAAGCGTAACGAAGGGATATCTGAACGGTGACCAATTTTTTGTTCTGGCCACAAAAAAGAAAAAGCCAGCTCGAAGGCTGGCTTAACTCTCTGATTTTATTGGTGGGCCCACACGGACTCGAACCGTGGACCAAAGGATTATGAGTCCTCTGCTCTAACCAACTGAGCTATAGGCCCCCAGAAGGCTGGCGGAGTATACCGATGCACTTCGCCGAGTGCCAATCCGATGCGCCACGGCTTGCTGGAACGCCCGAAAGGGTTCATTGGATGACAAACGATTGCGCGCCCGCGCGCAGCAAAACCGCGTGCAATCCCCCCGCCGTTTTGTTCATAATTTGCACGACGTTCCTATCCCGCCGTGCCACCACGCTGACGATACGAGCCCAACCAGCCTAGCCGGGCCCGCACCTTGACGAGTCAGACCTCCAAGATCACTTACCTCAGACGCCTGGTCGCGATCATGACCAGTGTGGTGGGTTTGGCCGTGGTGGTGCTCACGTTCCTGCAGGTCGAATGGGACAGGCGTGAGTCGCTGCGCCAGCATGTCGCCGATATGGAGAACCTGTCGGCGGCACTGACCCGCCAGGCAGAATCGACCATTCGTGATGCCCATGCCGTGCTGCTTGGCATGCAGCGCAAGTTGCAGGTCTCCGGTTATGGCCCCGAGAGCCTGAACGAGGTGCTGGAGGTGGCGCGGGCGCAGTCGGCGATCCTGACAGACGTGCAGGGCTTCACGGTACTCGATGCCAATGGCCGGCCCCTGGTCACCACGGTGCGCAACCCGATCACCAGTTACTCTGCCCTGGATCGCGAGTACTTCCTCGTGCATCGCAATAATCAGGTCAGCGGCTTGTACATTGGCCCGCCGGTGAAGAGCCGCATGAGTGGCGAGTGGGTGATTTCCCTGTCCATGCGGCTGAGCGATGCCAGTGGCGAGTTTCACGGCGTAGTGATGGCGACGCTACTGGTCCAGCACTTCGTGGACTTTTACCAGACCATCGACCTGGGCAGCCAGGGTGTGATCGGCATGGCCAAGCGCGACGGCACCTTGTTGGTCAGGTCGAAGGATTCGGACCAACACGCCGGTCTGAACATGTCCAGCAGCCCACTGCTGCGCAAGGTGAACGAAGAAGGCGTGACGCGCGGCAGCCTGGTGCTCACGGCGATGATCGATGGCGTGAGGCGTATCTACGGCTTCGATACCAGCGATGAATACCCGATTCTGGTGGCTGCTTCACTCGGTGAAGAGGAGGCGATGGCCGCCTGGCGCAGCCGCTCGCTGCAGAACTGGTCGCTGGCTGCCGGTGTACTGGTCATCCTGTTTTCCATGGGCTGGCTGATCTGGCGTGCGCTCGGTCGCCAGGGCCGCATGGAAGCGCGCCTGCAGAGCATGCACCGGGATCTGGCGCTGGCCAACCATGCGCTGGAAATCATGGCCGGCGAGGATGCCCTGACCGGCCTGGCCAACCGCCGCCGCCTGGACGAAGCATTGCGTGCTGCCTTTCAGTCCGCGGCGGCCCAGGCTCAACCGCTGTCGTTCGTGCTGCTGGACGTGGACTACTTCAAGCGTTTCAACGACCAGTACGGTCATCCCGCCGGTGATGAAGCGCTCAAACAGGTGGCGGCGATACTCAAGCGCCACGCCAAGCGTGCTGCGGATACCACCGCGCGCTACGGCGGCGAAGAACTGGCGCTGATCCTGCCAGGCGCGGAAAGCACGGCAGCGATGGCCGTGGCCGAGCGTATCCGCGCTGACGTCGAGGCGTTGGCGATCGCCAACCAGGGTTCGCCCTACGCCAATCTCACCTTGAGCATTGGCGTCGCCTCTTGTACTCCCGGGCAGGCGATACAGACGCCCGCCGCCCTGGTCGCCGCAGCCGACGTCGCCCTCTATGCCGCCAAAAGTGCCGGCCGCAACCGCGTGAACCTCGCCGCACAGCCCGTCTGACAGGCACTGCAGCCATGCCCAGCTTTTTGCTGGGCAACGACTACAAAAACGCTAATTTCGCTATCCCCCACCTCTGAACACAATGGCCTCAACGCACGAACGGCTCGTGCCGGCCAGGGCCATCCCTGTGCATGGGCGCCGGGCCTCCTTCAGAGGGACGCAACGATGGCTGTCGAAACAACCCGAACAGACACCCTAGTGGTGGGCGCCGGCCAGGCCGGCGTGGCGATGAGCGAGCACCTGACCAAACTCGGTGTGCCGCACCTGGTGCTGGAGCGCGAGCGCATCGCCGAGCGCTGGCGCACCATGCGCTGGGATTCGCTGGTCGCCAACGGCCCGGCCTGGCATGACCGCTTCCCCGGGCTGGAATTCGACATCGACGACGACGCCTTTCCAGGCAAGGAACAGGTGGCGGCCTACTTCGAAGCCTATGCGCGCAGCTTCAATGCGCCGATCCGCACCGGCGTGGAAGTGCACAAGGTTCGCCGCAACGCCAATCGCCCCGGCTTTACCGTGGAAACCTCCGAAGGCGTGATCGAAGCCAATCGCGTGGTGGCCGCCACCGGCCCCTTCCAGCGCCCGGTGATTCCGGCCATCGCCCCGCAGGATGAACGCCTCACGCAGATCCATTCCGCCGAGTACCGCAACCCGCAGCAACTGCCCGCCGGCGCCGTACTGGTGGTGGGCGCCGGCTCCTCGGGCACGCAGATCGCCGATGAGCTGATGCAGTCTGGCCGTCAGGTTTACCTCTCCGTCGGCGCCCATGACCGGCCGCCGCGCAGCTACCGCAACCGGGACTTCTGCTGGTGGCTGGGCGTGCTTGGCGAGTGGGACCTGGAGACGCCAAAGGCCGGCCGCGAACACGTGACCATCGCGGTCAGCGGCGCCTATGGCGGCAAGACCATCGACTTCCGCCGCCTGGCTCACCAGGGCATGACGCTGGTCGGCCTGACCCGCTCGTTCGACAACGGCGTGGTGCAGTTCGCCGACGACCTGGCTGACAACATCCGCCGCGGCGACGAGAACTATCTGGCGCTGCTCGATGCGGCGGATGCCTATGTGAAACGCAACGGCCTCGACCTGCCGGAAGAACCCGAGGCGCGCATCATCCCGGCAGATCCCGCCTGCATGAGCGAGCCGCTGCGCGAGCTGGACCTGATCGCGGCCGGGGTGACGTCGATCATCTGGGCCACCGGTTTCGCCACCGACTTCAGCTGGCTGGAAGCCGATACCTTCGATGCCAACGGCAAGCCCCAGCACCAGCGCGGCGTGTCCCGCGAGCCGGGCATCTATTTCCTCGGCCTGCCGTGGCTGTCGCGCCGCGGTTCGTCGTTCATCTGGGGCGTGTGGCACGACGCCAAGCACGTCGCCGACCATATCGCCACGCAGCGCAAATACACCGCCTACCGCGATGCCGAGCAGCGCCAGGCCGCAGCCCCCGTCACCCGCCTGCAGGGAGTCAAGTGATGCCCACCCATACCCGTATCCGCATGTTCAACACCAAGGACACCTACCCCAACCAAGCCCTGGACAACGACCTCTGTCAGGCCGTGCGCGCCGGCAACACGGTGTACGTGCGCGGCCAGGTCGGTACCGACTTCGACGGCAACCTGGTCGGCCTCGGCGACCCGCAGGCGCAGACCGAGCAGGCGATGAAGAACCTCAAGCAGTTGCTCGAAGAAGCCGGCAGCGACCTGTCCCATATCGTCAAGACCACCACCTACATCATCGACCCGCGCTACCGCGAGCCGGTGTACAAGGAGGTCGGCAAATGGCTCAAGGGCGTGTTCCCGATTTCCACCGGGCTGGTGGTCTCGGCCCTGGGCCAGCCGCAGTGGCTGATGGAGATCGACGTGATCGCGGTGATCCCGGACGACTGGCCAGCCCAATAAGGAGGCGTGCATGACCTTTTCCATCGTCGGGCGCTGCCCGGAAACCGGCCAGCTGGGCATCGCCATCAGCTCGTCGAGCATCGCCGTCGGCGCCCGCTGCCCCTGGCTGCGTGCTGGCGTCGGCGCGGTGGCCACCCAGAACGTCACCCTGCCCGCTCTCGGCCCGCAGATTCTCGACCTGCTGGAGCAACAGGCGCTGGAACCAGGCGACGCCTTGCAGCGCGCCCTGGGCGCCAATGGCTGGAGCCAGTATCGCCAGGTGACAGTGATCGACAGCCAGGGCCGCACCGCCCTGTTCAGCGGCAAGGAAGCGCTGGGGCTGTATAACGCGGTAGCCGGTGAGCAGTGCGTGGCAGCCGGCAATCTGCTGGCGAGCGAGGCGGTGATCAAGGCCATGGTCGAGGCCTTCGAGAACGCCAGCGGGCAACTGGCCGACCGCCTACTCGCCGCCATGCACGGGGCTATGGCCGCCGGCGGCGAGGCCGGCCCGGTGCACTCGGCGGCGCTCAAGGTGGTGGGCGATCTGGTGTGGCCGATCATCGACCTGCGTGTCGACTGGGCGGACGAAGACCCCATCGGCCAGCTCGACGGCCTGTGGCAGGCCTACCGGCCGCAGATGCAGGATTACCTGACCCGCGCCCTCGACCCGACGGCGGCGCCAAGCTATGGAGTACCGGGCGATGAATGAGCCAACCAGCCGCGCCCTGCTCGAGCGGCTGATCGGCTTTGCCACGGTCAGCCGTAATTCCAACCTGGAGCTGATCGAATTCATCCGCGAGTACCTGGCGGGCTTTGGCGTGGACAGCGAGCTGTTCCATAACGCCGAAGGCACCAAGGCCAACCTGTTCGCCACCATCGGCCCGCAGGATCGCGGCGGCGTGGTGCTCTCCGGCCATACCGACGTGGTGCCGGTCGACGGCCAGGCCTGGACGGTCGAACCGTTCCAGCTGAGCGAGCATGACGGGCGCCTGTACGGCCGCGGCACCGCGGACATGAAAGGCTTCATCGCCTGCGTGCTGGCCGCGGTGCCGAGCCTCGTGCAACGCCCGCTGCAGGTGCCGGTGCACCTGGCGTTTTCCTACGACGAGGAAGTCGGTTGCCTGGGCGTGCGCTCAATGCTCGCCGAGCTGGAAAAACGCCCGCACAAACCCACCTTGTGTCTGATCGGCGAGCCGACCGAGCTCAAGCCCGTGCTCGGCCACAAGGGCAAGCTGGCGATGCGCTGCGAAGTGCACGGCGCGGCCTGTCACTCGGCCTACGCGCCCTATGGCGTGAACGCCATCGAATACGCGGCGCGGCTGATCGGCCACCTGGGCGAGATCGGCGCACGCCTGGCCCAGCCCGAGCGCCACGATGCGCGCTTCGATCCGCCCTTCTCTACCGTGCAGACCGGCGTGATCAAGGGTGGCCGCGCCCTGAACATCGTGCCGGCTGAATGCGAATTCGATTTCGAGGTGCGCGCCTTGCCGGGCTTCGACGCGCAGCGCGTTCCGGACGAGCTGCAGCGCTACGCCGCCGAGCAATTGCTGCCGAAGATGCAGGCGGTGAGCGCCGCCAGCGATATCCGCCTACACCCCCTGAGCGCCTACCCGGGCCTCGCCACACCGCCGGACAGCGAAGCGGCGCGGTTGCTGGCCAGGCTCTGCGGCTCGACCGATTTCGGCACCGTGGCCTTCGGCACCGAAGGCGGCCTGTTCGACGGTGCCGGCATCCCCACCGTAGTCTGCGGCCCCGGCAGCATGGACCAGGGCCACAAACCCGACGAGTTCGTCAGCGTGGAACAGCTCCAGGGTTGTGATGCGCTGCTCCAGCGATTGGCGGATTACCTCTGCGAGCCGAGCTGAACCGCAACCTGTAGCCCGATGTTGAGCAACGCGATACCCAGGGCATGTTCCCTGGGTGTCGCTGCGCTCGACCCAGGCTACGACCAATGTGGGAGCGCGCCATGCGCGCGAAAAAATCGCGGGCATGGCCCGCTCCCACAGGTGTAGATGCTGATATGAGTAGCTCGTAGGATGGGTGAACCCCATCAACGCACGATGGGGTCCGCCCCATCCTACGCCCCACCCCGCTCACTCAATTGCCCCAACCGCTCCCGGCAGAAATCCACGAACAGCTGCGCCGGTTTGGTCAGTTGCCCGCGTTTGAGGCGCGCCGCCACCAACCCGGAGGTGGCCACCGGCTCGGCGATGTCCACGGTGATCACGCGCTTGCCGTCGTAGGTGCATTCGGAGTGCGGCTTGGTGACCAGCAGGGAGAAACCGAAGCCCTGGCCAACCATGCCGCGCACCATTTCGATGGACGGTGAGCTGAAGACGATATTGGGCGTCAGCCCCAGTTCGTGGAACAGGCTGACGAAGTAGGTTCGGCTGGGTTGCACGTCGAGCAGGATCATCGGCTCCAGGCACAGGTCGCGCAGCGACACTTGGGCCTGGCCGGCGAAGCGATGCTGCTCGGGCAGCAGCACATAGGGTTTCTGCGGTGGCATCAGCGGCTCGGTGGCGATGGTGCCGTCGAGGTCGTGCTCGTAGAGAAACGCCAGGTCGAACGAGCCGGCGGTCAGGCCCTGCACCAATTCCTGCTGCTCGCCATCGCGAATGCGGATGTCCACGCCCGGATAGCGCTCGCGAAAACCGGCGATCAGTTGCGGCAGGTACAGCGGCGCGACGGTTTCGAAGCAGCCGATGTCGATCTGCCCGGCGACGATATCGTTGTCGGCCAGGGCGTTCTGTTCGAACTCGCGGGCCATGCGCAGCAGTTGCTGGGCCTTCTCGTAGAAGCGTGCGCCGCTGGGCGTCAGCGACACGCCCTGGGCGTGATGACGGATGAACAGCTGCACGCCGAAGCTTTCTTCCAGCCCCTTGATGGCCGTGGAAATGGACGGCTGGGCGATGTACAGCTGGCGCGACGCCTCGGCCACGCTGCCCGCTTCCACCGTGGTGACGAAGTACTTGAGTTGCCGCAGGGTATAGGAAGCCACGTGTCCGATCTCAGCGTGATAACTGCTAGGGTCTGTTGGCGTTTCACGCACGGCCGCGCCGGAGCCCGTTTTGGCGCGAGGCAAGGCACGAGCCGCGAAGTTTAGCTGGCTAAATGAGCCGGCGAGAAACGCAGCATCGCGGTAAAACGGGCCCGGCCCTTCGGGTTGCGCGGGAAATCTCGCCATGCGTTGTTGGAGGACTTGGCAAGGGAACACCATTCCCTGCGTCCTCCGCCTAGCCTGGCGAGATTTCTCGCTGCAACGCGGCTCGCGCTGAAACGTCAACAGACCCTAACACCTTACTCCAACACGGCGCCCTGGCGGGGCTCTGCCTTGCAAAGGTTTTTCGTAAGTCCCGAGCATATTTTTACTAATTTTCCTGCGCGCCGGACTGACGCACCATGGCCCTCACCTGAACGACAGTTCCCGCCCAGCCCGCACTCAGGGCGGCACAACAACAAAGATTCTGCTGACGCGTGACACAACGCGCAGCTTCGCCGCTTCGGCCCTACTGCCCCTGTTCCAACTAAAACGAAAAAACAGCGAGGGAGTTTCCATGTTCAAGCACTTGCGTCCATCCATCCGCACCGCCATCGGTCTGTCCCTGCTGGCTGGTGCCAGCAACGCGGCGCTGGCCGCCGACAGCCTCACGGTGATCTCCTTCGGCGGCGCCACCAAGGTCGCGCAGACCGCCGCCTACTTCAAACCCTTCGAGCAGAGCGGCGCCGCCCGCGTGGTGGCCGGCGAGTACAACGGCGAACTGTCCAAGGTCAAAGCCATGGTCGATGTCGGCCAGGTGACCTGGGATGTGGTCGAGGTGGAAAGTCCGGAGCTGCAGCGCGGCTGCGAAGAGGGCCTGTTCGAGCGCATCGACCCGGCCATTCTCGGCGATGCCAACCAATACATCCCTGGCACCGTGAGCGAGTGCGGCGTGGCCACCTATGTGTGGTCGATGGTGATGGCCTACAACGGCGACAAACTGAAAACCGCGCCCACCTCCTGGGCGGATTTCTGGGACCTGGAGAAATTCCCGGGCAAGCGCGGCCTGCGCAAGAGCGCCAAGTACACCCTGGAAGCCGCCCTGCTGGCCGACGGCGTGAGCCGCGAGGACCTGTACAAGGTGCTGGGCACGAAGGAAGGCGTCGACCGCGCCTTCAAGAAACTGGACGCCATCAAGGGTTCGATCCAGTGGTGGGAAGCCGGCGCGCAACCGCCGCAGTGGCTGCTGGCCGGTGACGTGACCCTGTCCGCCGCCTACAACGGCCGTATCGGCGTGGCCCAGAAGGAAGGCGCCAATCTGAAGATCTCCTGGAACGGCAGCCTGTACGATCCCGAGCACTGGGCCATCGTCAAGGGCAGCCCGAACAAGGCCCTGGCCGAGCGCTTCATCAAGTTCGCCAGCCAGGCGGGCACCCAGAAGGTGTTCTCAAGCCAGATATCCTACGGCCCGGTCCACAAGGAGACGCTGCCGCAACTGCCGGCCGATGTGCAGGCGCAATTGCCGACCGCCGAGGCCAATATGGCCGGCGCGCAACTGGTCGACGCCGAGTTCTGGATCGACCACGGCGAAGAGCTGGAGGAACGCTTCAACGCCTGGGCGGCGCGCTAAGCCTCAGCCTGAGTCGCCAAAAAGAAAGGAGCCTCGCGGCCCCTTTTTTTGGTCTCAGGCTCAGTCAGCCTGCACCGTGACCTGCTGCTGTTCACCCAGTCCGGCAATGCCCAGCCTGATGGTCTGCCCGGCGCGCAGGAATACCGGGTTGGGCTTGATGCCCAGGCCCACGCCCGGTGGCGTGCCGGTGGAGATCACGTCGCCCGGCTGCAGGCTCATGCAGCGGCTCAGGTAAGCGATCAGTTGCGGCAAGTTGAAGATCAGCGTGCGCGTGTTGCCCTGCTGGTAGCGGTGGCCGTCGACCTCCAGCCACATATCCAGATTGTGTGGGTCGGCGATTTCGTCACGGGTCACCAGCCACGGGCCGAGCGGGCCGAAGGTGTCGAAGCCCTTGCCCTTGTCCCAGCTGCCGCCGCGCTCGAGCTGCCACTCACGCTCGGACACGTCGTTGATCACGCAATAGCCGGCGACATGGTCCATGGCGTTGGCCTCGTCGATGTAGCGCCCGCCCTTGCCGATCACCACGCCCAGCTCCACTTCCCAGTCGGTCTTGGTCGAGCCGCGGGGAATCTCGACGGCGTCATTGGGGCCGCAGATGGCGCTGGTCCACTTGTTGAAGATGATCGGCTCCTTGGGCACGTCCATACCCGACTCGGCGGCGTGGTCGGCGTAGTTGAGGCCGATGCACACGAACTTGCCGACCTGGCCGACGCAGGCGCCAATGCGCGGGTTGCCAGTCACGACTGGCAGGCTGGCCACATCGATCTTCGTCAGCGCGGCGAGGCCCGCAGGCGTCAGCACGTCGCCGGCGATATCGGCCACATGCCCGGAGAGGTCACGAATCTGGTTGTCGGCGTCCAGCAGGCCTGGCTTCTCTGCGCCCTTGGCGCCGTAACGTAGCAGTTTCATGTTGGGTCCTTGTTCAGGTTCAAGACGATCAGATGCTCATACCGCCATCGATCACATGCAGCGCACCAGTGGTATAGGAAGACGCATCGGAGCCGAGATAAAGCACCAGCCGAGCAATTTCCTCGGCGCTGCCGAGGCGGCCCATGGGCTGGCGGGCGACGAATTGGCCGTACACCTGCTCCTCGGCCACGCCCTGCAGCGCCGCCTGTTCGGCGATGCGCGAACGCAGCGATGGCGAGTCGACGGTGCCCGGGCAGATGGCATTGCAGCGAATGCCCTGGGCGATGTAATCGGCGGCCACCGACTTGGTCAGGCCAACCACCGCGGCCTTGCTGGCGGTATAGGCGCAGCGGTTGGGCACGCCCTTGATGCTCGACGCCACCGAGGCCATGTTGATGATCGAGCCGCCGCCGCGGGCCAGCATGCCCGGCAGCGTAGCGCGAATCATCCGGTACATGGCGGTGACGTTGAGCTGCAGGGAGCGCTCCCAGGCCGCTTCGTCGCAGTCCAGAATGCTGCCGGCGTGGACGTAGCCTGCGCAGTTGAACAACACGTCCACCGCACCGACCTGCTCGCTGAGGGCGGCGATGGCCTCAGGTGAGGTGACGTCCAGCTGCAGGGCGGTAAGGCCCGGCTCATCCTGCAATGCGCCGATCGCGATATCGGTGGCGATCACCTCGGCACCCGCGGCCACGAAGGCCCGGGCGCTGGCCAGGCCGATGCCCTGGCCGGCGGCGGTGATCAGCACACGTTTACCGTGCAGCTCGTTCATGCTTTCTCCAGGGTCAGGTTGGTGGCCACAATGGTCTTAGGCTTGCTGGTGGGCGTGCCGAGCATGCTGCGCGGGATGGCCATGATCAGCGCGCCGCTGACGAACAGGCAGGCGGCCAGCACGTAGGTGCCGTTGTTGATGTCGCCGGTCATGGTTTCCGCCATCGCGGTGATCATCGAGCCGGTGAAGCCGGACAGGTTGCCGAACGAGTTGATGATGCCGATGCCGGCCGCCGCGGCGATGCCGGACAGCACGGTGCCGGGCAGCGTCCAGTAGATCGGCATCAGGCTGAGGATGCCGGAGGCCGCCACGCTCAGGAACAGTACCGAGAGCACGATGTTGTGGGCGAAGTAGGCGCTGAGCATCAGCCCGACGCCGCCGATGAAAGCAGGAATTGCGGCATGCAGACGGCGCTCGCCGGTGCGGTTGGAGTGGCGGGCATTGAGCAGCATCGCCACCGCGGCCACGCCGTAGGGAATGGCGGTCAGCAGGCCGATGTGCAGGCTGCTGGTGATGCCCGCGCTCTTGATGATCGACGGCATCCAGAACGCCAGGCCGTAGAAGCCGGTGTTGAAGGTCAAGAGGATAAGCACCAGCAGCCACACGCGCGGGTTGAGGAAGGCTTCGCTCAGGCGCGAGGCCTTGCCGGTGCTGTCCTGCTGCAGGTTGGCCTTGAGCAGGGTCTTCTCGGCGGAGGACAGCCACTTGGCCTTGTCGATGTTGTCGCACAGGCAGACGATCACCACGACGGCCATGACGATCGACGGCAGGCCTTCGATCAGCAGCATCCACTGCCAGCCGGACAGCCCGTGCACGCCCTGCATGGCGGTCATCAGCCAGCCCGAGAGCATGCCGCCGATGACCAGGCTGATCGGCAGTGCCAGCAGGAAGCCGGACATCACGCGGCTCTGCCGGTGGGTCGGGAACCAGTAGTTGAGGTACAGAATCACGCCCGGGAAGAAGCCGGCCTCGCAGATGCCTAGCAGAAAACGAAGGGTGTAAAACATGGTGCTCGACTGGATGCCGAAGAACTGCGCCAGCGGCACGGTGAAGGCCACGGCCATCGACACCAGCGCCCAGGTGAACATGATGCGGGCGATCCAGAAGCGCGCACCGAGGCGGTGCAGCAACAGGTTGCTCGGCACTTCGAACAGGAAATAGCCCCAGAAGAACATGCTCGCGCCCAGGGCGTAGACGGTGTTGCTGAACTGCAGGTCTTCGAGCATGTCCAGCTTGGCGAAGCCGATATTGACCCGGTCGAGATAGGCCGCCATGTAGCAAAGCAGCAGGATGGGCAGGATGCGCAAAATGACCTTGCGGTAGGTGCGGTCCTCGAAGGAACTGTCGTGGTCGCGTGCTGGCGCGGCCGATTGCTCGGTACGTGGTTGCATGGTGGTGACCCTTGGGCATGCGCGCATGCCTGATTGTTTTTATTGAAATGGGCTTCGCCGGGCGGCGCCTGGCGACACAGCAGTGATTACAGCGGTGAGGCTCCCTGACGGTGGATGGGCCACCCGGCAGCTTGCCGTGCCGGGCTCGACGGTCGGGTGCGTGCCCGACCGCAGTGGCGATGGCCGGTAATCTATGCCGCGGATCGATTCAATCCCAATGGCATTTGCTGATTAATCGATAACGTTGCGTTATCGAATCAGTCACGCTCGCGCTGCGCATTGGCGAGCAGGATGTCAGCGAATTCCCGGGCCGGGCCCAGCAGTTGATCGCCCTTGCGGGTGAGAATCCCGTAGTCCTGAGGCATCAGGTAGAACGGCGTATCGAGTTTCTTGAGCAGACCGCTGCCCAGGTGCTCCAGCACCATGGCCTCGGGCAGCATGCCGATCATCGGCCCGCCCTGCAGCACCTTGAGGAAGGTTTGCATGGAGATGGTTTCGATGGTGTTGCGCGGCACCTCCACCCGGGCCTTGGCGAACACTTCTTCCATGCGCCCGCGGATCGGCGTGCCCTTGGGGTAGAGAATCCACGGCCAGGTCACCAGTTGCTCCAGGGTCATGGGCCCGGCCTCGCACAGCGGGTGACGACTGTTGACCACGATGCAGAACGGCTCCGGCGCCAGAGGCTGGAAGTCATAGCGCTGCTGCTGGCTCTGTTCGGTGAAGCGGCCGATGGCCAGGTCCAGATTGCGCTCCTCCAACATTTCCATCAGGTGGTCGCTGGTCTGCTCCACCACTTCGATGGCCAGCAGTGGCCAGCGCTGCTTGATCTGCACGATGGCCTCGGGCAGCGCCACCGCCGTGGCGGCGAAGATGCCGCCGACCTTGAGATGGCCATGGCCGCCGGCACTGAGGTTGTTGATCTGCTCGACGAAGGTGCGTGCGTCATTGAGCGCCAGGTGCGCGTAACGCAGCACCTGGGCGCCCAGCGGCGTGGGCTGCATGCTGCGCGGCAGGCGCTCGAACACGGCGAAGCCGAGCAGGCTCTCGATCTCCTTGAGCATCTTGCTCAAGGCTGGCTGGCTGAGGTTCATCTGCTGCGCCGCCAGGTGCATGTTACGGGTGCGGCCCAGGGTATCGAGGAGCGTCAGGTGGCGGAATTTCAGCCAGTTGCAGAAGCTCGAGAACGACAGATCCGACATGGGCAGCTCCAGGCATTCAATAACGGCAGGTTATTGATAATTGAAAATATGCCATTGGAGTTTATCCACATCGACGCCTAGCGTGCAGCTTTCATGCACCCCGGAATTCATCGCCATGTCGATCCGCCTGACCCCTGAAAACACCCTGCCTACCGACGCTGCTACGGCCACGCTGATCGGCCGCGCCTGGGTTCCCGGCGCCATCGCCGGCCCTTCACCCATCGTGCTGCGCGCCGACGGCGTGTTCGATCTGTCCGCCCGCTTCGCCACCCTCAGCCAGTTGCTGGAACTCGATGATCCGCTGCAGGCGGTGCGCGACACGCCCGGCACCTTCGTCGGCAGCATCGAGGCGCTGCTGGCCAACACCGGCGCCCACGCCGACCCAAGCCAGGCGTATCTGCTGGCGCCCGCCGACCTGCAGGTGATCAAGGCCGCCGGGGTGACCTTCGCCGCCAGCATGATCGAGCGGGTGATCGAGGAAAAAGCCGCTGGCGACGCCGCCAAGGCGCAGAGCGTACGAGCCATCGTGCGTGAGGCCATCGGCGACAACCTGCGCGCCGTGCAGCCCGGCTCGCCCCAGGCGATGCGCCTCAAGGAGCTGCTGATCGAGCAGAACATGTGGTCGCAGTACCTGGAAGTCGGCATCGGCCCGGACGCGGAGATCTTTACCAAGGCGCCGATTCTGGCCGCCGTGGGCAGCGCCAGCGAGATCGGCATCCATCCGATTTCCCAGTGGAACAACCCGGAGCCGGAGGTGGTGCTGGCGGTCAACAGCCGCGGGCAGGTCCACGGTGCGACCCTGGGCAACGACGTCAACCTGCGCGACGTGGAAGGCCGCAGCGCTCTGCTGCTCAGCAAGGCCAAGGACAACAACGCCTCCTGCGCCATCGGCCCGTTCATTCGCCTGTTCGACGAACACTTCGACCTCGATAAAGTGCGCAACTGCGTGGTCGAGCTGCAGGTTGAAGGTACCGACGGCTACCGGCTCACCGGTTCCAGCTCCATGGACCAGATCAGCCGCGACCCGCAGAACCTGGCGAGCCAGACACTCAATGCCTCACATCAGTACCCTGACGGCTTCCTGCTGTTTCTCGGCACCCTGTTCGCGCCCACCGAGGACCGCGACCACCCCGGCAGCGGCTTTACCCATAAAATCGGCGACCGCGTGAGCATCAGCAGCCCGCGCCTCGGCGCCCTGCATAACCAGGTAACCACCAGCGACAAGGCCGCCCCCTGGACCTTTGGCATCACCGCGCTGATCAAGAACCTCAGCGCCCGTGGCCTGCTGGGCTAAACCTCGCCGTATTCCAGCGCCACGCGACTCATTCAAGAACAAGAGAAACGAATCATGACCGACCCCAAACGCCCCCTGCGCAGCCAGCAGTGGTTCGATGATCCCGACCACGCCGACATGACCGCCCTCTACGTCGAGCGCTACATGAACTACGGGCTGACCCGCGCCGAGCTGCAGTCGGGCCGGCCGATCATCGGCATCGCCCAGACTGGCAGCGACCTGACGCCCTGCAATCGCCATCATCTGGAGCTGGCCCAGCGGGTCAAGGCCGGCATCCGCGACGCCGGCGGCATTCCCATGGAATTTCCGGTGCACCCGATCGCCGAGCAGAGCCGCCGCCCCACCGCCGCGCTGGATCGCAACCTGGCCTACCTGGGCCTGGTGGAAATTCTGCATGGCTACCCGCTCGACGGCGTGGTGCTGACCACCGGCTGCGACAAGACCACCCCGGCCTGCCTGATGGCCGCGGCCACTACCGACCTGCCGGCCATCGTGCTGTCCGGCGGGCCGATGCTCGACGGACACCACAAGGGCGAGCTGATCGGCTCGGGCACCGTGCTCTGGCACGCGCGCAAATTGATGGCCGCGGGCGAGATCGACTACGAAGGCTTCATGGAAATGACCACCGCCGCCTCGCCGTCGGTGGGCCACTGCAACACCATGGGCACGGCCCTGTCGATGAACGCCCTGGCCGAAGCACTGGGCATGTCGCTGACCGGCTGCGCCAGCATTCCCGCGCCCTACCGCGAACGCGGGCAGATGGCCTATGCCACCGGCAAGCGCATCTGCGAGCTGGTGATGCAGGACGTGCGCCCTTCGCAGATCATGACCCGCGAAGCCTTCGAGAACGCAATCGCCGTGGCCTCGGCCCTCGGCGCCTCGAGCAACTGCCCGCCGCACCTGATCGCCATCGCCCGGCACATGGGCATCGAACTGAGCCTCGACGACTGGCAGCGCATCGGCGAGAGCGTGCCGCTGCTGGTCAACTGCATGCCGGCCGGCAAGTACCTGGGCGAGGGCTTCCACCACGCAGGCGGCGTGCCGGCGGTGATGCACGAGCTGCAGAAGGCCGGGCGCCTGCACGAGGGCTGCATGACGGTCAGCGGCCGGCGCATTGGCGAGATCGTTGCCGACAAAGTGACCGGCAACCGCGACGTGATCCTGCCCTACGACGAGCCGCTCAAGCACAGCGCCGGTTTCATCGTGCTCAGCGGCAACTTCTTCGATAGCGCGATCATGAAGATGTCGGTGGTCGGCGAAGCCTTCCGCAAGACCTACCTGGCCGAGCCTGGCAAGGAGAACTGCTTCGAAGCGCGGGCCATCGTCTTCGAGGGCCCCGAGGACTACCACGCGCGCATCAACGATCCGGCACTGGACATCGACGAACGCTGCATCCTGGTTATACGTGGCGCCGGCCCGGTGGGTTATCCGGGCAGCGCCGAGGTGGTCAACATGGACCCACCGGCGGCACTGATCAAACAGGGCGTAACCTCCCTGCCCTGCCTGGGCGATGGCCGGCAGAGCGGCACCTCGGCCAGCCCGTCGATCCTCAACATGTCGCCGGAAGCGGCGGTCGGCGGCGGCCTGGCGCTGCTGCAGACCAACGACGTGCTGCGCGTCGACCTCAACGCCCGCTCGGTGAACCTGCTGATCGACGACGAGGAGATGCAGCGTCGCCGCGCCGCCTGGAAGCCCAGCTACCCGAACTCGCAAACACCCTGGCAGGAACTGTACCGCCAGCTGGTCGGCCAGCTCTCCACCGGCGGCTGCCTGGAGCCGGCCACCCTGCACATGCGCATCATCGCGCGCAGCGGCGGCATGCCGCGGCACTCACACTGAGGGCCTTTCGGCCGAAACAAAAAAGGGGCGCGCCTTCGCAGGTACGCCCCTTTTTTCGATCGCCGGTTTGTGGTCAGTTCGCGAGCTTCTTCGCTGCCCGTTTATGAACCAGTACACCCAACGCAACCACCACGGCCGCTGCCGCACCGGTGGAGATGACCAGCACCTGATACTCCTCAACGAACGCCATGGTCACCAGGGAGCCGATGATGAACAGGATCACCAGGTAGGTCAGCCAGGGGAACAGCCACATTTTCAGGCGGATGTCCTTGCCCTCGGCTTCCAGCTTGCGGCGCATGCGCAGCTGCGAGAAGGCGATCACCAGGTACACCAAAAGGGCGATCATGCCGGTGGTGTTCATCAGTGTGTCGAGCACGTCTTTCGGGCGCAGGGTTTCACTGAAGTTGATCAGCGCCACGAAGATGGCCACCGAGCAGGAGGCGATGATCGCGAACACCGGCACGCCGGTCCCGGTACGGGTGATCTTCAGGAAGCGCGGCGCGTCGCCACGGGTAGACAGCGAGAACAGCATGCGCGAGGCGGTGTAGTGCGCCGATATCATGCAGCTGCTCACCGAGGTCAGCACCACGAAGTTCATCACAAGCTCGGCGTAGGGAATGCCCAGCAGTTCCAGGGTGCGGCGGTAGGAACCGTAGCCGGACTGCGCCATCATCGGGTCATTCCACGGCACCAGGCAGACGATCAGGAAGATCGAGCCGATATAGAACAGGCACACGCGCCAGACCACCGAGTTGGTCGCCTTGACGATCTGATTGGCTGGGTCCTTCGCCTCCGAGGCGGCGATGGTGACGATCTCGGCGCCCAGGAAAGCGAACATCACGCCGAGGATGGCCACCACCACCGACTCGATACCATTAGGCATGAAGCCCTGAGCGGTCAGGTTGCTGAAGCCGCGCGTCTCGCCCATCGGCCACAGGCTGAGCACGGCCAGGCTGCACACTGCCAGGAAGCAGATGATCGCCACCACCTTGATCAGCGCGAACCAGAACTCGAACTCGCCGTAATTCTTGACGTTGAAGAAGTTGATGCTGATCAGCACCAAAGTGGCGGCCAGCACGAAGACGTTGACGCTGACCTCCGGGAACCAGCCATTGAGTATGGTGCCCGCCACGTACGCTTCCCAGGCCATGAGGATGACCCAGAACCACCAGTACAACCAGCCGATGGTGAAGCCGGCCCAGCGGCCGATGGCGCGCTCGGCATAGGTTGAGAAGGAACCGGTGTCCGGTGACGAGGTGGCCATTTCCCCCAGCATGCGCATGATCAGCACGACCAGGATGCCGCCTGCCAGATAGGCCAGTACCGCAGCCGGCCCGGCGCTGTGGATCACGCTACCGGAGCCAACGAACAACGCCCCGCCGATCACGCCGGCGATCGACATCATGGTGAGGTGCCGGGGCTTCAATGACGCACTGAGCTTGCTCTCAGGCTCCTGCTTTGCCTGTTCGGCGGATACTGCATCCATAGAAGGACTACCTCTTATTGATTTTGCTGGAAACAGTTGAAGCCAGGCCGCTGCGCATACCGCCAGGCGGCGCGCCAGCAGGCTTCGCTGCGTGATCGCATTCCATGTGAGCGTTTCCGGATCCGGCGAACCGGTCTCGGGCAACAGTTCCTTGCCGAAATCCATCCGGTTGAAGCAGAGAAAGCTCCGTCAAAAACCCTGACTGCCGAGCCATTTACCGCCGCAGTGCTGCCTGCAAAAACGCCGGCGCACCGATTTGAATGTTCGTTTTACTCCACAACTCGCTCGAAACCAGGCCCTTTTCAGCGCGGCTTTTGCCGCTGAAACCAGCGCCACCAGCAGGTGGCAATCCCAGTAGAGACAGCCACTAACGGCATTAAATCCACCGCCACACAGGCGAATGAAACCCGTTCGTTAAATTCAACGGGGCCGGATGGTAACGGAAAATTTACATTTGGGAATACTCTGCTCGTGCAACGAACAGATGGGTGGCATTGCGAACATTGGCCTGCCGATGCCCAGAGCACGGCTGAGCTGTAAGGGCGAATGGCATTTCATCTACCACTGCCTGGCGATGGCAGAGGGAGACAAGGACAGTCGTAGGATGGGTGAAACCCATCGGACATTGATGGGTTTCACCCATCCTACCGAACTACGAACTGCCTTTGTAGGAGCGCGCCATGCGCGCGAATCGCGGGCATGGCCCGCTCCCACAATCCGCCCACCGCCTGCCTAATCAGCTCCGTAGGATGGGTGCAACCCATCGAAATCTGATGGGTTGCACCCATCCTACCGGACTATGCGTCCCCGCCCGCCCCTACATTCAACGTCATCCGTAGGGTGGACGACGCTTCATCCGTCCAGCGCCTGGCGGCGAGGGAGATCCTCTGATCAGATCGTTCCCACGCTCCGCGTGGGAACGCCAGCGGAGGACGCTCCGCGTCCAGTATCAAGCGACCCAACCAACCATAAAGCTGGCGCGGAGCGCCCAAGCCATGCACTCCCACGCCGGAGCGTGGGAGTCATCGGTCGCTTACTTCGACTTGGCCCTTGCGGCGCCAGCACCTGCACGCTTGGCCGGTGCAGCCCTCTTGCGTGGGGCCCCCTTGCGCTTGCCCTTCCACGCCGGCTTGCCGCCCGACGGCGGACCGCTGATGTTCAGTTGCAGCCCGCGGCAGCGCTCGATCTGCTTGCTCATCCAGGCCGACTGCTTGGCGACGAACTCTTCCAGCGGCATCTCACCGCTCTGCACCATATCCAGCGCCTGCTCCCAGATCGCCGTGGTGCCGGGGTCGGCGATGGCGCGGGGCACCGCATCGATCAGCCCGAAGGCTGCCGAGGTGGCGGCCAGGGTCTTGCCCTGCTTAGTCAGATAACCGCGATCGAGCAGGCCCTGGATGATGCCGGCGCGGGTGGCTTCGGTGCCGATGCCGGTGGTGTCCTTGAGCTTCTGTTTGAGGCGCGGGTCCTCGACCAGCCGCGCAACGTTCTTCATCGCCTGGATCAGATCACCCTCGGTGAATGGCTTGGGCGGCTGGGTGAATTGATCCTTGAGCGTCACCTCACGCACTGCGCACGACTGGCCTTCATGCAGTGCGGGCAAGGCCTGGGGCGCAGGCGCCTCACGGCCCTTGCTCGGTGCCAGGGCTTCGGGCAGCGCACGTCTCCAGCCCGGCTCGACGATCTGCTTGCCGACAGCGCGCAGGCTGTGGCCGGCGCAATCGAAATCCGCCTGGGTGCGATCGTATTCGTGGTTGGGCAGGAACTGCGCCAGGTAACGGGCGCGGATCAATTCATAGACCGCGCGCGGCCTGCCGTTCAAGCGGGCCAGGCCGCCGGCTGCCAGAGTCGGGATGATGCCGTGGTGCGCGCTGACCTTGGCATCGTTCCAGGCCCGCGAGCGGCGCTGCGCCTGGGTATGCGACAGCACCTCGCGCAGGCCCGGATCGGCCTGCCCCAGTGCGGCGAGAATGGCCGGCGCTTCGGCATGCTGGCTGAGCGGCAGGTAGCCGCAATCGCTGCGCGGATAGGTGATCAGCTTGTCGGTCTCGTAGAGTTTCTGGGCGATGTCCAGGGTTTCCTGGGCGCCGAGGCCGAGCCTCTTCGAACACACCTGCTGCAGCGTACCGAGATCGAACAGCAACGGCGGCGCTTCGCGCATGCGCTCGGTCTTGAGCTGTTCGAGCACGGCATGCTCGGCCCCCTGCATAGCCTCGGCGGCGCGCTGCGCCACCTCCTGTTTCAGGCAGCGGCCCTGCTCGTCGCAGTCGTCCTGGGGCGCGCGCCACCCAGCGGTGAACGGCGTGCCATTGCCATCGAGGGTGACATCGATGGCCCAGAACGGCACCGGCACGAAGTCGGCGATGCTGCGGTCGCGGTCCACCACCAGGCGCAGGGTCGGCGTTTGCACGCGGCCGACCGGCAATACGCCCTGATAACCGGACCTGCGCCCCAGCAGGGTAAACAGGCGGCTCATGTTCATGCCGATCAGCCAGTCGGCCCGCGAGCGACCGAGCGCCGACTGATAGAGGCTGTAGGTGCTGGCACCCGGCTTGAGCGCCGCCAGGGCCTTGCGGATCGAGGCATCGTCCAGCGCCGACAGCCACAAACGTTGGATCGGCCCACGATAGCGGCAATGCTCAATCAGCTCGCGGGCGATCATCTCGCCTTCGCGGTCGGCGTCGGTGGCGATCACCAGTTCGCTGGCCTCGCCGAGCAGGCGCTTGATAGCCTTGAACTGGGCGGCGGTCTTGGGCTTGATGCGCATCTTCCACTGCTGCGGGACGATGGGCAGGTCGTCCAGTACCCAGCGTTTAAAGCGCGCGTCGTAGGCATCCGGCGGCGCCGTTTCGAGCAGGTGGCCGATGCACCAGGTCACCGTCACGCCGCTGCCCAGCCAGCAGCCGTCGCCGCGCCGCGTGGCACCGAGCACGCTGGCGATGTCTTTGGCTTGGGAGGGCTTTTCGCAGAGAAACAGACGCATCGGCTAGGGCCAGCAGGAAATGGACAAGGGCAAGAATACTGTATATCCATACAAATCGCCCACCCGCGCTGATTTGCTCGCGAATGAGCCCTCTGCTAGTGTCGCGGCGACCGCGAACCCGCCTGAGACCTGCTGACCATGGCCCGCAAGAAAGCCGCGCTCGACTTCGAGCAATCCCTCACCGAACTGCAAACCATTGTCGAGCGCCTGGAGAATGGCGAACTGTCGCTGGAGGAGTCGCTGAGCGCCTTCGAACAAGGCATCGGCCTGACCCGCGAATGCCAGGCCGCCCTGACCCAGGCCGAGCAGAAGGTGCAGATCCTCCTGGAGCGCGACGGCGCCCTGGAAGCGGCGCCGTTCGAAACGGACGAGCCGCTATGATCGCCGCCTACCAGACGCGCTGCCAGAAGCAGGTCGACGCCGCCCTCGAGCCGCTGTTCACCGCGCCACGCGCCGAACTCGAACGCCTCTACGCCGCCATGCGCTACAGCGTGTTCAACGGCGGCAAGCGCGTGCGCCCACTGCTCGCCTATGCCGCCTGCGAAGCCCTCGGCGGCAGCGCGCAACAGGCCGATGGTGCGGCCTGTGCGGTAGAGCTGATCCACGCCTATTCCCTGGTGCATGACGACCTGCCGGCCATGGACGACGACGACCTGCGCCGCGGTCAACCGACCACCCATATCGCCTTTGACGAAGCCACCGCGATTCTCGCCGGCGATGGCCTGCAGAGCCTGGCTTTCGACGTGCTCGCCAACACCCGGCACAACCCGCACAGCGCCGAGATTCGCCTGAGCATGTTCCAGGCTCTGGCCCAGGCTGCAGGCCCGGCCGGCATGGTCGGTGGCCAGGCCATCGACCTCGGCTCTGTAGGCCATCAGTTGCAGCAGCCGGCGCTGGAAGTCATGCATCGCCACAAGACCGGCGCGCTGATCGAAGCCGCCGTGCGCCTCGGAGCCCTGGCCAGTGGCCGCGCCGACGAACAGACCCTGGCTGCGCTGAGCATCTACGCCCGCGCCGTCGGCCTGGCCTTCCAGGTGCAGGACGACATTCTCGACGTGGAAAGCGATACCGCGACGCTAGGCAAGACCCAGGGCAAGGACCAAGCGAACGACAAGCCGACCTACCCGGCGCTGCTCGGCATGGCCGCCGCCAAGAGCTACGCTCTGGAGCTGCGCGACCAGGCGCTGCAGGCCCTGCAGCCCTTCGACGAAGCCGCCGAGCCACTGCGCGAACTGGCTCGTTATATCGTCGAACGGCGCAACTGAAACGCTGTCTATCTGACATCGCTGCTGCGGCAACCGCGCCCAAGTCCTCCCTTGGGCACAGGTGATCGCATCAGGTAGACTGCTCCACTTATTTTCGAATTCTTATAACGACTCGCCTGATGCCGACGACTTTCCACGAGATTCCCCGCGAACGCCCGCTGACGCCGCTGCTCGACCGCGCCAACACGCCGGATGAATTGCGCCGCCTTGGCGAGGCCGAGCTGGAGACCCTGGCGGATGAACTGCGCCAGTACCTGCTCTACACGGTCGGCCAGACCGGCGGGCATTTCGGTGCCGGCCTCGGGGTGATCGAACTGACCGTCGCCCTGCACTACGTCTTCGACACGCCAGACGATCGCCTGGTGTGGGACGTCGGCCATCAGGCCTACCCGCACAAGATCCTCACTGGCCGCCGCGAGCGCATGGGCAGCCTGCGCCAGAAGGACGGCATCGCCGCCTTCCCGCGTCGTTCGGAAAGCGAGTACGACACCTTTGGCGTCGGCCATTCCAGCACCTCGATCAGCGCCGCATTGGGCATGGCCATCGCCGCCCAGCGCCAGGGCAGCAAACGCAAATCGGTGGCGGTGATCGGTGACGGCGCGCTGACCGCCGGCATGGCCTTCGAAGCACTCAACCACGCGGCCGACGTGAAGGCCAACATGCTCGTGGTGCTCAACGACAACGACATGTCGATCTCCAAGAACGTCGGCGGCCTGTCCAACTACCTGGCCAAGATTCTCTCCAGCCGCACCTACGCCAACGTGCGCGAGGGCAGCAAGAAAGTGCTGTCCAAGCTGCCCGGCGCCTGGGAAATCGCCCGCAAGACCGAAGAGCACGCCAAGGGCATGCTGGTTTCGGGCACCATGTTCGAAGAGCTGGGCTGGAACTACATCGGCCCCATCGATGGCCACGACCTGCCGACTCTATTGGCCACCCTGCGCAACATGCGCGATCTGGAGGGCCTGCAGTTCCTCCACGTGGTCACCAAGAAGGGCAAGGGCTTCGCGCCCGCCGAAGTCGACCCGATCGTCTACCACGCCATCACCAAGCTGGAGCCGATCAACGCGCCGGCCAAGGTGAAGAAACCGTCCGGCCCGAAATACTCCAGCGTGTTTGGCCAGTGGCTGTGCGAAATGGCCGCCCATGACGAAAGCCTGATGGCCATCACCCCTGCCATGAAGGAAGGCTCCGATCTGGTCGCCTTCAGCGAACGCCACCCGGATCGCTACTTCGACGTGGCCATCGCCGAACAGCACGCGGTAACCCTGGCAGCCGGCATGGCCTGCGAAGGCGCCAAGCCGGTGGTGGCGATCTATTCGACCTTCCTGCAGCGCGCCTACGACCAGCTGATCCACGACGTCGCGGTGCAGAACCTCGACGTGCTGTTCGCCATCGACCGCGCCGGCCTGGTCGGCGAAGACGGCCCGACCCACGCGGGCAGCTTCGACCTTTCCTATCTGCGCTGCATTCCCGGCATGCTGATCATGACGCCGAGCGATGAAAACGAGCTGCACCACATGCTCACCACCGGCTACCAGTTCGCTGGCCCGGCGGCGGTGCGCTACCCGCGCGGCAGTGGCCCCAATGCGCCCATCGACCGCGAACTCACGCCACTGCCGATCGGCAAGGGTGTGGTGCGTCGCCAGGGCAAGGGCGTGGCTCTGCTGGTGTTCGGCGTGCAGCTGGCCGAAGCTCTGCGCGTCGGCGAAACCCTGGACGCCACGGTGGTCGACATGCGCTTCGTCAAACCCCTCGACGAAGCGCTGGTCAGCGAACTGGCCGCCAGCCACGATCTGCTGGTGACCATCGAGGAGAACAGCGTGATGGGCGGCGCCGGCAGCGCGGTCAGCGAATTCCTCGCCGGCCAAGGCACCCTCAAACCGATGCTGCACCTGGGTCTGCCCGACTACTACGTCGAGCATGCCCGCCCCGACCAGATGCTCGCCGAGTGCGGCCTGGACGCGGCCGGCATTGAGAAGGCGATCCGCACCCGCCTGAAAGGCTAAAGACACGCAAGCTCCGGGCCGACGAACGGCTCATATTTTGCATCAATTTCTTGCCGAAATTGGGCATATGTAGACCATCGTTCGATGGCCGGAGTCTGTATGCAACTGCGTAGCCACAAGATGGACTTTCACGGCCGCGAACGTCGCTGGCTGCCCTGGTTCGGCAAGGCGGGTAAGCTGGCCATGCGCTGGTCCTGCCTGCTCAATGCGCGGCACATGCCCCGCGTTGAAAAAACCTTCGCCGGCCTGGCCCAGACCCGCGTCGACCTGCTCCTCAACTGGGCTCAGCAGCACTGGCAGGCCCTCGAAGTGCTGGGCAGCGGCCTGACCTCAGCCTGGCCTGCCATCGCTCCCGGCAGCCTGCAACGGGCCCTGGCCCACATGCCCGAAGCCTCCGAACTGTTCGTGGTCGACACCACCGGGCATATCGTCGCCTCCACCCATGCCCCGCGCCAGGGCGCCCGCTACGATGCCCAGGCCCTGGCCGCCGGGCTGCGCGCTCCGTTCCTGCTGGGCCCGTACAGCGACGAGCTGACCCTGCAACTGGGCGCCACCACCTCGAAGTTTCACGACGCCGTCACCCTGATGTTCCACCAGCCGCTGAGCCATGCCGGCCGGGTGGTCGGCTGCCTGTGCGCGCGGATTCCCAACGACGTGATGAGCGATCTGATCCAGCGCGAGGCCGGCCACGTCTATCGTGATTCCGGCGACAACTACCTGTTCATGGTGCAAAGCGCCTACAACCCTGCCATCGCCCAGGGCACCGCACTGTCGCGATCGCGCTTCGAGGACGACGCCTTCACCGGTGGCGACAACCTGAAACAGGGCATACCAACGCCGTTCGGCACGGTAGAGGTGCGCAAGCACACCGAATTCGAACTGCGCTTCACCGCCCCCGCCACCGGCGAGCTGCACCCGGGTGTGCGGGAAACCATTCGCCATGGCAGCAACCTGTTCGTGCTCTACCCCGGCTACCCGGATTATCGCCACGTACCAGTAGTGGGCGCCGGGCTGACCCTGCGTATGCCGGGCTCACCGGATACCTGGGGGCTGATGTGCGAAGGCGACCTGGAAGAGGTTTATCGCCAGCGCAGCCTGAGCTTCTCGCTGGCCAGCCAGTTGCTGGCCGGCCTGGCCTTGCTGGGTGGCCTGCAGTGGTGGCTGACGCAGCAGTTGCCCGAGCACGCTGCGCCCCTGACCTTCGCTGCCGCCGGCGGGCTGCTGCTGGCCTTCTGGGCCTTCAGCCTGCGCGCGCGGGCGCGCTCGCTACAGTCGCTATCGGACTTCTTTCTGGACACCGCAGAATGTGGCGCACCGCTGAGCAACCGCCTGGCGCTGGAACGCTTCACCAGCGACGAGGCCGGCATCCTGGCCGGCTGGGTGAACAGTTTCGTCGACAAGATGGACCACACCATGCAGGGCATCGTCACGGCCGGTAATGCCCTGCAGGGCACCTCCACCGGCCTGAGCGGTACCGCCAGTAATGCTAGCCAGTGCGCCGCCCAGGGCCAAGCCGCCGCGGTGTCCACCGCAAGGGCGATGCTCGACGTCAATCACAGCATCGGCGAAGTCGCCCAGCATATTCACGACAGCGAGCAAGCCTCCCGCCAGGCCCTGAACCTGACCCGCCACGGCGCAAGGGCGGTGCAGCACAATGCCGATGAAGTGGCCCTGCTGGCCAGCCGTATCGAGCAGTCGAGCCAGGCCCTCGAAGCGCTGAGCCGGCAGACCGAGCAAATCCAGCACATCAGCGAGGCCATTCGCGGCATTGCCGACCAGACCAACCTGCTGGCCCTCAATGCCGCCATCGAAGCGGCGCGTGCCGGCGACAGTGGTCGCGGTTTCGCGGTGGTCGCCGACGAGGTTCGCGGCCTGGCCAGACGCACCGCACAGGCCACCCAGGAGATCGCCACCACGCTCGGCAGTGTTCGCCAGCAGACCCTCGATACTCAAACGGCCATGCACAGCTGCCAGCAAGCCGCGCAGAGCAGCGTGGCGCGCTCGGGCGAGGCCAGCGAGGCACTGGGGCGAATCGAACAGGAAGTGGCCGGCATGCAGGATCGCCTCGGCCAGATCAGCGCGGCAATGAAGCTGCAGTTGAGTCAGGTGCAGGCAGTCAACGGCCAGGCCCAGGCGATCACCGGGGCCGCCGAACGCAGCAGCCAGAGCGCCAGCGAAACACTGCAGGCGGCTCAGTCACTGGCTCAGCTGGTGCTCGACCTGCACAAGACTGCCAGCCGCCTGAGCCGCCATGAAAATCTCGGCGGCAACAGCGCATCACCCCTCGGGCAACCAACAGCATTCAACCTCAACGTAACTGCGCACTAGCACTCCCGAAGATCGCCATGGCTCGTAGCCTGGCGTTGAGCGCAGCGATACCCAGGTCGATTCCCCGGGTATCGCGCTGCTCAACCCAGGCTACAACCAGCCACTGCAAAGCCAGGCCTACACCCAGCCCTGGGCCTTGAATTCACTCTTCACGTAGGCGTAATAGACCGGCGCCGCCACCAGGCCGGCGATGCCGAAGGCGGCCTCGAACACCAGCATGACCAGCAATAGCTCCCAGGCCCGCGCCTTGATCTGCCCGCCGACGATGCGCGCATTGAGGAAGTACTCGACCTTGTGGATGACGATCAGGTAGGCCAACGCCCCCAGCGCCACCCAGATCGACAGCGACAGGCCGACCACGAAGATCGCGGTGTTGGAGATCAGGTTGCCGACCACCGGCAGCAGGCCGGCCAGAAAGGTGATCAGGATCAGCGTCTTGGTCAGCGGCAGGTGCACACCGAACAGCGGCAGCACGCCAATCAGGAAGATCGCGGTAAAGGTGGTGTTGAGCAGGGAGATCTTGATCTGCGCGAAGACGATATTGCGAAACGCCTCGACGAAACGCTGCACGCGGGTCAACAAGGCGCCGGCAAGAGGCTTGAGCTGATCCGGCTCAGGCACGCTCTGCAGCGCGATCACCGCGCCGAGAATCATGCCGATCAGAATGGTCACGAACATGTGCACGGCGCCCTTGCCGAGCAGCTGCAGTTCGCTGATATGCCCGCGCAGCCAGTCGTGCAGCGCCACGCGGATGTCGTCGACGTTGGCCGGCAGGTAGGCCACCAGCGCTTCGGGCAACTGCTCGCGGGCGCGGTCGACCACACCGAGCAGTTTGCCCATCATCCGCCCCGGGTTATTGAGTTCGTGCATCAGCAGCGAAAAGCCGCCAGCAAAGATCAGCCCAAGCACGGCTATCACCAGCACGCTCAGCACGCCGACCGCCAGCACACGCCCCATATGGCCGGCCAGCAGGCGCTGCATCGGCCGCGCCAGGCGGTTGACCAGTTCGAATACCAGAAGACCTGCCAACAGGCTGGGCAGCAATTTCAGAGGGAAGACCAGCAGGAGCGCACCGCCAACGATCAGGGCGCTGGCTGGGGAAAACCAGGGGGATACGGGGGCTTTCATAACGTCTGCAATGAACCGGAAGGCGTTCAATCTGCCAGTTGCCGGCGCGCTTTACCAGTGTCATCGCACAACCTGAGCACAAGCCCTGACGGCGATCAACAGGCAGGCGGCAGCACTGGGTCAGTCGGCGCGCTGGCCGCGAAAGTCAGAGCTGCCTGGGAATGCGGTAGAGGTAGAGCACCACGACGCTGGCCAGCGCCAGCAGGATCTGCGGCACCGCTTCCAACCCGGCGAATACTGCCAGAGCGGCGATCCAGGCCGGCAGCCCCGCCGCTAGCAATGCCGGCCGCCGGCGCTCGGCCAGGGTCAACCAGGCGGCGGGCTCGTCAGTGGTATTCAGGGCTTTAGCCGTAGCGAACAGGGCACGCTTGTAGGCGCTGAACAGTGGCAGGCTGACGAACAGCGAGGCCAGCCCGGCGATGAACAGCGGCATGGCCATCACGCCGGGTTGGCGCCCGGCACCGAACAGCAGATTGATCACAAACAGCGGCGCCAGGGTCAGTGCCAGTTGCCGCCACCAGAGCAGGGCCAACCGGCGCTTGACCGCGGCGCGGGTCAAGGCCGCTCGACCTCGCCCTGATGCAGCTTGCCGAGCATGTGCCCGAGCTTGCCGGCCTTGGTGGCCAGGTATTTGCTGTTGTGCGGGTTGTGCCCCAGTTGCAGCGGTACGCGATTGGCTACCGGAATGCCCATATCGCCCAGCGCCTTGACCTTGCGCGGGTTGTTGGTCATCAGCTTGAGCGAGTTGATTCCCAGGTGCTTGAGCATCGGCAGGCAGATGGCGTAGTCGCGCATGTCGGCGCCAAAGCCCAGACGCTCGTTGGCTTCGACGGTGTCGGCGCCGCCATCCTGCAGCTCGTAGGCGCGGATCTTGTTGAGCAGGCCGATGCCGCGGCCTTCCTGACGCAGGTACAGCAGCACGCCACGGCCCTCCTCGGCGATGGCACGCAGGGCGCCTTCGAGCTGGAAGCCACAATCGCAGCGCAGACTGAACAGCGCATCACCGGTCAGACACTCGGAATGCAGGCGCCCCAGCACCGGCTCGCCATCGGCCACGTTGCCGAAGGTCAGCGCGACATGCTCCTTGCCCGTGGCCTCTTCGAGAAAACCATGCATGGTGAACACACCGAACGGCGTCGGCAGTTGGGAGGCGGCGACGAACACGACAGACACCGGATGCTCCTGATAGCGGAAAAGGATGGGGATTTGCGAGGGGTGATAGTGTAACAGCAGCGTCAAGAGCCGCGTCAGCCGAATTACCGATCAAAAGGATCGAGTGCCGCTTCAGCCTTCCCGTTCGCAGTCGATGGTCACCCGACTACCGACCACCACACCAAGGCCGGCGAATTCGCCCCTGGCGACCTCGATGATATAGCGCACCGGCTCGTCCGAGCCGTGGCGCTGCAGGCTGAAGGGGCGCATGTCGACCAGCTTGCGCACCGTGCCGCCGTTATCGATGAAGGCCGCCGACAACGCGACGCGGGTGTCCTTCATCCACAGCTCGCGCAGCCCGTCCTGGGGCCAGGCGAAGAGCATGCCGCCGCCAACGTCATCACGACCGGACAATCCGATGGTGCGCGCATCAGGTGTGGCCGCGAGCGGCAGATCGCGTGTCTGCCCCGCCGGGAATCCAACCCGGCACTCGGGTAACTGCGCCAGCGCCATGTTCGAGGCAAGGCCCAAGGCGACGGACAAAAGAGCGGAATGCTTCATGCCAATCCAATGCGAGAACAGAGCGCCGATCTTACGTCATTCGTCGCAGCGGTGACGCGACAGACGTGCGCAGCGGATGCCCCAGCGCCTGTGCATTTGCCGCTATAATCGCGCATTTTTCCGGGCCGCCCTGGCCCGCTCACGCTTTCAAGCAGGCACGCATCCATGACCACTCAGGCCGCCGAAGTCGCCAAGCGCCGTACCTTCGCGATCATTTCCCACCCCGACGCTGGTAAGACCACCATCACCGAAAAACTGCTGCTGATGGGCAAGGCGATCGAAGTGGCCGGTACGGTGAAGTCGCGCAAATCCGACCGCCACGCGACATCCGACTGGATGGAAATGGAGAAGCAACGCGGCATTTCCATCACCACCTCGGTGATGCAGTTCCCCTATCGCGAACACATGATCAACCTGCTCGACACCCCGGGCCACGAAGACTTTTCGGAAGATACCTACCGCACCCTGACCGCAGTGGATAGCGCGCTGATGGTGCTCGACGGCGGTAAAGGCGTCGAGCCACGCACCATCGCCCTGATGGACGTGTGCCGCCTGCGCGACACGCCCATCGTCAGCTTCGTCAACAAGCTCGACCGTGACATCCGCGACCCCATCGAACTGCTCGACGAGATCGAAGCGGTGCTGAAGATCAAGGCCGCGCCGATCACCTGGCCGATCGGCTGCTACCGCGACTTCAAGGGCGTGTATCACCTGGAAGGCGACTACATCATCGTCTACACCGCCGGCCACGGCCACGAGCGCACCGAAGCCAAGATCATCCACAAGCTGGATTCCGACGAGGCCCGCGCTCACCTGGGCGACGAGTACGAGCGCTTCGTGGAGCAGCTGGAGCTGGTGCAGGTCGCCTGCCACCCGTTCGACCAGGATGAGTTCGACAACGGCCAACTGACTCCGGTGTTCTTCGGCACCGCACTGGGCAACTTCGGTGTCGACCATGTGCTCGACGCCGTGGTCGACTGGGCGCCGCGCCCCCTGGCCCGCGTGGCCCACGAGCGTCCGGTGGAGCCGATCGAGGAGAAGTTCACCGGCTTCGTGTTCAAGATCCAGGCGAACATGGACCCCAAGCACCGCGACCGCGTGGCCTTCATGCGCATCTGCTCGGGCAAGTATGAAAAAGGCATGAAGATGCGCCATGTGCGCACCGGCAAGGATGTGCGCATCGGCGACGCCCTGACCTTCTTCTCCAGCGAGCGGGAAATGCTCGAGGAAGCCTGGGCCGGCGACATCATCGGCCTGCACAACCACGGCACCATCCAGATTGGCGACACCTTCACCGAAGGCGAAGCGCTGGGCTTCACCGGCATCCCGCACTTCGCGCCTGAGCTGTTCCGCCGCGTGCGCCTGAAGGACCCGCTGAAATCCAAGCAACTGCGCCAGGGCCTGCAGCAGCTCGCCGAGGAAGGTGCCACCCAGGTGTTCTTCCCCGAGCGCAGCAACGACATCATCCTCGGCGCCGTCGGCGTGCTGCAGTTCGACGTGGTCGCCAGCCGCCTGAAAGAGGAATACAAGGTCGAGTGCGGCTACGAGCCGATCACCGTGTGGTCGGCGCGCTGGATCGAGTGCGACGACAAGAAGAAGCTCGAGGAATTCTCCAACAAGGCCGTGGAAAACCTCGCGGTCGACGGCGGTGGCCACCTCACCTACCTGGCACCGACCCGCGTCAACCTGAGCCTGATGGAAGAGCGCTGGCCGGACGTGAAATTCCGCGCGACCCGCGAACACCACTGATAGCGCTTTTCATGCTCAATGAAAACGGCCTGAATGGGCCGTTTTTCATGGGCGTTTCATAGACGGGATCAAGCAGGCTCGCTGCTTACTTATCTTCAGGCAGCGCCCAAGCCGTCACCGAGTCGCCGATCTTGGTGCCGAACGAACCGTGCCCGCCGGCCATCTGCACCACGTACTGCCTGCCGGTCTTTTCGGACACGTAGGTCATCGGCGTGGCCTGGCCGCCCGCCGGCAAGCGGCCTTTCCACAACTCTTTGCCGGTCTTCAGATCATAGGCGCGCAGGTAGTAATCCAGCGTACCGCTCATGAAGGCCACGCCGCCGGCGGTGACGATCGGCCCGCCAAGTGCTGGGGTACCGACCGGGAACGGCAGGCCCAGTGGCGCACTGTCGCGGCTGGTGCCGTTCTTGTGCATCCACACCTTCTTCATGGTGCGCAGGTCGACAGCGGTCACGTAGCCCCATGGCGGCGACTGACACGGCAAGCCCAGCACCGAAAGGAACGGCTGCAAACGCACCATATACGGCGCCCCCAGGTTCGGTTGCAGGCCGGTTTCACCACCGCCCATTTGCTCGTCAGGGTCGACTTCACTGCGCTTGACCATCTGCGAGATGAACGCCAGATAGTTGGGCGCGCCGAACAGCAGCTGGCGGTTCGGATCCACCGCCACCGATGGCCAGTTGAACACGCCGACGTTGCCCGGATAGATCAGCGAGCCGCCCTGGGACGGCGGCGTGAAATCGCCCTCGTAGCGCAGCTTGCGGAACTGGATACGACACAGCATCTGGTCGATCGGCGTACCGCCCCACATATCGCGCTCGCGCAGCGGCTCTTGCGGCGCGTAGCTCAGCGCCGATGTCGGCTGAGTGGCCGCAGTGGTGTCGCCGTAGTCGGTGCCCTGGGGCACCGGTATCTCGTTGACCGGCACGATGGGCTTACCGATACGGCGGTCGAGCACATACAGATCGCCGCGCTTGGTTGGCTGGATAAGCGCCGGCACCTTGCCCTGCGGACCGTCGATATCCACCAGAGTCGGTTGCGATGGCAGGTCACGGTCCCAGAGATCATGATGCACGGTCTTGAATTCCCAGCGCACCTTGCCGGTCGCGAGGTCCAGCGCCAGTACCGTGTCGGTGAAACGCTCAGCCAGCTCATCGCGCGGGATAGACCACTGATCCGGCGTCTGGTTGCCAGTCGGGATATATACCAGCCCCAGCGCTTCGTCGGCCGTGGGGATCGTCCAAGAATTGGGCGTGCTGCGCACATAGGTTTCGCCCGGTGCCAGCGGTTCGGTGGCATCCGGCTTGCCCGGATCGAAATTCCACACCAGCTCACCGGTTTTCACGTCGTAGGCGCGAATCACGCCACCCGGCGAATCCACCGAGCCGTTATCGGTGATCGAGCCGCCCTGAATCACCAGCTTGCTGGTCACCACGGGTGGCGAGGTCGGCAGATAGACACCGAGCGCGCCCTCACCCAGACCGGCTTTGAGATCGACCGTACCGGCGTCACCGAAATCCTCACACGGTTGGCCGTCATTGACGTCCAGGGCGATCAGAGTGGCGTCGTTGGTCGGCAGGAACAGACGCTTCTCACAGCGCGCAGCGGGTTGATCAGGCTGCTCGACCGCATTGGCAGTGGCCGCCGCAGCCGCGCCATCGTGATAAGCCAGGCCACGGCAAGTCATGTGCTGATAGTACCCGGCATCACGATTGATGCTCGGATCGAACCGCCACCGCTCCTCGCCCGTGTCCGCATCCAGCGCAATCGCCACGCTGTGGGGCGTACAGATGAACAGGGTATTGCCGACTTTCAGCGGAGTGACCTGATTGGTCAGCTCATGAGGATCGCCCTCACCCGGCAAATCCCCGTTATGAAACTCCCAGGCCTTCTCCAGTTTGCCGGCATTTTCAGGGGTGATCAGATCAGCCGTCGAATAACGATCACTGTGCCTCGAACCACCATAAGCCGGCCACTCACTTGGCGAGCGCTGCGCAACAGCGCCAGCTGCGTCACCCTGCATCTGCGCATCACTGAATTCGCCATCGATGGAATGGTAATCCTGGGTCAGCGAATAACCGGCCATCAGCGCACCAGCCAGGATCCCCACGCCCAAAACGCCAGTCGCACCATCACGCCAGACGCCATTGCGGCCGACATGCCGATTGACGAAAGGCAGGAACAGCCAGAGGCCGAGGATGCACCAAAGATCGATACGCGGTGCCAGTTGCCACCAGTCGAAGCGGACTTCGTAGAGGGTCCAGGCCAGGGTGCCAAGCAGCAACAGGCCGTAGAGACCAATCGCCATTCGCCGCCGCGCGAACAGCAGGCCCGCCACGACAAGCAGGCTAATACCCGCCACAAGGTAATACCACGACCCACCCAGCACCACGAGATACCCGCCTCCACCGGCAATCGCCAGGCCAAACAGAAGCATCGCCAGCGAGGTAAGGGCAATGCGTAGGGGCCGACGGCCGTCTTCCATAGTCATGCGGGAACTCTCCATCCAATTTCATTCACAGCCAGCCAAAGCGAAGCCTTTTGAAACATCTGCTCAGTAATGGTCAGTGGAGAGGGGGGAGTGGTTTTGGTTCAGGTTTTTTCTGGCGTGGATTGGAAACGTTTGACTATTGCAGTAGAGTCGAAGTACTCGGTGACTTGTCACTCTCCCTTTGTCCGAGTGACCCGCCATACGACATAAAGCAAAAGAAGCAGAAGATTCTGCAATCAAACACGGACCGCGCCTTACCAATCATGCCTAAAATTCAAATTTAATCCACAATATCGCTACCAGCAATCAACTGGCCGATAACGGTCCTTCCACCCGGCCGCTAAAGAACCATTAATAGAACAGCGCCAAACACCGTCGATGCTGCGAACAGTGGATATGGAAACGCCTACTAAAGATGGACTCGCAGCACCTCCCATCATTAAAGAAAGACTGACAGTGCCTTCAGGATCATATGTCACGAAACTGGTAGAGGGCTCTGCCAGTCGCGGCTGCGTGAACCCTATCTCTTCATTGCTGACGGCCCTTTTACCAGATGCCATTCTTTCTTCGACTACTGCTCTGTAGCTTGCCACCTCAGCATAAAGAACCCGAACCTGAGTCGTATTGCCATAATCTTGATACACGGGAATCGCAATAGCAGCCAGCACTCCCACAATGGAAACTACGACTATAAACTCCACTATCGTGAAGCCTTTCATCAAGGCACGCCACTGTTTTAAATCATAGCGCATTAGACTATTCATTTACATTTCTCAACGGCTATTAAAACAGACCAGCATTAGTATACAACTCATACAGAACAATCTCTAAAACCACCACCTTATCGACATGGGGATCCAACCCTGCTGCCAGAATCTGGGTTTCCATCCAGTAACGTGCTCCTCTAAATAGTGCTGTTGCACAGATGGTAGTTTAGGCACATCAAATATCAAAATAGCGGCCAACAGCAAAGCACAGGGAAAGGCCAACATAACGCGCGAAAGGCACCAACCACGAATAAAGACTGGACCAGTCGACCACCGCGCAATGGCGACGCCGACCAATATGGCCAACCATGTCTGAGTATAAGGCATGACGAATACGCCATCGACTTGAGCCAAGACTAGCGCCCCCAATATTGCCACCCAAAGACAAGCGTCAGTCTCTGTGCTTTTATCCGAGCATAAGTAGTGAGTACCTCTCCACATACCTTTACAAATGAGCATGAGCATCAAAGCAGTTGCTGGAGTCCCCCACTCGGCTAGCCATTGCAAAACCATTTGATGAGGATGCGCTGCTATATCGTTGTGTAATGCTGCAAAATGCATTGGTCCTACACCGAACCAAGGATTATCCAATGCCATTAACCAAGCATCGGCCCAGAGGATGCCCCTGGCGGACAATCCCGCTCGAAGCCCATCGTGCACAATCGCTTTTTCTCCGACCCAAGAAGGAATTAAGACGAACAGAACCAAAAATAATGCGCCTCCCACGGAGGCAGCCACTATCTGAACTCCTAGGATGCGCCAAAACTTACGCGCAACCGAAAACAACAAAAAATTAGAAACGAGCAAAGCAACCCATACTCCTCGCCCACCAAGAGAGTATGAAATACACCACGAAATGGAAAGAACCATCAAAAACACAAAAGAAAAAATCCGTCTAGCGGATAAATTCTTCATCACCAGAGAAGCCAGCACAGGCATTACAAGCACTTGAAACTGCCCAAAAGACCGAGGATTACTAAAACCACTCACCAGCACATCTACATGGAGCATCTGAATACCTGTTATAAATGCTGCGAGGTAAGAAACAAGAAACTGAGCAGACAATACAACTGCCACTACAGCAAGCAGATAAAAAAAAGCGCTATCAACTCTGTAATCACAACAGAGTTTAGCGACACATAGCGCAAGAAGAAAACACCCTAAAAATACTACCCATTCCCGCAATGCCCATTCGGGAAAAGCCGAAAGACATGCAGACACCAAGCCAAGGACAACCACTCCCAAGACAAGAAGAAAATTTTGCGAAGAAAAAAAATTACAACCATTAAAAACCGACAACATACACACTAAAAAAAGAAGTATAACTTGCATAACTCGCTGCTGATCGTGCCACCCATAACCGACCCAAAAATTAGAAGTCACTGAAAACGAGAAAAAAACAAAAAAAACGAACACAAGAACCGTAAAGCAAGCTCTTCCAAAAACCCAAAATCTTATCAAAAGAACCCCCCAAAAAAATGCCCCGCATAAGCGGGGCATTTCCATAAAACTAAACTCAGCTTGCAGTGCAACCAGTTGGCAGGAACGAATCTTTCCAGCCGCTTGGGCGCGAGGCAACGTTACAGCTCCAAACGCCAGTAGCGCTACGGCCCATTTGAACGACTGCACCTTGAATAGCAGGATTACCTTTGAGAGTGCAGGTCAGGGCAGTCGCAGAGGCACCGCTAGTCGGAGCGCCTACAGTGACACTGCTGCAACGGTTAGTGGAAGTAGCCAGCCCCATGTTATCAGCGGTGTAGTAGGCAGTTGCCTTACCTTCGTTAACCGCTGACTCATAAGAAGTCTTGGCGCCTGCGATATCGGCCAGGCCTGTGGTAACCTGGGTTTTAGCAACGTAGTCCTGATAAGCAGGAATGGCGATGGCAGCCAGAATGCCGATAATCGCAACAACGATCATCAGTTCGATAAGGGTAAAACCCTTTTGCGCTTGAGCTTTCATGTAATTCTCCAGTCATTAAGTGTCAGGCAGACAAGCCTGGCGATAACATAGCAGAAGCCGTGCCAAGTCTTGAGCGCCGCCCTTTGGCCACAATTACTGCAAACGCCCTCACAAAATTACCACTCTCGTTGACGCCATGGCCATTACGCCAAACACATTGATGCGCATCTTGTGACACTTTGCGTCACCTTGGCATCGGCAATTTGGCAGCCCCCGGCATCTACGCTATAACGCACCCATCTATTGATGCTGAGGTGCCCATGAGCGAGAACATTCCCCTTTCCGGCCTGGCCAAGCAGGTGGTGCTAGCCGAGCTGCTGGACGAGAAGGCCGCTCAACAGGCGCAGGTACAAGCTAAGCGCAACAAACTCTCTCTTGTTCATTACCTGGCCCAGAACAAGCTGGTAAAAAGCCGCGCGCTGGCTGAGCTGACGGCGGATCAGTTCGGCATCGCCTATTTCGATCTGAGCGCGCTGGACAAGGAAAGCCAACCGAAGGATCTAGTCAGCGAGAAGCTGGTGCGCCAACACCGCGCGCTGCCCCTTTGGCGCCGGGGCAATAAGCTTTTCATCGGCATATCCGATCCCTCTAACCATCAAGTCGTTACCGACATTCAGTTCAGCACGGGACTTTCTACGGAAGCCCTGCTGGTGGAAGACGACAAGCTTGGCGATGCCATCGAAAAATTCTTCGATACAGGCCACAGCGGCCTTGAAGACCTGGGAGATGTGGACCTCGACGGACTGGAGACGGAGACTGTCGACGATGACAGGAAGCCAGACGGCGGCCAGGATGCCGATGATGCCCCCGTGGTGCGCTTCGTCAACAAGATGCTGCTCGATGCCATTAAAGGCGGCTCATCGGACCTGCATTTCGAACCCTACGAAAGAACCTACCGCGTTCGCTTTCGTACCGATGGCATCCTGCACGAAACGGCCCGCCCGCCGATTCAGCTGGCACCACGCATTTCCGCGCGCCTGAAGGTCATGGCCGGTCTGGATATATCCGAGCGACGCAAGCCGCAGGACGGCCGCATCAAGATGAAGATTTCCAAGAGCAAATCCATCGACTTCCGCGTAAACACTCTGCCAACGCTGTGGGGCGAGAAGATTGTGATGCGGATTCTGGACTCCGCCAGCGCACAGATGGGGATCGACGCTCTAGGCTACGAGGAAGACCAGAAAGAGCTATATCTCAACGCCCTCAAACAGCCTCAGGGCATGATCTTGGTCACCGGCCCCACCGGCTCCGGCAAGACGGTATCCCTTTATACCGGCCTGAATATCCTCAACACCCCGGATGTGAATATCTCCACGGCTGAAGACCCAGTGGAGATCAACCTGGAAGGCATCAATCAGGTGAACGTCAATCCCAAGCAGGGGATGGACTTTACCCAGGCGTTACGTGCATTCCTGCGCCAGGACCCGGACATCATCATGGTCGGCGAGATTCGCGACTTGGACACCGCCTCCATCGCCATCAAGGCCGCGCAAACTGGCCATATGGTGATGTCAACCCTGCACACCAACAGCGCAGCCGAGACCCTCACGCGCCTGCGCAACATGGGCGTGCCCTCGTTCAACATCGCCACCTCTGTGAACCTGATCATCGCCCAGCGCCTGGCGCGCAAGCTATGCGCGTCCTGCAAGAAGGAAGTAGATGTGCCTCGCGAGGTGCTGCTCGAAGAAGGCTTCCCGGAAAGCAAGATCGGTAGTTTCAAGATCTATGGTCCGGTTGGCTGTGAAAATTGCAAGAACGGTTACAAAGGCCGTGTCGGTATTTATGAAGTGGTTAAAAACACGCCGAGCCTGCAGCGGATTATCATGGAGGAAGGCAACTCCATCGATATTGCCGCGCAAATGCGCAAAGACGGCTTTAACGACCTGCGCACCTCGGCCCTTGTGAAGGCCATGCAAGGCGTGACCAGTCTTGAGGAAGTCAACCGAGTGACCAAGGATTAACCATGGCAGCAGCAGCAAAAGCGCCCAAGACCAGCACCTTCGTTTGGGAAGGCAAGGATCGCAAGGGCAGCATCGTCAAAGGCGAGCTCAGCGGCCAGAACCCGGCCTTGATCAAGGCGCAGTTGCGCAAACAGGGTATCAACCCGACTAAGGTCCGCAAGAAAGGCATGAGCCTGGGTGGCACCGGCAAGAAGATCAAACCGCTGGATATTGCCCTGTTTGCCCGCCAGATGGCCACCATGATGAAAGCAGGCGTGCCACTGCTGCAGTCTTTCGACATCATCGCTGACGGCGTGGAGAAACCCGCCATGCGTAAGTTGGTGGACGAACTGAAACAACACGTGGCCGCAGGTAACAGCTTTGCTGCAGCACTGCGCACCAAACCTGAGTACTTCGATAACCTTTTCTGCAACTTGGTAGAGGCTGGCGAGCAATCAGGCGCGCTGGAAACACTGCTTGACCGAGTAGCTACTTACAAGGAAAAGACGGAGGCACTTAAGGCAAAGATCAAGAAAGCGATGAACTATCCGATCGCAGTCATAGCTGTCGCCGTTATCGTCTCGTGTATCCTGCTAATCAAGGTAGTACCTCAGTTCGAGTCGGTATTTTCCAGCTTTGGCGCCGAACTTCCTGCATTCACTGTTTTTGTGATTGGCATTTCCAACACGCTACAGAATTGGTGGTACATCGTATTGCTAGGCGGTGCTGCGGCAGGCTATGCATTTATACAAGCCAAGCAACGTTCAGAGAAATTCCGCAATAGCCTAGATCGCGCCGTACTCAAAGCCCCGGTGATTGGCAACATCGTCTACAAATCATCGGTCGCAAGATACGCGCGTACGCTATCCACTACTTTTGCCGCTGGCGTACCACTGGTGGAGGCGCTGGACTCTGTGGCCGGGGCGACAGGCAACGTGGTTTTCCGTGATGCAGTCGCCAAGGTCAAGCAGGATGTCACAAGCGGTATGCAGCTGAACTTTTCCATGCGCTCAACCAACGCCTTCCCAGCCATGGCCGTTCAAATGACTGCGATTGGCGAGGAGTCCGGCGCGCTGGATACCATGCTCGACAAGGTTGCCAGCTACTACGAAGCCGAAGTAGACAACGCTGTGGATGGCCTCACAGCACTGATGGAGCCCCTCATCATGTCCGTGCTCGGCGTTCTGGTCGGCGGTCTGATCATCGCCATGTACTTGCCAATCTTCCAACTGGGCAACGTCGTTTAAGCTATGACCGTAATCGACCTCCTGGCCGGCAATACGCCGGCCTTTGTTTTCTGCGCGCTGATCGTCGGCCTGCTGGTCGGCAGCTTCCTCAACGTGGTGATTCACCGGCTGCCGAAGATGATGCTGCGCGACTGGCGCATCCAGGCGCGGGAAGTACTGGAGCTACCAGCCGAGTCTGCTGGTGAAACCTACAACCTGGTACTCCCCCACTCCAGTTGCCCACATTGCAACCATGAAATCCGGCCGTGGGAAAATATTCCGGTCATCAGCTACCTGTTCCTGCGCGGCAAGTGCGCCGGCTGTAAGGCGAAGATTAGTCTGCGCTATCCGCTAGTCGAACTCGCCTGCGGGCTGATTTCGGCCTACGTCGCCTGGCATTTTGGGTTTGGCTGGCAAGCGTCAGGCATGTTGGTGCTGGCCTGGGGGCTGCTGGCGATGAGCATGATCGATGCCGATCACCAGTTGCTGCCGGACGCGCTGGTGCTGCCGCTGCTGTGGCTGGGCTTGATCGCCAATAACTTCGGGCTGTTTACCAGCCTGGAAGATGCCCTGTGGGGCGCCGTTGCGGGCTACCTGAGCCTCTGGTCAGTGTTCTGGCTGTTCAAGCTAGTGACCGGCAAGGAAGGCATGGGTTATGGCGACTTCAAGCTGCTCGCCATGCTTGGCGCCTGGGGTGGCTGGCAGATTCTGCCGCTGACCATTCTGCTTTCTTCGGTGGTCGGTGCCGTGCTCGGGGTGATCATGCTGCGCTTGCGCGATGCCAGTACCAGCACACCGATTCCTTTCGGCCCTTACCTGGCTATTGCCGGCTTTATCGCGCTGCTGTGGGGCAAGCAGATTACCGCGGGTTACTTGCAATTCGCAGGTTTCAACTAAGGCGTCCCAACTTCCCCGGGTTATCGCTTCGCTCAACCCAGGCTACTGCCGACTGATTCGCCACACACGCCCGACTCCCTTACAATCCGCCCCTGATTTTCTGAGGGGCAACGACCATGAAACCCTGGACGCTCGGGCTCACCGGCGGCATCGGCAGTGGCAAAAGCGCCGTGGCCGCGCAATTCGCCGCACTGGGCGTGGATGTGGTCGATGCCGATCAGGCCGCTCGCTGGGTCGTCGAACCGGGCCGCCCTGCCCTGGCGGCCATAGCCGAGCACTTCGGCGAACAGGTGCTGCAAGCCGACGGTCAATTGAACCGCCCGGCACTGCGAGAGCTGATTTTCCAATCGCCTGCCGAACGGGGTTGGCTGGAAAGATTGCTGCATCCGTTGATCGCCGCAGAAACCGCGCAGTTTCTGGCCAATGCCAAGTCGCCCTACGCCATCACGGTCTCGCCGCTGCTGATCGAATCCGGCCAGTACAAGCTGACCCAGCGCATCCTGGTGGTGGACGTGCCCGAGCAGCTGCAAATCGAGCGCACCATGCAGCGTGATCGGTTGTCTGCCGAACAGGTGCGCGCCATCATGGCCGCCCAGGCCACTCGCGAAACACGTCTGAGCCATGGCGATGACGTACTGGTAAACGACCGTGACCTGACCTGGGTCAAACAGGAAGTCGAGCGCCTGCATGCCTTTTACCTGACCCTCAATGGAGGCCAACCATGACCGCTCCAACTCTCGTTGCCTGCCCGACCTGCGCAGCTCCCGTGGAATGGGGTCCGCAAAGCCCGAGCCGGCCTTTCTGTTCCGAACGCTGCAAGCTGATCGACCTGGGCGCCTGGGCATCGGAAGAGCATGCGATTCCCGGTAATCCGCTGGAGGACGATCTGTTCTCCGATGATTTGCCGCCCAGCCGGCACTGAGCCGCCCCAGCCCATCAAGACGGCGGAACCACACCTTGAGGCCTGACGCCTACCCAGCCAGCCCACTCCAGGAACTTATCGCCGCCGTGCCGCAACAGGGCCAGGTGCGCTGGATCGGCGTACGCCCCGAGCGCCTCGGCGACATGCTGATTCTCGACGCGGTCGAGGCGCGCCGCGAAGCGGGCCTGACCGGCGATCATGCGCGCCCCGGCCCGCGCAATGCGCGCCAGGTCACGCTGATCCAGTGGGAGCACCTGGCCGTGATCAGCGCCCTGCTCGGCCGCGACGCTGAGCACGCGATAAAGCCCGAGGATCTCAGGCGCAATATCGCCATCAGCGGTATCAATCTGTTCAGCCTCAAGGGCCGCCGCTTTCGCATCGGCCAGGCGCTCCTGGAAACTACTGGCTGGTGCCAGCCCTGCGCCAAGCTGGAACAGCGCCTGGGCCTCGGGACGTTTCAGGCCGTCCGTGGCCATGGCGGGATCACCGCACGAGTGATCAATAGCGGCATCATTCGCCTGGGCGACAGGCTCGAAGTCGAATCGCTGGAACACCTCGAATAGCAATACCATCGCACGCTCGCTGCTCAGCACGCTGTTAGAATGCATGCAACCCGCCGCTGACGAATTGAACCCAGGCGGCTGGCTTTCTGTCGATGAGTTGATGCAACGCACGCAACCTCGCTGCAGCACCACCCGTTTTCTGAAGCGCAGGCAACCGCCTGCGTGGATTGGCACATGAGTCGCCCGACGCTGGAGCACCGCTCGCCCGGACTCGCCAACGATTTCTTAGCCTTGTGAGACTCACCATGACCCATCGAATCGTCATTGTCGGCGGCGGCGCCGGCGGACTGGAGCTGGCTACCCGCCTGGGCCAAAAGCTCGGCAAGCGCGGTAAGGCGCACATCACCCTGGCCGATGCCAACCTCACCCATATCTGGAAACCGCTGCTGCATGAAGTGGCCGCCGGCTCGCTGAACTCCACGGAGAACGAGCTGAATTACGTGGCCCAGGCGAAGTGGAACCACTTCGAGTTCCAACTTGGCCGCATGAGCGGGCTGGACCGCGAACGCAAGACCATTCAGTTGGCCGCCACCCTGGACGAAGACAATCGCGAACTGGTGCCCGCCCGCGAGCTGCCCTATGACACGCTGGTGATTTCAGTGGGCAGCACCACCAACGATTTCGGTACCGAGGGGGCGGCCAACCACTGCATCTTCCTCGACACGCGCGAGCAAGCCGAGCGCTTCCACCGCAAGCTGCTCAGCCATTACCTGCGCGCCCACGCGGGCAAAGGCGATAACGTTCAGATCAGCGTCGCCATCGTCGGCGCCGGCGCCACCGGCGTGGAGCTGGCTGCCGAGCTGCACCACGCCGCACGCGAACTGGCGGCCTATGGTCTGGACCGCATTCGCCCGGAAAACATGCGCATCAGCCTGGTCGAAGCCGGGCCACGGGTATTGCCTGCCCTGCCAGAGCGCATCAGCGCGCCGGTGCACAAGACCTTGCAGGAGCTTGGCGTGAACGTCATGACTGGCGCAGCGGTGAAGGAAGTCACCGCCGACGGCCTGATACTGGCCAACGGCGAAACCATCTCCGCCAGCCTCAAAGTATGGGCCGCCGGTATCCGTGCGCCGGCGTTTCTCAAGGACCTGGACGGCCTGGAAAGCAACCGCATCAACCAGTTGGTCGTCACCAGCACCCTGCAAACCACGCGCGACGAGAACATCTTTGCCTTTGGCGACTGCGCCGCCTGCCCAATGGGGGACGGTAGCGAACGCAACGTGCCTCCACGTGCGCAGGCGGCCCATCAACAGGCCTCGCTGCTGGTCAAGTCGCTGACGCTGCGCCTGCAGAATCAGCCGCTGCCGAGCTACACCTACAAGGATTACGGCTCGCTGATCTCGCTATCGAGCTTCAGCGCCGTCGGCAATCTGATGGGCAACCTGATGGGAAGCGTGAAACTGGAAGGCTGGTTGGCGCGGATGTTCTACGTCTCGCTATATCGCATGCACCAGATAGCGCTATACGGCCCCTTCCGCACACTGTTGCTGATGCTCAGTGACCGCATCGGCCGCAGTACCGACCCGCGCCTGAAATTGCACTGACCCCCAGCGCATTGCCGGGCACCCTGCCCGGCAATGCCTACAGCTGCAACTGAGCAGCCACCAGGCAACGTCAAGCGGTTTATAGATGCCAGAAAGCAAAAAACCCGCCTTTTGGCGGGTTCTTTACTCAAGCCGAGTTTGAAATGGTGGGTCGTGTAGGATTCGAACCTACGACCAATTGGTTAAAAGCCAACTGCTCTACCAACTGAGCTAACGACCCAAATATGGTCGGGGTGAGGGGATTCGAACTCCTGACATCCTGCTCCCAAAGCAGGCGCGCTACCGGACTGCGCTACACCCCGAGGAAAGATTGGCTCCGCGACCTGGACTCGAACCAGGGACCCAATGATTAACAGTCATTTGCTCTACCGACTGAGCTATCGCGGAACTATGCTCTTTCTTTTCTCTGTTTGCGTTGCCGCTGCAGAGGCGCGCCATTTTACGGTTTCGCAAACTGCTGTCAACCCCCTAAATTGCTTTTATGACAATGCTTTGCGAACGGGTAGTCATTTGCTTTACCTTCGAGGCATACCTGCACAGCCTGATGCACCGCACCGGGCCTTATTCAGGATCTCAGATGAGCACTCAAGGCACGCCGCCATCCCCCGGCATTTCCAGCACGCTGGCCAGCAGAGGCATCCAGCCGCGCTTCAGCGAGTTGGGACAGAGCTGCCGCAAGCTGGTGCTCAATCACCTGGCGGATCATCTGACACGCACCTTTGCCCAGGTCGACGACACCCTCTTTCAATGTGCCGAGCAAGCGGAGAACAATCAGGTTCAGTCCATGTTCTTCGACAGCATGCGCGAAGTGCGCAGACTGCGGCCGCAGATCGAACGCCACTATCACCTGAACATTTCCAAAGGCATCGCCGATTTCCTCGACGGCAAGCTGGTCGCCAGCCAGCCCAAGGACGTTCCGGCCGAAGACCTGGCGCTGATCGACAATGAGGCCTACGAGGAAGCGCTGCAGGTCACCAACATGGCGCAGCGAGTTCAAACGCGTTGCGCACAGGCCCTGTTCGCGCTGGACAAGCGCCTGGCCCTGCTCAACAACGGCCAGCCTGTGCCTGCCGAGCTCAATCCATTTTCCCCGAAGAACATTGCTCACGCTCTGCTGACCGCACTACAACCGAGCCAATTGCCGCTGCGAATCAAGCTGGTGCTCTACGGCCTGTTCGACAAGCAGCTGATGCACGGGCTGGACGCGCTCTATGAAGCCCTTAATAGTCGACTGATCGAAGCAGGCGTGCTGCCCAACCTCAAATTCTCGGCAGCGCGCAATCCGCAGTCGCCTTCACCTGCCGCAAGCAGCCCCGCAGCCAATACGCCACAGGCCGCAGCTGTCGACTTGGCGGCGAACCCACCCGGCGATGCCGCGCAGTTAGCCGAAGGGCTCGACCACCTTCTCGCCGAATATCGCAAACAGCAGCACGCCATAGGCCCACTCTACGGTTCGCCAAGCATGGCCAGTTTTGCGCCGCCAGGTGCCAGGCGTAGCTACGAGGCAGGCGAGCTGCTCGACGCACTCAATCGGTTGCAACAGGCCTCCGCCGCCGACCTCATGCAACACCCGGATCGTCCGCTGCAGGTGACTGACCTGAAAACCGAGCTTCACCGCCAACTCGCCAGCCAGAGCGAGGCGCCCCAGCAGCACCGTGTCGGCAGCCATGAAACCGATGTCATCGACCTGGTCGGGATGATCTTCGACTTCATCCTCGATGACGAGAACCTGCCGCAACCCTATAAGGTCGCCCTCTCCCACCTGCACACGCCCTGCCTGAAAGTGGCGCTACTGGATCGCGCGCTATTCAGCCAGCCCCACCATCCAGCCCGCCGGCTGATCAATGCCATGGCCCAGGCCGGCGTACTCTATGGCGTCCAAGAGGACAGTTACGGCCTGCTGAGCAAAGTGCAGTGGATGGTGCGCCAGGTGGTTCAGCAGTTCAGTGGCGACCTGCGCCTGTTCGAGATACTGCTCGGTGAGTTCGACGAGTTCACCCGCGGTATCAAGCAGCGGGTGGAGCTTCAGGAGCGCCGCGCCGTGGAGACGGCCAAAGGCCGCGACAAGCTGCTCGGCGCCCGCCATAACGCCGCGCAGGCCATCGCCCAGGCACTGGCCAGGCGCTCGCCGCCGCCGATCATCCGCCAATTTCTGGAGCGCACCTGGATCGACGTGCTGGTATTCGTGCAGTTACGCCATGGCGCCAGCAGCCCTAAATGGCAGCGCGCCAGTGAAACAGCCGAGAACCTGGCGTGGAGCGGCACCCTGCTCGATGCCGCGCAACGTGATCGCCTGCAGCGCCTGCGCATTGAGATGCTCGATGAGTTGCGCAATGGCCTGATGCTGCTCGGCGGTTATCACGAAGATGATATTCGCCGCCTGCTGCAGGACCTGGTGGCCTGTCAGCACGCCGTCCAGGCCGGTCAGCCGCACCTGGCCTCCAAACTCAGTCTACCGCCAAGCCCCAACGCCCTCGGAGCCATGCTCGACGATGAGGCAGCGCTTCTCGCCACGGCACGCAAGCGCCAGCCAGCCGATCAGGGGCTGATCAGCCAACTTGAAAAGCTTGAGTTCGGCACCTGGTTCGACTTCATTCTGGGCGGCAAACGGCAAACCCTGAAGCTCTCCTGGTACAGCCCCACCACCCATAACTGCATGTTCGTCGACCGCAACGGCCAGCGCGCCGCGGTCAAATCGGTGGAACAACTGGCCGAGGAATTGCAGCAGGGTACGGCGCGGCGCAGTAAGCCCGAACGCGCGGCGCCGGTGGTCGACCGCGCTCTACAGGCCGTCTACCGTGTGCTCCAGCAACTGACCGGACGAACCACCTGAGGGCCTTCCATGGATGATCGTCGCCAACACCCTCGCTACACGGCCGCCGCGCTGCTCGAGCTCTATGAGCAGCACGGCGAAACCTGCCTGGGCCGCATCGCTGATCTGTCCAGCGAAGGCTTCATGCTCTGCAGCACTGCGCCGCAGCCCCCCGACATCTTGGTCGAATGCCGCCTGGTAGGCGATGACGTGGACGACCTGTGCTTTACCGCCGACTGCCTGTGGAGCCGTGAAGGCGAGGCGGACCAGCCGTCCTGGGCGGGCTATCACATCATCGACATAGACGCGCTCAATACCCAGAAGCTGCAGAAGCTTCTCAAGCAGCTGCAGGCTTGCAGCTAACCGCGCCACATCGCCAGAAGGGCGCCATAGAGCGCTTTCCGCGCATCCGATAAACGACATCGATCACAGTATCGGCAACAGCGATTAGACGCTTGCCCAGTAAACGCCTAGGCTTCTCTGTGTCAATCCGCCGCAGGGGAGCTTGCCGTGCCCCGGTCAGCCGAGATGTCCGCCATTTCCAGTCATAACGATGCTGCTGATCAGCAGCCGCAAGGTTATGCCTATGCCGAGCTTGGCAGCCCGGAAAACCAGGGTTCTGCCGTTCTGGCCCAGGAAAGCGCACTGGCCATCAGCTACAACGGCATCAGCCATGCCGTGATGATGGTGTCGCCTACGGCGGTCGAAGATTTCATTGCCGGGTTCAGCCTGAGCAGCGCGGTCGTCGACTCCATCGACGATATTTATGACATCCGTCTACACCACCTCGGCCCGGCCATCAGCGCCGAAGTGGAAATCAGCAGCCGCGCCTTCTGGGCGATGAAGCAGCAGCGCAGGCAACTGGCCGGCACCAGCGGTTGCGGCCTGTGTGGCGTGGAAGCGCTTGACCAGGCGTTGCCGCAGCTGGCCACTCTGGAGAAAGTCGAGCGACCCGACGCCGCGCACCTGGTCGATCTACGCGAGCGCATCGCCGCCGTACAGGACTTGGCGCGCCGCAGCGGCGCGCTGCATGCCGCGCTATATGTCGACGCAAGCGGCGAAATCAAAGCCTGCCGAGAAGACATAGGCCGGCACAACGCGCTGGACAAGCTGATCGGCGCGTTGCTGCGCGAGAAACACGATGTACGCCAGGGCTTTGCGGTGGTCACCAGTCGCTGCAGCCTGGAACTGATTCACAAGGCGGTCAGAGCCGGCATCGGCAACCTGGTCAGCCTGTCGGCACCGACCGCCCTGACCGTGCAATGGGCGCGCCGGCACAACCTCAACCTGATTCATTTGCCCCACCACAGCGCGCCGCGGGTCTACAGCCCTGCTCCGCCTGCAAGAGAAGAACAGCCATGAGCCTGCAATCCGTGAACCCGCGTTACAAACCCTACAAAGGCGCTGCCGCCGGTTGGGGTGCGCTGATCAGCGTCACCCAGTTCTGGCTGGACAGCAAACAGCCGTTCAAGAACCTGCGCGCGCTGCTCAAGACCAACCAGAACGGCGGTTTCGACTGCCCGGGTTGCGCGTGGGGCGACTCGCCGGAAGACGGCCGCATCAAGTTCTGCGAGAACGGCGCCAAGGCCGTCAACTGGGAAGCCACCAAGCGTCGCGTCGACGCCAAGTTCTTCGCCAAGTACTCCGTCAGCCAGTTGCGCGAGCAAAGCGACTACTGGCTGGAATATCAGGGCCGTCTGACCGAACCGATGCGCTATGACGCGGCCACCGACCGCTATGTGCCGACCTCCTGGGACGACGCCTTCAGCCTGATCGCCAAGCACCTGAAGAACCTCGAGACCCCCAACCAGGCCGAGTTCTACACCTCGGGTCGCGCCAGCAACGAGGCGGCGTTCCTCTATCAGCTGTTCGTGCGCGCCTATGGCACCAACAACTTCCCCGACTGTTCGAACATGTGCCACGAAGCCAGCGGCGTGGCGCTGATCCAGAGCGTCGGCATCGGCAAGGGCAGCGTGACCTTCGCCGACTTCGAACACGCCGATGCCATCTTCGTGCTTGGCCAGAACCCGGGCACCAATCACCCGCGCATGCTCGAGCCGCTGCGTGAGGCGGTCAAGCGTGGCGCCCAGGTCGTCGCCTTCAACCCGCTCAAGGAGCGTGGCCTGGAGCGCTTCCAGCACCCGCAGCACGCCCTGGAAATGCTCACCAATGGCTCCGAGCCGCTCAATACCGCCTTCTTCCGCCCAGCCCTGGGTGGCGACATGGCGGCGCTGCGCGGTATCGCCAAGTTCCTGCTGCAGTGGGAGCGCGAGGCGGTCGCCAAGGGCGAGAAACCTGTGTTCGACCACGCCTTCATCGCCGAACACACCGATGGCGTCGATGCCTACCTCGCCGTGCTCGACGAAACCTCCTGGGAATCGCTGGTCGAGCAGTCCGGCCTGAGCCTGGAGGAAATCGAGCAGGCGGCGCTGATGTACCGCCGCGCCGAGAAAGTGATCATGTGCTGGGCAATGGGCATCACCCAGCACGTCCACTCGGTGGCCACCATTCAGGAAATCGTCAACCTGCAATTGCTGCGCGGCAACCTCGGCCGTCCAGGCGCCGGCCTGTGCCCGGTTCGCGGTCACAGCAACGTGCAGGGCGACCGCACCATGGGCATCAACGATCGCCCGCCAGTGCTGCTGCTCGACAATATCGAGAAGCGCTTCCAGTTCAAGGTGCCCCGCGACAACGGCCACAACACCGTTGAAGCCATCAATGCCATGGTCGACGGCCAGGCCAAGGTGTTCATCGCCCTGGGCGGCAACTTCGCCCAGGCCACGCCGGACAGCCCGCGCACTCACCAGGCGCTGCAGAACTGCGACCTGACCGTGCAGATCAGCACCAAGCTCAACCGCAGCCACCTGACCACCGGCAAGGATGCGCTGATCCTGCCTTGCCTGGGCCGTACCGACATCGACATCCAGGCCAGCGGCCCGCAAGCGATCACCGTTGAAGACTCCTTCAGCATGATCCACGCCTCCTACGGCCAGCTGGAGCCGCTGTCCAAGGAGATGCGTTCGGAGCCGGCCATCGTCGCCGGTATCGCCAAGGCCACCCTGGGCAATCACCCGGTCGACTGGGACGCGATGATCGCCGACTACAGTCGCATCCGTGACCTGATCGCCGACACCATTCCCGGCTTCCAGGATTTCAATACCCGCGTCCAGCACCCGGGCGGTTTCTACCTGGGTAACTCGGCCGGCGCACGTCAGTGGAAAACCAACACCGGCAAGGCCAACTTCAAGTCCAACGCCCTGCTCGCCGACCTGCTACCACCCCAGGTGCGCAACAGTGGTCAGACGCCGGATCTGATCCTGCAGACCATGCGCTCCCACGACCAGTACAACACCACCATCTACGGTCTTGATGACCGTTACCGTGGCGTTCGCGGCCAACGTGACGTGCTGTTCGTCAACGAAGCCGATCTCACCCGCCTGGGTTACAAGCATGGGCAGAAGGTGGACATTACCTCACTGTGGGACGACGGCGTCGAGCGCAAGGTGGTTGGTTTCACCCTGCTGGCTTTCGACATCCCGGCTGGCCAGGCGGCTGCCTACTACCCGGAAGCCAACCCGCTGGTGCCGCTGCAGAGCGTTGGCATTGGTAGCCACACGCCGACCTCGAAGTTCGTCGCCATCCGCCTGCACGCTGCGCAGGAAACCACACGCATTCTGTAAACGCGGCCACACCGTCTTCACCTCGGGCTACCAGCCCGAGGTGAAGAGCTCTTAGCTCCCTTCCGAGGAAAAGCTGCAGTTCGTCGGAAATGCGGCACTTATCGACGAAACTTACCCTCTGATGTCCCTTTGCCGTTATCCACGTCGGTTAACGTGTTCCCAAGCGCTCAATCGAAGCGCGTAGTTGCGCCCAAGCCACGATGTGGCCCTTCGGGTTTCTGCCAAACGAGTGACAACCGTGCCATTGACTGCCAGGCCTCTCCGAGCCGCCCGGCATCAACGTCATTGGCCAGCAACGGGAGGGAATACCATGCGGTTTTCATCTGCCGTCCTGCTTGGGGCGGTGCTGCTCAGCCTGAACGCCCAGGCAGCGCTCATGGAGCGCGAATTGGGCGACTACGAACTGACGCTGGGCACCACGCCAAGCCGCAGCATGGCGCAAGGGCTGGTCAAACCCGAGAGCGGCGGCACCTTTCATGGCGGGCTCGACCTGAGCCACCCGAGCGGTTGGTATCTGGGCCAGTGGTCGCCCAGCCTGGGCATCAGCCCGGGCAGCAAGATGGAGATCAACAGCTACGTTGGCTACCGCCAGCAGTTCGTCGACTCGCTCGGTTATGAAGTCGGCACCATTCGTTACAGCCACCCTGGCTACAGTTATCTGGACAGCCAGGACCTGTACGCCGGCCTGACGTACGACAAGCGCCGCTTCGGCTTCTCCTTCAGCAATGACCCGAACCTCTTCAACAGCACGATGCTGGCCGATCTTGGCCGTGTGAAGCTGTTGGGCATGTCGGTGATCGTGCGCTACGGCAATCACCTGCTCGAAACACCCAAGCAGATAGCCGGCGGCGGGCGAGTCAGCTCGTTCAATGACTGGTCAATGAGCCTTTCGCGCCCATGGAAAGGCATCGACTTCGACTTTTCCTATTCGGACTCGACCCTGAGCGGCGACGCCTGCGCGGCCTATTCGGGCCACAACACCGAGTGCGAAGGCTGGTTCTCGATCAAAGCGTCGCGGTCCCTTTTCTAGACGCTTCGGCTGGCTAAAACCTCGGTAAGCAACTGAACCCTAAACACATCTTGATACATTCATCCATGTATCTTTAATAGCACTCAAGGGAATTTCGTACGCGCGCCCGCTCTAAGGAGATGTCATCGGCACTGTTCGATGGCCGTTGGAACCATGGCCATGCCATGGGCTACGCCCGCAAGGGTCATCTTCGAGGGTTACGCGATGCGTACATTCCTTAGCGCACTGGCCTTCAGTGCAATGATTTCTCCCCTGGCTTATGCCGATACCACCAAGACTGCCATTGGCAGCGGGGTTGGCGGCGCGCTGGGCAATATTGTCGGTCAGCAGCTGGGAGGCAGCACAGGCGCTGCAATCGGTGCAGGCCTGGGTGGCGCCGCCGGTGGTGCCATCAGTTCACGCAACAAGACCGAAGCAGCGCTGGGTGGTGGCCTGGGCGCGGCCGGCGGCTCGGTACTGGGCAATCAGTTTGGCGGCAGCACCGGATCGACCATCGGTGCAGGTCTGGGCGGCGCAGCTGGTGGCGCGCTGGCCAATGAGGTGGCGGACAGCAACCGCCATGAAACGCGCTATCGCGACGGCCATCGCCATGGCAAGAAGCACCACAAACGCCACCAAAAGCATCGTCACCGCTAATCATCACTTCATCATCAAGGGCGCTTCGGCGCCCTTGATCGTTCAGGCCGCCAGCAGACGCTCCATCGCCTGGCGCAACACCTGGGGAATAGTCACCGGCTGGTTGCTCTGACGGTCCACGAATACGTGCACGAAGCGCCCTGCTGCACAGGCCTGTTGCTGCCCCTCCCTAAAGACCGCGAGTTCGTACTGCACCGAGCTGTTGCCCAGCTTGCCGACCCGAAGGCCGACCTCTATGCGCTCGGGAAAGGCAATCGACTCGAAATAGTCGCAGCTCGAACTCACCACGAAACCCACCACCTCGCCACGTTGAATATCCAGGCCGCCAGCCTCGATCAGGTAGCTGTTCACCGCCGTATCGAAATAGCTGTAGTAGGTGACGTTGTTGACGTGGCCATACAGGTCGTTGTCGTGCCAGCGCGTGGTGATCGGCTGGAAGTGACGATAGTGCTCGCGCAGGTGCTGCGGCTGTTGCATCGATGCCACCTCGTAGAAAGACAGAAGCCGGCATGGTGCCGGCCTCCTGCCGAGGTGACAACTGCGCCCGGTTAGTAGGCGACCTGATAGATGGCCAGAGCATGGGCCAGGGTCATTTGCCGAGGATTGTTGACCAACAGCCGCTCATGCAGCATGGCGTCGGTGGCCAGACGCGGCAGCAAATCCTGCTCGACGCCCACATCGCGCAGCCGTGCGGGCAAGCCACTGCGCTCACTGAGATCGGCAAGTTCGATGATGAACTGCTCGGTATGGTCCGTGGCATCGCCAACGCGCAGGCGTTCGCCTAACAGCAGGGGCGCCAGCTCCTCGTAGAGCGGCGCCGCTACCGAAGCGTTGAAGCCCAATACATGGGGCAGCAGCACTGCCGCGCTGACGCCATGGGGTACCTGACAATGCCCGCCCAGTGGATACGCCAGCGCATGCACTGCCGCCAGCGGCGCATTGGCATAGGCCTGCCCGGCCAGGCAGGCGCCCAGCAGCATGGCTTGCCGCGCCTCGAGATTGGTGCCGTTATGCACCGCTTCGTCCAGGTTCGCGCCCAGTAGACTCAAGGCTTCACGGGCGAGCATGTCGGACAACGGGTTCTTGCGCCGCGCGCCTGTGTAGGCCTCCACCGCGTGGCCCATGGCCAACATGCCGCAGGCGGCAGTGACCGGCGCCGGTAGCTGCAGGGTGAGCTCGGCATCGAGCAAAGCAAGATCCGGCAACAGCCGTGCAGAAACAACCGCGACCCGCGTCGCATGCCTGGTAGTCACAACGGCGATGGGCGTGACTTCGGAACCGCTGCCGGCGGTGGTCGGCACCTGGATCAGCGGCAGACGCTGCCCCGCCACCTTGTCGACGCCGTAGAGATCACTCAGCGTTTGCCGACAATCAGGATGGGCCAATTGGGCGACCAGTTTGGCCACATCCAGCGAGCTGCCGCCGCCAAAGCCGATCACCAGATTGGCCTGAATCTCCCGGGCGAACTGCGCGGCCTTGTCGATCACGGTTTCCGGCGCCTGTGCCACCACGCCATCGAATATGTGCAGCGCCACCCCGCTCCTGGCGAAGGCGCTACGTACCGCTTCGCAGAAATCCTGCCGGGCCACGCCGGCGTCGGTCACCAGCACCACGGAGCGCGCGCCCCAGGCCTGACATAACGGCACGAGCCGCTGAACGGCTCCGGGTTCGCAGATGAGATGGGCGGCTGTGGCAAAGCTGAATGGCTGCATGGCGCGGTCCTCGTTCTGTGCGGCGCGCTGTCGCGCGCAAGAAAGACCGTGCCCCTGTCACCCTCGCATCGCAGCGTCCCGGCAAGGCCTCTGTTCATAGTAGGCCGTGCGCCCATATCTGCTCGGAAAAGCACGCAGCAGCTGCCATTCGTCGATTGGTTGGCCGCCGCCGATAAGCGCTCGGCTCAACGGGCGTCAGCACGCCTGCCATGTGGTTGCTTCAGGCGATATCGCGCAGCCCAGCAATCACGCGGCTTTCCAGCATATGCACGAAGATCGTCTCCGAAGACGACAATTACCCCCGTAAAAAGTGCTAGTCCATCCCGTTCTTGAGCTTATGACATATCCGCCTAAAGCCTGCCGCTGGCTCGATTTAGACTTCAGTCATCGAAGCGAAAGACGGAGGTGACTCATGCCCCTTTCCATCGACGGCATGAATATCGGCCAGTACAGCTATCGGCCACTTGGCAATACCAACAACGGTCTGCAGAGCAGTGCAATAGACCGGGCAACACCCGCGGCGCAGCGCTTGAGCGACGCTCAGGAACAGCTGCTGGAGCGCCGACGCCTGGATCAGGAGCGCCAGGAGCGGCTAAGCGAAGCCCGTGAAGAGCGGATCGCCCAACAGGAGGAGGCAGAGGAACGCGCATTGCAGGTGCGTCAGGAGCGCCAGGAAGCAGCCCGAGCGCTCGAGGAGCAGCAACGCGAACAGCGGCTTGAGGCACTTCAGGAGCAGCGTCAGGGAGTGCTCAACCCACTGTCCGCCGAAAGCCTGGCCCGCCAGCGCGTGCAGACGGAAGTAACCCCACCGGCGGCAAATACCGCACAGGTCAGCCCACGGCTCGCTGCCGAGGCAATTTCGACCTACCGCCAGACCGCATCGCCGGACTTTATCGGCCGCAGCCTGGTAGCTTGATAACCGCCTGAAAAAACCAGCCCCCGATCAGATCATTTGTTCGATCTGATCGGGGGCTGGTTTTTTATGAATGGTTTGCAGCGAGGGCGCTCATTGTGACGTGAACGCCCTGATTAGCTCACTCTTTGCCGAGGGCCTCCTGGCGCTCCAGGAATTCCTCCTGCAGCAGCGCATCGGCGTTTTCCGCCTCGCCTTCGAGCTGCTGTTGCAGATGACCAGTGCCGACCGGCTTGGTCTCGAGCTTGCCCACCAGATGTTCGAGAGCATGGCGCATCTTCTCGGCAGCACCGTCGATGGCCTGCTCCAGGGACTCGGCCTTGTGGGTCACGGACAGCGGCTGGTGCCCCTTGGGTCGCGCTTCGATCTGGCAGCGTTTATCATCGGCGCCACTCTTGCCGCCGTTCTCGTCGCTGATATGCACTTCCACCCGCGACAGGAATTCATCGTACCGGTCCAGTCGATCCGCCACGGATGCGCTCACCCATTCGTGTAGACGTGCGCTGCCTTCGATATGGTTGCTGTTCACATGAACTTGCATGGTCTTCCTCGCTTCTGACGGGTCTACGAGGTTGGAGGCAGGCGGGTGGGACTAGGTTCCTGCTGATTGCCGCCGCTGCCGGTGAATACGACAGCGGCGGTTATGATCAGAAGCGGTCGCGGATCACGGCTTCATCGAACGGTAGCTTACCGATGCGCGGCTTGGCCTCGACAGCCTTCTTGCCAACGGCAACCATCAGGCCAATCACGTGATTGTCCGGCAGGTTGATCAGCTTGGCTACGGCGTCGAAATCGAAGCCGTCCATGGGGCAGGAATCCAAGCCCTTGCCGCGGGCGGCGAGCATCAGGGTCTGCGCGACCAGGCCACAGCTGCGCATGGTTTCGTCGCGCTGCACCTGCGGCTTGCCGCGGTAATAGTTGTCGATGGCGCCGGCCATGAACTGCTGCACCTCGGCAGGCGCGCCTTCCCACACGCGACTCGCATTCTTTTCCCAGCTGTCGAGCTGGGCACAGATTACAACCAGCATCGAAGCATCGGTCATCTGTGCCTGATCCCAACCTACCGCACGAATCTGTTGACGCAGAGCTGGGTCGCTGACTTCCACCAGGCGCACGTGCTGCAGGTTGAAGGCCGTTGGTGCGAGCAGCGCCAGTTGCAGCAACTCGTTCTTTTCTTCAGCGCTCAGGGTAAAACCGGCGTCGTAGCCTTTGACGGCGCGGCGGCTGCGAATGGCTTCATCGATATGCATGGCAAACTCCACAGGATGGAAAACACAGCATGCTAGGCAAGCCGAGGCGCCAGCGCCACTGGAGCATTCCGATGCAATTCATCGCCTGTAACGATTTATCCGAACCCCTGCCGCGCCCTGCGAGTCGATTGACCAGAGCCAATCGGGTCCGCTGCGGCCTATTGCCGACTGTTCCACTGCAAGCACCGAGCGCTAAGCTGTCGACCATGACCCACTCGCCCTACATCAGCCTGCCCGCTGCCGACGCCGAAGCGCTGAAGGTAGGTGGAGACTGGACGCTCGCCCACTACGCCACGCTGCTGGCGCAGGTCGACAAAGCGCGGTCGGCACTGGGCGAGCACAGCCGCACCGACCTCAGCGACCTAAATGCCCTGGACACCGCCGGCGCCAGCCTGCTGGTCGAACTCATCGGTGCCAAGCGGCTGATCGCCCTGCTGCCCGACGGCGCGCTCAGCGAGGAACGCCGCGCCCTGCTGCACACCGTCGCCACCGCCATGCAGCACGACCAGCAGGGGGCCGAGCACCCGCCCCGCTCCAGCAGGCGTGAGTTCTTCGGGCATATCGGTGAGGTGGTCGAAGGCGTCTGGCACAAGGCCGTGGGCCTGCTCGGCTTCGTCGGCCTGACGCTCAGCACCATGTTGCTGATTCTGCTCAACCCGCGGCGCTGGCGCCTGACATCCCTGGCTTCGCACCTCGAGCAGATCGGCCTCAACGCGGTGCCGATCATTGCCCTACTGACCTTTTTGGTCGGCGCCGTGGTGGCCTTTCTGGGCGCTACCATTCTTCGCGACTTCGGCGCGACCATCTACACGGTCAATCTGGTGGCCTTCTCTTTCCTGCGCGAGTTCGGCGTGCTGCTGACCGCCATCCTCATGGCCGGCCGCACCGCAAGCGCCTTCACCGCGCAGATCGGCTCGATGAAGGCCAACGAGGAGATAGACGCGATCCGCACCCTGGGCCTCAACCCCATGGAGTTGCTGGTGCTACCGCGGGTTTTCGCCATGCTGATCGCCCTGCCACTGCTGACCTTTATCGCCATGGTCTGCGGCATGCTCGGCGGTGCCATGGTGTGCCTGATCACCCTGGATATTTCACCGTCGATGTTCCTGCACCTGCTGCAGGAGAACATCCCGCTCAATCACTTTCTGGTCGGCATGGGCAAGGCACCGATCTTCGCCTTCCTGATCGCGGTGATCGGCTGCCTGGAAGGCTTCAAGGTCACCGGCAGCGCGCAGTCGGTGGGCGAACGCACCACCTCCAGCGTGGTGCAGTCGATCTTCGTGGTCATCGTGGTCGATGCCGTGGCCGCGCTGTTTTTGATGGAGATGGGCTGGTGAAGGGCGAAGCGATCATCCAGGTCCGCGACCTGACCAATCAGTTCGGCCCGCAGGTGGTGCATCAGCACCTGGATCTGGACCTGTATCGCGGCGAAGTGCTCGGCGTGGTGGGCGGCTCGGGCACCGGCAAGTCGGTGCTGCTGCGCACCATCGTCGGCCTGCGCGAGCCCAACGCCGGCACCGTGCGGGTGTTCGGTGAGGATCTGCTGACGCTGCCCGCCGGGCGCCGCTCAGCGCTGGAACGGCGCTTCGGCGTGCTCTACCAGCGCGGCGCACTATTCTCCTCGCTCACCGTGCTGGAGAACATCGCGCTGCCGCTGATCGAGCATGCCGGGCTAAATCGCGCCGAGGCCGAGCGCCTCGCCAGATCCAAGGTGGCGCTGGTCGGCCTGCCCGGCCACGCCGGCGACAAGTACCCGACCGAGCTGTCCGGCGGCATGGTCAAGCGCGCCGCCCTGGCCCGCGCCCTGGCGCTGGAGCCGGACATCCTGTTTCTCGACGAGCCGACCGCCGGACTCGACCCGATAGGCGCAGCGGCCTTCGACCAGTTGATCCGCACCCTGCGCGACGCCTTGGGGCTCAGCGTATTTCTGGTCACCCACGACCTGGATACGCTCTACACCCTGTGCGACCGCGTCGCCGTGCTGTCGCAGAAGCGGGTGCTGGTGGCCGACACGCTTGACGTGGTCGCCGCCACCGACGATCCCTGGATACACGACTATTTCCATGGCCCGCGCGGACGCGCGGCCGAACAGGCTGCAGCGAGGATTAGCTGAATGGAACCACGGGCCCATCACGTCTTGATCGGCATGTTCACGGTGGCGGTCGTCAGCGCCATCCTGATATTTGCCCTTTGGCTAGGCAAATCCAGCGCCGACAAGCAATTCAACCACTATGAGGTGATCTTCACCGAAGCGGTCAACGGCCTTTCCCAGGGCAGCGCCGTACAATACAGCGGCATCCGCGTCGGTGACGTCACCAGCCTCACCCTGGACCCGCAGGACCCGCGCAAGGTGCACGCCAATATCCGCATCACCAGCGCCACGCCAATCAAGGAAGATACCCGCGCGCGCCTCACCATCACCAATATCACCGGCGGCGCGGTGATCCAGCTACACGGCGGCTCCCCCGAGAGCCCGGCGCTAAAAGCCAGCAACGGTCGCATACCGGTGATCATCGCCGACCGCTCGCCGCTGTCGCGGCTGATGGCCAATGGCGAAGACCTGATGGTCAGCGTGACGCGCCTGCTCGATCGCGCCAATGCCATGTTCTCCCGCGAGAACACCGAGAACATCGCCAAGACCCTGCGCAACCTGGAACAGATCACCGCCAGCGTTTCCGAACAACGCGAGGAACTGCGCGAAGCCCTGGCGCAAATGTCTGCCGCCGGCCGTGAAGCCAGCGCCCTGATGAACAACGCCAACAAGCTGTTCAGCGGCCCGGCGCAGAACACGCTGGAAAGCGCCGAGCGCCTGGCCGCCTCGCTGGAGCGCAGCAGCAGCAATATCGAACAGCTGCTGCAGGACAACCGCGCCGCCCTCGATGGCGGCATGCAGGGCATCGGCGAACTCGGCCCGGCGATCAACGAACTGCGCGACACCCTGGGCTCGCTGCGCTCGTTCTCGCGGCGCCTGGAAGAAGATCCGGCCGGTTATCTGCTGCGCAGCGACAGCATCAAGGAGTTTCAGCCATGAAGGTATTCGTCACTGCCGGCGCTCTATTGCTGACCGGCCTGCTCAGTGCCTGTTCGGTTCTGCCCAAGGGCGAGCCGCTCGAGGTGTATCTGCTGCCGAGCAACCTGCCGGTGCGTGCAGCCGGGAAGCAGCGGGAAAGCTGGTCGCTGCGGGTCAACCGCCCGCAGAGCAGCCAGTTGCTGGACAGCCCGCGCATCGCCGTACTGCCGCAAGGCGACCGCATAAGCGCCTACCAGGGCGCCCGCTGGAGCGACCGCGCGCCAGCGCTGTTCCGTGATCGGCTGATCGGCGCCCTCCTCGATGACGGCCGCGTCGGCGCCGTCAGTAGCGACGACAGTCGCCTGCAGGCCGACCTGGAATTGAGTAGCGATCTACGCGCCTTCCAGAGCGAATACCGCAATGGCCGGCCGGAGGTGCATATCCTGCTCGATGCTCGCCTGGTGCAGGCCGGTAACCAGCGCATCCTCGCCAGCCGTCGGTTCGAAGTGCGACAGATCGCTGGGGACACTGCTGTGGAATCAGTGGTTAAGACATTCGGCGCTGCCAATGACCAGTTGTCGCGCCAGCTGATCGATTGGGTAGTGCAAGAAGGCCGACGCAATGCGCCGGATAACAGCAAACCCTGAAAACTGTTGGTAGCGAGCATTAGAGCTGGCTCCTGTGGGAACGGGCCATGCCCGTGATTTTCGCGCGCATGGCGCGCTCCCACAGATCGATGACAGCTATCGCTGCACAATAAAAACGGCCGGTATGATCGCTCACACCGGCCGTTTTGTTGTGCTGCCATCCGCGTCAGACGAAGACGATCTCGTCGTTCTCGACCTTGCCCGTCACCGTGCTGCCCGGGCTGAACTGGCCAGACAGGATCAGCTGCGCCAGCGGGTTTTCGATCCAGCGCTGGATGGCGCGTTTCAATGGCCGCGCGCCGTACACCGGGTCATAGCCAACGGCGATCAGCTTGTCCATCGCCTCGTCGGAGAGCTCCAGGCTCAGGTCGCGTTCGGCCAGGCGCTGCAGCAAACGCGAAAGCTGAATGCGCGCGATGCCGGCGATCTGTTCACGGGCCAGGGGCTCGAACACCACCACCTCGTCGATGCGGTTCACGAACTCGGGGCGGAAGTGGTTGCCCACTGCATCCATCACCGCAGCACGCTGCGCCTCGCGGTCGCCAACCAGCTCCTGGATCTGCGCCGAGCCCAGGTTGGAGGTCATCACGATCACCGTGTTCTTGAAGTCCACAGTGCGGCCATGGCTGTCGGTCAGGCGGCCATCCTCGAGCACCTGCAGCAGCACGTTGAACACATCCGGGTGCGCCTTTTCGACCTCGTCCATCAGCACCACCGAGTAGGGTTTGCGACGCACCGCCTCGGTCAGGTAACCGCCCTCCTCGTAGCCCACATAGCCGGGCGGCGCACCGATCAGCCGCGCCACGGAGTGCTTCTCCATGAACTCGGACATATCGATACGCACCAGCGCGTCTTCGGTGTCGAACAAAAACTCGGCCAGCGCCTTGCACAGCTCGGTCTTGCCCACACCGGTCGGGCCGAGGAACAGGAACGAGCCGCTGGGTCGGTTCGGATCAGCCAGGCCGGCACGCGAACGGCGCACGGCGTTGGCTACCGCCACCACGGCTTCGTCCTGACCGATCACCCGCTGGTGCAGCAGGCCTTCCATCTTCAGCAGCTTGTCGCGCTCGCCTTCGAGCATCTTCGAGACCGGAATGCCGGTCCACTTTGAAACCACCTCGGCGATTTCCTCCTCGGTGACCTTGCTGCGCAGCAACTGGTTTTCCGTGGTGCCGTGCTGGTCGACCATCTGCAGGCTGCGCTCCAGATCGGGGATCACCCCGTACTGCAGCTCGGCCATGCGGTTGAGATCGCCCTTGCGGCGCGCCGCTTCGAGCTCGGTCTTGGCCTGCTCGATGCGTTGCTGGATCTGCGCCGAGCCCTGGACTTCGGCTTTTTCCGATTTCCAGATGTCTTCCAGATCGGCGTATTCCTTCTCCAGCTTGGCGATGTCGTCCTGCAACTTAACGAAGCGTTTCTTGGCCGCTTCGTCCTCTTCCTTCTTCAGCGCCTGGGCTTCAACCTTGAGCTGGATCAGGCGGCGATCCAGGCGGTCGAGCACCTCGGGCTTGGAGTCGATTTCCATGCGGATGCGGCTGGCGGCTTCGTCGATTAGGTCGATGGCCTTGTCCGGCAGTTGGCGATCGGTAATGTAGCGGTGGCTGAGCTTTGCCGCGGCAATGATCGCACCGTCGGTGATGGCCACCTTGTGGTGCACCTCGTAACGTTCCTTGAGGCCGCGCAGGATAGCGATGGTGTCTTCCTCGCTCGGCTCGTCGACCAGCACCTTCTGAAAGCGCCGCTCCAGGGCGGCGTCCTTCTCGATGAACTGGCGATACTCGTTCAGCGTGGTGGCACCCACGCAGTGCAACTCGCCACGGGCCAGGGACGGCTTGAGCATGTTGCCCGCGTCCATGGCGCCCTCGGCCTTGCCGGCGCCGACCATGGTGTGCAGCTCGTCGATGAATAGAATCACCCGACCTTCCTGTTTGGACAGTTCGTTGAGCACCGCCTTGAGGCGCTCCTCGAATTCGCCGCGGAACTTGGCGCCAGCGATCAACGCGCCCATATCCAGGGACAACAGGCGCTTATCCTTGAGGCCATCCGGCACTTCGCCATTGACGATGCGCTGGGCCAGGCCCTCGGCAATAGCGGTCTTGCCGACGCCGGGCTCACCGATCAGTACCGGGTTGTTCTTGGTACGGCGTTGCAGTACCTGAATGGTGCGGCGGATCTCGTCGTCACGGCCGATCACCGGATCGAGCTTGCCCTCTTCAGCGCGCTTGGTCAGGTCGACGGTGTACTTGTCGAGCGCCTGGCGCGACTCTTCGATGTTCGGGTCGTTGACCGCATCGCCGCCGCGCAGGTTGTTCACCGCGTTTTCCAGTGCCTTGCGACTCACGCCCTGGGCGAGCAGTAGCTTGCCCAATTTGGTGTTCTCGTCCATGGCGGCGAGCAGCACCAGCTCGCTGGAGATGAACTGATCGCCCTTCTGCTGTGACAGGCGGTCGGCCTGGTTGAGCAGGCGCGCCAGATCCTGGGACAGGCTGACATCGCCAGTGGGGTTCTGGATCTTGGGCAGATGGTCGAGCTCTTTGCTGAGTGCCTGACGCAGGCCGTTCACATCGAAGCCCACCTGCATCAGCAGCGGACGAATGGAGCCGCCCTGCTGGTCGAGCAGCGCCTGCATCAGGTGCAGCGGCTCGATGGCGGAATGGTCGTGGCCGACGGCCAGGGACTGGGCGTCGGAAAGGGCAAGCTGCAACTTGCTGGTCAAACGGTCGATTCGCATGGCGTCATCCTTCCTTTAAAGGCAGGCCGGCGCGGTGCATGCGCCTGACGATAAAACCTGCCGAGATGGAGCATAGATGAGGCCGATTGTGCGGGTTTCAAGCGGAGAGGTTTTGCGGTGGATCAGGGGCTGCGTCGAAAGTGCCGCCCCTGATGACGCGCCGCTCGACAGCGGCGCCCGTGCTGACGATCACTTAGGACCTATTCAAGGTCTTTCGGCCCGACTTCAGTACCTTGTTCCGGCCACGGTCTTGTAGGAGCGGCTTTAGCCGCGAGCTCTTTAATTGTCCTGATAACAAGCTCGCGGCTAAAGCCGCTCCTACGCAATTGCTGAGTGTCTAGCGATCCGCCAGCCAGATCAGCGACGCGAAGCGCCCGGTCTGGGCCGCGCGTCGGTAGGAGTAGAAGCGCGAATCGCTGACCGTGCAGAAGCCGCCGCCATACACGGCGGTAACACCACGAGCCGCCAGGCGGATGCGCGCCAACTGGTAGATGTCGGCCATAAAGCGCCCGGCATTCTGGCTCGGCATAAAGGCACCAGCCGCCTGGGCATGCTGGCCGACGAAGGCTTCACGTACCTCGGCGCCCACCTCGAAGGCCTGGGGACCGATGGCCGGGCCAAGCCAGACGAGGATTTCCCCCGCGTCCAGCGCCAGCGCATCCAGCGTGGCTTCCAGCACGCCGTTGGCCAGGCCGCGCCAGCCAGCGTGAGCAGCCGCGACACGGCTGCCGGCCCGATCGCAGAACAGCACGGGCAGGCAGTCAGCGGTCATCACCGTGGCGGCGATGCCGGGCGTCGCCGTCCAGCTGGCATCGGCCTCGACGACGACTTCCGGGTCAGCTTCGGCGACAGCAACGCCGTGCACCTGTTGCAGCCAGGCCGGCCGGCAGCCGAGCTGGCTGACCAGGCGCTGACGATTCTTGGCCACCGCTGCCGGGTCATCCTCGACATGGGCGGCCAGGTTGAAGCTGTCGTAGGGCGCCTGGCTCACGCCACCGGCGCGGGTGGTCACGCAGGCGCGCACCCAGTCGGGCGCCGGCCAGTTGGGCGTCAGCCAGTCGTGGGCCTTGTCACTCATCCGATGAACGCCTCGCGATCCTGACGCAGGAGACTCAGCAACCAGACGAAGTCATCGGGCAGCGGCGACTGCCACTTCATGCGCTCACCGGTAATCGGGTGATCCAGCTCGAGGAAACGCGCGTGCAGGGCCTGGCGCGGAAACGCCTTGAGGTTCTGCACCATGGTCTGGCTGGCGGCCGGCGGAATGCGGAAGCGGCCGGCATACACCGGGTCGCCCACCAGCGGGAAACCGATATGGCTCATGTGCACGCGAATCTGGTGCGTGCGGCCGGTTTCCAGTTTGACGCGGGCGTGGGTGTGCGAACGGAAGCGCTCTAGCACACGGTAGTGGCTGACCGCGGGCTTGCCGCCATCGGTCACCGCCATGCGCTGGCGCTGGGACGAGCTGCGGCCGATGGGCGCGTTGATCTTGCCGCCCGAAGTGATCACCCCGATGACGATACATTCATAGATGCGACTGACGGTGCGCTTCTGCAACTGATCGACCAGGCGGGTCTGCGCTTCGATGGTCTTGGCGACCACCATCAGGCCGGTGGTGTCCTTGTCCAAGCGATGCACGATGCCGGCGCGCGGCACGTTGACGATGTCCGGCACGTGGTGCAGCAGCGCATTGAGCAGCGTGCCGTCGGCATGCCCGGCCGCCGGGTGCACGACCAGGCCGGCGGGCTTGTCGATCACCAGGATCTGCTCGTCCTCGTAAACGATGTTGAGCTCGATGTCCTGAGCGATCCACTCACCCTGGGCTTCCTGCTCGGCCGACAGCGCCAGCACGGCGCCGCCGTGGACGATATCGCGCGGGCGCAGCACCTGGCCGTCGACGGTCAGGTTGCCCTCCTTGATCCAGCCGGAAAGGCGCGAGCGCGAATGCTCGGCGAACAGCTGGGCGGCGACTTGATCGAGGCGCTGGCCGCCCAGATCGGCGGGGACCTCGGCGGTTAATTCAATGGCCTGCTTATTGATAGATGACATGCTCGGCAACGGCGGGGGCATAGCCTTTGGTTTCGGCTACACGCTTGTGGTTAAATACGGCGTCTTTGCCCCAGGGGTACCGGGGGCGCTCATCATAACAGGACGGCCCTGCCCAAGACAGCCGCCGTCCCAGGGACGCAAGCCGCCATGCCAGTGAAACACCTGCTGCTGATCGCCATCCTCGCACTTACCGCCGCCTGTTCCTCCAAGGAAGTCCTGGACGAAAACCTGAGCGAGGCAGAACTCTACCAGCAGGCTCAGCAAGACCTGGATAATGGCAGCTACACCAGCGCCGTCACCAAGCTCAAGGCTCTGGAATCGCGCTACCCCTTCGGCCGTTACGCCGAGCAATCCCAGCTCGAGCTGATCTACGCCAACTACAAGAACGCCGAGCCGGAAGCCGCGCGCTCCGCCGCCGAGCGTTTCATCCGTCTGCACCCACAGCACCCGAACGTCGACTATGCCTACTACCTCAAAGGCCTGGCCTCGTTCGACCAGGACCGCGGCATCGTCGCCCGCTTCCTGCCGCTAGACATGACCAAGCGTGATCCGGGCGCGGCCCGCGACTCCTATAACGAGTTCGCCCAGCTCACCAGCCGTTACCCAAACAGCCGTTACGCACCGGATGCCAAGCAGCGCATGATCTACCTGCGCAACCTCCTGGCCGCCTACGAAATTCACGTCGCCCACTACTACCTGCGCCGCCACGCTTACGTGGCTGCGGCCAACCGTGGCCGCTACGTGGTGGAAAACTTCCAGGAGACCCCGTCGGTCGGCGACGGCTTGGCCGTAATGGTCGAGTCCTACCAGCGCCTGACCCTGGACGACCTGGCCGCTACCAGCCTGGAAACCCTCAAGCTCAACTACCCCGATCATCCGAGCCTGGAAAACGGCGAGTTCGTGCCACAGGAAGAGGCCGCCGACGAACGCTCCTGGCTGGCCAAGGCTACCCTCGGCCTGATCGAAAGCGACGCGCCACCACCTCCAAGCCAGACCCAGGCCAGCCAGGACGTGCAGCGCCAGTACCAGGAAGCAGTCGACCAGATGCCGGCAGAGCTGAAATCCGGCGAGCAGGGCGAGGCGCAAGGCCGCAAACGCTCCTGGTTCAGCTACATGACATTCGGCCTGTTCGACTGAACTCTGTCTTCACGCCAGCCTGATCACGATGCCAGTCAATCGACTGGCATCGTGCTTTCTGGCCTGGCAAAAACGCGTGCCGGGTAACTGTGCGGGCAAGTCGTCGTTAGCTACACTGCCCCATCCCTCGACACGAAGAGAGCGCCATGGGCCTGTTCCGCCTGCTGTTCTGGATTGCCATCATTTTTGCCGTCATCTGGGTATGGCGGCGCTATGTCAGTGCCCCGCGCCAGCGCCAGAATGCAACCCCAACCGCAGACAGCCCGACGCCGATGGTGCGTTGTGCCCATTGCGGCGTGCACACACCGCAGCAGCACGCCCTACAGCTGGCGCAGCGCTGGTACTGCAGCCAGGCCCACCTGGAACAAGGCCCCAAGCCCGGTGCCCAATAGCGCGCTAGCGGTACGCGGCCCCCAGGGCCACCGTATCTTCCGGCTGTATCACCTCTATCGCCTGATCATCGGCGTGGTGCTGGTGCTGCTGGTTTCCGCGAACCTGGACTCCGAACTGCTGGAGCTGGCCCACGTGCCGCTGTTTCGCGGTGCCAGCTGGGTCTATTTGATTCTCAACATCCTGATCGCGCTGACGCTACACACGCCCAACCGCCTGCTGCCGGTATTCGCCGTGGCGCTGGGCGACGTGATCATGCTCTCGGCGCTGTTCTACGCCGGCGGTGGCACGCCAAGCGGCATCGGCAACCTGTTGATCGTCTCGGTCGCGATCGCCAATATCCTGCTGCGCGGACGCTTCGGCGTGCTGATCGCCGCCGCCGCGTCGATCGGCATGATCTACCTGACCTTCTACCTGAGCCTGCATCACTCACAGGCCAGCGCCCAGTACGTGCAGGTCGGCGCCCTGGGCGCCCTGAGCTTCGCCGCCGCGCTGTTCGTGCAAGGTGTGACCCGCCGCCTGCAGGCCAGCGAGAGCCTCGCCGAACAGCGCGCCGCCGATGTGGCGGATCTGGAAACTCTCAATAACCTGATTCTGCAGCGCATGCGCACCGGCATTCTGGTAGTGGACGAGCAGCGCCGCGTGCTGCTGGCCAACCAGGCAGCCCTCGCCCTGCTGGATCAGCAGAACCTGGCGGGCAAGATTCTCGACCCGCACTGCACTGAACTGGTCAAACGCCTGCAGCAGTGGCAGGAAAATAGCAGCCTGCGCCCTGCCAGCCTGCAGACGCTCAGCGACGGGCCGACCTTGCAGCCCAGCTTCATCCCACTGCAGCGCGGCGGCCAGCGGCACATTCTGATCCTGCTCGATGACATCTCGCAGATCGCCCAGCAGGCGCAGCAGCTTAAGCTGGTCGCCCTGGGACGACTCACCGCCGGCATCGCCCACGAGATTCGCAACCCACTAGGCGCCATCAGCCATGCGGCGCAGCTGCTGCAGGAATCCGAAGACCTGCAGGGGCCGGATCTGCGCCTGGCGCAGATCATTCAGGATCACTCGCGGCGCATGAACCTGATCATCGAGAACGTACTGCAGCTTTCGCGCCGCCGCCAGGCCGAGCCGCAACTGCTGGATCTCAAATACTGGCTGCACCGCTTCGCCGCCGAATTTCGCAGCACAGCGCCGGCCTCCAAGGTGCTACACCTGGCCATCGAAGGCAGCAGCATCCAAACGCGCATGGATCCCAACCAGCTCAACCAGGTCATCACCAACCTGGTGCAGAACGGCCTGCGCCACAGCGCCAAGATCAACCCACAAGGCCAGGTGTGGCTGAAGCTGTTCCGCGATCCGCGCAGCGATCTGCCGGTGCTCGAAGTGCTCGACGACGGCGCTGGCGTGCCGGCAGACCAACTGCATCACATCTTCGAGCCTTTCTACACCACGGAAAACAAAGGCACCGGCCTGGGCCTGTATATTTCCCGCGAGCTTTGCGAAAGCAACCAGGCTCATCTTCACTATCAACCACGCGAAGGCGGCGGCGCCTGCTTCCGTATCACCTTCGCGCATCCGCGAAAACTGAGCTGAACGACCTGATGAATCGCCAGAGAGCCCTGATCGTCGACGACGAACCCGATATCCGCGAACTGCTGGAGATCACCCTCGGGCGCATGAAACTCGACACCCGCAGCGCCCGCAACGTCAAGGAAGCGCGCGAGTGGCTGGCCAAGGAGCCGTTCGACCTGTGCCTGACCGACATGCGCATGCCCGACGGCACCGGGCTCGACGTCGTGCAGCACATCCAGCAGCGCTACCCGCAAACGCCCGTGGCGATGATCACCGCGTTCGGCAGCATGGATACTGCGATCAACGCCCTCAAGGCCGGCGCCTTCGATTTTCTGACCAAGCCGGTCGACCTCGGCCGCCTACGCGAGCTGGTCGATACGGCGCTGCGCCTGCGCAGCCCTGAAGATGAAGAAGCCCCCGGAGCCAGCCGGCTACTGGGCGAATCGCCACCGATGCGCGCCCTGCGTGCACAAATTCAGAAGCTCGCCCGCAGCCAGGCGCCGGTGTACATCAGTGGCGAGTCGGGCAGCGGCAAGGAGCTGGTCGCGCGGCTGATCCACGAACAGGGCCCGCGCCGCGAGCGCGCCTTCGTGCCGGTCAACTGCGGCGCGATTCCCTCGGAGCTGATGGAAAGCGAATTCTTCGGCCACAAGAAGGGCAGCTTCACCGGCGCCGTCGAAGACAAACAGGGCCTGTTCCAGGCCGCCAACGGCGGCAGCCTGTTTCTCGACGAAGTGGCCGATCTGCCGCTGACCATGCAGGTCAAGCTGCTGCGCGCCATTCAGGAAAAGGCCGTCCGCGCCGTAGGCGGCCAGCAGGAAGTGGTGGTCGACACCCGCATCCTGTGCGCCACCCACAAGGATCTCGCCGCCGAAGTGGCGGCCGGCCGCTTCCGCCAGGATCTTTACTACCGCCTCAACGTCATTGAGCTGCGCGTACCGCCGCTGCGCGAGCGCCGTGAAGACATTCCGCTATTGGCCGACGTGATGCTCAAACGCCTCAACGAAGGCATCGGCCTGCCGCCGGTCAAGCTCGACGGCCCCGCCTTGGAAAAGCTCAAGAGCTACCGCTTCCCCGGCAACGTACGCGAGCTGGAGAACATGCTGGAGCGCGCCTACACGCTGTGCGAAGGCGACGTGATCTGCGCCGACGACCTGCGCCTGGCTGACGCCGCGCCCGCTGGCGAAAACGGCGACGCCAGCCTGGCACAGATCGACAACATCGAGGATTACCTCGAAGACGTCGAACGCAAACTGATCATGCAGGCGCTGGAAGAAACCCGCTGGAACCGCACGGCAGCAGCGCAGCGCCTGGGCCTGAGCTTCCGTTCGATGCGCTATCGCCTCAAGAAACTGGGCATCGACTGAGAACGTAGCCTGCGGTTGAACCTCCAGTGAGCACACAGCCCTCGTAGCCTGAGGTTGAGCGAAGCGATACCCAGGTTCAGCGGCCCCGCCCCAAAGCACGTCGCCTACCTACAAACCCCCTGCCGGCGAGTAAGGCGCCGGATCAATGATCGGCTCACGCCCCAGCATCAGATCCGCCAGCAACCGGCAGGATGCCGGCGCCAGCACCAGTCCATTGCGGTAATGCCCGCAATTCAGCCACAAGCCCTGATGCTCCGGCACCTCACCGATAAAGGGAATGCCCTCGGGCGAGCCGGGCCGCAATCCAGCCCAGTGCCCTACCACTTCGGCGTCGCGCAATGCCGGCAGCAACGTTTCGGCAGACGCCCGCAAGCTGGCCAGCGCCTCGTCGGTCGGCGTCTTGTCGAACCCAGCATGCTCCAGCGTACTGCCTACCAGAATATGGCCATCACGCCTCGGAATCGCGTAACGCCCACCGGCCAGCACCATGCTGGGCAGAAAGTCCTCGGCGCACTTGAAGAGGATCATCTGCCCCTTGACCGGCTCCACGGGCAGACTCATTCCCAGGCTGTGCAATAGCTCGCCACTCCAGGCACCGGCCGCAACAACCACCTGCTCGGCCAACAACTCGCCCTCGGCAGCGCGCAACCCGGTTATTCGTGCACCATCGCGCACGAAATGCGAAACCGGGCTGTGCTCGAGCAGCGTGACGCTCGGCAACCGCTGCAAGGCGGCGCGCAACGCTTTGACCAGCCGCGGGTTGCGCACATTGGCCACGCCGGCCATATAGATGGCGCGCTCGAATCCCGCACCCAGTACGGGAACCTGCGCATAGGCAGTCTCGACCGGCACCTCTTGCAACGGCCGCCCCTGACGCTGCGCCCAGGCCAGCGCCTCGGCCTGGTCGTCCAGGTCCAACCAGTACAGCCCGGTCACATGCACTTCAGGGTCGATGTCAGTATCGGCCAACAACCGTTCGCCCAGACCCGGGTAGTAATCCTGGGACCAATGCGCCAGCGCCGTCACCGCCCGGCTGTAGCGCCAGGGATAGAGCGGCGACACGATCCCGCCCCCCGCCCAGGACGCCTCCGAGCCAACGGAGCCACGATCCAGCAAGGTGACCCGCTTGCCCGCCATCGCCAGCTGATAGGCCGACAACAACCCGATAACCCCGCCACCCACCACGATCACATCAGCACGCACAGCTCACCCCAGTAACGAAAACGGCAAGCCTTGACATCGACACCTCAGGGTCTAAACAGAAAAGGCAGGCCAGGAAGGCCGCCAATCATACGCGCATAGGGATATGCATCATGAATAGAGATCAACAGAAGGCCGTAGGCCTGGTGGAGTTGCTGTTTGTGGTTGCTCTACTGGGCATTTTGCTTAGCCTGGCCATTCCCGCTTTCGCTCGCTTCCAAGAAAACAAGCGCCACGAATCGACTCGCGACCTTCTCGCCAGCCATATTCAGAAAACTCGTACGAACGCCATAACTCAAGGTCGCCCACACAAACTATGCGGTTCGAGCGATGGCGCAATCTGTGACGGCGACTGGAGCAGCTATTGGCTTATCACAACGGCAGGCGATGAGCCGACGATATTGAGCCAACAGGCAGCCCCGACTGGGAATATTTGCAGGATAGGTTTCGGCAGCGACAGTGTCAGCTTTCATCCCAATGGAACCAGCTGGGTTAGCAACGGCACGATTTTCATATGCAACAGCAATGGGCCTCACCAACTGTTGACACTCAACCGCCAAGGGAGACTGAAACTTGGCACCAGTCACACTTCTCAATGCTGCTAGACCAGTCATCCGCACTTCAAGGCCGATCATCTACAGCCTGAAGACAGCTATCAGGGAAGCCGTCAGGATTTGCATGTCTTCCTGTATCTAGACTGGACAACCATGCCAAGACTCTCGGATAGCCTGCCATCGGCGTACTCGCATACGCAACGTGGCTTCACCCTGATTGAGCTGATGATCATCATCGCTCTGGTCGGGATAATCGCCGCCATCGCCATTCCGAACTTCACCCAATTCATCAATAAGAGTCGCACGCAGTCGCTGAACAACGAGATGCTGGCACTGGTGCAGTACGCACGCACTACTGCAGTCGAGCAAAAGACCTTCATGAGGGTTTGCAAGGAAAGCGGTCGCTGGACAGTGAAAAAAACCTGCACCGATGCAGCTGAAGTACAGCGAAGACTGGATATTCCGCCTGGCAGCACGGTGAATCCAGTTGTTACTTCCGTCACTGAAATACTGTTCAGGTACAACGGAACCAGTACCGATACGACTTTGCTTACCTGCCAAGGTACTGACTACGCCAACGGTTTTACCATCGACGTCAAAGCCAGCGGCAGCGTCCGAAGTTGGCCAAGAGGCATGACTAGTTCCACTACCAGCATGACAGCCTGTCAGTAGTACCGAGGAAAGGTGATGAAAAACGTGCAAAAGGGATTCAGCCTGATCGAAGTACTCGTAGCTTTGCTGCTAACCACCGTTGGAGTGCTCGGCATGGTCGCCCTACAAGGCCGCAGCGTGCAGTACTCGCAAGACTCCGTGCAGCGCAACGTGGCAGTAGATTTAGCTAATGAGCTAGTTGAAATCATCCGTGCCAACCCCAGCGAAACCTTTAGCAATGCAGCGCCGCAGTTCCCGATGAATAACGGGCTCAAGTCCAGTTCGATCTTCTATAAAGCCAAAGCGTCGGACTTCTCCAGCCCAGCCGATTGTGTCGCCAGCACTACCGTCGTGCCCAAGACCGCCGCCGAACAACGTGACTGCTGGGCCAGCAAAGCAAAGGCGTTACTGCCGGGCGGCTCGACCGTTTTCGTCAGCGACTCATATATCTGTCGTAGTAGCAGCGCCGGCAACTGTAATGGCCAAGGCTCCATGATCGAAATCCGTCTTGCCTGGCAAGTGCGTGAAGGCGCCTGCCTGGATGCGGCTGACACCAGCAATTCTTCGACCATCTGTACCTATACCGTGCGAGTGCAACCATGAATGACATGAAGCGCCAAAGCGGTTTGTCGATGATCGAACTGCTGATCGCGCTGGCGATCAGCAGCTTTCTGATTCTGGGTATCACCCAGGTATACATCGATAATCAGCGACATTATCTGTTTCAGCAGAGCCAAAGCGGCAATCTCGACAGTGGCCGATTTGCAGCGCTGTTGCTCGATCAATATCTGGGCAAGGCCGGCTATCGCCGCACTCCCTCAAGCCTTCTGGAAATGTCTTTCCCGGAGCGCGCAGCATCAGATGGCTGCATGGCCTTTAGCGCAGGTGCGTCAGTTACCAATTTGGCTACAACTGAAGGAATAGGCTTCTGCCTGCGTTACCAGCCTCAGGTAAGCGGCGACCTCGACTGCCAAGGCGTGGCAAGCAGCACCACATTCACACAAGCCTTTCCTTCGAACCTGACCTCAAGCGACCTGATCATTCTTGCCTTCAAATATGAGCCAGGGGCTTCGAACGCACTTCAGAACGGCAGGCTTCTGTGCAAAAGCCTGAACGCCACTACCCCTCAATTCACAGAGCAACTCACAGGCATCGCCGATATGCGCGTGGACTTTGGTGTTGGTAGCAGCGATGTGCTCTCCAAAGAGGTGACGTCTTACGTACCACAGAAAGACTGGACGACCAGCTCGGGAGCTATCCGCAGCGTGCGTTACTCCCTGCTGATGGCAAGTGCAACCGGGCAGCGGGATAGCGACGACTCCAAAGTACTTACCGATTGGCTCGCGGTGGCGCCTGACGCGACCAAAACGCGCCTGCAAACAGGCGACAACAAGCGTATTTACCAGGTCGTCGGAAGCACTCAGACCGTCAGGAATCTAATGCCATGACCCATCTATCTGATCGCCACTCACAAAACGGCGCTGTCCTGGTCGTCGCCCTGGTCATGTTGCTGGTACTGACACTGATGGCCGTAGGCAGCATGCGAGGCACCACGTTGGAAAGCCGCATCACGGCAAACCGCGCCCACGACACGCAACAGCAAAGTGCAGCTGATGCAGCGCTGCGTGAGGCAGAATTTCGCTACTACGGCCCGGCAAACCTAATCGATAAACTTGAAGGTAACGCAGCCAATTGCACGACAGCCAATACAATCAAGAGCAACGGCCTGAATAAACCGTGCTTGCTCGCAATCAACGATGGAAATCTGCTCAACTTCGTTGACAAACCTTGGTTGATCACATCAGCTTTTTTCAAAAGCGAGTCCACGAATAGCTTAGTGTGGATGCCTTATAGGGGTACGGATGCGGTAAACCAAACGACCGCTGGAAATAGAGAAATGGCCAACAATCAGACCACCCTTTGGAACAGCACTCGGGCGGTAACCGTCAGTAACAACGCGGTCAATGCAGAGTATGGGATGGTTGCCCAAGGCCAAGGCACCTACTACTACCTGAACAATTCCAAAGCTGACGATCAGGTCTATCTGCAGTCAACGCATGCCAATATATATATGGGCCTGAACAATTGAGATCCAGCATAATGAAAAGCAATCAGTACACCAAACTATTCTTTTACGGTGCGTTTAGTGCAACGCTACTGCACGGAGCCAATAGTTATGCTGCTGTCTCGCAAAGCCCATTAAGCCTCACAATTGGCGTTCCTCCCAACATGCTTCTGACGCTTGATGACTCAGGCAGCATGCGGTTTGGGTTTGCACCCGATGCTATTAGTGCAACATCAGCCACTCGACGCGCCAAATCCAGCGCATTCAACCCGCTCTACTACAACCCAACCGCAAAATACAAATCTCCCACGATTTTCAAAACAGATGGAACTGAGCAAGCACTAACAACAAGCTTCACCAAAGCTTGGCACAATGGATTCAACACCGATATCAACTCGATCGATCTAAGTAAAGCCGAATACCGTGCAGCTTGGGACGTACCTATTACAGCTCCGCCCAGCAACTACAGCTACAACAACTCCACAAACTATTCAGGCACCGGGGTAGTTAGCCGACTAAGTCAGAACCCTGACTCAGACTTTGAACTAACTTTCAACATGAACCGCGATGGCACCGAGATAAGAACGATCAGTGATAGCGGTATTACATTCACAGTTATTAGAACCACTGACCGTCGAAGCACAACGTGTAGCGCAACAGCCAGCCACACATCATTTGCATCGCCAATTACAGCAAGCTGCAGCGTAAATGGTGCAGCAACCACGGTAACCGCGAGCCTGACGAAACAGCCGGTGCCCGCATATTATTATATTTATGACACATCACTCGCCACCAACTGCAACTTATCAGTAGATGCCTGCTACAAACTGCGTTTTGTCGGTCCTAACGAACAGCAAAATTTTGCTAATTGGTATTCTTTCTATCGAAACCGCGCATTGGCGACCATTTCAGCTGCTGCGCTAGCGTTTTATGATGTTTCCCCGGCGGTCCGTCTAAGCTGGCAAGGACTGAACCGCTGTACAACATTCAACGGATCAGATGCTGATTGCGGCAATAACGCTTTCAAAGCCTACAGCCCGACTCACAAAGGCCAGCTTTACAACTGGCTTCGCACGATGACATTCGACAATGGCACTCCATTACCTGTAGCTATGCGAAGGGCTGGCGACTTTTACCAAACCGCTACCGCTTGGCAAGCGTTTCCCAATGCCGCGGGTAATACTACTCAGAACACCTATGCCTGCCGAGCCAGCTACCACATCATGATGACGGATGGCGTCTGGAATACCGCGGCATCGGCGCCTAGCGATTTCAAGGATGATGCGAGGACCTTCGAGCTCCCTGATGGTACAGCTTTTTCGCGAAGAGCCCCCTACTACGACAGCACCTCAAATACCTTAGCTGACTTGGCGATGCATTACTGGGCAACTGATCTTAATCCTAACCTGACTAATAAGCTGGCTGCCTATACCCCCTTCAAGAGTGGAAATAGCACGACTGATTATTGGGACCCGCGAAACGACCCCGCCACATGGCAGCATATGACCAATTTCACGATGGGCCTTGGTCTTACTCAGTCGCTTAATCAAAGCAATATTCCATGGGCAGGAAGTACGTTTGCCGGTACCGGATATAGCGCCCTGGCCGCAGGTACGGCGAATTGGCCCGCCGCCGGCCCCAATGCCACTAATGAAAACGTCTACGATCTTTGGCATGCGGCAATTAATTCCCGGGGTGAGTTCTTTAGCGTGGACAGCCCCGAAGATATGGTCCAAGCCTTTGCCGATATACTTTCACGCATCGCCGATCGCAAGTCCACAGCTGCACGCCCAGCGATTAACTCAGGGCAGGTTAGTGTCGATGAAAATAATAACGGCACAGTTAAAACAGTGTCGTATCAGACATCCTATGCCAGTGATGACAACTGGTCTGGTGATGTAAAGCGCTTCGAAAAAGGCTGGAACGCTCAAACCAGCACAATCGAGACCATGGAAGTTTGGAGCGCCAAAGCCAATGTCCCCGGCATCCGCAACATTAAAATTGCGGGAGCAGGAAACTTGGGGCTCGTGGACTTTAACGCTGAAAATGCAGCACTTACTAGCTACTCAGGTACTACGCTGCTCAACTATTTGAATAGAAATCCAGAAAGCGCTAACGTCGCCGACACTAAAGCTCCGGAACGTATCAATTACCTACGAGGTGATCGGACTGGTGAAGGCTCCACTTTCAGACGTCGAAGCGGGGTGCTGGGCGACTTCTACTCCTCCACACCTGCTGTGGTATTAAATACGCCACGTTATCTGGAGCAGTTTACCAATCGACTAGAAGGCAACCAAAAATATACTGAGTTCAAGAACGCCATTGCCAATCGTCCCTCCCGCGTATATGTGGGCGGCAATGACGGCATGCTGCATGGTTTTGATGCACAAACGGGGATCGAGAGATTCGCATTCATTCCTTCTGCAGTTTTCCCTAAACTCAACAAACTGACTGGCTCCAACTACAGCCACGAATTTTATGTCGATGGCTCCCCCACTGTTGCCGACGTTTACACTGGTACCGAATGGCGCACAATTCTGGTTGGCACGTTAAAGGCTGGTGGAAAATCTATTTTTGCACTTGACGTCACGACGCCGGGAGAAGAGAAGCTACTGTGGCAATTTGATGAGAACAGCATTACGGATGCTGAGAGAGTAAAGATGGGCTACAGTTTCTCGCAGCCTACGATTGCACGACTGCATACAGGAAAATGGGCAGTCGTATTCGGCAATGGTTATGAAAGCGCTAATAATACCAATGGCAAAGCTGCCTTATTCATTGTTGACGCGATGCAAGGGACCTTACTCAAAAGCCTGGAGGTACAGGGTGCCAACGGCGTTGCAAATGGGCTCTCAACACCGAAACTTGGCGATTTCAACGGAGACGGCACAGCTGACTACGCCTACGCGGGGGATTTGCAAGGCAATATGTGGCGCTTTGATCTCCTGCGTACAACACGTGATGCCGATGCTCCGTTCAAAGTCACGAACGATGTGCCTGTCAGTCAGTTCAGGGTAGGCTTCGGTGGTAACCCGCTATTTAAAGCTACCGCAGACAATGAGGGTATAAAACGTCAGCCCATCACCTCAGCCCCAAGCCTCATCACGCATCCAACAGGTCGCGGATACTTGGTGGTATTTGGTACCGGACGTTTCTTTGATACCGCCGATAAGGAAGGCGATAAAAGCATGTCCCAGAGCGCTTATGGAATTTGGGACAAACAAACGCTGGGAGAGATTGCTAATAATCCCAGTATTTCGCGATCAACACTACAAGCTCAGAGTATTACGAATAGCACCACAGTTTCAGCTGATGGACGGACGGCACAAGGCCGCGTCATCAGCAACAATGCTATTCGCTGGCAAGATACGACTAACTCGTCAGGCTCCACGCTGCCAGCTCAAAATGGTTGGTACCTGAACCTCGTACAAAATGATGGCGAGATGGTAGTGGAAAACATGTCCCAGTTGGGGCGAACAATATTCTTCCAATCCTTGGTTCCAAATACCGACCCTTGCGGCGACGGTGCAAGTAACTGGACTTACGCACTTAACCCCTTTACAGGCGGCCGAACGAATCAGAAAGCGTTTGACTATGCGCCAACATCTGACGTCGGCACGAAAATCATCTCTGCCGTTCGTCAGGACGGTGAGGGCGGCGGAACTCTTTCTCAGAATCCAGATAGCAGCTACCAGTACTGCACCGGCCAATCCTGCATCAGTATTTATCCAGACCCAACTAGCATTGGCCGCCAGGCATGGCGTCGCACGGAGGAAAAGGAATGAATAAGTTCACAAGCAACGCAAGGCTCTCCGCTCGCACCACCAGACAAACCGGCTTCACTTTGATCGAGATGATGGTCGTCGTCGCTATCATCGGCATATTGGCCGCCATCGCCTACCCGAGTTACACGGAATATGTAAAACGCGGTAATCGCACAGAGGGTCAGGCGTTACTAAGTGATGCGGCCGCTCGCCAGGAGCGCTATTTCAATCAGAACAATGCCTATGTGACGGCAGCGGCCGACATAGGAAAGCTGGGAATGAATCTTTCGAGCAACAAGTCAGCTACTGGAAAATATGTCTTTTCAGTAGGTAAGGCTGATGGTGACGGCGGCTATACCCTGACAGCCACCCAGCAGTTCAGCGATACAAAATGCGGTAATCTCACGCTTACCGCGAATGGTGTTAAAGGGGCTACTGCTTCAGGCGCTAGTGCGAGCGATTGCTGGCGTTAATTCAATAATCTGCAACTAAAAACCGCGCCTGGCGCGGTTTTTTTTGCCTACGATTTAGCAGGCGGGCCCTCTCGAAAAGCCAATGTGGCACTACTTGTGTTTAACAACATGAGCGAAACCTTGATGCGTGCCAGCCAGCCGAACGACGAGAGGTAGCCGAATTGGGCAGAACTATCTGCTCTAGGCACGACCGTATACATAAGGAGCATGAGCGAGGGAGAGCCGGCGAGATGAAGCGATTCACAACCATCTTCAATGTCAAAACGCTGCGCTACGCCGTGTTGAGCGTTGCATTATCGAGCACCACAAGCAGCTTGGCAGCCGTTTCGCAGAGCCCGCTGAGCCTTACAGTGGGCGTGCCTCCCAATATGCTGCTGACACTCGATGATTCAGGAAGCATGCGCTGGGGGTTTGCGCCAGATGGACTAAGCAGCGAGTCCGCAACTCGACGGGCTAAATCCAGCGCTTACAATCCGATCTACTACAATCCCAATGCCAATTACGCCGCTCCGGTGGTCTTCGATACAGCGGGCAATGAGCAGCAGCTGGCGACCACTTTCACTCAGGCTTGGCACAACGGGTTCAAAACCTCAGTAGGCTCGGCAAACTTGAGCGGTGCTGGCTATCGAGTGGCCTGGGACGTCCCCATAACCACCATTCCAGGAAGTACCAGCTACAACTACGGAGACGTCAGCAACTATGCCCAACCGACTGGCACGGTTTCACGGCTGGCTGATAACCCCAGCGCCGACTTCTCCGCCACGGTAAGCCTCAGTACACTCATTGCAACCCAAGCAAGCTCGCCCGGCGGCATCCAATTCACCATTACTCCGGTCCTCATAGGAGTGCTCGGCTGTACAGCGGTCGCCAGCTACCCAGGCATTTTTTCAGGCCTCACCGCGGACTGCAACAGAACGGCCAGCGGTTACACCGCTTCGCTGGTCAGGCGACCAGTACCGGCTTACTACTACATCTACGATCCAAGCAGAGTCGGCAATTGCACAACGGGCAACGACAATTGCTATACCTTGCGTTTCGTCGGTAGCAACGAACAGGCTAATTTTGCGAATTGGTATTCCTTCTACCGCAATCGCGCACTATCGACCATTTCCGCTGCAGCGCTGGCCTTCTATAACCTCTCACCCTCCGTCAGGTTGAGTTGGCAGGGATTGGGACGCTGCACCACTTTCGATGGTAGTGATACTACCTATTGCCGCAACAACGCGTTCAAGGCCTATACGCCCGCTCACAAAGGTCAGCTCTACGCATGGCTACAGAATATTGCGTTCGACCAGAGCACCTATCTGCCTGCAGCGATGAAGCGTGCTGGTGAGTTTTATAGAACGACGGTTCCATGGCAGGCATTTCCCAACGCGACCGGAACCAATACCACCCAGAACACCTACGCGTGCCGCGCCAGTTACCACATCATGATGACCGATGGGCAGTGGAACGAGGCGGCAAGCGCGCCAAGCAATTTCCGTCATGACGCGGCGTCCTTCACGCTCCCGGATGGCAGGGCGTTCACGCAGCGCGCTCCTTATTACGACAGTACGCCCAATACGCTAGCGGATCTGGCCATGCACTATTGGGCTACTGACCTGAACCCTAACCTAAGCAACAGCTTGCCCGCTTACCTGCCATTCAAAAGTGGCGATACGACAGCAGACTACTGGAACCCGCGCAACGACCCAGCGACCTGGCAGCACATGAGCAATTTCACCATGGGGCTCGGGCTGACCCAGTCTCTAACCCAGAGCAACATCCCATGGGGCGGCAGCACCTTTGCCGGAAGTGGCTACGCGGCGCTTGAGGCCGGCGCCGCATGGCCTGCGGCGGCAGCCAATGCCACCGATGCGAATGTCTACGACCTGTGGCACGCCGCAATCAATTCCCGGGGAGAATTTTTCAGCGTCGACAGCCCAGAGGCCATGGTGCAAGCCTTCGCGGATATCCTCTCGCGCATCGCGGATCGAAAATCCAGTGCCGCCCGCCCTGCGATCAACTCTGGCCAGATAAGCTCCGACGAGAGTACGACTCAAACGGTTTCCTATCAGACCTCGTATGCCAGTGACGATAATTGGTCCGGGGACGTAAAGCGCTTCGAAAAACGCTGGAATGCTCAAACCAGTACCATTGACACCGTGGAGGTTTGGAGCGCCAAGACCAAGGTCCCGGCTTGGTCGCAACGGCGAATAAAGATCGCCGCCCCAACGACTGCCAGTAACAACGGACTTCAGGATCTCACCTCTGCCAACGCGCTTCTCAGCCAATACGCTGGAACCACGCTGCTTGCCTATCTGACCAGAAACCCGGAAACCGGCCTTGTGGATAATCTGGCCGCTTCACGCGTGGACTATCTGCGTGGCAGTCGGACGGGTGAAGGCACCACGTTCCGTCGCCGTAGCGGGCTACTCGGCGACTTCTACTCATCCAGCCCCGCCGTTGTGTCGGGGGCGCGATACCTCGAACAGTTTTCCAATCGTCTGGAAGGCAATACGGCTTACACAAACTTCAAAACTGCCATCGCCAATCGCACTCCGCGCATCTATGTTGGTGGCAACGCCGGCATGCTGCACGGCTTCAATGCGCTTACGGGGGTCGAAGAATTCGCCTTCATTCCATCCGCTGTGTTTCCCAAACTGCATAAGCTGACAGGCGCCAATTATTCACACGAGTTCTATGTCGACGGTTCGCCTGTTGTTGGCGATGTCTATGACAGTGCTACACGGCAATGGCGAACCATTCTGGTCGGAACGCTCAAAGCGGGCGGCAAATCCATATTCGCGCTCGATGTCACCACACCTGGCAGCGAAAAGCTGTTGTGGCAGTTTGATGAGAACAGCATCGCTACGGCCAACGCCGCAAAAATGGGGTATAGCTATTCACAGCCCACCATCGCTCGCTTGCACAACGGCAAATGGGCAGTGGTTTTCGGCAATGGCTATGAAAGCGCGGGCAATACCAATGGCAAAGCAGCCCTTTTCATTCTCGATGCGATGCAAGGTACGCTGCTTAGGAGCCTTGAGGTTCAAGGCACGGCTGGCGTTGCCAATGGGTTATCGACGCCCAAGCTGGCTGACTACAACGCTGACGGTGTAGCCGATTACGCTTACGCGGGCGACCTGCAAGGGAATATGTGGCGCTTCGATCTGCTACGCAGCGGTCGTAGTAACACCAACCCCTTCACCACGGCCGACGACGGCGATTCCGCTGTCAGCGAATTCAAGGTCGGGTTTGGCGGAAGTCCTCTGTTCAGGGCTACTGCAGACAACGCGGGAACTCTACGCCAAGCCATTACATCGGCTCCCAACCTTGTAGCTCACCCAACTGGAACGGGCTACCTGGTGGTGTTCGGAACGGGTCGTTTTTTCGACAGCGATGACAAGGACGGTGACAAGAGTATGCCGCAGTCTGTCTATGGCATCTGGGACAAGCAGACCTTGGGCGAAATAGCTAACAACCCGTCAATCAACCGCAGCAGCTTGCAACAGCAGACTGTAACGGATTCGGTAACGGCGACTGCCGGCGATGGCACGACTCGCCAGGCTCGCGTCATAAGCAATAACACCGTTCGATGGCAGGCAACTACAGGGATCTCCGCACAACCGGCACAAAACGGTTGGTACTTGAACCTGTCTCAAACCGATGGAGAAATGGTGGTTGAAAACATGTCGCAGCTCGGCCGCACCATTCTTTTCCAGTCATTGACGCCCAATAGCGATCCCTGCGGAGACGGCGCCAGCAGTTGGAGCTACGCCATCAACCCCTTTACAGGAGGTCGAACCTCGCAGCGAGCGTTCGCTTATAGTGCATCGAACTCCTCTCTTGGCACTTCTATCATTTCAGCGGTACGCCAGGACGGTGAAGGTGGCGGCACGCTCTCCCAGAATCCTGATGGTGGCTACCAGTATTGTACTGGTCAGGGATGCGTCACCGTCTACCCAGACCCCTCCAGCATCGGCCGGCAAAGCTGGCGGCGGGTAGATCGACAGGATTGAAACTGAGCACTCAATAAAAAACGCCCCTCGGGGCGTTTTCTATTGCTCGCTTGGCTCAGCGCTTGGCGATGATGTAAACCGCATGAATGATGCCCGGGAAATAGCCGAGCAACGTCAGCAGGATGTTCAGCCAGAAGGCGCCAGCGAAGCCGACCTGCAGGAACACTCCCAGCGGCGGGAGGATAATGGCGATCAGAATGCGGATCAGATCCATGATGGTAGTCCTATGGTGAGGCCCAAGCGGGCGATACCCCATAATCGACTGACGCTGGCAAGCGGCGGTTCAGGGAAAATCGCCTTGCCAAGCCTCGCATGCAAGTGGACACAGTCAGGAAAGTTTATCGTCGCGCTACGGAGTCTATAGTGAGCAGGCCTGTCTATAACTGCTCCATCCCCGTTCAGGAGAGCTTCCATGAGCAAAACGTACAACGTGGCCGTACTGGTTGGCAGCCTGCGCAAGGCGTCGATCAACCGCAAGCTGGCATTGGCACTCGCCGATCTGGCGCCACAGCAGCTGAAACTGAATATCGTCGAGATCGGTGAGCTGCCGCTTTACAACGAAGACATCGACGTCGATCCGGCTCCAGCCGCCTACACCACCTTCCGTAACGCGCTCAAAGCCGCTGACGCCGTGCTGTTCGTGACCCCCGAATATAACCGCACGATCCCAGCGCCGATGAAGAATGCCGTAGACGTCGCCTCGCGGCCTTACGGGCAGAGCGCCCTGAGCGGCAAACCGGCCGGCGTCGTCAGCGCCTCGCCAGGTGCCATCGGTGGCTTCGGCGCCAACCATCACCTGCGTCAGGCTCTGGTGTTCCTTGACATGCCGGTGCTGCAACAGCCCGAGGCCTACCTGGGCGGTGCCGGTAACTTCTTCGATGAAAGCGGCAAGCTGAGCGACAGCATCAAGCCCTTCCTGCAGAAGTACATCGACACCTTTGCAGCCTGGGTAGAGAAGACGGCGAAGCCATAAGGCTGAGCCCGAGAGCCCGCCCAGCGGGCTCTAGCCGCGGTGCAACCAAACTGTTTTTGCCGCACAAAAAGAAAACCCCGCCGAGGCGGGGTTTTTCAGACTTGAACCTGACATCCTTGATCAATCCGCCATCCTGGCAGCGTCCCACGTATCCTTGTCTGTTCAGTGCGCTTCCTGCGCTAAGTCCGTGAAGTGAAGATTACGCCTGTGCCGCAGGTGGCCATAGTGGCTAAAGGCAGAACCGCGTGTAAGCAATAGCCTACACGCGGTTCACAGACTCAGAACTGCTCGGCGGCCAGCAGATACAGGCTGTCGCTGCCTGCGCCCACCGAGGCGTTCAGCGAGTGGATGCGCGGCAGCAGGCGGGCGAAGTAGAAACGTGCGGTGCCCAGCTTGCTGGAGTAGAAATCATCCTGCCCTTCCTTGCCCTGCGCCGCCTTCGCCATCATCGCCCACATGTAGGCGTAGGCGGTGTAGCCGAACAGGTGCAGGTACTCCACGGAAGCAGCCCCGATCTCATTCGGATTGCCTTGCGCACGTGCGAGCAGTGCTGCCGTCTGGGTTTCCAGAATCTCGACGGCCTCCAGCAGCGGCGCCCTGAATTCCTCGGCCAATGCAGCATCGCTGGCAAAGGCTCGCACTTCGTCGGTGAAATGCCGGCAGAAGGCTCCACCATTGCCGACGATCTTACGGCCGACCAGATCCAGTGCCTGAATGCCGTTGGTGCCTTCGTAGATCTGCGTGATGCGACAGTCGCGCACCAGCTGTTCCTGGCCCCACTCGCGCACGTAGCCGTGACCACCGAACACCTGCTGACCGTGGATGGTGGTCTCCAATCCCAGGTCGGTAAGGAAGGCCTTGGCCACCGGCGTCAGCAGTGCTACCAACTCTTCGGCGCGCTGGCGGATGGTTTCGTCCTCGCTGTACTTGGCGGTATCGAGTTGCAGAGCTACGTAGCTGGAGAAGGCACGGCCGCCTTCGTTGAAGGCCTTCATGGTCAGCAACATGCGGCGCACGTCCGGGTGCACAATGATCGGGTCGGCCGCCTTGTCCTTGGCAACCGCACCGGTCGGCGCACGGCTCTGAATGCGCTCGCGGGCATACTCGATGGCGCTCTGGTAGGAACGCTCACCGGTCGACAGCCCCTGGATGCCGACGCCCAGGCGCTCGTAGTTCATCATGGTGAACATCGCCGCCAGGCCGCGGTTCGGCGCATCGATGATGTAGCCGGTGGCGCCGTCGAAATTCATCACGCAGGTGCTCGACGCCTTAATGCCCATCTTGTGCTCGATCGAGCCACAGGACACCGCGTTGCGCTCGCCCAGCGAACCGTCGGCATTGACCATGAACTTGGGCACCAGAAACAGCGAGATGCCCTTGGGCCCGGCCGGTGCATCCGGCAGCTTGGCCAGCACCAGGTGGATGATGTTCTCGGTCAGGTCGTGCTCACCGCCGGTGATGAAGATCTTGGTGCCGCTGACCTTGTAGCTGCCGTCAGCTTGCGGCTCAGCCTTGGTGCGGATGATGCCCAGGTCGGTACCGGCGTGTGGCTCGGTCAGGCACATCGAGCCGGCCCAGACACCCGCGTACATATTGGGCAAATAGGTTTGCTTGAGCTCTTCGCTGGCGTGGGCGTTGATCGACAGGCAGGCGCCAGCGGTAAGCATCGGGTAGAGACCGAACGACAGGCTGGACGAGTTGACCATCTCTTCGACCTGGGCGGAGATAACCTTGGGCATGCCCATGCCGCCGAACTGCGGATCACCGCCCACGCCAACCCAGCCGCCCTCGGCGTAGGCCTGGTAGGCCTCGAGGAAGCCAGCCGGCGTGCGCACCTCGTGATTGCTCCAGGTGCAGCCCTCTTCATCGCTGGCGCGATTCAGGGGAGCGATCATGCCGGCGGTGATCTTGCCCGCCTCCTCGAGGATCGCATTGGCGGTTTCCTCGTCGACGATCTCGGCCAGGGCAGGCAGCTGCGCCCAGAGTTTGGAAACCTGGAAAACTTCGTTGAGCACGAAGCGCATGTCACGCAGGGGAGCTTTGTAGTCGGCCATGGGAAATCCTCGGTAGCACGGTCAGAAACCGAGTCTAGCGCAACAACTTTTCAGAGACATAGGGTCGTGTCGTGACCGGTCGACCACTGATCGGTCAGGCCGGGTCAGCCTTCACCTTTACCGCGCCGCGGCGGCGCTGCACCTGGCTGCTCACGCAGTTGCGCCCGGCGCTCTTGGCGCCATAAAGCGCCTTGTCGGCCGCCTTGAGCACCTCCTCCACACTGCGGTGCTCGTTGCTAGGCTGGGCCACGCCGATGCTGACCGTCACCGACACCTGGGATGCGCCTGAGCCGGCACGACGTTGGCGCCCTACTCTGTCGTCGACCGGGCGTAGTTGCTGATCACGCAGCTGAATCTGATAACGCTCGACCGCCTGACGTACCGCTTCCAGGTGAGGCAGACATTGCTCGACGTCCTTGCCGGGGAACACCAGGGTGAATTCCTCGCCGCCGTAACGATATACCTTGCCGCCACCACCGACCTTGCGCAGCTGGCTGGCCACCACGCGCAGCACCTGGTCGCCGGTATCATGGCCGTGGGTATCGTTGAATCGCTTGAAGTGATCCACATCAGCCATTGCGATCACGTAATTGCGCCCCAAGCGCTGCAGGCGCTCGTTCAAGGCACGGCGACCGGGCAATCCGGTCAACTCATCACGAAAAGCCATCTGGTAGGCCTCATGGGCCACGCCGACGACGATCATCAGCATCACCACACTGGACATTACCTGCAGTGCATGGGGCTGGATGAAGGTCTTGGGCAGCATCCAGAACAGCGCCAGGGCCCCGACCAGTTGCACGGCGTGTACAGGCCGGGGCTTGCGTAGGTACTGAACCAGCAAGGCGATGATCACCAGCAGGAATACTGGATAGGCCAGTTGCACTAGGTTCATCCACCCAGCGTGCAGCGACGGCCAGCGGATCACTGAGAGCCACTGCTCCAACTCAAGGGGATAACGCCGCGCCAACGCCGCAGCCACGCCGCCGACCGCAAGCAATACGGCCACACGCGCAACCAGATCCTGAATCAGATGGGTACGTTCGCGCCACATCGCGAACAGGCCGTAAAGCGCCGGCAACAGCAGGCTGCAGAGGTGGAAAACTAGAGCGGCGTCCTCGCGCACCCGGCCGAATTCACGGTAGTAATCGGCCTGTTCGTCGAGCAGGTAGTAGCCCAGATAGAGCACCAGCAACATGAATAGCTCACGCTGGCGGCCGTAAACCACGCAGAAGGTGCCACCTAGCAGCAGCAGCGAGGTGGGCAGCACGTTGAACAGCGAGGTGAAGAAGTCGGTCAGTGTCGGCAGTGTCGCGGCCAGCAAGCCGCCCCCAAGCAGGAGCAAGGCCGGCACGAAATGCCACAGGCGCAACGCGACTAAACGCGGCAAGGCGGGCTCCGCAATGGCCAAAGGAGGAAGCTGGCATTCTGCCTGTAATTAGCCGGCAACGCACGCCGGCACTCATAAGATCCTGTCCCATAAAAAACCGCGGCACTCAGGCCGCGGTTCATTTATCGCTGACGGATCAGTAGCTCAGCGCGAAATCTTCTTCGCTCATGTCCATCAGGTTACTGGCACCGGAAAGCATGGCCGCTACGTGAGTGCGGGTGCGTGGCAGGATCCGCGCGTAGTAGAACTGCGCAGTCTGCAGCTTGGCCTTGTAGAAGGCCTGGTCACCCTCGCCGGAGGCGATCTTCTCGGCCGCCACACGCGCCATGTCGGCCCAGAAGTAGGCCAGGCAGGCGTAGCCGGAGTACATCAGATAGTCGACCGAAGCGGCACCGACTTCCTCACGATCCTTCATGGCAGCCATGCCGATCTTCATGGTGACTTCGCCCCACTCCTTGTTGAGCTTGGCCAGCGGCTCGACGAATGCCTTGAGCGCATCAACGCCTTCATTGGCCTGACAGAACTTGTGGACGATCTTGGTGAAGCCTTTCAGCGCTTCGCCCTGGGTCATCAGCACTTTACGGCCCAGCAGGTCGAGCGCCTGAACGCCGGTGGTGCCTTCGTACATCATCGAGATGCGGCAGTCGCGCAGGTTCTGCTCCATGCCCCACTCGCTGATGAAGCCATGGCCGCCATAGATCTGCATACCGTGGGATGCCGACTCGAAGCCGACTTCGGTCATGAACGCCTTGGCGATCGGGGTCAGGAAGGCCAGCAGGCCGTCGGCCGCTTTCTTCTGCTCCTCGTCCTGAGCGTACTTGACGACGTCCACTTGCTTGGCAGTGAAGTAGACCATCGCACGGTTGCCTTCGGCGAACGCCTTCATGGTCAGCAGCATGCGGCGCACGTCCGGGTGCACGATGATAGGGTCGGCGGCCTTGTCCGGCGCTTTTGGGCCAGTCAGCGAACGCATCTGCAGGCGTTCACGGGCGTACTTGATGGCGCCCTGGAAGCCCAGCTCGGCGTGGGCCAGACCTTGCAGCGCGGTACCCAGGCGAGCGGTGTTCATGAAGGTGAACATGCAGTTCAGACCTTTGTTCGGCGGGCCGATCAGGAAACCGGTGGCCGAATCGAAGTTCATCACGCAGGTGGCATTACCGTGGATACCCATCTTGTGTTCGATGGATCCACAGCTCACGCCGTTGCGCTCACCCACGCCGCCTTCGGCATTGGGCAGGAACTTGGGCACGATGAACAGGGAGATCCCCTTGGTGCCAGCCGGCGCATCGGGCAGGCGGGCCAGGACGATATGGACGATGTTGTCGGCCATGTCGTGCTCGCCAGCGGAGATAAAAATCTTGGTGCCGGAGATGCTGTAGGAGCCATCAGCCTTTGGCTCGGCCTTGGTGCGCAGCATGCCCAGATCAGTGCCGCAGTGCGGCTCGGTCAGGCACATGGTGCCGGTCCACTCACCGGACACCAGCTTGGTCAGGTAGGTGTGCTGCTGCTCTTCGGTGCCGTGGGCAGAGATGGTATTCATTGCACCGTGGGACAGGCCTGGGTACATGCCCCACGACCAGTTGGCGGTGCCGACCATTTCGCTGACCGCCAGGCCCAGGGACTCAGGCAAGCCCTGACCACCGTGCTCGACATCGTGAGCCAGGCTCGGCCAGCCGCCTTCGACGAACTGCTTGTACGCTTCCTTGAAACCGGTCGGCGTCTTCACGCCGGACTCGCTCCAGGTGCAACCTTCGGTATCGCCCACGCGGTTCAGTGGAGAGAGCACCTGCTCGCAGAACTTGGCGCCTTCTTCGAGAATCGCGTCGACCATGTCTGGCGTGGCGTCCTGGCAGCCAGGCAGGCTCTGGTAATGCGCGTCATAGCCGAGCAGCTCGTCACGTACGAAACGGATATCGCGCAAGGGGGCCTTGTAATCAGGCATAGCGGGTACCTCTGCGGGTGGGCTCTTATGTTGGGAATGACCGATGGGCGGTCGTTTGCAGAATAGCCATGGGGAGAGCGTCGACGACACCCTCAAACACATGTTTGAAACATACGTTTACGCCCAATAGCTGTCAAGGCTGCTTATAGGCGTTCAGGCGCGAAGATCCACCAGCCCTGAAGACCGCTGCTCATCCGTGAACGCGGCATAAAGGCTGATGCCAGCTGGCACTGGCGGGCTCGCGACACTGTCGGCCGTGACTGACGGGTCGTCGCTTTTTTCGGCTTTTTCGTCGGCAGGTGCCTTGCCCTCTCCAGCTTCACCGCGCTGAGTGACCGCCAGCTCGGCACGCGCCGCCGCCAGTTGCGCCTGCGCCTGGCTGGCCACGCTGCGATCCTGACCAGAGGGCTCGGCAGGCGCCAGCGCGGCGCGAATGACGATTTCCATCTTGGTAATGGTGGCCTGGGGATCGTTAGCGACTGCGCCGACATCGATACCCACTTCTCCACCAGAGGCATAGCGCTTGCCGTCCGGCCCTTGGGTATAGGTGTAAGTGGGTGAGCCGGCATGTACACCGCCAACAGCGGCGTGTGCCTGTTCATGGGCACGCACTTCACGATCACGATTGGCCAGTTCAGCGATGACTAGCTGCAGCTTCTGCTCTTCCTGGGCTGTGCGTGGCTCGCCGGGCTTGGCGGGTGTGGATGAATCCTGAGATTTGCCCTGCTCTTCCTGGGAGCTGGCAGCGTTGGCACTATCGGCTTCGTTGCCGGCGGCTACGGGAGAGAAGGAGGCGCGGGCAAGCTCGGGCGAGCTGCTGGACTCAACCGGGCGCGGTGCAGAGGCGGCAGTTGAGTAAGCGGGAAAATAGGCGGAGGAAAAACCGGCAATCTGCATGGCGTGCTCCCTCCTGGAGTCGAGCGCCCGAACGGGCGCTGCGATTTAGGCGGTGACGTCGATCAAGGTGCCCAGCACCTTGTCTGCGGTTTCCACGACGCGAGCACCGGCCTGGGCTTCGTACTGGCCGACGCGCATCTCGACCATGCTTTCGGCCATGTCGGCACGCGCTGCGGAAGGCTCGTTGGCCTGGGCGCGCTCGGCAGTCACCGGGGCGCTGGCGATCTCACCGGCGGCCTGATCGACACGGCGCTGGCCGGACTGGATGGTATTGATACCGGAAGTGAAAGCACTGACGGACGAGATCTGCATGGGACGTCTCCTGCTGCAGGAACCTTATGACGCGCATTTAAGCAGAAGCCGGTTAAAAGATGTACAACCAAAAATGCTGCACGTGACCGGGTTCATAGCATCAATCGCGATAAATCGAGGTGCTGCGCCACCTGTTCAGCGGACACCGACGACAGAAATGGTACCTGTCCGATGCAGGGCGCCGGCAGCCGCTCGGCGAGCGTGGCGAGGTTGTCTTCAAGCCGCGCCGTGTTCGGGTCGACCACATTGGCAACCCAGCCGGCCAGCGGCAAGCCGTCAGCAATAATGGCTTCAGCGCTCAACACCGCATGATTGATACAGCCCAACCGCACGCCCACTACCAAGATCACCGGAAGCGCCAGAACACCTGCGAGATCTGCCAGCGTGGCCATACCGCCCAGCGGTACGCGCCAGCCACCGGCCCCTTCGACGAGGGTGAAGTCCGCACCTTTATCCAGAATCACCTGAACCGCCCCCTGCAAGGTCGACACATCGAGTGACACACCGATATCCCGAGCGGCCAGATGCGGTGCGATGGCGGGCGCGAACGCCAGCGGATTCACCTCGTCATAGCGCAACGGCAGCGTGCACTGTGCGAGCAGCGCCAATGCGTCGTCGTTGCGCAGGCCCTCGGCGGTCAGCTGGCAGCCGGAGGCGACCGGCTTGGCCGCCGCGGTCGACTGCCCGGCGATGCGAGCGGCGTACAGCAGGCCTGCTGCAATAGTGGTCTTGCCAATTTCGGTATCGGTGCCAGTGACGAAATAGGCAGCGCTCATGGTCGGGGCTCCTTTTGCAGTACGCCGTAGATGACCTGATAAGTGCACGGCAAACCCTCGGGCTGACGCTGCCGTTCATAGGCATCGGCCAGGGCCCGCAACCGTGCTCGGCCGGTCAGCCCTACGGGGCGGCCTTCATTGAGATTGTGCGCGCCGAGAGCCTTGAGGCTATGGGTAAGGCTGCGCAGCTCCGGATAATGCAAGCGATGGGCGCGCACCTGTAGCCGCTCCACCCGAAAGCCACTGGCGGCGCACAGCGCCTGATAGTCCTCAAGGCGGCGGAAACGGTTGATGTGCACGAAACCGTCCACCGCCTGCCAGCTGTCGCGAAGCTCCTGCAGGGTGCCGACACACAGGCTGCTGAACGCCAGCACGCCACCCGGGCGCAGCACCCGCTGCGCTTCACTCAGTACTGCGGCGAAGTCCGCACACCACTGCAGCGCCAGGCTGGAGAAGATCAGGTCACAACAGCTGTCGCGCAGCGGAAGCCGCTCGGCATCGCCGGCCACGAACGCCTGAGCACCGCCCAGCAGCCGAGCGTGCTGCAACATGCCCTCGGCGATGTCCACGGCGATGCCCTCGCCTTGCGGATACCAGTCCGCCAGCGCGCGGCTGAAAAAACCGGTGCCACAGCCCATGTCGAGCCAACGCTGTGGCTGCAGGTGCAGCGGCAAGTACCACAGCAGTTGCCGGCCGACGTCGCGCTGCAACTGCGCCACGCTGTCGTAGGTCTCAGCGGCCCTGGAGAAGGATGCCGCCACCTGGCGTTTGTCCGGGCGGGCGCTCATGGCTGCGCCTCCATGAAGCGCGCTATTGCGGCTGACACTTCGCCCACCTGCTCGATCACCAGGGCATGGCTTGCGCCTTCGATCTGACGCACATCGGCGACTGGCTGCAGCGCCCGGATGGCGACCGCAGCAGCGCCCGGCACCAGCGCATCGTCAGCGGCGAACAGATGAAGTTGCGGCCCGCTGAATTGCTGCAGCGCCTCCCGCGTATCGAGCGCGGCCAGCAGATCCAGGCCAGCCAGGGAATCGCTGCTATCGGCCTGCCCCAGCAGGCGGCGGGACAATCCACGAAAATCCACAGCCCCCTGGCTACAGAGCATGGCGAAACGCTTGAGCGTCGCGGCGGGGTTGAGCGTGTAGGCCTCGCGAAACGCCTCGAAGGTCGCAGCTGGCATCGCGGCAGGCCACGCCTCGCTGGCCGTGAAGCGCGCGTTGCTGGCTACAGTCAGCAGGCCCGGACAATCCGCGCCGCGGCGCGCCGCCAGCAAGGTGGCGAGCATGCCGCCCAAGGACCAGCCGCCCAGCCATACGCCGCGTGGCAGGCGTTCATCCAGAGCATCCAGCCAGCGCTCGCTATCGGCGTGCTCGAACGCTGGCAACGGCTCGATGGCGACCTGAGCCTGATCGGCCAGCGCCGCAGCCAAGGGCTGCAGCGGCGCATTGCCCAGCCCCCAGCCGGGCAGCAGAATAAGCGATGGACGCATCACCTTGTCTCCCCCGGCAGCTGCGCCCAGCACCGGGCCAGGGCGTCGAGCAGTTGATCGACCTGAGCCAGCTCATGGGCCGCGGACAGGGTAACTCGCAGGCGCGCGCTGCCCGCCGGCACGGTAGGCGGGCGAATCGCGGTGACCAGAATGCCGCGCTCACGCAGCGCCTGGGATAAAGCCATGGCGCGGCCGCTATCACCGATCAGGATCGGCTGGATGGCAGTGTCGCTCTCCATCAGCGTAAGCCCGAGCGTGGCGGCGCCTTGGCGAAAGCGCGCGATCAGCGCTGCCAAGTGCTCGCGGCGCCAGTGTTCGCTGCGCAAGAGTTCCAGACTCTTGAGGGTGGCGCAGGCCAGCGCCGGCGGTTGGCTGGTGGTGTAGATATACGGCCGGGCGAACTGCACCAGGGTGTCGATCAGTTCGTCGCTGCCCGCCACGAAGGCGCCAGCGGTACCGAATGCCTTGCCAAGGGTGCCGACCAGCACCGGTACCTCATCGATGCCCAATCCGAACTGCTCGACCACCCCGCCGCCGGTGGCGCCCAGGGTACCGAAACCATGGGCGTCGTCGACCATCACCCAGGCGTCGTGGCGGCGCGCCTCGGCGCACAGCGCCGGCAGGTCGGCCACGTCGCCATCCATGCTGAATACGCCGTCGCACACCACCAGGGTATTGCCCTCGACCTTGGCCAGGCGGCTGGCGAGACTCTGCGCATCGTTGTGCAGGTAGCGTGAGAAACGTGCGCCGCTGAGCAGGCCGGCGTCCAATAGCGATGCATGGTTGAGGCGATCCTCGAGCACCGAGTCGCCCTTGCCCACCAGTGCGGTGACCGCGCCCAGGTTGGCCATGTAGCCCGTGGAGAACAGCAGTGCGCGGGGCCGGCCGGTGAAGTCGGCCAGAGCTTCTTCCAGTTCATGGTGCGGCGTGCTGTGGCCGATCACCAGATGCGATGCGCCGCCACCGACGCCCCAGCGCTGGGCGCCGGCGCGCCAGGCTTCGATCACCTGGGGGTGGTTGGCCAGGCCCAGGTAATCGTTGGAGCAGAAGGCCAGCAATCGGCGGCCATCCACCTCCACTAGCGGTCCCTGAGGGCTGCTCAGCAGGGGGCGCTGACGATACAGATCGGCAGCGCGGCGCTCGGCCAGGCGAGCGGCAAGATCGAAACTCATGGGTTCACCCTAAGGCGCAGAGCGTCCAGCGCTTACCGGCTGTCACGGCTCACCGGCAACGGGCAGGCGCCGTCCTGGCGCCTGCAAGGGATCAAACGGCGGCGTCGTAGAACAGCCGCGAATCACGCTGCTCGACCAGCGCCTGCTCGATGGCGGCTTGGTGCACCTCGTCGGCGTGCTCTTCGCGGGCTTCGGGCTGGATGCCGAGGCGGGCGAACAGCCGCATGTCTTTGTCGGCCTGGGGGTTGGCGGTGGTCAGCAGTTTTTCGCCGTAGAAGATCGAGTTGGCGCCGGCGAAGAAGGCCAGGGCCTGCATCTGCTCGTTCATCGCCTCGCGGCCGGCGGACAGGCGCACGTGGGACTTGGGCATCATGATGCGCGCCACGGCCAGCATGCGGATGAAGTCAAAGGGGTCGACGTCTTCCTCATTGGCCAGCGGTGTGCCCTCGACCTTGACCAGCATATTGATCGGCACCGACTCGGGGTGCTCGGGCAGGTTGGCGAGCTGAATCAGCAGGCCGGCGCGGTCGTCCAGCGACTCGCCCATGCCGAGGATGCCGCCCGAGCAGATCTTCATGCCCGCGTCGCGCACGTAGGCCAGGGTCTGCAGGCGCTCGCTGTAGGTACGGGTGGTGATGATGCTGCCGTAGAACTCCGGCGAGGTATCCAGATTGTGGTTGTAGTAATCCAGGCCGGCCTCGGCCAGGGCGGCGGTCTGCTCCCTGTCGAGCTTGCCCAGGGTCATGCAGGTTTCTAGACCCAGAGCCTTTACACCCTCGACCATCTTCAGCACGTAAGGCATGTCCTTGGCGGACGGATGCTTCCAAGCAGCGCCCATGCAGAAACGCGTCGAGCCGATGGCCTTGGCCTCGGCCGCCGCTTCCAGCACCTTCTGCACCTCCATTAGCTTCTGCTTGTCCAGGCCGGTGTTGTAGTGGCCGGACTGCGGGCAGTACTTGCAGTCTTCCGGGCAGGCGCCAGTCTTGATCGACAGCAGCGTGGAGACCTGCACGCGGTTGGCATCGAAGTGCGCGCGGTGCACGGTCTGGGCTTGAAACAGCAGGTCATTGAACGGCTGCTCGAACAGCGCGCGAACCTCGGCGAGGCTCCAATCGTGACGCAGGGAGGTGGCGGTACTGGCGCTCATGGGGGCAAGTCCTTATCTACAGGCGGCCTGCTAGAGTCGAAGCAGGCCCAACACGGATGTGCGGCATAGTTAAGGAAGCCTTATGCACTGTCAACCACCAGCAAACCTCAAGGTTTACAATTGGCTAAAAATAAAACAAACCTGCTTGTTGTGTGATGAACGGGTAGATACGCGACTACCGCTCTGCGCCGAGTGTGACGCTGAGCTGCCGTGGCTCGGCCCCCATTGCCAGGTCTGCGCTCTGCCGCTGGCGGTCGATGGCCTGACATGCGGCAGTTGCCTGAAACGCCCGCCGCCGTTCAGCCGTGTCGAAGCGCCCTGGCGTTATGGATTTCCGGTCGATGCGCTGATCAATCGTTTCAAACATCAGGCCCGCTGGCCCATCGGGCGCCTGCTGGGCGATCTGCTCGCGCGCCATCTTACTCACGCCTTCAACGAGGGCTTGCCAAAGCCCGATTTGCTGCTGCCGGTTCCTCTGTCACCCAAGCGCCAGCGGCAACGCGGCTTCAACCAGGCGCAGCTGCTTGCCGAAGTGGCGAGTCACGCACTGCAGATTCCCCAACGCAGCGACTGGTTGCAGCGCAACGGCGACGCTCCCGCCCAGCAGAAACTCGATGCCGCCGCGCGACGCCGCAATCTGCGTGGTGCCTTTGCCCTGCGACTCACCGCCCAGCCTCGCGGCCTGCACTTGGCCTTGATCGACGATGTGCTGACCACCGGCGCAACGGCTCAGCAGCTGGCGCGCCTGCTGATGCGCGCGGGCGCTCTGCGAGTAGATGTGTACTGCCTGGCGCGCACGCCGGCTCCGGGCGACGATTGACGCCGCCTGGGAGCGTCACGCACAGTGGCCGACCGCCCTCATTCATCGCCTGCTGCCCATGTCCACCCTGTCCCTGCTCGCCCAACACGTTACCCGCCGCCCGCACCGCATCGCCCTGCTCGAGCAGATCGCCGAACAGGGCTCGATCACCCGCGCCGCCAAAGCCGCCGGCATGAGCTACAAGGCCGCCTGGGACGCCATCGACGAACTCAACAACCTCGCCGACCAGCCACTGGTGGCCCGCAACGTGGGGGGCAAGGGCGGCGGCGGGGCACGGCTCACGCCAAGTGGCGAGCGCCTGCTGCAATTGCACCAACGCCTGCTGGCGATTCAGGCCGAGGTGCTGCAGGCCGCCGACGATGACGCCGACCTGCAGCTGCTGGGCCGTCTGATGCTGCGCACCAGTGCGCGTAACCAGCTCAGCGGCCGGGTGCGTGCGATCCAGCCACAGGGCGGTAATGACCTGATCGACATCGAACTGCCCGGCGAAGTGGCGATCCAGGCGCAGATCACCCGCAGCAGCACCGCCCACCTGCAACTGCAGCCAGGCGTAGCGCTGCTGGTGCTGATCAAGGCTGGCTGGCTACAGCTCAGCGCGGTCAGCGAGGAGCCCGCCCCGGCACTCAACACCCTGCTCGGGCATATCGAACAGATTCAGGTCGAGGCCGACGGCCCCAGCGAAGTGCGCATCGGCCTGCCCAACGGGCAGACGCTGTGCGCCCAGGCGCCTGCCGAACAGCTTAGCGACCTGGGCCTGGTGGTTGGCAGCCCGGTACGCGCGCAGTTCGCCGCCTCTCAGGTACTGCTCGGCACTCAGGTCTAGGGCGAATAGTGCCCGTGCAGGCCGCGCCGAGGCGTTACACTCTGCGGCCAACCGCAGGAGCCGCCCATGACCCATCCCTTCGCCGCCCTCACCCCCGATCTGGTTCTGGATGCCGTCGAGAGTCTGGGCTACCTCAGCGATGCCCGTGTATTGGCCCTGAACAGCTACGAAAACCGTGTTTATCAAGTGGGCATCGAGGCCGAAACGCCGCTGATCGCCAAGTTCTACCGGCCGGATCGCTGGACGGACGAAGCGATTCGCGAAGAGCACAGCTTCACCGCCGAACTGGCCGAACGCGAAGTGCCGGTGGTGGCGCCGCTGCAGCGTGACGGCGAAACCCTGTTCGCGCACGCCGGCTTTCGCTTTGCGCTGTTTCCGCGCCGCGGTGGGCGCGCGCCAGAGCCGGGCAACCTGGATCAGCTGTATCGCCTAGGCCAACTGCTTGGCCGCCTGCACGCGGTCGGCGCGATGCGCCCCTTCAAGCACCGCGAATTGCTGCGGGTCGACAACTTCGGTCACGCCTCGCTGGCCACCCTGCTGGACGGCAACTTCATTCCCAAAAGCCTGCTGCCAGCCTACGAATCGGTGGCTCGCGACCTGCTCAAACGTCTCGATCAGCTGTTCGCCGCAAATCCTGCCAAGGCGATCCGCCTGCATGGCGACTGTCACCCCGGCAACCTGCTGTGCCGTGACGAGACCTTCCACATGGTCGACCTGGACGACTGCCGCATGGGCCCGGCCATTCAGGACCTGTGGATGATGCTGGCGGGGGAGCGCCACGAGCGCCTCGGGCAGATCGCCGAACTGGTCGACGGCTATCAGGAATTCCACGATTTCGATCCCCGTGAACTGCCGTTGATCGAAGGTTTACGCTCCCTGCGCCTGATGCATTACAGCGCCTGGCTGGCGCGCCGCTGGGACGACCCGGCATTCCCCCAGAGCTTTCCCTGGTTCGGCAGCGAGCGCTACTGGGGCGAGCAGATCCTGATGCTGCGCGAGCAGATCGCGGCGCTGGATGAAGAGCCGCTGAAGCTGTTCTGAAACCCACGGATTCGGCAAGAAAAAGCTGAACGCGCAGACAACTGCGCACTAGAATGATGCGCTTTCCCCACTGCCTCGATAAGGACTTACATGGCCACCGCAGATTTGCGCCGCGGCTACATCCTGGGCCTTTCCGCCTACGTCATCTGGGGCCTGTTCCCGATGTACTTCAAGGCGATCCAGGCCGTGCCCTCGCTGGAAATCATCGTTCATCGCGCCATCTGGTCGGCGCTGTTCGGCGCCTTGCTGCTGCTCGTATGGAAGCACCCGGGCTGGCTGCGCGAACTGATCGACCACCCCAAGCGCTTCGCGGTGCTGGCCCTGAGCGGCTCGCTGATCGCCGGCAACTGGCTGATCTACGTCTGGGCAGTGAACAACGGGCGCATGCTCGAGGCGAGCCTGGGTTATTACATCAACCCGCTGGTCAACGTGCTGCTCGGCATGCTGATTCTTGGCGAACGGCTGCGGCGCTTGCAGTGGGTCGCGGTGGCGCTGGCGGCGATTGGCGTCGGCCAACAGGTGTGGCAGGTGGGCAGCCTGCCCTGGGTGTCGCTGGCCCTGGCGTTGAGCTTCGCGACCTACGGGCTGATCCGCAAGAAAGCGCCAGTCGCCGCGCTGCCGGGGCTGGTGGTGGAAACCTGGATTTTGTTGCCACTGGCCATCGGCTGGATTGTCTTCCACCCAGACGCGATGAGCAGTCAGCCGGCGTTCTGGACTACAAGTGAGGCGCTGTGGCTGATGGCCGCCGGCCCGGTCACTCTGATTCCGCTGGTATGTTTCAACGCCGCTGCGCGGCATCTGCCCTTCGCCACCCTGGGCTTTTTGCAATACGTGGCACCGACCCTGGTGCTGCTGCTGGCGGTGTTCGTTTTCGACGAGCATTTCGACCCAGCGAAACTCATCTCCTTTCTGCTTATCTGGGCGGGGCTGGCGGTGTACAGCGTCGACGCCTGGCGAACCCTGCGCAAGCGCCCGGCAACCGTTTGAAAGCAAAGGCCGCTGATTCAGCGGCCTTGTCGTTTCTGGCGCCCAGGTTCAGTGACCTAGCAGACCGTTGAAAAACGTAGGCGAGGCCGCCAGTGCAAGGCAAAAACAACCGAAAAAGCGGAGTGTACGAGCTGTACATGAGCATTTTGAGGCTGTTTTTAACGCAGCGATGGCAACGTAGGTAGTTTTTCAACGGCCTGTTAGTCTTCCATGCGCAGCTTGAGCTCCACCATCAGGTCATCCGCCAGGCTTTCCAGCGAGGTCTGCAGGGTGCTCAGCGGCAGACCTTCCGGCACAGCCAGGGTCGCCTGGGCGTGGAACAGCGGCTCGCCGCTCATGGGTGCGGGCGTCACCTCGGTCACCAGGTTCTCCAGGTTGACGCCATTGGCGGCCAGCAGCCGGGTGATGTCGCGCACGATCCCGGCGCGGTCGTTGCCCAACAGATCAAGGTGAATGGACTTCCAGGTGCAGTCCGGCTCTGCGCCGGCCGAGGCGAGCTGCACGCGAATGCCCTGGGCGCTGAGCTCGCCTAGCGCCTCCATCAGCGCGCCATGGGAGGCGGCCGGTACATCGACGCGCAGGATGCCGGCGAACTGCCCGGCCATGCGCGACATACGGCTCTCCAGCCAGTTGCCACCGTGCTTGGCCACGCACTGGGCAACGCGCTCGACCAGGCCGGGCTGGTCCTGGGCGATAACGGTGAGTATCAGGTGATCCATGCTCATGTCCTCGTCGTGGGCGCTCAATTCAGGTCGAGCCAATAGGTCAGGTAAACCTCATCCCGAACATAGCCGAGACGTTCATAGAGAGACTGCGCCGCCAGATTGGTTCGCGCCGTTTCCAGCTGCAAGCCGCAGGCGCCGGTGGCCAGCGCATGCTGCCTGGCAGCCTCGAGCAGTTGCTCACCGATGCCCTGGCGCCGCGCGTGATCGGCGACGTACAGGTCGCTGAGCAGCAGGCTCGGGCGCAGCGCCAGTGATGCATAAAGCGGATAGAGCTGCACGAAGCCCTTGGCCGCGCCCTCTTCGCTACGGGCGACCAAGATCGTCGAGTCGCTGCGCTCCAGCCGCGCCAAGAGAAAATCGCGCACCTCCCGGGTGCTTTTGTCGACCTTGTAAAAGGTCAGATAGGCCGCGAACAGCGGCACCAGGTCATCGAGATCAGCAGTGGTCGCAGCGCGTGTCGGCATGTTGGCGTCCTCACAGGTGGTCTGCAGTATAGGCAGCGGTGCGCCAATCAGCTTCCTGGCAAGAATACGACCAAGGTCGCGGCGATCATTTCTGGACTGTTTTTCCCAATTCGTTCATGTAGTATCAGCCAAACCCCACTACATGAACCCAAACCCAGTCCTGCTGGTTGTGGAAAACCCCGCTCACGAAGCACCTCCAGACACGCCGCAACGCGGGCAGCCGTCGACCACGGCCCCAAGGCGATCGGTCTGCGCAGCATCGAGGGTTCCCGCCGTTACACAGGCTAAGCGAAGCAGAGAGGCGAGAGATGACTGAGCGTATTCGAGTCGGTGGCCTGCAGGTCGCCAAGGTGCTGTTCGATTTCATCAACAACGAAGCCATTCCCGGCAGCGGCGTGACCGCCGAGGCATTCTGGGCCGGTGCCGATGCCGTATTCGGTGACCTGGCGCCGAAGAACCGCGCACTGCTCGACAAGCGCGATCAGCTGCAGGCACAGATCGACGGCTGGCACCGCGAGCGGGCCGGCAAGCCACACGATGCGGCGGCCTACAAAGCCTTTCTGCAGCAGATCGGCTACCTGCAGCCACAGCCTGAGCACGTGCAGGCCAGCACCGAGAACGTCGACGACGAGATCGCCCGCATGGCTGGCCCGCAGTTGGTGGTGCCGGTGATGAACGCGCGCTTCGCGCTCAACGCCAGCAACGCCCGCTGGGGCTCGCTGTACGACGCGCTGTACGGCACCGATGCGATCAGCGAGGAAGGCGGCGCCGAAAAGGGCAAGGGCTACAACCGCGTTCGCGGCGACAAGGTGATCGCCGCCGCGCGCGCCTTCCTCGATGAAAGCGCGCCGCTGGCCACCGGCTCCCACGCCGAGGTCACCGGTTACCGCATCGAAGGCGACAAACTGCTGGTTACCCTGAGCAATGGGGACATCAGCGGCCTGCGCGACGCCGATCAACTGGTCGGTTTCCAGGGCGAGGCCGCCGCGCCCATCGCCGTCCTGCTCAAGCACAACGGCCTGCATTTCGAGATCCAGATTGACGCCGCCAGCCCGATCGGCAGCACCGACGCCGCTGGCGTGAAGGACGTGCTGATGGAATCGGCGCTGACCACCATCATGGACTGCGAAGACTCGGTGGCGGCGGTGGATGCCGACGACAAGACCCTGGTCTACCGCAACTGGCTGGGCCTGATGAAGGGCGACCTCAGCGAAGAAGTCAGCAAGGGCGGCAGCACCTTCACCCGTACCATGAACCCGGATCGCGTCTACACCCGACCGAACGGCGGCGAGTTGACCCTGCACGGGCGCAGCCTGCTGTTCGTGCGCAACGTCGGCCACCTGATGACCAACCCGGCGGTGCTCGACGCCAGCGGCAACGAGCTGCCCGAAGGCATCCTCGATGCGCTGTGCACCAGCCTCGCCGCGCTGCACAATCTCAACGGCAACAATAGCCGCGCCAACAGCCGCACCGGCTCGGTGTACATCGTCAAACCGAAGATGCACGGCCCCGAAGAAGTGGCCTTCACCAGCGGACTGTTCGGCCGTGTCGAGCAGATGTTGGGCCTGGCGCGCAACACGCTCAAGGTCGGCATCATGGACGAGGAACGGCGTACCACCGTAAACCTCAAGGCCTGCATCGCCGCGGCCAGCGAGCGTGTGGTGTTCATCAATACCGGTTTCCTCGACCGCACCGGCGACGAAATCCATACCTCCATGGAAGCCGGCGCCATGGTGCGCAAGGCCGCCATGAAGAGCGAGAAGTGGATCAGCGCCTACGAGAACAACAACGTCGACGTCGGCCTGGCCAGCGGCCTGCAGGGCCGTGCGCAGATCGGCAAAGGGATGTGGGCGATGCCCGACCTGATGGCCGCCATGCTAGAACAGAAGATCGGCCACCCGCTGGCCGGTGCCAACACCGCCTGGGTGCCCTCGCCGACCGCCGCCACCCTGCACGCGCTGCACTATCACAAGGTCGACGTGTTCGCCCGCCAGGCCGAGCTGGCCAAACGCGCCCCGGCCTCGCTGGACGAAATCCTCAGCATTCCGCTGGCGCCAGACACCAACTGGAGCGACGAGGAAATCCGCAACGAGCTGGACAACAACGCCCAGGGCATCCTCGGCTACGTGGTGCGCTGGATCGACCAGGGCGTCGGCTGCTCCAAGGTGCCGGACATCAATGACATCGGCCTGATGGAAGATCGCGCCACCCTGCGCATCTCCAGCCAGCTGCTGGCCAACTGGCTGCGCCATGGCGTGGTCAGCGAGGCGCAGGTGCTGGAGAGCCTCAAGCGCATGGCGCCAGTGGTGGATCGGCAGAATGCCGGTGACCCGCTGTATCGCCCGATGGCACCGGCGTTCGACGGCAACATCGCCTTCCAGGCGGCCGTGGAGCTGGTGCTCGAAGGCGCCAAGCAGCCCAACGGCTACACCGAACCGGTGCTGCATCGCCGTCGTCGGGAGCTAAAGGCCAGCCTGGCGCGCTAAGCGTCAACGCAAAAAAGAAAACCGCCGAGAGGCGGTTTTCTTTTATTCGCAGATTGGTTGGTGGGTTACGGCGCCACGAACGCCGTACCACGCCTCAACGGCGAAGCGGCGCCTTCACCCACCCTACGATTCGAAGAGACCATGCACCCCCTGTAGGGTGGCTGAGCGAGGCATGGCAGATCACGTCCTGACACCGCTGCTCCCCGCGTGTCCCATAACCCGTCAAGCGATCTCACCCCAGACACGATCAAGCGGCCGGCTGTGGCGATACGCGGCGTTGCTGCCAGCGGTAGACAGAGAAGCGTTTGGGCATTTCGTACAGCCAGTTAATGCCCAGCGCCTCGAGAATCTTCGCGGCAATCACTGGCAGCAGCACGCCGGCCAGGCAGCCGACGACGATATGCACGGTGTCGTCGTTGATGCCCAGAAACTTGTTGAGGATCACCCGCGCGCCGCTGCCGGCCAGGATGTGCATCAGGAAGATCGGCATCGACAGCGCGCCCAGGGTCAGCATCCAGCCCACCGGCCGACGCGCCAGCACCATGCAAAGGCTGACGGTGAACAGGATGCCGATAAAGGCCACCACCAGCGACGCCGCGCCGCGGTCGATGTAGGTCAGCCCCAGCACGCCGTGGAACACATACTGCGCCACCACGAAGGCCAGACCACTGCCCAATGCCACGCCCGAAGCACGAGATTCGATGCTGCCACGCACCTGGTTGAACCAGATGCCCAGAGCGAAGAACACGAAATTCTGTGCCAGGAATATCAGCACCCCGACACGTGGCGTCCACTGCTGCAGCAGGTAGAACAGCGCACTGAGCACCAACAGCGGCAGGAAGGCCCGCGTCGAGAAGCGGCGGTACAGCAGGATCGCCAGGCAGAACGCGGCGAATAGCGCGTACAGGAACCAGAACTGCGCCCGTGGCGACCACAGCAGCGTCAGCACCTCGCCCATGCTGACGCCGCCGTTGGTGTAGCGCGACAGCATCGCCTCGATGGTGCCCTGCAGCAGGGACCAGAGCACGAACGGATAGAAGATGGTATCGATCTTGTTGCAGAACAGGCCGACACCGCCGCGGTTGTTCAGCGAATGCCAGAAGAACAACCCGGACAGAAAGAAGAACAGCGGCATGTGGAAGGTGTAGATGATGCTGTCCACCAGCCAGTGGAAATCCACGTTCTCGGTGATGATGCCGCCGTTGAGCAAACCGCGCACCACATGGCCATAGACCACCAGGAGGATGCCGATGGCCTTGGCGTAATCCACCCATAGATTGCGGTTTTGCATGCGGGAATCCTTGAGATCGAGGTCAGCGTGAGGAGCGATGGCGGCGACTGGAGCGCCGCCACGCTGATCAGATCGTCAACCCGCGCGTCAGGTTCCCGGCCCGATGCTGGTGCAGTTGCCGCCGCCCAGGTACTTCTTCAGCACCGCCCATTGCGGACGGTCCACACCCTTGACCGGCTCGACGGACAGCTTGTTCTTGCCCCACGATGGCCCGGCTGCCCAGTAAGCGAACGGAATACAGTGCTTCTGCAGGTAGGCGAGCGTCTGATCCAGCGCCTTGAGGCCGCTTTCGTCCTCGGCCGGTACACCGAACTCGCCGATATGGCCCTTCTTGTTGTGCTCGATCAACCAGTTGACGAAGGGCTCCAGGCGTTTGACGCCGATCTGCGGATCCAGGTCGGTGGCCAGGGCGGTCTTGTAGAGGCCGCTGGCATCCGGATCGATGTACATGTGCGCCGAATAGATCAGCTTGTTGGCCGGGTCCTTCAGGTCGAGCAGGTTGTCGTTGAGCTTGGGCCAGCGCAATGCAGACGAATATTCGGCGCCTTCGACGTAGATATCGTTCTTCGAGTCGTGCTTGCGCACGCCGTTGATACCGGCCTGGGCCACCTGCGGCCAGTACTTGTTGGCCGCGCCGTGGGGCTCGTTCATCAGGTCGTAGGAATACACGGCCGGGTGGCTGCCCCAGCGCTTGGCGATGCGTTCCATGAGGTTCTGGTAGGCGGAAATCGGTACATCGTCAGTGCCAATGACCTTGCCGTAGTAGCGGCCATAGTTGTGCACGTCGAGCATCACCTCAATGCCGGCCTGCTGGGCTTCATCGAGGGTCTTGTCGATCAGCTTGGCGTAGGCCTCGTCGAACTCGCCATTGGCCTTGGGCTGCAGGCGCTCCCAGATGAAGGAGAAGCGCACCCAGCTGATGCCCTTCTGCTGCCACTTCTCGTAATAGCCTTTGGGCGGGAAGAAGAAGTTGGTGCCGTGCTTGCCGGGAAGCACCGAGCTGGCGAACCCTGCGCCCGCAACGTTGATGCCGATCAGCTCGACCGGCTTGGTTTGTGCGCTGGCGACGCCGCAACTGAGCAGGATGCTGGTGCCGAGCGCCACGGCGTGACGCAGAATGCTGCCACTCATAGGTGAGATCTCCTCTGTGCCTGAATGGGATGACTGCCTGAAAAACGCGTCTCAGACACATCAGGACGCCAATAGAGGTGAGAGGTTCACCGCAGGCCGGCATATTCATCCGCCAATCGCCTGGCCTAGACTTACGTCCTATGTCGATTCCCGGCCTGGCTCGCCACCATGCCGCTACAAGAACAAAAGGAACGCGCGCAATGAAACCAGCCGACGATTTCGTCCAGGCCGGCAAGACAGCGGTACGCCAGAACGTCCATGGCACCATGGAGTTTCTGCAGAAATTCCCGCCCTTCAACCAGATGGACGCGGCCCACCTCGCCTACCTGGTCGAGCACTGCCAGCTGCGCTTCTATGGCGAAGACGAGGTGATCATTCACCCCGATGACGGCCCGGTGCAGTACTTCTACATCGTCAAGCAGGGCCGCGTGCACGGCCAACGTCCGCACTCGGCGCGGCGTGGCACCGAGACCACCTTCGAGATCACCAGCGGCGAGTGCTTCCCAATGGCCGCGCTGATTGGCGAGCGCGCCACCCGCACCGCGCACCTGGCCGCCGAAGACACCTTCTGCCTGCTGCTCGACAAGGCCGCCTTCGCCCGCCTGTTCGCCCAGTCCACGCCGCTTCGCGACTTCGCCCTGCGCGGCGTCAGCAGCCTGCTCGACCAGGTCAACCAGCAGGTGCAGATGCGCGCCGTGGAAACTCTCGGCTCGCAGTATTCGCTCGACACCCGGCTGGGCGAGCTGGCCATGCGCCAACCGATTTCCTGCGCCCCCGAATTGCCCCTGCGCGACGCGGTACGGCAGATGCACGAACAGCAGGTCGGCAGCATCGTCATCGTCGATGCCGGCCTGCGTCCGCAGGGCATCTTCACCCTGCGCGACCTGCGCCGCGCGGTGGCCGACGGCAGCTCCCTCGACCAGCCGATCAGTGGCCTGATGACCCAGGCGCCCTTTCACCTGCCGCCGAGCGCCAGCGCCTTCGACGCTGCCATTGCCATGACCGAGCGGCATATCGCCCACGTCTGCCTGGTGGACCAGGGCAAGCTGTGCGGCGTGGTTTCCGAGCGCGACCTGTTCTCCCTGCAGCGCGTCGACCTGGTGCACCTGGCGCGCACCATTCGCCACGCCGGCCGGGTGGCAACCCTGGCCGCGCTGCGTGAAGACATACGCCAGCTAGTTGATCGCATGCTCGCCCATGGCGCCAGCTCCAGCCAGATCACCCATATCGTCACCCTGCTAAACGATCACATGGTCTGCCGGGTCATCGAGCTGACCATCGAGGACCTGGGCGACCCCGGCGTGCCCTTCACCTGGCTGTGCTTCGGCAGCGAGGGCCGCCGCGAACAGACCCTGCACACCGACCAGGACAACGGCATTCTTTTCGAAGCCAGCGATAACGTCGAAGCCGCCCAGCTGCGCGGCCGACTGCTGCCGCTGGCCATGGAGATCAACGGGCGCCTGACGCGCTGCGGCTTCACCCTTTGCAAAGGCGATATCATGGCCGGCAACCCGCAGCTGTGCCTGTCGCGCCAGGAATGGTCGCGGCGCTTCGCCGGGTTCATCCGCGAGGCCTCGCCGGAAAACCTGCTGGCCTCGACCATCTATTTCGACCTGCGCACGGTGTGGGGCGACGCCAGCGGCTGCGAGTCCCTGCGTGACGAGCTGCTCGGGCAGATCGCCGACAACCGCCTGTTCCAGCGCATGATGGCCGAGAACGCCCTACGCCAGCGCCCGCCGGTGGGCCGCTTCCGAGACTTTGTGGTGGCCAGGCGCGGCGCCGAGAAGGACACACTGGATCTCAAATCCCAGGGTCTCACCCCCTTCGTCGACGGCGCCCGCCTGCTCGCCCTGGCCAACGGCATCAAGGCCTGCAACACCCAGCAGCGTCTGCGCGAACTGAGCGAGCGCGGGATTATCGACAAACTCGATGGCGCCGCCTATGAAGAGGCCTACCACTTCATCCAGCAAACGCGCCTGCAGCAGCACCAGCTGCAGGCACGCCAGGCCCAGCCGTACTCCAATCGCCTCGACCCGGACAGCCTCAACCACCTGGACCGGCGCATCCTGCGCGAATCCTTCCGTCAGGCCCAGCGTCTGCAAACCAGCCTGGGGTTACGTTACCAACTATGAATGCCTTTTCCTGGCTGACCCGCCGCCGCAGCGCCCTGCCCGCCGACCAGCAACGCCGCTGCGCCGCCTTGCCCGTCCCACGCGCGGCGGACGACACACCGCTCGCCGGGCAACGCCTGGTGGTGCTCGACCTGGAAACCAGCGGCCTGGACACCAGGCGCGACGAGGTGCTGTCGATTGGCGCCGTGGTCATCGACAACGGCGCCATCCAGCTCGGTGAACAATTTGAATGCACCCTGCACCGCGACGGCCACACCGTCAGCGCCAGCGTGCTGATCCACGGCTTGGCGCCCAGCGACATCGCCGCGGGCATCGAGCCGGCCGAAGCGCTGCTGGCGTTCATGGAGTTTCTCGGTGACAGCCCGCTGCTGGCCTTTCACGCCGGCTTCGACCAGCGCATGCTGGCCCGCGCCCTCAAGGACACCCTCAACCTGCGCCTGCGCCACCCCTTCTACGACGTCGCCGAACTGGCACCGATGCTCTGCCCGCAAGCGGAGATCCGCAACGGCGGCCTGGACGACTGGACCGCGCACTTTGGCCTGCAGGTCGGCCAACGCCACCACGCCAGCGCCGACGCTCTGGTCACCGCCGAACTGGCCCTGATCCTGTTCAGCCGCGCCCGCAAGCAACAGGCCGACAGCCTCAAGGCACTGGAGCAGCGGCTGAAGAGCTGGCGGCAGCGGTTGCAGGGGCATTCGCTCTAGTCACAAATCGTCTCGGGTTACGAATCCAGGGACAATGCCGTAGCCCGGATTGAGCGAAGCGAAGCCCGGGAAATCAGTCCCGTAGCCTGCGGTTGAGCGCAGCGATACCCAGGAAGGGCGACGCCGAACTACAGGTCACGCATCAGCAGCGCAAAGCGCAGATCCACCTCGGGCGGCACCGGCAGGTACACCACATGGCCGTCGCCGGGCGCCACGCCGATCGACTCGCTGGCGCGATTTTGCAGATATTCCAGGGTGAAATGCAGGTTGCCGTTGGGCGTCATCAGCTCCATGCCGTCGCCGACGGCAAAGCGGTTCTTCACCCGCACTTCGGCGAGATCACCACGGCGCTCACCGGTCAGTTCACCGACGAACTGCTGGCGATCCGAGACCGAGCTGCCGTGCCCGTAATTCTGATACTCGTCATGCACGTGGCGACGCAGAAAGCCTTCGGTGTAACCGCGGTTGGCGAGCGACTCCAGATTGGCCATCAGGCTGCGGTCGAATGGGCGGCCGGCCACCGCATCGTCGATGGCCTGGCGATACACCTGGGCGGTGCGGGCGCAGTAGTAATGGCTCTTGGTGCGCCCTTCGATCTTCAGCGAATGCACGCCTATCTTCACCAGCTGCTCGACGTGCTGCACGGCGCGCAGGTCCCGGGAGTTCATGATGTAAGTGCCGTGCTCGTCCTCGAACACCGGCATCTGCTGTTCGCCATCCTCGAGCACGAACACCTGTTCGCTCGGCGCGCCAATACCCAGCGTCGGCTCGACCACCCGGACGATCTCGCCGAGTTCGTTCTCGCCCGCCGTCTTGAGGTCGTACTGCCAGCGGCAGGCATTGGTACAGGCGCCCTGATTGGGATCACGGCGATTGAGATAGCCGGACAGCAGGCAGCGCCCCGAATAGGCCATGCACAGCGCGCCGTGGACGAACACTTCCAGCTCTATCTCCGGCACCTGGGTGCGGATTTCCTCGATCTCGCCGAGGGACAATTCGCGCGAGAGGATCACCCGCTCCAGGCCCTGCCCCTGCCAGAACGCCACGCTTGCCCAGTTCACCGCATTGGCCTGCACCGAGAGGTGGATGGGCGTCTGTGGATAACGACCACGCACCAGCATGATCAGCCCCGGGTCGGACATGATCAGCGCATCCGGCGCCATGTCGATCACCGGCTGCAGGTCGTCAAGAAAGGTCTTCAGCTTGGCGTTGTGCGGCGCGATGTTGACCACCACGTAGAAGCGCTTGCCCAGCACATGGGCCTCGCGAATGCCCTGGGCCAGGTTGGCGTGGTCGAACTCGTTGTTGCGCACCCGCAGACTGTAGCGGGGCTGTCCCGCGTATACCGCATCAGCGCCGTAGGCGAAGGCGTAGCGCATGTTCTTCAGGCTGCCGGCCGGTGATAGCAGTTCGGGGCGAAACGGTTGGCTGGACATGATGCAACGGACTCGCGGGAAAACAGGGCCGGCGATTCTAGAGAGGCCGGCCCGCCCAACCATTGATCCAGGTCTATGGCGGCGCGTGTCCGGCCTGCCGTGCGGATCGGCGGCCCTCGCCGCCTGGCCAGCGTGCGGGAAACAGCCCGGCGATGCTGCGAGCCAGCTGTTGCCGCGCCACACGCTCCTCGCGTAACCCAAGCCGCCCACTCATCGCCGATACCACAGACGGAAGAAGCCCAGGGCGAACAACAGGGCGATCTGCGCCATGGCCACGCACAGTTGCAGGAACGACTGCACCGAGTGGTTGGCGGCGGCATCGGCCACGCCAGTCAGGCCGTTCCAGAACGCCTCCGGCAGCAGCTGCAGGCTCAGGGTGGCGACCGGCCAGCCGCTGAGCATAAGCGCCTCGATCCAGTCGAAGCGGCCGACGAACATCATGCCGATCAGCAGTACACCGGCGATGCACAGGCCGAGGGCGAAGCAGGCGGAAAATTGCATCAATACTCGCATGGCGATCTCCAAGGGGCGTGCACTGTGGCACGCCCCGGCAAAGGGTCAGGACGTGAAGGTGTCGCTGGTGGCCGGGCGGCCGACGCCGTACCAGTCGAGTTTGCGGGTCAGCACCATCACGCATCCCAGCACGCCGAACACCAGCAGCGAGCCCATCAGCAGGGCGTAGTCCTCGGCGCTGAGCAGGCCGTAGAGCAGCCCGTACAGGGCAGCCAGCAGGCCGCCGAAGGCCGTCCCGCGCAACCAGCTGCGCAGCACGCTGCTGACGTAGAAGCTGTTCAGCGCCACGCATCCCAGGGCGGACAGGCCGTAGGCGACGGCGAAACCCAGGTGCTCGGAGAGCGACAGCAACAGCAGGTAGAACAGCGCCATGGACAGGCCCACCAGGGCGTACTGCACCGGGTGCACGGCCATGCGCTTGAGCACTTCGAACAGGAAGAACACGGCGAAGGTCAGGCTGATGAACAGCAGCGCGTACTTGATCGCCCGATCGGCCTTGAGGTACTGGTCCACCGGGTCGATCAGGCTCACGCCGAAGGCGCGGCTCTGCATGGCGGCGCAGGAGCCGCTGACGCAACTGCTCAGTGCATCCTGCATATCGGTGGCGAAGAAGCTGGTCTGCCATTTGGCGGTGAAGCCCTGCTGTGTCACCTCCCGTTGACTGGGCAGGAACTCGCCGATAAAGCTCGGATGCGGCCAGTCCGAGCGCAGGGTGACCTGGCTCTCGCGGCCCACCGGGGTGATGCTCAGCTGCTCGGTGCCTTGCAGTTTGAGGTCGAAGGCGAAGCTATAGGCCTGCTCGGTGCGGGTATCGCGAGGCGGCAGCGCCACGTGCACGCCGCTACCGAAGTTGTCGTCGCCGCTGCCCGGCTCGAAGCTCAGGCTGGCACCATTGAGCTGCAGCTTGAGATCGTTGCCGATGCCGCGCACATCGCTGATGCCAACGGCGATAAAGGGCTCGCCGAACGAGTAGGCGTCGACATCGTTGATGCCGTAGTTGGCCGGCACCGCAAACTCGCCGCTGACCTGGCTATCGCTGTGGTACAGACGCGCCTGATAGATGCCGCGATAGCGCAGCTCGGTACGCACGTCGCCATCGAGGGCGAAACGTTCGGGCAGAAAATAAAGGCGGCCCTGCTCGATGGACTCCTCTTGATAACGCTCATCGCTGTCCTTGCGGGTTTTCCAGGTCAGTACCTTCTTGCGGTACGGCACCACCAGAATCGGCCCGATGATCTGCTGGGCGTAGCTGGAGCTGCGGGCGATATCGCGCAGCACGTCGTCGCGCGCGCCCTGGCGCTCGCTGACCAGGCCGTCGATCAGCAACAGGGGAATCATCAACAACAGAATCAGCAGGGCAATGGCGCCCAGTTTGAACAGCAAGCTTCGGTTCATGGCACAGCGCTCCGTGCAGTTGGGATGCACGCAGTTTCGTCAGGCCAAGTGGAGCCAATATGGGCCACAGATGGAGTTTATGTGGGAATTGCGAGGTGTCGCTGCTGCGGGTGGACGGTGCTGTCACCCGCGCGGCGCTCGAGGCGAAATGGCTGCGGGCGCAGCCATCGTCATTCGCCGCGGATGTACTGTTCTAGATGCTGGATAAGGTTTTCTTGGTGGCTGATGATGTCCTTGACCAGGTCACCGATTGAAAGCAGGCCGACCAGGCGGCCATCTTCGACGACGGGCAGGTGGCGCAGGCGACCGTTGGTCATCAACTCCATGCAATGGCGGGCATCTTCGCCCGGCTCCACGGTAATGACCTTGCAGGTCATGATGTCGCTGACCTTCATATTGGCCGGCGAACGCTCCTGAATTGCCACCTTGCGCACGTAGTCACGCTCGCTGACGATGCCGGCCAGCTGCTCGCCTTCGAGCACCACTAAAGCACCGATGCCTTTTTCGGCCATCAGCTTCATCGCCGCGAACAGGCTGCTGTCGGGCGTCACGCTGTACACATTGGATATGGGCTTGCCCTTGAGTACGTCGGCCACGGTCGTTTTCATGCAGATCCTTCCTGTCCGGTTGATTGGCGACTCCGACAGAATAACCAAAGTCGGGCGATCTGTACCCCTCGTGATTGCGGCAAGTCGCCGCCGGCAACGGCGACGTCGCCAGAGCTATTCAACGGGGGAAGCGCAGACAGACCTCGACGCCGCCTTCGACGTTGGCGATATCCAGACTGGCGCCATGCAACTGCGCCACTTCCTGCACGAAGTTGAGGCCCAGGCCGGTGCTCTTGCGACCGGTGGCCGGTCGCGCGAGGGAATAGAAGCGCTCGGTCAGGCGCGGCAAGGCGTAATCGGGAATCGCCGGCCCCTGGTTGAACAGACGCAGTTGCACGGCATCGTCATCGGTCTCGCAGGTGACTCGGATCAGATCGCCAGGCGCAGTGAAATCCAACGCATTGTCGAGTAGGTTGCTCAGCGCCTGACGCAGCAAAAAGCGCTCGCCGGACACGCACTGGACGGCGTCGACATGGTTATCCACTTGCACCTGGCGCTGCTCGATGCGCGCCATCTGGGCGTGCACCAGCTCGTCGATCATCGGCTGCAACGGCACAGCGACGCGTTCTTCGAGGCCCTGGCGCTGCTCGACCTGGGCCAGGTGCAGCAGGCGCTCGATCAGGTTCTGCAAGCGCTCGCCTTCTTCGCTGATATTGGCCACGAAGCGCTGGCGCTGGGCTTCGGGCATCTCGCCTTCCAGCAGCTCGGCAGCACCACGGATCGCCGCCAGCGGGCTCTTCAGCTCATGGGTCAGGGTGTGCACGTAGCGCTCGACATAGGCCTTTCCCTCCAGCTCGGTGCGCATGCGCTCCACCGCCTGGGCCAGTTGGCCGAGTTCGCCGCCGCGCACCTGGGGCAACTCGGCGCGCTGGCCCTCGCTTACCGCCTGTGCATAACGGGTCAAACGACGCAGCGAACCGCTCAGCCACCAGCTGAGCAAACCGCCGACCAGCAGGCCCAGGCCGATCAGCCCGGCGCCCAGCCAGCCGAGGCGGCGTTGCGAGCGCTCGATATAAGGCTGCAACGTGCGGTTGGGCTTGGCCACCGACACCACACCGAGAATGCGCCCGTCATCGATGATCGGCGCTGCCACGTACATCACCGAGGAGTCCGGGTCGTTCGGGTCTTCACGGGTCGAGCGCACACCATAGCGACCGCGCAGGGTCAGGTACACGTCGTTCCAACGCGAGTAATCCTGCCCGACCGCCAGACCGCTGGAGTCGAGCAGCACGACACCGTTGGCGTCGGTAACGTAAATGCGGTGGTTGACCTGATTCTTCGCCACGCCCCAGATCTGCGCGCCGGGCTGGCGTTGGCCGTAGGCCTTGAGCAGTTCGGGCAGCTGCCCCTGGGCGAGGCGGCCATCGCGTACATCCTCGCGCAGCAGCACCGCCAGCAGGTGCGCGGTATCGACCAGGGTTTCCTCGGTGGACTGGCGCACGCCGGGACGGATCTCGTCCATCACCGTACTCAGCACGAACCAGCCGGACAGCCCGACGAACAGGAAGTAAGCCAGAAAGATACGGACTCCGAGCGGCATCAGCAGGCCTCCTGAAGGCAGGGCATGGCGCTATTCAAGGCGCAGGCTGTAGCCCAGGCCACGGTGGGTCTGGATCGGCTCGGCCTGGGGCGCGACCTGGCGCAGCTTGGCGCGCAGGCTTTTGATGTGACTGTCGATGTTGCGCTCGTAGCCGGCATCGGCCGGCACGCCCAGGGCGTCGAGCAACTGCTCGCGGCTGAACACCCGCTCGGGCTGGCCGAGCAGGCACTGCAGCAACTGGAACTCGAGGCGGGTCAGGCTCAGGGGCTGGCCATGGTAGTCGATGCGCACGCGCTCGCTGTCGAGATGAAACGGGCCTTCATTGAGCTTGGCGAGCGCGGGTTCGCGGGGCGCCACGCGCTTGAGGATGGCCTTGACCCGCGCTGCCACCTCCCGCGGGCTGAAGGGCTTGACCACGTAATCGTCGGCGCCGATCTCCAGTCCCACAACGCGGTCGATCTCGTCGTTGCGCGCGGTCAGGAACATCACTGGCACTTCGGAAAACCGCCGCAGCCGCTTGCAGGCCTCGAAGCCACTGATATCGGGCAGGCCAACGTCGAGAATCACCAGGTCGCAAACCTCGCGTTCCAGCAGTGCCAGCGCCTCGCCGCCAAGGGTCGACCAGCGGGTGACGAAACCTTCGGCCTGCAAGGCATAAACCAGGGTATCGGCGATTGCGGTTTCATCTTCGACGATCAGGATGGTCGCCATGGTTGGCATCCTTGCGGCACGTGGGTTGCGGAGCCTGCGCGAGGCAGTTGTCAGCGTCAATAGCGCGGAGCGTCACCACTCGTGCACAAATCAGGTGGATCATTATGTGGATAAGCTTGGAGCGAAACGCTGAACACCACTGAAAATGCGCCTTAGGGCCAATCGATCATTATTTGACCAGAACTTTATTCACAGATGAAAACGTGCCAAACCGTTGTTACTAAAGAAATTTTGTAAAGCCTCGTGAGTACACCAGCATACTGGGGACAATACACAACTTGAGTGCAACACTTTGTGGATAACCTTTGCATGGCCGGCTACAGGCCATGACAAACGGGTGCTCCAGCGCACTGATCATTTACTGAGCAATGACCAGAGTTGATAAAAATATTCGCGCTTTGAACGAATAGGCGTTGTCATCCACAAAAATCTCCTTCAGGGCGGTTCGCTATGCACAATAGCCGTGGAAGATTCTGTGGATAAGCCTGGTATCGAACCATAGAGGCCACACCATACGCGGCATTCGGACGCCTGATCAGTTATTGATCAGATCCATCTACATGCGCCCCAACCTACTGTATTGCTTGACTTTATTGAATTCAGCAGGCCCTGAGTTCGGGCGCAGCAGCAAACGAGCTTTCATGCACAATGGCCGTGCATGAGCCTGTGGACAACCTGGAGATCATCCCCTGCAGGCCAATGGAGTCGCGGCCTGCAAGAGATCGTTCACTTATTGATCAGCCGCTCATTCCACCCGGAAACGGCCGGTATTACGCGACAGGGTTTCGCTGCCACGGCGCAGTTGTTCACTGGCGTCGCTGACCATGCGCGCGCCGTCGAGCAACTCGCTGGCCGCCTGGTCGACCTGCTGGATATTGCCGCTCACCTCGTCAGCGGTCGCAGCCTGCTGCTCGGCAGCGGTGGCGATCTGCGCCAGGCGGTCGCTGACCCGTTGCACCGACTCGACGATGCCGTCGAGATCCGCACTCATCGCCAGCACGTTACCCACATCGCCTTCGGCCTGGTGCATGGCCTGTTCCATTTCGGCGACGGACTGCCCCACCACCTTGTGCAGATCGCCAACGGTCTGGGCGATTTCCGCCGTGGAGTTCTGGGTCCGCTGCGACAGGGAGCGCACCTCATCGGCGACCACCGCGAAGCCACGGCCCTGCTCGCCGGCACGCGCCGCTTCGATGGCCGCATTAAGTGCCAAGAGGTTGGTTTGCTCGGCAATGCCCTTGATGACGTCGACCACTCGGGTGATCTGCTCGGTCTGCTGGCGCAGCTTCTGCAGCGTCTGCGCGCTGCCGGCCAGGCGCTCGCTGAGCTCACGCATACTGGCACTGGTCTTGGCACTGCGTTGATTGCTCTGGTTAGCGATCTCGCGGGTCTGCCCGGCTTCCTGGGCGGCCTGCTCGCAGCTCTGCGCCACGCTCAGGGCGGTGGCGGCCATCTGCGTGGCAGCGGTAGCGATCTGGCTCATCTGCGCCTGTTGCTGTTCGACCGCGCTCAGCGATCCCGCGGCCTGACTCCCCAGGCTACGCACGGTCTCATCGAGGCTCTGCCCTTCGCGGCCGACGCCCTGCATGGAATCGCGCAACTGGGCGACCGCGGTATTCAGTGCGCTGGAGATCGCCGCCAAGTCATCGGCGCCGTGCACCTGCATACGTACCCGCAGATCACCGTCACGCAGGCCTTCAGCGGCCTGGATGATGCCGGCGGTGCTGCGGCGAATGGAGGCGTGCAGGCACAACAGCAGGTACAAGGCGAGCAGGGTCAGCACGCCGAAGATCAGCGAAGTGCGCAGCATGTCCTGGCGAGCTGCACTCTGGTACCCGGAAATATTGCTGTTGAACTGCTCGAACACCGCCTGGCGCAAGGTCTGCACGTTCGCCTGCAAGGTCTGCACCTGCTCCACGAAGCGGGCTGGCTGCAGCACCATGGGGTTGGCCTCGAACATGTCGCGATCCACTTCGGCGAGGAACTGCTTGAGCCCTTTATCGACCTGTTCATAGGCCTTTTCCAGGTTGCTCATGGTCGCAGGCGAGGCCTGCTGCAGGGCATTGCGCGACTTGGCCAGCTGCGCGCCGGTCTGTTCGAGAGCGCGACGAAGATCACGCACGGTCAGCCGGTTCTGCAGGGTGAAACGCTGAGCCACCAGCGGGTCGTAGCCCTGGCTGGCGAAGCTGCCAATACCATCGGCCAGGCGGGGCAGAATCAGCGTCATCTGCTCCATCATCAGGTAGGTATCGAGGAAGGGATCAAGTATCAGGCCGCTGTCGGTCGCGACCTGATCACGTAACACGGTCAGGGTCGAGAGTGTGCTCTGGTAACGCTCAAGAGCATCGGGCAGTCCCAATTTACCCAGCGCGGCCATGTCCAGCCCGGTGACCGACGCCTGCAATGCCTCGATTTGCCGGGCAGTATGCTCACTGGGCGTCAGCTTGATCTCGTCGTCGGCCTCGGCCAGCGTTTGGCCGAGCTTGCCGTTGCTCTCACGCAGCGGGGTTTCAGCTGGCTTGTCGTTGCTCTTCCAGCGCGCCAGCAACAGGCGCTGATCGTGCAGCTGCGACTCGACTGCACCCAGGGCGTGAATGCCCTGCATGCCGTCCACCTCCATGGCGAGCACCTCGACACGCTCCTGGGCACCACTCAGCATCACCCAGAGCGCATAGGCCATTGGCGCGACAAAAAGCACGAACAGCAGCTGAAACTTGCGGGCGAAACTGACACGTTCCAGAACGCGCACACCCGGCTTGAGCAATCCCCACATACCTCACCTCGAACAAGCACCCACACAACGTGGCAATCTGCTATTTCAAGGCAAGAATCACACCGCTACGCATGAAAAGGAAGCGCAGCGGTGGCAAATCAACAGCTAGGCTGCTCGGCGGTATAGCGATTGGATGGATCGATGGCCGCATCCAGCTTGCGGATGGCACTGGCGCCGATCAGCAGCGGGTAGTCGAAGTGGCTGCGGTCAGTGAGGTTGACCTCGATGGTACGCAGCTCCTCGCCCAGGCAGATATCCATATTGACCACCGGGCGTGCGGAATAGGACGGTTTGGCAGAGCTGCCCTCCTCGGCGCGATTCTTGATCTCGGTGACACGAGCCAGGGGCTTCTCGAAAACTTGATCGTCCGCATCGTCTACGGCCAGACGGAACCGCACCCAGTCCTCGCCATCACGCTCGAACTGCTCGATGTCACGGGCCGACAGCGAAGCGGTCATCGCGCCAGTGTCCATCTTGGCCTTGAGGGTCTGGCCGAGCTGGGGCAGCTGAATGTATTCGTAGCGACCGTAGAGAGTCGGCTGGTCGGCCATCGCCGGCAGAGCGAAAGCAGCGGCAAGCAGGGCTAGAACGGTTTTCACGCCTTGAGGTCCTCGTTTGAAATGGAGAACGTTGGGACTTGGCCGTGCATAAATGGTTCTGAAGAACTGCCGGGGCGAAATTTTGCAAAATGGTGCAGGAGTGCCGGAATCGTCTCTGTGGGAGCGGCTTTAGCCGCGAGCTCTTTATTTGCCTCGATAAAAAGCTCGTGGCTAAAGCCACTCCTACGCGTTACGCGAACGGCGCGACCCAGACCTGCTTGTTACAACACCTGCCGCAAGAACGCTTGGGCCCGCGGATCCTTCGGCTGGGCGAAGAACTCGGCGGGCGGCGCATCTTCAAGCAGCTTGCCGTGATCGAAGAACAAGACGCGGTCGGCCACTTCGCGGGCGAAGCCCATCTCGTGGGTGACGCAGACCATGGTCATGCCTTCGAGCGCCAGCTGCTTCATCACGTCGAGCACTTCGCCGACCATTTCCGGGTCGAGGGCCGAGGTGGGCTCGTCGAACAGCATCACCTTGGGGTCCATGCACAAGGCGCGGGCGATGGCCACACGCTGCTGCTGGCCGCCAGAGAGGCGCGACGGAAACTCGCCAGCCTTCTGGCCGATGCCGACCTTGTCGAGCAGCGCCCGCGCCTTGGCTTCACGCTCGGCCTTGCCGCGCTTGCGCACCACCTTCTGGGCCAGGCATAGATTTTCCAGCACGGTCATGTGCGGGAACAGGTTGAAGTGCTGAAACACCATGCCGACTTCACGGCGGTAGGCGTTGATATCGGTCTTGGGGTTGGCCAGATCCAGGCCGTCGATGCTCACCGAGCCCTCGTCCAGTTCTTCCAGACCGTTGAGGCAGCGCAGGAAGGTCGACTTGCCGGAGCCGGACGGGCCGATCACCACCAGTACCTCACCGCGCGCTACCTGGGTGGTGACGCCGTCGACGGCGCGCATCTGCTGGCCGCGGGCGTCGAACACCTTGATCAGATCACGGACTTCAATCACTTTGCGCGAGCCTCCGTTCCAGGCTGTTGGCGATCTGCGACAGCGGCAGGTTGATCACCAGGTACAGGGCCGCCACGCAGAACCAGATCTCGAAGGTGGAAAACGAGGTGGTGATGGCTTCACGGCCGCTCTTGGTCAGCTCGGTGATGGCGATCACCGAAACCAGCGAAGTGTCCTTGACCAGGCTGATGAATTGCCCGGCCAGCGGCGGCAGCACACGCTTGAACGCCTGCGGCAGGATCACGTAACGCATCGACTGCGAGGCGCTCAGGCCCAGCGAGCGGGCCGCTTCATCCTGGCCGCGAACGATGGACTGCACGCCGGCACGCACGATCTCGCCGACATAGGCGCCGGTAAACAGGGCCAGCGCTGCCACACCGGCGAACTCGCGGGACAGGTTGAGCACCGTGCCGATGAAGAAATAGAAGATGAAGATCTGCACCAGCAGCGGCGTGCCGCGCACCAGCTCGACGTAAAGCGTCGACAGGTGGCGCAGCGTTGGGTTGCCGGACAACCGGCACAGGCCGGTGACCAGGCCGATCAGCAAACCGAACACGCCCGCCGCCACGGAGATCCACAGCGTGGTCCACAGCCCCCAGAGCAGCGGACCAGCGGCCCAGTGACGGGTGACGCCGATGACATCGCCCTCGGCCACGTCGTCGCCTTCGCTGAGCTGCAGGCTGTCGCTGGCCACGGTGAGCTGCTGCTGTTCGCCACCTTCACCGGTCAGGGTAACCAGGGCGTCGCTGCCCTGACGGCTGATGCTCTCGACGCTGCCGTAGTCAGCCGCACGCTGCGCTTCTTCGGCGTGGTAGGCGAAGTACTGGGGAACGCGATTCCAGCGCCATTCGTAGGAAATCAGCGAGGTGGAATACCAGATCGCCAGGATACCCAGGACCAGGATCAGCCCGGTCAGCAGGTGCCAGGGCCACTGGGCTTTCTTCTGTTTAGCCACGGTGAGTGTCTACCCCTTGAGTTGCCAACATGACAGCGCGCGGACTAGCCGCGCGCCGGGTGTAGCGAAGTGAAGCGCGAATGCGCTTACTCCATCTCTTTCAGCCAGTTAGTGCTCTTGAACCACTTGGCGTGGATTCGATCGTAGGTACCGTCTTCGCGGATCTGGTGCAACCAGTTGTTGATCCAGTTGATGCTGTCGTAGTCACCCTTCTTCAGGCCGAAGGCCAGGGGTTCGAAAGTGAACGGCTCATCGAGAAAAACCAGCTTGCCGGCACCGGCCTTGTTCACCGCCACGACGTTGTACGGCGCGTCGTAGATAAAGGCATCAGCCTTGCCGTTGACCACGTCCATCACCGCTTCCTGCTCGTTGTCGAAGCCGCTGTACTTGGCCTGGGCGATCAGCTTCTTGGCGACCATCTCGCCGGTGGTGCCGATCTTCGAGGTGATGCGGTAGTCCGCGCTGTTCAGGTCCTTGTAGCTCTTGACCTTGTCAGCCAACTCCTTGCGGATCAGCAGGGTCTGGCCGACCACGATGAAGGGCTCGGAGAAGTTGATGCGCAGGTTGCGCTCCTGGGTCAGGGTCATGCCCGAGCCGATCATGTCGAACTTGTCGGTCAGCAGGGCCGGGATGATGCCGTCGTAAGAGGTGGAAACCAGCTCCAGCTTGACGCCCATGGCCTTGGTCATCGCCTTGAGCAGGTCGACTTCGAAGCCGATGATCTCACCGCGCTTGTTGGTCATCTCGAAAGGCATGTAGGTCGGGTCCATGCCCACGCGCAGGGTACCGCGCTTGACCGCGTCGTCGATGACGCCAGCCTGGGCGAGGCCGGTGAAGGCGCAGACGGATAACAGCAGTGAGGCGACAAGCTTTTTCATTCTTGCTCCTGAAAGGCAGACGATTATGGGGCTAGCTCAAGCTCGTGCACCGGCACGGTGCAAGCGGCAGACCCTTCGATAAGGCGGCGCGGCATGCTAACCGTGATCGCCGCCGTTGGCGAGAGATACGCGCCGGATCAGCGACAAACAGCAGCATGGGGCAGCCTCCGAGAAGGCAAGAAGCAGGCCAGTGAACGGCCCCGATCAGGTTTCCAGCAGAAAGGTGACCGGGCCATCGTTGACCAGATGCACCTGCATGTCGGCACCAAAACGCCCGCTGGCGACCTGCGGATGTTGCGCACGTGCCTGTTCGAGCAAATGGTCGAACAACGCTTCGCCCAGCGCAGGCGGTGCCGCGGTGGAGAAACCGGGGCGCAGGCCGCTACGGGTATCGGCGGCAAGGGTGAACTGGGAAACCAGCAACAGGCCGCCGCCGATGTCCTTGAGCGACAGGTTCATCTTGCCTGCATCATCGCTGAACACGCGGTAGTTGAGCAGCTTGTGCAGCAGCTTGGCACAACTGGCCTCGTTGTCCTGCGGCTCGACGCCAACCAAGACCAGCAGGCCCTGATCGATGGCGCCCACGGTATCACCGGCGATATCCACACGGGCGCTGGAAACGCGCTGCAGCAGCGCCTTCATGCTTCGTCCGGCGCCAGGTCGAGCAGGCGATGGGCGATCTCGTCGGCGGCGCGCACCAGGGCATCGGCGATACCTGGCTCGGCGGCCGAATGGCCCGCCTCGCGGATGATCTGCAGCTCGCTGTTGGGCCAGGCCTGATGCAGCGCCCAGGCGTTGTCCAGCGGGCAGATGGCGTCGTAGCGGCCATGCACGATGATGCCCGGCAGGTGGGCGATCTTCGGCATGTCACGCAGCAACTGGTTGGGCTCCAGGAAGGCGTCGTTGACGAAGTAGTGGCACTCGATGCGGGCGATCGACAGCGCGCGCAGGCTCTCGGCGAAGCGCTCGACCACCTGGGGGTTTGGCCGCAGCGTGGCGGTACGCCCTTCCCAGCATGACCAGGCCTTGGCGGCGTGCATCTGGGCGATCTGGTCGGAGCCGGTCAGGCGCTTGTAGAACGCCTGCATGAGGTCGCCCTGCTCTTCGGCGGGAATCGGCGCCAGGTAGTCCTGCCAGTAATCGGGGAACAGCCGACTGGCGCCCTCCTGGTAGAACCATTTGAACTCCTGGGGGCGGCACAGGAAGATGCCGCGCAGAATCAGCGCATGCACGCGGTCCGGGTGTTTCTGCGCGTAGGCCAGCGACAGGGTCGAGCCCCAGGACCCACCGAACAGCACCCATTTGTCGATACCCAGGTGCTCGCGGATGCGCTCCATGTCGGCAACCAGATCCCAGGTGGTGTTGTTCTCCAGGCTGGCGTGGGGCGTGGAGCGTCCACAGCCGCGCTGGTCGAAAGTGACGATGCGATACAGGGTCGGGTCGAAGTAGCGGCGGCTGGCCGCATCGCAGCCGGCGCCGGGGCCACCATGCACGAACAGCACCGGCAGACCGTCCGCCGAGCCGCTTTCGTCCACGTAGAGAACGTGCGGCGCCTGAACCGCCAGTTCGTGGCGGGCGTAGGGTTTGATCTCCGGATACAGCGTCTGCATGGTGCCCTCCTGAGGAAGAATTGAGATAGGCTCGGGCCGCTCGCGCGTGGCGGGCTAATGCACTCGTTCGGGCATCATAACCATGAAAAGGAAATTCGGCATGCCGATACGGAAATTTGCCACGCCCCTGCTGCTGTTCGCCGTTCTGCTCAGCGGCTGCGGCGCCAAGGACGACCCGCAGGCCAGGCTGGAAGCCGCCGTGCAACAACTGCAGGAAAACCTCGAAGCGAAGAAGACTGCGGCGGTGATGGATCAACTGCACAGCGAGTTCCGCGCCCAGCAGGCCAACGACCGCGACTGGGCCAAGCGCACCATGACCTTACTGTTCCTGCGCCACAACAACGTCAAGGTGCTGGCCCTGAACAAGAACAGCCGCGTGGACGTGACCTACCGCGACAAGGGGTACACGGACGCACAGGTGGGCCTGACCGGAGCTGAAGGACTGATCCCCGATAGCGCCCGGCATTACGCCGTGAAGCTGGAATGGTGGCAGGACGACGGCGAGTGGAAACTCGCGCGGCTGGATTGGAAATAGAGTCCCGCGCGGCATTGGCCGAAACGCGGTGATGGATGACGCAGCACCTCACAACTGCATCGCCCGGCAGACGGCCGCCTGGCGCTGCTCTACCCATTAGGACGCGGTTAAACGTAGGGTGGGTGGAGGCATTAACGGTCTGAGGGAGTCTCTCGATCCCCGCCGCCGCAACCCACCATCTGCGCACGCCGAATGCTGATCGGCTACGCAATGGTGGGGCTCGCGGCCTCTACGAAATACGGCCGATCACTGCGCCGGCTTGGCGCCGTCGCGCCAGATCAGCTCGCTGGTGTCATAGCCCTGGGCGCGAGCCACGGCCAGCAGCTCGTCACGCACTTCGTTGGAAATGGTCGGAGTACGCGATAGCAGCCATAGGTATTTGTGGTTGGGGTGGCCGACCAATGCAGTCTGATAGTCGTCGTCCAGATCCAGCACCCAGTACTCGCCCTTGGTCACGCCGGGCAGCAGGCGGCTGAACCAGTTGTCGAAGGTCACCCACAACTTGTCGGTTTTGCCTTCGACCTGCGGCACGGCGCGGCCCTCGACCTGATTCCACTGGCCATCGACCTCGCGGCAACGGTTGGTCACCGCCACGCTGCCGTCATTCTGCAGGCGGTAGTGCGCCTCGGACTCCACACAATTGCGCTGGAAGAACATCGGCAGGCGCGCGATCTCGTACCAGGTGCCCTGGTAGCGCTCGAGATCGACCGAGTCGACGGTCTTCGGCGGCGCTATACCGGTGCCCGAATTGGCGCAGCCGGTCAGCAGCAACGCGCCCAGTGCCATGGCGCCTAGAATACGTTTGCTCATCACTTCAATCCTTTCGAAGAAAACATGATCACCTTGTCACCGGCGTACTGGACGCTGATGAAACTCACCTGGTCGCCCCAGGTGCAGCTGGACATGCCCAGCGCGCCCGAGCACTCGGTAGGCTTGCCGAGCAGGTTCTCGACCTCGGCCTTGTTCATGCCCGAATAGAGCTTGGCGTAGTTTTCCTGATTGACCTTGCCGCAGGCGGCCAGCATGACGCAGCCTGCCAGCAACGCAAAAACGCGCAGACGCATGGGATATCTCCAGTGTCCTGTGAGTGCCGGATGCCGGTTCGACGTCAGAAGCGTGAGCCCGGTTCCGCGAGAAAGCGCAACTCGTCTGCGCTGCTGACGCGCCCGAGAATCTCGTTGCGATGAGGAAAGCGACCGAAGCGCTCGATGACCTGCTGGTGACGCACGGCGTAGTCGAGAAAGCCGGCGAACAGCTCGCGTTCGGCCTCGCTGGCCTGCTTGGCGAGGTCGCCGAACAGCTGCACGGCGCGGGTCTGCTGCAGTGGATTCTCGGCATGTTCCAGCACCAGGTAGATGAACACCCGCTGCAACGGCGACAGTTCGCGATCCCAGCCCAAGGTGATGCCCTGCTCGACCAGCTCGCGTGCCCGCGCATCGCCGGCAAAGGCCAGCGGCGTGTCGCGGTGGATCATGCGCGGCAGTTGGTCGAGTAACAGCACCTGGGCGAGCCAGCCGTGGGGATCGGCCGACCAGCCCTGCAGCTCGCCGGTGATTGCCTGCTCGACCAGCAAGCCGAAGCGCTCAAGTGCTTCGGCATCCTGCGCGTCACGCTTGCCGAACCACAGCTTGTGCTTCTCGGCAGCGCTCTGCACAGCCGTACTCGCCGGGCCGAACCACCAGTCGAGCAACGGCTGCCAGGGCGTCATCGGTCAGCCCTTGTGGTAGCCGGTAACGCGCTCGACTTCTTCCTTGGAACCGAGGAACACCGGCACACGCTGGTGCAGGGAGTCGGGCTGGATGTCGAGGATGCGCTGCACGCCATCGGTGGCGGCGCCGCCAGCCTGCTCGATGATGAAGGACATCGGGTTGGCTTCGTACATCAGGCGCAGCTTGCCAGCCTTGTCCGGCTCACGGCTGTCACGCGGGTACATGAACAGGCCGCCGCGGGTCAGGATGCGGTGCACATCGGCGACCATCGAGGCGATCCAGCGCATGTTGTAGTTCTTGCCCAGCGGGCCTTCCTTGCCGGCCAGCAGTTCGTCCACATAGCGTTTGACCGGAGCTTCCCAGTGGCGCTGGTTGGACATGTTGATGGCGAATTCGGCGGTACTTTCCGGCACGCTGATGTTGTCGTGGGTGAGCACGAAGCTGCCCAGCTCGCGATCCAGGGTGAAGCCCTTGACGCCGTTGCCCAAGGTCAGGATCAGCATGGTCTGCGGGCCGTAGATGGCGTAACCGGCGGCAACCTGCTGGGTGCCCGGCTGCTGGAAGGCCTTTTCATTGAGGCTTTCATTCTGCGAGAGGTACTCGCTGGGGCAGCGCAGTACCGAGAAGATGGTGCCGACCGAGACGTTGACGTCGATGTTCGAGGAGCCGTCCAGCGGGTCGAATACCAGCAGGTAGGCACCCTTGGGGTACTTGCCGGGGATCTGGTAGGCGTTATCCATTTCCTCGGAAGCCATGCCGGCCAAGTGACCGCCCCACTCGTTGGCTTCGAGCAGGATGTCGTTGGAGATCACGTCGAGCTTCTTCTGCACTTCGCCCTGTACGTTCTCGGTGCCCATGCTGCCCAGCACGCCGCCCAGGGCGCCCTTGGAAACGGCATGGCTGATCTCCTTGCACGCACGCGCCACCACTTCGATCAGGAAGCGCAGATCGGCCGGGGTGTTTTGACTACGGGTCTGCTCGATGAGGTAACGGCTCAGGGTAACGCGGGACATGAAGGACTCCGGGAAGGAAGGTAATCGGAAGGAGTTTAACCCTTTCCAGAAACAGGCGCCTCAGCGGCGGAGGCCAACCGCGGCAGCGGGCTGCATACGCGGTTACGACCACGGCGTTTGGCTTCGTACAAGGCGGCGTCGGCAGCCTGCAGCAACTCGTCGAGCGCTCTGCCCTGCTCGGGCCACAGCGCCAGGCCAGCCGAGAGGGTCACGTGGCGCACGCCACTGCGGGTTTCGATCGATTTTTGCGCCAGTCCCTGGCAGATGGCCTCGAGGCGTTTGGTCGCTTCGCGGGCATCGGCACCGGGAAGAATGACAAGGAACTCCTCACCGCCGATACGAAAGACCGTATCGGAACTGCGCAAGTTCACCAGCAGATACTGGGCGACGCTCCTGAGCACATCGTCGCCATCCAGATGGCCGTATTGATCGTTGAGCTGCTTGAAATGATCCAGATCGATCAACGCCACTGCCAGCGGGGCGTTCTCACGACGCGCACGGGCCAGCTCACGACCGAACAGCTCGTCCAGATAACGCCGATTGTAAAGGCCGGTCAGCGGGTCGCAGAGTGCCTGTTCACGTAGTTGCTCGTGCAGACTGGTAATGGTGCGCAGGCGTTCCTCGCTCAGCGCGAGGGCTTCAGCGAGCTTGAGTTTGGCGCGTTGGCGCTGGGTCACGTCGCGCAGATAGAGCAACTGGCCAAGTACCAGAATGCCGTGGCGAGTCAGCCGCTCGATGGGGCGCGTGCGTACCTCGAAGTAATGCTCGGCATCGCTCTGGATCAGCAACGGCTCACGCAGCTCACCCTGTTCCACCAACTGCACCGCCAGCTCGCCGCCGAAACCCGGCCAGTCCTGCAGGCGACGCCCCTGCCAGTCGTTCTTCAACCCGCCAAGCTTGAGCGCCGCCTGGTTGGCCTCGATCACCCGCCACTGGGTGTCGACCACCATCACCGGATCGGGCAGCGCTTCGAGTAGCAGATGACGAGCCACCGGCACCATGTCGAACAGCCGTACGCCGAGGATCAGCCAGGAAAACGCCGCCAGGGTGAACACGAAACTGAAGGGCGTCGGGTCGACGCCGAACACCACGAAACCAAAGCCGACATAGGCGATGTTGGCCGACCAGGGCACCGCGGTGATCAGCACGAACGCCAGGTAATGGCGCCGGTGCACGCCATGGCTGATCAGCGCGGCGCGCAGCACCACCACCAGGCTGAAGCTCATGAACAGATAGACGTACACCGCCGCGGCATAGAACAGCGGGCCGTGGTCGAAGCGGATCGGCGCGCCCGGCTCGCCGGAAACCGGCCCCGTGGCGGCGCCATAGAACAGGCCGTGCCAGGGGTTGCTCAGCACCACCAGCCAGATCAGCAGCGGCATGAGGATCATGCCCAGCATCGAGCGGCGCCCCAGGGGCTGGCGCACGCTGCTCACGTACTGCCAGAGAAACACCGCCCAGAAGGTCGGCACGCTGATGATGCCCGGCCACGACATGGTGGCCCAGAGCATCTTGCACTCGGGCGCCACGGAGGCCACTTCCAGGCCGGCCATGAACATCCACCACATGCTCGCCAGGTGCATCAGGATGAAGGTGTCACGCCCCGGGAAATCGCGCTGATTGATCACCCAGCGTGCCAGCAGCACACCGCCGATACAGACCACTGCGGTGACCAGCACCGCGATGTCGAGGCGCCAGGCGTTGACCAGGCAGGAATTCATGCGTCTGCCCCGCCCGCCCGGCGGCAGAAAACGGCCGGGCACGACGCAGCGCGACGCGAGACACGGGCAAGCATGGAGGACGTATCCATTCCGACAGGCTCAGGATAGAGGCCAGCGCAAAGCGCCTGGCGACCTAAAATCCAGCCGAGCCGCGAGCCAATGAGGGCAGACAGGGAGGGCGGGAATTTTCGCCGCTACAATACTGCAATTCGCTGCATTCTCCGCAGCTTTTTATCGGACCAGTGCAGGGAAAAACGCCGAAGTGGAGCCGCCGGCCGGCAGATAATTGTTCACTATTTCCCCAACATGGCTATGATCGCGCGCCGCCAAACCATGCGAACCTCCCCGAGATGAAAAGCAACCTGATCGCCGCCGCGGAAATCGACCGCCTCGACACCTGGGCACGCTACACCGCCGACATGTGCCACAGCTGCATTTCCAGCTGCTGTCAGCTGCCGGTCGAAGTGCGTATCAATGACCTGATCCGTATCGGCGTGGTCGACGAATTCGAGCGTGGCGAACCGCCGCGCAACATCGCCAAGCGCCTGCAGAAAGACGGCCTGGTGGAGCGCTTCAACCAAAAGTCCGGAATCTTCACCCTGACACGCATGAGCAACAACGACTGCTATTACCTGGATCGCAAGACCCGGCTGTGCACCATCTATGACCGGCGCCCGGACACCTGCCGTAATCATCCCAAGATCGGCCCGCGCCCGGGCTACTGCGCCTGGCGGCCTAAGTAAGGCTGCAACGTCTGGTTACCCGGACGCCTGAACACCGCGCTTCGCTGATCCCTCGAATCCTCCACACCGGCCCGCACCGCCACCCGGAGGATTCCCATGCGCTCCCGCTTTCTTGCACACGCCCTGTTTGCTGCTCTCGCCGCTGCACTGGCAGGCACTGCAACGGGCGACAGCGCGCGGCCTGACTGGCAGCAGCCGCTGCTCGAACGCCTGCAGGCAATTACCGCCAAACAGAACGGCGAGCTGGGCGTCTACGTCAAGGATCTACACAGCAACCTGGCGGTCACCCTGCGTGCTGAAGAACGTTGGTATATGGCCTCCGGGATCAAGGTGCCGGTGGCCATTGCGGTGCTGCGCGGTGTCGAGCGCGGCGACTGGCAGCTCGACACACGCCTGTCGCTTGCAGCCAACGATTTTGTCGATGGTGCCGGCAGCACCAACCAATACGGGCCCGGCGAGCGCCTGAGCGTGCGCTTCCTGCTCGAGCAGATGATCATCTACAGCGACAACACCGCCACCGACCGGCTGATTCGCCTGGTCGGCCTGGATGCCGTAAACGGCTTGGTGCGCGAACTGGTGCCAGAGGGCTTCGAGCCGATCACCACCTTGGGTGACGTGCGCCGGCATATCTATGCCGAATTGCACCCGGCGGCGGCGAAGCTCGGTGGCCGCGACCTGCTGCGTCTGCGCCAGGCACGCCAGGACGACGCGCGCCTGAACCGCCTGGCCGAGCTACTCGGCGTCCCACGTTCGGCCCTGGCACCGATCAGCCTGGGCAGCGCTTACACCGCCTACTACCGCAGCAACCTCAACGCCGCCACGCTATCGGCCTATGGCGAGCTGCTCGAACGGCTGGCCACCGGCCAGGCATTGGGCAATGAGCAGACCGCCTACCTGCTGTCGGTGATGAGTCGGGTCAAGACCGGCAGCAAACGCCTGATCGCCGGCCTGCCAAAGGACGCCCGCCTCGCCCACAAGACCGGCACCCAGCGTGCGCGTATCTGTGACTCGGGGCTGATCGAAACACCTCAGCGTGGCGCCGCCGAGCCGGTACTGATCGTCGCCTGCGTGCAGGGCGAACTGTCCCTGAGCAAGGCCGAACGCACCTTGCGGCAGGTAGGCGAAGCCCTCACAGACTCTGGAGTGCTGAGCCGTGACGCAACCAACTGAGGGCCTGGCCATGAAGATCCTGTTCGCGGGCCTCGCCCTGCTTGGTTGTGCGGCGCTGTCTCTGTGGCTGTGGGCTGCCCCCCAACGAGACGCGCGTTTCGACGCTTTGGCCGAGCGGCTGCGCGAACTCGACGAGGCCTCGCCCGGTCAGTTGGGCGTCTATCTGCTGCGCACTGCTGACGGCAGCGAGCTGAGCCATCACGCCGAGCGCAGCTGGTACCTGGCCTCGGCGACCAAGGCGGCAATCGCCATCGCCGTGCTGCAGGAAGTCGACGACGGCAAGCTGCAGCTCGACCAGCCGATCACCCTCGAAGAAGGCGACCGGGTCGACGGCTCCGGTGGCCTGGTGTGGGAAGACGCCGGCGCCCGTTACAGCGTCGGCGAACTGCTGCGCGAGATGCTGCAGGAGAGCGATAACACCGCCGCCGACATGCTGATCCGCGCAGCCGGCCTGGAGCGCATCAACGAGCGTATCACTGCAGCCGCCGGCGGCGACTTCGGCAAGGTGACCCGTCTGCTGGACGTGCGCCGCGACCTGTACGGGCAGCTGCACTCCGACGCCCGCTCAATTGAAAATCGCCAGATCGTCGAAATCGCCGCGGCGCCGCTCGGCCCGCAGCGAGTCGAGGCGGTAGCCAATGCCCTGGACATGAAGCCCGAGCAGCTGGAAACCCGCGACATCGACCAGGCCTACCGGCGCTATTACGAGAGCGGCCTGAACAGCGCCACGCTGGTCGCCTACGGGCAGCTGCTCGGCAAGCTGGCCAAGGGCGAATTACTCTCCCAGCCCAGCACCGAACTGCTCTACGACATCATGGGCCTGGACAGCTACGAGGCCTATCGCCTGGAAGCCGGCCTGAGCGAACAGCTGCCCTTTATTCAGAAAACCGGCACCCAGCGCGGCCGCGCCTGCCACATGGGCATCGCCAACCCAGAGGGCGAAGACGCCCTGGTCATCCTCGCCTGCGCCGAGGCGCTCGATGAGGACGCCGAAGCCGGCAAGCTGTTCGAACGGGTCGGCGAGGCGATTCAGGAGCTGGTGCTGGACGCGCCTGCCGAAACGGCCTGAAAGCCCGCAGTATTAGCCGCAGGGGCGCTTGCGCTCAGGCGCGTCCGTTGGCCGCACGCAACACGCTGAGCGCCATCAGCACCAGTACGCCGACACCGATCAACAGCACGGCCCACAAACCGGCGCGCTTCCAGTCGAAGCCAGGTTCCGCCGGCAGGGCCGCAGGCTCCAACTCAACCTGCGCAATCCGGCCATCGATGACCGCCTGCCCCATGCCCGCCAGGCGCTGTGCATCGAAACCGGGCACCAGGGTGGTGACGGGCAGGCTCCCCGCCTGTGCATCCGTCCGGCCAAGGGCCAGCTGATAAGGCGGATTGCCGCGAACCAGAAACAGCAGCTCAGTCGCGCGCATGGCGACGTGCATCCGCGGCTCGCTCAATCCCAGGCCACCGCCACGGCCGTCGACCTGCAAGCGCAACTGGCTGACCGGCAGGGGCGGCAGCTCGATCTGATCCTGCACCAGCTCGTGACCATCACCAGGCAGTCGGTAAAGAACCGAGTTCGCCAGCGGCGCCCACGGCCCTTTGCTGTCGCGTCGCCCCTCCAGCATCACCGGAGCCAGGCTGTTGGCCTGCTCGATCTCGACGCGCACGCGCTCCAGTGGCAAGGCCAGCGGCAGGGTCCAAGTAACACCCTGCTCATCCACCTGCCCCTGCAGCGCAGCCGACCAGATAAGCTCAGCAGGTTCAGCCTTACTGCGTGTGCCGCTGACACTGGCAGCGCTGAGGTTGGCCGCCTGCTCCGGCGCCAGCCACAGCAGGCGCAGGTAGCGCGCCCGGATAGTCGGCAGCTCCACTTCGCTCTTGTCGATGCGTTCGCCATTGAAGCTCAGGCGGGCGACCTGCCCCTCGCCCACGGGCCGCCAATGATCCAGATCGTCACTGGCCTCGATGCTGAAGCGCTGGAAGCCTTCGCTCTCGGCCTGCCACTCCAGGTAGAGACGCTGCAGGGAAAAGTCGGTGGCGCAGGCGTCCAACAACCAGCCGCGCAACACCTCGGCAGTGGCGCTCGGCTCGGCAAGCTCGATGATCGAGCCATCATCGCCACGCTGCACACGCAAGGTCGGCACGGCATCGCGGCGTCCTGCCGGACCACGCAGCGGGAACAGCCGCAGATCGGCGCGCTGCTGGCTCTCGGCAAAGCGCTCGGCGCCGGGGATCAGGCTGTAGGCCAGGCGCTCGCCTTCGCCATTGAACAGGCGCAGGTCGCGAAAGTCGGCGTGGTGGGCAGCAAGCTGAGCTTCCATCGGCAACTGCATCCGATACCAGGGGCCCTCGCCACTGAGGGTCAGCGGTACGCTCACGGCATAGTCCAGGGGACGCTCGGAAAGCTCGGCCGCGGCCACCAGAGGCGTGCCCAGCGCAAGCAGCGCCAACGCGATATTCAGCTTCATGCCGGCACCTACGCTCTGGCTTCTCGGCGTGGCGGCAGCGGGGCGAAATAGCCCACCACCAGCAGGAGCACGCCGACGCCGATAAAGGAAATGATCCGCTCCAGGCTACCGCTGTTGCCCAGGTCGACGAAGAACAGCTTAACGACCACCACACCGATCAGCGCCGCGCCGACCATCCACAGATCACGCCGCACGCGCAGATGCCCGGTGATGGTCAGACCCAGAGCGATCAGCGTCCAGACGATGGACAGGCCGGCCTGCACCAGCTGCGATCCGACCAGTGCATCGGCCTGAAACGGCACCTGCCCCCAATGGAAGGCGGTACGACAGACCATCATGGTCAGCAGCGCGAACAGCGAAGCGCCGATCACTACCTGGGTAGCCTGGCGCATTTGCTCCGGTTTGATCGCCAAAATGGCCAGGCCATCCTGGGCCCAGCGCTGCACGGTGAAGAGCACGATCAGCATGCCCAGCTCCAGCGGGTTGATCAGCGGCACGTAGGGCAGCGGCTCGGCGGAGCCGTCACTGAACAGATTGACCAGCCAGAACCACGCCAGCAAAAGAACGGCGATTGGCAAGGCCGCATAGCTGCGGTACTCACGCGGATAGGCCGCAATTGGCCAAGGTAGCGCCCGACGCACGCTCATCAGCATCAGGAAGGCGCACGGCACCAGCACCCAGCCCAGCCAGCGCCAGGCGTTGTAGTGTTCGGCCAGGGCAGCGAACAGGAAGCGCAGCTCCAGCGCCACGACGCCGAGCAGCAACCAGCAACCAAGCACATGACTGCTGCGCACCAGCACCTCCGGCGCCAGCCCGACAACGCGCCGCAGCATCAGCAAATGCACGATGAACAGCGCCGGCCAGGCCAGCCAGCCAAGCTCAGCCGGCGGGTGATAGTCCAGATGCCAGGCGAACGGCAAGGTAGCAAAGCCCAATGGCACCAGCGCCAGGCTGAGCACCGCCAGTGCCGGCCAGCGCTGATGCAGAGCGAACAGGGTAGTGGCGGCCAGACTGATCACCGCGACCAGCAGGAATACGTGCGCCTGCAGTGGCTCCTGAACGAAGCGCGCTATCTCGCTGAACGCTGCCAGCAGCCACCAGGCGGCGAACCAGCACAGCGCCACATTGGATAGCTCCTGCAACGCCATAGACCGCAGGTCGGCACGGCTCAAGCGCCCGGCAAGGTGCAGGCGCCAGGCGCAGAACAGGCCCGCCAGCGCCAGCAGCACGGGCGCCCAGAACGACAGGTGGGCGAGCGGCCGTTGGGTTTCGTCTACCAACGCCTGGTAGAGACCATCACTGAAAATCAGGTAGATGATGCCGCCCAAGGCCTGCACCACTAAAGCGCCGGTCAGCAGGCTGCGCGCGCCCAGCGACAATCCGGCGAACAGTGTCGCGGCCCCTGCCACAGCCCAGGCAGCGGCCGTGGCGTAGGGCCCGAAACACAGCGGAGCGAGCAAATAGAGGAAGGCCAGGCCGCCATAGGCCAGGGCCGGCTGAAGCTTGCGCTCGCGATCCGTAACGGCATCTCCCGCGCCGCGCAGCTGCAGGAAGCTGAAAAGCAGCGCTACTCCGAGCATCAGCGCACCGAGTGCCGAGCCGGTGAGCAAGGTGTCGTAACCGAAGCGTACGTCCCACAGATAGGCCGCCACGGCAGCCACTTGCAGCAGCAGGGCGAACAGGCGCGCGAACAAACGCTGCTGACGCAATGCCAGCCAGTACAGGCCAGCGCCCTCGACCGCCCAGGCGGCGGAAGTCCAGCGGGCATCCAGCCCCAGCGGAATGGCCAGGGTGGCGAATATCACGCCCAGCGCCAGACAGGTTTCCATCAATAGCACGGCACGCCCCGGTGCACGGGCAACCAGCACCCGGGCCAGTACCATGTACAGCAGGCCCATGGCCAACGCGCTGAACGCCGGCCCCAAGGGCAGGTGCTGAACCACCGCGTACTGCAATCCGAAGCCCACCAGCGGTGTGCCGAACAGCACGCTGCCATCGACATAACCTGCCTGGCGCGCCGACCACTTGAGCAGGGCCTGGCGGGAGTCGTTCTCCGGCTCGCTCGGCGCCTCGAGCAGACGGCGACGGGCGAACAGCAGGCCGATGGCCACGTACATCAGGAAGAACAGCAGCAGGAACGCCTGGGTGCTGAGCCACAGATCCGGCGTGTAGGAACGCAGGCCCCAGGCCAGACCGATACCGAAGGTGCCGACGAAACCGATCAGGTTGAGCTCACGCCAGGCCTTGAACCAGACGATGGCGAAGATCCCGGCGTTGAGCAGAGCGAAATAGCTGAACAGCGCAACATGGCTGCCACCGCCGCTGGAGGCCAGGATCGGCGCCGCGAAGCCGCCAAGCGCGGCCGCTGCGGCCAGGCCATGCGCGTCCTGCAGGATAGCCAGCACGGCGGAGCAGAGCGTTACCATCACCAGCAGCACCATCGCGACCTGCGGCGAGAGCAAGGGGTGCAGGCGCATGGCCGCGAATACCGTCAGGTACAGCACGGCGATACCGCCGCCCTGCATCAGCAGGGCATAGGCCGGGCGCCGCCGGCGCAGCCACCAGCCCAGGGCCAGCAGCGCAATCGCCGCCAGCGCCACACCGGCGTAACGTAATTCGATGGCGACTACCACCCGCTCGGAGGCATAACGCAGCAGAAAGGCCAGCCCCAGAAAGAGCAGCACCAGGCCCACACGCAGCACGGTATTGCCGCCCAGCAGCCAGTCCCGCGCCGCGGTGATACCACGTTCCAGAAGGCCTGGCGCTGGCGGCTCGGTAACGCGCGCAGCTGCCGGGACAGGCGGCACGTCAGGAAGCTCCAAGACAGGCTCCGGGCTCGACTGTACCGCCGGCTCGCCAGGCGAGGCGGTGGGCAGTTCCAGCTCGAGCTCCCACTCAGGCTCCGCCGCTGGTTCTACCGGCGCCGCAGCAGCTTGCTCGACAGCAGGCTGCGCAAGTGGCTCTTCATGGGGCTCGACCGCGACATCGGTTTGTGGCGGCGCTTCCGTCTCCAGCCGCAGCAGGCGCTCATGCAGATCGCCCGTGCCCTGGTTGAAGCGTTCGATCAGCCCTGCCAGCGACTTGCGCAGCGCCTCGTGCTGAAGCCTCAGCGCCTGCAGCGCGATCGCCTGCCCTACCGCCAGCCCGACGAAAGCGCCCAACAGCGCGCCGGCCATCGCTTCGCCACTCACGGCGCCCAGCACCAGGGCACCGAGTACCAGCCCGATCAGCATGAAAATCCACTGCATGCGTTCGAATCCTTGAAGAGAAGATCATCCATGCCGGGCACTGGCCTGGCAGAGCGCGAATTATAGGGGCTGCGCGCACCGGTTGGATGATGCAGTCGATCACAAATGTGGCAGACGAACATCAGGCCGAACCCGGCGGCTCGCCTGCGCATCGGCACAGACAACACAGAAGCGGATTGTTCCTGGCAGCCGGCAAAAAATGCTCGATTTTGGCGACTCTGCCTGCATTGCCAGCACCCACAAAAAAGCCCCCGCCGGTTCACACCGGCGGGGGCTTGTTCAGTCAGCTAGAACGAGATCAGTTCTTGGCTTTCTTGGCAGCGCGGGTGCGCTCGCCTTCGTCGAGGATCTTCTTGCGCAGACGGATCGACTTCGGCGTCACTTCGCACAGCTCGTCGTCCTGGATGAATTCCAGAGCCTGCTCCAGGGTGAAGCGAACCGGCGGAACCAGGGCGATGGTTTCGTCCTTGCCCGAGGCGCGCATGTTGTCGAGCTTCTTGCCCTTGGTTGGGTTGACGCCCAGGTCGTTGTCGCGGCTGTTCAGGCCGATGATCTGACCGTTGTAGACTTCCTGGCCGTGCTCGACGAACAGCTTACCGCGCGCCTGCAGGGTTTCCAGGGAGTAGGTCAGCGCCTTGCCGGTATCGATCGACACCAGTACGCCGTTCTGGCGGCCGGACATGTGGCCCGACTTCATCACGTCGTAACGGTCGAAGATCGAGGTCAGGATGCCCGCACCGTTGGTCAGGGTCAGGAAGGCGTTACGGAAGCCGATCAGACCACGAGCCGGGATGTTGTATTCCAGGCGTACGCGACCTTTGCCGTCCGGCACCATGTTGCTCAGGTCGCCTTTACGCAGACCCATTTCTTCCATGACCTTGCCCTGAGATTCTTCCGGGATGTCGATGGTGACGTTTTCATACGGCTCGTGCTTGGCGCCGTCGACTTCACGGATGATCACTTCCGGACGGCCAACGCCCATCTCGAAGCCTTCGCGACGCATGTTCTCGATCAGTACCGACAGGTGCAGCTCACCGCGGCCGGAGACCTTGAACTTGTCGGCCGAGTCGCCTTCCTCGACGCGCAGGGCCACGTTGTACAGCAGTTCCTTGTCCAGACGCTCCTTGATGTTGCGGCTGGTGACGAACTTGCCTTCCTTGCCGCAGAACGGCGAATCGTTGACCTGGAAGGTCATGGAAACGGTCGGCTCGTCGACGGTCAGCGGCTTCATGGCCTCGACGTTGTTCTGGTCGCACAGGGTGTCGGAGATGAACAGCTCGTCCATGCCGCTGACGCAGACGATGTCGCCGGCAGTGGCTTCTTCGACGTCCACGCGGTGCAGACCGTGGTGGCCCATCAGCTTGAGGATACGGCCGTTACGCTTCTTGCCTTCGGTGTCGATGGCAGTGACCGGGGTGTTCGGCTTGACGCGACCACGGGCGATACGGCCAACACCGATGATGCCCAGGAAGCTGTTGTAGTCCAGTGCGGAGATCTGCATCTGGAACGGGCCGTCGATGTCGACGTTCGGCGCCGGGACGTGGTCGACGATGGCCTGGTACAGCGGGGTCAGGTCTTCGGCCATGTCGGTGTGGTCCAGACCGGCGATGCCGTTCAGGGCGCTGGCGTAGACGACCTGGAAATCCAGCTGCTCTTCGGTGGCGCCGAGGTTGTCGAACAGGTCGAAGATCTGGTCCATGACCCAGTCAGGGCGCGCGCCCGGACGGTCGATCTTGTTGATCACCACGATCGGACGCAGACCGGCTTCGAAGGCCTTCTTGGTCACGAAGCGGGTTTGCGGCATCGGGCCGTCCTGGGCGTCAACGACCAGCAGTACGGAGTCGACCATCGACATCACGCGCTCTACTTCACCGCCGAAGTCGGCGTGGCCGGGGGTGTCGACGATGTTGATGCGGTAGTCGTTCCACTTGATGGCGGTGTTCTTGGCCAGAATGGTGATGCCGCGCTCTTTTTCCTGATCGTTGCTGTCCATCACGCGCTCGTCGTTGAGCTCGCTGCGCTCCAGGGTACCGGACTGACGCAGCAGGGCGTCGACCAGGGTGGTCTTGCCATGGTCAACGTGGGCGATGATGGCGATGTTGCGTAGATTCTCGATCACAGTAGTGGTCTCGTAGGTTGGGTCGGGCTACCCGGCAGTTGCTTCAAGGGCCCAACGCGAAAAATCGGGATTAAGGGTAAAGGCAGTCTGTTAAGGCTGTGTGGCGGCAAACTCGCCACCAATCGGGTCGGGAGGGCGATGGCGGATGCTGCCGCCATTGAGCCCGGGCGTCTTATGCCGGACGATAAACGCGCACATTGGCATGCCCCTCGCTCAGCAGGTGATGGGCATGCAGGCGGCTCATGACGCCCCTGTCGCAATAAAGGAGGTACTGGCGATTCTCGTCCAGCTCCTTGAAACGGTTGTTGATGGCGTAGAACGGCAACGCCTGGACTTCCACGCCCTCGATTTCCAGCGGCTCGTCTTCGGCCTGGTCGGGGTGGCGAATGTCGATCACCACGTGGCCGGGCAGCGCCTCGGCGACTTCCTCGACCTGCACGTCCTGGCTCAGCTCCTCGATCACCCGATCGATGGCGATCAGGCGCGCACGCTCGAGGGCGCGCTCGAGCACCGCCATGTCGAACTGTTCTTCTTCATGGACGACGCGATGGGGCTTGGCCTTGGTGGTCGGGTTCACCGAAATCACGCCGCAATACTCGGGCATGTGACGGGCGAACTCGGCGGTACCGATGGTCTCGGCGGTGTCGATGATGTCCTGCTTGTGGCTGGTGATCAGCGGGCGCAGCACCAGCTTGTCGGTGACCGAGTCGATCACTGAGAGATTCGGTAGCGTCTGGCTGGACACCTGGCTGATCGCCTCGCCGGTCACCAGGGCATCGATCTGCAGACGCTCGGCCAGGCGGCTGGCGGCGCGCAGCATCATGCGTTTGAGGGTGACGCCCATGTAGCTGTTGTCGACCTTGCCGAGAATCTCGCCGAGCACTTCCTCGAACGGCACGCTAATGAACAGCACGCGCTGGCTGCTGCCGTACTTCTTCCACAGGTAGTGAGCGACCTCCATCACGCCCAGCTCGTGGGCACGGCCGCCTAAGTTGAAGAAGCAGAAGTGGCTCATCAGGCCGCGGCGCATGATCTGGTAGGCCGCCACAGTGGAGTCGAAGCCGCCGCTCATCAGCACCAGGGTCTGCTCCAGCGAGCCCAGAGGGTAGCCACCCAGGCCCGGGTGCTGGTGATGAATGACGTACAGGCGCTCGTTGCGGATCTCGATGCGTACTTCGACCTCGGGTTTCTTCAGGTCGATACCGACAGCGCCGCACTGCTGGCGCAGCTGGCTGCCGACGTAGCGCTCCACATCTATAGAGGAGAACGAATGGCGGCCACCGCGCTTGCAGCGCACCGAGAAGATCTTGCCGGCCAGTTGCTCGCCGTAATGAAGCTTGCACTTGGCGACGATGTCATCGAAGTCGCCCAGCGGGTATTCGTCGATCTGCAGGAAGTGCACGATGCCTGGCACGCAGCTCAGGCGCTCGACGATCTCCTGCTGGACCTTGGGCTCGGCCACCTCGGTTTTCACTTCCAGATTGTCCCAGACACCGGTGACCTGCAGCTGCGGGTCGAGATCACGCAACACCACGCGGATGTTCTTGGCCAGCTGCCGAATGAAGTTCTTGCGAACCGGCGGGCTCTTGATGGTGATTTCCGGGAAGACTTTGACGATCAGTTTCATGGGAGCAAATGTCGGGGGCCAGGGCCTGAAAAACAGGGGCGCGGATTATAAAGGAAATTGCTCAACCTTTGATCAAAAATCCGCAAACAATCTGACACCGCACCAAGATCGAACACAATGCCAATAAATTGCACCATTTAAGTGCTTAAGTGGTTCGTTTTGTAGCGCCACTAGCTGCTACAGCGCTGTGTTTCGGGGCATGCGTCCATCACGGGGCACTGGCATGCATATTGCTCCCTTGTGAGGCAGGGTGTCCTGGCCGACTATCGGGCCCGGCGTCACGAACTCAAAGAAGGGTCAACGAACGACCCTATCCACCTGGAGGACAACATGTCTAAGGCTGTTCAACTGATCAAAGAACACGACGTGAAGTGGGTAGACCTGCGCTTCACCGATACCAAAGGTAAGCAGCACCACGTGACCATGCCGGCCCGTGACGCCCTGGACGAAGACTTCTTCGAACACGGCAAGATGTTCGACGGCTCCTCCATCCACGGCTGGAAAGGCATCGAAGCCTCCGACATGATCCTGATGCCGGTTGACGATACCGCCGTACTGGATCCGTTCACCGAAGAGCCGACCCTGATCCTGGTCTGCGACATCATCGAGCCGAGCACCATGCAAGGCTACGACCGCGATCCACGCTCCATCGCCAAGCGCGCCGAAGAATTCCTCAAAGGCACCGGCCTGGGCGACACCGTATTCGTGGGCCCGGAGCCAGAGTTCTTCATCTTCGACGAAGTGAAGTTCAAGTCCGACATCTCCGGCTCGATGTTCAAGATCTACTCCGAGCAAGGCTCCTGGATGACCGACCAGGACGTGGAAGGCGGCAACAAAGGCCACCGTCCAGCCGTCAAAGGCGGTTACTTCCCGGTTCCGCCGTGCGACCACGACCACGAAATCCGTACTGCCATGTGTAATGCCATGGAAGAAATGGGCCTGGTCGTCGAAGTGCACCACCACGAAGTGGCCACCGCCGGCCAGAACGAAATCGGCGTGAAGTTCAACACCCTGGTCGCCAAGGCTGACGAAGTTCAGACCCTGAAGTACTGCGTACACAACGTGGCCGATGCCTACGGCAAAACCGCGACCTTCATGCCCAAGCCCCTGTACGGCGACAACGGTTCGGGTATGCACGTCCACATGTCGATCTCCAAAGACGGCAAGAACACCTTCGCAGGCGAAGGCTATGCCGGTCTGTCCGAGACCGCTCTGTACTTCATCGGCGGCATCATCAAGCACGGTAAGGCCCTGAACGGCTTCACCAACCCGTCGACCAACTCCTACAAGCGCCTGGTTCCGGGCTTCGAAGCGCCGGTCATGCTGGCCTACTCGGCTCGCAACCGTTCCGCTTCGATCCGTATCCCGTACGTGTCGAGCCCGAAAGCCCGCCGTATCGAAGCGCGCTTCCCGGATCCGGCTGCCAACCCGTACCTGGCCTTCGCTGCATTGCTGATGGCCGGTATCGACGGTATCCAGAACAAGATCCACCCTGGCGACGCAGCGGACAAGAACCTGTACGACCTGCCGCCGGAAGAAGGCAAGCTGATCCCGCAGGTTTGCGGCAGCCTGAAAGAAGCCTTGGAAGAGCTGGACAAGGGCCGCGCGTTCCTGACCAAGGGCGGCGTTTTCTCCGACGACTTCATCGATGCTTACATCGAGCTGAAATCGGAAGAAGAAATCAAGGTACGCACCTTCGTACACCCGCTGGAATACGACCTGTACTACAGCGTCTAAGCCGGCCACGCTGCCTGGCGGCGTAACGAAAACCTCCCCGGTTCTGCCGGGGAGGTTTTTTTATGCCCGCCACCTGCGAAACGTGGCAGGCGAGAGTGCAAATGGCCCCAGTCATTTTTTATGCCCGGCTATTTTTCGGCGCCAGTGCAAATCCTTGGAGCCGCGCGCTTGCCAGCACGCGATGGCGGTGCAAGGCTATCTCAATCACCCGACAGGAGAACGGCCCGATGCGCCGCACGCTCACTTGCCTGCTGCTGATCCTGGCCCTGCCGGTCAGCGCGCAGATCTACAAGTACACCGACGCCAACGGCAACACGGTGTTCACCAACCAGCCGCCGGAAGGCACCAAGGCCGAGAGCGTCGAGCTCAAGCCGATCAACACCAGCACCCCGGCGGCGGCGCCTGCTAACGACAGCAGCGAACCGCGCCTGAGCGAACTGCCGCAAAATCCCTACCAGATTCTCGAACTGCGCGACCTGCCCAGCGAGGAAGCGCTGCGCGCCAACAACGGCACCTTTTCCGTGGGTGTGACCATCGAGCCGCGCCTGGGTCCCGGCCATAGCCTGCGCCTGCTGCTCGACGGCAAACCTTATGGCCAGCCAAGCAACGTGCCGCGCCTGCAACTGACTGAAGTGGACCGCGGCGAGCACAGCATTGCCGTGGCGGTGATGCAGGGCGAGCGGATCGTTCAGCAGAGCGAGACGCGCACCTTCACGGTGCAGCGGGTCAGCACCAACAGCCCGGGTCGGGGTAACTGAAGGCCATGCGCGCGCTGCTTTTCGCCCTGTTGCTTGTCGCCCTGCCGAGCTTCGCCCAGGTCTACACCTACGTGGATGCCGAGGGTAACCGGGTGTTCACCGACAGCCCGCGCGATGGCAACGCCAAACAGGTGCAGATGGCGCCGTCCAACCGCATCGAGCAGCCAACCCGGCGCCTGTCACCCCCTCCCGCTCCTGCCGCCCCCGCCGGACCGATCCTCAGCTACGAGCTGCTGCGCATCACCATCCCGCAGCCTGACGCGACCATCAACGACAACGCCGGCAACCTGATCGTCACCGCCAATGCCGAGCCAGCCCTGTACCCGGGCCACCGCTATCGCCTGCTGCTCGATGGCCAGCCCTACGGCGAAGCCGGGCGCAGCCCGGTGTTCCCCTTGCAGAATATCGACCGCGGCACCCACCAGATTGCCGTGGAGATCATCACCGAAGGCGGCATCATCGTCGAACGCACGCCAAGCCAGCCCTTTCACATGAAGCGCGTGTCCCTGGCCCAGAAGCGCAAGGTTCGCCCCTGCGAAAAGGACGATTACGGCGTGCGCCCCGAGTGCCCGATCGAGGACAAGCCCAAGGAAGAGGACAAAGGCATCATCGGCATCCTGCCGTTCCTTTAACTTTCGGCTCGACTTCAGCGCTGTGCCTGCAGAGTGGCGGGCGGCGATCCGCTGTAGCTCCGAGCTCTTTGTCTGCCTTGATAAAGAACTCGAGGCTAAAGCCTCTCTCACAAAGCTCCGCGCCTGTCGTCCGCTTCTGCCTTGTAGCAGCCTCTTCCATCTCGCCTAAAAGATTGTGAGCAGACTCCGGGCTTATCCGCACGATATTTGCTTACACTCAGCTCGCACCATTAAGGTGCGCACTGGCGCACCGATTTCTATACTCGTCCCAAATTGGCACACGCCTACCAGCCTCACTGCGCCGAAAAGAGGCTAATTACGGGAGTTTTCTGCTGCCTGCGCTTCTTTGCAGGGCTTTGGTTTGCTTCTTGCATTTTCTCCCGCACTGCCGCGAGCCAGGGCAATTCGCTCTCACTCGCTGGCCCTTCTGCCCTACCGCACGAGGAACGACTTTTGGCTGGCCCACACCTGCAACGAGACTTGCCACGCTGCGCCACGTTGCCAGACAACGACCCGGCCGTGCTCCAGGCAAGCTGCACGCTGGCGGGCACAGAGCGATGATCATCAACGACTCGCTGCATCGCCTGCTGCTCGACAATCTGACCACAGCGACGCTGCTGCTCAACGCCGACCTGCGCCTGGAATACATGAACCCCGCCGCGGAGATGCTTCTGGCGGTCAGCGGCCAACGCAGCCATGGCCAGTTCATCAGCGAACTGTTCACCGAAACCCGCGAAGCCCTCGGCGCCTTGAGACAGGCGGTGGCCGAAGCCCACCCGTTCAACAAGCGCGAGGCGGTGCTAACCACCCAGACTGGCCAGAGCCTGACCGTCGACTACGCCGTGACGCCGGTACTCAGCCGCGGTGAAACCCTGCTGCTGCTCGAAGTGCACCCGCGCGACCGGCTGCTGCGCATCACCAAGGAAGAGGCTCAGCTGTCCAAGCAGGAAACCACCAAGCTATTGGTGCGCGGCCTGGCACACGAGATCAAGAACCCCCTGGGCGGCATTCGTGGCGCTGCCCAGCTGCTGGCCCGCGAGTTGCCCGAAGAGAGCCTCAAGGATTACACCAACGTGATCATCGAGGAGTCCGACCGCCTGCGTAACCTGGTCGACCGCATGCTCGGCTCCAACAAACTTCCGTCGCTGGCGATAACCAACGTGCACGAAGTGCTCGAGCGCGTCGCCAGCCTGGTGGAAGCGGAAAGCCAGGGCAGCGTGGTGCTGGTGCGCGATTACGACCCGAGCATCCCCGACCTGATCGTCGACCGCGAGCAGATGATCCAGGCGGTGCTCAACATCGTGCGTAACGCCATGCAGGCGCTGGCCGCCAAACCCGAGCTGCGTCCCGGCCGCATCACCCTGCGCACGCGCACCCTGCGGCAGTTCACCATCGGCTACATCCGCCACCGCCTGGTGACCAAGATCGAGATCATCGACAACGGCCCTGGCATTCCGCCAGAGCTGCAGGAAACCATCTTCTATCCCATGGTCAGCGGGCGTGCCGACGGCACCGGGCTGGGCCTGGCGATTACCCAGAACATCATCAGTCAGCATCAAGGCCTGATCGAATGCGAGAGCCACCCCGGGCAAACCGTGTTCTCGATCTTTCTGCCGCTGGAACAAGGAGCAACGCCGACATGAGCCGAAGTGAAACCGTATGGATCGTTGACGACGACCGCTCCATCCGCTGGGTCCTGGAAAAGGCCCTGCAACAGGAAGGCATGAGCACCCAGAGTTTCGACAGCGCCGATGGCGTGCTGGGCCGCCTCTCGCGTCAACAGCCGGACGTGATCATTTCCGATATCCGCATGCCCGGCTCCAGCGGCCTTGAGCTGCTGTCGAGCATCCGCGAAATGCATCCGCGCCTGCCGGTGATCATCATGACCGCCCATTCCGACCTGGACAGCGCCGTGGCGTCCTACCAGGGTGGCGCCTTCGAATACCTGCCCAAGCCCTTCGACGTCGACGAGGCGGTATCACTGGTCAAGCGTGCCAACCAGCACGCCAAGGAGCAGCAGGGCCTGCAGGTGCCGGCCGCCCAAGCGCGCACCCCGGAAATCATCGGTGAGGCCCCGGCGATGCAGGAGGTGTTCCGGGCCATCGGCCGCCTGAGCCACTCCAATATCACCGTGCTGATCAACGGCGAATCGGGTACGGGTAAGGAGCTGGTCGCCCACGCCCTGCACCGTCACAGCCCGCGCGCCGCCTCGCCGTTCATCGCCCTGAACATGGCGGCAATCCCCAAGGACCTGATGGAATCCGAGCTGTTCGGCCACGAGAAAGGTGCCTTCACCGGCGCGGCCAACCAGCGTCGCGGGCGCTTCGAGCAGGCCGACGGCGGCACCCTGTTCCTCGACGAAATCGGCGACATGCCGGCCGACACCCAGACCCGCCTGCTGCGCGTGCTGGCCGACGGCGAGTTCTACCGGGTGGGTGGCCATACGCCGGTCAAGGTCGACGTGCGCATCATCGCCGCCACCCACCAGAACCTGGAAAGCCTGGTCACCGCCGGCAAGTTTCGCGAAGACCTGTTCCACCGCCTCAACGTGATCCGCATCCATATCCCCCGGCTGTCGGATCGCCGCGAAGACATCCCCACTCTCGCCCGCCACTTCCTCGCCCGTGCAGCCACCGAGCTGGCAGTCGAGCCCAAGCTGCTGAAAAGCGAAACCGAGGATTACCTGCAGCAGCTGCAGTGGCCCGGCAACGTGCGCCAGTTGGAGAACACCTGCCGGTGGATCACCGTGATGGCCTCGGGGCGCGAAGTGCATGTCGACGACCTGCCGCCGGAGCTGCTGGTGCAGCCTCAGGACAACGCGCCGGTCAGCAACTGGGAGCAGGCGCTGCGCCAGTGGGCCGACCAGGCCCTGGGCCGCGGCCAGTCGAACCTGCTCGATAGCGCCGTGCCGGCCTTCGAACGGATCATGATCGAGACCGCCCTCAAGCACACCGCCGGTCGCCGCCGTGACGCCGCCCTGCTACTGGGCTGGGGTCGCAACACCCTGACCCGCAAGATCAAGGAGCTGGGCATGAACGTCGACGGCTCCGAAGACGACGACAGCGACGACAACTAAGCCGTACCTGCAAAGACAAGAACGCCGCGCCTCGAACAGGGCGCGGCGTTTTTTATGGGTATCGGTTTGGCAACATCGCGAATGTCCCGCAATACCGATGGGTTTCATCTACGCGGCCCGCACCTTCCTACCGACTGCAACGCGATACCAGAAAGCCCCAAGTGTCGCTGCGCTCGGCCCGAGCTACCGCGCTGAGTATGAGTGATGTGAGGCTAGGCTTTGTGGGAGCGGGCGGGGACGCCTAGTCCATGCCCGCGATGCAGACGCCGCCGATATAAGCTTGGACTAGCTCATCAAGACCTGCGTTGTCGATACCATCGCTTTCGCGCGCATGGCGCGCTCCCACATTTATGTGCGGGCAGGCTTCGTATCTCTGACAACCCAAGAATGCACGCCATCAGCGCACGGCAGGTGCATTCATGCACCCGAGCGGAACATTCGCGAAGCGGCACCAGGCGGATAAAAACCTGGCAATTACCGCTAAAGCCCAGCACCCACGTGCCCTGCAACGAATTCACGAAAACTGGCACGCCACCTGCAATGGTACTGACAACCCAGTTTCGGGGACCTTGGTACAGGCAGGCCGGGGATTCCCCTCTTTCTTTGGGAGCCTCGGTACAGGCAGGCCGGGACCTCCCTTCTTTCTTCGGGGACTCTGATACAGGCAGATCAGATAATCCCTCTTTTCTTCGGGAGCCCTGGTACAGGCAGGCCGGGAACTCCCTCTTTTCTTCCTAACGCGGCGCCAGACGAACCGTCAGGCGCCAGCGGCCCTCGACCTCTTCAGTATCCATCTCGGCGTGCAGCGGCCGAGCCGCCACCACCCGCACTTCCAGCTCACGCCCATCACGCACCACGCGCCAGTTGGCGGCGCGTCCGGCGATCTGCAGCTGGCCCTGGCGCTCGCGGCCCAGCCCTTCGAAACGCAGTGCAAAGGTGCCGTGAGCGTCGCTGACCTGCACGTGCGGCTCGACGTTGAACCACAGCAGCAGGCGGTCGTCCTGAACGTCGATGTCCTTGAGGTGCATGGCGTCCGGGTGGAACAGCCGGCCGATCATCAGGCCGACCAGGAAACCGAAAATCGCCAGCGAGCCGATCACCCGCACCCAGGGGCGCGGCCTTGGCGGCTTATCCGGCGTAGAATGGCGCCCGTCTTCTGGCCTGGAGCCGTGCATGTTTCATGTAATCCTTTTTCAACCGGAAATTCCGCCCAACACCGGCAACGTTATCAGGCTTTGCGCCAATAGCGGCTGCCACCTGCACCTGGTCGAGCCGCTGGGCTTCGAACTGGACGACAAGCGCCTGCGCCGCGCCGGGCTGGATTATCACGAATACGCGCCGCTCAAGCGCCACGCCAGCCTGGAGGCCTGCCTGGAAAGCCTCGGCCAGCCGCGGGTGTTCGCCTTCACCACCAAGGGCTCGCAGCCTTTCCACGAAGTGGCCTACCAGCCGGGCGATGCCTTTCTGTTCGGCCCGGAGAGCCGCGGCCTGCCGGCCGAGATTCGCGATGCCCTGCCCGAATCGCAACGCGTGCGCCTGCCGATGCGCGAAGGCTGCCGCAGCCTGAACCTGTCCAACACCGTGGCGGTGGCCGTCTACGAAGCCTGGCGCCAGCACGGCTTCGCCATGGACTGACGGTGCTTAGGAGACTGGCGTCGATCACAGCGATAGGCGCAACACCATCCCTGGGTATCGCTTCGCTCAACCGCAGGCTACGAATCTCAGCCAATAAAAAACGCCCCGAAGGGCGTTTTTTGCAGCGACCGATAACTCAGTTGGCCTGCTGACGCTGCAGCTCCTGGGCATACAGGGCGTCGAAGTTCACCGGGGCCAGCATCAGCGCCGGGAACGAGCCGCGTACCACCAGGCTATCCAGGGTCTCGCGGGCATACGGGAACAGGATGTTCGGGCAGAACGCACCGAGGGTGTGGCTCATGGAAGCGGCGTCCAGGCCCTTGATCAGGAAGATGCCGGCCTGCTGCACTTCGGCGATGAAGGCGGTTTCTTCACCATTCTTCACGGTCACCGACAGGGTCAGCACCACTTCGTGGAAGTCGCCTTCCAGGGCTTTCTGACGGGTGTTGAGGTCCATCGAGACGCTCGGCGTCCACTCCTGGCGGAAGATCTCGGGGCTCTTCGGCGCTTCGAAGGACAGGTCACGCACGTAGATGCGCTGCAGGGAGAACTGAGGAGTCTGTTCGCCTTGGGCGGCGCCGTTAGCTTGTTCGGTCATGGGGCAAAGCCTTCTGCTGTAGGACTTAAAGGGAAATCAGGCGTTGAGCAGTGCGTCGAGCTTGCCGGCCCGCTCCAGGGCAAACAGATCGTCGCAACCGCCCACATGGGTCTCACCGATCCATATCTGCGGCACCGAGGTGCGGCCGGCCTTGCGCGTCATCTCGGCGCGCACGTCGGGTTTGCCGTCGACACGGATCTCGTCGAACGACACGCTTTTACTGGTCAGCAGCTGCTTGGCGCGGATGCAGAACGGGCACCAGTCGCTGGAGTAGATGACGACCTGGGCCATGTCACTTCACCACAGGCAGGTTGTCGCCACGCCAGGTGGCGATGCCGCCGCCCAGGCGCGCGGCGGTGAAACCGGATTTCTGCAGTTCACGGGCGGCGGTGCCGGCCTGCTGGCCCAGGGCATCGACGACGATGATGGTCTTGGCCTTGTGCTTCTCCAACTCAGCCAGGCGCGAGGCCAGCTTGTCGTAAGGGATGTTCAGGGCACCGACGATGTGGCCGGTATCGAAATCCTTCTTGCTGCGGATATCGACCACCACGCCTTCGTCGCGGTTGATCAGCGCTGTCACTTCGCGGCTGCTCAGGCTTTTGCCGCCCTTGCTCATTTCGGTGAAGATCAGCAGCGCAAGAATGATGACGAACAGGCCAGCGAGGATGAAGTGGTTGGTAGCGAATTCAATGAGGTTGGCAAGCATCACGCGGTTCCGGGGCGGTAAAATGCCGGCCAGTATACACAGCAAGGTCAGTCCACCAAAGGCCGCACGGCGGTGACGGGATCTTTCCGGGGCCGTAGAATGTCTGACCGATTTCAGTGGGTCGCCTCCCGGGGCGACCGCCCCCGGATCGCCGCAGGCGAGCATAGGCTCGCTGCCGGCCTTCATAGCGTCCCAAGAAGAGCGAGCCCCGTATGAGCGCAGCGCCCAAACCCCTGGTTCTGGTCATTCTCGACGGCTTCGGCCACAGCGACACGCCCGAGCACAACGCCATTTTCGCCGCCAACACGCCGGTCTACGACCGCCTGCGTGCCACCCAGCCCCATGGGCTGATCTCCGGCAGCGGTATGGACGTCGGCCTGCCGGACGGGCAGATGGGCAACTCCGAGGTAGGCCACATGAACCTCGGCGCGGGCCGCGTGGTGTATCAGGACTTCACCCGGGTGACCAAGGCGATCCGTGACGGTGAGTTCTTCGAGAATCCGGCGATCACTGGTGCTGTAGACAAAGCAGTTGGCGCCGGCAAGGCCGTGCATATCCTCGGCCTGCTGTCCGACGGCGGCGTACACAGCCACCAGGATCACCTCGTGGCAATGGCCGAACTGGCCGCACGCCGCGGTGCCGACAAGATCTACCTGCACGCCTTTCTCGACGGTCGCGATACCGCGCCGAAAAGCGCCCAGAGTTCCATCGAGCTGCTCGACGCCACCTTCGCCAAGCTCGGCAAGGGCCGCATCGCCTCATTGATCGGCCGCTACTTCGCCATGGACCGCGACAACCGCTGGGACCGCGTGGCCCAGGCCTACAACCTGATCGTCGATGGCCAGAGCCAGTTCCAGGCGGACACCGCGGTGGCTGGCCTGCAAGCCGCCTATGCTCGCGACGAGAGCGACGAGTTCGTCAAAGCCACCCGCATCGGTGAGCCGGCGCCGGTCGAAGACGGCGACGCCGTAGTGTTCATGAACTTCCGCGCCGACCGCGCCCGCGAGCTGACCCGCGCCTTCGTCGAGCCAGGCTTCGATGCCTTCGAACGCGCCCGTGTACCGCAGACCGCCGGCTTCATCATGCTCACCCAGTACGCGGCGAGCATCGACACACCCAGCGCCTTCAAGCCCGAGGCCCTGACCAACGTGCTCGGCGAGTACCTGGCAAAAAACGGCAAGACCCAGCTGCGCATCGCCGAGACCGAGAAGTACGCCCACGTGACCTTCTTCTTCTCCGGTGGTCGTGAAGAGCCGTTCCCCGGTGAAGAACGCATCCTGATCCCGTCGCCGAACGTCACCACCTACGACCTGCAGCCGCAGATGAACGCCCCCGAAGTGACCGACAAGATCGTCGACGCCATCGAGAACCAGCGCTTCGATGTGATCGTGGTCAACTATGCCAACGGCGACATGGTTGGCCACACCGGCGTGTTCGAGGCGGCAGTTGCGGCGGTTGAATGCCTGGACACCTGCGTCGGTCGCATCGTCGAGGCGCTGGACAAGGTCGGTGGCGAAGCGCTGATCACCGCCGACCACGGCAACGTCGAGCAGATGCAGGACGAATGCACCGGCCAGGCACACACCGCACACACCTGTGAGCCGGTGCCGTTCATCTATGTCGGCAAGCGTGACGTGAGCATCCGCGAAGGCGGCGTGCTGGCCGACGTGGCACCCACCCTGCTGACCCTGATGGGCCTGCCAGTTCCCAAGGAAATGACCGGCACCAGTATCGTCACCCTCAACTGACGTTATCGGCCATCGGTCGACCGTGGCACGCCTTGGGTCGCAATCGCGAGCCAAGGCGTTCTTTTTAACCCGCGCCAAGGGCATACTAGGCGCGTTCCCCGCCAGGTACCGCCTGCACCATGCTCCGTGTCCTCACTTTCATCCTCATGACCAGCCTGCTGGCACCGGCTTTCGCCGATCAGAAAGCCGAAACGCAGAAGCAGCTGGAGGCGGCGCGTGCCGATGTCGCCGAACTGAAGAAACTGCTGGAACAACTGCAGCAGGAAAAATCCGGCGTGCAGAAGCAGCTCAAGACCACCGAAACCGAAATGGGCGAGCTGGAGAACCAGGTCAAGGGCCTACGCGAAGAGCTGCAGGAGAGCGAAGAAGAGCTCAAGCGCCTCGATCAGGAGAAAAAAAAACTCCAGGGCGCGCGCCTTGAACAGCAACGACTGATCGGTATCCAGGCCCGTGCGGCCTATCAGGGCGGGCGTCAGGAATACATCAAGCTGCTCCTGAACCAGCAGAACCCGGAGAAATTCTCCCGCACCCTGACCTACTACGATTACCTCGCCGAAGCGCGCATGGCCCAACTGACCGCGTTCAACGAAACGCTGCGCCAGTTGGCCAACGTCGAGAAGGACATCAGCCATCATCAGGAGCAGCTACAGGCGCAGAAAAGCGAGCTGGACAGCCGCAGCGCCAAGCTGGCAGAAGTACGCAAGGAACGTCAGCTGGCCCTGGCCAAGCTGAACAAGGATTTCAGCGCCCGCGACCAGCGCCTCAAGGCCCGCGAGCAGGAACAGGCCGAACTCGGCCGTGTGCTCAAGACCATCGAGGAAACCCTCGCCCGCCAGGCCCGTGAAGCCGAGGCCCAGCGCCAACGCGAACTGGCCGCCGCTCGCGAGAAGCCCAGCACACCATCGACCACCGGCAAACGCACCGAAAGCGGGCCGCTGGTCAGCTCCGGCGCCACTTACGGCGGCCCGTTCGCCAGCGCCAAGGGCAAGCTGCCGTGGCCGGTCAATGGCCGACTTGTTGCAAGATATGGAACCCCGCGGGGCGAAGACGCTCGGACTAAGTGGGATGGCGTGCTGATCGGCGCCGCCGCCGGCAGTCAGGTACGCGCCGTGCATGGTGGTCGGGTAGTTTTTGCAGACTGGTTGCGCGGTTCCGGGCTTCTGGTCATTCTCGACCATGGCAATGGTTACCTGACCCTGTACGGGCACAACCAAAGCCTGCTCAAGGACGCCGGAGACATCGTCAAGGCCGGGGAACCCATCGCCACCGTCGGTACCAGTGGCGGCCAGGACACCCCAGCACTGTATTTCGCGATTCGCCAGCAGGGCCGCGCCAGCGATCCGGCCCAATGGTGTCGGGCGCAAGGATAAGCGCCATCTCATTGTCGTAGGAGTTAGTTCGAATGCCGCATCTGTCCCGCCTCACCTCCCTGGCCCTGGCGATTGCCCTGCTCGGTGGCGCACCTGTGCTGCATGCCGACCAGGCTCCGATCACCCCGCCGCCGGCCGCCGACCAGAAAGCAGCCCCGCTGCCGCTGGACGAGCTGCGCACCTTCGCCGAGGTGATGGACCGCATCAAGGCCGCCTACGTCGAGCCGGTCACCGACAAGGAACTGCTGGAGAACGCCATCAAGGGCATGCTCAGCAACCTAGACCCGCATTCGGCCTACCTCGACCCGAAAGCCTTCGCCGAGTTGCAGGAAAGCACCAGCGGCGAGTTCGGCGGCCTGGGCATCGAAGTCGGCACCGAAGACGGCTTCATCAAGGTGGTGTCACCCATCGATGACACCCCGGCTTCCAAGGCCGGCATCCACCCCGGCGACCTGATCGTCAAGATCGACGGCAAGCCCACCAAGGGCCAGTCGATGATGGAAGCCGTGGAGAGGATGCGCGGCAAGGCCGGTAGCAAGATCGTCCTGACCCTGGTGCGTGAAGGCGGCAAGCCGTTCGACGTCGAGCTGACCCGCGCGGTGATCAAGGTCGCCAGCGTGCGCAGCCAAATGATCGATCCGGGCTACGGCTACATCCGCGTCACCCAGTTCCAGGTCAACACCGGTGAGGAAGTCGGCAAGGCACTGAACAAGCTGCGCAAGGAAAACGGCAAGAAGCTCAGCGGCCTGATACTCGACCTGCGCAACAACCCAGGCGGCGTGCTGCAGTCGGCCGTGGAAGTAGCCGACCACTTCCTCAAGAAGGGGCTGATCGTCTACACCAAGGGCCGCCTGCCCAACTCCGAGCTGCGCTTCTCGGCCGACCCGCTGGACGCCAGCGAAGGCGTACCGCTGGTGGTGCTGATCAATGGTGGCAGCGCCTCGGCCTCGGAGATCGTCGCTGGCGCCCTGCAGGATCACAAGCGTGGCATCGTCATGGGCACCGACAGCTTCGGTAAGGGCTCGGTGCAGACCGTGCTGCCTCTGAACAATGACCGTGCCCTGAAGCTCACCACCGCGCTGTACTTCACGCCCAATGGCCGCTCGATCCAGGCCCAGGGCATCGTCCCGGACGTGGAAGTGGCGCGCGCCAAGCTGACTCGCGAGAGCGACGACCCGAGCCTCAAGGAAGCCGATCTGCAGGGCCACTTGGGCAACGGCAACGGCGGCGCCGATCGCCAGACTCAGAGCGCCCCTGGCAAGCCGGCCCGCCCGCAGGATGACGACTACCAGCTTAGCCAGGCGCTGAACCTGCTCAAGGGCCTGAACGTCACTCGCGCCGACTGATCCTCGGCGGCAAACAGAAAGCCCCGGCGCAGGCAACTGCGCCGGGGCTTTTTATTAGCTGATTGAAATGCCCGCTCTCGGGGAGCGGGCAAACAAAAGCCCAGCTTGGTGCCGGGCTTTGTTGCCCGCATTGTTACAGGTAGTTGTTGGTCATCTCGTCGAGGAAGCCTTCGCTGCGCATCTCATCGAGGGCCTTCTGCAGGCGCTGTACCACCTCGTCCGGAGTGTCCTTGTTGAGTGCCAGATACAGCTCCGCCTCGTTGAAACGCAGCACGGTATTGAGCCCGGTGACGCCTTCCTGCTTGGCCAGGTAACGGCCGACCGGGTCGGTGGTGGCCCACAGGTCGATCTTGCCGCTGGTGAGCTTCTTGACGTTTTCCTGATCGCGCAGCGCGTTGACCGGCGCCAGGCCCTGGCTTTCCAGGTGCTGGCTCACCGCATCGTTCTTGTACGCGCCGATGGTGTACTGCCCGGCATCCTTGAGGCTTTTCACGGTCAGGTTGCTGCCAGGTGCCGCGAGCAGCACCCAGCCGGTCTTGGCCAGCGGACCGACCCACTTGAACAGCGGCTGGCGCTCGGGGGTGAAGGTGGTGGAGAACAGCCCGTAGTTGGGCTTGTCCTGGGTCAGCTTGTACAGACGATCCCAGGGGAAACGCAGGGTCAGGCTGTACTTGATGCCGGCACGTTTGAACATCTCGCGCACGATCTCGGCGTTGATGCCATCGATGCCGTCGTCACGGGCGAAGTTCTTGTCATCGACCGCCATGTTGAACGGCGGGAAATTTTCGGTCAGCAGCACCATCTTGTAGTCGGCGGGCAGTTCGGCCCTGGCCGTAAAGGCCATGAAACCCAGCCCGAGCAGTGCAATGGTCTTCAAAGTGCTCAACATCAGTCGTTCCCCGCCACATGGTTATGATTATGCTTGGCGGCCTCCTGCCGAACGTCGCACCACCACCGTCCTGGCAATGGCTGCCGTGCGCAAGGCACGCCAGTATGAACGCCGAATCATCGCCACGCCGGCGCCCCTCAGTGCCTTGGCGTGCCCATCAAACGTTCAGGGCTAAAGATAGCTGTTGAGGATACTGTCGACGATCCCCTCAGCGCGCATCTTGTCCAATTCCGACTGCAGCTTCTGTACCACCTCGTCAGGCACCTCCCTGTTCAGTGCCAGATAGAGCTGCGCGCTGTTGAAACGCAGCACGGTCTTCAAGCCGCTGACACCTTCCTGGCGCGCCAGGTAGCGGCCCGCTGGATCACCAGTGGCCCACAGGTCGATCTGCCCCGCCATCAGCTTCTTGGCGTTTTCCTGGTCGCGCAGCGAGGTCACCGGCTGCAGGCCTTCCTTCTCGAGGTGCTCGGCGATGGCATCCCCCTTGTAGGCGCCAATGCGGTACTGCTTGGCCTGCTGCAGGTTGTTGACCACCAACTTGCTGTCGCCGCGCGCCAGCAGCACCCAGTCGTCAGGGCCGATGGGGCCGACCCACTTGAACAGCGCCTCGCGCTCGGGCAGCCGCGCGGTCACGAACACACCGTAGTCGGGCTTTTCCAGTGCGAGCTTGTAGATGCGATCCCAGGGAAAACGCAGGGTCAGGCTGTACTTGATGCCGGCGCGCTTGAACATTTCGCGCACCACGTCGACGGCGATCCCGTCGATGTTGTCTTCCTGGGCGAAGTTCTTGCCGTTGATCGCCATGTTGTAGGGCGGGAAGTTTTCCGTCAGCAACACCACGTTGTAGTTCGGGTCGATTTCGGCGCGCGCCACCGACGCCATCACAAGCAGGGCTCCTGCCGCTGCCAACCACAGACGTTTGCACATGTACTGGACTACCTGTCATTCAATGCGTTGACGGGCGGCCGGAAAGGTAGCGCCCGGCGTGACCAGACGTTCAGGCAAAAATAGCAAGCTAGACGCTTTGGCTTGACCCGATGCTTGTCACACGGGTGCTAGCTTAGCGCCATTAGCGGGCACCCAAAAGGTCAATTGCACCAGATTGGGCGCACCGCTGACGAGGCGCGGCTCAGCGCACCACGATACCGCGGCTGGCCATGTAGGCTTTAGCTTCGGGCACGGTGTACTCGCCGAAGTGGAAGATACTCGCCGCCAGCACGGCGGCGGCCTTGCCTTCGATAATGCCGTCGGCCAAATGCTGCAGGTTGCCGACGCCGCCGGAAGCGATCACCGGGATGCCCACCGCTTCGCTGATGGCACGGGTCACGCCCAGGTCGTAGCCGCTCTTCACGCCGTCCTGATCCATGCTGGTGAGCAGGATCTCGCCGGCGCCCAGGCCTTCCATCTTCATCGCCCACTGCACGGCATCGAGGCCTGTCGGCTTGCGGCCGCCGTGGGTGAAGATTTCCCAGCGCGGCGCTTCGCCCGGGCCGGACACCCTCTTGGCGTCGATGGCGACGACGATGCACTGCGAGCCGAAGCGCGAGGCGGCTTCGCCGACGAACTCGGGGGTGAACACCGCTGCGGTGTTGATCGACACCTTGTCGGCACCGGCGTTGAGCAGGTTGCGGATATCCGCCACGCTGCGCACCCCACCGCCCACGGTTAGCGGGATGAACACCTGGCTGGCCATGCGCTCGACGGTGTGCAGCGTGGTATCGCGGCCATCGACGCTGGCGGTGATATCCAGAAAGGTGATCTCGTCGGCACCCTGCTCGTCGTAACGACGGGCGATCTCCACCGGATCGCCGGCATCGCGAATGTTCTCGAACTTGACGCCCTTGACCACGCGGCCGTTGTCCACGTCGAGGCAGGGGATGATGCGTTTAGCCAATGCCATACGGAGCTCCCGTAGGGTGGGTGCAACCCACCGATATAGATTGCGTCAGTTACGGCGGGTGTTACCCGCCCTACGGTTCAAACCTTGAAGTTGTCGCAGAACGCCTGCGCCTCAGCCACGCCCAGGGTGCCTTCGTAGATCGCACGGCCGGTGATGGCGCCGACGATGCCCGGCGAACGGGCCAGCAGCAGCTTCTCGATATCGCCCAGGTTGTGGATGCCGCCCGACGCGATCACCGGGATGCGGCTGGCGGCAGCCAGGGCGGCGGTGGCTTCGACGTTGCAGCCCTGCATCATGCCGTCCTTGGCGATGTCGGTGTAGACGATCGCCGAGACGCCATCGGCCTCGAAACGCCTGGCCAGATCGGTGGCCTGCACGCTGCTGACTTCTGCCCAGCCGTCGGTGGCGACGAAGCCGTCCTTGGCATCCAGGCCGACGATGACCTTGCCCGGGAAGGCCTTGCAGGCGTCGGTGACGAACTGCGGATCCTTCACGGCCTTGGTGCCGATGATCACGTAGCTGACGCCGGCCTTGACGTAGTGCTCGATGGTTTCCAGCGAGCGGATACCGCCGCCGATCTGAATCGGCAAGTTCGGGTAGCGCCTGGCGATGGCGGTAACCACTTCACCATTGACCGGCTGCCCCTCGAAGGCGCCGTTGAGGTCGACCAGGTGCAGGCGACGGCAGCCGCCCTCGACCCACTTGGCGGCCATGCTCACCGGGTCATCGGAGAACACCGTGGAATCTTCCATGCGGCCCTGGCGCAGGCGTACGCAGGCGCCGTCCTTGAGGTCGATAGCGGGGATAATCAGCATCTGCAGCACCTTGTCTAGTTCAGCCGGCCTGGGCCGGGATCAATCTTTCTCGAGCGCCCACAGGTCGACTTCGAAGCTCTCGAAGCGCTCGCGCAGCAAGCTGTGCGCATCGGTGATCGCTCGGTTGTAGTAATGCGGGGCGATGTCGCGCCCGAACAGCTCGAGCAGCTCCAGCACCTCGAAGGAGCCCAGCTCCAGCTCGAAACGGTCGCTCAGAAAGCGCTGCAGCTTGTGCACCGCATCGCTTTCCTGCTCGGGCGTGAGCGTCAGGATCGGGCTCTTGAGCCGCGCCATCTACCAGCGGCCATCCCAGGCGGCGAAGTTCTGCAGCAACTGCAGGCCATGGGTGTGGCTCTTCTCCGGGTGGAACTGCACGGCGAAGCGCGAACCGTCGGCCAGAGCCGCGGCGAAATCCTTGCCGTAGTGGCCACGGCCAACCACTTGCTGCGCCTTGGCCGCTTCGACATAGAAACTGTGCACGAAGTAGAAGCGCGCCTGCTCGGGTATGTTGTGCCACAGCGGATGCTTGACCGCCTGGCTCACCTCGTTCCAGCCCATGTGAGGGACTTTCAGCGGCTCACCGTCCTCGACCATGTCCTTGCCGAAGAAGCGTACCTGGCCGGGAAACAGGCCGATGCAGTCGACGCCGTCGTTCTCTTCACTGCGGTCGAGCAGCGCCTGCATGCCGACGCAGATGCCGAGAAAAGGACGGTCCTGGCTGACTTCGCGAACCAGTTCGTCGAAGCCCAGGCGGCGGATCTCGGCCATGCAGTCGCGGATCGCGCCAACGCCGGGAAACACCACACGGTCGGCCTCGCGGATCACCTGAGCATCGCTGGTCACCAGCACACGGCCGGCGCCCACATGTTCCAGCGCCTTGGACACCGAGTGCAGGTTGCCCATGCCGTAATCGATGACGGCTACCGTCTGCATCAGAGTACGCCCTTGGTCGATGGCATCTGCCCGGCCATGCGCGGGTCGAGCTCGACCGCCATGCGCAGAGCGCGGCCGAAGGCCTTGAATACGGTCTCGATCTGGTGGTGGGTGTTCACGCCACGCAGGTTGTCGATGTGCAGGCTGACCTGAGCATGGTTGACGAAGCCCTGGAAGAACTCCTGGAACAGGTCGACATCGAAGCCTCCGACCACCGCGCGGGTGAACGGCACGTGCATCTGCAGGCCCGGACGACCGGAGAAGTCGATCACCACGCGCGACAGCGCTTCATCCAGCGGCACGTAGGAGTGGCCGTAACGGGTCATGCCCTTCTTGTCGCCGACGGCCTTGGCGAAGGCCTGGCCAAGGGTGATGCCGACGTCTTCGACGGTGTGGTGATCGTCGATATGCAGGTCGCCCTTGCAGAAGATGTCCAGGTCGATCAGGCCATGACGGGCGATCTGGTCGAGCATGTGCTCGAAGAACGGCACGCCGGTATCGAAGGTGGCCTTGCCTGTGCCATCCAGATTGATCGAGACCTTGATCTGGGTCTCCAGGGTATTGCGCTCGACGGATGCCGTACGTTCGGCCATCACCTGCTCCACAAAATCGTTGGGCGAAAGGGCGAACATTATAGGCTGATAAGCGGCAAAGCTATAAAGCCGTCCGGCAAAAATGCCGCAAGGCGCGGCAGTCGGAATTCAGGGCTTATTAAAAGCCTCGCACAAAAAATCCCGCGGACGCACAAGGCGTCGGCGGGATTTTCACGATATCGCGAGCTAGAGCCCTGCTAGGCAAAACCAGGCGAGGAAGCGGAGTGTACTTTTGTACATGAGCATTCCGAGCCTGGTTTTAACGCCGCAGGGCCGACGCGCAGCAGATCGTGATTAGTGGAACAGGACTACGGTCTTCTGCAGGGTAATCCAAACACCCCAAGCCAGCGGGATACCCACGGCCAACCAGGCAGCGATCACCAGCGGCTTGCTCGACGGATCGGCGGCCCACTCCAGCTCGGCAGCGGACGGCTTGGATTTCTCGCCATGGGCGCGCTCGGCGGCCAGCTCTGCGTCGGTCATGAAATACTTCGGATCCACAGGGCGGACCAGCAGGTTGCAGATGAAGCCCAGCACCAGCAGACCAGCGAGGATGTACAGGGTGATGTCATAAGCGGCAGCGCGCTCGACGCCGATGCTCAGTTGATACTCACGCAGATAGTTCACCAGTACCGGACCCAGCACGCCAGCGAAGGCCCAGGCAGTCAGCAGACGACCGTGGATCGCACCGACCATCTGTGTACCGAACAGGTCAGCCAGGTAAGCCGGAACGGTCGCGAAGCCACCACCGTACATGGACAGGATCAGGCAGAAGGCGAACACGAACAGCGCGATGCTGCCCAGGTGACCGGTCCACGGAACCAGCGCGTACAGGGTGAAGCCCAGCGCGAAGAACACGAAGTAGGTCGCCTTGCGGCCGATCAGGTCGGAGAACGATGCCCAGAAGAAACGGCCACCGATGTTGAACAGACTGAGCAGGCCGGTAAAGCCGGCCGCGATAGCAGCGATCTGCCCAAGCTGCGCAGCGCTCAGTTCACTGAACGGCACGTTCAGGCCGATCAGTTTGCCGCCGAAGACTTCCTGCAGCATGGGCGAAGCCATGCCGATGATGCCGATACCAGCCGAGACGTTCAGGCACAGTACGGCCCAGACCAGCCAGAATTGCGGAGTTTTCCACGCGGTGTTCACGTGGACATGGCCCTTGGTGATCATCGCGTTGTTGGCCTTGGCAGCCGGAGCGACCCAGCCAGCAGGCTTCCAGCCGGTTGGCGGAACGCGGTAGGCCAGTGCGCCGCCGACCATGAAGATGAAGTAGATCACCGCCATGACCACGAAGCTCTGCCATACACCTACGCCAGTTTCATTGGCGAAGTGGCCCATCAGCGCCGCGGCCAGAGGTGCACCGACCATCGCGCCGCCACCGAAGCCCATGATGGCCATACCGGTAGCCATACCGCGCTTGTCCGGGAACCACTTGATCAGCGTCGATACCGGGGAGATGTAGCCCAGACCCAGACCGATACCACCGATCACGCCGGAACCGACCCACATCAGCCAGATCTGGTGGGTATAGATACCCAGCGCGGAGATCAGCAGACCGCCACACCAGCACACGGCCGAAACCAGACCTGCTTTACGCGGACCGGCATGCTCCAGCCAGCCGCCCCATACAGCAGCTGCGCAACCCAGGAACACGAAGAACAGGGTATAGATCCAGCCCAGCATGGAGATCTGCCAATCGCAGTTGCTGGCGAAGATCTGCTCGAAGAAACCAATTTCCGGCGCACACGCGACTGGCGCGGTGATACCAATGGCCTTGGACAACGGCAGCCAGAATACGGAGAACCCGTAGGCCATGCCGATACACAGGTGGATGGCGAGGGCAGCTGGCGGAACCAGCCAGCGGTTGAAACCGGGCTTAGCGATGATGCGTTCCTTGGACAGGAAAGCAGGCGTCGCCGAAGCACCGTTTTGCACGGTGGCGTCAGTCATGTTTTCTTCTCTGATTAGGTTGGCAAACAGGTAATTACTGGCGAAACATCGATAGAAGCATCGCCAAACAACAAGTAAGTATGGGGAGAGTCCATTCGTTCTAGCTGGTCGCTAGCTCCCCGTGGCATTGTGTCACATCGCCATGGTCGCATTGCAACCACCCAAACGATAGTTTTGCGGGTCTACAGCACCTTTTTAGGCATTGATTCTGGCTCTAATCGACAGCCGGTAGAAAACCGGCGCCAAAATACACGCCCTCCAATGTCCGGGCTAGGCGCGACAGTAGCGAGCCCGGATGACAGTTCGACTGCCAAAAGCAGGCACACCAAATCAATACCTGCGCCACAGCATAGCCAACCCTCGATTACGCACCGAAATTATTGCCCTGCACCGCGCATGAATACCCGTGCCTACAGTGCAAGCGGCAATTCTGCAGATTCAATGCCGCAAATCTTGGCTAGTAGTGGTCTACCAGCTCAGGTAATACGCCTCGCGTCGGCCAGTGCCTGCCAGCAGAGCTCACGCATACACGACTGCCTTTAACCGCGGGGACGCCTCGGGCGTTATACTCGCGGATTCCAATTTCTCGTCACTGCATAGGACTCGTCCATGAAAGCGCTCGGCAAAATCCTGGGTCTGTTCTTCCTCGGACTACTGCTGATCATCGTGGCGTTGGGCTTTGCCCTGACTCACCTGTTCGACCCCAACGACTACAAGGATGAAATCCGCCAACTGGCGCGGGACAAGGCCAACCTCGAGCTGACCCTCAACGGCGACATTGGCTGGAGCCTGTTCCCCTGGCTGGGCCTTGAGCTGACCGACGCCACCCTGGCCAGCGCCAGCACGCCGGACAAGCCGTTCGCCAATCTGCGCCTGCTCGGCCTGTCGGTGCGCGTGCTGCCGCTGCTGCGCAAGGAAGTGCAGATGAGCGACATCCGTGTAGACGGCCTGAATCTCGACCTGCAGCGTGACGAGAACGGCCACGGCAACTGGGAAGACGTCGGCCACCCGCCGGCCAAGCCAGGTGATGCGCCGGCCGAACAAACCGCAAGCAACGACGCGCCGCAATCAACAGACAAGCCGACGCAGGAAAGCAGCGGCCAGCCGATCAAGCTGGACATCGACAGCCTGATCGTCAACGGTGCCCGGGTGGACTACCGCGACGCCCAGAAGGGCCAGCAATTCAGCGCCGAGAGCATCCAGCTGACCACCGGCGCGATCCGCGAAGGTGCCGGTGTGCCGATCAAGCTCAGCGCATTCTTCGGCAGTAACCAGCCGGTGATGCGTGCGCGTACCGAACTGCAGGGCGAGCTGCGCTTCGACCGCGCCCTCAAACGCTACCAGCTCGAAGATGCGCGTCTGTCCGGCGAGGCGTCTGGCGAGCCATTCAATGGCCAGACCCTCACCTATGCAGCCCAGGGCCAGTTGCTGGTCGACCTGGCAGCACAAGTCGCCGAATGGAATGGCCTCAAATTGTCCGCCAACCAGCTGCGCGCCCTGGGTGAAGTGAAGGTGCGTGACCTGCAGAGCGAGCCGAAGCTGTCCGGCGGCCTGTCGGTAGCGCCGGTCAACCTGCGCGAGTTTCTCGCCAGCCTCGGTCAGAAATTGCCGCCGATGAACGACGAGAAAACCCTGTCGCAATTCGAGCTGGTCACCCAGCTGAACGGCACTGCCAACAGCCTGTCGCTGGACGAGCTGACCCTCAAGCTCGACGACAGCACCTTTACCGGCAAGCTCGCCGTGGCCGACTTCGCCAAGCAGGCGCTGCGCGTGCAGCTCAAGGGCGACAAGCTCGACCTCGACCGCTACCTGCCACCCGCTAGCAAGGACAAGAAGGACGCCGACTCGGCGCGCAAGGCCGAAGTGCGTGAAACCGTCGCCAACGCTGGCCAGGCCGGCACCACGCCAGTGCCCAACGCACCGACCCAGCAGGCCTGGAGCTCCAGCGAAGTGCTGCCGATCCCGGCCCTGCGCAAACTCGATATGCAGGCCAACCTGACCCTCGACCAGCTGACCCTACAGAAGCAGACACTCAGCGCCGTCAGCCTCAAGGCCCGCGGCCAAGGTGGCGCGCTGAGCCTGGAAGAGCTGCGCGGCAAACTTGGCAACGGCAGCTTCGCCATCAAGGCCGACGCCGACGTGCGCCCTGCCGTGCCGGTGCTCAGCCTGCATACCCAACTGAGCGGCATGCCGGTCGAGCCATTCCTCAAGGACGAACAGCGCCCCTCGCCACTCAAGGGCCTGCTCGACCTGAACAGCGACCTGACCACCAGCGGCAACAGCCAGAAAGCCTGGATCGACGCCCTCAACGGCACCGCCAGCTTCATGCTCAAAGACGGCGTGCTGGTCGACGCCAACCTGGAGCAGCAACTGTGCCGCGGCATCTCCACCCTCAACCGCAAACAGTTGAGCGGCGAGCCGCGCAGCAAGGACACGCCCTTCGAGCGCCTGCAAGGCAGCCTGAGTATCCGCAACGGCGTGGCCAGCAACCCCGACCTGCAGGCCCGTATCCCCGGCCTGAGCGTGGCCGGCAACGGTGATGTCGACCTGCGCGTACTGGGCATGGATTACCGCGTCGGCATCACCATCGAAGGCGATCAGCGCGAAATGCCGGACCCGGCCTGCGAGGTCAACCAGCGCTACGTCGGCATCGCCTGGCCGCTGCACTGCCGGGGCCCACTGGAGCTCGGCGCCAAGGCCTGCCGCCTGGATCAGGAAGGCATGGGCAAGGTCGCAGCCAAGCTGGCCGGCGATCGCATCAACGAAAAGCTCGAAGAGAAGCTCGGCGACAAGGTCAGCCCGGAACTGAAAGACGCACTCAAGGGCCTGTTCAAGCGATGACCCCCGAGCAATTCTCCAGCGCCGTGCTGCGCTGGTACGACGCGCACGGCCGCAAGGACCTGCCCTGGCAGCAGAACATCACGCCATACCGCGTGTGGGTCTCGGAGATCATGCTGCAGCAGACCCAGGTCAGCACCGTGCTCGGCTACTTCGACCGCTTCATGAGCGCGCTGCCCACCGTGCGCGATCTGGCCGAAGCGCCGGAAGACGAAGTGCTGCACCTGTGGACCGGCCTGGGTTATTACACCCGCGCCCGCAACCTGCAGAAGACCGCGCAGATCATCATGGCCGAGCACGGCGGCGAATTCCCGCGCAGCGTCGAAGCCCTCACCGAACTGCCCGGCATCGGCCGCTCGACGGCAGGCGCCATTGCCAGCCTGAGCATGGACCTGCGCGCGCCGATTCTCGACGGCAACGTCAAACGCGTGCTGGCCCGTTTCGTCGCCCAGGAAGGCTATCCGGGCGAGCCCAAGGTAGCCAAGCAGCTATGGGCCGTGGCCGAGCGCTTCCTGCCCGAGGAACGCGTCAATCATTACACCCAGGCGATGATGGACCTGGGCGCCACGCTCTGCACACGCAGCAAGCCCACCTGCCTGCTCTGCCCGGTACAAAGCGGCTGCGAAGCGCATCTGCTCGGCCTGGAGATCCGCTACCCGGTGGCCAAGCCGCGCAAGGAACTGCCGCAGAAACGCACCCTGATGCCCATGCTGGTCAGCCGTGACGGCGCCGTGCTGCTCTACCGGCGGCCGTCTACCGGCCTCTGGGGCGGCCTGTGGAGCCTGCCGGAACTCGATGACCTCGACGCCCTGAACAGCCTCGCCGACCAGCACCAACTACGCCTCGGCGAACGCCGCCAGCTTGACCAAATCACCCATACCTTCAGCCACTTCCAACTGGCCATCGCCCCCTGGCTGATCGAGGTCGACGGCGTGCCCGGCTACGTGGCCGAGGCCGACTGGCTCTGGTATAACCTCGCCACCCCGCCGCGCCTGGGCCTCGCCGCCCCGGTCAAAAAGCTGCTCAAACGCGCGGCCGACGCACTGCATACAGGAGAAATGGCATGACCCGCACCGTGATGTGCCGCAAGCACAAACAGGAACTCCCCGGCCTGGATCGCGCGCCCTACCCTGGCGCCAAAGGCGAAGACATCTTCCAGAACGTCTCCAAGCAAGCCTGGGACGAATGGCAGAAGCACCAGACCTTGCTGATCAACGAGCGTCGCCTGAACATGATGAACGCCGAAGACCGCAAATTCCTGCAGGCCGAGATGGACAAGTTCCTCTCCGGCGAGGATTACGCCCAGGCCGAAGGCTACGTGCCGCCCAGCGAATAAGCGGCCTGAGACGTAAGCGCCCGGAATATTTAAATATTTTCCAAAAAAGGTTTGACACCCCAAGGCTAAAACCGTTTAATACGCGCCGTTGCCCAGGTAGCTCAGTCGGTAGAGCAGGGGATTGAAAATCCCCGTGTCGGCGGTTCGATTCCGTCCCTGGGCACCACCTTCTACTCAGGTGGTGCATGTACCACCCGAGAATTAAAGAACCGGCCTAGTGCCGGTTTTTTAGTGCCTGAAATTTATTCCCTTCCCTGGCGCTTCAAGGCTGGAGCCGCGCGCATGAGCATTCGCCTGATCGGATTGTTGGTGCTCCTGCTGATACTGCCAATACTCGGCAATGCCGCCAATACGCCCTGCTCGGGTAGCAAGGGCGGCATCGCGCGTTGTGATGGCCCGCTGTTTCTTTGTAACGACGGATCGATCAGCGGCAGCAAGCGCGATTGCAGCGCCGAGCACCGAGGCTCTGCCACGACACTGCGAGCCACTGGCAACGTCGCCAGCGACTGTCCTTGTGGCAGCGGGACGCTATGTACCGGCCCGCGAGGCGGGCAATACTGCATGACCCGCAGCGGCACCAAGAGCTACAGGCGCAAGTAGTCGATACACCTCCGCCTGGCGGATACGCTGAACGCCCGCCCTCGCCACGCGCTCCACATGACATTGCCCGCCCCCACTACAGCGGGCCTTATGCAGCGGGAGCCAGCCATGCAAGTCAATATCGCCCTGAAGGCCGCTAACGACCCCAAACAGCCGCCGGTCGAGCCGAATGAGATACCAATCAACGATCCGGGTAACGAGGATCCGGGCTCTATCGTCGATGATCCGGATAGCCCGTTCAGCCCGCAGCGGCCTATCGAGGAGCCAGGGAAGCCTGCGCCGGAGAAGCACTGAATGAGTCTTAGCCCGGGTTGAGCGGAGCGATACCCGGGTTCGTATTCAGTTCGTTGGGATGCTTGATGAGTTACGGCGCTTGAAGGTGTGCGCCGGCCGTCAGATCAGGTTAGCGTCTTCAGCCGCCTACGTGCTGCACGAGCCAATTCGCAGGCATGGACTAGGCGTCCCCGCCCGTTCCCACAGAATCTGAGCGATGCCAATAGCTGTTTCGGGTCATGGTCGCGTAACTTGCGTTGAGCACAAGAGTAGCTGCAGGCCGCATCCCATAGGCGAAGGTGAGGCCGATTGGCGGGTTACGGCGCGGGAAGATGTGCGCCGGACGCCACAGAGGGTAGCGCCTTCCCCCCCCTACAGCCTATCCGTCCAGCCTGTGACCACCGTGGGAGCGGGCCATGCCCGCGAAATTCTTGGGTATGAACCAGACGTCCCGGCACGCCCCTCATCAGGTAGAAGCGGCCGGGTGTATCCCTCGCCTCAATCAAGCAGATGGGCAATCTGCGTGCTTAGGGTTTCCAGGGTAAAGGGCTTGCTCAGCAGTGGTGCCGAGTCGAGCAGGGCACTGCCGGTCTCGCGCACTTCGGCGGGGTGGCCGCTGATGAAGATCACCTTGATGTCCGGGCGCAGCAGCAATGCCGGCTCGGCGATGCGCACGCCGGAGACGCCGCCGGGCAGTCGGAAGTCAGTGATCAACAGGTCCAGGTGCGGCTTGGTGGCCAGGATGGCGAAGGCATCGGCGGCGCAGTCGGCCTGCAGCACGTAATAGCCCTCGCCCTCCAGATATTCGACCAGCAGCATGAGCAGCAGCGGATCGTCCTCGACGATCAGTACGCATCGTTTCACATCGTTCATTGCCCTGCTCCGCTCCTACCAATTTCTGCACCTTCGCTTCGACCCTGGCGCCGTGGTGAGTTCAACCTATCCGCCTATCTGCACGCGGGTGCCACGCGGCAGCCAGACGCTGAACAACGAGCCCTGCCCCAGGCTGCTCTGCACCTCGATATGCCCACCATGAGCCTTGACGATCTGGTCGGAGATAAAGAGACCAAGCCCCAACCCTGCTACCGACTCGCTGCCCACCGCGCGCTCGAACTGCTGGAAGATGCGATGCTGGTTTTCCAGGGAAATCCCGATGCCATGGTCGCGCACCTCGACGCGCACACCGCCTTCATCGGAGCGGGCGCGCACTTCGATGGGGCGCCCGGCGCCGTAGCGCAAGGCGTTACTAAGCAGGTTGCTGATCACCTGTTCGATGCGGAATTGGTCCCAGCTGCCGTGCAGCACTTCATCGATGTCCAGCTGCAGGTCGCAACCGGCTACGGTCATCTGCTGGGCGAAGTTCTCGGCGACGTTGCGCACGGTCTGCGCCAGGTCGAACTCCACCGGGCGAATGGACAGCTTGCCGGTGCGGATGCGCGACACGTCGAGCATATCCTCGATCAGGCGGATCAGACTGTGGATCTGCCGTTCGTCGCGGTCGAACATGGCGCCGAGCTTGTCTTCGCTGAATGCGGTGAGGTTGCCCTTGGCCAGGTGCATCTTGCGCAACTGGGTGTCGAGGATCAGCCCGTTGAGCGGCGTACGCAGCTCGTGGGAGACGATGGACATGAAGTCGTCACGCATGCGCACCGCATGCTGCAGCTCGCCCTGGGTCGAACGCAGCTCGGCGAGTAGCGCGTCCTGCTCCTGGCGGGCGCGCTCCAGCGCTTCCACCTGCTGAGCCATGACCTTGCGCTGGCGATACAGGTCGACGAACACCGCCACCTTGCTCTGCACCGCCTGGATATCCAGCGGTTTGTAGAGAAAGTCCACGGCGCCGCTCTCGTAGCCCTTGAACGCGTAGTTCATCTCACGCCCGGCGGCGCTGACGAAGACGATGGGGATGTGCTTGGTCTTCTCCGTGCCGCGCATCAGTTCGGCCAGTTCGAAGCCGTTCATGCCCGGCATCTGCACGTCGAGAATGGCCAGGGCGAACTCGTGCTCGAGTAGCAGCACCAGGGCATCGTCGGCGCATTGCGCCTTGTACACCTCACGATCATCGCGGCGGATCAATGCCTCCAGCGCCAGCAGGTTCTCCGGCAGGTCATCGACGATCAACAGTTTGCATCCGGTGCTACTCAACATGGGCGTGAGTCCAGTTCGGTTAGCAATGCGAGAATGCCCCGCAAAGGAAGAATGTAGTCGGGTTGGTGCAGCGCCAGGGCCGCTTCGGGCATGGTCGCAACCTGCGCCTCCTGCGGGTCCTGCACCACGGTCACTCCGCCCCGCTGTTTTATTGTGTACAACCCGGCGGCGCCGTCCTGGTTGGCGCCCGTGAGCAAGATGCCCAATAGCTGGCTGCCGTAAACATCGGCAGCCGAATCGAACAGGTAATCGATCGAGGGCCGGGAAAAATGCACCGGCTCCTCACGACTATAGGAAAAGCTGCCATCGGCCTCGATGCACAGGTGATAACCGGGGGCGGCGAAGTACAGCGTGCCCGGCTGCAGCACTTCCTTGTCTTGCGCCTCTTTTACCCGCAGCGCGAGGCGGCGGGCGAACAGATCCGGCAGCAGGCTTTCACGCCCGTCCGGCAGGTGCAGCACCACCACCACCGGTAAACCGTAGTCGCCCGGCAGCCCGACGAACAGGTTGAGCAGCGCTTCCACGCCACCGGCCGAGGCGCCGACCACCACCGCAGAGAGTTTGCGAAGGGGCGCTTTCATAGTTTACGGAACACCCGTTCCTGGCGATTCAGCGCCTCGAAACGCCCGGCGTAGGCTGAGAAGTCCAGGCTTTCCTTGCTGCCCAGGCCAAGGAAAGCGCGATGCCCGAGTGACTCGTGAAACAGGCCAAAGGCGCGGTCCTGCAGGGTCTTGTTGAAGTAGATCAGCACGTTGCGGCAGGAGATGAACTGGGTTTCCGAGAACACGCTGTCGGTGGCCAGGCTGTGGTCGGCGAAGGTCACGTTGGCGCACAAAAAGCGCTCGAACAGCGCACCTTCGTAGGCCGCCGTGTAGTAGTCGGCCAACGAACCCTTACCGCCGGCGCGCTGATAGTTCTCGCTATACAGCCGCATGTTGTCGATGGGGAAGATGCCACGCTTGGCCTTCTCCAGCGAGCGCGGGTTGATGTCGGTAGCGTAGATGATCGAGCGCTCCAGCAGCCCCTCCTCGTGCAGCAGGATGGCCAGGGAGTAGACCTCCTCACCCGTACTGCAGCCGGCCACCCACAACTTTAGCGACGGGTAGGTGCGCAGAAACGGCACCACCTCCTGGCGCAGCGCCAGGAAGTAGCTCGGATCGCGGAACATCTCGCTGACCGGGATGGTGAGGAACTGCAGCAGCTGCATGAACGCCGCCGAGTCATGGATGATCCGCGCCTGCAGCTCGGAGATGCTCGCGCACTCGAACTGGCGCATGGCGTGCACGATCCGGCGCTTGAGCGAAGAGCCGGAGTAGTCGCGAAAATCGTAGCTGTACTGCAGGTAGATCGCCTCGATCAGCAGCCGCAGCTCGATATCCTGGGTACGGTCGGACATGTCAGATGCGTTCCAGCTTCGGCAGCCATACGCGGACCAGCGAGAACAGCCGATCCAGGTCAATGGGTTTGGCCAAGTAGTCGTTGGCACCGGCCTTCATGCAGAGGTCCTGATCATCCTTCATGGCTTTGGCAGTCACCGCGATGATCGGCAGCTTGCGCCAGCGCGGGTTCTCACGGATGCGCCGGGTGGCTTCGTAGCCGTCCATCTCCGGCATCATCACATCCATCAGCACCAGGTCGATGTCGCCCACCGCTTCCAGTTTCTCGATGGCCTCGCGGCCGTTGCGCGCCACCTCGACCTGGGCCCCCTTGTGCTCCAGGGCACTGGTGAGGGCGAAGATGTTGCGCACATCGTCATCGACCAGCAGCAGACGCCGACCTTCGAACACACGGTCGCGGCTGCGCGCGGTCTTGAGCATGTGCTGGCGCTCGCTGGACAGCTCCGACTCGACCATATGCAGGAACAGGGTCACTTCGTCGAGCAGGCGCTCAGGCGAGCGCGCGCCCTTGATGATGATCGAGCGCGAGTACTTGAGCAGCTCTGCCTCTTCGGCACGGGTCAGATTGCGACCGGTATAGACGATCACCGGCGGGAAGGAACGAATCTCCTCGCTGCCCATGCGCGCCAGCAGCTCGTCGCCCTGCATGTCTGGCAGTTTCAGGTCGATGATCATGCAGTCGAAGATGTGGTGACGCAGCTGCTCCAGCGCCTGCTCACCGAACTCGACGGCGACGATCTCGATGTCGTCGTCGCCGATCAGGCGGGCGATGCTGTCGCGCTGCAGCTTGTCGTCCTCGACCACCAGCACGCGGCGCATCTTCTGAGTCAGGCGCGCTTCGAGCTTGCCGAACACGCCCTTGAGCTGGTCGCGCGTGGCAGGCTTGAGTGCATAGCCGACGGCGCCCATATGCAGGGCGGCCTCGGCCATGTCCTCGACGGAAATCACGTGCACCGGAATGTGCCGGGTACCAGGGTTTTCCTTCAGACGCTGCAGCACCGACAGCCCGGAGCCGTCCGGCAGACGCATGTCCAGCAGGATGGCGTCGGGGTGATGCGAGGTGGCCAGCTCCAGGCCGTCCTCGGCGCTGTGGGCGACCAGGCAGCGGTAATCCAGCTCGTGGGCCAGGTCATAGAGGATATGGGCGAACTGCGGCTCGTCCTCGATGACCAGCACGCAGCGCCCGCCCAGTACCGACATGCCGCGGTCATCCGGGAAAGTAGGCACGTTGCGCGCTACCTCGCTCTGGGCCGGCACAGCCACGGCATGCGCAACGCTGGGCACCACCGGAGCCGACTCGCCGGCTGGCAGCAAGAGGTCCTCTTCGCCCGGCGAGAAAGTCAGCGGCAGCACCAGAGTGAACACGCTACCTTCGCCCGGCGTACTGGAGACGCTGATCGAGCCGCCGAGCAGCGTGGCCAGGTCGCGGGAAATCGAGAGGCCCAACCCGGTGCCGCCGAAGCGCCGGTTGGTGGTGCCATCGGCCTGGCGGAAGGCCTCGAAGATGTACTCCTGCTGTTCCTTGGCGATGCCGATACCGCTGTCGCGTACGGCGAACGAAACGCCCTCCTCGACCCGGCTGACGCTCAGGCTGACCTGACCCTGTTCAGTGAACTTGAAGGCGTTGGACAAGAGGTTCTTGAGGATCTGCTCGACACGCAGGCGGTCGGTGTACAGCGAGCGCGGCAGGTCGTCGGCAATGTCGACGTTGAAGGCCAATTGTTTCTCGCCGGCCACCGGCTGGAAGGTGGTTTCAAGGCTCTGGGCCAGGCGCACGACATTGGTGTTTTCCGGGCGCAGATCAAGCTTGCCGGCCTCGACCTTGGAGATGTCGAGGATATCGTTGATCAGGTTGAGCAGGTCGTTGCCGGCCGAATAGATCGAGTCGGCAAACTTCACCTGCTCCGCATCCAGGTTGCCCTTGGGGTTGTCGGCCAGGAGCTTGGCAAGAATCAGCGAGCTGTTGAGCGGCGTGCGCAGCTCATGGGACATGTTGGCCAGGAATTCGGACTTGTAGCGGCTGGCACGCTGCAGCTCCTCGGCACGTTCCTCAAGCTGCTGCTGGGCTTCGCGCAGGGCCGTGTTGCGATCATCCAGAGCGTCGCGCTGCATCGATAGCTGCTCGTTGCTCTGCTCCAGTTCCGCCTGCTGGGTTTCAAGATGCGCCTGGGACTCCTTGAGCGCCCGGGATTGCTCCTCAAGCTCCTCGTTGGCGGTTTTCAGCTCCTCCTGCTGCACCTGCAGCTCTTCGTTGAGCTGCTGTGTCTCGGCGAGTATTTCCTGCAGACGATGGCGGTAACGGGCCGCCTCCATCGACGCGCCGATGCTCGGTGCGATCTGTTCCAGAAACTCGCTGTCACGCTCGCTCAAGGGGCGCAGGAAGCCCAGCTCGACCACGCCGTTGATATCGCCATCGTTGCTGACCGGCAGCAGTGCGACTACCAAAGGCTTGCCCTCGCCCAGGCCGGAGCTGACTTTCAGGTAGTCGCCCGGCAGGTTGTCGAGAACCAGCAAGCGGCGGTCATGGGCCACGCGGCCAACCATGCCTTCAGCGCTGTAGAACGACTGCTCGGCATTCTCATGCTCGCGGGAAAAGCCATAAGTCGCAACGCGGCGCAGGTTGCCATGCTCCTCGCGCACGTACAGCGCGCCCACTGCGGCATCCAGATGGCTGGCTAGGAACTCCAGGGTGTTGCGACCCAGCACCGGTAGTGCCTGCTGGCCGATCAGCCGCTCGGCCATCTGGTTCTGGCCGTTGCGCAGCCAGGCCTGGGCCTGCATACGCTCGTTGTGCTCTTCCTGTTTCTTGAGGATGGCGCCGTAGGTGCCCGTCAGACGCAGCAGCTCACGGCGGCCAAAAATCGCCAGGCCGCCGCTGAAAATAAGAGTGAACAGCAGGAACAGGGCGATGGTGGTGATCGCGGTGTTGCTGGCGGCGTTGTTACGTTCCTCGCGCAGACGCTGTTCCATGGCGATGAAGGCGCCGTATTCATCACGGATGGCATCGGTCAGTTGCTTGCCGCGGCCGTCGCGCACCGGGTCAAGAAAGTTGCCACCGTCGCGCTTGGCGGCGATCGCTCCTTGGGCGAAGGCGGTCCATTCGTCCTGCAGGGCGGCGATACTGCGCAAGCGCTCGACCTGCAGCGGGTTGTCGGCCACCAGCTCGTTAAGGGTCTGCATCTCGGCGCGGATACGCGGCTTGGCGACCTCGTAAGGCTGCAGGAAGCGCACGTCGCCAGACAGCAGATAGCCGCGAAAGCCAGTCTCCTGGTCGATAGACAACTTCAGGGATTCGCTGGCGTTGTTGAGCACTCGGTCGGTGTGCTGCACCCAGCCCAGTACGCTGAGCAGGTAACCAATCAGGGTTACGAAGAACACTGCGCTGATCACGCCCACGCCAAGCGGCAGGGCGACGTTGCGCCGCAGAATTCGCTTGAAGCTGTTCTCATCAATCGTACTGTTGGGCATCGCAGGTCCCTGACTGGCCGTGTTGGGCTGTTATAGGAAGAGGTATGGAACAAACGGCGGATGGTAATGCGCCATCATCGGTTAATCCAATGCCGGCGCTTGGTCGTCCGCGCGGTTGGATCATGGCAAGGTGCCAAGGGTTCGAGTTATTTCTTCAACATGTTGCAAAACCGCCTTTGGTCACCCGCGGCAACCATCGAATGCGCGATTTTCAGCCGGGCGGCATGCTCGCAATGCAGCCCACGCACCAGATTCGTGCCATGCTAGGCGGCCTGCCGCCAACGCGGTTTCGAAACATGCAGCGTCGGCAGGCCAACCGCCCGCCAGGACGCTCTGCGGTTTCACCATCCTTTATCAGAGGTAACGCCGTTGTCAGACCTAGCTCCAGGCGCATCAACCGCCGGCCAGAGCATCCTGCTCGTGGAAGATTCCGAAGTGGTGCGCATGCTTACGGTGGAAGTGCTCGAAGAGCTCGATTACCGCGTGACCGAAGCAGGCGAAGCCCAGCAGGCGCTGCAGATCCTGCGCAGCGACGAACACATCGACCTGCTGATGACCGACATAGGTCTGCCCGGTATGAGCGGCCAGGAACTGGCGGTTGCTGCGCGCCAACTGCGTCCCGATCTCAAGGTGCTGTACGCCAGCGGTTACGCAGAAAGCGTGGAGATCGACAAGAGCGAGCCGGCCAACCGCACCTCGATCATCGGCAAACCCTTCTCGCTCGATGCACTGCGCGACAAGGTGCAGAGCATGCTCGGCAACTGACAGGCTTGGCTCCAGATCGGCCAATTCGCTGGCTGGCACTGGAATTGCGAGGCGGATATCAGTAGGGTGCGCGTCTTTTTCATCCTGCAGCCTGCTTGCCCGTCTTTTTTGCGGCGTGGCGACAACAGCCTGCGATGATGCGACACCCCTGCGACCGTGACGGCAACGGGCCAGTAACGACCTTGGCGCCCCCTGGGGCCTATGCTAGGTTTGCTGCCCACAGCCCCGCCGAACACGGATTCCATCCGCACAAGAATTAAGAGGACTGCTTGATGGCTGAGGCCACGCCCGCGCTGGAAATCCGCAATCTGCACAAACGCTATGGCGACCTCGAAGTGCTCAAAGGCATTTCTCTCACGGCACGCGACGGTGACGTGATCTCCATTCTCGGCTCGTCCGGCTCAGGCAAATCGACCTTCCTGCGCTGCATCAACCTGCTGGAAAATCCCCATCAGGGCCAGATCCTCGTGGCCGGCGAAGAGCTCAAGCTCAAGGCACAGAAGAACGGCGAACTGATCGCCGCCGACAACCGCCAGATCAATCGCCTGCGCAGCGAAATCGGCTTCGTGTTCCAGAATTTCAATCTCTGGCCACACATGACCGTGCTGGACAACATCACCGAAGCACCGCGCCGCGTGCTCGGCAAGAGCAAGGCAGAGGCCCGCGAAATCGCCGAGGGGCTGCTGGCCAAGGTCGGCATCGCCGACAAGCGCCACGTCTACCCCAATCAGCTTTCCGGTGGCCAGCAGCAGCGTGCGGCCATCGCCCGCACCCTGGCGATGCAGCCCAAGGTAATCCTGTTCGACGAACCGACTTCGGCCCTCGACCCGGAAATGGTACAAGAAGTGCTTACTGTGATCCGCGCACTCGCCGAAGAAGGCCGGACCATGCTGCTGGTGACCCACGAGATGAGCTTCGCTCGCCAGGTTTCCAGCCAGGTGGTATTCCTGCACCAGGGTGTGGTCGAGGAACAGGGCACGCCCGATCAGGTGTTCGACAACCCGACGTCGGCGCGCTGCAAACAATTCATGTCCAGCAATCGTTAAACACGGAGCAATCACGCATGCATAGCTATAAGAAGATTCTGCTGGCAGCTGCCGCCACTCTGGCTTTCGGCACCAGTGCCGTCGCTGCTGACAAACTGAAGATCGGCACCGAAGGCGCCTACCCACCCTTCAACCTCATCGACGCCAGCGGCCAGGTCGGCGGCTTCGACGTGGAAATCGGCCAGGCCCTGTGCGCCAAGATGAAAGCCGAGTGCGAAGTGGTCACCTCCGACTGGGACGGCATCATCCCGGCTCTGAACGCCAAGAAGTTCGACTTCCTGATCGCCTCCATGTCGATCACCGACGAGCGCAAGCAGGCCGTGGACTTCACCAATCCGTACTACACCAACAAGCTGCAGTTCATCGCCCCGAAAAGCGCTGACTTCAAGACCGACAAGGCCAGCCTGAAAGGCAAGGTCATCGGCGCCCAGCGCGCGACCATCGCCGGCACCTGGCTGGAAGACAACATGGGCGGCGTGGTGGACGTGAAACTCTACGACACCCAGGAAAACGCTTACCTGGACCTGGCCTCCGGCCGCGTCGACGGCGTGCTGGCCGACACCTTCGTGAACTGGGAATGGCTCAAGAGCGACGCCGGCAAGGACTTCGAATTCAAGGGCGACCCGGTATTCGACAACGACAAGATCGGCATCGCCGTGCGCAAGGGCGACGCCCTGCGCGAGCGCCTGAACAAGGCCCTCGAGGAAATCGTTGCCGACGGCACCTACAAGAAGATCAACGACAAGTACTTCCCCTTCAGCATCTACTAAGCAGCCTGCCCGCGTCGCCACTGGCGGCGCGGGCCTTTGAGTTTCCATGAATTTCGATCTTTCCGGATTCGGCCCGGCCCTGGCCGCCGGCACCCTGATGACCGTGCAACTGGCGCTCAGCGCCCTGTGCGTCGGCCTGGTGCTCGGCCTGCTCGGCGCCTTCGCCAAGACTTCGCCCTACAAGCCACTGCAGTGGCTTGGCGGCACCTACTCGACCCTGGTTCGCGGCGTGCCCGAACTGCTCTGGGTACTGCTCATCTATTTCGGCACCGTGGGGCTGATGCGTGGCCTCGCCGAACTACTCGGCGTCGAGAGCCTCGAGCTGTCGCCCTTCGCTGCCGGCGTCATCGCCCTGGGTCTGTGCTTCGGCGCCTACGCCACTGAAGTGTTTCGCGGCGCGATCCTGGCCATCCCCAAGGGCCACCGTGAAGCCGGCCAGGCCCTGGGCCTGTCCAAGGGCCGCATTCTATGGCGCGTGGTGATGCCACAGATGTGGCGCATCGCCCTGCCCGGCCTGGGCAACCTGTTCATGATCCTGATGAAGGACACCGCCCTGGTATCGGTCATCGGCCTCAACGAGCTGATGCGCCGGTCGCAGATCGCCGTGACCGCCAGCAAGGAGCCCTTCACCTTTTACATGGTCGCCGCGTTCATCTACCTAGGCCTGACCATCATTGCCATGATTGGCCTGCACTTCCTCGAGAAGCGTGCGAGCCGCGGCTTCAAGCGGAGTGAGGCATGAACTGGGACGTCATCATCACCTGGCTGCCGCGCCTAGCCCAAGGCGCTGTGCTGACCATCGAGCTGGTCGCCGTGGCGGTCGTCACTGGCCTGATCCTGGCCATCCCCATGGGCATCGCTCGCGCCTCGCGTCACTGGTACGTGCGCGCCATGCCCTACGGCTACATCTTCTTCTTCCGCGGCACGCCGCTGCTGGTACAGCTGTTCCTGGTCTACTACGGCCTGGCGCAGTTCGACGCCGTGCGCCAGGGCCCGCTGTGGCCGTACCTGCGCGACCCGTACTGGTGCGCGGTGATCACCATGACCCTGCACACCACCGCCTATATCGCCGAGATTCTGCGTGGTGCCATCCAGTCCGTACCGCCGGGTGAAATTGAAGCGGCACGGGCGCTGGGCATGTCGCGGGCGCAGGCCATGCTGCACATCGTGCTGCCACGGGCGGCGCGCATTGGCCTGCCGGCGTACAGCAACGAAGTGATCCTAATGCTCAAGGCCAGCGCCCTGGCCAGCACCGTGACACTGCTGGAACTGACCGGTATGGCGCGCACCATGAACGCGCGCACCTACCTACCGGTCGAGGGCTTCTTCGCTGCCGGGGTGTTCTATCTGCTGATCACCTTCGTGCTGATCAACGCCTTCAAGCTGCTGGAACGCTGGCTGCGCGTCGACGCCTGCCAGGGCCGCTAGGGTGACGACAGGGCGCAAGCCCCGTCGCAGTCGCTTATGACAACCGAATCTATCCCGCCCCTCAGTGGCGTCGAGCTGCTCCAGCGCTTCCAGGCGCTGGACAAGTTTCTCGTCGCCCACCAGGCGCTGTGGAAACCCCGGCCGTTCACGCATCAGACGCTGCCCTGGGAACAGCAATACCCCGAGCTGGCCGCCTGGCTGCGCAGCCGTACCCTGGAGCAGGCAGAAGCCAGCCACAACCAGCCGACGGCACTGAGCGACGCACCGGCGCCCTTCCCCGAACTGGCCTGGCAGGCCGAGCACCTGAGCCAAGTCGGCGACCTGCCCCAGCAGCCTTCGGCTGACCTGCCACCGCGCTTCTCGGTGGACGTTCCCGGTCGCAAGTGGCAGCAGATACGCGCATTCGGCAGCAGCCTGGGCTTCGCCCAACAACCGCAGCACTGGCTGGACTGGTGCGCCGGCAAAGGCCACCTCGGCCGCGTACTCGCCCACGGCGGCCAGCAGCTGACCTGCCTGGAATACGACCAGGCATTGGTAACCAGCGGCGCCGAACTGAGCCTGCGCCTGGGGATAACCGCCCAACATATCGAGCAGGACGTACTCGCCGAGAGCGCCGCAGCCCAACTGCACGCCGAGCAAACCCCCGTCGCCCTGCACGCCTGCGGCGACCTGCACGTACGCCTGATGCAGCTGGCCAGCGCTGCGGGCTGTCGCCAGCTGGCCATCGCGCCCTGCTGCTACAACCGCGTAGCGGCAGCCGGCTACCAGCCGTTATCCACAACCGCACTGGGTTCGCCGCTGCGCCTCTCGCTGGACGACCTGGCCCTGCCCATGAGCGAAACCGTGACCGCCGGCAACCGAGTACGCCAGCAGCGCGACCAGTCCATGGCCTGGCGCCTGGCCTTCAACCTGCTGCAGCGCGGGCTGCGCGGCGTCGACACCTACCTGCCCACGCCCTCGCTGCCGCCCGCCTGGCTGAAGAAACCTTTCTCCGATTACTGCCGCGACCTCGCAGAACTCAAGCAACTGCCCGCTGTTGGCGAACACGACTGGCAACGCCTGGAAGCAGCCGGCTGGCAACGCCTGGCCAAGGTGCGCAATCTGGAGTTGGTACGCGACCTGTTCCGCCGCCCCCTGGAACTCTGGTTGGTACTCGACCGCGCCCTGTATCTGCAGGAGCAGGGCTATGCCGTACGTTTCGGCCAGTTCTGCGCCGCGCACCTGACCCCACGTAACCTGCTGCTGCTCGCCGAGCGCCCCTGAGTTGCGCACACAATCTGTGGATAACTCTGTTCACAGAAGCTGAGCAAACCACGCCAGCCCGCCACCCATAACGCGCGGCCAAAGCTGACCACTTTTTAATCACCAATAAAAAGCTATACAGAACAGTCACTTGCCAAAACTGTGAAAGGCTGCGTAGAAATTCTCTAAAAAGCCTCTATCCGCTGCCCATTTGTGTATAAGCCCCAGCCAGAGCGGCTGGAACGGCCGTAAAAAAGCTGCCTCGCGCCGCTTTACTCGTGCAAACGAATGGATATAATGGCGCCCCTCAAAGCCGGTATAGCTCAGCTGGTAGAGCAACTGACTTGTAATCAGTAGGTCCCGGGTTCGACTCCTGGTGCCGGCACCATACAACACAAGGCCTCGCAGAAATGCGGGGCCTTGTCGTTTCTGAAGTCGGCATATTGCTCATCTTCCCCTCGCTTAATCACCCTATCGCACCCGCCGTCGAACCGACTACGCTACGTCCATCACCAAACGGAGCCACCATGGCAGATAACCCGCTCGGCGCCGGTCTACGGCTGCCTGATGATGTGCCGCTCGTGCGCAAGCTGGGCCATGAGCTGATCGAGTTTCTGCCGGTTGGGGTTTACCTCTGCAACGCGGCGGGGCAGCTGACGACCTATAACTCCAAGGCGGCAGAGATCTGGGGTGAGGCGCCGGATATCAGCCAGGGGCAGGTCAGGTACACAGGCGCCTATCGCCTGCGTAGCGAGGACGGCGCCCATATGCCGCTTGAGCAGTCACCGCTGGCGGCGGTGCTGCTCAGCAAGAAGCCGATCACCAACCTGCGCATGATTGTCGAGCAGCGCGACGGCAGTCAGGTTCCGATTCTCGCCAACATCGTTCCCCTGCTCGACAAGGACGGGGCCATGGTCGGCTTTATGAACAGCATCCAGGATCTGCGCCAGCAGGCGGCTCAGGTGCAGATGCAGAGCAACCTGCACAACGCCTTGCTGCAGGCCCAGAAGATGGAGCAGATCGGCAAGGTCGGCGGCGGTGTCGTCCACGAGTTCACCAATCAGCTGACCAGCCTGTCGATGAGCCTGGCGCTGATGGAGAAGGAGATCCGCGACGTCGGTTCGGAGCAATTGCAGGCGCGCTACGCACTGTGCCGGGAGGCCACCGACAAGGTCACGGAGCTGGCCGAAGGTTTGCTGCTGTTCGCTCGCACACGGCCTAGAACGCTGGAGCGTATCGATCCCAACCAGTTGCTACTGGGCATGAGCACGCTGGTCGGCAACGAGGTAGGCCAGGCGATCAGCTGCCAATTCAGCCTGGCCACCGACAGCAGCTTCCTGCGCGCCAATCGTCAGCACCTGGAAAGCGCCATCATCAACTTGGTGGCCAATGCACGCGATGCCATGCCCAATGGCGGCCAGCTGACGCTGAGCACCTTTAATACCCATCTGGACCGCAGCAACTTCCCCGAGCACAACGCCAACTTCAAGGCCGGGCGATACGTGGCGATCCGTATCGCCGATACCGGAAGCGGCATCGCCCCGGAGGCGCTGGAGCATATCTTCGCGCCCTTCTATACCACCCGCTCGGCCGACAAGAGCACCGGACTGGGCCTGACCATGGTCAAGAGTTTCGTGACCGACATGAACGCCCAACTGACCGTGACCAGTCGGCTGGGCGAAGGCACCAGCGTGAGCCTGTATTTCCCTTGCTACGGCACCGAGCATTCATTGGCCATCATCGGCAGTGACAGAACCTCGAACGGGGAGTGACAGCTGGCCACTGGCCGGATTACTGTATGCACATACAGCAACCCGAGAGCCCATCCATGACTCAACAAGCTGCCTCCGCCACCTCCTATGAACAGCTCGGTGCCCGGGTTTCCCGGGCCATCAACGCGCCGGCCGCCCAGCGCTCGCGCTCGGCGGTGCTGCTGCGCGCCGAAGGCGACAGCCCCGAAGACTGGACGCGTTTGCTCGACGAGATCGCCGAGAATGACAACGTCACCATCGCCTGGCGCGACGATGGAGTGCAGCTGTTCTGGACGGTACCAGCGGAGGATTGAGGCTTGCCTGACGAGCCTAGCAAGGCTCGTCAGGCAGCCGGTCAGGTAGCCACCTGGCTGGAGAACTGGCTGACCGCTGCGACCACGCACTCGGCGTCATTCTGGATGTTCTGGATCACCGCGTCGGAGTCATTGGCCATGGTCAGCGCCTGAGTCGCCAGTTCGCGACTGCGGGTGATCACGTCAACCGCGCCGGAGGCCAGCGTCTGGTTATGCTGCACCACGGCGACGATCTCCTGAGTCGCCTTGGAGGTGCGCGAGGCGAGCTGACGAACCTCGTCGGCTACCACGGCAAAACCACGGCCCTGCTCGCCGGCGCGGGCCGCTTCGATGGCGGCATTGAGCGCCAGCAGGTTGGTCTGGTCGGCGATGCCGCTGATCGCTGCGACGATGGTCTCCACCGCCTTGCCCTGCTCGTCCAGTGCCTGGATGCTCTGGGTGGCACTCTCCATGGCGCTGGCCAGGCGATGCAGCACCTCGACGGTCTCGCGGATCACCTCACGCCCCTTGCTGGCGCTGGCGTCGGTTTGCAGCGAAGTGCTGTAGGCCAGGTTGGCGGCCTTGGCGACGGCCTGCTCCATGTTCACCTGCTCGGTGATCACGGTGGCGAGCTTGACCACCTTGTAGAGCTTGCCGTGCAGATCGATGATGGGGTTGTAGGAGGCCTCCAGCCACACGTCACGACCAGCGCTGTCGATGCGCCGGAAGCGGTCGACCACGAATTCGCCGCGGCGCAGGCGCTCCCAGAACTGTCGATAAGCCTCCGAGGCGCTCTCCTCGGGTGTGCAGAACATATGGTGATGCTTGCCGACCACTTGGGCCAGGTTGTAACCCATGCCGCGCAAGAACAGATCATTCGCGGTGATCACCGTGCCGTCGAGGTTGAACTCGATCACCGCCGTGGAGCGCATCAGTGCCTTGACCAGGCTTTCGTTTTCCAGCGAGGCCTCGATGGTTCGCGTCAGGTTGCTGGAGTGGATCACCAACTGCTGCTTGCCAGTCTGTACATCGTTCATGGGCACTACCACCGAACGCAGCCACACGTGGCGACCATCCTTGCCCAGCAGACGCAGCGCGCCGCTGAAATGTCGACGCTCCCTGATGGCCGACAGCGCCCGCGACTGGTGCGGGTCACGGGCCAGCTCCGGCGGCGACAGCTGAGCCAAGGCCTGGCCTTCGACATCGCCGGGGCGATAGCCCAACTCGCTTTGAAACAGCTCGTTGACCCGCTCGATACGCCCGCCAGCCTCGAGCTGGATGATGATCATTTCTTTGTCGAGGTTCTCCCTTACCTCCTCCTGCACGGCTAAGCGAGCTTCCAGCTGCTTGTTGATCTGTTTGAGGTGAGAGTTGAACACGATGTGAACTCCAGGATGGGTAACGCTGCATCGGCTTGTCTAAGGGAAACTTGAAGAGCCCAGCATGGCGCTGACAATAGCCTGAAGAGGCGCTCTGCGCCTGACAATCTGGCGAGCGAAACATCCCCATACAAGCTGAAGGCCCAGGATGCAGATGCGATGCCCTCAGCCAACTTCCTGACCAATCGAACAAAAAGCCTGAACACCGCGCGCCGCTTCGCTGTCGGACATTTGGAAGAAGTTCCGTGAGAGCCTCCAATAGTTTGTTGCAATGCGTTGCAGCGGCTGATCGCGCGATCCGGAACAACTCCCGACGCAGCGTCGTGGTGCCGAAAAACCACTATTCGTACCGGCCCAAGCAGTCGACGCGCGTCATGGATGCCCGTGCATCCGCCTGCCACCCTCGGGTGGCTCCGTATCAGACAGCCTGAGCCGGGCAGTGGATGCCCGGCGTTCGAGGAGATCACATGTCCAAAGAAGCCCCACGGGGGTTGAGCCGGCGCTCGCTGCTCAAGGCCTCGGCCAGCGTGGCAGCCGGCGTTGCCGCCACTGCCCAGGCCGCCACCATCAGCGGTGTGCCGCAGTGGCTGCCGTTCGATCACAACGGCCCGCTGCATTACGACGCCAAGGGCTGGCAGTTTCTGACCGCCGATGAAGCCCACGAACTGGAAGCCATCGCCGAGCAGCTGATTCCGGCCGATGACTTGTCCCCGAGCGGCAAGGAGGCAGGCTGTGCGGTGTTCATCGACCGCCAGTTGGCTGGCCAGTACGGTACCTACGAGCGCCTTTACCAGCAGGGCCCCTTCGTGCCGGACATCGAGCCGGGCTCTGAACAGTTGCCCCGCGAACGCTATCGCCTGGGCCTGGAGCAGCTCGGCAAGCATTGCCAACAGGCTTTCGGCAAACGCTTCAGCGAGCTTAACAGCGAGCAACGCGACGAGGTGCTCAAGGGCCTGGAGTCGGGCGAGGTCACCTTCGAGGCCATCGAGTCCAAGGTGTTCTTCACCCAGGTGCTGCAGAACACCATGGAAGGCTTCTTCGCCGACCCGATCTACGGCGGCAACCGCGACATGGTGAGCTGGAAGATGCTCGGCTTCCCTGGCGCGCGTTACGACTACCGCCCCTACATCGACCGGCACAACGAGAAGCTGGACCTGATCCCGCTGTCGATCGTCGGCAGCTCGGCATGGAATCGTAAAGGATGAGCGGCATGGCCAAGAAACTGCCTGCAACCGACGTCGTGGTAGTAGGGCTCGGCTGGGCCGGCTCGATCATCGCCAAGGAACTGGCCGACGAAGGCCTGCGCGTGATGGGCTTCGAGCGGGGCGCCTGGCGTGACACGGCGAGCGACTTCAACATTGCCTCGGTAGCTGATGAGCTGCGCTACGTGCAGCGCCAGGAGCTGATGCTGCGCACCCGCCAGAACACCTGCACGATGCGCAACAAGCCCAGCGAAACCGCGCTGCCGATGCGCACCTGGGGCTCGTTCCACCCGGGTAATGGCACCGGCGGAGCCGGCAACCACTGGGCCGGCATCACCTTTCGCTTCCAGCCCGAGGAATTCCGCCTCAAGAGCCACCTCACCGAGCGCTACGGTAGCCAGGCCATCGAAGGCCTGACCCTGCAGGATTGGGGTACCACCTGGGAAGAGATGGAGCCGCACTACGACGCTTTCGACCGCGTCGCGGGCATCTCCGGCAAGGCGGGCAACCTCGATGGCAAGATCATCGAAGGCGGCAATCCCTTCGAAGGTCCGCGCTCCAATGAATACCCCAACCCACCGACCAAGCAGACCTACGCGCCCACGCTGTTCGCCGAAGCGGCGCGCAACATGGGCTACAAGCCGTTCCCGGTACCCTCCGCGCTGGCCTCCCAGGGCTATACCAACCAGTACGGCGTGACCATGGGGCCGTGCACCTTCTGCGGCTTCTGCACCAACTACGGCTGCGCCAACTATTCCAAGGCCAGCGCCATCGTCAACGTGCTGCCGGCGCTGGTGCGCATGCCCAACTTCACCGCCAACACCCATTGCGAGGTGCTAGAAGTGACCAAGGACAGCACCGGCAAGCGCGCCACCGGCATCATCTATGTCGATGCCAACGGCGAGAAGTGGGAGCAGCCGGCGGACATCGTGGTGGTCGCCGCCTTCACCTTCGAGAACGTGCGCCTGATGCTGCTCTCCGGCATCGGCGAGCCGTACGACCCGATCAGCAACACCGGCACCACCGGCCGCAACTACGCCTACCAGACGGCCAACAACGTGCAGCTGTTCTTCGATGACAAGAACTTCAACCCCTTCATCGGTGGCGGCGCCATCGGCATGGGCATCGACGAATTCAACAACGACAACTTCGACCATTCCGGCCTGGGCTTCGTCGGCGGTGGCAGCACCCGGGTAACGCCCATCGGCGCTGCGCCGATCAACTCTCGCCCGGTACCGCCCGGCACGCCCAAGTGGGGCAAGGAGTGGAAGAAGACCACGGCGCAGTACTACGCCGCGAGCATGTCCATCGGCTGCGAGGCGAGCAACTACAGCGCGCGTACCAACTACCTGTCGCTTGACCCGACCTACAAGGACCCCCACGGCCGAGCGCTGTTGCGCATCACCTTCGACTTCACCGAAAACGACCTGCGCATGGCCCAGTACGTGACCGACAAGACCGCCGAGATCGCCAAGGCACTGAATCCCAAGATGATGTTTGCCAGCCCGCGCAAGGGGCCCTGGTCGAACACTTCCTACCAGTCGTCCCATGTGGTCGGCGGTTTCGTGATGGGCGCCGACCCGGCGACCAGCTCGGTGAACAAGCACCTGCAGGTGTGGGGCGTGCCCAACCTGTTCGTGGTCGGCGCCTCGGCCTTCCCGCAGAACCCCGGCTACAACCCCACCGGCACCGTCGGCGCTCTGGCCTTCAAAGCCGCCCATGCGATCCGCACCCAGTACCTCAAGCGCCCCGGGGAGATGATCAACATATGAAGACTCTTCTCAGCGTCAGCTTCGCCCTGCTGGCCACCGCCAGCGCCGGGGCCCATGCGCTCGGTGGCCAGGACGCCTACGAGCTGGTAGAGAAAGGCCGCTACATCTCCACACTCGGCGACTGCACGGCCTGCCACACCATCCCCGGCAAACCGCTGTTCTCCGGCGGCGTGGCCATCGACACGCCGTTCGGCAAACTGCTGGGCGCCAACATCACCCCGGACCAGGAAACCGGTATCGGCCGCTGGAGCTTCGAGGAGTTCGAAGCCAGCATGGCCCGCGGCCACCGCCGCGACGGCAAGCAGCTCTATCCAGCCATGCCCTATTCGGCGTACACGAAGGTCACCCGCGCCGATAACCAGGCGCTATGGGCCTACCTGCGCACCATCGAGCCGGTGCACAACAAGGTGGAGACCAACCAGCTGCCATTCCCCTTCAGCCTGCGCATGAACATGAAGGTGTGGAACTGGATGAACTTCGAACAAGGCGAGTTCAAGGCCAAAGCCGACAAGAGCGCCGAATGGAACCGCGGCGCCTATCTGGTGCAGGGCCTGGGCCACTGCGGCAGCTGCCACACGCCGAAGAACCTGCTCGGCGGCGACAAGAACGACGAGTTCCTCCAGGGCGGCGTGCTGCAAGGCTGGATGGCGCCCAATATCACCGGCGCCGCCCATGTCGGTCTTGGCGACTGGAGCGAAGCGGACATCGTTCAGTACCTGAAGACCGGCGCCAACCGTTTCGACATCACCTCCGGGCCGATGGCCGAGGCGGTCGAGCACTCGACCCAGCACTGGCGTGACGAGGACCTGATGGCTGTGGCCGTCTACCTCAAGGACCTCGATCACGAGCACGACAAGCCCAAAGCGCTGGACGCGGATGATCCGGTAATGAAGGCCGGCAGCGCCATCTACGCCGACCGCTGCTCGGGCTGCCACACGCCCAATGGCGACGGCATTGCCACACTGTTTCCCAAGCTGGCCAACGCGCCGCTGGTAAACGCTCAGGATGCCGCCTCCATGATCCGCGTCGTGCTGGCCGGCAACCGTGCCGTGAGCACCGATTCAGCGCCCACCGGCCCGGCGATGCCGGCCTTCGCCTGGAACCTGTCGGACGAAAACGTCGCCGACGTGCTGACCTACATCCGCAACAGCTGGGGCAACGCCGCCGCACCGATCAGTGCCGATGAAGTGCGCAAACAGCGAGAGGCCCTGCAGAGCGAGTAAGACAACCTGCAGCGTTGCCGCCGGCCTGCGCCATCAGGCCGGCAGCGACGCCCACTGCAGGCCGGCAAAACTGGTGCGATAATCTGCGCCTTTCAAGTCCGGCGCCGTAACGCAGGAAAAACACGATGAAGAATTCGCAGCGAGGCTCGGGCCACTTGTTCAGCCTGATGGTGATCGGGCTTATCGTCTGGGGCGCTTACGTCACCGTTTACGTGCCCTACGAGCACCGCAAGTCGATGGACGAATTTCGCAGCAACCCGCCTGCGGTGAGCCCGGCAAAAATGGCGGTGATCGATAGCTACAAGACTCGGCCGGCCCCTGCTCAACTACCCCATGGCATGTACAGCGGCAGCGTCGAGCAGGATGGCTACCCGATGACCATCAGCTTCACCTTCGGTGACGACGGGCAGATCACCAAGAAAGCGCATATCAAGACCTACGATTTCTCGGCCTCGGCGCGTTATCGCCTCGACGGCGCGGTGATGCTGTTCAGTGACGTGAAAGGCGACGCGGTGCTGTTTCCGCAGCCGGGCGAGCCGTTGGACGTGATCGGCGACAGCGAGATTCGTATCCCTGGGCCGGACAAGCCGCTGGTGCTGACTCGCCAGTAAACATGGGCGCTACGCGTTCTGGTCGCGCTCGTTGTCGATCAGCTGCGCCACCTTGGCGGCTGCCTCCACTTCGCTGGCGAAGAAGTGCTGCTGATCATCGGCGGTGACCACCTGAAAGATTTCTTCCTCGCCCAAGTGCCGCTGCTCTTCGGGTATCTCGCTGCCCTGCAATTTTTTCAATCTCACGGCCATCGCGGCGCACTCCTGATGGGTAACCCTGCAGCTATGACTGGCCAGGCTCCGGCGAAGTGCTGGGTAAATTTTGTGCCGGATGATGGCAGCCGTGCGGATGCTCAGCCGCCGGACATGGCACTCTGGAGCACCTTGGTAAGGATGCGCGACAGCTGGTCCACTGAATAAGGCTTTTGCAGCAACTCGAAGCCGTGGCTGCCCTCTTCGGCCAGCACCTCGCTGTAGCCGGAGGTCAGCACCACCGGCAGCAATGGATGACGGTGCTGGATGGTCTTGCCCAGGTCGATGCCATTCATGCCGGGCATCATCACGTCGGAAAACACCACATCGAAGGTCTGGGCGGCGTCTCCCAGAAGAGCCAGCGCCTGCTCGGCATTCCTTGCCAGGGTGGGCAGGTAGCCGAGCTCCTGCAGCGCGCTGATGCAGAAGTTGCCGACATCGATGTTGTCTTCGACGACCAGCACGCGGGTGCCGTGGGCGCCCTTCAGCAGCTGCGGTTCGGCCATGGTGGCGCGAGGCGACGGCGCCTGCGCGACACGCGGCAGGTACAGGGTGAACGCAGTGCCCTCACCCACCACGCTGTCGACCACGATTTCGCCGCCTGACTGCTTGGCGAAACCGAACACCTGGGATAGGCCCAGACCGGTGCCCTTACCCACTTCCTTGGTGGTGAAAAATGGATCGAAGATCGTCTCCAGATGCGCCGGTTCGATGCCGGTGCCGTTGTCGGCGATGGACACGGCGACGAACTCGCCATCGACCGCAGCGCCCATGCGACTGGCCGGAATCTGCATGCAGGGCGCAACGCGAATGCGAATGCGGCCCGCGCCGTTGAGTGCGTCGCGGGCATTGAGCGCCAGGTTGACCACGGCCGTATCGAACTGATTGGTATCGGCGTACACGTGGCACGGCTGCTCAGGCAAATCGAGGAGCAGTTCGATGCAGGTGCCGTTGAGGGTCGCCAGCATGTCGGTCAGGGCCTGCAGGCTTTTCCCCACTGCAAACACTTCAGGGTTCAGGGTCTGACGCCGGGCGAAGGACAGCAGCTGGCCGGTCAGCCGCGCGGCACGGTCGACCGTATCGGAAATCGCCTCTAGATAACGCAGCCGCCTCTCGTCCGGCAGACCGGGTCGTTTGAGCAGATTGCTGGAGGAGCGGATGACGGTCAGCAGGTTGTTGAAGTCATGGGCCACGCCGCCGGTAAGTTGGCCGACCGCTTCGAGCTTCTGCGCCTGACGCAGCGCCGACTGAGTACGCTCCAGCTCCTGCTGCGCGCGCAACTGCTCGGTGATGTCGTGGGCGAAATGGAAGGCGCCGATGACCTGCCCGTCAGCATCACGCAGTGGCGTGTAGGCCAGGTCGTAATGGCGCAGCTCATCTGTGGGCAGGCCGTACTGGGCGGCGACGCGGAAGGTTTCGCCGCTCAGGGCGCGCTGCATGTAGCCACGCAGGCCGCGGCCCTGCTGCTCGGGAATCAGCTCGGGCAGCACTTCGCCGCCAGCCAGCGTCACGCCGTAGAGTTCACGCATGGCGCGGGCGTGGGCCTGGTTGAAGGCGACCTGCCGGCACTCGGTATCGAAGATGCAGATCGGCACAGCATTGGCTTCGATCACATCGTGGAACAGGCGCAGCTTGGCGGTGCGCTCAGCCACCTGCTGCTCGAGGGTGGCGTTGAGTTCGCGCAGTTGCGCCTCGCTGGCCTTGAGCGCGGCCTCGGCCTCCTTGCGGGCGCTGATATCGGAGGCCGCGCCCAGCCAGCTAGTGATGCTGCCATCGGCGGCAAATAGCGGCACTGCACGTACGTGAGCCCAGCCGATGGTGCCATCGACCCGGTTGACCGGATGCTCGATGTGGTAGATGCCGGTGGCGATGGCCCGCTCGATTTCCGCACGCACCATATCGCGGGCCTCGGCAGGAATGTATTCGTCCAGCCAGTTGCTGTTGGTGGTTTGCGTATCGGGGATGAAGTTGCCGCCATTGAGCTCGTGCAACTGGCTCCAGTCGGCGCTGATATAGAAGCGCACCTCGGAGGACGAGCGCACCAGGGCGTCCAGGTGCTGCTCGCTGTCACGCAATGCCTGGGCGGCCTTGACGTGTTCGGTGGTCTCGCGGGTATAGCACAGCACGCCGGCGATCAGTCCGGCATCGTCACGCAGCGGCGAGAACGAATAGCTCCACCAGGTCTGCTCTGGTTCGCCGTGCCGCGCCATTTTGATGGGCACATCGACGTAGCGCACAGCTTCGCCCTGCATGGCCTGCATAAGCGGCGTACGTACCGCTTCCCAGGCATCCGCCCACAATACCGGCAGCGGCTGTCCAAGGGCACCCGACAGGCGCGGCCCGAAAATCGGCCGGTAGGCATCGTTATAGAAGAAGGTCAGCTCCGGGCCCCAGACCAGATACATGCTTTCCGGGGAATTGAGCATCAGTTCGAGCGCGCTGCACAGCGCCAGCGGCCAGGTGTCGGGCGTACCCAGTGGGCTGCTTGTCCAGTCGTGATCACGGATTAGGGCGCCGGTTTCGCCGCCGCCAATCAGAAACGCTCGTTGTTCCATGGGACCCGCATTCATATCCATTGCAGTTGAACGACAGCCCTCGGGGCGGATGTGCCAGCCAGTCCAATGCCAGGACAGGCAGCGCCGGATACAGAGTGCGATGTGACGCGGGCAGTTCAGACGCTATCGATAGGGTTGATCAGCCGAGCCTGGCTCAAGGTAGCCGATCATACGCCATCGGCTGAGCGTAACGCTGCTGAATACGCGCCAGCTCGCCACTGGCGCGCAACTGATCGAGGGCCTCAGCCCAGGCGGCGACCGTGGCGTCGTCACTGTCCTTGCTGAAGACGATGTACAGCGCCGAGCGATACAGCGTGACCGGCACCCGCCGCAGCGTGCCCGGGGCGATGCCAAGCTGGGCGCTGTAATAGGCCACACCGGCATCGGTATCGCCGACGATGATCCCAGTGCGCCCGGCGAGCAGCATGCGATAGAGCTGCTGGCTGCTGGTCGCGCTCTTGTCCAGATTGCCGAAACCCTGGGCCTCGAGCACGTCAGGAATAAGCCCGGCATGCCGGGTGGTGATCTGTGGCGCCTGGCGCAACTGCTCGAGGGAATCCACCGGCGGCGTTCCGACCAGTTGGTAGGGATGGATCGCCTCCTCGGCGATGGGCCCCACCCACTTGTAAAGCGGCTCGCGCTCGGGCGTGCGGAACATCGAATACATGATGGTTCTGGGGTGATTCGTCAGCACCAGGGAGCTGCGCATGCTCGGCATCATCACGATGTCGAAACTGTCGCCGGTCAGCATCATGATCGCCTGCACGATATCCGTGGCCATGCCGGTGAGTTGATCACCCTGCTGATAGTTGTAGGGCGCCCATTCCTCGGTGACGATCTGATAGGGCTCGGCCCGGGCGAAGGTGCCAAGCAGCAGGCAGAGCAGCGCAAGGGGCAGACGCGAAAGCTTCAAAGGGATGACCTGGGGTCGGGCGGCGCCGGAGTGACAGGGGATAGTGTCTTGAGCATAGCCGCTACGATCTCAGCCGCGCTCGCTGGCCAGCGCCTCGATCATGAAGTCAACAAAGGCGCGAACCCGCGGCGACAGGTGCCGGGACTGCGGATAGATGATGGATATCACATCCGCTGCCGGCTCCCAGGTATCTAAAACCGGTACCAGCCGGCCAGCGTCGATTTCGCCTTTCACGTGATAGTCGTGAATCTGCCCAAGGCCGAAGCCGGCCAACGCTGCGGTATGCAGAGCCAGGCCATCGTTGAAGGTCAACGAACCTCTGGGCTGGAAAGCGCGCGGCTCATCCGCCGCCTGGAAAGCCCAGGCACGTGAGCGCCCGGTTTCGTGATAGGTCAGCGCCAGGCAATTGTGCTGCGCCAGATCGTCCGGTGATTCGGGCACACCATACCTGGCGAAGTAGCCGGGCGTGCCCACCACGCGACGGCGCACCTGAAGCAGCGGCCGGGCGATCAGGCTGGAATCTTCCAGAGGGCCGAAGCGAATGGCCACGTCCATACCCTCATCCACCAGATTGACGTAGCGGTCGGTGATCGAGACCGCCAGATCGACCTGCGGATAGCGCGCCTGAAATTCGCCCAGAAGCGGCACTACCCGGTTGCGACCGAAGGATACCGGCAGGCTGAGCCGGAGGGTGCCCGTCGGCTGTCGCCCCGCCCGGCATAGCACCAGTCTGGCGTCGTTGAGATCGGCCAGCACCTGCCGGCAACGATGGAAGAACGCCTCGCCATCGACCGTCAGATTGACGCTGCGCGTGGTACGCACCAGCAGTGCCGTGTCCACCTGGGCCTCCAGACGCTTGATGGCATTGCTCACACCGGCCTGGGTAATCCCCAACGCCTCGGCCGCCCGTACAAAGCTCTTACGCTCGGCCACCTCGACGAAGATGCCCAGCGTCTTGAGATCCAGATCCATAGGTTTTTCACCCACTCATCACCCACCGTTATGAGTGATGTTACGCCACTGCCAATTTTCTGCTGAGCACTGCGCCCTAGGATAGGCATACAACACCACGAGAAATTGCCCATGAACCACACGACCTACGATGAAACGACTTTCGCTGCGACCTTCGAGCACCGCATGCAAGGCGCGCCAGGCGAGCGTCTGCACTACGTGATCGGCGGCCGGGGTACCCCCATGCTGCTGGTACCCGGCTGGCCGCAGACCTGGTATGCCTGGCGCAAGACCATGGTTGCGCTTGCCGAACACTACACGGTCGTCGCCGTGGACCCACCAGGCCTCGGCGACTCGGACAAGCCCCATGGCGGCTATGACACCAACAGCGTGGCCAGGCGCCTGCATGAACTGACCCAGGCCCTGGGTTGGGAGCGCTTCGACTTCGTGGGCCACGACGTGGGCGTGTGGATCGGCTATGCCTACGCCAGCCTGTTCCCGCAGCAGGTTCGCCGGCTCGCTCTGTTGGACGCCACCGTGCCCGGCTTCGCGCCAGCGCAGATGTACGCTTTCGAGCCGACACGCATCAGCAAGAACTGGCACTTCTATTTCCTCGCCCAACCAGACCTGCCCGAAGCGCTGATCAGCGGCCGCGAACACACCTTTCTCAGCTGGCTCTTCCATGCCAAGGGAGCGGGCAGCGGCTGGCTCGAACCCCAGGCGCTGGCCGAATACGTGCGCTGCTATAGCGCGCCGGGTGGCTGGCGTGCCGCAGCCGCCTACTACCGGGCGCTGTTCGAAAGCATGGCGCAAAACCACGAGCATGCGCGCACGCGCCTGAAGATGCCGGTGCTGGCCATGGGCGGCGAGGCGGCACTGGGCAGCATGATGGCGAGCATGACCCGCGAGGTGGCCGACAACGTGACAGGCGTGATCGCCCCGTGCGGGCACTACATCCCAGAAGAAGCGCCTGACTTCGTGGTCGAGCACCTGCTCGGTTTTCTGGGGTGAAGTGAGCGGTCGTGAAAGGAGGCTGCGTGGCTGCAGGGTGCACAGCGGAGGTAACCAAGCACTCTAGAGAATCTGTATCCATAAAGCCCAAAAATGATATAGATTATTATTCGCCATACCTCTATCTTTACCGACCCCATTCCCTTCGATCATGCGATCAGCAGGATTGCTCATGCCTATCCATCGTGCGCCAACCAAAACCGTACTGACCTCCCTATGGCTGCCTGTGTGCTTCGCGGCCAGCTTTTCTTCGGCAGCGGTCTACGCGCAAACCACGCTAGAAATTTCCCCGCAGGAAGCACAGTCAGCTGAAGCCGATGACGTGCCGGAAAACGTCCTGGAGCTTGAGGAAACGGCCATTTCTGCCAGCGCCGATGCATCGCGTGAAGGTCTGGTGCCTGAATTCGAGGGTGGCCAGGTCGCCCGCGGCGGTCGAGTAGGGATTCTTGGCAACAAGGACTACATGGAGACCCCTTTCACCTCCACCTCCTATACCAATCAGCTGATTCAAGATCAGCAGGCGCACAGCGTGGCGGATATCCTGCAGAACGATCCATCCGTGCGAATCGCTCGCGGCTTCGGCAACTTCCAGGAGCTTTACGTCGTACGGGGCTTCCCGCTCTACTCCGATGACATTGCCTACAACGGCTTGTACGGTCTGCTGCCGCGCCAGTACGTGGCCTCCGAGTTCATCGAGCGCGTCGAGGTCTTCCGAGGCGCCAATGCCTTTCTCAACGGCGCTGCACCTGGCGGAACGGGCATCGGTGGCGCAATCAACATCCTGCCCAAGCGCGCGCCAAACGATCCGCTGACTCGACTGACCGTAGGCGCTGAGACAAACGGCTTCGGCACCGTCAGCGCAGATGTTGCTCGCCGCTTCGGCGAGGAAGACCGCTTTGGCGTGCGTTTGAACATGGCCAAACGCGATGGCGAGACGTCGGTGAAAGACCAGGATCGCACCCTGGACATGTTTGCTCTGGGGCTCGATTACCAGGGCGATCGCCTGCGCCTGTCTGCCGACATTGGCCATCAATACCACTTCATCGATAGACCACTGCCGAGCGTCACACCCACCGGTGACGTTCCCAGCGCCCCGGACGCCAAGGAAAACTACGGACAACCTTGGACTTACTCGAAAGAGAAACAGACGTTCGGCACCTTCCGTGCGGAATATGACCTGTCTGACGCCGTCACCACCTGGGCAGCCGCGGGCATGCGCAAAGGTGAGGAGAAGAACGTACTGGCCAACCCATCGTCGAATGCCGCCGGCGTCACAACGGCCTCTCGCTTCGACAATTACCGTGAGGAAACCGTAACCACCGGCGAGGTGGGTATGCGTTTCAATCTGCAGACTGGGCCGGTATCCCACGAATGGGTCGTTTCAGGTGCCATGTACGACACCAAGGACAAGAACGCCTGGCAAGGCAACTTCAGTAGCCCTATTGCTGGCGATATCTACAACCCATTTGACGGCGCGAAACCAGACAACAATTCATTCAGCGGTTCGATGTCCGATCCCCACATCACTGGCCGAACGCACACGCAAAGCCTGGCGATCGCCGACACACTCGGCTTCTTCGATAACCAGTTGCTGGTCACCCTCGGGGCTCGTCGCCAGGGATTGGACGTAACTGCGTACGACTACAACAGCGGCAATCAAACCTCGAAGTACAAAGAGTACGAAACCACGCCTGTCGCGGGAGTCGTATACCAGCTCAACGAGCAGGTATCGGTTTACGGTAACTACATCGAAGGTTTGACCGCAGGCGATACCGCCGGCTCAACCACTACCTTACCCGATGGAACATCTGCACCGATCCTCAACGCAGGCGAAGCTCTGGCCCCTTACGTCGCAAAACAAACCGAGCTCGGCGTGAAATACGACGGCGGCTTCGTGGGCGGCAGCATCGCGGTATTCCAGACCAAGAAACCGGTCGGTATCGTCGAAAACCAGATCTTCAAGAACGGTGGCGAGCAGCGTAACCGCGGCATCGAGCTCTCGGTTTTCGGCGAGCCCGCTCAAGGCGTCCGCCTGCTGGGCGGTCTCACGCTGTTGGATGCGGAGCTGACCAAGACCCAGGATGGAGCAAACGACGGCAACGAACCCATCGGCGTTCCCAAAGTCCAGGCCAATATCGGCGGTGAGTGGGACGTACCGGGCTTCAACGGTCTGTCGCTCAACAGCCGCGTGACCTACACCGATAGCCAATACACCAACAACGCCAACAGCTTGGAAATTCCATCGTGGACCCGGCTGGATATCGGTGCACGTTATGGCTTCAAGCTCGACGAGCGCGACGTAACCTTGCGCGCCCGCCTGGATAACGTCACGGGCCGCGACTACTGGGCGTCCACCGGCGGCTATCCAGGATCCAACTACCTGACGCTTGGTGAGCCACGCACGCTTTCGGTCAGCGCGACGGTCGATTTCTAATTCAGGAAAAACGCTGATTACAGAAAATGGCGGCACTAAAAGTCCCGCCATTTTTGCTTTTGACCAGTTCCTTCATCAGGCTGTACCGGGATGCTCCGCTGACGCGAATAACATTTCCCGGCAGAGCTTCACTGCAAACGCTTCTGAAAAAACAGACGTTTGTGCTCTGCCGGATAAACATCCAGTTCGCCGAATTGGCTGTACCCGTGCTTCCTGTAAAAGTCGGGCGCCTGAAAGCTGAAGGTGTCGAGCCAGATTCCCGTGCAACCTTTCTCGCGCGCCACTTCTTCAGCCATGTTCATCAGCTGTGATCCAATGCCCTGGCCTCGCGCTTGATCCGGTATGGCGAGCAACTCGATGAATAACCATCGATAGAATATCTCGCCATAAAGTCCGCCAATCACCTCGTCACTGTCCCCGCCGCGCACTAGTAAGGCGATGGCCTCAGGCTTCGGATCACCAGCCTGTGCCATGTTGTAAGCCCGCAACGGGCGGAGAACGGCAGAACGATCTTCCTCTCCGGGATTAGCCTTCCTCTCGATGCGCGTACTCATTTGCTATCTCCTTTCGACTCGTGACGTGGATACGCCTGACTTCGGATCAGTGTTGTAGCAAACACCAGATGATTGAAAGCAGAACAGTCGCCGAGCACCTACCAAGTCAGAGCGCGCAAAGGGCGGCCACGCCTCTCTGCTTCGTGTGGTAAGCCAGCAATCTTTTGTGCGCCGCGACCGCCCCATAGGCGTAGCCCAACAAACCTGCCCTAATGGCACTTTTCCTTGCGCAGGTTCGCCCATGGTTCGTCGCTCTCTCGCCCTGCTCGTCGCCCTGGCCGCCGGCAGCGCCGGCGCCGCCGAGCAGGTGCCGCTGTACAGCAATCTCAAGGACTGGCTGGTGGCCTGTGACAACACGCGCCAGTGCACAGCACTGTCCAACGCCACCGAGCAAGATGTGCAGACTTTGCCCACCTGGAGCCTGAGCGTGAGCCGTGAAGCCGGCCCCGAAGGTGCCCTGCATGTCGGCCTGTTCAGTTACAACAAGGCCAGCGGCCAGCCGCTGCTCGATGGCAAACCGCTGAAGGTGAAGCTGCAGCCAGGCAAGCTGACCGAAGGTTCGGTGCCGGAGGTGTACAGCGTAGAGGGCGCCGATGCTCAGGCGCTGATCGCCGAGCTGCGCAATGGCCAGCGCCTGGTGTTGCCCACCGAGGAAGGCGAGGCGGTGACTTCGCTCAGCGGCATGAGCGCCGCTCTGCTGCTGATGGATTCGGTGCAGGGCCGCCTGGGCACCACCACGGCCCTGCTGCGCAAGGGCAGCAACCCGGCGAGCAGCGTGCCGCCCGCCCCCGCCGTGCCGCCGGCGCCAGCCTGGCAAGCACCCAAGCCGCTGAGCGCGGTCGACAGCAAGCGCGTGCTGTACGCGGTGCGCGAGGCGACGCGCAGCGACTGGCAGCCCGAGATGTATGAGGATGAGCTGCCCGAGGGCCAGGCCTTCGCGCTCAGTGACCGCGAGGCACTGGTCATCCTCAAGACCGGCTGCGGCGCTTACAACTGCAACTACAGCCTGTACCAGGCGCCGCTCGATAAGCCCCAGCAGGCGCGCAGGGCAAGCATTCCTGAGATTCCCGTCTTCGAGGAATTGCCACCCAGCGGCAGTGTCGAATTCGACCCGGCAAGCGGTGAACTGAGCAGCTTCACTCTGGCCATGGGCATGGGCGGCTGCGGCTTTACCCAGCGCTGGCGCTACGACGGCAAGGGCTTCGTGCCGGTCCACGCCACCATGCTGGGCACCTGCCTCGGCCTGGACTCGACCTACTGGCCGGTGCTGTGGCGCACCGCCGAGAAGCGCTGAACCTCCGGAAACAGCTTGCCAAGGGTACGCCGCGCCTGGGCAGCCTGCAGGTACGCATAGAGCAGTTCGGTCAGTTCCTCGATATCCAGACGGCGACCGTCGAACATCGGGTTGAACAGCCATAGCCGCAGGCGCATGCAGGCGGCGACCGGGCGCGCATCCGGCGCAGCCAGGGATTTGAAGCATGGCGGTGTCAGCCCCTGCACGCGCTGCCCGGCCATCACCGAAAACACCAGCGACAGGCGCAGGTGATGCTGCTGGATCTCGAAGGCATCGAAGCATTGCCACGGTGTCGCCTCGCGGGCGTTGGCAAATTGCACGCCGTCGGCGGTCAGCAACATGATTAGGCGGCCATTACGGCGGCTGAACGCCTCGGCACCGGCGAGCATTGCCAGTCCCGCCGCAAGCAGCAAGGCGCCAGGCACCCAGCACAGCCACTGCGCCGAGCGCATGTGGATGATGCTCGGCAGGCTGACCAGCCAGCCGCCGACGAACAGCAGTATCGCGGCCCCCAGGGCGCTGCACAGCGCCTGCCCGGAAGCACGCTCGTGGATTTCGTGACACTGTTGCGGGCCGTCGGCCTGGTCCTGCAGCTCGCTCAGCAGCACCGCGCGGCTGGCATCATCCATGTTGCTTGAGCGTGTCGAGCTGTTGCTGGGCCAGGGCTGCCTGCACGTAAGCGGTCAGCAGGGTGTGCAGGTCATCGATATCGAGCTTGCTGCCGCCAGTGGCCACGCCGGCGGAGTTGATGCGCACATGGGGCTGAGGTTTTTTCAGCGCCATGGCCTGATTGCCGAACAGCACCGACACCGCGCGATGGGTCGGCAGCGAGGCGGTGTCGCTCAGAGTCAGTTTCTGCAGGGTGAGCAGGCCTTCGTCCTTGACGAATACGTCGACCACCTTGGTCAGGTCGACAGGCCCACTGAGCGCGGTGTGATGCAGCTCGCGGCGGGTCAGGCGCATGAACACCTCGCGGCCGGCGTTGCGGTGCTGCCAGGTGAGCAACATGAAAAACAGCGTCATGAAGCCACCGCAAATGATCAGGCCGGTCTTGCCGAAACTGACGCCGCTCCACAGAATGCCCAGCGCGCCCAGGGTGAGCACAGGGCCGAGCACCCAGTAGCGTTTGGTATTGGTGAACTCCATCTGCTCGGGCACCCGCTCAATGAGCTGGGTGAGTTCGGCGACCATGGCGTCGCGCTGGGCACCACGCGGATACACGACACCGTCATCGGAGAAGCGCGGTGATTGGGGTTGGTTCATCGGAAAAATCCTCGCATCGACATGATGCGCGAATTATCCGACCCGGCAGACGGGCTTGGCAGCGCGGCGGCTGGCGCTCACAACAAACAGCCGCCTGCTCAACACTCTGCCGCCTGCGCCAGCGCCTTACTTGGCCTGCAGGTAGTCGGTGAGAAACGCCTGAGCATTACCCTGCTCCGACAGCCCGTTGTCGTAGCCGACCATCATCGGCTTGGCTTCACCGGGCAGGTACAACTCGCCCCAGCCGTTGCGCACCAGCAGCACCACGAACTTCTTGCCATCGACCTGGGTGCTGTAGCGCGTGTCATCGGCATTCTTTTCCACGTCCATACGCTGGATGCGCATGTCCCAGTCGTGGTCCACGCCTTCGACCTGCACCAACGCCTGGTTTTCGCTGCGTGCACCGATGCGCAGCGTCCACACCTTCACGCCCTGCTCGCCGGCAAATGCCACCACCTTGGGCGCCACTTCCGGGCGCTCCTCGGCCTGTACAAGACCGCTGGCGAGCGCCAGCAGCATGGCCAGCAATGCGGTACTTCTTGCGAAAATCTTCATGCATCTACTCCCGTTGAAATCGGCCATTCAACTCAACGTGGTGCAGCGTGCCTAGCAGCGCAGCCGCGGCGCACAACAATAAATCGCTCGATCACAACGACTGACGGTCGAAGATCGATCGCAGTAAGATGTCAAAGTGTGTCAACCGCCACCCCAAGGATGCACCCTCTCCGATGCGACGCTGGACCCCCTACCTGGATACGCAATTCTGCTTCGAACAGCCGGCCGCCCTTGCCAAGGCGGGTGTGTTCGACGCCAGCACGCCTCGCGTGATGGGCAGTGCCATCGGGCATTACCGTGCCCGCACCGTGCGCCCGCACCTGCAGTATTTCGATTGCGACCTGCAGTTTCCCGAGCCGCTGCGCATCGACAAGGTGCTGCCGGGCAGCCTGTGCATCGTCCAGGTGCTCGACGGCGGATGGGAGCATCGTGTCGACGGTCACTTACACCGCTACACGCCCGGTATGCCGCACATGCTCGGCGTCAGCGAAACCATGGAGGCCATCGACCAGTTGCCGGCCGGCAGCCACGCGCGCATGGCCGGCTTGCGCATCGCCGGCGACTATCTGCATGAGCTGGCTGAAGAAGACCCCGAACTGCAACCGCTGCTCGGCCTGCTCGACGACGGCATCCGCTTCAGCGAGCTGCAGCACTGCAAGGCCCTGGGCGGTTTGCTGCAGCGCCTGTATCAGTCGCCGTATCACGGCACCCTGGAGCGCCTGCATCAGGAGAGCCTGAGCCTGGCGGTGCTGGTGGAACTGGCCGCGCACTTCAAGGGCCGTGCGAGCAGCGCGCCGCAACCGGTGCGTGGCCAGCGCGACCTGGCCTTCGAGGCACGCCGCCTGCTCGACGCCAGCCTGGAACAACCGCCGGGCAGCCAGGCGCTGGCTCAGCAACTGGGGGTGGGCGAAACCACCCTGCGCCGCGCGTTCGGCCAGGTGTTCGGGCAATCGATGCTGCAGTATGTGCGCCAGCAGCGCATGGAGCTGGCCCGCACGCTGCTGCGCCAGCGCAAATGGCAGGTGGCGCAGATCGCCTATCGCCTGGGCTACAACAGCCCCGCGAACTTCAGCCATGCCTATCGGGCGCACTTTGGCCATCCGCCGGGGGCGGAGCACTAGAAGAAATAAGATGGCTGCTTTCAGAGACCGGCGTACAGCGACTTAAAGACTAAGAAGGTGGCTCGCCCCGCAGTGGCGGGGCGAGCCAGGCGATCAGAGCTGGTCGCCCTTGAGGCCGGCATACAGGCGGGTCATTTCGTTGAGCTGGCGGAACATCGACTCGGCGTTGACGGCCACGATGGTCGGCACGAACTCCTTGGATGCAAAGGCCTTGGTCGCGAACTGCCAGCGCGCGTCGGTCTTGCGCAGGGCGGCGGCGATTTCATCGTTGGGCGCGCCAGCGGCCTGCAGCTCCTTCATGATGGCGTCGAACTCCTTCACCGAAGCGTCGAAGTTGGCATCCAGATTCGGTGCCTGCACGCCCCAGGCGCGGGCCATGTAGAACATCGCAGTGCGCTGGGTCAGCACACGGTTCCAGCCACTGCGGTTGATCGAGTGGGAAGCGGCGTCGCCATTGTGCTTCTCGAACAGATCGGTGACGTGCTGGGTCTGCTTGACCAGCTCCTCGGCCTTGGCCAGTACGGCTGGCGCCTGGGCCTTGTCCGGCTTGGCGGTGACCATGGCGCGGTAGGCCGTCCAGATCACCTCGACCTGGGCCAGGCCGGCCTGCACTTCGCTGTTGGTCGGATGGGCCTTGAGCTTGGCGTGGTGATCCTCGAACAGCGCGACGCTGGTGTTGAGCTGCTTGGTGGCGTCGTCGACCTTCACGTCGGAGCCGATCATCATGTAGTCCTTGGCCATGATCTGCCCAAGGCTGCGCTGCAGGCCGGCCATGTTCATGGCCTCCAGTGGTGCCATTTCCGCCCAGCTGGCGAGACTGACAAGGCCAAGGCTCAGTACCAGGGCCTGCATACAACGTTTGATCAACTCTCGCTCCTCACGCGCAACGGCGCTATCGGCTAATAGGGGCGCGGCGGGCGGCCTGGGCTGCCAGCTTTTCGACGCCAACAATAGGACGGATTCTAATTCATAGACCCGCGCCTGACCTGCCGCGACAGGCCAAACGACGACCAGGCCGCTTAGCAGAGTGGAGATTGGTGACGGCGGTCACACTCCACCGCACCGGCCCCTGCAACCGCAGAGCCACACCGATGCAATAGCCAAGCCTGACGAAAAAGATAGCACAGCGCCACCACCTGAAAACCGAACGGTCATGGCAGTGAACTGAGTGGAAGGGAAATAGCGGATGTCGCCTCGTGCGCCTGTAAAACAGGCGCACGAGGTTCGCATCAGGAAGGCGTTTTACTTTGCGCGGCGGCCTTGCGCTTGGCACGGCGCGACAGCATGTTCAGACCTTCGATGACCGCCGAGAAGGCCATCGCCGCATACAGGTAGCCTTTCGGCACATGGGCGCCAAAACCTTCGGCGATCAGGGTCATGCCGATCATGATCAGGAAACCCAGCGCCAGCATCACCACGGTCGGGTTGTTGTTGATGAAGCGCGCCAGCGGATCGGCGGCCAGCAGCATCACGGTGACGGCGGCGATCACGGCGACCACCATGATCGGCACGTGGGGCGTCATGCCCACGGCAGTGATGATGCTATCTACCGAGAACACCAGGTCGAGCAGCAGGATCTGCACGATCACCGCGCCAAAGCCAACCGTGGCGGCGCGACCGACGAACATGTCGCCTTCCGGCTCCGGGTCCATGGTGTGGTGGATTTCCTTGGTAGCCTTCCAGAGCAGGAACAGGCCACCGGCGATCAGGATGATGTCCTTCCAGGAGAACGCCTGGCCAAACAACTCGATCACCGGGTCGACCAGTTTGACGATCCACGCCACGGTGCCCAGCAGGGCAAGGCGCAGGATCAGCGCGGCGCCTATGCCGAGGCGGCGCGCCTTGGCACGCTGATGCTCGGGCAGCTTGTTGGTGAGGATGGAGATGAAAATCAGGTTGTCGATGCCCAGTACCACTTCCATGACCACCAGAGTGGCCAAAGCGACCCAGGCAGCGGGGTCGCTCGTCAATTGCAGGATATAGTCCACGATCACGCACTTTATGGCTGAACAGAAGGCGCATTCTGTGCTTTTGTCAGACCGACCAATATGACAATTTGCGACAAGTTATTTCGCACACGCTACCAGGCTCAATCCCGCTGATAACGGGCGCTGGAGACAAACAGGCCAGTCGCTAGAGCGCGGCGAAAACGGCTCTATGACAGCGAACTAGAGAACGGTCATCGACTCGCATCGCTCCTTCTGCAGGCTCGTGTATCGCCATCACTTAGGCCAACGAGCCGCGTGCCGCACTAGCCTGCGTGACCAATTTCCACGGTGTCGCCATTGAGGCGCACCGGCCACACGCGCAGGCGCTGTTCCGGGTACTCCAGGCAGGTGCCGTCACGCAGGCGGAAGTGCTGCTTGTAGAGCGGCGAGGCGATCACCAGATCGCCCTTGATCTGGCCGATCAGGCCGCGGCCGATCACGTTGGCGCCGGATTTCGGGTCGCGGTTCTCCACGGCGAACAGCTGCTCGCCGGCTTCGCTGTGGGGTAGATGGAACAGCGCGATCTGCGCACCATCGAGCCAGGCCACCACGCCGGAGTTGGCGACCAGGTCGGCGCTGCGGCACAGCGGTTGCCATTGGGTGGCGGGAAGCGATTGGGCACGCACGGCGTTGGGCTGGCTCATCAGAGCACCTCATCGGTAACGGGAATCAGGTGGAGTTCGCTGGCGGTAATCGGTCGACGCTGACCGCGCTCTTTGACGAAATGGATGTCCGGATCGGCGCGCCGGTCGTTGACGAAGGTGCGGAAGCGCTTGAGCTTCTCCGGGTCCTTGAGGGCGCCCGCCCATTCGCATTCGTAGCGGTCGACCACCAGTTGCATCTGCGCCTCCAGCTCGGTGCCAAGGCCCAGGCTGTCGTCGAGGATCACCGCCTTGAGGTAATCCAGGCCGCCCTCCAGCGACTCGCGCCATACCGAGGTGCGCTGCAGCTTGTCGGCAGTGCGGATGTAGAACATCAGCACGCGGTCGATGGTGCGGATCAGCGCCTCGTCGTCCAAGTCGGTGGCGAACAGCTCGGCATGCCGCGGGCGCATGCCGCCGTTGCCGCACACGTAGAGGTTCCAGCCCTTGTCGGTGGCGATCACGCCGATGTCCTTGCTCTGCGCTTCGGCGCACTCGCGGGTGCAGCCGCTGACCGCGAACTTGATCTTGTGCGGCGCGCGCAGGCCCTTGTAGCGGTCCTCCAGGCGCAGCGCCATGCCGACGCTGTCCTGTACGCCGTAGCGGCACCAGGTGCTGCCCACGCAGGACTTCACGGTGCGCAGCGACTTGCCGTAGGCGTGGCCGGTCTCGAAGCCGGCGGCGATCAATTCGCCCCAGATGTCCGGCAGCTCATGCAATTGTGCGCCGAACAGGTCGATGCGCTGGCCGCCGGTGATCTTGGTGTAGAGGTCGTATTTCTTCGCCACGGCGCCGATGGCCAGCAGGCCGTCCGGGGTGATCTCGCCGCCGGGAATACGCGGCACCACCGAATAGGTACCGTTCTTCTGCATGTTGGCCATGAAGGTGTCATTGGTGTCCTGCAGCGGAATCAGCGCCGGGTCGGTGATCGGCTGGTTCCAGCACGAGGCGAGGATCGAGCCCACCGCCGGCTTGCAGATGTCGCAGCCGGTGTGGCCGCGGCCATGCTTGGCCAGCAGTTCATCGAAACTGAGCACGCCCTCCACGCGGACGATGGCGTACAGCTCCTGGCGGGTGTGGGCGAAGTGCTCGCAGAGGCTCTTGTCGACCGCCACGCCGCGGGCGCTCAGCTCGTGCTCGAAGACCTGCTTGAGCAGCGCGCTGCAGCCGCCGCAGCCGCTGCCGGCCTTGGTGATGGCCTTGAGCTCGCCGAGGTCGGTGATGCCCGCGTCGACCTGGCAGCACACCGCACCCTTGCTGACGTTGTGGCAGGAGCAGAGGGTCGCGGTATCCGGCAACGCATCGGCGCCCAGGGTCGGCGCACCGTCGGACAGCGGCAAGATCAGGCTCGACGGATCGGCCGGCAGCTTGATGCCATTCTGGGCGTACTGCAGCAGGGTGTCGTAATAGCTGTTGTCGCCGACCAGCACGGCGCCGATGACCCGCTGGCCATCCGCCGAGACCACCAGGCGGCGGTAGCTGGCGTTGGCTTCGTCGATGTAGCGGTAGCTCTTGGCGCCCGGCGTGTCCCCGTGGGCATCGCCGATGGAGCCGACATCGACGCCAAGCAGCTTGAGCTTGGTCGACATATCGGCGCCGGTGAACAGTTCATGGGGCTCACCGGCCAGTTGCGCGGCCACGGCGCGAGCCATGCTGTAGCCGGGCGCCACCAGGCCGAATACCGTGCCGTTCCAGGACGCGCATTCGCCGATGGCATGGATCGCCGGGTCGCTGGTGCGGCAGTCGTTGTCGACCACCACGCCGCCGCGCGGGGCGATGTCCAGGCCGGCGGCTCGGCCCAGGGCGTCCTGGGGGCGAATGCCGGCGGAGAACACGATCAGGTCGGTCTCCAGATACTCACCGTCATTGAAATTCATACGGTAGGCGTATTCCTCACCGATGACGATTTCCTGGGTGGCGCGTGACAGATGCACGCCCACGCCCAACGCCTCGATACGCGCCCGCAGTGCGTCGCCACCGTCAACATCCAGCTGAACCGGCATCAGGCGTGGCGCGAACTCCACCACATGAGCTTCCAGGCCAAGGGATTTCAGCGCATTGGCCGCCTCCAGGCCGAGCAAGCCGCCGCCGACCACCACGCCGCGGCGCGCGCCCGCAGCGGCGGTGCGGATGCCGTCGAGATCGTCCAGGGTGCGGTAGACCAGGCGCGAGTTACCTTCGGCACCAGGGATCGGCGGCACGAACGGATAGGACCCGGTAGCCAGCACCAGACGGTCGTAGCCACGACGCCCCTGGCTGGTGACGACTTCGCGCGCCTCACGGTCGATCTCCAGCACCTGCTCACCGAGGTGCAGGTGCACGCCGTTGCGGGCATAGAGATCGGCCTCGCCGAGGGCAAGGGCTTCGGCGTCCTTGCCGGAGAAGTATTCGGACAGGTGCACGCGGTCATAGGCGCGCTGCGGCTCTTCGCCGTAGACGTGCACCTGATAACGGTGCAGCGCGCCACTGGCGATCAACTGCTCGATACAGTGGTGGCCGACCATGCCGTTGCCGATGACGATCAGGGTCTCGCGCTTGATCGATGTGACGATGGAATTCATAGCCTGCCCTCTGTCTGCTGCGCTAACACGGTTTTCTGCAACGCAAAAAAAACGCCTGGAGCTGTTGTCAGCTTCAGGCGTCTTTGCCTTGGATTCGGTGATGTGGGGGTGAGCGTCAGGTCACGGCCTGCTCACCGGGCCCATCGTAGATGGGTGCACAAGGTCGATAGCAGGTTGCATGCCAGGATTTCTCGAATGTCCGAAGGGACTGTAGGGACGGGGCTTTCAGCACTTTGATGAGGGGAAATGCCGGCGACCGTCACGAACCAATATGAGGCGACCGACGCCGAAACTCACCATTTCAGAGCAGGCAGAGCGCGCCTAACTACGCTCGGCCATTGCCCATGAACTCGGGAGCAAGTCCGGATCGGCGCTGGAGGCGTCTCGCCAGGCCTATGGTCACTTCAAGGCAATAGCGGCCGTTCGCGTAACGCGTAGGAGGGGCTTTAGCCCCGAGCTTTTTATCAAGGCAAACAAAGAGCTCGCGGCTAAAGCCGCTCCTACAAAATTGCTCCGCTCACCGGCAGCTTCCTCCACCTAGCAGCCAAAGCCGCAGAATGCCGGCTAGGCGCCAGGTAACAGCATGTCGCGTGTCAACGCTCCCACGGTGGTGGCGGCTCGCGATCCTTGGGCTCGTCTTCGGCATTCAGCGCAGCCTGGCGGCGTGCTTCATCGGCCAGGGCGGCCTTGATCTCGCGCATCACCGCGTCGACGTCGGCTTCGTCTTCCGAGTCCTTGAATTCACCGGTCAGCACGCTTTGTGGCGTCAGCTTGCCTTCTTCATAGAGCGCCCACATTTCCTTGGCGTACTTGCTGTACTTGAGCTCCGGGGCGAACTGGCCGAAGTAGGCCGCCATGTTGCCGACGTCACGTTCGAGCATCTTGAAGGCGTGGTTGTTGCCCGCCGCATCCACCGCCTGGGGCAGGTCGATGATCACCGGGCCCTCCGGGCCGAGCAGCACGTTGAATTCCGACAGGTCGCCGTGCACCAGGCCGGCACACAGCATCTTGACGATTTCCTCGATCATGAAGGCGTGGAATTCGCGGGCGTCCTCCGGGTGCAGGTCGACGTCATTGAGGCGCGGCGCAACGTCGCCCTCGCCATCGGTGACCAGCTCCATCAGCAGCACGCCATCGAGGAAGTCGTAGGGCTTGGGCACCCGCACGCCAGCGTTGGCCAGACGAAACAGGGCCGCCACCTCCGCGTTCTGCCAGTTCTCCTCCTGGTTCTTGCGCCCGTGCTTGGAGCCCTTGGCCATGGCCCGGGCATCGCGGCTGTTGCGTACCTTGCGGCCCTCCTGATACTCGGCGGCCTGGCGGAACCCGCGCTTGTTGGCCTCCTTGTAGACCTTGGCGCAACGCAACTCGGAACCGCAACGCACCACGTAGACCGCTGCTTCCTTGCCGCTCATCAAAGGGCGAATCACCTCGTCCACCAGGCCGTCCTCGACCAGGGGCTCAATGCGTTTTGGCGTCTTCATCAGCTTTTATTGGGGTCCTCGGTGGGCTATGCGGCCCTTTTATACGGCAATCCTGGGGCAGCGCCCAGCCCATGGGGAAAATGCGCCGGACGATCGGCTTTGAAAGCGCGATTGGCACTGGCGCCCACGCCGGCGGATACCGACAATCCAGATACCGTTACAGGAGATCGACATGTCCGAAGAACGCCGTTGGCAGGCCGTGTGCGAGCGCGACGCCGCCCAGGATGGTCAATTCGTCTTCGCCGTGCGCTCGACCGGTATCTATTGCCGGCCCAGCTGCCCGGCGCGTCGACCACGCCGTGACAACGTCAGTTTCCATGACGGCGCGGCGCAGGCCGAAGCGGCGAGATACCGACCCTGCAAGCGCTGCACGCCTCAGGGGGCAAGCCCCGCCGAGCAGCTCGATGCACTGGTAACGGCGGCCTGCCGCCTGCTCGACAAGGCTGACAAGCCGCTCACACTGGAGATGCTGGCGGCGCGCGTCGGTTTGTCCGCCTCGCACCTGGCCCGCGCCTTCAAGGCGCGCACCGGCCTGACGCCCAAGGCCTGGGCCAGCGCCCGCCAGCGCGAACGCCTGGCCGCCAACCTGCCGGGCGCCAGATCGGTACTCGAAGCGGCGCTGGACACCGGCTACAGCAACACCCGCAGCCTTTATGAGCAAACCGACGGCGTAGCCCTTGCAAGGCGGCGCCAGGGCTCGAAGGGCGAGATGCTTCGCGTGGCCGTGGTGCCCTGTCCGCTTGGCTACCTGCTATTGGCCGACAGCGCCAAAGGGCTGTGCGCCCTGCTGTTCGGCGATGCGACGGATACGCTGGAAACCGAGCTGCGCCAGCGTTTCCCGGCGGCCAGCCTGCAGCCCGATGACGGGGAATTGGAAGGCTGGCTAAACGAGGTATTGCAGCAACTGCACGAGCCAGAGCGCGCCGCCAAGCTACCGCTGGATCTGCGCGGCACGGCCTTCCAACAGCGCGTCTGGCAGGCCCTGCGCGCCATTCCCGTCGGGCAGACGCGCACCTATGGGCAACTGGCTGCCGAACTCGCCAGCCACCCGCGAGCCGTCGCCCGCGCCTGTGCCAGCAACCCGCTGGGCCTGCTGGTGCCCTGCCACCGGGTGACCGCCGCCGATGGCAGCCTGGGCGGCTACCGCTGGGGCGTGGCACGCAAGGCGGCGCTACTGCAGGCCGAAGCCGAAACGCTCAGCCGCGAAGAATGACCAGGCTACGATCGGACTGATTCAACGCTCCAGAATCGCCGTCACGCCCTGCCCGCCCGCAGCGCAGATGGAAATCAGGCCACGGCCCTCACCCGCCACCGACAGCAACTTGGCCAGGTTGGCGACGATGCGCCCACCGGTTGCGGCGAACGGGTGGCCGGCCGCCAGGGAGCTGCCTTTGACGTTGAGTTTGGCGCGGTCGATGCTGCCCAGCGGCTGCGCCAGCTTGAGACGTTCGCGGCAATAGTCGGCATCTTCCCAGGCCTTGAGCGTGCACAGCACCTGGGCGGCGAAGGCCTCGTGGATTTCGTAGTAGTCGAAGTCCTGCAGGGTCAGTCCGTTGCGCGCCAGCAACCGGGGCACGGCGTACACCGGCGCCATCAGCAGCCCTTCGTGACCTTTGACGAAATCCACCGCTGCCGCCTCGCCGTCCCGCCAGTAGGCAAGAATCGGCAGGCCGCGGGCCTTGGCCCACTCCTCGCTGGCGAGCAGCACCAGTGAAGCCCCGTCGGTCAGGGGCGTGGAATTGGCGGCGGTCAGGGTACCGCGCTGGCCTTTCTCGAACACCGGTTTTAGGGTCGCCAGTTTGGCCAGGTCGATATCGGGGCGCAGGTTCTGGTCGCGGGTCAGGCCCAGGAACGGCGTTATCAGGTCGTCCTGCCAACCCTCGGCGTAGGCGGCGGCCAGCTTGCGATGGCTTTCCACGGCCAGCTGGTCCTGCTCGTCACGGGGGATGGCCCAGTGCTGCGCCATCAGCTCACAGTGCTGGCCCATGGAGAGCCCCGTGCGCGGCTCACCGTTGCGCGGCAGCGACGGCGCGAGATGCCGTGGGCGGATCTGCAACAGGGTCTTGAGCTTGTCGCCAGTGTTCTTGGCACGATTGGCCTGTAACAGGATCTTGCGCAGGCCTTCGTTGACGCCGATCGGCGCATCCGAGGTGGTATCCACGCCCCCGGCGATACCGCACTCGATCTGCCCGAGGGCGATCTTGTTGGCCACCAGCAGGGCGGCCTCCAGGCCGGTGCCGCAGGCCTGCTGCAGATCGTAGGCGGGGGTTTCCGGCGCCAGGCGCGAGCCGAGTACGCATTCACGGGTCAGGTTGAAATCCCGCGAGTGCTTGAGCACGGCACCGGCCACCACCTCGCCGAGGCGCTCGCCGTGCAGGTTGTAGCGCTCGACCAGGCCTTCCAGAGCACTGGTGAGCATGGCCTGGTTGCTGGCAGTGGCGTAGGCGCTGTTGGAGCGGGCGAAGGGAATACGGTTGCCACCAACGATGGCGACCCGGCGCGGCAGGCTCATGTGCGGCTCCTTGCAGTAATATTTTGCGGCATTTTAGGGTGCCGTTTTACCGACACGGTCGCCGGTCATTGGGCTGCTGTCGATGCATGAAACGAGTGATCGCGTACAGTGGTCAACCACTTTGAGTTTCAGCCCTGGAGTCTGTTCCATGTCCGATCGCTACCTCAACTTCGCCAATACGCCGGCCGGCCGCCGCCTGGTCGGTGCGTTCGGGCTGCCGGCGCCACTGCCACTGGAGCGCTGGGTGGCGGGTCGCAATCGGCCATTGGATGGTGCGCTGCTGATCGGTGGCGAAGGCGACCTGGGGGCGGCGGTGGCGGGCTTCGCCAAGCGCCTGACCGACGAGCTGTTCGCCCCCCGTGACGAGCAGTTCGGCCTGCCCCGCTGGACCGCCGAACACGGCCCCGAACTCAAGGGGCTGGTGTTCGATGCCAGCAGCCTGCAGCGCTTCGAGGAACTCGACGCCCTGCGCCAGTTCTTCCAACCCGCCCTGAAGAATCTCGATCGCTGCCCTCACGTGGTGGTGCTCGGTCGCGCGCCAGAGACGCTGACCGACCCGCAGGCCTCGAGCGTGCAACGCGCACTGGAAGGTTTCACCCGCTCACTGGCCAAGGAGATCCGCCGCGGCGGCACCGTGCAACTGCTGCACGTCGACTCCGGCGCGGAAGGCCAACTCGAAGGCGCGCTGCGTTTTCTGCTGTCGCCCAAGAGCGCCTACATATCGGCCCAGGTGCTGCGCCTGCGGCCCTGCGCCGGGCAGGTCAGTGACTGGACGCGCCCGCTGGCCGGCAAGACCGCCCTGGTCACCGGCGCCAGCCGCGGCATCGGCGCTGCCATCGCCGAAACCCTGGCCCGCGACGGCGCCACGGTGCTGCTGCTGGACGTGCCACCCGCCAAGGACGCCCTCGATGCCCTCGCCGCGCGCCTAGGTGGTCGCAGCCTCGCTCTGGACATCTGCGCCGAAGACGCACCGGCCCGGCTGGTCGAGGCGCTGCCCGATGGCGTCGATATCGTCGTGCACAACGCCGGCATCACCCGCGACAAGACCCTGGCGAAGATGAGCGAAGGCCTGTGGGAGTCGGTGATCGACGTAAACCTACGTGCCCCGCAACAACTCACCGCCGCCCTGCTGGAAGCCTGCACCCTGCGCGATGACGGCCGCGTGGTGCTGATCGCCTCGCTCAGCGGCATCGCCGGCAACGTCGGGCAGACCAACTACGCGACCAGCAAGGCCGGGCTGATCGGCCTGGCCCAGAGCTGGGCGCCGACCCTGGCGCAGCGCGGCATCAGCATCAATGCGGTGGCGCCGGGCTTTATCGAAACGAGCATGACCGCCGCCATTCCCTTCACCATCCGTGAGGCTGGGCGGCGCATGAATTCGATGAACCAGGGCGGCCTGCCTCAGGATGTCGCCGAAGCGGTGGCCTGGTTCGCGCAACCCGGTTCGGGCGCAGTCAGCGGCCAGGTGCTGCGGGTGTGCGGGCAGAGCCTGCTGGGCGCCTGATCACGAGCTTGCCGCACGCCCGCGACGCCGGAATTCCACCGGCGTCGCGCCGACCCAGCGCTTGAAGGCGCGGCAAAAGGTGCTGGGCTCGGAGAAGCCGGTGCGCTCGGCGATCCACTCGATGCGCTCCTCGGTGTCCACCAGCAGGCGCTTGGCCAGGTTGCAGCGGCAATCGTTGAGCAGTTCATTGAAGCGCACATCGGCCTGAGCCAGGCGTTCACGCAGCCGGCGCACCGGCATGCCCAGGCGAGCGGCGACCTGTTCGAGGGTTGCGCCCTCGCTCAGCAACTCGTCGATCAGCCGGCTGACCTCGCCGACCAGCTCGGGGCGCGCCTGATCAGCGCCCGCGGGAAGCGAAGTGCGCAGGCACAGGAAACTCGGCATCAGGGCTGGCAGAGGCGTAACGGCCCTGTGCTTGTCCAGGTTGGGCATGCTGCATTCCTTGCATGGAGGGTGGCTGGGCCAATTTACCCACCAGCGTAGGCAGCTTTCGCCACTGATGCCTGGGTAACCGGCAATCGTTTGCGCACTTGGCACCAATAGGCGCTGGCTAATGTCCTAAATCTCGACGAGAGTACGCACAAACCACCTTGCAGCGGAGCGCACGATGGCAACCGAATGGCTCGATTTGCACACCCCGCCGGCATTGCCCGGCATGCTCCTGCGCGCCGCGACCCGGCGTGGAATCACCGGCAAGGCTCTGCCGCACCGCGGGCTGCGCTGCCCGGTGAGCGTGGATGCCGGGCACCTGGCCCGCTACCGTCAGCTATGTGGCTTCACCGACGATGCTCGCCTGCCCGCCACCTATCCGCACATACTGGCCTTCACCCTGCAGATGAAACTGCTTACCGAGGCGGATTTTCCCTTCCCGCCCCTCGGGCTGGTGCACCTGGAAAACCGCATCCGCTTGGTGCGCCAGCTGGCCGGCCTGGGCCCCTTTACCCTGAGCGTGGAAGCCAGCAACCTGGCGCCCCACGACAAGGGCGCGGTGTTCAGCGTGATCACCCGCCTCGAGGATCAATTGGGCCTGCTCTGGGAGGGCGATAGCCGCATCCTGTGCCGCGGCGTCAAGCTCGACGGGCCGACCATCGGCCGCAGCGAACCACCGAGCCTGCCGATGGATGCGCTGGACAGCTGGCAGGCGCCGTCGGACATCGGCCGCCGCTATGCGCGAGTCTCGGGGGACTACAACCCTATTCATCTATCGACCCTGAGCGCCAAGCCGTTCGGCTTCCCCCACGCCATCGCCCACGGCCTCTGGAACAAGGCCCGCGCCCTGGCCGCGCTGCATGCCCACCTGCCAGCCTCGGGTTACAGCGTCGAAGTGCGCTTCCAGAAGCCGGTTTTACTGCCAAGCACGCTGCGTATGCGTGCCAGCCTGCCAGCGGCGGAAGGCCAGTTCGACCTGCAGGGTAAGGACGATGCGCCACATTTGGCCGGCTACTGGCAGGTCATCTAGGCTCTGTACGAAAAGTACCTGCGCTCGGTGATGCTTCGTTAAAAATCGCCTGGAGTGCCAGCCCAGTCGGCCTGCTCATTTACAGCTCGTAAACTCCGCGTCCTCACCGATCTTTGCCTCGCCTGACCTTCGCTCGGAGACTTTTCGCACAGACCCAGGCTCTTGCGAGCCTTTGGACGGCGCTCGGCGCCCGTGAAAGAATGTGCGGCCTCTGCCTCCGAGACGCCGCATGAACATCGCCGAACTCACCGCCCGCCTGCATGCCATTCGTGATCGCAACGACTGGCGCCAATTCCATGCCCCGAAGAACCTGGCCATGGCCGCCAGCGTGGAGATGGCCGAACTGGTGGAAATCTTCCAGTGGCTCAGCGAAGACCAGTCGCGCACGCTGCCGGCAGACAAGCTCGAGCATGCCGGCCAGGAAATCGGTGACGTGGTGCTCTACCTGCTGCTCCTGTGCAGCGAGCTGAGCCTGGACATGGATCAGGTGGTCCGCGCCAAGCTGGCCGACAGCGAACGGCGGTTCGCCTGATGAGCGACCGACACTTCGATGAACTGGCAACCCGCTTCGCTGAGAAGATCTACGGCGGTGCCAAAGGTGCGATCCGCCTCGCGGTATTGCAGGCCGACCTCGCCGAAGCCTTGCCCGAACGCCCGCTGCGGGTACTCGATGTCGGTGCAGGCCTGGGCCATATGGCGCTGTGGCTGGCCGAACGCGGTCATCACGTCACCCTGGCCGAACCCGCCGAACCCATGCTCGCCGGCGCCCGAGAGCGCTTCGCCCAGGCTGGCGTGGCCGCCACGTTCATCCACGCGCCCTGGCAGGATTTGCCCGGCCGTTTCGAGACGCCCTTCGACCTGGTCATCTGCCACGCGGTGCTCGAATGGCTGGCCGAGCCGGCCGCCATCCTCCCGGCCCTGCAGGGCCTGACCGACGCCGATGGCTGGCTGTCCCTGGCGTTCTACAACAAGGACGCGCTGATCTACCGCAACCTGCTCAAGGGCCACCTGCGCAAACTGCGCAAGGACGAATTCGCCGGTGAAAAGCAAAGCCTGACGCCCCAGCGCCCTCTCGACCCGCGGGAGCTGGAATCGCAACTTGCCACCCATTGGCAGGTCGAACACAGGAGCGGCGTACGGGTTTTCCACGACTACATGCCGCGGGATTTCCAGGCCAAGGCGCAGCTTGCCGACCTGCTGGAAATGGAGCTGGCGCACCGCCGCCACCCGGCCTTCGCCGGTCTCGGACGCTACCTGCACTGGATCTGCCGGCCACGCTGAACCCTGCTCTGCCAGGAGAGACGCCATGAAACGCTTTGCGCTGCTGCTGTTCACCACTGCCCTGGCCGCCTGCCAGAGCCACAACCCGTACACCACCGACTCGGTGCCCCTGCCCCCCGCGCCACCGGGCGCAGCCAACCATTTCGATCGCAGTGCCTACCCCACCGCACCGCGCGACTACGCAGCCTACCGCAGCTGGGCCTGGCAACAGCGCCCGGCCGGCAGCGCCTGGGCCAGCGCCGACCTGGTGCAGGACGCCCTCAACAATGCCCTCGACCAGCGCGGCCTGCGTCCGGCCCAGGGCAGCGCTGCCGCCGACCTCAAGGTACGCACCGACACCCGCCTGGAGCGCCGCGTTCGCCAGGTGGCCGACAGCTACGATCCTTACTACGGCGGCGACTTCGGCAACCGTGGTTATTACGGCAACGGCGTCGGCGTGGGGGCCCGCGTACCGCTGACCCGCACCTATGAAGAGGAGGTCGTGGTGGTGCGCATCGATTTCTTCGACGGCCGCAGCGGCGAGCAGATATGGAGCGGCCAGGCCGAGATGCGCAGCAGCGGCAGCCAGGCCGAACGTGCCGACGCCCTGCGCAAAGCTGTCAGTGACGCCCTCGGCGAGTACCCGCCGGCATGAACCTATTTATCGATGGATTCAGGAGAAAACCGATGCGCCGCCTGCCTCTGCTACTGATTCCCATACTGCTGTTGCTCGGCGCCTGCCAGAGCCAGCAGATCAACCGCGACTTCGACGCCAGCCGCGATTTCGCTGCGTACCGCAGCTGGATCTGGCAGGAGCCAGCGGTGCAGTACAAGCCCGACGACCCGCGCATCCGCAGCGACCTCACCGAACAGCGCCTGCGCAGCGCCGTGGCCGATCAGCTCGACCAGCGCGGTCTGCGCCCGGCGGCAGTGGGTGCCAAGGGCGATCTGAAGGTTCAGGTGTGGCTGGTCGTCGATGACCGCCAGCAGCAGGTGAGCAGCGGCTTCGGCGGCGGTTTCGGTGGTTACTGGGGCCCATATTGGGGCGGCCCGGCCTACAACGAAACCCGCACCATCGACTACAAGGTGGCGACCGTGCAGGTCGACCTGTTCGATGGCAAGGATGGCAAGCTGGTATGGCGAGGCAGCGATGAGCGCATCGTGCGTGACAGCTCGGGCAACCCCGCGCAGCGCGAGGCCGAGGTGCGCGAAACCGTCGCCCGCGTGCTCAGCCAGTACCCGCCGCGCTGATGCAAAAAAGCTTCAAATGCGGTTGAAGCGATAGAACAGATTGGGCTCGCTGACGATATACAGGTTGCCGCGTTCATCGAAGGTCATGCCCTCACCATGGGGCACGGCCTTGCCGAGACCTGCGAAGTCGCTGTCCAGGGTGCGGTAGCCAATCAGTTTGCCGCTATTGCCATCGAGTTCCATGACCCGCTTCGACTCGTCGCTGAGCAGCACCAGATGCCCGGTGCGCTCGTCGAAGTGCGCGGCGGAGAGATCGGTGGCGAACACCGAATCACGAATCCACTCGTCTTGGTCGATGATCTCCAGGCCGAAGTCGCCCTGCATGCTGTGCTTGAGGCCACGTACTTCGTAGAGCTTCATCGGCGAATGCTCCTTGGCCACGAACAGCCGATCACCGGCCCGGTCATAAGCAATCCCTTCGAAGCCCTGATTGCCGTCGCGCCCAATGCCCAAGGTCAGCGAACGGTGTTCTTCGCGAAACAGCGCGCCAGCCTGCGTGGGCACCGGCACCACCACCAGCCGCTGCTCGCGCTCCTCGACGAACAACAACTGGCCGTCACCCAGATAGGTCACATCCTCGACATCGCTGAAGCCACTCAGCGGGTAACGCGCCGTCACCTCACCGTCCCGGCTCATTGCCAACAGCTCCGACGGGTTATTGACCACTGCCCATAGCTGATCGCGCTGATCGTCGTAGGTGATGCCGGAGAGGTTGTCGTCGACGCCGGCAACCGGCCGGGCGTTGACCTGCACCTTATATTCGCGACCAGTCAGGCTGCCAGGCGCGGCCTGGGAGGCCGCTGGCGTGGTCAGCCAGTAATACAGCCGGTCATCCAGGTGCAGCGCATGCATCTGATAGCCCGCCAGCAGCAGGATCGACAACAGCGCCCAGACTCTAGGGCGCACAAGAGGCAGACGGGAGAAGGCCTGCTTGATGGCAGCTATCATGAAAATTCTCGGGTTTGGGGGAGCGAACTGAGCATGCCTGGATAATGTTGCAATCGCAGGGTGAGCCAGGCGGCATTCAGAGGCAAGCATCTAGGCAAAGTTCCTCGCGGCCTGCCGCCCGGCGGTTGGCATGGATGACGGTTTACCCGGCGCTAAAGTCCGTGCAGACTGCCGCAAGAATGTGCACAGACGAAAGCGCCCGCCATTGCAGACATGGCACCCACAAGACCAGACCGCCGTCGATCGGTCTGGAACCGGAGGAGATCATCTTGGCGTCCAGTGATACCAGCATCGACTTGAGCACCGCGATCGCCAACTGCGCGAAGGAACCTATCCACATCCCGGGCAGCATCCAGCCGCAGGGCTTTCTGATGGTGTTCGACGAGCAGGCGCTCAAGGTGCTGCAAGTGAGCGAGAACGTCGCCGATTGGCTGGGTCTCGAGTCCGACCAGTTGCTGGGCATGCACCTGGACGAGCTGCTCGAAGACGGCGCCGTTCTGGCCGAGCGCCTCGCCCAACTGTCAGACGACGACACCACGCCTTTCCATATAGGCGACGTGCGTTTTCGCGAGGGCAAGCGCCGCAGTGAGCTGACCGCCATGGTCGCTCACCGCTTCGATCAGGTGCTGATCGCCGAGTTCGAGCCCACCAGCAACGTGGTGACTGCCTACAACACCCTGTACCCAATGGTGCGCACCTTTATCGGCCACCTGCAGGGTGCCGATGACATCGACGAGTTGTGCCGCCTGTCGGTGGCTGAGGTCAAGCGCCTTACAGGCTTCGGCCGGGTGAAAATCTACAACTTCGACTCCGAAGGCAATGGTCTGGTGCTCGCCGAATGCCTTGACGAGGGTTACCCCAGCTACAAGGGTCTGAGCTTCCCAGCCTCGGACATCCCGCACCAGGCCCGTCAGCTGTACGTGGCCAACCGCATCCGGGTAATCGAGGATGCCAATTACCAGCCCTCGCCGTTGCGCCCGGCTTGCAATCCGCTGACCGGCAAGCCGCTGGACCTGAGCTACGCGACCCTACGCAGTGTCTCGCCCGTACATCTGCAATACATGCGCAACATGCAAACCATCGCCTCGATGTCGATTTCCATCGTGGTCGAAGGCCAGTTGTGGGGGCTGATTTCCTGCCACCACGCCAGCGCCCGCCCGGTCGGCTTCCAGACCCGTACTGCCTGCGAGCTGCTGGGGCGCATGCTGTCGCTGCAAATCGAGGCGAAGACCGCCCACGCCCGCACCCAGCATCTGCTGCAGCTGCGCCGCCATATCGTGCAGATGCTCTCGTCGATGGCCGACCGCGACAGCGTCAGCGAAGGCCTACTGGCATTGCCCGAGACCTTGCTGGAGTTCGCCCAGGCCAGCGGCGCGGCGATCATCTCCGCCTCGCACTGCGATCTGATCGGCCAGACACCGCCGCGCGATCAGGTCAATGCGCTGGTGCACTGGCTGGAAGAACGTACGGGTGAAGACCTGTTTCAGACCGACAACGTCGGCCGCGACATTCCCGAGCTGCCTCGGCTGAGCGAACACATTGGTGGCCTGCTGGCAGTGGCCATCTCGGAAATCCACTCGCACTACCTGATCTGGTTCAAGCCGGAGCAGAAACGCGTCGTGAAGTGGGCTGGCAAGCCCGAGAAAGAGATCAGCCCCAGCGGCATGCTCAGCCCGCGTAACAGCTTCGCGAGCTGGCAGGAGGTAATCAGCGGCTTCTCCACGCCCTGGCATCCCCAAGAGCCGGAAAGCGCTCTGGAGCTGCGCAACGCGGTACTCGGTATCGTGCTGCGCAAGGCCGAGGAAATGGCCCAACTGGCCAATGATCTGAAGAAGAGCAACAAGGAGCTGGAAGCATTCTCCTACAGCGTATCCCACGACCTGCGCGCGCCTTTGCGGCATATCGCCGGCTACGCCGAGCTGCTGGCGGATTTCGAAGGCACCAAGCTGTCCGAACGCGGTGTACGCTTTCTTGAGCACATCACCGAGTCGGCGCGCTTTGCCGGCACCCTGGTGGACAATCTGCTGAGCTTCTCGCAGATGGGCCGCTCGGCGCTGCGTTTCACGGACGTGAACCTGCACGCGCTGGTCGAAGCAATCCGCGAGGAAATGAAACCCGATTACCAGAGTCGAAATCTGGAATGGCATATCCAGCCGCTGCCGCGAGTAGTGGCCGATGCCGCCTTCCTACACCTGGCCCTGCGTAACCTCCTGGCCAACGCCATCAAGTACAGCCGTGAACGCGACCCGGCAGTCATCGTGGTCGGCGCCGAGCAGAAGGACGATGAAGTGATCGTCTTTGTGCGTGACAACGGTGTGGGCTTCAATATGGAATACGTGGACAAGCTGTTCGGTGTGTTCCAGCGCCTGCACCGCATGGAGGAGTTCGAGGGTACCGGCATCGGCCTGGCCAGCGTACGACGTATAATCGAGCGCCATGACGGACGCGTCTGGGCCGAGGGCAAGATCAATCAGGGCGCCACTTTCTATTTCGCGTTACCCAAACGCCACCACCCCGCCATTTCATGACGGGCCGAGGACTTTAATGCTCAAACCCATTCTGCTGGTCGAAGACAATCCACACGATCTGGAGTTGACCCTGATCGCACTGGAACGCAGCCAGCTGGCCAACGACGTGATCGTCATGCGTGACGGTGCCGAGGCGCTGGACTACCTGTTCCGCCGTGGCGACCATGCCGATCGCCTGCCCGGCAACCCGGCGATCATGATGCTCGATCTCAAGTTGCCCAAGGTCGACGGCCTGGAAGTACTCAAGGTGGTGCGCGACTCGCCCGAGCTACGCAGCATGCCGATCGTCATGCTCACCTCGTCCCGGGAGGGCCCGGACCTGCAGCGTGCCTACGAATTGAACGTGAACGCCTACGTGGTCAAACCTGTCGAATTCAAGGCTTTCGTGTCGGCCATTTCCGACCTTGGGGTGTTCTGGGCGGTGCTCAATGAGCCGCCACCCGGCTCCATGCGCCTGCAGCGCCGCTCCAAGGACGACGAGCCTGCCGATGACAACTGATCGCCCGCATCACCTGCGTGCCCCCCAGGCCTACCACAGACCGTAATCGACGACCTTTCCATGCCGCTTGTGCCTCTCAAACTGCTGTTCATCGAAGACAGCCCGCATGACGCGGAGCTGGCCCTGCTTGCACTCGAACGCAATGGCCTGGTGGTCGACAGCACTCTGGTCTATGACCACGAAGCGGCGGAGCGCGCGCTGCAGAACGAGCGCTTCGACCTGATCATTTCCGACTACCTGCTCCCCGGCTCGTCCGGCGCCCAGGCGCTGGAAGTGGCGCGCCGCCTGGCGCCGCAGACTCCGTTCATCTTCCTGTCCGGCATGTTCGGCGAAGAACATGCGGTGGAGATGATGCGCCTGGGCGCCGTCGACTACGTGCTCAAGCAGAACCTGCCCTTTCTGCCCAAGGCCATCGACCGCGCCATGGCCGAGGTCAACGAACGCGAAGAGCGCCGCCGGGTGGAAGACACCCTGCAGGCCGTCGAAGCCCGTGCCCGCCTGGCCATAGGTGCCGCGCGCATGGGTATGTGGGATTACGTGCCGGCCACCGATACGCTGATCTGGGACGAACGCTGCCGCACCCTCTATGAGCTGGAGCCGGATGCCAACGTCAGCATGGAGCTGTTCCTCGGCCGTTGCCACGAGGACGACCGCGCCCAGTTGCGCCAGCGGGTCAACGAGGCGCTGGCCACCGACAGCGGCAACGAGTTCCAGGCCGAATTCCGCCTGCCCCTGAGCAATGGCAGCAAACGCTGGATTTCCGCGCGCGGCCAGGCGTTCTTCGACGATGGCCAGTGCACCCGTTTTCTTGGCGTGCTGCACGACATCACCGAACAGAAGCAGGCCAACGAAGCTCTGCTGCGCCTCAACGACGTGCTCGGCGAGCGCGTCGAGAAGCGTACCCGCGAGCGCGACCGTAACTGGGAGCTGTCCCGTGACCTGCTCGCCGTGTTGCGTTTCGACATGCGCTCCAGCGCCCTGAACCCCGCCTGGGAACAAACTCTGGGCTGGACACGCCAGCAACTCACCCAAGGCCCGCTGTGGGAACTGGTACATACCGACGACCAGCAGGACACACAAGCGCACATCGAACGGGTGACCTCGGATAACGTCTCGGTGCGTTTCGTCAACCGCATGCGCCACGCCAACGGCGACTACCACTGGCTGTCGTGGATCGTGGTACGCGATGACGACCTGCTGTACGCCACCGTGCGCGACATCACTCATGAGCGAGCGGTGGTCGAGGAACTGGCCGCAACCAACCAGCAACTCCGCGAGCAGATCGCCGAACGCGAGCGCGTTGAAGCGACCCTGCAGCAGATGCAGCGTCTTGAAGCAGTCGGCCAGCTCACCGCAGGCGTAGCCCACGACTTCAACAATCTGCTGACGGTGGTGCTGACCAGTACCAGCTTCCTGATCCGCGACCTGGAAAAGGGCAACCTGGACAAAGCCCGCGGCCGTCTGCAGAACATCACCGATGCCGGCGAGCGCGGCGCCAAGTTGACCGCTCAGCTACTGGCCTTCTCGCGGCGCCAGCGCCTGGTGCCGGAGGCCGTCAATCTCGGTGAAACTGTGCAGGGCATGCTCGAACTGCTGAAGAGCACCCTGGGTGGCAGCGTGCTGATCGAGACCGCCACCGAGCCAGACCTGTGGCACGCCCGGGTCGACCCGACGCAGATCGAGCTGATCATCCTCAACCTGGCGATCAACGCCCGCGACGCCATGGGTGTCGGCGGCACCCTGCGCCTGAGCACCAGTAACGAGGTGATCAGCGAAATGCCCAGGCGCCCGGAAGATCCGGAGCCCGGCGACTACGTGGTGCTGTCGGTGCAGGATTCCGGTAGCGGTATGAGCGAAGCGGTGCTGGCCAAGGCTTTCGAGCCGTTCTTCACCACCAAGGAGATCGGCAAGGGCTCGGGCCTCGGCCTGGCCCAGGTGTTCGGTTTCGCCAAGCAGTCCGGCGGCGGCGCACGCATTCTTACCAAAATGGGCATGGGCACTACGGTCAAGGTCTACCTGCCGGGTTTGCGCAACGTGGTACAACCCGAGGAGCAGGTGTCCAGCCAACCGCGGCCGGTCGCCGAGCCGGGAGACCAGCGCACCATCCTGCTGGTCGACGATGACCCGCGGGTTCGCGAAGTTACCGCCCTAACCCTTGATGCACTGGGCTATCAGGTGCGCGAGGCGCACAGCGGCATGGATGCCTTGGCCAAGCTCGATGACGACATCGACCTGCTGCTTGCCGACTTTGCCATGCCGGGCATGAACGGCGCCGAACTGGCCCAGGCGGTGCGACGCCGCTACCCAGAGCTGCCGGTGGTGTTCGTCACCGGTTATGCCGAGATTGGCGGGCTGGATGCCGATGAAGCCTTTATCGTGCAGAAGCCTTATCGCAGTGACGAACTGGCGGAAAAACTGCAGCACGCCTTCGCCAACGACAAACCCTGAACCCAGCTACGCCACGGCCTGCAAGCGGGTCGCCGCAGCGGCCCTCTCGCCAGGATAGGCTCCCCAGACCAATGTCCGCGACGCCCCCCACACTCTCCCCATCCAGCCTGTTCGCCGGCCAGACCGGCGGCACGGTCGAGCTCATCCGCCGCTTCGACTGGGCCGCCACCGTCCTCGGCCCCATCGCGCAGTGGCCGGATGTGCTGGTCAGCACCACGCAGCTGATCCTTTCCTCGCCGACACCTATCGTGCTGCTGTGTGGCGAGCGCGGTGTGCTGATCTACAACGACGCCTACGCGGCATTCGCTGGCCAGCGCCACCCGGGAATCTTTGGCCTGCCGGCCGAAGAGGCCTGGCCGGAGATCGCCGAATGGAACCGCCATGTAATTGCCATGGGCCTGAGCGGTCGCTCCATGTGCCAGGAAAACCTCTACCTGCCGCTGCGCCGCCCCGGCCTGCAGGAAGATGCCTGGATGAACCTCTACTACAACCCGCTGCTCGATAGCACCGGCCACTCCCACGGCATGATGTGCATCGTGGTGGAGACCACCCGCCAGGTGGTCGCCATCGAGCAGCGCACCCAGGCCGAGGCAGAGCTGCGCAGCGCCAAGGAGCGTATCGAACTGGCGCTCGACGCCGGCGCGGTCCTCGGCACCTGGGTGTGGGACATTCCGGATGACCGGGTCACGGGTGACGAACGCTTCGCCCGCGCCTTCGCCGCCGACCCGCAGCAGGCCGCCAGAGGCATAGCCCTGGACCAGGTGATGGCTGCCATTCACCCAAAGGACCGCCCCGCGGTGCGTGCAGAGATCGAACGCACGATCGCTACCGGTGGCACCTACCGCTCCGAATACCGCGTGCGCCAGGCGGACGGCAGTTATCAATGGATCGAGGCCAACGGCCGCTGTGAACTGGGCGCCGATGGCAAGCCGCTGCGTTTTCCTGGCGTGCTGACGAATATCGATGAGCGCAAGCGCACTGAACTGGTGCTGCGCCAGTTGACCCAAACCCTGGAAGAGCGGGTCAGCGAGGCCGTATTGCAGCGCATCCAGGCCGAGGAACAGTTGCGCCAGGCGCAGAAGATGGAAGCCATCGGCCAACTCACCGGCGGCATCGCCCATGACTTCAACAACCTGCTGGCCGGCATCCTCGGCAGCCTGGAGCTGATCCAGCGCAAGCTGCCGTCAGATGAGCACCCGCAGTTGGCCCGATTCGTCGACGCGGCCATCGCCTCCGCCAACCGCGGCGCCTCGCTGACCCACCGCTTGCTGGCCTTCGCCCGCCGCCAGTCACTGGACATGCGCCCGGTGGAGGTCAACGCTCTGGTATGTGCCCTCGAAGAACTGCTGGTGCGCACCTTGGGCGAGCAGATCGCCCTCGAAATCGACCTGGCCGACGATCTATGGCCGACCCGCAGCGACGGCCACCAGTTGGAAAATGCGCTGATCAACCTGGCCATCAATGCCCGCGACGCCATGCCCGACGGTGGCAAACTGCACATCGGAACCCGCAACACCCAGCTTGGCGAAAGTGAGGCGCACAACCATCAGGTACCGCCTGGCGACTACCTGTTGCTGTCGGTCAGCGACACCGGCTGCGGCATGCCGGAGGAAATCATCCGCCACGCCTTCGAGCCGTTCTTCACCACCAAGCCCATTGGCCAGGGCACCGGCCTGGGCCTGTCGATGGTCTATGGCTTCGTCAAGCAGACTGGCGGCTACCTGCACCTGGAAAGCCAGGTCGGCCACGGCACCACCCTGGATCTCTATCTGCCGCGTCTGCCCGAGGCACCTACCGCGCAGCAGGCCGATGCCCGACGTGACGCACCGCGCGGCACCGGCGAGCGCATCCTGGTGGTGGAAGACGATCAGGTGGTGCGCATGCTGATGATCGAAGTGCTCGAAGAACTCGGCTACCAGCTGATCCAGGCCAGTGACGCACAGAGTGCCCTGGGCCTCCTGGAGCAGCACGCACCACTCGACCTGCTGCTCACCGATGTCGGCCTGCCGGGCATGAACGGCCGCCAGCTCGCCGACGCCGCTCGGCAGCGCCAGCCGGGCCTCAAGGTGCTGTTCGCCACTGGCTACGCCGAGGGCGCCGAGCTGCGAGACGGCTACCTGGGTGACGGCATGGACATGATCGCCAAGCCATTCTCTTTCGACTCTCTGGCCGCCAAGCTCAAGGCCATGCTAGGCACGTGAATGGCGCCAGCCGCAGAATCCGGGAACTCCGCCTCACCGCAACGGCTCAATAGTCAGCACCCTGGCGCTTGACGCCTTGTCGTTACTCAGGAATCCCTGCATGCGCGTAGAAGGCTTTTTCGAATCACTGGGCGAGGCATTCGGCTCGTTCATCCGCTTTATCGTCGACGCTCTGAGCGGCGTATTCGGCGCGCTCGCCGGCGCGGTATCCAGCTTTATCGACGGCCTGTCCGGCGCCCTCGGCGTTACCCCGTCGCTGCTCAGTATTGCCGTGCTGCTTCTGGGGCTGATCCTGCTGTACAGCGCGGTACGCTCGTTCATGCGCGGCTCGGTGATCGGTGGGCTGATCTGGCTGCTGCTGGGTCTGTGGCTGCTCAGCGGGTTGATTCACTAAGAGCCGGTTCAAAGTCTTGCATGTGCATGAAACGGCAACTACAAGGCAGAAGCAGCCAGCCGGCGATTCGTAGGAGGGGCTTCAGCCCCGAGCTTTTTATCAAGGCAAACAAAGAGCTCGCGGCTAAAGCCGCTCCCACAAAAGAGCAGTGCTCGCTTCCGCCACTCAGCCGCCAAAGTCGACCTGGGCATAAAGATAATGGACAGCTTCTAGGTGCCACGTCGTGGGCAGCGCTGATGAGTTGAAGTCATCAGACAACCTGCATCCAAATGTTACAGCGGACGTGCTAGGCTGAGCGGCCTTCGTTAGTCGCCTAAGTACTCCAATGTCTGCCCACGGCCAGTTGCTGCTGCGTCACCACATGCCCTTCATCCGCTTCTGGCTGGCCAGAGTATTCACCGCCAGCGGCTTCCAGATGCTCACCGTGGCCATTGGCTGGCAGATGTACAGCCTCACCGGCAACGTGCTCGACCTGGGCCTTGTCGGCCTCGTCGAATTCCTGCCCAAGATTCTCTTCATCCTGCTGACCGGCCACGTCGCCGACCGCTTCGACCGCCGCAAGGTCGCCGCGCTGTGCCAGTGCGGCCAGGCCATCGTCGCCATCACCCTGCTGGTCGGCAGCAGCACAGGCAGCCTGACCCGCGAGATGATCTTCGTCATCGCCTTCATGATGGGCACCGCGCGGGCTTTCGAAATGCCGACGACTCAGGCACTGCTGCCGAACATCGTGCCGCCGGGCCTGTTTCCGGCAGCCGTGGCCGCGTCCAGCTCGGCGATGCAGACCGCGACCATCGTCTCCCCCGCCCTGGGCGGCGTGCTCTACGCCGTGGCGCCGGCCTGGGTGTATGGCCCGGCGTTGGTGCTGTACCTGATCGCCGTGGGCATGATGCTCAGCCTGCCATCGCAACAGAAGCCGCTGAAGCAGAAGATTTCCGTGGAGTCGCTGCTGGCCGGTTTCCGCTTCATCCGCAGCCGCCCGGAAGTATTCGGCGCCATCTCCATGGACATGTTCGCCGTGCTGCTCGGCGGTGCCACCGCGCTGCTGCCGGTATTCGCCAAGGACATCCTGCTCACCGGCCCCTGGGGCCTGGGTCTGTTGCGTTCGGCACCGGCGGTAGGCGCGCTGCTGATGTCGATCTACCTGGCGCGCCACCCCATCGAGCGGCGGGTCGGCCCGGTGATTCTCGGCTCGGTGGCGATCTTCGGCGTGGCGACCATCGGCTTCGGCCTGTCCACCTCGCTGTGGTTCAGCCTGGCGAATCTGGTGCTGCTCGGCGCCGCCGATATGGTCAGCATGGTGATCCGCGGCGCCTTCGTGCAACTGCAGACGCCCGATGACATGCGCGGCCGGGTCGGCGCGGTGAACAGCCTGTTCATCGGCGCTTCCAACCAGCTCGGCGACTTCCGCGCCGGCGTCAGCGCCGCCTGGTTCGGCACCGTGCCGGCCGTGCTGATCGGCGGTTTCGGCGCCATCGGCATCAGCCTGCTGTGGATCAAGCTGTTCCCGGCACTATCGAACCGGGATCGGATTCGTGACCCGTTAGTGGGGGATGAAAAAGCGTCCTAGCCAGATAGCGGGAGTTTGATTCAGCAACGGCACCCTAGTCCTGCGTTTGCGAAGGCGTTTCACCTGAGCTGCGCCGAGCCTTGCTCGCCCTGCCGGGATGCATACACTCTTCGCGGCTCGTGTAGCCAAGAATCTTACAAGCAGCCAAAAGCGATGAAGGCTGCAGGGCCTGTGCCTCCCGCTCCTTATGCTTCGACGCGATGATCATTTTCGACAAAACGAAGGCCATCACGAGGATCACTATCCAAATCAAAATCTGCTTGCCCAGCGGGGCCAACAGACGCCAGGCAAGGATTAACCACGCAGCCGGAGCTCGGCCGCGCGATGCCACATCAAGGAACTGCACGCACAGGATGAACGTCGTCAACGCCAGCACTGTGGACGCGATGGGACTAGCCGGCCAGTTAGCCGTCAGTGCGGCAAACGCGGCACTGGGCACGATATGCCTCAGCAACAGCAGACCACTGCCGCCACGTATCCAACGCTCCGGTATCAGCCGCCGGCTGATACCGACATCAATAACCACACACCAGCTGGCTAGCCTGTTCCAGGCCTTGGCAAGCAACCGGAACACGAAGACGAAAGCGGCACTGGCGGTTGCCACAACGCCTACTGATATGGCGAGATCCTTTGGGCTTTCGGACGCACCGCTGCTCAACACAAGCAGCACCAGGCACAGGCCAAGCCAGAGCAGCAGATATAGCTGATTCCAACCACTACCAGGATGCCAATCCCGCCACTGCTGCAGATAGACCAAGCCCTGATCATCCACCGCATCGCCATGTCGCTCAAGGCGCAAGGCCAGCGCTTCGCACGCCTGCCAGTCGGCATCCTTGAAACCATCCACCAGCTCGCGCCGTTTGCCTTCACGCATCGGTTTTAGCAGCAACCAGGCGGCACGTGACGACGGGGATACGGGTGGTTCTTGGCTCAACGAATAACTCAACTCGGCACGTAAGGCCATGGAGGCGCTACGTGAGCAGAGCAGTTCCCAACGCAAGTCGTCACAAGGCAGCTGGCCACGTGCTTCGTCCCAGTCGAACAGACGGCAAGTTTCATCGAAGAAGTTCAGCGACCAGCCAAGGTTACTTTCAAGCAAGCCCAGCACGCCTTGCTGCAGATAACTGCTGCGATCAAATGGCTGCACCCAGGGCTGCTGCTTCAACTGCCTGATTGACTCGAGCACCGCCTGCTCCTGCCCATCCTCCAGTTGCGAATGCCATTTCCACAGTTCGGCATTGAGCAGGCGCTCGGCCGGAGCGCTCATCGCCGCTATCGGCAGATAATCGGCCTGCCACGGCGTTAGCCAGTTCAGATGAGCCATGGCCCAGCGCACGGTTTCATCAGCCTGGTCGCCAGGCAGTTGAGCGCGGCGCAGCAGCTCCAGTTCGAATACCCGCTGCTGCCCGGCCTCGCGTGCCTGGAACAGTGCGTCATCAAGCGAAGTGCAGCTGTCCAACAGAGCGGCAACCCACGCCCGATCGTCGTTCTGCTGGATCTCAGCCAACGACGCAATCGGTTGTTGTGCATCGCTAAACGGCACTGGCGTAACAGACTCGTCGAGCGCAACAGGTGCGTCTACATCCGGAGAACGCTGCGCCCAATCCAACGCCCACTCATAGGCCTCACGCAGCCGCTGAAACGCCTCGGGGTCTTCATCCGGTCGGGTCTGTTTGAGCAGTTGCGCGTAGCGGCGCTTGATGCTGCGGGTGTCGGCCCCGGCTTCCAGGCCGAGCAGTTCCCAGGGGCTCACCATTCGGCCTTCTTGCTGTAGTCGACCTTGAAGGCGCCGGTGCGCCACAGCGACCAGCGCGGCCAGGGCATGCGGCGGCTACCGACCAGGCCGAGAAACAGCACTTCGAGCGCCAAGGCCGCGCCGAACACGACCCAGTCGGAAATCAGGCTCGGGGCGAAGCCAGCGACGATCAGCGCGAACAACGCCGCCGGCAGGCCATGGCGCAGCACCAGCATGCCGGCACCCGCATCACGCCAGGTGGCCGGCAGCAGCAGGCGACTCAGCGGCACGTCGAGGCGCGTCAGGTAACGCGCCAGTCGGCTCCAGCCACGCGACACAATCACCATCCAGGCGACTATCCCGACGCTGATCAGCAGGTCCTTGAAGCCCAGGCCGAGATAGCCGCCCGACCGCTCCAGGTACACCGACATTTGCGCATCCTGCAACGAGGTGGCGAACATGGCGGTGAACAGCAGGAGCCAGGCGTAGACCGTGGCCGGCACCGTCCATTGGCGCGGTTTCCAGCGCCGCCAGTCCTCGTCGAACTGCAGGCCGAGCTGCTCCGGCAGCTCGGGGTAGCGCTCGGTGAGCATATGCTCCAGCGCGTCGCAGGCCTGCCAGTCTTCGGCGTCGAAGCGGTCGACCAACTGCCGTGCATCACGCTCGCTCATGGGCTTGAGCAGCAACCAAGCGGCACGTTCCTCGGTGCGCAGCGGCCAGTCCAGCTTCAGCTGCTGCAACAGGCGCTGGCCCGCGGCGTGGCGCTCGCAGCGCCAGCACAGCCAGTTCCAGCGCTCCACGGAGCACGGCAGCTCACCGGTGTCCTCGTTCCAGCCGAACAGCCGGCACAGGCGTTCGAACAACCCACCCGACCAGTGATCGGTGACCTCGAGCATCCAGATCATGCCGTCCTGCAACTGCTGGCGGCGGTCGAACGATTGCAGCCAGTCGCTGGCCAGCAGCCTGGTGGCGGCGTCGAATACGGCGCGCTCCTCGCCGGCCTGCAAGCGATGCTGCAGGGTTTCCAGCTCCAGCGCCAACAGGCGCGCGGCCAGGGCCTCCGAGTGGCTGCGCGGCAGGTAGTCGGCCTGCCAGGGTGACAGCCACTGCAAGCGCTGCATGCCCCAGCGCAGGGTGTTCAGCCCCTCTTCGTCAAGCGTGGCGCAGCGCGCCAGCAGGTGACGCTGCAGATCGGTTTCCAGCCCCTGCTCGCGGGCCTGCTGCAGGGCAGCGTCCAGCGACTCGCTGGCCTGCAGCAGCTGCTCGATGCGCGCGTGTGCCGGCTGTTCGGCGGCGACCGCCACAACCGGCTCGTCCGGTACCACTAACGTAGGCGCTGGCCCTTGCTCGGCACCGTCGCCCCAGGGCTGATCCTGGGCCGCAGCATGGGCCAGCGCCTGCTCGTAGGCTTCGCGCAGGCGCTGGAAGGCTTCGGGGTCCTCGTCGGGGCGGTGCTGTTTGAGCAACTGCGCGTAGCGGCGCTTGATGCTGCGGGTATCGGCGTCGGCGTCCAGGCCAAGCAGCGTCCAGGGATTCATAAACGATCAGTACCCCTGCTCGATGGCGTCCAGGCGAGCGGTGAGCTCGCCTCGGGTTTCGCGGATCTGCCGTTCGTCCTGGCCTTCGAGGATCGCGGCGAAATGCGCGGCCAGCTGGCCGACGTGTTCACGCAAATCGCCCAGGCATTCCTGATACAGGCGCTCCAGGCGCGCCATCAGAGCGCTGTTGACCTGCTGGTCGCGCGGGTGAACCTTGAGCGCCTCCAGGGCGGCGAAGCGCTCGGCGATTTCCGCGGGGGTGAGTACGCCGGGGTTGTTCTCGATCACCAGGCGGTGGCTTTCGCCGGTCAGCGGCGTGTCCACCTGGGCTTCGAGCAGGCCGTTGATGTCATAGGTGAAACGAATATCCAGCGACACTTCACCAGCCGGGCGCGGCGGTACGGCCACCTCCAGCTCGCCGAGAAAGATATTGTTGGCCACCAGGCGGCTCTCGCCCTGGTAGATGCGTACGCTGACCTGCTTCTGGTTGTCATGCAGGGTGTACACGCTCTGCACGCGGCTGACCGGCACCACGCAGTTGCGCTCGATGATCGGCATGTAATGGCCGCTCTGCTGCTGGGTACCCACCTGCTTGCTGATCTCCACGCCCAGGCTGTACGGGCAGACATCGGTAAGCACCACCTCTTCGAGCGTAGCATCGCGGGCCTTGAGCGCCGCCTGGATGGCGGCGCCCTGGGCGATCACTTCGTCGGGGTTCAGGTGCATGGCCGGGAAGCGCCCGAAGAGGCTGGCCACCAGCTTGCGCACCAGCGGCATGCGCGTGGTGCCACCGACCAGCAGCACTTCGTCGAGGTCGGCGACCTTGATGCGCGCATCACGTAGGGCCCGCTCGATGGGCGCGCGCAGACGTTCGAGCAAGGGTTCGCAGATGCTCAGCAGCTTGTCCTGGCTCACTGGCAGCGTCCATTCGCGGCCATCGTCACGCAGCTGGAAGCTCGCCTCCGGCTGTTGCCCGAGGGCGTGACGCACGCGCTGAGCCTCGCGACGCAGGCGCTGATGGATTGCCGGCTGCTGGTGGTCGGGCAGACCCTGGCCGTTCATGGCAGCGAGGAAGTGGGCGACCAGAACATCGTCGAAGTCCTCGCCACCGAGGAAGTTGTCGCCGGCACTGGCGCGCACTTCCATGACGCCCTCGAACAGTTCCAGCACCGACACGTCGAAAGTACCGCCGCCCAGGTCGAAGACCAGAAAGGTCGCCTCGCCCTTCTGGTGCAGGCCGTAAGCCAGGGCCGCGGCGGTGGGTTCGTTGATCAGCTTCTCGACCTTCAGGCCCGCCAGCTCGCCGGCGATGCGCGTGGCCTTGCGCTGGGCGTCACTGAAATAGGCGGGCACGCTGATCACCGCCTCGGTGACCGGCTGGCCGTAGGCACGCTCGACATCTTCCTTGAGGCTGCGCAGCACCATGGCCGACAACTCTTCCGGACGGAACGAACGCGAACCCAGGCGGGTGCTCTGGGCGCTGCCCATGTGCCGCTTGAACAGCGCGGCGGTGAGGTGCGGATGGGTCTGCAGACGCTCGCGGGCGATGTCGCCGACCACCAGCTGGTCGTGGTCGTCCAGGCCGACCACGCTGGGCGTCAGCAGGCGGCCCAGGGCATTGGGCACCAGATGCGCCGCTTCGCCGTCCCAGACGGCGACCAGACTGTTGGTAGTGCCGAGGTCGATTCCGATGATCATGTGCGTTGCAGCCTCCCTGTGCGTGCCAGCTCACGGCGCATCAGGCGCCGGGCGGGGCGATATTAGAGCGCTCTGACAAGGCCGGGTAAAGGAGGTTTCCCGCGCTTTGCCAACTTGCCGACAGAGACGGCTGCCGCGGCCTGGGGTGGGCTGCTATGATGCCGCGCTTTCGCGGATCGGCAAGGCGAAATGGCACGTGAAGTGCTTTGCTTGCGCTCTGCACACTTCAACGCGCGTTCGCTGCCATCGGAGCTCCGCATGCTGGAAAGACTGTTCCAACTCAACGCACACAACACCAACGTGCGCACCGAAATACTCGCGGGCGTCACGACCTTCCTGACCATGGCCTACATCCTGTTCGTCAACCCGAGCATCCTCGGCGAAACCGGCATGGACAAAGGCGCGGTGTTCGTCGCCTCCTGCCTGGCCGCGGCCTTCGGCTCGGTGGTCATGGGCCTGATCGCCAACTACCCGATCGCCCTGGCACCGGGCATGGGCCTCAACGCCTTCTTCACCTACACCGTGGTGCTCGGCATGGGCCACACCTGGCAGGTCGCCCTCGGTGCGGTATTCCTGTCGGCATGCCTGTTCTTCCTGCTGTCGATCTTCAAGATCCGCGAGTGGATCATCAACAGCATCCCGCTGGAGCTGCGCTCGGCCATCGCCGCCGGCATCGGCCTGTTCCTGGCGCTGATCGCCCTGCAGAACGCCGGTATCGTCGCGGCCAACCCGGCGACCATGGTCGGCCTCGGCAACCTCGGCTCGCCCGCCGCGCTGCTGGCGATCCTCGGTTTCTTCCTGATCATCGGCCTGGAAGCGCTACGTGTGACCGGCGCGGTGCTGATCAGCATCCTGGTGGTCACTACCCTGAGCATCCTGCTCGGCGTCAGCCAGTTCGGCGGCGTGGTGTCGATGCCGCCGTCGCTGGCACCGACCTTCCTGCAGCTGGATATCGCCGGCGCGCTGGATGTGAGCCTGATCAGCGTGATCTTCGCCTTCCTGTTCGTCGACCTGTTCGACAACTCCGGCACCCTGATCGCCGTGGCCAAGAAGGCCGGCCTGATGCGCAAGGACGGCCACTTGCCGAAGATGGGCCGTGCGCTGATCGCCGACAGCACCGCCGCTCTGGGCGGTTCGCTGCTGGGTACCAGCACCACCACCAGCTATATCGAATCCGCAGCGGGCGTCAGCGCTGGCGGGCGCACCGGCCTGACCTCCATCGTGGTTGCCGTGCTGTTCCTGTTCGCCCTGTTCTTCGCCCCGCTGGCCGGCAGCGTGCCGGCCTTCGCCACCGCCCCGGCGCTGCTGTTCGTGGCCGTGCTGATGGCTTCGGGCATGGCCGAGATCGAGTGGAGCGACATCACCGTCGCCGCGCCCGTGGTGGTCACCGCCCTGGCCATGCCGCTGACCTACTCCATCGCCACTGGCATCGCCTTCGGCTTCATCACCTGGGTCGCTGCCAAGACCCTGGCCGGGCGGTTCCGCGAGCTCAATGGCATGCTCGTCGCGCTGGCCATTTTCTGCGTGATCAAGCTGGCATTGTTCTAAACGTTCGCTAGTGGGCTGAATCGGATCGCCGCCCGGCCCACCCATACGCGACGGCGTTTTAGACCTGTCATTGTGGGAGCGCGCCATGCGTGCGATTCGCGGGCATGGCCCGCTCCCACAGGTCGTTCATGATCCTCCCCGCCCCACCAATAATCGACGACACCGGCACGCCGGCAGCGGAATCGCTACAATGGCGCCCCGTTTTCCTGCCGCACGAGTGACCGATGAGCCGTCCCGCATTCGACCCCGCCGCCTACGACGCCCAACTCGCCGAGAAGAAGGCCCGCCTGGTCGAACTGCTCGCGCCGTTCGCCGCGCCTGAGCCCGAGGTGTTCGAGTCGCCGCGCGAGTACTACCGCCTGCGCACCGAATTCCGCCTGTGGCGCGAGGCCGGTAGCGAGAACCGTCACTACGCGATGTTCGAGGCCGGCGACAAGCACAGCCCGATCTTCTTCGAAGACTTCCCCATCGCCAGCCTGCGCATCAACGAGCTGATGCCGCGCCTCAAGGCCGCCTGGCAGGCCAGCCCGGCGCTGGGCTTCAAGCTGTTCCAGGTCGAGTTCCTGACCACCCTGACCGGCGATGCGCTGATTACCCTGTGCTACCACCGCCCACTCGATGACGCCTGGGAAGCCGCCGCCACTCAGCTCGCCGAAGAACTGCAGGTCAGCCTGGTCGGCCGCTCGAAGGGCAAACGCATCGTGGTCGGTCGTCCGTATGTGGAAGAGGAGCTGCAGGTCGCCGGCCGTACCTTCCGCTATCGCCAGCCGGAGGGCGCCTTCACCCAACCCAACGGCGAGGTGTGCCAGAAGATGCTGGGCTGGGCCTACGACGTACTGGGCCAGCGCGACGACGACCTGCTGGAGCTGTATTGCGGTAACGGCAACTTCACCCTGCCGCTGGCCACCCGCGTGCGCAAGGTGCTGGCCACCGAGATCAGCAAGACCTCGGTCAACGCCGCCCTGGCCAACCTGGCCGACAACGAGATCGACAACGTCACCCTGGTACGACTGTCCGCCGAGGAGCTGACCGAGGCGCTGAATGACGTGCGCCCGTTCCGCCGCCTGGCCGATGTCGACCTGAAGAGCTACGACTTCGGCAGCGTATTCGTCGACCCGCCGCGCGCCGGCATGGACCCGGACACCTGCGAGCTGACCCGCCGCTTCGAGCGCATCCTGTACATCTCCTGCAACCCGGAAACCCTGGCGCAGAACATCGCCCAGTTGCACGACACCCACCGCATCGAGCGCTGCGCGCTGTTCGACCAGTTCCCCTATACGCATCACATGGAGTCGGGTGTGCTGCTGGTACGCCGCTAGAAAACCGAGATGCAGCGCGAGCACATGGCTCGCGCTGCCGTCACGCTACTGCGCCGATAGCTGGCGAATCAGCGCCACCGTGAGGTAGAGCCGCGGCGCGATGCTCGACAGCTCGATGTACTCGTCATCGGCATGCAGGCCGGCGCCCACCACGCCCATGGTTTCCAACACCGCCGGCTTGTCGCTGCCCGGCACATAGGCGTAGCCGGCATCAGTGCCGAAGCGCATGGCGATCGGCTCGATCTTGCGATCGATCCTGGCGTAGAGCGCCTGGGCGTCCTTGGCCAGTCGCTCGGATGCGGCATTCTTCGCCAGCGGCGGGCGCCCCTTCTCGAGCCGTACCGTGACTTGGGTATCGTCGATCAGCTTTTTCTCCACCAGGCGCTGCGCATCGGCCAGCACGCGGTCGCTTTCGCTCAGGTCCGAGTAGCGCATGTCGGCCTCGGCCAAAGCGCTCGAGGGGATGATGTTGCGCTTGTCGCCGGCCTTGACCATCGTCCAGTTGACCGTGGTGCCCTTGGCCGGATCGCCCAGGTCCTTGAGCTGCAACATCTGGTGCGCCAGCTCCATCGCCGCATTGCGCCCGGCCTCCGGCGCCGAACCCGCGTGGGAGGACTTGCCTTTGACCTCAAGCATCACGCCGTTGATGCCGTTGGTGGCGACGGTCACGGCATCCTTGTCTGGCGGCTCGTACGAGAACACGTAGTCATGCTGACGGGCCAATTCGGCGATGATGGTCTTCGAGCCGGCGGAGCCGGTTTCCTCGTCCGGGTTGAACAGCACGGTCAGCGTACCGAAACCGTCGAACTTGTCGTCCTGCAGCAGCTTCAGCGCATGCAGGATCATCGCCACGCCACCCTTGGCATCCGCCACGCCGGGGCCATAGGCGCGCTCGCCCTCTACCTTGAACGGCCGTTTGGCGGCCGTGCCCGGCAGGAACACGGTGTCGTAGTGAACCATCAGCAGGAAGGATTTACTGCCGGTGCCCTTGAAGGTGCCGACGATGTTGTCGCCCGCCGACGGGCTGGCCGGGCTGGTCTCGACCTTGGCGCCGAGCGCCTTGAGCCGCTCGACCAGCAGGGCGCTGACAGTCTTCAGCCCCGGCTCCTGACCGGTGCCGGTATCGACGTTGACCAGTTGCTCGACGGTCGCGAGGTAGGGCTTCTGTTCAGCTTGGGCTTTCTTGAGCAGCGCCTCGGGTGCGAGGTCGGCGGCGACTGCGGAAAGAGACAGCAATGAGAGCGCGAGGGCGGCAGTGATCGGTGAGCGTCGAATGGGCATGCGCAGTCCTTTATCGAGAGGGTGTTCTTGCAGCCTTGACCAAGATGGGCCGCCGCGCCACCCGATGGCGTCGATCAAGGTCACTGCGCCACTGAATTATCCCACGCGCCGCTAAACAAGATGAAACTCACCCTGGGTGGCGACACGCTCGAAGCTGGCTACGGATCAGAGGCTCTTTTCGAAGATCTTCGAATTGCGCTGGAAGTTGTACAGCGAGGCACGGGCGGCGGGCAGGCGGTCGACGCTGCTGGGCTCGAAGCCGCGCTCGCGGAACCAGTGGGCAGTGCGCGTGGTGAGCACGAACAGGGTGTTGATGCCCTTGGCCCGGGCGCGCTCTTCGATGCGTTCGAGCAGTTCGTCACCACGGCCGCCATGGCGATATTCCGGATTGACCGCCAGGCACGCCAACTCGCCGCAGGTGGAGTCGGCAATCGGGTAGAGCGCCGCACAGGCGATGATCATGCCGTCGCGCTCGACGATGCTGAACTGGCCGATCTCGCGCTCCAGCACTTCCCGCGAACGGCGCACCAGGATGCCCTGCTCCTCCAGCGGGGTGATCAGGTCGATCAGCCCACCGACATCGTTGATGTCGGCCTCGCGCAGCGACTCGAACTGCTCGGGGTCGACCATGGTGCCGCCACCGTCGCGGGTGAACAGTTCGGTGAGCAGCGAGCCGTCGCCGGTGTAGCTGACGATATGGCTGCGCTTGACGCCGCCGCGACACGCCTGGGCGGCGGCATCCAGCAGCTCGCCCTGGTAATCGCTGCCCAGGCGCTGCACGTGGGCCGGCACCTGCTGCGGACGCAGCTCGCGAATCAGCTTGCCGTCCTCGTCGAGCAGGCCCTGCTGGCTGCTGAACAGGATCAGCTTGTCGGCCGCCAGGTCGGTGGCCGCGCGCATGGCCACGTCTTCGCAGGCCAGGTTAAATATCTCGCCGGTGGGCGAATAGCCGAGTGGCGACAGCAGCACGATATTACGCTCGTCGAGCTGGCGGTTGATGCCCTTGCGATCGATGCGCCGCACTTCGCCGGTGTGGTGGTAGTCGACGCCATCGACCACGCCGATGGGCCGCGCGGTGACGTAGTTGCCGCTGCTGACCCGCAGCCGCGAGCCCTGCATCGGCGAGGCGGCGATATCCATCGACAGCCGCGCCTCGATGGCGATGCGCAGCTGGCCGACGGCGTCGATCACGCACTCCAGGGTGGTGCCGTCGGTCACCCGCAGGCCGCGGTGATAGACCGGCTGTTGCCCGCGACTCGCCAAGCGCGCCTCGATTTGCGGGCGCGAGCCGTGCACCAGCACCAGGCGTACGCCGAGGCTGTGCAGCAGCACCAGGTCGTGGACGATATTGCCGAAGTTCGGATGGGCCACGCCCTCGCCCGGCAGCATGACCACGAAGGTGCAGTCACGGTGGGCGTTGATGTAGGGCGAAGCGTGGCGGAGCCAGTTGACGTAGTCGTACATGTGCGGCGAAACCCTTGGAAAACGAAAGAAGCATCGAGGGGCGCGAGGCAGCTGGCCTCGCAGGCAGGCGCGGTGCGTTATCGTCGTCGCAATGGCATCAGCGAAATGCTCCTCATGTCAGCGCGGGCTCAGGCAATAATGCTGAATCAGTTGGCGCAGCAGTTGCACCGTGGGGATCAGGCGGTCGGTATCCAGGTACTCGCCCGGCTGGTGGGCGCAGTCGATATCGCCAGGGCCGAGCACCAGGGTTTCACAACCCAGCTGCTGGAAATACGGCGCCTCGGTGCCGAAGGCCACCGCCTGGGCGGTATGCCCGGTCAGCCGTTCGGCCAGGCGCACCAGTTCGGCGTCGGCGGGCTGTTCGTAGGGCGGCACGGCGGGAAACAGCGGCGCGAAGTCGATGCTCACTTCATGGCGCTCGGCCAAAGGCTGCAGCTTCTGGCGAATCGCCGCACGCAGCGCTTCAGGCTGCATGCCCGGCAACGGGCGCAGGTCGAATTCCAGGGAGCATTGGCCACAGATGCGGTTGGGGTTATCGCCGCCATGGATGCAACCGAAGTTAAGGGTCGGCTGCGGCACGCTGAACTGCGGGTTGCGGTACTCCTGCTGCCACTGGCGGCGCAGTTGCATCAGCTCGCCCATCACCTCGTGCATGGCATCCAGGGCACTGCGGCCCAGGGCCGGATTGGAGGAGTGGCCGCTCTGCCCGAGGATGTCGATGCGCTCCATCATCACGCCTTTGTGCAGGCGGATCGGCTTGAGCCCGGTGGGCTCGCCGATCACCGCGGCGCGGCCCAGCGGCCGCCCGGCTTCGGCCAGCGCCCGGGCGCCGGCCATCGAACTCTCTTCATCGCAGGTAGCAAGGATGATCAGCGGCTGCCTGAACGGCTGGTCGAGCAGCGTCTGCACCGCCTCGATGATCAGCGCGAAGAACCCCTTCATGTCGCAAACGCCCAGGCCAACCCAGCGATCACCGGTGTCGGTGAGTTTCAGCGGGTCGCTCTGCCACAAGGCCTCGTCGAACGGCACGGTATCGCTGTGCCCGGCCAACACCAGGCCGCCCGGGCCGCTGCCGTAGGTGGCGATCAGGTTGAACTTGCCCGGCTCGATCTGCTGTTTCTCGCAGGCGAAACCCAACTCGCTCAGCCAATTGGCCAACAGGTCGATGACCGGCTGGTTGGACTGATCCAGGGCAGGCTGGGTGCAACTGACCGATGGCACGGCAATCAGCGCCGCGAAGCGATCCTTGAGGGGGAGAAATGACATGGCGGCTCTCTCGGGTCGGTCGCCTCATCATAGAGCGAAGCGTTGCCCGCGAGAACCGCCAATAGAGAATTGCCAGCAGCCGGAGTGATTCGAGGTCTAGCGAGCTAGAGCAATGCAAGGCCTAGGCGGCCCCGCAAAAACAGGCGAGGAAGCGGCCGGGGTCGCGGGCGACTGTACTTTTGTACATGAGCATTCCGAGCCTGTTTTTAACGCCGCAGTGCCGACGCGCAGCAGACCGTCAGACGGTCACAAAAAGATCAGCATGAAGATTTCGAGATAAATGATCGCCAGCGCCGCACCAATCGGCAGGGTCACCACCCAGGAAGTGAAGATGCGCCCGACCACGGCCAGGTTGAGGGCACCGATGCCCCGCGCCATGCCGATGCCAAGTACCGCACCGACCAGCGTGTGGGTGGTGGAAACCGGTAGGCCGATGCCCGAAGCGGCGACCACGGTAGCGGCGGTAGCCAGCTCGGCGGCGAAACCGCGGCTTGGGGTCAGTTCGGTGATGCCCTTGCCGATGGTGGCGATCACCTTCCAGCCGTAGGTGGCCAGACCGATGACGATACCCACGGCGCCCATCAGTAGCACCCAGCCCGGTACGGCGGATTTGCCGCCAATCACCATGTCGCCACCGGCTTCGATCACACCAACCACCGCGGCCAGCGGGCCGACTGCGTTGGAGACGTCACTGGCGCCGTGGGCGAAGGCCATGGAGCAGGCGGTGAAGATCATCAGCACGGCGAATACCCGCTCCACGCTGGCGAAGTGGAAATCCTTGTCCGCCTCCGGGTCGAGTTTGATGCGGCGCAGCAACAGCACGCCGAGGCCGGCGACCAGCAGGCCGACGCCAGCGGAGAGCATGATGCTCTGGCTCGTGGTGAAGTTCAGGCCGACGTGCTTGAGGCCCTTGGTGAAGGTCATCAGCGCCAGCATGAAGCCAGTCAGGAACATGTACACCGGAACCCAGCGCTTGGCGTTGCGGAACGGGTCTTCGGTGTCGATGATCAGCCACTGCACGCTCATGAACAGGCCGAATGCGACCAGACCGGAGATGAACGGGGTAACCACCCAGCTGGAGACAATGGGCACCAGGCCGCCCCAGTTCACCGCGTCGACCGACACGCTGACCGAGGCGAAGCCGATGATCGCGCCGACGATCGAGTGAGTGGTCGACACCGGCCAGCCGCGGGTGGAGGCGATCATCAGCCAGGTACCGGCGGACAGCAGCGAGGCCATCATGCCCAGCACGAACATGTCGGCAGGAATCACCGCCGCGTCGACGATGCCGTTCTTGATGGTTTCGGTGACCTGGCCGCCCGCCAGGTAGGCCCCGCAGAATTCGAAGACCATGGCGACCAGGATCGCCTGCTTGATGGTCAGTGCCTTGGCACCCACCGACGTACCCATGGCATTGGAAACATCATTGGCGCCAACGCCCCACGCCATGAACAAACCAAAGCAGCAGGCCAGCACGAGGAGTACGAAACCGTAGTCCGCGACAAGAGACATAGAGAATTACCTGTAAACCCAGAAAGGATGCTGGCGGCTCAGCGCGCCAGCAGTTGTTCCAGTCGGTTGCCCACGCGCTCGGCGCGATCGGCAATGTCTCCGACCCAGTCGATGATCCGATAGAGGAACATCACATCGACTGCGGGAAGATCCTTTTCCAGTTTGAACAAGGTGCGGCGCACCTCGATCTGCTGGCGGTCGGTTTCGCGCTCGATCTCCTCGAGCTCTTCGACCATGCGCTCGACCAGGGTGGCCTCACGACCGGCGAAACCGGCCTCGAGCAGCGAATCCAGCTCCTTCATTGCCTTGAGTGCCTGGGCACTGGCGTCCACGCAGCGCTGCACGTAAGCCAGCATCAGCGGCTGCAGATCGGTGGGAATGGTCATGGACCGGCCCAGCATCAATCCGGCGATATCCTTGGCGCGGTTGGCGACCTTGTCCTGAGTGCTCAGCAATTCCAGCAGGTCGGAGCGCGGCACCGGCAGGAACAGGCTCTTGGGCAGGTGCATGCGCACGTTCTTCTTGAGCTTGTCCGCCTCGTGCTCCAGACGCACCATCGCCTGTTGCACCTGCTCGACACGCGCCCAGTCTTCGGCCATCACCGCCTCGAAGAATGGCACCAGATTGGCGGCACATTCGTGAGCCTTGGCGATATGCTGTTGCATCGGCCCGATCGGTGAGCGGCCAAACAGGCTGCTGATGAACGGATTGCTTGGCATGGGGGTGACCCCTGTCTTTCAAAGAGGCGGCAAGTATACGGATGACATACAGACCAGACCAGCGCGTGTTATCGCTTGGTAATAAAGTCGTATTTAGTAGCCTATTTCCTGCGAAAAGCTGATCAAGATCAGCAAACATGGCGAGATGAATGTTACAGCCATGGAACCTTCGGGCGCTTGCGATGCGCGCCGACCTGCATCCGCCGCGCTTTTCCTCTACCCTGTACGGCCTGATGTGCGGGGCAACGCCTCGCACCGTGCAACCCCCGCCGCCGTCACCGCGTCACCGAGCCCTCGCAATGAATAAAGAAACCGAAATCAAACTGCGCGCCAGTCGCGAAACCCTGGCCGCCCTGCAAACCCATCCCCTGCTGAAGAAACGCAGCAAGGCCGGCTGGGAGACGAGCGAGCTGTTCAATCAGTACTTCGACACCGACACTCGCGACCTCGCAGGTGCCAAGGTTGCCCTGCGCCTGCGCAAGGATGGCGAGCAGATCATCCAGACCCTCAAGAGCCGTGGCCAGAGCGTGGCCGGGCTGTCCGAGCGCAACGAGTGGGACTGGTACCTGAGCAAGGCCAAACTGGACCTCAAGAAGCTTGATGACAGCTGCTGGCCGGCTGCCCTGGCCGAGCTGGACAAGAAGCAGCTCAAGCCGATCTTCACCACCGACTTCGTGCGCCAGCGCGCCGAGATCGCCTGGGGCCGCGGCAAGGCTCGGGTGGTCATCGAGGCGGCACTGGACCTCGGCAAGGTGATCGCTGGCAAGCAGCAGGAAGAGATCTGCGAGCTGGAGCTGGAGCTACGCCAGGGCGAGCCCGAAGCGCTGCTGGAGTTGGCCGCCGAACTGGCCGCCGATCTGCCGCTGATGCCCTGCGACATCAGCAAGGCCGAGCGCGGCTACCGCCTGTTCGACGAAACCAGCTACAGCCTGCAACTGCCCACTCCGCAACTGGAGGCCGAACAGAGCCTGGACGACACCGTGGCCGCCATCGGCTGGTTCCTGCTCGGCAGCAGCCAGCGCCTCGCCGAACAGTACCGCCACAACGGCCACTGGCGCCTGCTGGTCGACTGGCTGAACTGCCTGGTGGAGCTGCGCGCCCTGTTCGGCAGCCTTGGCCAGGCCGCACCGCGCGCCAGCACCAGCGAACTGCGCCAGGTACTCGACGCCCTCCTCGAAGACTGGCGCCCACGGGTGCAGGCCGGCCAGCAGGATGACGCTGCCCGCCAGCAAGCGCCCGCCCAGTTCGCCGCCGAGTTGGAGCAGACCCGCTGGGGCCTGTTCTCGCTGAACACTTCGCGCTGGCTGCTGACCCGCGCGTGGACCAGTGCCCGCAACAAGCGTGGCGATCGCCAGGGCGCGGCCGCCTTGCAAAGCTGGCTGCCGACCTTCTTCGCCGAGGAAGGCCGCGACCTGCAGCTCAAGCGCTACCAGCAGCAGCCCGAGGACCTGGCCGAACAGCTGCCGCGTATCGAGCGTCTGCTGCTCTGGCTGCACCTGGCCCGCGGCACCCTCGACATCGCCGAAACCGACCGCCTGTTCGGCGAGCTCAACAAACTGGCTGAACTGGCCAGGCGTCCGCTCAGTCCAGAAGAACTGGAAGCACGCATGACCCAGGCGCAGATCATCATGAGCCTCAAGCCCTGGAAAGCGCTGCTCAAGAACGGCTGAAGACACCGGCAGGTGGCGCACCCACCTGCCCCGCTCGACGACAGGACGCCCCTCGATGTTCAAACTCAGCCTGAAATCCATCGCCGCCACCTGGCTGACCGGCTTGCTGGCGCTGTTGCCACTGGCCCTGACCATGGTGGTGCTGGCCTGGCTGGTCAGCCTGCTCAACAACCTGATCGGCCCGTCCACGGCCATCGGCCGGCTGTTCGCCGCCCTCGGCACGCCCTTCGCCAGCAACCCGTACCTGGCCTATCTGCTCGGCACCCTGGTGCTGCTGATCAGCCTCTATCCCCTGGGCCTGGCGGTAAAGCTGGGCCTGCGCCGCCCGCTTGGCTGGCTGATCGACGTGACCCTGCGGCGCACGCCGCTGATCGGCAACTTCTACAACCTGGCCGACCGTTTCGTCGGCCTGCTCGACAAGAAGAACACCGATATCACCAGCATGCGCCCGGTGTGGTGCTTCTTCGGCGGCGGCGATGGCGTGGCGGTCCTGGCCCTGCAGCCGACCTCGGAAACCGTGGAGCTGGAAGGCCGTCCGCACCTGGCGATTCTGGTGCCTACCGCACCGATCCCGGTCGGCGGCGGTCTGCTCTACGTGCCGGCTGAATGGGTGAAGCCGGCCAATATGGGCGTCGATGCACTGACCAGCATCTATGTGTCCATGGGCCTCACGCCGCCGCCATCCTTGCCGGCGCAGAGCCTGGAAGATGGCCGCAACAGCGAGGCGCCAGCCACGCCGCAGCAGTTGCCGCCGGCTGACGAGCAACCGCCCAAGCCGCAGGCCTGATAGCCGAACCATGAACCGGCGCTTAGTCGGCGCCGGCGCAATCAGGCATGCTGCTAGCCTTATCCAAAGACGCCGCTATCAGGAGCCCGCATGTCCAGCCTTTCGCCTGCCGCCGCCGACCGCCAGCTGGACCTCAACGAGCTGTTGCGCGAACTGGTCGGCCAGGGCCGTATCGCCCAGGAAAGCGCCGAACAGTGCCTGGCGATCCGCCGCAGCGGCGCCAATACCGATCTGCACCCACTGGAATTTCTGGCTGCCCAGCAGCTGGATGACCTGACACGCCCCGGCCGCACTCTCGACCTGGAAACCCTGACCCAGTGGCTGGCACAGCTGGCCGGCCAGCCTTACCTGCGCATCGACCCGCTGAAGATCGACGCGGCGGCGGTCACCCCGCTGATGTCCTATGCCTTTGCCCAGCGTCACAAGATCCTCGCCGTGGCAGTCAGTGCCGAGGCGGTGACCATCGCCAGCGCCCAGCCGTTCATGCACAGCTGGGAAGCCAATCTCGTGCACGTACTCAAGCGGCCGATCAAGCGCGTGGTCGCCAACCCGGCGGACATCCAGCGCTTCACCGTGGAGTTCTATCGCCTGGCCCGCTCGGTCAGCGGTGCCACCAATACCGATGCGAAGATCAGCAACGTCGGCAACTTCGAGCAACTGCTCAACCTCGGTGCCCAGGACCAGGAACCGGATGCCAACGACGCCCACGTGGTGAACATCGTCGACTGGCTGTTCCAGTACGCCTTCCAGCAGCGCGCCAGTGACATCCACATCGAGCCGCGCCGCGAGCAGGGCAGCGTGCGTTTTCGCATCGACGGCGTGCTGCACACTGTCTACCAGTTCCCCGCCCAGGTCACCATGGCCATCGTTAGCCGCCTGAAGACCCTGGGCCGCATGAATGTCGCCGAAAAGCGCAAACCCCAGGACGGCCGGGTGAAGACCAAGACGCCGGCCGGCAACGAGGTGGAACTGCGTCTGTCGACCCTGCCCACCGCCTTCGGCGAGAAGATGGTGATGCGTATCTTCGACCCCGACGTACTGCTGCGCGGCTTCGACCAGCTGGGCTTCAGCCCGGACGACCTCAAGCGCTGGGAGAGCATGACCCGCCAGCCCAACGGCATCATCCTGGTCACCGGCCCCACCGGCTCGGGCAAGACCACAACGCTGTACACCACCCTCAAGCAGCTGGCCACCGAGGAAGTGAACGTGTGCACCATCGAAGACCCCATCGAGATGATCGAGGGCGCCTTCAACCAGATGCAGGTGCAGCACAACATCGACCTGACCTTCGCCAGCGGCGTGCGCGCGCTGATGCGCCAGGACCCGGACATCATCATGGTCGGCGAGATCCGCGACCTGGAAACCGCCGAGATGGCCATCCAGGCGGCGCTGACCGGCCACCTGGTGCTCTCCACCCTGCACACCAACGACGCACCGAGCGCCATCACCCGCCTGCTCGAACTGGGCGTGCCGCACTACCTGCTCAAGGCGACCCTGCTGGGCGTCATGGCCCAGCGCCTGGTACGCACCCTATGCCCGCATTGCAAGGCACCGGTGGAATTCGACGAGGCGGACTGGCAGGAACTCACGCGCCCCTGGAACGCCCCACTGCCGACCGGCGCGCACCGCGCCGTGGGCTGCGTCGAATGCCGGGAAACCGGCTACCGAGGGCGCGCCGGCGTTTACGAGATCATGCTGCTGAACGACAGCCTGAAACCGTTGATCAGCGCCGATACCGACCTCACGCCACTACGTCGCCAGGCGTTCAAGGATGGCATGCGCAGCCTGCGCCTTTCTGGTGCGCAAAAAATCGCTGCCGGGCAGACCACCCTTGAGGAAGTATTGCGCGTGACACCGCAAAGCGAGCAGCGCTAATCTCTGAAGACGCGGGCCTGGACGGCCCGTTCGTACCAGGAGCGCAGCCATGAATATCCGCCAGAAAATGCTCGCCTGTGGGGCCGTCAGCATCGTTGCCACGCTTCTGGTCGGAGGCATCGGCCTCTGGGGTCAGGCGCAGCTCAGCGAAGCCCTGGCCGCCAACGAAATCAACGCTAATGCCCTACGCCACCACATGGATGGCGACATGATGCACGACGCCCTGCGCGCCGACGTGCTGGCTGCCTTTTTGACCAACCCCGGCGATGCTGCCGCGGCGACCCAGGTGCGCGACGACCTCAAAGAACACAGCGAGCGCTTCCGAAAGGCCATGGCGGAGAATGCGGCCCTGCCACTGGCGCCCGAGATTCGCCAGGCCATCGACGGCGTCGGCCCGGTACTGGAGGCTTATATCCAGTCGGCCAGCCGCATCGTCGACCAGGCACTAGCCGACCCGGTTGCGGCGCGGGCGCTGATGGCCGACTTCGCGCGCAGCTTCACCGCGCTGGAAGAGCGCAACGAAGCGATCAGCGAGCAGATCGAGGCCGCCGTCGCCCAGACCCGCGCGCAAACCGAGACCACGGTGCAGCAGGCGTCCTGGTGGCAATGGGGCAGCCTGGGCCTGGCCTGCGTGCTGATCCTGGCAATCACCCGGCAACTGCTGCACTCGGTGTTGCGGCCGCTGGCGAAGATCATCAACGCCGCACGCAGCATGGCCCAGGGCAACCTGCGCGCGCCGATCAGTGTCGACAGCCACGACGAGGCCGGCCAGCTGCAACAGAGCCTGGCCGACATGCAGAACAGCCTGCGGCAGATGATCGAAACCATCCGCACCGAAAGCGAGGAGCTGCGCCGCGCCTCCCAGCACCTGAGCCAGACCTCCGGCGAGGTGGCGCGCGGCGCCAGCGAGCAGGCCGATGGCGCCACCAGCATGGCCGCTGCCATGGAAGAGATGATCGGCAACATCGCCCAGATCGCCGAGCACACACGCAGCGCTCGGGATATTTCCGAGCAGTCAGAGCAGCTGACCACCAGCGGCGGCCAGGTGATCGTCGGGGTGGTCGACGGCATGAATCACATCGCCGAGGCGGTGAGCCAGTCGTCTAAAACTGTCACCGTGCTGGGCCAGTCGTCCGAGGAAATCGACTCGATCATTCAGGTGATCCGCGGCATCGCCGAGCAGACCAACCTGCTGGCCCTCAACGCCGCCATCGAGGCCGCACGGGCTGGCGAAGCCGGTCGCGGTTTCGCCGTGGTGGCTGACGAAGTGCGCGGCCTGGCGGCGCGTACCGCGCAGTCGACCCAGGAAATCACCGGCATGATCCAGCGCATTCGCGAGTCCACCGCCCAGGCGGTGAAAAGCATGGACGCAGGGGTTAGCCGGGTCAGCGACGGCGTCGGCCTGGCCCGGCAAGCCAATGCCTCGATCACCGAGATTCGCCAGGGTGTGCAGCGCTCGGCGCAGATGGTCGACGAGATCGCCCACACCATCACCGAGCAGTCCAAGGCCAGCAACGAAGTCGCCGAGCGGGTGGAAATGATCAGCAAGGTGGCCCAGCGCAACAACCAGGCCATGCAGGAACTGGCGCACATGCTGGTGCAGATGGACAACTCCGCCCAGGCCATGCAGGCCTCGGTGCGGCGCTTCGAACTCTAGCTCTCTAGCGCGCAGGTGGCGGCAACCCTGGCTGTCGCCCTTGCAAGACGGTGGAACCACTGGCCCGTGGCCCGACTCTCAGAGAGAGGAAAACCCACAAGGAGTCATTGCCATGCGCCGTTCTAGTTCGCTGTTGATCGCCGGCCTGTTTCTGGCCGCTGCTACTCAAGCCCATGCCGTAAACCTGCGTGACGTACTGTCGTCGGGTGCGACCACGGCGTCGACCTACCTGACCTTCAAGGACAACAAGATGATCGTCCCCGCCCAGGATGATGCCAGCAGCTATATCGCCAGTAACGGCGAGATCCGCGGGCCATATCTTGAAGCGGCGCTGCAGAAGATCCGCACCGACAACCCGGATCTGCAAGCCAGCGACATGGAGCTGGCCACCGCGATTCTCACTGCTCAGCAGTAATCGATCGCCTCACTGCCCCGCAGTGACGAAAAAGCCGGCCCCAGGGCCGGCTTTTTCATGCCTCACATCACGGCTCAGCCGTCGATGCTCGCCTCGTAGCCTGCGCTGTCCAACAGCTTCTGCAGCTGCGACGCATCGCTGGGCTTGAGCTTGAAGAACCAGCTGCCGTACGGGTCGTTGTTGACGCTTTCCGGGCTGTCGGCCAGAGCTTCATTGATGGCGATCACTTCGCCGCCAACCGGCGCATAGATGTCGGAAGCGGCCTTCACCGACTCCACCACACCGGCTTCCTGGCCTGCATCGAGCACCTTGCCGATTTCCGGCAGCTCGATGAACACCACATCACCCAGCGCCTCCTGAGCATGATCGGAGATGCCCACGGTCACGCTGCCATCGGCTTCCAGGCGTGCCCATTCGTGGCTGGTGGCGTAACGCAGATCGGCGGGGATAGAGCTCATGTTGTCGTTCCTCATCTGACAGGACGGCGACCGCGCCGTCCGGGGAATTTAGCAGGTGCTTACGGACGCGTCAGCGTGGACGTCAGATCAGCACCTTGCCATGGCGTACGAAACTGGGCTGCACCACGCGCAGCGGGTACCACTTGCCACGAATCTCCACCTCGGCGCGGTCACCGGTCTTGGCCGGTACACGGGCTAATGCGATGGACTTGCCAAGGGTCGGCGAGAAACTGCCACTGGTGATCTCGCCTTCACCAACGCCGGCGACGCGCACCACCTGATGGGCGCGCAGCACGCCACGCTCTTCGAGCACCACGCCGACCAGACGCGGATAACCGCCGGCTTCGTGCTGACGCTGCAGCGCCTCGCGGCCAATGAAAGCACGCTCGCTCGGCTCCCAGGCCACCGTCCAGGCGAGGTTGCAAGTAAGCGGCGTGGACTGCTCGTCCATGTCCTGGCCGTACAGATTCAGGCCTGCTTCCAGACGCAGAGTGTCGCGCGCGCCCAGGCCGATGGGAGAAATACCGGCGCCGACCAGGTCGTTGAAGAACGCCACGGCTTCTCCAGCCGGCAGCATTATTTCCAGGCCATCTTCGCCAGTGTAGCCAGTACGGGCGATGAACCAGTTACCGTCGGGCAGGCCCTGGAAAGGCTTGAGTTCGTGGATCAGACTGGCGCGGGACTGGCTCACCAGCTCGGCAGTACGGGCGCGGGCCTTGGGGCCTTGCACGGCGAACATGGCGAAGTCGCTGCGCTCGCGCAGCTCGACGGCAAAGTCGGTGCTCTGCGCACGCAGCCAGACCAGATCCTTGTCGCGGGTGGCCGCATTGACCACCAGGCGGTAGGCCGGCACTTCAGGCGTGCCGAGCAGGTAGACGATCAGGTCGTCGATCACCCCGCCCTCTTCGTTGAGCATGGCGCTGTAGAGGGCCTTGCCCGGGCTTTGCAAGCGGCTCACGTCGTTGGCCAGCAAGCGCTGCAGATAGCGCTGGGCATCGGTGCCCTGCACGTCGACCACGGTCATGTGGGAGACGTCGAAGACCCCGCAATCGCGGCGTACCTGGTGATGCTCCTCGACCTGGGAGCCATAGTGCAGCGGCATGTCCCAGCCGCCGAAGTCGACCATCTTGGCGCCGAGCGCCAGGTGCAGGTCGTAAAGAGGTGTGCGCTGTCCCATGGGATCTCCTTCCGGGCGTTGCAAGGCTGGGCGCGCGTGGAGTGGGCCATTCCAGATGAATTTGGACATGGCTGCATGGCGGGCCGCAGCGAATGGCGCGCATTGTAGCCGCATGGTCGGGGCGGGTCATCTCGCACATTGGCAAGCGGTGTAACAAAGCGCCCGACAGACATCGGCGCGCGGCCCTGGGCCGCAGGCTGACCGCTTATCCGATTCGCTGCGCCGAGCGGCGAATCAGCAGGATCACCGGCAAAAGACCGACCAGCACCAGGGTCAGCGCCGGCAGCGCGGCACGTGCCCATTCGCCCTCGCTGGTCATCTCGAAGATGCGCACGGCCAGGGTGTCCCAGCCGAACGGACGCATCAGCAGCGTGGCAGGCATTTCCTTGAGCACGTCGACGAACACCAGCAGGGCCGCGGTCAGCACACCGGGCATCAGCAGCGGCAGGTACACACGCGCGAACAGCGGCAGGCCACCGACGCCGAGGCTACGCGAGGCCTGAGCAAGTGACGGGCGAATGCGTGCCAGGCTGGTTTCCAGCGGCCCATGAGCTACGGCCAGAAAGCGGATCAGGTAGGCGAGCAGCAAGGCGCCCAGGCTACCCAGCAACAGCGCCTTGCCGGCTCCGCCGAGCCATTTCGACAGGGGAATCACCACGCCGTTGTCCAGAGAGCTGAAGGCCAGCATGATCGCCACCGCCAGCATCGAGCCCGGCAGCGCGTAGCCGAGGTTGGCCAGGCCGACGGTAGCACCCATCAGGCGGTTCGGCGCCTGGCGCCGCGCGAAGGCCAGCAGCAGGGCGACGGCCACGGTGATCAGCGCCGCCAGGGCGCCCAGGTACAGGGTGTGCTGGATAAGCGCCAGGTAGCGCTCATCGAGATCAAAGCGCCCGCGCTGCCAGCACCACACCACGAGCTGCAGCACTGGAATCACGAAGGCGCAGGCGAACACCAGCAGGCACCACGCGCTGGCCGCCAGCGCGCGCAGGCCGGTCAGCCGGTACAGCGCGCCGCTGCGCGATCGCTCGACCGAGGGGCGCACGGCGCCGCGGGCCCGGCGCTCGCCATAGAGCACCAGCATCACCGCGAACAACAGCAGGCAGGCCAGCTGCGCCGCGCTGCCCAGGCTGTAGAAGCCATACCAGGTCTTGTAGATGGCGGTGGTGAAGGTATCGAAATTGAACACCGACACCGCACCGAAGTCGGCCAGGGTCTCCATCAGCGCCAGGGCCAGCCCAGCGCCGATAGCCGGCCGCGCCACCGGCAGGGCTACCCGCCAGAACGCCTGCAATGGCGTGAGGCCGAGTGTGCGCGCCGCCTCCGTCAGGCCCTTGCCCTGGGCCAGAAAGGCATTGCGCGCCAACAGGTAGACGTAGGGGTAGAACACCAGCACCAGAACGATGATCACCCCGGCGGTGGAGCGTACCCGTGGAAAGCGAATACCGCTGCCCAGCCACTCACGCAGCAGCGTTTGCAGCGGGCCGGAGAAATCCAGCAAGCCGACGAACACGAAGGCCAGCACGTAGGCGGGAATCGCAAAAGGCAGCATCAGCGCCCAATCCAGCCAGCGCCGGCCGGGAAACTCGCAGAGGCTGGTCAGCCAGGCCAGGCTCACACCCAACAGCGTCACGCCCACACCGACGCCGACCACCAGCGTTACGGTGTTGCCGATCAGCCGCGGCAGTTGGGTCTGCCACAGATGCGACCAGATCTGCAGATCCACCTCGTGCCAGCTCGCCAGCAACACCAGCAGCGGCATCAGCACCAGCAGGGCGACGGCAAAGGCGATGGGGTACCAGCGACGCTCGGTCGAATAGGCCACGCAAGCTCCAAAACGCGTAAAGCACGACGCCCCGGACAATGCCGGGGCGTCGCTTGCAGGCGCCTGGCTGGCCGCTAGCGGTTAGCTCGGGCGCAGCGGTCAGTGATCAGTTCCAGCCAGCGCGATCCATCAGGCGAATGGCTTCGGCCTGGCGCTTGCCGGCCACTTCGACGGCGATGCTGTCCGCCTTGAACTCGCCCCAGGACGCGACTTCCGCTGAAGGCTTCACCTTCGGGTTGGCCGGGAATTCCTTGTTGGCGTCGGCGAAGATGTTCTGCGCTTCGGCGCTGGTCATCCACTCGACCAGCTTCTGCGCGGCCTCGGGGTTCGGTGCATGCTTGGTCAGGCCGACGCCGGACAGGTTGACGTGCACGCCGCGGTCATTCTGGTTCGGCCAGAACAGCTTGGCTTTCAGGTCAGGCTTCTGCTCGTGCAGACGGCCGAAGTAGTAGGTGTTGACGATGCCCACGTCGCACTGGCCGGCGGCCACGGCGTTGATCACCGAGTTGTCGTCCGGGAACGGGTCGGTCGCCAGGTTGTTGACCCAGCCCTTGATGATCTCTTCGGTCTTGGCTTCGCCGTGGGTCTCGATCAGAGTGGCGGTGAGCGACTGGTTGTAGACCTTCTTGCTGGTACGCAGGCACAGCCGGCCTTCCCAGTTCTTGTCGGCCAGCGCTTCGTAGGTGGTCAGCTCGCCGTCCTTCACCCGCTCCGGCGAATAGACGATGGTGCGCGCACGCAGCGACAGACCAGTCCAGGCACCGCTGGCGGCGCGGTACTGGGCAGGAATGTTGGCCTCGACGACGCTGGATTTCATCGGCTGCAGAATACCCATCTGCTCGGCCTGCCAGAGGTTGCCTGCGTCAACGGTGATCAGCAGGTCCGCCGGGGTGTTCTCGCCTTCGGCCTTGATGCGCTCCATCAGCGGCGCTTCCTTGTCGGTGATGAACTTCACCGCGACGCCGCTCTTGGCGGTATAGGCGTCGAACACCGGCTTGATCAGCTCGTCGATACGCGAGGAATAGACCACGACTTCATCGGCGGCCTGCACCGCGCTGGCCAGCGTACTGAGAGTGAAAACGGCGAGAAGCGCACGGCGTACCGACATGACAGAGACCTTGTGATGAACGAGGGAGCGAGGATGATAGTGACTCGCATCTGCATCGCCCACCAGCAGGTCGTTGCCAGATATTACCGCGCCATCACGCCTTTGCCAGCTCCGGCAGGTCGCCGCTCAGGCCCAGGGCCTGGCGCACGAACAGCGCCTTGGCATCTTCCAGGCCGTCGACCAGATCCAGCCCAGCGTTGCGCACCAGGCGCAGCGCCAGAGAATCGCTCTGGAACAGGCGCTGAAAGCCTTCCATCGCCGCCATCATCGCCAGGTTGTGGGGCATGCGCCGGCGCTCGTAACGGCTCAGCACGCGCTCGTCGGCCAGGCGCTCGCCGCGTGCCGCCGCCTGCGCCAGTACTTCGGCGAGCACCGCGGCGTCGAGGAAGCCGAGGTTGACGCCCTGCCCGGCCAGCGGATGGATGGTGTGGGCGGCGTCGCCGATCAGCGCCAGCCCCGGTTCGACGTAGCGCTTGGCGTGCCGCTGGCGCAGCGGGATGCACAGGCGGCGATCCACCTGCAGCACCCGGCCCAGGCGATGCTCGAAAGCCTCGCCGAGGGCAGTGGAAAACCCGTCGTCACCCAGCACCATCAGCTGAGCGGCGTGCTCCGGCGTGGTCGACCAGACGATCGAGCACCAGTGCTCGCCATCGCGCTCGCCCAGCGGCAGGAAGGCCAGCGGGCCTTCGTCGGTGAAGCGCTGCCAGGCGGTGGCCTGATGGGCCTCGGCACAGCGCACGCTGGTGACGATAGCGTGGTGCAGGTAATCCCACTCGCGGGTTTCGCAGCCGGCCAGGCGGCGCACCGCGGAATTGGCGCCATCCGCCGCGATAATTAGTGACGTACGCAGCTCGCGGCCGTCGGCCAGGGTCAGCAGCCAGTCATCACCGGAGTGGCGCAAGCGCTCCAGGCGCGCATCGGCCAACAGCCCCACATCGCTGTCATGTAGGCGCTCGAGCAGGGCGTCCTGCACCACGCGGTTCTCGACGATATGGCCCAGGGTCAGCGCGTGCACGCTGCCGGCGCTAAAATGAATATTGCCGGTGCCGCTGCCGTCCCAGACATGCATGTCGCTATAGGGGCAGCTACGCCGCGCCAGCACGCCTGGCCAGGCGCCGAGGCGTTCGAGAATGCGCTGACTGGCCATCGACAAGGCGCTGACCCGCGGCTCGTAGCTTGCGCTGGCGTCGAACGGTTCGACCCGCATCGGGCCGCCATCGAGCACCAGGCATTCCAGGCCATGCCCGCGCAAGGCCAGTGCCAGGGCGCTGCCGACCATGCCGGCGCCCACGATGATAAGGTCTGCACGCATCTCGTTCATATCCTCAGGCTGCCTGTCGCACACGCGGCTTGAGCCGCACGTAGAGCGTCTTGTTGACCCGCGCCACCAGGGCGCCGCTGCCATCGCGCACCTCGACCGGCAATTCGGGCAGGTACTTGTCGCCACCGGCGGTGCGCTCGCGAACGTCGTCGATGAAGGCCTGATCGATGGCGAAAGAGGCGAATACGGGGCCGCGGCCCGGCGCGATGAAATCGATGCTGGCGGCCTTGTCCCAGACCACGTAATCGCCGCCCAGGTTCTCCATCAGCATCAGCATGTAGAAGGGGTCGGTCATCGAATACAGGCTGCCGCCGAACTGGGTACCGACATAATTGCGGTTGTACCAACCCAGACGCAGCTTCACGTCGACCTGACGGAAATCCGGAGCGATGCGGCGGATCCACACGCCAGCGCCCAGGTAAGGCGGATAAAGATTCATGATCCAGCGCAGCACACGGGCCTTGCGCGCCAGCCGGCGGGCGTTCATTGCGGGTTACCGCGGGTACCCATGCCCATGGCCTGGCGGGCGAACCAGCGCTTGGCCGGCGGCAGCAACTCCAGCCCGAGCAGGCCCAGGTTGCGGCCGGCGGCGAGCAACGGCTGGTCAGTGCTGAACAGCCGGGTGACCTGATCGGAAAAGGCCACGGTACGCGCCTGATCGCCGGCCTGAATGCCGGCGTAGCGCTGCAGGGTGGTCAGATCGCCCAGCGGCGCCGTGCTTGCCAGCAGCGTGTCGGCCAGGGCCCGCACGTCACGCAGCGACAGGTTGAAGCCTTGCCCGGCGATCGGGTGCAGGCTGTGGGCCGCATTGCCGAGCACCACCAGATTGGCGCGCACCTGCTCGGCGGCTTCGATCAGCACCAGAGGGTACGGCACCCGCGCGCCGACCTGTTTGAGCGCGCCAAGCCGATAGCCAAAAGCCTGCTGCAATTCGGCAAGAAAGGCGCGCTCATCGAGCTTGAGCAGCCGCTCGACCGCGCGGCTCGGGTGCGTCCACACCAGCGCACAGCGATTATCGGAAAGCGGCAACAGCGCCAGCGGGCCGGATTCGGTGAAACGCTCGAAGGCCTCGCCGCCATGGGCCCGCTCCGGGGTGATATTTGCGATCAACGCAGTCTGGTCATAGGGTCGCTGATTGACCACGATGCCCAGCTGCTCGCGCAACGACGAACGCCCGCCATCGGCGAGGATGGCCAGGGAGCAGTCGATCAGGGTTTCGTCGTCCAGGGTCAGGCGATAACCCTCTGCAGTGGGCTCCATGCGCTCGACTTGGGCCGGGCAGCGCCACTGGATCACTTCGGCGTCCAGTGCCTGCCACAGGCAGTGGCCGAGCCAGGCGTTTTCCACCACATAGCCCAGGGCCGGCACGTTTTCCTGATCGGCACTGAGCCGGGCTGCCGCGAAACGCCCACGGTCGGAGACGTGAATACGCTTGATGGCGGTGGCCTGTTCGGCAATCGCCGGCCACAGGCCGAGGCCTTCGTAAATCAGGCGCGAGCCATAGGACAACGCCGTGGAGCGGGCATCGTAACTGGGCTGGTAGCCGTCGCCAGGGGCGAACGGTTCGATCAGCGCGATACGCCAGCCGCGCTTGCGCGCCTCGCCCTGCAGCGCCAGCGCCAGGCTGGCGCCAACCAGGCCGCCACCGATGATCGCCACGTCGACTCGCAGCATGGCCTCAGGCTACCTGTGCACGGGCGGCGGCCATCAGTGCTTCGATCTCGTCGACGGCCTTGGGCACGTCGTTGGTGAGAATCTCGCAACCGGTCTTGGTCACCACCACGTCGTCCTCGATGCGCACGCCGATACCGCGCCATTTCTTGGCGACGTTCTGGTTGTCCACGGCGATGTAGATGCCCGGCTCGACGGTCATCGCCATGCCGACTTCGAGCACGCGCCATTCGCCGCCGACCTTGTATTCGCCGACATCGTGCACGTCCATGCCCAGCCAGTGGCCGGCGCGGTGCATGTAGAACGGCTTGTAGGCCTCGGCCGCGATCAGTTCGTCGACGTCGCCTTCCAGCAAACCGAGGTCGACCAGGCCTTTGGTGATGACCCGTACCGTGGCCTCGTGGGCCTCGTTCCAGTGGCGGCCGGGCGCGATGAACTTGAAGGCTTCCATGTTGGCGGCCAGGACGATCTCGTAGATGGCCTTCTGCTCGGGCGTGAATTTGCCGCTGACCGGAAAGGTACGGGTGATGTCACTGGCGTAGCAGTCGATCTCGCAACCGGCATCGATCAGCACCAGGTCGCCGTCCTTGAGCAGGGCGTCGTTCTCGCGGTAATGCAGGATGCAGGCGTTCTTGCCTGCCGCAACGATGGAGCCGTAAGCCGGCATCTTCGAGCCGCCCTTGCGGAATTCGTAATCGAGCTCCGCTTCCAGGTGATATTCGTAGAGCCCGGCGCGGCTGGCCTGCATGGCCTTGATATGGGCGCGGGCGGAAATCTGCGCCGCTTCGCGCATCACCTTCACTTCACCGGCCGACTTGTAAAGGCGCAGATCGTGCAGGAAGTGGTTGAGGGCGACGAACTCCTTGGGCGGCGACGCACCCTGGCGCGCCTTGGAGCGAATCACGTTGACCCACTCCATCAGGTGGCGGTCGAACTCGGGATTGGTGCCCACGGCGTAGTAAACGCGCTCACGGCCCTCGATCAGGCCCGGCAGGATGTCGTCGATATCGCCGATGGGAAAGGCATCGTCCGCCCCGTACTGGCTGATCGCCCCTTCCTGACCGGCACGCAAGCCGTCCCACAGTTCGCGCTCGGGGTCGCGCTCACGGCAGAACAGCACGTACTCGCCATGCTCGCGGCCGGGAATCAGGGCGATCACCGCCTCGGGCTCGGGAAAGCCGGACAGGTACTGGAAATCGCTGTCCTGGCGGTAGATGTGCTCGACGTCGCGGTTGCGAATGAACACCGGCGCCGCCGGCAGAATGGCGATGCTGTTCGGCTCCATCTGCGCCATCAGCGCCTTGCGACGGCGGGCGTATTCCGCTTTGGAGATGCTGGTCATGGGCAGGCTCGATTCAGGTCGGTGAAGGACGCGATCAGTGCAGCGAAGGCTTGGGCGCCGGGGCAGCCGGCTTGGCGCACTCGCTGAACAGCAGCAGCGGCGCCACGCGCAGGTACTCCATGACTTCCATGTAATCGTTCTCGCCGTCCTCGGACTCGTCCAGGGCATTCTGCACCTGGGCGATGGCGGACAAATCCTGCAGCACTTCCATGGCCTCGGCGCTCAACGCGGCGTCGCCGACGGTCAGCCCGAAGCCACCGAGAAAGCCCTGGCACCACTGACCCAGGGCCGCGGCGCGCTCGGCCAGGGGAGCCTCGTCGGAGGGCAGCAGCAGGACCACGGTGACGTCGTCACCGGTCAGCTCGCCACGCACCATTTCCTGCAGGCCGATCAGCGCCTGGCGGACGTTGTCCGGCGGTTCGACACCGAGCAGTTCGGTGGCGTCGACCAGCCAGGGGGCGGCTTCGAAGCCAGCGCCGGCGCAACTGCGACCCAGCAGCAGACCGTGCAATTCGGCAGGTGAAACGGAGGAGCCACCACTGGCGAGCAGGGCAGCGAAGGCAGCGTAGGGGGAACTGGAAGTCGGCATCGATCACTAGGCGCCAAGGGGCGCAATCACTAGAATGGAGGCTTTCTATCCTAGCACTGGCGCACGCGCCAAAACCATCGGCCGGTTTGCGCCGGCGAGCCGCTGGATCTATACACTGCGCACACCCTGCCAAAGCGAGAGCCAATGGAAGACGCCGATCTACACGCCCTGACGGCAAAGCTGGAACTGCTGATCCAGCGCGTCGAGCGACTCAAGGCACAAAACCGTCTCTTGCTGGAAAGCGAGCAGGCGTGGCGCGAAGAACGCGCTCATCTGATCGAAAAGAACGAAATGGCTCGGCACAAGGTCGAATCGATGATTTCGCGCCTCAAAGCCCTGGAGCAGGACTCATGACCCAATCGAATACCGTCACCGTTCAGATTCTGGACAAAGAATATTGCATCGCCTGCCCCGCCGATGAGCGTAGCAACCTGCAAAGCGCCGCCCGCTACCTGGACGGCAAGATGCGGGAGATCCGCAGCGGCGGCAAAGTCATCGGCGCCGACCGCGTCGCGGTGATGGCTGCTCTGAACATCACCCATGATCTGCTGCACAAGCAGCAGCACCTCGACAAGCAGGCCACCGTCACCCGTGACCACGTGCGCGACCTGCTCGGCCGGGTCGACAATGCCCTGCACGACGACACCGATGGGCGCGCCTGACCAACGGTCGGACTTTTTTGTTATACTCGCCGCAGCTCCCTGGAGTGTGCGCCAGTTGGTTGATGTCCCTGAGCCGATACGCACAACCCCGGGGGTTGTCAGTTGAGGCCGGTGTGCATGTCCGCTTGACGGAAAGCCTTAAGGTTTCCTGCAACCTCCACCTTGAACTTTCGGGTTCAAGGGCTAAACCGACAGCGGCATGCTGGGGAGTCATAAATTGCAGCCCGCTGCTGGCCAACGCCAGCAGCGGGCTTTTTATTGGCTGCGTGACAGCCATCGCGCCAGAATGCCGGGCTTGAAAATAAGGGATCTGCAGATGATCGAAGCCAGCAACCTGACCCGCGCCCAACTGCGCAAGACGCTGCGCAAAACCCGGCGCGAGCTGCCCAGATCAGCACAACGCCGGGCAGCCGCGGCGCTATATCGGCAGCTGGCGCAACATCCGGTATTTCGACGCGCGCGTAGCGTCGCTCTTTATCTGGCCAATGACGGCGAGATCGACCCGCACCTACTGATCAGAGCCGCCCATGCGCGCGGTAAGCAGATATTCCTGCCGGTGCTGAAATCCTGGCCGCGCACCAGCATGGTGTTCCAGCGCCTGGACGCGCACGAAAAGCTTGCCGCCAATCGTTTCGGCATCCCCGAACCGCGCCGCAACGCCAAGCGCCAGCGCAAGATCTGGACACTCGACCTGATCCTGCTGCCCCTGGTGGGCTTCGACAGACACGGCGGCCGCCTCGGCATGGGCGGCGGCTTCTATGACCGCAGCCTGGCCTACCGGGCACTGCGCAAAAATTGGCACAAACCGACCCTGCTTGGATTGGCCCACAGCTGCCAGCAAGTTGACCAACTGGCCATGGCCAACTGGGACGTACCGCTGGACGCCACCGTGACCGATGGCGGCTGGTACTGAAAAAACACCGTCAGCGCTCGGCTCGAAGCGCCTCGGCAATCGGTTTACCCTGTTGCCACTGGCTTTGCGTATAGCCAGTAGTCACCATGCCGAGGCCGAACACGAAGACCAGTACCCACAACAAATCAGGCTTGCGCCGCATACCCTTACCTCTTGCCAGATCATCCTTCACGCAGCCCCTGCAGCGCACCGACTCAGAGAGCAAAGTTCATGCCCTATTGGCTGATGAAATCCGAACCCGACGAACTGTCCATCCATGACCTGCAGCGCCTGGGCAGAGCTCGCTGGGATGGCGTGCGCAACTACCAGGCGCGCAACTTCATCCGCAGCATGCAGGCCGGCGATCAGTTCCTGTTCTATCACTCCAGCTGCCCGGAGCCTGGCGTGGCCGGCATCGCCCGCATCGAAGGCGTGCCCTATCCGGACCCAGCCGCGCTGGATCCGCAGAGCCACTACTTCGACGCCAAGGCCAGCGCCGAGAAGAATCCGTGGACGGCCGTCGACGTGAGCTTCGTCGAGGCGTTCAAGCAGGTCATCCCGCTCGCCGAACTGAAGGCGCAGACGGCGCTGGCGGAACTCTCGCTAATGCAAAAAGGCAGTCGCCTGTCGGTGATGCCTGTCACCGAGGCGCAGTGGACGGCGATCCTGCTGCTGAAGTGATCAGCCCTGCAGGATCAGGTTATTGAACAGCAGATCCTCGACCAGCGGCTTGCCTTCCTCGTCGGTGAGCACCTGCTGGACCTGCTTGAGGGCTTCCTGGCGCAGCTTTTCCTTGGCGTCCGGCGAGGCCAGGCTTTCCTCGGTCTGCTGGGAGAACAGCATCACCAGCTGATTGCGGATCAGCGGCTCGTGGTGGGTGACCTTGGCCTCGGCATCAGCGCCGGTGATGCGCAGCGCCACGTCGGCCTTGTAGTACTTGAGCTTGGGCCCGGCGCCATAGTTACCGACCAGCGCCGGTACCAAGCTGTAGTAGATCACCTGGGGCGCAGCGCCCTCACCTTCGCCTTCCTTCTTTTCCTCGTTGGCAAACGCCGGAATCGACAGTGCGCAGGCAAGCAGAAGCGTGATGAAGGTTTTCACAGGGCGATCTCCGTTGAGTTGCTGGCAAGCATAGCAACGCGCCGCGCAGATCCCAATGCTTATGGCGGCCTATCAGACCGGGCCATGCTCGTTGACCGACCGGGAGCCCCACCTAAACTGCAGGGCGACTCCGCTCAAGGTACATCGCGATGAAAGCACTGCTCTGCAAGGCCTTTGGCCCCGCCGAAACGCTGACACTGGAAGACATCGACAGCCCGCGCCCGAAAGGCAACGAAGTGCTGATCGAGGTGCAGGCTGCTGGAGTGAATTTCCCGGATACGCTGATCATCGAAGGCAAGTACCAATTCAAGCCGCCCTTTCCCTTCTCGCCCGGCGGCGAAGTGGCCGGCGTGGTTGGCGCCGTGGGCGACAAGGTCGCGCATCTGAAGACGGGCGAACGGGTGATGGCGCTAACCGGCTGGGGCGGCTTCGCCGAACAGGTCGCCGCGCCGGCCTACAACGTGCTGCCGGTGCCCGCGAGCATGGACCTGACCACGGCGGCTGCCTTCGGCATGACCTACGGCACCTCGATGCACGCGCTCAAACAGCGCGCAGCTCTCAAGCCCGGCGAAACCCTGCTGGTACTGGGCGCCGCCGGCGGTGTCGGTCTGGCAGCAGTAGAAATCGGCAAGGCCATGGGCGCTAAAGTAATCGCCGCGGCAAGCAGCGCCGAGAAGATCGAGGTAGCGCGCAGCGCTGGCGCCGACGAGCTGATCAACTACAGCGAGCAGAGCCTCAAGGACGAGGTGAAGAGACTCACCAATGGCCAAGGCGTCGACGTGATCTACGATCCGGTCGGCGGTCCGCTGTTCGAAGAGGCGTTTCGCTGCATGGCCTGGAACGGTCGTTTTCTGGTGGTAGGCTTCGCCGCCGGCGGTGGAATCCCGGCGCTGCCGGCCAACCTGCCGCTACTCAAGGGCGCCTCCCTGGTCGGCGTGTTCTGGGGCTCCTTCGCCCAGCGCCAGCCGGCGGATAACGCCGAAAACTTCCGTCAGCTGTTCGCCTGGCACGCCGAAGGCAAACTCAAACCGCTGGTCTCGCAAACCTTCCCGCTGGCACGCGGCGGCGAGGCGATCGATGCCCTCGGCCAGCGCAAGGCTGTCGGCAAGCTGGTGGTGACTATTCGCTGACGGGCGCACCAGCTCCTTAAAACAGCAAGCCGCCCGAGGGCGACTTTCTTCGTTCAGTCCCGCGGCGCGTAGGCGAATACGTCGGCGCGCATCTGGTGGGCGTCCATCCCCGCTTCGACCAGCGCATCCAGGGTCGCGTAGACCATGCTCGGCGAGCCGCTGGCGTAGACGCGCAGCGTGCTCAGGTCGGCGAAGTCCTCACACACCGCCTCATGCAGCAGGCCGCAGCGGCCCTGCCAGCCGCACTGGTCGCTGACCACCTGATGCAGAGACAGGTTGGGCAACGCCTGCCACTCGTCCCAATGTGGCAGTTGGTAGAAGTCCTCGGGCCGGCGTGCGCCCCAGTACAGATGCACCGGATGCTGGAAGCCGCGCGAGCGGCATTCTTCGATCAGGCTGTGCATCTGGGCCATGCCGGTGCCCGCGGCGATCAGCACCAACGGCCCGTCCGGCAGCTCGGCCAGGTGGGCGTTGCCGAATGGCAACTGCACCCGCGCAGTGCCCTGCTCGCGCAACTGCTGCAACAGGTTCAGCGCACTCGCTTCGCGCCCCAGAATATGCAGCTCCAAGTCGCGACCCTGCTGCGGCGCCGAGGCCAGGGAAAAGGCCGATTTCTCACCATCCAGACGCTCGATCAGCAGGTACTGGCCGGCGTGGTAACGCGGCGGCTTGCCGGCCGGCGCACGCAGCAGCACACGCCACACATCGCCGCCCACGTCGATGCAGTCCACCACCTGGCACCCCAGGCTGCGCACTGGTAGCTCGCCGGGCAGCAACACGCCGTCCCAGTGCAGCACGCAGTCCTGCAGGGGTTCGGCGATACAGGTGTACAGCTCGCCGTGGTCCAGCTCGGCGCCGTTCTGGCGCACGCGCCCCTCGATCAGCAGCGCGGCGCACACATGGCAATTCCCGTTGCGGCAGCTCTGCGGGCAGGTGTAGCCCAGGCGCCGCGCGGCATCGAGGATGGCTTCGCCGGCCTCGACATCGAGCACGGCGCCGGACGGTTGCAGGGTGACCTTCATCAATCGATTCCCAACTGGCGCCACATTTCATCGACCCGCTTGGTGACCGCTTCGTCCTTGACGATGGCGCGACCCCATTCGCGGTCGGTCTCGCCCGGCCACTTGTGGGTGGCGTCCAGGCCCATCTTCGACCCCAGGCCGGAGACCGGCGAGGCGAAATCCAAATAATCGATGGGCGTGTTCTCGATCATCACCGTATCGCGCTTGGGGTCCATACGCGTGGTGATGGCCCAGATCACGTCGTTCCAGTCACGGGCGTTGATGTCGTCGTCGGTGACGATCACGAACTTGGTGTACATGAACTGGCGCAGGAACGACCACACGCCCAGCATCACGCGCTTGGCGTGCCCTGGGTACTGCTTCTTCATGGTCACCACCGCCATGCGGTAGGAACAGCCCTCGGGCGGCAGGTAGAAGTCGGTGATCTCCGGAAACTGCTTCTGCAGGATCGGCACGAACACTTCGTTCAGCGCCACACCGAGAATCGCCGGCTCGTCTGGCGGCCGGCCGGTGTAGGTGCTGTGATAGATCGGGTCGCGACGTCGGGTGATGCGCTCGACGGTGAACACCGGGAAGGTGTCGACCTCGTTGTAGTAACCGGTGTGGTCGCCGTACGGGCCTTCCGGCGCGGTTTCGCCCGGATGGATAACGCCTTCGAGAACGATCTCGGCGCTGGCCGGCACCTGCAGCTCACTGCCGATGGCCTTGACCAGCTCGGTGCGATGGCCGCGCAAGAGACCTGCGAAGGCGTATTCGGAGAGCGTATCGGGCACCGGCGTCACGGCGCCGAGAATGGTCGCCGGATCCGCCCCCAGGGCCACGCACACCGGATAGGGTTTGCCCGGATGCTTCTGGCACCACTCGCGGTAATCCAGCGCGCCGCCGCGGTGGCTGAGCCAGCGCATGATCACCTTGTTGCGGCCGATCACCTGCTGGCGATAGATACCGAGATTCTGACGCTCCTTGTTCGGCCCCTTGGTGATGGTCAGGCCCCAGGTGATCAAGGGCGCCACGTCGCCCGGCCAGCAGTGCTGGATCGGCAACTTGGCCAGATCGACGTCGTCGCCCTCCTCGATCACTTCATGGCACGGCGCATCCTTGAGCACCTTGGGCGCCATGCTGATGACCTTCTTGAAGATCGGCAGCTTGCTCCAGGCATCCTTGAGCCCCTTCGGCGGCTCGGGCTCCTTGAGAAAGGCCAGCAGCTTGCCGATTTCGCGCAGCTCGGAAACGTCCTCTGCGCCCATGCCCAGCGCCACGCGTTTGGGGGTGCCGAACAGGTTGCCGAGTACCGGAACGCTGTGGCCGGTGGGGTTCTCGAACAGCAGTGCCGGGCCGCCCTTTTGCAGGGTTCGATCGCACACCTCGGTCATTTCCAGGATCGGCGATACCGGTGCTTTGATGCGCTTGAGCTCGCCGCGCTCTTCCAGGCCGCGGATAAAGTCGCGCAGATCGCGATACTGCATGCTGGAACCTCACTCGAATCGGGGCGCAAAGTTTAGCGCCGAAGTCGGACTTGCAGAACAGTCGATACTACAGACAAACAAAAGCCGGGTTTCCCCGGCTTTTTTGTGCCACCAGACCGTTACTTGCGCTTCATGGACATGAAGAACTCGTCGTTGGTTTTTGTGGCTTTGAGCTTGTCGATCAGGAATTCGATGGCAGCGATCTCGTCCATCGGGTGCAGCAGCTTGCGCAGGATCCACATGCGCTGCAGCTCGTCTTCGGCGGTCAGCAACTCTTCGCGGCGGGTACCGGCGCGGTTGATGTTGATGGCCGGGAATACGCGCTTCTCGGCGATACGACGATCCAGGGGCAGCTCCATGTTGCCGGTACCCTTGAATTCTTCGTAGATCACTTCGTCCATCTTCGAGCCGGTTTCGACCAGCGCGGTGGCGATGATGGTCAGCGAGCCGCCTTCTTCGATGTTACGCGCGGCGCCGAAGAAACGCTTCGGCTTCTCCAGAGCGTGGGCGTCGACACCACCGGTCAGTACCTTGCCCGAGCTCGGGATCACGGTGTTGTAGGCGCGGGCCAGACGGGTGATGGAGTCGAGCAGGATGACCACATCCTTCTTGTGCTCGACCAGGCGCTTGGCCTTCTCGATGACCATTTCGGCAACCTGCACGTGGCGGGTCGGCGGCTCGTCGAAGGTGGAGGCGACCACTTCGCCGCGCACGGTGCGCTGCATTTCGGTCACTTCTTCCGGGCGCTCGTCGATCAGCAGCACGATCAGATGGCACTCGGGATTGTTGCGGGTGATGTTCGAGGCGATGTTCTGCAGCATGATGGTCTTGCCCGCTTTTGGCGGGGCGACGATCAGGCCGCGCTGGCCCTTGCCGATCGGTGCGCAGAGGTCGATCACGCGGCCGGTGATGTCCTCGGTGGAGCCGTTGCCGGCTTCCATGGTCAGGCGCTGATTCGGGAACAGCGGCGTCAGGTTCTCGAACAGAATCTTGTTCTTGGCGTTTTCCGGACGGTCGAAGTTGATGCTGTCGACCTTGAGCAGGGCGAAATAACGCTCGCCTTCCTTCGGCGGGCGGATCTTGCCGACGATGGTGTCACCGGTACGCAGGTTGAAGCGGCGGATCTGGCTCGGCGAGACGTAGATGTCATCGGGGCCGGCGAGATAGGAGGCGTCTGCGCTGCGCAAGAAGCCGAAGCCGTCCTGGAGGATCTCCAGCACGCCATCACCGGAAATTTCTTCACCGCCTTTGGCGTGCTTTTTCAACAGCGAGAAGATGACGTCCTGCTTGCGCGAACGGGCCATGTTCTCGATGCCCATCTGCTCGGCCATTTCCAGCAGTTCGGTAATCGGCTTTTGCTTGAGTTCAGTCAGATTCATATAGGAATGACGTATTTATAGAGGAGGGAATGGTAAGCATTGAGCTTGAGAGGCCGCACCGCGGGGAGGCGACAGGCGCCCGCTTTGTTGTCGAAAGTTCGATTAGGAATGCGTCGGCAGCGGCGTGCAGGGGGTCGCTTAGAAAAAGCGACAGGCCCGAATGTAACATCGGCTTTGCGAAGGCGTCTAGCCTCCAGACAGAAAAAAGCCCCGTTGTCTACGGGGCTTTTCGGCGACGCTTACAGGTTGGCGTCGATGAAGGCGGCCAGCTGCGACTTGGACAGGGCGCCGACCTTGGTGGCTTCGACGCTGCCGTTCTTGAACAGCATCAGGGTCGGGATGCCACGCACGCCGTACTTGGGCGGGGTGTCCTGATTTTCGTCGATGTTCAGTTTGCAGACCTTCAGCTTGCCCTGGTACTCCTTGGAGATTTCATCCAGAACAGGAGCGATCATCTTGCACGGGCCGCACCACTCGGCCCAGTAGTCGACCAGTACCGGTCCATCTGCCTGGATGACGTCCTGATCGAAGCTGGCATCGCTTACATTGGTGATGAATTCACTCATGGGAAGTCTCCGTGTTGGCACGCAATAACGATAAAAGTGGCGGCCATGATAGCCCGGCTCGCGTGTCACAGGAAGGCGCCCGCCATTGAGCGTGGCCATATAGGCTATCGACGCCGCCAATGGTGCGAAGCCGCCGGGAGGCTCCGCACCAGCCGCCCGGAGACAGCTGGCGCAATGCCTGTACCGCGCGTATGCGTTGGCGTGCGCGGTCTATCGTGGCACGATGGCGGGGTTCTGCCTCGAGACTGATTGATCATGCCGCAAACCCATTCCGAGTCCTTTCCCCTGGTCGCCGCCATCGACCTGGGCTCCAACAGCTTCCACATGGTGCTGGCCAAGGCCGACCATGGCGAGATTCGCATCCTCGAGCGACTCGGCGACAAGGTACAGCTGGCGGCGGGCATCGACGAACAGCGCATGCTCAGCGAGGAAGCCATGCAGCGCGGCCTCGACTGCCTGAGCCGCTTCGCCCAGTTGACCACCAGCCTGCCCCAGGGCGCGGTGCGCATCGTCGGCACCAATGCCCTGCGTGAAGCGCGCAACCGCGCCGAATTCATTCGCCGCGCCGAGGCGCTGCTGGGCCATCAGGTGGAAGTGATTTCCGGGCGCGAAGAAGCACGCCTCATCTATCTGGGCGTTTCCCACACCATCGCCGACACACCGGGCAAGCGCCTGGTCGCTGACATCGGCGGCGGCAGTACCGAATTCATCATCGGCCAGCGCTTCGAGCCGTTACTGCGCGAAAGCCTGCAGATGGGCTGCGTCAGCTACACCCAGCGCTACTTCAAGGACGGCAAGATCACCCCGGCTCGCTACGCCCAGGCCTACACCGCCGCGCGCCTGGAAATCATGGGCATCGAACATGCGCTGACCCGCCTCGGCTGGCAGGACGCCGTGGGCGCCTCCGGCACCATCAAGGCCATCGGCCTGGCGATCCAGTCGGCGGGCCTGAGCAACAACGGCGAAGTCACCTCCGAGGGCATCGCCTGGCTCAAGCGCAAACTGTTCAAGTACGGCGATGTCGAGCGCATCGATCTGGACGGCGTGAAGCCCGACCGCCGGCCGATCTTCCCGGCCGGTCTGGCGATTCTCGAAGCCATCTTCGATGCCTGCGAGCTGAACCGCATGAGCCATTCCGAAGGCGCGCTGCGCGAGGGCGTGCTCTATGACCTGCTCGGTCGCCATCAGCACGAGGACGTGCGCGAGCGCACCCTCTCGGCGTTCATGGAGCGCTACCACGTCGACCAGGAACAGGCCGCCCGGGTTGAAGCCAAGGCGCTGTCGGCCCTGGACAAGGTCGCCAAGGACTGGGAGCTGACCGACGACTGGCACCGCGAGCTGCTCAGCTGGGCCGCCAAGGTTCACGAAGTCGGCCTGGACATCGCCCACTACCAGTACCACAAGCACGGCGCCTACCTGATCGAGCATTCCGACCTGGCCGGCTTCTCTCGCCAGGATCAACAGATGCTCGCCCTGTTGGTGCGCGGTCATCGCCGCAACATTCCCAAGGAAAAACTTACCGACTTCGGCGACGAGGGCGTCAAGCTGGTGCGCCTATGCGTGCTGCTGCGCTTCGCGATTCTTTTCCACCACATCCGCGGTAGCCAGAACATGCCCACCGTGCGCCTGAAAGCCGGCCCGTCGAGTCTGGCCATCGAGTTCCCGCAGGGCTGGCTGGCCGCCAATCCGCTGACCCAGGCGGATTTCGAAAGCGAAGCCGAGTGGCTCAAGCGCATCGACATGACCCTGACCGTCAGCTGACGGCTGCGCGCCGAACTGACGCAAAAGTGCTCGTAACGCAATGCAGCAAGTTGGTTTTGACAGGCGCATTTGCCGGCAGGATAGAATCCAGTCTTTTTGGTACGGCATAAACAGGGATAGATGTGGAAAGCGCGACGGTTAACAGCCTGTTTCTAATCGGTGCCCTGATGGTGGCGGCGAGCATCGCCGTCAGCTCACTGTCCACCCGGCTCGGCGTTCCCATCCTGGTCATCTTCCTCGGCGTAGGAATGCTGGCGGGCGTCGACGGCATCGGCGGCATCGGCGGCATCGTTTTCAACGACTACTCGCTCGCTTACCTGATCAGCAACCTCGCCCTGGCGGTCATCCTGCTCGATGGCGGCATGCGTACCCGCAAGGCGACCTTCCGCGTGGCATTATGGCCAGCGCTCTCCCTGGCCACGGTGGGCGTGGCCATCACCGCCGGGCTCACCGGCCTGGCCGCCGCCTGGCTGTTCAACCTGACGCTCATCGAAGGCCTGCTGATCGGCGCCATAGTCGGATCCACCGACGCCGCCGTGGTGTTCAACCTGCTCAACGGCAAGGACCTCAACGAACGGGTCGGGTCCACCCTGGAAATCGAGTCGGGTAGCAACGACCCGATGGCGATGTTCCTGACCGTCTCGCTGATCGCCATGCTGGCCAGCGGGCAAACCAGCTTCAGCTGGTCGCTGTTGACCGACCTGGCCTGGCAGTTCGGGGTCGGCATCGTGCTGGGGGCGGCTGGCGGCTGGCTGCTGCTGCAACTGATCAACCGACTGGTCATCGCCGATGGCCTCTACCCGCTGCTGGCGGTGAGCGGCGGCATCTTCATCTATGCGCTGTCCGGCACCCTGGGCGGCAGCGGCATTCTGGCCGTCTACGTCTGCGGCCTGCTGATGGGCAACCAGCCGATCCAGAACCGCAACGGCATCCTGCACATGTTCGACGGCCTGGCCTGGCTGAGCCAGATCGGCATGTTCCTGGTGCTCGGCCTGCTGCTCACCCCCAGCGATCTGCTGCCGATCGCCCTGCCGGCACTGGCCCTGTCGCTGTGGATGATTCTCTTCGCGCGGCCGCTGTCGGTGTTCGTCGGTCTGCTGCCATTCAAGATGTTCCACCTGCGCGAGCGGCTGTTCATCTCCTGGATCGGCCTGCGCGGCGCCGTGCCGGTGATTCTCGCGGTGTTCCCGCTGATGGCCGGGCTGGAGAACGCCCAGCTGTTCTTCAATGTCGCCTTCTTCATCGTGCTGGTGTCGCTGCTGGTGCAGGGCACCTCACTGGGCTGGGCGGCACGCAAGGCCAAGGTGGAGATTCCACCGTCACCCTCACCCATTTCGCGCAGCGGCCTGATGATCCACCGCACCAGCCAGTGGGAGATGTTCATCTACCGTCTGGGCGCCGAGAAATGGTGCATCGGCGCGCCGCTGCGCGAGCTGAACATGCCCAAGGACACGCGCGTTGCCGCGCTGTTTCGCAACAACGAACTGCTGCACCCCTCCGGTAGCACCAAGCTGGAGGCCGGCGACATGCTCTGCGTGATAGGCCACGAACATGACCTGCCCGCGCTGGGCAAGCTGTTCAGCCAGCCACCGAAGAAGGCTCAGGACCTGCGTTTCTTCGGCGACTTCGTGCTCGAGGGCGACGCCCAGCTCGACGCAGTGGCGGCTCTTTACGGCCTGCACATGGAGCCGGAAAACGCCGGCCAGTCACTGGGCCACTTCATCAGCGAGCTGATCGACGGCGAAACCGTGGTGGGCGATCAGATCGAGTGGCAGCACCTGACCTGGACCGTCGCCGAGATGGACGGGAACAAGATCCGCAAGGTCGGCGTCAGATTCCCCGAAGGCGCCCGCCCGGGCCCTGGCCTGTCGTTCTGACAGACCGCCCGCCAGCCGCCTGTCAACGCCCTGCCGAGCCGGCGGGGCTGATGCGCGGCGGCTTGTGACAGATCGCCGCGCGGGACTTCTCACCAGTCTGTAGACTCAGCAGGATTCCAGCCCCCGCGATCATGACCATGCACTCTTTCCGTCGTTTGCTTGCCGTTTTCCTGCTAGGCCTGTGCCTGGCCAATTCGCCTGCCTGGGCCGACGCCAACCCGACCGCCAGCGACGTGCAGCGCAGCCTGGATACCCTGGCCGACCGCAAGCTCGCCGAGCCCGAGCTGACCCAGGTGCGGCAGACGCTGGAAAAGACCCTCGATTCGCTAAACGCCCAGGCAGACAGCCAGCAGAAGCTCGCTGCTCTGGAAAAGCAGCTGGCCCAGGCCCCCCGGCAAACCCAGGATGCCCATCGCGAACTGGAGAAGCTCAAGGCCACCAAGGTGGTGCCCGTGGCGCAGCGCTATGCCGGCACCAGCGTCGCCCAGCTGGAGCAGATTCTCAGCGAACGCAGCGCGCAGCTCAGCGACTGGCAGAAGCAGCTCAACGACGCCAACACCCTGATCGTCACAGCCCAGACTCGCCCGGAGCGCGCTCAGGCCGAAATCAGCAGCAACCAGACGCGCGCCCAGCAGATCAATTCCCAGCTCAAGAGCGGTCGTGAAGAAAACAAGCCACTGGGCGCCGAGCGGGTCAATCAGCTCAAGGCCGAGCTCGGCGCGCTGAATGCGCTCAGCCAGCTGCGCCGCCAGGAGATGGCCGGCAACAGCGTGATGCAGGACCTGGGCAGCGCTCAGCGCGACCTGCTCGACGAGCGCATCAAGCGCCTGGACGTCGAGCTGCAGGACCTGCAGAACCTGATCAACGAAAAGCGCCGCGACCAGTCCGAACGCACCGTGGCCGAGCAATCCAAGGAAGCCGAGAAAGCCGGCGGCGACAGCCTGCTGTCGCGCGAGAGCGCCCTGAACCTCAAGCTGTCCGACTACCTGCTGCGCGGTACCGACCGCCTCAACGAATTGACCCAGCTCAACCTGCGCACCCAGCAGCAGCTCGACACCCTCAACCAGACCGACCAGGCCCTGGACGAGCAGATAAGCGTGCTGCAGGGCAGCCTGCTGCTCTCCAAGATCCTCTACAAGCAGAAGCAGTCACTGCCCAAGCTCAAGCTGGACAATGGGCTGGCCGATGAAATCGCCGATATCCGCCTCTATCAGTTCGAACTCAACCAGCAGCGCGAGCAGATTTCCAACCCCGGCGCCTATGTCGACAAGCTGCTGGCCAGCCAGCCACCGGAAAGCGTGACGCCCCAGCTGCGTGAAGCCCTGCTCGATCTGATCGATACCCGCCGCGACCTGCACGACCGCCTCAACCGCGAGCTCAATGCGCTGCTCAACGAGTCGATCACTCTGCAGCTCAACCAGAAACAGCTCAAGGACACCGCCACTACCCTGCGCGCGACCCTCGACGAGCAGATGTTCTGGATCCCCAGCAACAACCCGCTCAACCTCGACTGGTTCAGAACGGTGCCGAACCAGCTGCAGCGGCAGATTTCCGAACTGCCGTGGCTCGACAACATCAGCCAGCTCGCGGCTGGCCTGGTCGAGCGACCATTTCTGTTCCTGCCGCTGCTGCTGGTCATGGGCCTGCTGTTCTACAAGCGCCATTACCTGAGCCAGAAACTCACTGACCTGCACAAGGACATTGGCCACTTCAAACGTGACAGCCAACTGCACACGCCAGTGGCGATCTTCCTCAACATCCTGCTGGCCCTGCCCGGCGCGCTGTTCCTGGCGCTGTGCGGTTTCGCCCTGCAGATGGACGCCCGCGGCCTGAACGTCAACCTCGGTTCGGCCTTCCTCGGCATGGCCCAGGCCTGGCTGGTGTTCTACACCGTGTACCGCATCTTCACCCCGGGCGGCGTGGCCGAGCTGCATTTCCACTGGGCGCGCGCCCACGTCGCCTACCTGCACCGGCAGATCCGCTGGCTGGGCGTGGTGGTGATGGCGCTGGTGGCGGTGGTCACCGTCGCCGAGTTCCAGCCATCGAGCCTGTCCGATGACGTGATCGGCATCGCCGTGGTGCTGACCTGCTATGGCCTGATGATCTGGCTGCTGCAAAAGCTGCTGCTGCGCGGCCCTGCCCGGGAGAACGCCTCGACCTTCCGCATGTTCATCGGCGTGCTGTTCAGCGTGCTGCCTCTGGGCCTGTTCCTGGCGGTGTGCTTCGGCTACTACTACACCGCCCTGAAGCTCAGCGACCGGCTGATCGACACCCTCTACCTGCTGCTGATCTGGCTGGTGGTCGAGGCGATGTTCGTGCGCGGCCTGGCGGTCGCGGCGCGGCGCCTGGCCTATCAGCGCGCGGTGGCCAAGCGCGAGGCGCAGACTACCGAGGATGGCGAAGGTACGGAAATCCAGCTGGAAACGCCGCGGCTGGACATCGAGCAGGTCAACCAGCAGTCTCTGCGCCTGATCCGCCTGACCCTGCTGGGCAGCTTCATCGCCGCCATGTACTGGGTGTGGGCTGACCTGATCTCGGTGTTCGCCTACCTCGACAACATCACCCTGTACGAATACAACAGCAGCACCGTGGCCGGCAGCGCCGCCTCGCTGGTGCCGATCAGCCTGCTCGATGCGCTCTATGCATTGATCATCGCCGCCATCACCCTGGCCCTGGGGCGCAACCTGCCGGGCCTGCTGGAAGTGCTGGTGCTGTCGCGCCTGCGCCTGGCCCAGGGCAGCGCCTACGCCACCACCACGCTGCTGTCCTACGTGATCTTCGGCACCGGCATCGTGGTCACCCTGTCGACCCTCGGGGTGAGCTGGAACAAGCTGCAGTGGCTGGTCGCCGCGCTGTCGGTGGGTATCGGTTTCGGCATGCAGGAGATCTTCGCCAACTTCATCTCCGGCCTGATCATCCTGTTCGAGCGCCCGGTGCGCATCGGCGATCTGGTGACCATCGGCACCGTGACCGGCACGGTGAAGCGCATCCACATCCGCGCCACCCACATCATCGACAGCGATCGCAAGGAAGTGATCGTGCCGAACAAGACGTTCGTCACCAGCCAGTTGATCAACTGGACCCTGACCGATACCGTGACCCGCATCGTGCTGACCTTCAAGGTCAACCGCGGCGCCGATCTGGAGAAGGTACGCACTCTGCTGCTGCAGGCCGCCGAGGAAAATTCCCGAGTGATGCGCGACCCGGCGCCGACCGCCCAGCTCAGCCTGTACGCCCCCGATGGCCTGACTCACGAGCTGAAGATCTACGTCAAGGAACTGGGTGATCGCGGCATCGCCACCGACGAACTCAATCGCCGCGTCGACCAGCTGTTCGCAGATAACGACATCAACCTGTCCAGCACACCGAAGATGGACATCGTGCTCAGCCGCGCCGCCGCGCCCCACGACACGCTCAAGCTCGACGACCAGCAACTGGCGAGCGCCGAGCAAGCCGAGAACAAAGACGAGGCCAAACCGTGAAAACCCTCGACACCCTGACCTTCGACAATCGCTTCGCCGGCCTGGGTGACGGGTTTTCCACACACATACTGCCCGAACCCATCGCCGAACCGCGCCTGGTGGTGGTCAGCGACAGCGCCCTGGCCCTGCTCGACCTCGACCAGCGTGAAGCGCAGCGCGAAGTGTTCGCCGAACTGTTCTCCGGCAACCAGCTGTGGAGCGACGCCGAGCCGCGCGCCATGGTCTATTCCGGCCACCAGTTCGGCGGCTATTCGCCGCGCCTGGGCGACGGCCGCGGCCTGCTGCTCGGCGAAGTGCTCAACGACGCCGGCGAACACTGGGACCTGCACCTCAAGGGCGCCGGCATGACCCCCTACTCGCGCATGGGCGACGGCCGCGCCGTGCTGCGCAGCTCGATCCGCGAATTTCTTGCCAGCGAAGCATTGCACGCCCTCGGCATTCCCAGCTCGCGAGCCCTGTGCGTGACCGGATCGAGCACGCCGGTGTGGCGCGAGAAGCAGGAAACCGCCGCCATGCTGGTGCGCCTGGCGCCCAGCCATATCCGCTTCGGCCACTTCGAATACTTCTACTACACGCGCCAGCACGAGCAGCTCAAACAGCTCGCCGACTACGTGATCGAGCACCATTACCCGGCCTGCCTCGAACAGCCGCAGCCCTACGCGGCGCTGCTCAAGGCCGTGCTGGAACGCACCGCGGAGATGATCGCCTGGTGGCAGGCCTACGGCTTCTGCCACGGCGTGATGAACACCGACAACATGTCGATCCTCGGCATCACCTTCGACTTCGGCCCCTACGCCTTTCTCGACGACTTCGACGCCAAACACATCTGCAACCACTCCGACGACACCGGCCGCTACAGCTTCAGCAACCAGGTACCCATCGCCCACTGGAACCTCTCGGCCCTCGCCCAGGCGCTGACGCCCCTGGTGGAAGTCGACACCCTGCGCGAAACCCTCGACCTGTTCCTGCCGATCTACCAGGCCCACTACCATGACCTGATGCGCAAACGCCTGGGCTTCACCACGGCTGAAGACGGCGACGAAGAACTGATCCAGCGCCTCTTGACCCTGATGCAGGCCGGCAAGGCCACCGACTACTCGCAGTTCTTCCGCCACCTGGGTGACCAGGCGCCAGCCGAAGCACTGAAGGTGGTGCGCAACGACTTCGTCGACCTCACCGGCTTCGACGCCTGGGCCGCCGACTACCAGGCCCGCGTCGACCGCGAAGGCTTCGAACAGAGCGAACGCCAGACACGCATGCACGCGGTCAACCCGCTCTACGTGCTACGCAACTACCTCGCCCAAGAAGCCATCGCCGCCGCCGAAGCAGGCGACTACGGGCTGGTGCGTGAACTGCATCAGGTGCTGACCCGTCCCTTCGAGCAACAGCCGGGCAAACAGCATTACGCGCAGCGGCCGCCGGACTGGGGAAAGCATCTGGAGATCAGCTGTTCGTCGTGAGTTCGGATAACGCAGCTCAGCATGTCCTTTCCATGCTCACCCGCTAATAAAGCAGACTCGACTCCTCGCATCAGCCCATAGGTGATCACCATGAAAGTCCACGGTAGCTGCCACTGCGACGCCATTGCATTCGTCGCAGAAACGGACCCGCAACTGACCAGCGTTTGCCATTGCCACGACTGTCAGAAGCTCACCGGCACAGCATTCCGGGTGTCGACGCCGGCGCTGCCCGGTACGTTCTCACTGCTGCGCGGTAGGCCAAAGGTATACGTGAAGGTGGCGCAAAGCGGTTCGCGCCGTGCTCAGGCATTCTGCGGCGACTGTGGCTCGCAGCTGTTCACCTACGATGCCGACAACCCAACGGCCTATGGCCTGCGCGTAGGTGTGCTGGCCGAATCGCAGCAACTGCAGCCGACCTGGCAAAAGTGGTGCGAAGCGGCGCTGCCTTGGGTGCAGGATCTGTCGGCGCTGGACAGAGCGCCGCGCAACGATCGCGTGCGCTGAGCCCGCGTTTGCCGAACAGCGAGACCAGACAAGATCTCTACTTAGCCACCTATTGCAGCAGGCCGGCCCCATGCAACCCCATCAACTCATCCTGTTCGCCGACTACCACCAGTTCTACCTGCAGGACGAAGCGGCCTCTGGCGACCTGTCCAAAGCCTGGAGCCCGGAGGCCGTCGAACGGATGCTGGCCGTGGCCGATGGCGTCGTGGGTATCGGTACGTTGCGCAATATGGACGTTGGCGTGACGCTCGAAATTCTTGCCGAACCGCCAAGCGCCGATACCAACGGTTTCGATCATGTCGTCGAGGGATCGCTCGACGCGCGCTGCGGCACCCTGGTGGTCGCCGGCTGTACGGATTATTTCCCGGACGCAGCGCGCTTCGCCCTCGCACCTGGCTCCTACCGGGTTCGGCTGTCGATTTCCGGCGCCGATACGCTTTCCGAGGACGGGCTCGAGGGAGAGGATCACTACTTGGTGCAGCTCTGGCCTGCGCCGGCTGGTGCGACCGTCGTGCTCAAGCAAGGCGCATTCTGACCGGCGGCAAGACTTCCTGGCGAAAACCCGGATAATGCCGGCCATTCGTTTTGCTTGCCGGTGCCGCTCCATGGAAATCAAGGTCAATTTTCTCGACAACCTTCGCCTCGAAGCCAAGTTCGATGACTTCACGGTGATCGCCGATCAGCCGATCCGCTACAAGGGCGATGGCTCGGCGCCGGGGCCGTTCGACTATTTCCTGGCTTCCTCGGCGTTGTGCGCGGCGTATTTCGTCAAGCTGTACTGCCAGACGCGCGACATTCCCACCGAGAACATCCGTCTGTCGCAGAACAACATCGTCGACCCGGAAAACCGCTACGCGCAGATCTTCAAGATCCAGGTCGAGCTGCCGGCAGATATTTCCGAGAAGGACCGCCTAGGGATTCTGCGTTCCATCGACCGCTGCACCGTGAAGAAGGTGGTGCAGCAGGGCCCCGAGTTCATCATCGAGGAGGTGGAAAACCTCGACGCCGATGCCCAGGCGCTGCTGATGCCGGTGAGTGACACCACCACCTACATCCCGGGCAAGGATCTACCGCTGGAGCAGACCATCGCCAACATGTCGGGCATCCTCGCGGATCTCGGGATGAAGATCGAGATCGCCTCCTGGCGCAACATCGTCCCCAACGTCTGGTCCCTGCATATTCGCGACGCGCAGTCGAACCTGTGCTTCACCAACGGCAAGGGGGCGACCAAGGAAAGCGCCCTGGCCTCGGCCCTGGGCGAGTTCATCGAGCGGCTGAACTGCAACTTCTTCTACAACGACCAGTTTTGGGGCGAGGACATCGCCGCCGCCGAGTTCGTCCATTACCCCAACGAGCGCTGGTTCAAGCCGGGCCCGAAGGACGCGCTGCCCGCAGAAATTCTCGATGAGCACTGCCTGGCCATCTACAACCCGGATGGCGAGCTGCGCGGCTCGCACCTGTACGACACCAACTCCGGCAACACCCTGCGCGGCATCTGCTCGCTGCCGTTCGTGCGCAGGAGCGACGGCGAGACGGTGTATTTCCCGTCCAACCTGATCGAAAACCTGTACCTGTCCAACGGCATGAGCGCCGGCAACACCCTGGCCGAGGCCCAGGTGCAGTGCCTGTCGGAAATCTTCGAGCGGGCGGTCAAACGCGAAATCCTCGAAGGCGAACTGTGCCTACCGGACGTGCCGCAGGACGTGCTGGCCAAGTACCCAGGCATCGTCGCCGGCATTAAGGGCCTGGAGGAGCAAGGCTTCCCGGTGCTGGTCAAGGATGCCTCCCTCGGCGGTGAATTCCCGGTGATGTGCGTAACCCTGATGAACCCGCGCACCGGCGGCGTGTTCGCCTCCTTCGGCGCGCACCCGAGCCTGGAAGTGGCGCTGGAACGCAGCCTCACCGAACTGCTGCAAGGCCGCAGCTTCGAAGGCCTCAACGACCTGCCGCAGCCGACCTTCGACAGCCTGGCGCTGACCGAGCCGAACAACTTCGTCGAGCACTTCATCGACTCCAGCGGCGTGGTGTCCTGGCGCTTCTTCGGCGCCACACCGGACTTCGAATTCGTCGAGTGGGATTTCTCCGGCCAGGATGCAGATTCCAATGAACAGGAAGCCGCGACCCTGTTCGGCATCCTCGAAGACCTCGGCAAGGAAGTCTACGTCGCCACCTATGACGACCTCGGCGCCAACGCCTGCCGCATTCTGGTGCCCGGCTATTCGGAGATCTATCCGGTCGAGGATCTGATCTGGGACAACACCAACAAGGCGCTGCTGTTTCGCAAGGACATCCTCAACCTGCACGCCCTCAGCGACCGCGAGCTCAAATCGCTGCTGCGCAACCTCAACAACACCGAGGTCGACGACTACACCGACATCACCACGCTGATCGGCGTCGAGTTCGACGACAACACGGTGTGGGGCCAGCTGACCATCCTCGAGCTGAAGCTGCTGATCAACCTGGCACTGAAGAAATACGACGACGCCAAGGAGCTGGTCGAGGCCTTCCTGCAGTACAACGACAACACCGTCGAGCGCGGCCTGTTCTACCAGGCCGTCAATGCCGTGCTGGAGATCCAGCTGGACGACGAACTGGAGCTGGCCAACTACGAGCACAACCTGCGGCGTATGTTCGGCAACGAGCGCATGGATGCGGTGATCGGCTCGGTAGACGGCAGCGTGCGCTTTTATGGCATGACACCGACCAGCATGAAGCTGGAGGGCCTGGACAAGCACCTGCGCCTGATCGACAGCTACAAGAAACTGCACGCCGCCCGTGCCAGAGCCGCCGGCCTGGCCGGTCAATAAGCCAGCCACAAGCGTCAACGGGAAAGCACCTTCGGGTGCTTTCTGCGTTTTTGCGACCGCAAAAGGTCGCTACAAGAACGGCATGGGGCGTTCTCAGAAACAGAAATCAGGTGCCGGGTACGCATCATCGTGGGCGAACCGTGCAAACGCGACAAGCCAAGGCAGGCCGCCACTTGCGTGAGCAGACCAACAAGAACCCATAGAGGGCACTCAGCAGCCATGGCAACCCAAGGCAATCTGGAACCAAACGAGCTCGGCATCACCGACCCGTCACAGAGCGAAGAGGCCCGGCGCGACCGGCATCTGGAAGGTAAGCTAGACGGGGTGGTGTTCGGTTTCACCAGCCTGCTGGCCCTGGCTTTCGTGGCCTGGGGCTTTATCAGTCAGGCGGGTCTGGCGAGCAGCGCTGCCACGGCGCAGGCCTGGGTGATCGTCAATTTCGGCTGGTTCTTCGTGCTCACCTCGACCATCGTCGTGGTCTTCGTGCTGTGGCTGGCCGCCAGTCGCTACGGCAAGATTCCCCTGGGCAAGGACGGCGAAGAACCGGAATTTCGTACCCTGTCATGGATCGCCATGATGTTCAGCGCCGGCATGGGCATCGGCCTGATGTTCTTTGGCGTCGCCGAGCCGCTGTCGCACTACGTGAGCCCGCCGCCGGGCACCGCAGAGGCCCAGACCAACGGTGCCATGCAGATCGCCATGGCCACCACGCTGTTCCACTGGAGCCTGCACCCCTGGGCGATGTACGCCATCGTCGGCCTGGCGATCGCCTACGGCACCTTTCGCCGCGGCCGCTCGCAACTGATTTCCGCCGCCTTCCGACCACTGATGGGCGAGCACGCCAATGGCCCGGTGGGCCGCGCCATCGACATGATGGCGATCTTCGCCACCCTGTTCGGCTCGGCCGCCTCCCTGGGCCTCGGCGCCCTGCAGATCGCCGGCGGGCTGGAGCACAACGGCTGGGTCGAGCAGCCGGGCAAGCTGTTCTACATCGGCCTGATCAGCGTGCTGACCATCGCCTTCGTGGCCTCAGCGGTATCCGGCATCGACAAGGGCATCCAGTGGCTTTCCAACACCAATATGCTGTTGGCCTTGCTGCTGGCCGCCTTCGTGTTCGTGGTCGGCCCGACCCTGCTGATGCTCAACCTGCTGCCGACCACCCTGGGCGACTACATCAACCTGCTGCCGGAAATGATGGCGCGCACCAACGCCAGCGGCGACGAAAGCATGGACAACTGGCTGTCCAGCTGGACGGTGTTCTACTGGGCCTGGTGGATTTCCTGGACACCGTTCGTGGGCATGTTCATCGCCCGCATCAGCCGTGGCCGCACCATCCGCCAGTTCGTCACCGGCGTGCTGCTGGTGCCGAGCCTGGTCAGCCTGGTGTGGTTCGTGATCTTCGGCGCCGCCGGCATCGACGCCATGCGCGACGGCGTGTTCACCCTGAACAACGGCGCCGTGGACAGCAACATCGCCCTCTACGAACTGCTGGAAAGCTACCCGTTCACCTCCATCAGCTCGGTGCTGGTGATGGTTCTGGTGGGCATTTTCTTCGTCTCCGGTGCCGACGCGGCGTCGCTGGTGATGGGCACGCTGTCCGAGCACGGCACCACCGAACCGTCACGCGGCACCATGATCTTCTGGGGCGCACTGACCGGCGCGGTGGCCGCGATCATGCTGGCCATCGGCGACCCACGCGATCCCGGCGCGGCACTGACCGGCCTGCAGAACCTGACCATCGTGGTGGCGCTGCCCTTTGTGGTGGTGATGGCCCTGCTATGCATCGCCCTGTACCGCGACCTGCGCAAGGACCCGGTGATGCTGCGCGACCTGCGCGGCAGCGAACTGATCGAAAAGGCCGTGCTTTACGGCGCGGTGAAACACGGCGCAGAGTTCTACTTCGTGGTCAAGGAGAAGAAGGACAAGGGCAGTGCGACTGAGGGGCAGCCGAGTGCTTGAGATGATCGCCTGCAGACAGAGGCTTGAGAGTAACCGACTCTAGTAAGGCCGGCACGTTACCTGTGGGAGCGGGCGGGGACGCCTAGTCCATGCCCGCGAAAAAAGAATCGCGCGCATGGCGCGCTCCCACAGGGAGATCGCATTCCTTCCTCAATCAGCTAATTGCCCCGCAATCCCCCATGCTCCCGCAGCCGCTCGATCATGTACGGGTAGAAAGGATTCGACGTCACCCGCTGCAGCGCCTCCATGCTCACCAGCAGCACACCGCGCTCGCCGCGCACCGACAGCGCGCCGAGGTGAACGCCGTAATCCTCCGGCTCGTCCGGCTGCAGCCCGTACAGCGAATCGCCGACCGGAAACGGCAAGGCAACGTGGGACAGCGAGAACACCTCGCGCGGGAAGGCCAGCCCGATCGGCGTGACCTGCTCTTCGGTGGCGCCGGCCTCGGTGATGCGCGCCGAAACGTCCAGCGTTTGCGGCGAGACGTTGCCGATCAGCGTGGTGCGATAGCGGCGCGGCGCCGCGGGCAGTAGATCGCCTGGCGACTTGGCGTGGGCGCCGAGCAAGGGCCCGAAGTCGACGTAACGGTTGAGGTCGAACAGCACCAACTCGCTGCCATTGGCCGGCAGGTGCCCATAGAGCGCATCGACCACCGCCGGGGTACTGACGGTGTAATCGACCAGCGACTGGAATGTCAGTACCGGCGCCAGCTCACTCAGGGCACCGCGCCCGTCGAGCAGGACGAGCTGCTCCTGCAGGGCGGTGGTGAACAGGTACGACTGGCGCGCCGCATTGAGCGGGAAGGAGTTGTACTTGAACGGGTTGTACTCGGGCAACACATCCAGCCAGGCCGCCTTGGCGAACGCCGGGAACACCGCCGGCAAGCCGGCCAGGCCAGCGAAGCGGGCGTAACCGGCGACGCCGATCATCGGTGAGATCAGGGTCAGGCGCGTTGGCCGGGCCAGCTCCTTGTTGCCCAGCGCATCAAGGGCGTACTTGAGCGCCAGGCCGCCGCCGGCGGAATAACCGACCAGTTGCAACTCATCGCCCGGTGCGATCAGCCGCTGAGCCTCGCGCACAGCCAGGCGGGTGGCCGCGAGCCAGTCCTGCCAGTCCACGCGGGTCAGTGCGCCCGGCGTGGTGCCATGGCCGGGCAAGCGCAGACCGACCACCACGAAACCGGCATCGCGATACAGCTCGGCGATATGCCGCAGGCTGTAGGGCGAGTCGGTCAGCCCGTGCAGCATCACTGCGGCACCCTTGGGTTTGCCCTCGGGTTCCAGTACGTAGGAACGGTTCCAGTCGCGGTCGAAGCGCGAGGCGTTGAGCGGGCTGTCGGCGAAATAGCGGTTGTCTGGCACGCGCTCGGCATCGTCCAGGCGCTGGTAGACATTGCCGGGCAGCGCCGCGAACAACGCCTGCTCGGCAAGCAGATAATCCTGCCAGCTGGCGGCATCCAGCTCGTCGGCGCTCAGCTCGCGCGGCACGAAGGTATGCCAGGGACCGAGGTCGGGCTTGTTGTGGGCGTCGTAGATGCGCAGGGCGAAAAAGGTCAGGGCGATCACCGCCACCACCAGGCTGCCCAGACGCACCCACTTCTTCACCGCCTTCATGCTTAGCTCTCCACCGGCCGCCGCAAACGGCCCATCATAGCGCTCGCCCGGCAAAAGCGCTGGCATCGTCCGCCAGTCTGCGCGTCTTGCGATGGCACGCCACAGCCCATAGGCTTTCGGTCGATATTCTTCTGTTCGGAGCCCGTCATGAGCGACTCAGCGATCATCCCCTGCCCCAGCTGCAGCAGCCTCAATCGCATTCCCACCGCGCGCCTGGGCGAAACGCCGCGCTGCGGCCACTGCAAGGCCGAGGTGTTGCCGGGCTCGCCGTTCGATCTGCATCAGGGCAACTTCGCCAACCAATTGAAGGGCGACCTGCCGCTGCTGGTGGATGTCTGGGCCGCCTGGTGCGGGCCGTGCCGCAGCTTCGCACCGACCTTCGCCCAGGCGGCCAGCGAGCTGCGTACCCGTTGCCGGCTGGGCAAGCTGGACAGCGAAGCCAATCAGCAACTGTCCGCGCAACTGGGTATCCGCTCGATTCCCAGCCTAATCCTGTTTCGCGACGGTCAGGAAGTCGCCCGGCAAAGCGGCGCCCTGCCCCTGCCGCAACTGCTCGCCTGGCTGAACACTCAGGGGATTTGAAGCGTGTTGTGCTGACACCTGACCTTGCCACCGGTCAAAAATCCGACTAATCCAAGGAGGGATCATCAGGCGCAACGCCTGATGACGGTACGGCGGGAGGCGCCATGTTCAAGCACATTCTGATCGCCCATGACCTGCGCAGCACCGCCGACCTGGCGCTGCGCCGCGCGGCGCAACTGGCGGAGCAGCATGGCGCACGCCTGAGCGTGCTGCACGTGCTCGACCCGACCCAGAGCGAGCAGACCCACGACCATGCGCGCCAGGCGCTGGACGCCAGCATCAGCCAATACGCCCCGCCCGGCAGCGAATTGCAGTTGCGCAGCGGCAAGCCGTCGGAGGTGGTGCTGCAACATCTGCGAGAGAACGGTCACGACCTGCTGGTGTTGGGCGGCCATCTGGAGCGCCACGAATTCTTTTCCGGCACCAGCCTGGACCGCATCGCCCGCCACTGCCCGGTGCCGTTGCTGCTGGTCGCCCACCCAAGCCCCGGTCCCTATCAGCAGGCACTGGCCGCCATCGATTTTTCCCTGTGCGCCTGCAGCGCCCTGGCCGGCGCCTACGGGCTACTGCCGGAGAACGCCGAGCTGCACGCCGTACACGTGTTCGATCCGGGTAAGGCCAGCGGTGCGCAGATCGACAGTCAGCTGCAGATCCAGCAAGCGCTGATCGCCCAGTTGCTGGAGGATGAGGCCCGCCTGTTGCCGCAATCCGGCCCGACCATCAGCCATGCGGTACACCAGGGCGGCATCCTGCGCTGCCTGCAGGAGCAACTCAGGGCGCGCAACAGCGACCTGCTGGTGCTTGGCAGCCACGGTCGCGGCGCTCTCAGCCAGGCACTGCTCGGCAGCCTGGCCCAGCATTTCCTGCACAAGGCGCCATGCGACGTGTTCGTGGTGCGCTAGTAACGAACCCGGGTATCGCTCGCTCAACACCGGGCTACAGAAGGGACAAGGCCGTAGCCTGCGGTTGAGCGAAGCGATACCCAGGACAGCCCGTCCCGATTAGCTGCGCTGCAGCAGATCGTGCAGTTCGACGTACTGCTGGGTCAGCTTGTGGCGCGGGTCGAGGTAGATCAGCGGCGTGCAGGCTTGGTGGGATTCGCGCATCTTCACCGAACTCATCAGGTTGACCGGCAGCACCGGCAGGCCTTCTTCCACCAGCTCGTCGAGCAGTTGCTGCGGCAGCGAGGCGCGAGGCTGGAACTGGTTGACCACGATGCCCTCGACCTGCAGCTCCTCGTTGTGATCCTCCCTCAATTCCTCGATCTCGCGCAGCAGCCCGTACAGCGCATTGCGGGAGAAGGTGTCGCAATCGAAGGGAATCAATACGCGATCCGCGGCGATCAACGCGGAAACCGTGTAAAAGTTCAGCGCCGGCGGGGTATCCAGGTAGATCTGCTCATAGTCCTCGGACAGCTCTTCGAGCAGTTTGCGCAGCTTGTTGATCTTGTGCTTCTGCTCAAGCTTTGGCTGCAGCTCGGCCAGTTCGGGCGTGGCGGTGATCACGTGCAGGTTCTCGAAGGGCGTTTCATAGATGTCCACCTTGCCCTTCTTGGCGAACGGCCCGCTGGACAGCGTCTGCTTGAAGAAATCGGCGATGCCCATGGGAATCTCGTCGCAGGTCAGGCCTGTGAGGTAATGGGACGAATTGGCCTGGGCATCGAGATCGACCAGCAACGTGCGGTAGCCCTGCGAAGCGCTGACCGCGGCCAGATTGCAGGCAATGCTGGATTTGCCCACGCCACCTTTCTGATTGAACACCACACGCCTCATCCGAACCTCCCCCTAGGGTCTGTTGCCGTTTCACGCACGGCCGTGCCGGAGCCCCTTTTGTCGCGAGGCAAGGCACGAGCCGCGAAGTTTAGCGAGCTAAATGAGCCGGCGAGAAACGCCGCATCGCGACAAAAGGGGCCCGGCCCTTCGGGTTGTGCGGGAAATCTCGCCATGCGTCGTTGGAGGACTTGGCAGGGAACAACCATTCCCTGCGTCCTCTGCCTAGCCTGGCGAGATTTCTCGCGACAACGCGGCTCGCGCTGAAACGGCAACAGACCCTAATAACTAGTGCATTGATACTAGGCAAAACTTGATGACATTCACGGGAAACAAGCGAAACGGGTCATCCATCAGAAAATCGCTACTTAATGTTTGCGGGGTCTTGCCAAGCCCCGGATAATGGCCGGCGCAGCATCGCTACCCATCGACAAGGCTCTTGTCGCACAGGACAGTCGCACAGACAAGGAAATGCCCGGCGGGCCAAGCAGAGTTTCTTCAGAAATGCAGTTCAGGATCGATCAATGGCGTGCCTGGGCCCCCGGCCTGGACAGTACGGATGACTGGCTCGCCTGGAGCAAGGCGCCCGAACGCCTTGCCGATGGTGGTGAACAGCCCGATGTCGGCTTTCTGCCCGCCCTGCAACGCCGCCGCCTGAGCCGCCTGGCGCGCATGGTGTTCCAGGTCGCCTGGCCGCTGGCCGAAGGACATTCCGCGCTACCGCTGGTATTCGCCTCGCGACACGGCGAAACCCCACGCAACCTGGCTATTCTCAAGGACCTTGCGGTTAAAGAGCCGCTGTCGCCGACACAGTTCAGCCTTTCTGTGCACAACGCGATCATCGGTCAGTGGTCGATCATGCGCGGCGACACCAGCGAGATGACCGCCCTTGCCGGCGAAGGCGATGGTCTGGAAATGGCCATGCTCGAGGCCCTGAGCCTGCTGGCCGAGGGTGCACCGGCGGTTTTGCTGGTGATCGGCGAAGAAGCCCAGCCAGAGCCATATGCGCCGTTCATCGACGATGTCCCGTTCCCTTACGCCCTGGCCTTGCTGCTCAAACCCGGCGACGACTGGCGCCTGGCGCTGCACAACGCCAGCGGCCCGCGCAGCGCCTGGCCGCACCCGCTGAGCCTGATCCAGTGCCTGAGCAGCAACGGCACCTCCCTTCAACACACCTGGAAAGAGCGCCAATGGATCTGGTCACGCCAAAGCCTGTGAAGCGTTACAGCCCGCCATACTGGTGGCGCCTCATTGCCACGGCGGCCAGCTTCACGCTGTTCGGCATCGGCGGCGTGCTGCTGCGCATCCTGGTATTCCCGGTATTGTCGCTGCTGCCGGGCGACGCCGCCGCCCACCAGCGCCGCGCCCGCCGGGTGGTCAGCCTGACCTTTCGCACCTTCGTCGGATTCATGTACCGCAGCGGCGTGCTCACCTATGAAGTCGAAGGCGCCGAGCGCCTGGGCCGTCCCGGGCAGATGATCATCGCCAACCACCCTTCGCTGATCGACGTGGTGGTGACCATCGCCTTCACCCGCGACACCAACTGCGTGGTCAAGCAGAGCCTGTGGAACAACCCCTGCATGCGCGGGCCGATCCGTTCGGCCGGCTACATCAGCAACAGCGGCAGCATGGACATGCTCGACGAAGCCGCCGGCGCGCTGCAGCAGGGCCAGACCCTGGTGATCTTCCCGGAAGGCACGCGCACCACGCCGGGCCAGCCGCCGGAATTTCACCGCGGCGCCGCGGCCATCGCCCTGCGCGGCGCACGAATCATCACCCCGGTGGTGATCAGCGTCTCGCCCACCACCCTGACCAAGGCCGAGCCCTGGTACCGAATTCCCGCGCGGCGCTTCCACATCCGCCTGCGCGTCGGCGAAGACATCAACCCGGCGCACTTCGCCGCCATGGGCGCGGCGCCGGTCGCGTCGCGCAAACTCAACGATCATCTGCATCAGCATTTCATACAGGAGCTCGCCAAAGATGAGCGCTCTACAGCTTGAGATCAAAAACCTGATCATCGACTCCCTCGGCCTGGAGGATGTCACCCCTCAGGACATCGACGACGACATGACCCTGTTCGGCGAAGGCCTGGGCCTGGACTCGGTCGACGCCCTGGAGCTCGGCCTGGCCATCCAGAAGCGTTTCGGCATCAAGATCGACGCCGAAGCCAAGGACACCCGCACCCATTTCGCCAACGTGGCCAGCCTGGCAGCCTTCGTTGCCAGCCGCCAGGCAGCCTGAGGACGATGACCATGCAAACCCGTGAGGAAATCTTCGCCACCTTGCGCGACGCCCTGGTAGAGCTGTTCGAGCTGAGCCCCGAGCGCATCAGCCTGGACGCCAACCTGTACGAAGACCTGGAGATCGACAGCATCGACGCCGTCGACCTGATCGACCACATCAAGCGCCAGACCGGCAAGAAGATCGCCGCCGAGGCGTTCAAAACCGTGCGCACCGTCGGCGACGTGGTCGAGGCGGTTTATCAGATGGTCAACGCGGAACCGGCATGAGCCGTCTGTTCGGCCTATTGGTCGCGCTGGTCAGCGTGGCCTACCCGTTCGCCGTGTATTTCGGCGCCGGGCACCTGTCGCCAACGCTGTTCGCCGCCCTGCTCGGCGGCCTGTGGCTGGCGCGCCTGCTCAGCAACCCGGCTGACCGCAACAGCCGGCGCATGACCGGCGCCGTGCTGGTGTTCTGCCTGTTGCTGGTGCTGGCCGACGAGCCGGCGCTGCTGCGTTGGTATCCGGTACTGGTCAGCCTGCTGCTCGGCCTGCTGTTCGCCAGCAGCCTGAAGATCGGCATGCCGATGGCCGAACGCCTGGCGCGCCTGCGAGAACCCGAACTGCCCCCGGTGGCGGTGCGCTACACCCGCCGCGTCACCGAGGTGTGGGCCGCGTTCATGCTCAGCAACGGCCTGCTGGTGGTGGCGCTGAACCTCTGGGCACCGCTGTCCTGGTGGGCGCTGTACACCGGGCTGATTTCCTACCTGCTGATGGGCCTGCTATTCGCCGGCGAATGGCTGGTGCGTCAACGTGTAAGGAGAACCGCATGAGCTGGCTGAACCTCGAAGACCTGCTGCTAGAGGCCGACGCCAGCCGCCAGGTAACGCCCGAACTCGACCACGCCGAGCTGCGCCGCCGCGCCTTGTGCCTGGCCGCACATTGGCAGACCACTGGCGTGCAGCGCGTCGCACTGCATCTGCAGGACGCCGCCGAGCTGGCCATCGCCCTGCTCGCCGCCTGGCAGGCCGACATCCACGTGCTGCTGCCCGCCGATGCGCAGCCGCAGACCCGCCAGCGCCTGGGCACTCAGGTCGACCTGTGGGTCGAGCAGCTCGACGAAACGATTGTTGCCGCGCCGCTTGCCGCCAAGCGGCTGGACCGCGAGCGCTGCCGCCTGACCCTGTGCACCTCCGGCTCCAGCGGCGAACCCAAGCTGATCGACAAAAGCCTCGGCCAACTGGCCAACGAAGTCGAGGCGCTGCAAGCCCTTTGGGGCGAGCGCCTGGGTGATGCGCTGATCATCGGCAGCGTGGCCGCCCAGCACATCTACGGCCTGCTGTTCCGCGTGCTCTGGCCGCTGTGCGCCGGCCGCGTGTTCCTGCCCAAGGCTCAACCGTTCCCAGAAGACTTGCAGCTGGCTAGCCTGCCGCACCCGAACTTTGCCTGGATCACCAGCCCGGCGCTGCTCAAGCGCATGGGCGACAACCTCGACTGGGCGGCGCTGAGCCGCGTGCGCCAGGTTTTCTCCTCTGGCGGCGCACTGCCGGCCGACGCCGCCGTCTCGGTGCACGAGCGCCTGGACCAGTGGCCGACGGAAATCTACGGCAGCTCGGAAACCGGCGGCATCGGCTGGCGCCAGGGTGGCCAGCACTGGCAGCCATTCGCAGGCGTGCAGCTCGAGGTCAACAAAGAAGGCGCCCTGCGCCTGGGCTCGCCCTACCTGCCGACTGGGCATTGGGAGCAGATGGCCGATGCCGTGCAGATCGACGCTGACGGCCGCTTCACCCTCGGCGCGCGCCTGGACCGTATCGTCAAGCTGGAAGAAAAACGTATCTCCCTGCCCCTGCTCGAACAGGCCCTGGCCCAGCACGCCTGGGTCAGCGAGGCACGCCTGGGCGTGCTGCAGCAGGGTCGCGCCTTTCTCGGCGCACTGGTCGCCTTGTCGCAGGAGGGCATCCATACGCTGCGTAATCAGGGCCGTCGGCACTTGACCGAAGGCCTGCGCCAGCACCTGGCCGGCCACTGCGAGGCCATCGCCCTGCCACGCCGCTGGCGATTGCTGCCGCACCTGCCGTACAGCAGCCAAGGCAAGTTGGGCCAGGCCCAGGTCAACGACCTGCTGGCCGCCCCCCGCCCGACCCGCGTCGAGCCGGCCAGCGCCCGGGAAGAAGGCGGCGAATGGCATCTGGAGCTGGACGTGCCGCTGGACCTGGCCCATTTCAGCGGCCACTTCCCCGGCACCCCGGTGCTGCCGGGCGTGGTGCAGATCGACTGGGCCCAGCAACTGGCTCGCGAACTGATCAAAGACCTGCCGCCGCTGTTCGGCGGCATGGAAGTGCTCAAGTTCCAGCAGCTGGTGCGCCCCGGCGACCGCCTGCAACTGACCCTGCGTTTCGACGCCGAGCGCAGCAAGCTGTACTTCACCTTCCGCAGCGGCGAAGCCAATTGCTCGTCCGGGCGCATTCTGCTCAAGGCGGCGCCATGACTGCCGTGCAACACCGCCCCTGCGCGCTGATTCCGGTGTACAACCACGAGGGGCCTCTGCCTGGCGTGGTCGCCAGTTTGCTGGCTGCCGGCTTGCCGTGTCTGCTGGTCGACGACGCTTCAGGCCCAAGCTGCGCCGCGGTGATCGACCGCCTGGCTTGTGAAGCCGACACCCATCTGCTGCGCCTGCCGGAGAACCTGGGCAAGGGCGGCGCGGTGATGGCCGGCCTGCGTGAAGCGCAGCGCTTAGGCTTCACCCACGCCCTGCAGGTGGACGCCGACGGCCAGCACGACCTGCAGGCGGTGCGCGCCTTTCTTGACGAATCTCGCGCCCACCCCGAGGCCATCGTCTGCGGCTATCCGCAGTACGACGCCAGCGTGCCCAAGGGCCGCCTGTACGCGCGTTACCTGACCCACGTGTGGGTGTGGATCAACAGCCTGTCGCTGGAGATTCGCGACTCCATGTGCGGCTTCCGGGTCTACCCGCTGGCCGCCAGCGTGGCGCTGATCGACTCGGCGAAACTGGGCAAGCGCATGGATTTCGACTCGGAGATCCTCGTGCGCCTTTCCTGGCGCGGGCAGCCGATGCGCTGGCTGCCGACCCGGGTGCACTACCCCGAGGACGGCGTCTCGCACTTCCGCCTCTGGCAGGACAACGTGCTGATCTCGAAAATGCACGCCCGGCTGTTCTTCGGCATGCTCTGCCGCGCCCCCGTGCTGCTCTACCGACGGTGGCGCTGATGCAGCGTTCCAGCCACTGGGCCAGCCAGCGCGAGCGCGGCAGCTTCGCCCTGATGAAATTCACCGCCCTGGCCGCCCGCCATCTCGGCCGCCGGGCGCTGAGCCCACTGCTGTACCTGATCGTCGCCTACTTCTTCGTGGCCGGCGGCAAGGCGCGGCGCAGCATTCACCAGTACCAGCACAACCTCGCCGAGTGGAGCGCACGCCCCGACCTGCACCCGAGCCGCCGCTCGGTGTTCGCCCAGTTCATGGCCTTCGCCGACAGCCTGCTCGACAAGCTCGATGTGTGGAGCGGCCGCCTCAAGCTGAGCGACGTCGAGCTGGTCGACCCCCACGGCCTGCACGGGCAGATGAACGGCAGCCGCGGCCAGCTGCTGGTCGGCGCCCACCTGGGCAACCTCGAAGTGTGCCGCGCCCTGGCCGAGCTGAGCGCCCGGGTGCGCATGAACGTGCTGGTGCACACCCGCCACGCCGAACAGTTCAACCGCCTGCTCAATGAAAGCGGCGCCAGCAACCTGCGACTGATCCAGGTCAGCGAGCTGGACCCGGCAGTGATGCTGCGCCTGGCAGAGCACCTGGAGCGCGGCGAGTGGCTGGCGATTGCCGGCGACCGCGTGCCGCTGCACGGCGAACGTACCGTCGATGTCAATTTCCTCGGCCACTCGGCACCGCTACCGCAAGGCCCCTGGCTGCTGGCCGGGCTGTTGCGCTGCCCGGTCAACCTGATCGACTGCCTGAAGATCGACGGCCGCTATCAGGTCATGCTGCAGCCCTTTACCGACGCCGTGCAGTGGAAGCGCAGCGAGCGCCAGGCAGTGATTCAGGGCTGGGCGCAACACTACGCCGATCACCTCGCCGGACGCTGCCTGCAAGCCCCACAGCAGTGGTTCAACTTCTATCCGTTCTGGAACGACTATGACAACACAGCAGCCTGAAACCGTGAATTTCGGCGCGCAGCCTCTGCGTCTCGAGCAGATCGTCAGCCTGGCCCAGCGCCGCGCGCGCGGCGTGCTCGACGACAGCCCCGCCTGGCGCGAGCGCATCGCCCGCGGCGCGCGTTTCGTCGACCGCCTGCTAGACCGTGAAGGCATGATCTACGGCATCACCACCGGCTACGGCGACTCCTGCGTGGTGGCCGTGCCGCTGCACCAGGTCGAGGCGCTGCCGCGTCACCTGTACACCTTCCATGGCTGCGGCCTGGGCAAGCTGCTCGACGAGCAGGCCACCCGCGCGGTGCTGGCCGCGCGTTTGCAGTCGCTGTGCCAGGGCATGTCCGGCGTGCGCCTGGAACTGCTCGAGCGCCTGCAGGCGTTTCTCGACCACGACGTGCTGCCGCTGATCCCGGAAGAAGGCTCGGTGGGCGCCAGCGGCGATCTGACGCCGCTGTCCTATATCGCCGCGACCCTGTGTGGCGAGCGTGAAGTCATGTACCGCGGCGAGCGCCGCAGCGCCGCTGACGTGCACGCCGAACTGGGCTGGACACCCCTGGTGCTGCGCCCCAAGGAAGCCCTGGCGCTGATGAACGGCACCGCGGTGATGACCGCTCTGGCCTGCCAGGCCTATTCGCGCGCCGACTACCTGCTCAAGCTGGCCACGCGCATCACCGCGCTCAACGTCATCGCCCTGCAGGGTAACCCGGAGCACTTCGACGAGCGCCTGTTCGCCGCCAAGCCGCACCCGGGCCAGAACCAGGTCGCCGCGTGGATCCGTCAGGACCTGGCCATCGACGCGCCGACCGCGCCGCTGCATCGCCTGCAGGACCGCTACTCGATCCGCTGCGCGCCCCACGTGCTCGGCGTGCTGGCCGACAGCCTGGGCCTGCTGCGCCAGTTCATCGAGAACGAACTGAATAGCGCCAATGACAACCCGCTCATCGACCCGGACGAAGAGCGCGTGCTGCACGGAGGGCACTTCTACGGCGGGCATATCGCCTTCGCCATGGACAGCCTGAAGAACCTGATCGGCAACCTCGCCGACCTGCTAGACCGCCAACTCGCCCTGTTGGTCGACACCCGCTACAACCACGGCCTGCCGAGCAACCTATCCGGCGCCCCCGTGGAAACCGCGATGATCAACCACGGCTTCAAGGCCGTGCAGATCGGCGCCAGCGCCTGGACCGCCGAAGCCCTGAAGAACACCCTGCCGGCCAGCGTGTTTTCGCGCTCCACCGAGTGCCACAACCAGGACAAGGTGAGCATGGGCACCATCGCCGCCCGCGACGCCCTGCGCAGCCTGGAGCTGGCCGAGCAGGTCGCGGCCGCCACGCTGATCGCCGCCAACCAGGGCGTATGGCTGCGCCAACGTGCCGAAGCCACCGTGCTGCCCGCAGCCCTGGCCGAGATGCACGGGCAACTGGGTGAAGACTTCCCGCCGCTGAGCTCCCACATTCCATGTCATGACAGAGGAGCTCATCGCCCATGCGCGCTAAAGGCGTTCTGCAGGCCGAGGTGGAAATCCTCGTGCCGTTCTTCGACGTGGACATGATGGAGATCGTCTGGCACGGCCACTACGTCAAATACTTCGAGCAGGCGCGCTGTGCCCTGCTCGACAAGCTCGACCACGGCTACCCGCAGATGCGCGACAGCGGCTACGCCTGGCCGGTGATCGACCTGCAGTTGCGTTACATCCGCGGCGCCACCTTCGGCCAGCGCATCAGCGTATGCGCCGATCTGGTGGAGTGGGAAAACCGCCTGAAGATCCACTACCTGATCAGCGACACCGCCACCGGCGAACGCATGACCCGCGGCAGCAGCGTGCAGGTCGCAGTGGAAATCGCCAGCCGCGAAATGCAGCTGGCCTCGCCCAAGGTGTTTGTCGATGCCGTGCAGCGGGTGATTGGATGAGAGCCCTGGCGCGTTTCTCATTGCTGATCGGCCTGCTGTTCACCGCGTTGGTCAGCCAGGCCGATACCTTCACCCTCGATGCCCTGAGCCAACAGCTCTCGCAACACCCCGTGGTGCGTGGTCCATTCGTGCAGGAAAAGCACCTGCGCGCCCTCCCGCAACCGCTGACCAGCAGCGGCACCTTCGTGCTGGCCGCCGATGCCGGCCTGCTTTGGAAGCTGGAAAAACCGCTCAAGCAGGATTACCGCATCGACGCCAACGGCATCGCCAAGCGCACCGCCGATGGCTGGCAGATGCAGCCGGGGCGCGACGTGGCGGCCCAGCAGAGCAAGCTGTTTCTCGACGTGCTCAAGGGCAACCACAGCGGCTTGGCACGCAATTTCGAGCTGCAGTTGAGCGGCGATGCCGAGGCCTGGAACCTGACCCTGACGCCGACCTCGCTGCTGCTCAAGCAGGTGTTCAGCCGCATCGACATCGGCGGTGGCGAGCTGGTCGAGCGTATCGAACTGCACGAAGTCCAGGGCGACCGCACGCTGCTGCGCATGCCCGCCAGCATCGCCGGCGATGTCTTGAGCGCCGAGGAGCGCAGCGATTTTGCGCACTGAGTACCGCCTGATCGAACGCCGCCTGCCGCGGCTGTTCGCCGTGCTGCTGTTGGCGCTGCTGGCGCTGACCGCCTGGCAGTGGCGCAACGGCCCGCCGGTGGCGGCGAGCATCCTCGCCCTGTTGCCCAGCGGCGCCGGTGACGCGCGCCTGCAACAGGCCGAAGCGCGTATGCAGGAGCCGATTCGGCATGACCTGTTGGTGCTGGTCGGCCATCCGCAGCGCGAACGGGCGATCGCCCTGGCCGGCGAGCTGGGCCGGCAATGGCAGGAAAGCGGTCATTTCGGCCAGGTGCGCTGGCAGCTCGACAGCGACCTCGACGCCCTGCGCCAGCACCTGCGCGAAAGCCGTCTGAACCTGCTGTCTGCCGCCGACCGCCAGTTGCTGGTCGAGCAGCCGGACGCCTTCATCGAGCAACGTGCCGCGGCACTTTTCGACCCCTTCGCCTCGTTCAGCCTGCTGCCGCCGGAGCAGGACTGGCTAGGCCTGGGCGCCCGCGCCCAGCAGGCCCTGAACTTCGGCGGCCGGGTGCAGCCGGACCTGGCCAGCGGCGCGCTGCTGGTCAGCGAGCCCAGCATGACTTGGGCCGTGCTGCACCTGCGCAGCCGTGGCGACGCCTTCGACATGCAGTCACCGCTGGTCATCGCCCAGGGCATCGAGGCGGCTCGCCAGCGCGTCGAGGCCGATGGCGGCCAACTGCTCGCCACCGGTGGCGCGCTGTATGCCGCCGCCGGCCAGAGCAAGGCGATGAGCGAGATGACCCTGATCGGCGGCGCGGCCAGTCTCGGCACCCTGTTGCTGTTGCTGATCGGTTTCCGCCGCCCGCGGGTGCTGCTCAGCCTGCTGCCCATCGGTGTGGCGCTGGTGGCCGGTTGCGCCGCCTGCGTGCTGATCTTCGGGCAGATCAACGCCCTGACCCTGGTGCTCGGCGCCAGCCTGATCGGGGTGGCCGCCGACTACCCGCTGCATTACCTGAGCAAGAGCTGGGGCCACGCCGAATGGCGCAGCTGGAGCGCCCTGCGCAGCACCCTGCCGGGCCTGAGCCTGAGCCTGGGCACCAACCTGATGGGCTACCTGGCGCTGGCTTTCACGCCGTTTCCGGCGCTGACCCAGATCGCCGCGTTCTCGGCCGCCGGGCTGATCGGCGCCTACCTGTGTTCGGTATGCCTGCTGCCCGCTTGGCTCAACGGCATGCAGCTGCGCCCAGCGCCGCGCCTGCTGGCCCTGGCCACGCGTACGCTGAGCTGGCATGGCCGCCTGCGCCAGGGTCATGGCACCTATTGGCTGCTGGCGCTGTTCCTGGCCTTCTGCGCCGGCGGTATCTGGCAGCTGCACAGCCAGAACGACCTGCGCCAGTGGCTGGGCAAGGACCCCGCGCTGTTCGCCCAGTCGCAACGTATCGTCGAACTCACCGGCCAGCAGCCCACCAGCCAGTTCTTCCTGGTGCGTGCATCCGATGAAGCGCAGTTGCTGCAGCGCCAGCAGGCGCTCGGCGCACGGCTCGACGGCCTGGTCAGCAGCGGCCAGCTGCGCAGCTACCTGTCGCTCAATCAGTTGCTCGCCCCCGCCGACCAATTGCAGGCCACCCGCACAGCCCTGCGTACGCTGCCGGCGCATTGGCAGCCACTGCTGGCGCTGGGCATTCCCGTCGAGGCCTTGCAGGCCGAGCTGCAGCAACTGCTGGAGCAACCCCAGACCAGTCTGGAACAGGCCCTCGCCAGCCCACTGGCCGAGCCCTGGCGGGCGCTGTGGCTGGGCTGTGACGAACAGGACGTGGCCGCCATCGTCAGCCTGCAGGGGCAGACCGATAGCGCCGTGCTGCAAGGTGCCGCCGATGGCCTGGACGGTGTGCAGCTGGTCGACCGCCTCGGCGAGCTGAACCGCCTGTTCGCCGCCACCCAGGTCAGCGCCGCCGAACTCAAGCTGATTTCCTGCCTGGCCATCGTGTTGCTGCTGTGCATCCCGTTCGGCATCGGCGGCGCCTTGCGGGTGGTCTGCCTGCCGCTGCTGGCCGCGCTGGCGGCATTGGCCTGCCTGGGTTGGCTGGGGCAGCCGCTGACGCTGTTCAGCCTGTTCGGTTTGCTGCTGATCACCGCCATCGGCGTCGATTACGCCATCCTGATGCGCGAGAACATCGGCGGGCCGGCGGTCAGCCTGCTCGGCACGCTGCTGTCGGCGGTCTCCAGCTGGCTATCGTTCGGCCTGCTGCTGATCAGCCAGACGCCCGCCATCGCCAACTTCGGCCTGGCCATCAGCCTGGGCCTGATGTTCTGCTTCCTGCTCTCGCCCTGGGCGGCGCCGCGCCACACTGCGGAGGCCCAGCCATGAGCGTGCTCGGCTTCTGGCTGCTGGCGCTGGCGCTCTATGCCCTGGTCGGCATCCTCGGCGGCCGCCGGCTGATTCCCATCGTCGGCCAGTTGCTGGTCGCCAGCCTGGCGATTCCTGTCCTGCTGCTCGGCTGGGCGGAGCCTTACCTGCAGCTCACGGCGGCCGATCTGCTGGCGCCGACCTGGGTCGACCTGCTCTACGGTCTGTGCTTCGCCCTGCTGCTGGGCTACATCCTCAGCGACGTGATCGACCTGGAGCTGAGCCCGGTGTGCCTGAAGATCGCCCTGCCGAGCTTTCTCATTCCGCTGCTGGCCGGCCTGGCCTGCGCCCTGTGGGTGCTGCCGGGTGATTACAGCTGGCTGAGCGCGGTCGGTATCGGCCTGCTGTTCTCGATCACCGCGATTCCGGTGCTGTACCTGTTCCTGCAGAGCATCGGCTACCCGCAGGCGGCCACCAAACGCCTGCTGCACGCGGCGATTCTCATGGACTTCATGTGCTGGAGCCTGTTCGGCCTGGCCCAGGGCAGCAGCCATCCGGCCAGCCTGCTGTGGCCACTGCTGGCCGCGGCGCTGCCGCTGGCGCTGAATCTGCTCAAACTTCGTCAGCCGCTGTTCTACAGCCTGCCGTTCTTCGCCCTGATGGTGCTGCTGCACAGCATGGCACTCAACGCCCTGGTGTTCGGCATCGCCTATATGCTGTGCCTGGCGGCGATTCGCATACCCTTCAAGCTGCCCTTGCCGCAGCGCCAGTGGAAGCTGCTGATGAACGGCCTGGCGGTACCGCTGATCCTCACCTGCGGCGTACTGCGCGTGGACTTTCACGGCATCGGTGCGGCCGACTCCTGGTTCGCCGTCGGTGTACTGCTGGTGGCGCCGGTGCTCAGCAAGGTGCTCGGCAGCTGGCTGGGCCTGCACTGGGCCGAGCCGCAGGCGCCGGCGCGGATCAAGTGGCAGGAAAGCCTGCTGCTGAACATCCGCGGGCTGACCGAAATCGTATTCCTCAATTTGCTCCTGCACCTGCAGCTGATCGACGCCATGGTGTATTTCGGACTGCTGCTGATGAGCCTGTTCTCCACCCTGCTGCCCGCCGTGATGGGTCGGCGCGCTTACCCGAGCGAGGCGAAAAGCCGTTATGAAATCTCCTGAATTCCAACAGCATCAGATCGTCGTAGCCGGTGCCGGCCCGGCCGGCGCGATTGCCGCCGCCATCCTCAAGCGCAAGGGCCACGAGGTGCTGATCCTCGAACGCCAGCGCTTCCCGCGCTTCTCGATCGGCGAGAGCCTGCTGTCGCACTGCCTGGACTTCGTCGAGGAAGCCGGGATGATCGACGCGGTGCGTGCGGCGGGCTTCCAGACCAAGCACGGCGCGGCCTTCGCCTGGGGTGATCGCTACACCGACTTCGATTTCCGCGAGACCTTCACCAAGAGCTTCGGCTCGACCTACCAAGTGCAGCGTGCCGATTTCGACAAGGTGCTGGCCGACGAAGCCGAGCGCCAGGGCGTGACCATTCGCTACGAAGAAGAAATCGTCGCCGTGGACTTCAGCGGCGAGCAGCCGCTGCTGTCGGTACGCCGCCTGACCGACGGCCACGAGTACCAGGTGCGCTGCACCTTCGTGCTCGACGCCAGCGGCTACGGTCGCCTGCTGCCGCGCCTGCTGGATCTGGAACTGCCGTCCAACCTGCCGATGCGCAAGGCGCTCTTCACCCATATCGAAGACCGCATCGACCACCCGGGCTTCGACCGCGAGAAGATCCTCATCACCACCCACGCCAGCCTGCGCGACGTGTGGTTCTGGACCATTCCGTTCAGCAACGGCCGCTGCTCCCTCGGCGTGGTCGGCCTGGCCGAGCGTTTCGACGGCTACCCCGAGGACATGGACGCTGCGCTCAAGCAGTTCGTCGCCGAAACGCCGAGCCTGGCCAAGGTGCTCGGCAATGCCGTGTGGGACACCCCGGTGCGCGAGATCAAGGGTTACTCGGCCAACGTCAAGGCACTGCACGGCAAAGGCTTCGCGCTCCTGGGCAACGCTGCCGAATTCCTCGACCCGGTATTCAGCTCGGGCGTGACCATCGCCATGCGCTCGGCGAGCATGGCCGCCAACCTGCTGCACCGCCAGCTGAGCGGCGAGACCGTGGACTGGGAGCAGGACTTCGCCATCCCGCTCAAGCGCGGCGTCGACACCTTCCGTGTGTACGTCGAAGGCTGGTACGACGGCAGCTTCCAGGACGTCATCTACTACCCCAAGGCTTCGCCGGATATCCGCGTCATGATCAGCTCGATCCTCGCTGGCTACGCCTGGGACCAGCGCAACCCCTATGTCGCCGAGCCCAAGCGCCGCCTGCGGGTGCTCGCCGAAGTGTGCGCCAATGCCTGAGGAGATCGCGATGGATCGCGCCGCACCCACCTACGTCGAGGAAACCGGTTTCGGTTTCTGGTTCCTGCGCAGCCACGTGTGGCAGCACCATGTGCTGCGCGTGGCCATCGATGACCTACGCGGGCTGATCGACGGCCCGCTGCCGATCGCGCCGGTGCTGCTTGATGCCGGCTGTGGCCAGGGCAAGTCGTTCGGCCTGCTGCAGCGCGCCTTCAACCCGGCGCGCATCATCGGCCTGGACGCCGACCCGCACAGCCTCGAATGCTCGGGCGCCGAGGCTGAGCGCCTGGGCCTGGACGTGCAACTGATCGCCAGCGACTGCGCGGCGATCAGGTTGCCCGACGCCAGCGTGGATATCGTCTTCTGCCATCAGACCTTCCATCATCTGGTCGAGCAGGAGCAGGCGCTGGCCGAGTTCTGGCGCGTGCTCAAGCCCGGCGGCCTGCTGCTGTTCGCCGAGTCGACCAAGTACTACATCGACACCTGGGTGATCCGCTGGCTGTTCCGCCACCCCATGGAGGTGCAGAAGAGCGCCGACGAGTACCTGGCCATGCTGCGCCAGCAGGGCTTCGAACTCAGCGAACGCAACGTCTCCTATCCGTACCTGTGGTGGAGCCGCTCGGAGGATTTCGGCCTGCTGGAGCGCTCAGGTCTGCGCAAGGCCAAGCCGTTCGGCCAGCGCAACGAAACCCTGGTCAACGCCGCGGTGCGCAAACCGCTGGAGCCTGCATGAAACGCCTGCTGACCCTTGCCTGCATCCTGCTGCTGACGGCCTGCGCCGCCCGCACGCCGCTGCCCGCCACCACGCCGCAGTTGGCGCAGCCGCTACCGGTGTCGCTGCAGGTCAGCACCGCCGACGGCCAGGACTGGCTGCTGGTGATCCAGGCCGAGGGCGCGGCCCTGCGCTGGTCGCTGTTCGACCCGCTCGGCGTCCCACTGGCCCGGCAATCGCTGGCCGGCGGCGTCTGGCACAATGACGGCCTGCTGCCACCCAACCCCGCGGCCCGCGAGCTGTTCGCCGCCCTGCTGTTCGCCCTCACCCCGGATGCTCAACTGGCCGGCAGTTATGCCGATAAAGGCTGGCGACAAGGCGCCGAGGGCCGTCAACTGGCCCCGGACTGGCGCATCCGCTATGGCGCCGGGCAGGCCATCGAACTGAGCAATACCACGCAGCAATACCGCGTGCGCCCCCTGGAGACGCAACCATGACCGCTCGACTCGACGCCCTCGGCGTGGTCTGCGCCCTGGGCCAGGGCAAGCAGGCAGTGGCCGAGGCCCTGTTCGCCGGCAGCACCCACGGCATGCAACCCCAGGCCGGCTGGATCCCCGAGCGCAACGTAACCGTCGGCGCGGTGGCTGCGCCGCTGCCGGAGATGCCGGCGGGCTTCGAGGAGGCCGACAGCCGCAACAATCGGCTGCTGCTGGCCGCCGCCCTGGAAATCCATGATAACATCCAGGCCGCCATCGCCACCTACGGCGCCAGTCGCATCGCCGTGGTGCTCGGCACCAGCACCTCGGGCATCGCCGAAGCCGGCGAGCATATCGCCGAGTACGTGCACAGCGGTGAGCTGCCGGCCGCCTACCGTTACAGCCGCCAGGAGATCGCCGCGCCGGCCAATTTCCTGGCCGATTGGCTGGGCCTGACTGGCCCGGCGTATTGCCAGTCCACCGCCTGCACCTCCAGCGGCCGCGCCCTGCTCGCCGCCCAGCGCCTGCTGCGCATGGGCGTGTGCGATGCGGTGCTGTGCGGCGGCGTGGACAGCCTGTGCAAACTGACCCTGAACGGCTTCGCCAGCCTGGAAGCGGTGTCCGACGAGCGCTGCAACCCGTTCTCGGCCAACCGCCACGGCATCAATATCGGCGAGGCTGCCGCGCTGTTTCTGATGACCCGCGCCGAACAGGGCCCCGGCATCGGCCTGCTCGGTGGCGGCGCCACCTCCGACGCCCACCACATTTCCGCGCCGCATCCCGAGGGCCTCGGTGCCCAGCAGGCGATGCGCCAGGCGCTGGCCGCCGCCGGAGTAGCCGCCGAGCAGATCGGCTACCTCAACCTGCACGGCACCGCCACGCCGCACAACGACGCCATGGAAAGCCTGGCGGTAGCGCAGCTGTTCCCGGCCGGTGTGCCCTGCTCGTCGAGCAAGCCGCTAACCGGCCACACCCTGGGCGCTGCCGGCGCGCTGGAGGCGGCCTTCTGCTGGCTGACGCTATCGACCTACAACACCGCCAACCGCCTGCCGCCGCACGTCTGGGACGGCCAGGCCGATCCAGCGCTGCCACGCCTCAAGCTGGCCGGCGCTGGCGAGCAGTTGCCGGCGGCCGAGCGGCGTTATCTGATGAGCAATTCGTTCGCCTTTGGCGGCAACAACATTTCCTTGATCCTGGGAGACCTGCCGTGAGTGTCTGGCCCGTCGCCGAGCTGGTGCCCCACGCTGGCGACATGATTCTGATCGACGAGGTGCTGGCGTTCGGCGCCGACCATATCGACACCCGCCTGGTGGTGCGCCCGAACAGCCTGTTCAGCCAGGCCGACGGCAGCCTGCCCGCCGCGGTCGGCATCGAGCTGATGGCACAGAGCGTGGCCGCGTTCGCCGGTTGCCATGCCCGTGAACAGGGCCTGCCGGTGGAGCTGGGCTTTCTGCTCGGCACCCGCAACTTCAGCTGCAACGTCGACCGTTTTCCGGCCGGCAGCACCCTGCTGATCCACGCCAACCGGTCCCTGCAGGACGACAACGGCATGTGCGTATTCGAATGCCGCCTCGAAGGCCCGGGCATTCTGGTCGAGGCGCGGCTCAACGTGTTCCAGCCCCGCGACGTGTCCACCTATATCCAAGAACCCCCACTTCAGGAGCCCTCTTAATGAGCGAGACCATTCTGGTCACCGGATCGAGCCGCGGTATCGGTCGTGCCATCGCCCTGCGCCTGGCGCGCGCCGGTTTCGACCTGGTGCTGCACTGCCGCTCGCGCCGCGACGAGGCCGAAGCGGTGCAGCGCGAGATCGAGGCCATGGGCCAGAAGGCGCGCATCCTGCAATTCGACGTCGCCGATCGGGCAACCTGCCGCAACGCCCTGGAAGCCGACGTGGAAAGCCACGGCGCCTACTACGGCGTGGTGTGCAACGCCGGGCTGACCCGCGACGGCGCCTTCCCGGCCCTCGGCGAGGAAGATTGGGATGTGGTGCTGCGCACAAACCTGGATGGTTTCTACAACGTGCTGCACCCGCTGACCATGCCGATGGTGCGTCGCCGCAAGCCAGGGCGTATCGTCTGTATCACCTCGGTTTCCGGGCTGATCGGCAACCGCGGCCAGGTCAACTACAGTGCCTCGAAGGCCGGCATCATCGGTGCCGCCAAGGCCCTGGCGATCGAGCTGGGCAAGCGCAAGATCACCGTCAACTGCGTGGCGCCGGGGCTGATCGACACCGAGATTCTCGACGAGCACGTACCGCTCGAGGAGATTCTCAAGATGGTGCCGGCCGCGCGCATGGGCACCCCCGAGGAAGTGGCCGGCACGGTGAATTTTCTGATGTCCGAAGAGGCGGCCTACATCACCCGCCAGGTGATCGCCGTGAACGGCGGTCTGTGTTGAAAGAGAGCGAAGTGGCATGAAACGCGTAGTCGTAACCGGCATGGCCGGCATCACCTCCCTGGGCGACAGCTGGGACAGCATCGCGGCGAATTTCCGCGCCAACCGCAGCGGCATCCGCGTGATGCACGAGTGGAATCGCTTCAGCGAGCTGAACACCCGCCTGGGCGGCCCGGTGGACGACTTCGTCGTGCCATCGAGCTGGACCCGCAAACAGCTGCGCAGCATGGGCCGCGTGTCGCGCCTGTCGGTGTACGCCGCCGAACGCGCCCTGGCCGATGCCGGCCTGCTGGATGACGACAGCATAAAGGACGGGCGCATGGGCGTGGCCTGCGGCTCGTCCACCGGCAGCACCGAGGAGATCAAGGCATTCGGCAACATGCTGCTCAATTCGGTGGCCGACGGCCTCAACGCCAACTCCTACATCCGCATGATGCCGCACACCACGGCGGCCAACATCAGCATCTTCTTCGGCCTCACCGGCCGGCTGATTCCCACCTCCAGCGCCTGCACCAGCGGCAGCCAGGGCATCGGCTACGCCTACGAGGCGATCAAGTTCGGCCGCCTGCCGCTGATGCTCGCCGGCGGCGCCGAGGAGCTGTGCCCGACCGAAGCGATGGTGTTCGATGCGCTGTATGCGACCAGCCTGAAAAACGACGCGCCGCACACCAGCCCGCGCCCCTACGACAGCGGCCGTGACGGCCTGGTGATCGGTGAGGGCGCCGGCATGCTGGTGCTCGAGGAGCTGGAGCACGCCCTGGCACGCGGCGCCATCATCCACGCCGAGATCGTCGGCTTCGGCTGCAATGCCGACGGCCAGCACGCCACCAAGCCGGTGCAGAGCACTATGCGCCGGGCCATGGAGCTGGCCCTGGAAGATGCCGCGCTGGCGCCCGAGGCCATCGGCTACGTCAATGGTCACGGCACCGCCACCGAACAGGGCGACGTCGCCGAAACCCAAGCCACCAGCAGCCTGTTCGGCCCACGCATGCCGATCAGCTCGCAGAAGAGCTACTTCGGCCACACCCTGGGCGCCTGCGGCGCGCTGGAGTCCTGGTTCAGCATCGAGATGCTCAACCGCGACAGCTACGTGCACACCCTCAACCTGGATCACATCGACCCGGCCTGCGGCGAGCTGGACTACCTGCGCGGCGAATTCCGCGAGATGAGCCACGAATACGTGATGAACAACAATTTCGCTTTTGGCGGGGTCAACACCTCGCTGATCTTCCGCCGCTGGCGCTGACCTTTCTCAAGACAAGGACCAAGGATGATGTCTCGTTTCAACCGCTTCGCCCTGCTTGCCGTACTGCTGCTGGGCATTGCCGCCTGTAGCGCCAAACCCGTGATGAACATCAACAGCAGCGTGCCCCCTACCGTGGCGAAAGGCGAGGACGACATGCGCCGGGCAATCCTCACCGCCCTCGAGCGCCGCAAGTGGAAGGTGGAGCGCGCCGACCGCGGGCAGATCATGGCGCAGTACACGCGCCGCGGGCACCAGGCCGACATCACCATTCCCTACACAGCGTCGACCTACGCGATCCAGTACCGCGACAGCCAGAACCTCGATTATCACGACGGCACCATCCACCGCGCCTACAACAAATGGGTGCGCAAGCTCGACCGCACCATCCAGCAGGAAGTGCACCGTCCTTCCCTTCCAAAGACCCAGTGACACCCCAGGAGAAACCCGATGAACGCGAAACGTTTGACCGCTGCTGCTCTGCTTACCGCCGCCCTGCTGCCTGCAGTCAGCCAGGCCCGTGACACCGCCCACTTCCTGGACTTCCAGTCGGTGGTCAACGAAGCCACCCAGGCCGGCCGCCTGGACGGCTCGGTGAAGTTCTACCTGAACAAGACCCCGGCCGGCGCCAAGATCATCAACGCCAACGTCACCACCAGCCAGAAGACCAACGCCTTCAACAAGACCGACGAAGAAGCCTGCCGCTGGGTGCTGCAATCGGCCCTGATCAAGCTGCAGAACTCGGCCAAGGCCGCCGGCGCCAACGCCGTGGTCGACCTGGCCAGCAACTACAAAAACCAGGAATACCGCGACAACAGCAAGTTCGAATGCCACGCCGGCGCCATCATGGCGGGCGTCGCGCTGAAGGGTAAGTACGCGAGCGTCAAGTAAGCCCGTGATGCGCCGCAAGCTCAGCCTTGCGGCGCGTCGGCTCAGAACCTGTTCAAGATCTTTGCGCATGAAGCGGCAACTTCAAGGCAGAAGCGGCCGTTCGGCCGCTTCTGCTTTTGGTGCTCCTCATGCCACAAAATTAGCAAGCGACACCAATCGCCCCTTCAGGAGGCCGAATGGAATCGTTGTGTAGGGGGACGAGCCGCATGGATGCGGCGAGAGGCCTGATGGGCCAGGGATGGCCCTTCCAGGCCGGCCCCCGGAACGACGATGCAATGAGGGAACCCCAGCGCAGCTGGGGCCGGATGTCGGGGCTAGACCTTTTGGTTACTTTTGGGGCGATGCCAAAAGTAACCCGCTCGTCAGAGCGGAACCGAGCACATAGGCAACTCGGTAGTGCTGGCGAACCCATCGTGGGAATGGGCTATGCCCATTATTTTCGCGGGCATGGCCCGCTCCCACAAATAGAGGTCTTACCTCCACTCCCGCCACTTAGCTGCCAAAATCGGCGAATCTGTAGCGAAACAATATAAACGGGCTTTCAGAAGATATAGGGCACGAACATCCGGCTGCGCGCCATATAGGCACGATAGGCGTCGCCGAAATAGGCCAGCGACTCGCGTTCCTCAACGCGCGCGGCGAGCCATAGCAGCACGCTGGCCACCACGGCCAGCAGCATGACCAGGGCACCTGGCTGCTTCCAGGCGATGCCCCAGGCCAGCAGCAGCAGCGAGCAGTACATCGGATGACGGATGTAGGCGAAGATGCCGCTGGTGACCAGTTGCGAGGTGCGTTCGAAGGCGAACAGCTCGTCATCCTGACGGCGCTCGTCGGCCCGCCCGAAGCGGCGCATCTGGGATACGCCGGCGAACAGCACCGCCAGCGAGGTGGTCAGCAATACCCAGGAAATCTGCTGATGCACGGCGGCGCGGTTCTCGAACCAGAATGGCGCGTTGAGCACCAGCATCACCAGCATCACTTCCCAGGCGAAGTAGCGATAGAAGCCATGGCTACGCGGGTTGCCCAGAGAGCGCCAGGATACGAGCGTCAGGGCAATGCTCAGCCCCACGAAAACCACCAATTGCCAACCGCCCACTCGCTTGCCCCCCAATTCCCTCTGTTACACTGCTGCGCTCGCATGCCAGACGCCCGCCATGGATCGCACCCAACTGCACTCACTGCTGCCGCACCAGGGCCAGGCGCTCTGGCTGGACGCCCTGCTCGACCACGACGCCACTGGCATTCGCGGACTGAGCGACTGGCATTACCTCGAGAATCTTGGCGAAAACGCCTCGCCCTGCCTGCTGTTCGAGGCAGCGGCCCAATTATGTGCCGCGCATGGTGCCTTATACGGCAACGACTGCGCCATCGAAATGGCCCTGGTCGGCAAACTCTCGCAGGTGCAGCTGCACTATCAGCCCACACAGCGTGACGGCGCCCTGCTGGTCAGCGCGACCCAGGAAGCATTGAGCCCGGCGGGCGCCCTTTACGGCTTCAGCCTGTGCGAAGGTGATCGCCTGTTGCTCGACGGCAAACTGCTGCTGGTGCTCGTCCGTGCTTGAACTCAGCAAGCTTGCCTACCGCTACCCCGGTGCCGTGCAACCGGCGCTGCAGGATATCGACCTGCATCTGCAGGCAGGCCAGTGTTTAGGCTTGCTCGGCAGCAACGGCGCCGGCAAGACCACCCTGCTGTCGCTTCTCAGCAACGTGCTGCAGCCGCTTAGCGGCGAGATCGTCTGGCAGGGCGAGCGACGCCTGGGCCTGGTGCCGCAGCAACTGGCCTTCTACGCCGGGCTGAAGGTGAGAGAAAACCTCGCGCTGTTCGCCGATCTCTATGGGTTGCGCGGCAGCGAGCGGAGCCAGCACCTGGATCGCTGCATCGCCAGCACGGCCCTGGAAGACAAGCTCGAACGCCGGGCGCAGCGGCTGTCCGGCGGCGAGCAGCGGCGCCTCAACTTTGCCATCGGTCTGCTGCAACCGGCCCAGCTGTACCTGTTCGACGAGGCCACCGTGGGCGTCGACGCCGCCAGCCGGCAGTTGCTGCTCGACGCTGTGCAGCAGCTGACCGCCGATGGCAAGGCGGTGATCTACACCAGCCATTACCTGGATGAAGTGGAAAAGGTCGCCGACCGCATCCTGCTGCTGCACGAAGGCCGTGTGCAGCTGGATGTCGACACGCGCCAGTTGCTCGGCGACCAGCCGGGGCTGTTTCTGGAATGGCCCGAGGGTGTGCCGCAAGCCTTGCCGGCGCTGCTGGCCGAGCTCGGGCTGAGCGCCGAGCCCACGCCGGATGGCCTGCGCGTCGCCGCGCTGAACGTCGAACAGCTGCTGGCGATCACCCGCCTCATCGCCGCACAGCCGCAAGCGCCCAGCCTGCTGCGCTTCGGCCGGCCGTCCCTGGAGCAGCTGTACCTGCGTCTCAACGGAGGTCGCCTATGAGACTGCGCGCCCTGATTCGCAAGGAAATCCTCCTGCTGGCGCGCGACCCTCACGCCCTGGCCGTGCTGTTCCTGATGCCGACGCTGTTTCTGGTGATCATGGCCGGCGCCATGTCCAGCTACCTGCAGGACCGTCTGCCGCCACTGCAGCTGGTGCTGGAAGCCCCGCAGCAGAGTGAGTCCAGCCGCTTCTTCCACGACGCCCTGCAGGCGCAGCTGCCGGACAGCCAGTTGCTCGAAAACGGCCCGGCGCAGATGGCGCGCATCAGCCTGCCCGAAGGCTTCGACCAGCACTTGCTGGATACGCCGCATCAGGGCCCGACCCTGAGTTTCCCCGCCCAGTTCGACCGCCTCTCGCGCCAGCGTCTGCATGGCGCGGTGACCATCGCCCTGGCGCAGACCCGGCTGCTCGCCTATCTGCAGGACAGCGGCGCACTGCAGGACGGCCTGTCCCGCTCCGAGCAGCTCGAACTGATCCAGCAACGCACCGAAAGCCGCATCGACGAGCAGGAACGCCTGGCCAGCGGCGACCTCAGCGCCCAGGCCAACGCCACGCAGATGAGCGTACCGGCCTGGCTGATCTTCGGCATGTTCTTCGTGATGCTGCCAATGGCCGGCAGCTTCCAGCGCGAGCAGCAGAGCGGCGCGCTGCTGCGCTTCCGTTGCCTGGGCCTGGGGCTCGGCACCCTGGCGACGAGCAAGGTGCTGCCGTATCTGGCCATCAATCTGGTGCAGTTCGCGGTGCTGCTGAGCATCGGCGTGCACGGCTTGCCACTGGTCGGCCTGCCGGCGCTGGAACTCAACGGCAGCCTGCTTGCCTATGCCTGGCTGGCCATCAGCGTGGCCCTGGCCACCACCAGCCTGGGCCTGCTGTTGGCCGCCCTGGCGCGCAGCAGTGAACAAGCCCTATTGCTTGGCGGCGGGATCAATATCATCCTCGCAGCCATCGGCGGCATCATGGTGCCCAAGAGCGTGATGCCCGAGGCCATGCGCCAACTGGCAGAAGTATCTCCGATGAGCTGGGCACTGGACGCCTTTCTCACCCTGCTGGTGGGCCACGGCTCACTGAACGACGTAGCCCCCTGGTGCGCGCGCCTGCTGCTGTTTGCAGCGATAGCCGGCATCAGCGGCCTGTTCCTGTTTCACCAACGAGTACAGCAAACGCAATGGACCACACACTACTAGAAGAAAAGCTCAAGCAATTGCTGATTCGCGAGTGCGACAAAGAAGACGATATCGACTGGCAGAGCATTACCGACGACGAACCGCTGTTCGGCCAGCAGAGCCGCATCCAGATGGACAGCCTCGACGCCCTGCAGGTCTCCCTGGCGCTGCAGCAGCACTACGGGGTGCGCATCGAAGGCGCCCAGGATGGCCGCCGCATTCTCAATAGCATCGCCAGCATCGCGGCTTTTATCAGGCAACAGGCGTGACGCCCGTTTACCTGCAGCGCGGCGCCCTGCACAGCGCGCTCGGCGCCGACCTGCCCGCCGCCAACGCCGCGCTGCGTAGCGGCGTGCGGCCAACTGCCGACACCCTGATGCTGCACGAGCTGCAGGAGCCACGGCCTTACCTGGCCGTGACTAGCGACGAAACCCCAAGCGAGCATTTCGACCGGCTGATCCGCGAAACCCTGGGCGACGCGCCCGGCGCGCTGGACGACTGTCTGCTGATCGTCGCCAGCACCAGCCTGGATATCGACGAATTGGAGGCCCAGGCCGCCGCAAATGGCGGCTTTCACCCGGACCACTCGACCTCCCTCGACCTGATCGCTGACCGCTTGCGCCAGCGTTGGGGCTTCAATGATGCCTTCACCCTCAACACCGCCTGCACCAGCGCCGCCAACGGCCTGCTCTACGGCGCCCGGATGCTCGCTGCCGGGCCCTATCGGCGGGTGCTGGTGCTGGCCTTCGAAACACCCAGCGCCATCGCTCAGCAGGGCTTTGGCGCTCTGGGCCTGGTCTCGCCAAGCGGCGAGTACCGGCCTTTTCATCCGCAACGCGATGGCCTGGTGCTCGGCGAAGCCTACGCGGCCACCCTGCTGGCCCTGGAGCCCGGCCCGGCGCCGCTAGCACGCCTGCTTGGCGGCTTCAGCGCCTGCGACACCAGCAGCCTGACCAATACCCGCGAAGACGGCAGCCATATCGAATGGGTGATGCGCCAAGCCCTGCGCAGCGCTGGCGTGGATGCCACGCAGATCGGCCTGGTCAAGCCCCACGGCACCGCCACCGGCGCCAACGACCGCGCCGAAAGCAACGGCGTAAGCCTGCTGTTCGGCGACGCGCTGCCGCCGCTCTGTGTACTCAAGCCCTGGCTCGGCCACACCCTGGGCGCCTGCGGCCTGACCGAAACCCTGCTGCTGGTGGAAAACCTCGCCCACCTGCCCGCCTGCAATTACGCTGGTGACGCGCTGCTGCCGCTGCCGAGCGAACCACTGGCGATCAGCGAAGGCAGCCTGCTGCTGGCCAACTACTTCGGCTTCGGCGGCAACAACGCCAGCCTGGTGTTGCAACGCGGCGCGGGAGACGCACCATGAATCCAACCATCGCAGCCTGCAGCGTAAGCGGCGACGCACAGGACACCGACAAGGACCTGAAAGCCGCGCTGATCAACTGGCTGCCGACCACACCACGTCGCATCGATCGGCTGATCCTCCAGGCGCTGCTATGCACCGCGCCGCTCAAGACCAAGATCCGCCGTGACTGCGGCCTGTACCTGGCCTCCTGCCATCCGGCGCGGGCCACCATGGGCTCGCTGCTCGACAGCGTGTGCGTGCACCAGCTGCAACCCAAGCCCTTCGAATTCGTCAACAGCGTCAGCAACGCCGCCGGCTTTCACGTCGCCGCGCAACTGGGCCTGGAAGGCCCGAACCTGTTCATCGGCGCCGGCCCCAATGTGTGGAAACATCTGCAGGCCCTGGCCAGCCTCGACCTGGCCGACGGCCTGATCGGCCAGGCGCTGCTAGTGATGATCGATGAAGACGACAAGTTCGAGGCCCAGGCGGTACTGATCGAAGGGCCAAGCCGGGCGGTGGATTTTGCCGAGCTAACAGCGGGGATCGATGTGCTGGAGTTGCAGCTGTAAAGCGGCGGGCGTTTGGTGGCGGAAGCGGCCGTTTAGCCGCTTTGGCTTTTAGTGCTTCTTAAGCCACAAAATTAGCAGGCGACACCAATTGCCCCTTCAGGAGGCCGAGTTGAATCGGTGTGGAGAGGGTTGAGCGACATGGATGTCGCGAGAGCCGCGATGGGCCAGGGATGGCCCTTCGCGGCGGGCCCTTGGAGCAGCGATGAAGCGAGGGAACCGCGGCGAAGCCGGGGCCGGATGTCGGGGCTAGACCTTTTGGTTCCTTTTGGGGCAATGCCAAAAGGAACCCGCTCGTCAGAGCGGAACCGAACGCAAGAACGATGCGATAACTCGGGCAAATCACAGCTCAAGCATATGAAGCGGGCTGTTCAGAAAACTCGAGGCTGAAGCCTCTCCTAAACTACCTTCTTATTGCCTTATCTCAACCCTTGCGCTTGGCCCAAGCCCCCAGCTCTTTCATCAACACTCGCTCCTGACCGGCAATCCCCCGCAGCATCTCGGCAATCGGCCGGAAGTCCGGCGCTTCGCCCTTGCTGCGGCTGGCGCGCACGCAGGCAGAGGCGAACTGGCGCCAGTCGTCGCCAACGGTGGTCAGGCGCGTCGAGGCTTCGCGCAAGGTGGCATCACCAATCATCTCGCCGGCCTCCTGCAGGAAACTCGCATACATGAAGCGAAAGCCGGCGCCGCCGGTGCCGATCTCTTCCTGCATGCGCACGATATGGGTCAGATACAGGCGGTTGTACTTGGCCTGGGCCGGGTCGAGCTTCTCCACGCAGTTGGCAAGGTGGCGGATACCGCGAATGCCGATCCACGGCAGCGGCAGGCCATCGAGGATGCGCGAGGTGGACAGCACGCTCTGGCGGATCAGCTTTTGCCAGTCCTGCTCAGGCGGCACATCGTTCAGGTAATACATCAGCCCCTTGGCCGCCAGTGCGCCCTTGGCGAAGCGCGCTTTCTGCAAGTCCGCTGCGGCGCAGCGCACCGGCGCCTCGAACACCGGGTCGCTGAGCAGGTAGTCGTCGCCCTCGCGCCCATAGGCCAGCAGGTTGTGGGCGTTGAAGTGAAAGCGCATCTCCGGCGGGAAGTACGGCAGCCAGAACACCGAGCTCTGCAGCCCGACCAGGCGGCCGCTGTCCAGCGCCGCGTCGAGGGCCTGACGGCCCTGCTCGGGGTTGTTGAAGGTGCGGCTGGTCAGGCGCACGCCGAGGCGCTTGCTGAGCGTCTTGATCAGGTGCCGCGGCGGCATGCGGTAGGCGATCAGCGGCATACCACCGAGCTTGACGATCGGCAGGTAGGCGAACGCCAGGCCCGAGGCCAGGCCGAAAGCCATCGGCTCGCTCATCGGCAAGCCGGCCTGGCTCAGCAGGCTGGCCATCACGCCGCTTTCGCAGTGAGCGCTCTGGCGGTGCTCGAACGCGCTCATGGCAATTCCTTCTGGTAACGACGCAACTCGTCGATGGTCAGGCCGAAGGCTTCGGCATAGCGGGCCAGCAGCGAATCGCTCAGGCGTCGGTAGATTTCGGGGCGGAAATGCCGGCGCACGCGCCATTGCCAGAGCCCGGCAATCTGCGCCAGGGCGGGCAGATCCATGCGGTAGCGGTACATCAGGCACTCGAGCGGCGACGCTTCGCCGCGCTGCCAGGCGGCGTGAGCCTCGGCTTCCTGGGCCTGCAGCTCGGCGACGGCCAGCTGGGTGGAATAGGACTCGGGCTCCCAGCCGGCGCTCGGCGCGCCCTGATACTGGCCCTTGTCATCGACGGCATAGAGCAGTTTGCTGTGCCCGCCGTAAGCGGAATCCGGGTCCTGGGGAACCTCGTCAAGCTTCATCGCCAACCACCGTCAGGTGCATGAACGCACTGGAGAAACGCCCGCTTTCCGGCACGTAGCAGAGCAGCTTCTGGCCACTGCGCAGATGCCCGCCGTTGAACAGTTCTTCTAAGATGATGAAGATCGACGCTGCGCCGGTATTGCCCTTGCTCGTCAGGTTGGTGAACCAGCGCGCCATGGGAATCGGCAGGTCGACCTCGGCCAGGCCGGCCGCCAGGCGCTCGCGGAAGAATTCGGACGAGTAATGCGGCAGGAACCAGTCGATGTCCGCCACACGCAACTCGCGGCGCGCCATGATGCGGCGCAGCGCCTCGACCACGGTGAGGCGCACGATGTTGTCGTTGAGCAGTTTGACGTCCTGCTTGACCGCCATCACCGAGCGCTGCGCGCGCTGCTCGGCGTCATAGCTTGTCCAGCCACGCAGCTCGCCACCTTCCATCTCCGCACCGGCATACATGCAGGCCGACATCTGATCAGCGAAGGAGACGATGTCCAGCCAGTCGATGCGCAGGCTCAGGCCCTTCGAATTGGGGCGGTCCTGCAGCAGCACCGCGCCGGCGCCGTCGGAGAGCATCCAGCGCAGAAAGTCCTTCTCGAAGGCGATTTCCGGGTGCGTCTCCAGCTCGTCGACACGGCTCTCGTATTCGGCGTTGAAGTTACGCGCCTGCATCATCGCCGAGGCCACCTCCGAGCCGCAGGCCACGGCGTTGCAGCTCTGCCCGCTGGCCACGCTCATCCAGGCGTATTTCAGGGCAGTCATCCCGCACACGCAGATGCCGGCAGTGGTTGCCACTTCGCAGGGCGGGTTGCCCAACTCGCCATGCACCATCACCGCATGGCCGGGCATCACCTGGTCAGGCGACGAGGTACTGGCCACCAGACACTCAAGCGTATTCAGGTCGAAGCCATCGCCGGCCAGGCCGCGAATCGCCTCGGCGCTGAGCTGGGCGTTGTTCATGCTCGGCTCGCCGGTGCGCGGATCGATGACGTAGTGGCGCTGCTGGATGCCGTTGCGACGCAGGATCAGCTTGCGCGCCCGTGACGGCTTGTCGCCGACCATGCCGAGGCGTGCTTCCATCTGTTCGTTGTCGACTGGCTCGTGGGGCAGGCAGGTACTGATGCGATTGATGAATACGGGTGTAGCCATAAACTTGTCCTCGGCCTGCGTCACTCGCCAGAAGGCTCGGCGAAATAGGCCTTTTCACGCTGGATGCGCGCCTGGAACAGCGGCGCCAGCAACTTCTTCAGCACCGCGGTGATCGGCACCACGGTGATGATCAGGCAGATCAGAAAAACGATGTAGACCACCAGTCCGGCACCACGGCGTCGGCTTTGCTGCGGCCCGAGCGCCGACAGCAGGCGGCTCCACAGGGTGAAGCTGCGATTGCCGACCTTCTCGCTGGCGATCAGCTTCTCGTCCACTTTCACCGCGCCCAGGCCGCTGAGCATCGGCTGCTCGATAGGCTGCTGGTCCGCCAGCAGGCGGCGCGACATGGCCTTGCCAAAGCGGCTGGCGGCGGCCATTTCCGTCTCGTCGATACCGGCGCGCGGCACCCAGCTGTAGGGCTTCTGCCGGCCGGTGAACATCCACAGCGGCGTAGCCAGAAAGCTGGCCGCCGTGCCGCAGGCATCGGTCAGCACCACGTTGTCGACCAGTTTCGCACCCAACGCCTGCAGGCGCGCCTTGACCTTTTCCTGGGCCATCAGCCACATGTTGCGGCAACCGATCAGGGTCACCACCGGCGTGCCTTTGAGCAACTGCGCGGCCTCGGGAGCGGCGAGAAAACTGGTGCAGGGCAGCGAGGGCGACAGGAACCACACCTGGTAGGCGAGAATGATCAGGTCATAACGCTTGTCGGGGTCGACAGCCAACGGCAGCAGCGGCTGTGGTTTCATCAGCACGGTTTCCGGGAAGATCCGGAAGAAGCCGAGAAAGGGCCAGGGAAAGGGAAACGGCTGGGCGGGTTGCAGGGCCAGGAAGTCGACCTGCACGCCGTCACTCGCCTGCAAGGGCGCACAGACCGATTGCACCAGGCGGTTCAATTGGCCAGTCTGTGAGAAGTGAACGACGAGAACCTGACGCATTTTTTAAGCGAATCCCTGCAAAATAGGCGGATTATGCCACAGAGACTTCTTCAAATCGTAACCAAACGCTGCGCGGCATGCGCAGTGGTTCTCCTGTTTGGCACGTTGTCGGCCCAGGCGGGGGATCTCTTGGTGCGCGTGCAAGGCAAGCAGAGTGATGCGCCGCTGTACTTGGGGCTGGTCGCCGCTGACCAGCCCGACTGGGAGCCGCTGCTGCGCACCCAGCAGGGCAACGGCGAACAGCTGATCGTCAAGGACGTGCCGCCCGGGCGGTTTGCCCTGCAGCTGTATCAGGACAGCAACGGCAACGGCAGGCTCGACCTCAGCCCCCGCGGCATTCCGCTGGAGCCGGTCGGTTTTTCCAGCAACCCGACCTTGCTCAAGGGCAAGCCTGCGCCCGAGGCGGCGCAGTTCGGGCATGGCGAAGACGACACGCTGATCGACATCCGCCTGCACTCGCCTCGCGGCAAGCCACAGGCGAACTGACCAGGATCAGCCGTGGTATTGGGCCGACAGCTCGTGCACCGCTTCGAGGAAGGCGCCAGCATGAGCCGGATCCACTTCAGGAGTAATGCCATGGCCCAGGTTGAAGACATGGCCTGTGCCATTGCCATAGCTCTCGAGAATGCGCGCGACTTCGGCGCGGATCGCAGCCGGTTTGGCATACAGCACGGTCGGGTCCATGTTGCCCTGCAGGGCCACCTGGCTGCCGACGCGGCGGCGCGCTTCGCCGATATCGCAGCTCCAGTCCAGGCCCAGCGCATCGGCGCCAGTAGCGGCCATGGACTCCAGCCACAGGCCGCCATTCTTGGTGAACAGGATCACCGGAATCTTGCGGCCATCCTGCTCGCGGATCAGCCCGTCGACGATCTTCTGCATGTAGGCCAGGGAGAAGGTCTGATATGCGGCTGATGACAGGTTGCCGCCCCAGGTATCGAAGATCTGCACCGCCTGGGCACCCGCGCGAATCTGCCCATTGAGGTAGACGGTCACCGATTGCGCCAGCTTGTCGAGCAGCGCGTGCATGGCCTCGGGCTGGTCATAGACCATCGCCTTGATCTTGCGGAAGTCCTTCGACGAGCCGCCCTCGACCATGTAGGTCGCCAGCGTCCAAGGGCTGCCGGAAAAGCCGATCAGCGGCACCCGGCCGTTCAGCGCCGACTTGATGGTGCGCACCGCATCCATCACGTAGCCCAGATCCTGTTCCGGATCGGGAATCGGCAGCGCATCGATATCCGCCGCGCTGCTGATCACCTTCCTGAAGCGCGGACCTTCGCCGGTTTCGAAATACAAGCCCTGGCCCATAGCGTGGGGAATGGTGAGGATGTCCGAGAAAAGGATCGCGGCGTCGAGCTGCGGGTAGCGGTCCAACGGCTGCAGGGTGACTTCGCAGGCGAACTCGGGGTTCATCATCAGGCTCATGAAGTCCCCGGCCTTGGCGCGGCTGGCGCGGTATTCGGGCAGGTAACGACCGGCCTGGCGCATCATCCATACAGGCGTGACGTCGACGGGCTGCTTGAGCAGGGCACGAAGGAAGCGGTCGTTCTTCAGGGCAGTCATGGCAGCATCCAACGAAAAAAGTGTGGGCATTTTCGCAGAGCGCCAAGCAAAAGGCACGGCGAGTGCCGTGCCTTTTCTCTATCGGGTCAATTTGTCGCGGGCAACTGCCTGACGGCTCGCCGAGCGCTGTCGCTTAAACGCCCAGATAGTCGAGGATGCCTTCGGCAGCATTGCGCCCCTCATAGATGGCAGTGACCACGAGGTCGGAGCCGCGCACCATGTCACCGCCGGCGAACACTTTCGGGTTGCTGGTCTGGTGCTTGAAGGTGGCCTTTTCCGGTGCGACCACACGGCCCTGGGTATCGATACGGATATCGAACTCCTCGAACCACGGCGCCGGGCTCGGGCGGAAGCCGAAGGCGATCAGCACGGCTTCGGCCGGGATGATTTCCTCGGAGCCCGGGATCGGCTCGGGGCTGCGACGGCCACGGGCATCCGGCTCGCCAAGACGGGTCTCGACGACCTTGACGCCCTCGACCCGATCTTCGCCGACGATGGCGATGGGCTGGCGGTTGAACAGGAACTTCACGCCCTCTTCCTTGGCGTTCTTCACTTCCTTGCGCGAGCCCGGCATGTTCGCTTCGTCGCGACGGTAGGCACAGGTCACCGCCTTGGCGCCCTGGCGGATCGAGGTGCGGTTGCAGTCCATCGCGGTGTCGCCACCGCCGAGCACCACGACGCGCTTGCCCTTCATGTCGACGAAGTCTTCCGGCGACTTCTCGAAGCCGAGGTTGCGGTTGACGTTGGCGATCAGGAAATCCAGGGCGTCGTGGACGCCTGGCAGATCCTCCCCCGGGAAGCCGCCTTTCATGTAAGTGTAGGTGCCCATGCCCATGAACACGGCATCGTACTCATCCAGCAGCTGCTGCAGGGTGACGTCCTTGCCGATTTCGGTGTTCAGGCGGAACTCGATGCCCATGCCGGTGAATACTTCGCGGCGGTTGCTGAGCACACTCTTTTCCAGCTTGAACTCGGGGATGCCGAAAGTCAGCAGACCACCGATTTCCGGGTTCTTGTCGAACACCACCGGGGTCACGCCGTTGCGCACCAGCACGTCGGCACAGCCCAGCCCAGCAGGGCCGGCACCGATCACAGCAACGCGCTTGCCGGTCGGCTTGACCTTGGACATGTCCGGGCGCCAGCCCATGGCGAAGGCGGTATCGGTGATGTACTTCTCCACCGAACCGATGGTCACCGCGCCAAAACCGTCGTTGAGGGTACAGGCGCCCTCGCAGAGACGATCCTGCGGGCATACGCGGCCACAGACTTCCGGCAGGGTGTTGGTCTGGTGGCTCAGCTCGGCGGCGGCCAGGATGTTGCCTTCGGAAACCAGCTTCAACCAGTTGGGGATGAAGTTGTGCACCGGGCACTTCCACTCGCAATACGGGTTGCCGCAACCCAGGCAGCGGTGCGCCTGGTCGCTGGCCTGGGCCGGCTTGAAGGTGTCGTAGATCTCGACGAACTCTTTCTTGCGCTGGCGCAGCAGCTTCTTCTTCGGGTCTTTACGCCCGACTTCGATGAACTGGAAGTCGTTATTCAGACGTTCAGCCATGTCATAAACCTCTTAGCAGCAGCACCGGGCGACACGCTCGATGCTGCAAGACAATCACGTTGAGCGGCGGCCCTTTGGTCGGGCGCGCCGCTTGAAGCTGCTTATTGCGGGTTGGCGCGGATGCTGGAAAGCAGCGACTTGAGGTTCGCGGCCTTGGGCTTGACCAGCCAGAACTTGCGCAGGTAGTCGTCCAGATTTTCCAGCAGGTTACGGCCCCACTCGCTCGACGTCTCTTCGACGTATTCGACCAGCACGCGCTCCAGGTGGCTACGGTAGGCCTCCATGGACTCGCTGTTGATGCGCTGGATTTCCACCAGTTCATGGTTCACGCGGTCGTAGAAGCTGTTGTCCAGGTCGAGCACATAGGCGAAGCCGCCGGTCATGCCGGAACCGAAGTTGTAGCCGGTCTTGCCAAGTACGCAGACGAAACCGCCAGTCATGTACTCGCAGCAGTGGTCGCCCACGCCCTCGACCACCGCATGGGCGCCGGAGTTGCGCACGGCGAAACGCTCGCCCGCGGTACCCGCGGCGAACAGCTTGCCGCCGGTGGCGCCGTACAGGCAGGTGTTGCCGATGATGGCGCTGTCCTGGGTGGCGAACGGGCTGCCCTTGGGCGGCACGATCACCAGCTTGCCGGCGGTCATGCCCTTGCCGACGTAGTCGTTGGCGTCGCCTTCGAGGTACAGGTTCAGGCCGCCGGCGTTCCACACGCCGAAGCTCTGCCCGGCCGTGCCCTTGAAGCGGAAGGTGATCGGCGCCTTGACCATGCCCTGGTTGCCATGCACCCGAGCGATCTCGCCGGACACGCGGGCCCCGATGGAACGGTCGCAGTTGCAGATGTCGAGTTCGAACTCGCCGCCGGTGGCGCCATCGATGGCCGACTTGGCCATGGACAGCATTTCCTCGGCCAGCAGGCCCTGGTCGAACGGCGGGTTGCGGTCGACTTCGCAGAACTGCGGCTTGTCCGCCGGGATGTGGTCGCTGCCCAGCAGCGGGGTCAGATCCAGGTGGTTCTGCTTGGCGCTTTCGCCCGGCAGCACGTCGAGCAGGTCGGTACGCCCGATCAGCTCGCCGAGGCTGCGCACGCCCAGCTTAGCCAGCCACTCGCGGGTTTCCTCGGCCACATAGGTGAAGAAATTCACCACCATGTCGACGGTGCCGATGAAGTGGTCCTTGCGCAGCTTGTCGTTCTGGGTGGCCACACCGGTGGCGCAGTTGTTCAGGTGGCAGATGCGTAGGTACTTGCAGCCCAGGGCGACCATCGGCGCGGTACCGAAACCGAAGCTCTCGGCGCCGAGAATAGCGGCCTTGATCACGTCCAGGCCGGTCTTCAGGCCGCCGTCGGTCTGTACCCGCACCTTGCCGCGCAGGTCGTTGCCGCGCAGGGTCTGGTGGGTTTCCGCCAGGCCCAGTTCCCAGGGGGCGCCGGCGTACTTGATGGAGGTCAGCGGCGACGCGCCGGTACCGCCGTCATAGCCGGAGATGGTGATCAGGTCGGCGTAGGCCTTGGCGACACCGGCGGCGATGGTGCCGACGCCGGCTTCGGAGACCAGCTTCACCGAGACCAGGGCGCTGGGGTTGACCTGCTTGAGGTCATAGATCAGCTGCGCCAGGTCTTCGATGGAGTAGATGTCATGGTGCGGCGGCGGCGAGATCAGCGTCACGCCCGGCACCGCATAGCGCAGCTTGGCGATCAGACCATTGACCTTGCCGCCAGGCAGTTGACCACCCTCCCCCGGCTTGGCGCCCTGGGCGACCTTGATCTGCAGCACTTCGGCGTTGACCAGGTATTCCGGGGTCACGCCGAAACGGCCAGTGGCAATCTGCTTGATCTTCGAACTCTTGATAGTGCCGTAGCGCGCCGGGTCTTCGCCGCCCTCACCCGAGTTGGAGCGAGCGCCCAGGCGGTTCATCGCCTCGGCCAGCGCTTCGTGGGCCTCCGGAGACAGCGCGCCGAGGGAAATGCCGGCAGCGTCGAAACGCTTGAAGATCGACTCTAGCGGCTCGACGTCGTCGAGGCTCAGCGGCTGGTCGGCCAGCTTGACCTGCAACAGATCGCGCAGCATCGACACCGGGCGAGTATCCACCAGCGCGGTGTACTCCTTGAATTTCTCGTAGCTGCCCTGCTTCACCGCAGCCTGCAGGGTGTTGACCACGTCCGGGTTGTAGGCGTGGTATTCGCCGCCATAGACGAACTTGAGCAAACCGCCCTGCTGGATGGCCTTGCGGTTGTTCCAGGCTTCGCCAGCCAGGGCCTTCTGTTCGGCTTCCAGATCGACGAAACGTGCGCCCTTGAGGCGGCTCGGTACACCGCGGAAGCACAGGTCGGTGACCTCGTCGGCCAGGCCAACGGCCTCGAACAGCTGGGCGCCGCGGTAGGAACCTACGGTGGAAATGCCCATCTTCGAGAGAATCTTCAAGAGGCCCTTGGAGATGCCCTTGCGGTAGTACTTGAAGACTTCGTACAGATCGCCCAGCACTTCGCCGGTACGGATCAGGTCGCCGAGCACTTCGTAGGCCAGGAACGGGTAAACCGCCGAGGCGCCGAAACCGATCAGCACCGCATAGTGGTGCGGGTCACGGGCGGTGGCAGTTTCCACCAGAATGTTGCAGTCGCAACGCAGGCCGGTCTCGGTCAGGCGGTGGTGCACCGCGCCGGTAACCAGTGCGGCGTGGGCCGGCAGTTTGCCGGGCGCGATATGGCGGTCGCTGAGCACCAGCAATACCTTGCCGGCACGCACGGCTTCTTCGGCCTGATCGGCCATGTTGCGTACGGCCGCTTCCAGACCAATCGACTCGTCGTAGTTGAGGTCGATGATCTGCCGCTCGAAACCCGGGCGGTCCAGGTTCATCAGGGTGCGCCACTTGGCCGGAGAGATTACCGGCGAGCTGAGGATCACGCGAATGGCGTGCTCGGGCGATTCCTCGAAGATGTTGCGCTCGGCACCGAGGCAGATCTCCAGCGACATGACGATGGCTTCACGCAGCGGGTCGATCGGCGGGTTGGTGACCTGGGCGAACTGCTGACGGAAGTAGTCGTACGGCGAGCGTACGCGCTGACTCAGCACGGCCATCGGCGTGTCGTCGCCCATGGAGCCGACCGCTTCCTGGCCCTGCTCGGCGAGCGGACGCAGCACCTGGTCACGCTCCTCGAAGGTGACCTGGAACATCTTCATGTATTGCTTGAGCTGATCGGCCTCGTAGAAGGCCGAGCCATGGTCGTTGTCTTCCATGGTCGCGCGCACACGCAACGCACTCTTGCGCAGCCACTGCTTGTAGGGGTGGCGCGACTTGAGACGGTTGTCGATGTCGTCGGTGGTCAGCACCTGGCCGGTTTCGGTGTCCACGGCGAGGATCTGGCCCGGGCCGACACGGCCTTTGGCGACCACGTCCTCGGGCTGGTAATTCCACACGCCGATTTCCGAGGCCAGGGTGATGTAGCCGTTGGTGGTGGTCACCCAGCGCGCAGGCCGCAGGCCGTTGCGGTCGAGCAGGCACACGGCATGACGACCGTCGGTCAGCACCACGCCAGCCGGGCCATCCCAAGGCTCCATGTGCATGGAGTTGTATTCGTAGAACGCGCGCAGGTCGGCGTCCATGGTCTCGACGTTCTGCCAGGCCGGCGGAATGATCATGCGCACGCCGCGGAACAGGTCGATGCCGCCGGTGACCATCAGCTCGAGCATGTTGTCCATGCTCGAGGAGTCGGAACCGACACGGTTGACCAGCGGGCCGAGTTCGCCGAGGGCCGGGATCTGGCCATTTTCGAACTTGGTACGACGCGCCTGGGCCCAGTTGCGGTTGCCGGTGATGGTGTTGATCTCGCCGTTGTGGGCGAGGAAACGGAACGGCTGAGCCAGCGGCCACTTCGGCAGGGTGTTGGTGGAAAAGCGCTGGTGAAACACGCAGATGGCGGTCTGCAGGCGCTCGTCACCCAGGTCCGGGTAGAACTGCTGCAGGTCGGCCGGCATCATCAAGCCTTTGTAGATGATGGTCTTGTGCGAGAAGCTGCAGATGTAGTGCTCGGTGTCGGCGGCATTGGCCACCGAGGAACGGCGACGGGCGCAGAACAGCTTGATGGCGAATTCCTGATCGCTCAGGCCTTCACCGCCGATGAACACCTGCTCGATCTGCGGCAAACGCTCGAGCGCCAGCTGGCCAAGCACGCTGGTATCCAGCGGTACCTTGCGCCAGCCGACCAGGTTCAGGCCGGCAGCCTGGATCTCGCGGTTCATGTTCTCGCGGGCAATGCTGGCCTTGGCGTCATCCTGGTTGAGGAAGACCATGCCGACGGCATATTGCTTGGGCAGTTCGACGCCAAAGGTGTCCTTGGCGATGGCGCGCAGGAACAGATCGGGCTTTTGAATCAGCAAACCACAACCGTCACCGGTCTTGCCATCGGCGTTGATGCCACCACGGTGGGTCATACAGGTCAGTGCTTCGATCGCCGTCTGCAACAGATGATGGCTGGCCTCACCTTGCATGTGGGCGATCAGGCCGAAGCCGCAGTTATCCTTGAACTCATCAGGACGGTACAAACCTGCTTTCATAAGGGACTCTCACCAGACAGCCTTTCTCAGGCGTTTTCTCTAATCCGCGCGCAGGTCTAGACGCCGCGTTGCGCCGGCAAACGGAGGGCATTGTACATAGCGAGATAGACGTCACAAAGAACAATGTGACGAAAAACGGGAATAAAATGTCGCAAAAACGAAAGAGCCCGTTACGTCAGTTTCTGCGTAACGGGCTCTTTCGATCAGTTGGCCATTTCCTGGGTGACGCTGGCGAAGGTCTTCGGCCAGGGCTTGCCGGCCTGAACCTTGGCAGGCAGGGTCTTCACGGCAGCCTGGGCGGCATCGCGGCTGGCAAAACTACCATAAGTGATGACGAAAAGTGGCTTACTCTGGTGCATCTTCTTGAAGTAACGGTACTGCGCGCCGTTCTGGCTGACGAAGGAGCGTGCCGCGGCTTCCGTGCTGGTACCCAGCACCTGAAGGGTAAAGTGGGCCTTGTTCTGCGACGCGTACCAGCCATTGGCTTGCGAACCGCCTGCCGCAGCCGGTGCCTGGGTGGCGGGAGCCGGCCGGGCAGCCTGCGCAGGCTGGGTTGCGGGTTTGGGTTGCTCAACCGGTTTCGGCTGCTGAGCGACTTTGGGCTGTTCGGCTGGCTTCGGTTGCGGCGCGGCCGGCGTGGTCACTTGTGGGGCCGGAGTCGGCGCCGGTGCATTTTGCGTGGGCGGCAGGGTCACCGGCGCGGCCGGCGTGGACTCGGGCAACTCCACATTGGCCTCACCATCCGTTTCGCCAGCCGCCTGGGCCAGCGGCTGACGGATCACCGGCTGGGACTGGCCTACCAGCGGCAGCGGCAACGGCTGGTTGCTGCCGGCAAACTCGATCGGCGGCTTGCCATCAGCGCCCTGCTCGGCAGTTACCGGAGCGCTTGGCGCCGTTTGCGGCTGTGGTGCACTACCCATGGGCAACTGAGCCTGGGTCGGCGCCGGGGCCTGTGCATCGGTCGGTTCGGAGCGACCCTGCATAAGCAGCGCAGCAGCTACACCGACAGCGACCACGCCAAGGGCCAGCAGGTGCTTCTTCGGCAGTTTGAGCGCCAAGCCACCGGCCTTAGCCGCGCCACGGCGCGAAGCCATGGCGTCGATCAGCACGTCGCGTGCAACCCGATTGATCTCACCTGGCCAGCCGCCGGAGCGCTCGTGGATCAGCTCGACCTGCTCGCCAGACAAGAGCTCGATGCCCTGGGCCGCGCCCTCAAGACGAACGGCCAGGTACTCGCGGGTTTCTTCTTCGCTATACGGCTCAAGCTCAATGACGTGGAAGGACTCTTCGCCGTTGCTCAGGGTATCCAGACGCGCGATCAGATCGGTGTCGGCGAACAGGAAAACGTGAGGGCGGCCTTCGCCATTGCCCTGCGCCAATACCAGCAGTTCGTCGATCGCCGCGTCGCTGAGTTCTTCAGCGTCGTCGATCAGCAGGTACACCTCCTGCCCGGTCAGCGACAGCTGGCCGACCTGACCGAGCAGTGAGGTGCGGTCGGTCTGCTGGGTGTTGAGGCCCTGGGCAATATGGCGCATCAGGGTCGCAGGATCGGCAGCACCCTGAGCCGAAACGACCACATTGTGCACGGCCTGCTTGTTGGTGCTGGCGACCAGCGCCTGACGTAGCAGGGTCTTGCCGCTGCCCTCGGGACCGGTCACCACCAGCAGCAACTGACTGTAACGCGCCAGGTGATGCAGCTGCCCCAACACCGGCTTGCGTTGCGCCGGGAAGAACTTGAAGCCGGGTACCCGCGCCGCGAAGGGATCGTGGGTGAACTGGTAGTGATCGAGAAATGCTTCGTCGGCGTGCAAACTGGTCATTGAATACTCACTGATTGTTAAGCCGGGCCACCAGCGCCGGGTAGTCGGCAGCCAGGGTGGCACTCAATATGTCTGCCGGGTAATCGCTGGTCACCACCGCTTCGCCGAGCGAGCGCAGCAGCACCAGGCGCAATTGACCATCCAGCACCTTCTTGTCCACGGCCATGTGCTCCATGAACTGCGCAGGCGTCATCTCCTGCGGTGGCACCACAGGCAGCCCTGCCGCCTGGAACAGACGAATACCACGATCACGCTCGTCGGCATTGATCCAGCCCAGGCGATGAGACATCTCGAGGGCCATCACCGTTCCGGCCGCCACGGCCTCACCATGCAGCCAGACGCCATAGCCCATCTGCGTCTCGATGGCATGACCGAAGGTATGGCCCAGGTTCAGCGTGGCGCGCACGCCGGTTTCCTTCTCGTCGGCACCGACAACCCGCGCCTTGGCGGCACAGGAGCGCTCGATTGCCTCGGTCAGCGCAGCCTGATCCAGGCTGCGCAGGGCGGCCATGTTCTCCTCGAGCCAGTCGAGAAACGGCGCGTCGCAGATCAGCCCGTACTTGATTACTTCCGCCAGGCCCGCCGACAGCTCGCGCGGCGGCAAGGTATCCAGGCTGCGCGTATCGATCAGCACGGCCTGCGGCTGGTAGAAAGCACCGACCATGTTCTTGCCCAGCGGGTGGTTGATGCCGGTCTTGCCGCCCACGGACGAGTCGACCTGGGACAGCAGCGTAGTCGGCAACTGAATGAAGTTAACGCCGCGCTGATAGCAGGCTGCAGCGAAGCCGGCCATGTCACCGATCACCCCGCCGCCCAAGGCCAGAACGGTCGTGCGCCGGTCATGGCGAGCGCCGAGCAGGCCATCGAAGATGCTCTGCAGGGTTTCCCAGTTCTTGAACGCCTCGCCATCGGGCAGCACGATCGGGGTGACGCGGTAATTCGCCAGGGTGTCCTGCAGTTTTTGCAGATACAGCGGCGCGATGGTCTCGTTGGTGACGATGGCCACCTGACGGCCGACGATATGCGGCGCCAGCAAGTCGGCGCGGCTCAGCAGGCCAGCCCCGATATAGATGGGGTAGCTGCGCTCAGCGAGATCAACATGAAGTGTTTGCATGGAGCCCCCGATTGAAAAAGGGCTCTAGGATAGCGCAGTTCTGCCCTGTCATTAACGGGGCGCCAGCGCTTCCAGCCGCTCGAGAATTTCCTGAACCACCATTCGCGGCGGACGCTCATCGGTCTCGATGATCACATCGGCGATTTCCCGATACAGCGGATCACGAATGGCCAGCAGATCAGCCAGCACCTGCCCGGGATTGGGCGCACGCAACAAGGGACGATTGCGATCACGGGCTGTGCGGTCGATCTGCTGCTCCACGGAAGCATGCAGATAAACGACTCGACCACTGCTTCGCAACGCCTGACGATTTTGCGGGCGCAATACCGCACCACCGCCGGTCGCCAGAACGAGACCATCGACTTCACAGAGCGAGCAGATCACTGCTTGCTCGCGCTCGCGAAAGCCCTGCTCGCCCTCGACATCGAAAATCCAAGGTATATCGGCACCGGTACGCTGTTCGATCTCCTTGTCGGAGTCCTTGAATGGCAACCGCAACTCTTTGGCAAGCAAACGCCCGATGGTGCTTTTACCAGCACCCATCGGGCCGACAAGGATCAGATTACGCACAAATTACCGACTCACGGCCACCGCAGAGGTGTTCATGATGCGCGGAGTGATGAAAACCAGCAACTCGGTCTTGTTGTCCTGCACGATATCACGACGGAACAAACGCCCCAGATACGGTACATCTCCAAGGAATGGTACCTTCTCCGTGGATTTGGTTTGAGTATTCTCGAACACTCCACCAATCACTATCGTTTCACCATCAGCAACGAGAACTTTTGCATTGACCTCGTTCTTGTTGATTGGCGGAACATTGTTGACGGCATTGGCGAAGTCAGGCGCATCCTTGGTTACCTTGACCTCCATGATGATGCGATTGTCAGGAGTAATCTGCGGGGTAACTTCAAGAGACAAGGCCGCCTCTTTGAAAGAAGTAGAGGTGGCGCCACTCGAGCTTGCTTCTTGGTAAGGCACTTCTTGCCCCTTGAGAATCTTCGCAGTCTCTTTATCAGAGGTAACGACTTTTGGTTGAGAAACAATCTCACCGTTACCCGAACTTTCCATCGCCGACAACTGAAGATCCAAAACCACATTGTTGCTGAGGAACCCGATGCCCACACCAGATGTGCTGCTAGCTACACCCATATCGACAAAAGGCAGATTGGTCACACCATCGTCCAGTGTGGTGTTCCCTACTTGGTCAGTCCCTACATTTATGCGCTGACCTGTATCCGAATCGAAGGCCTGAACACCATCCTTGCCCGTAAGATCCCAACGCCCTTTTCTTGCCTGCCCTCCCCACCGTACGCCCAAGGCCTTGTCGTAGTTAACCCTGGCCTCAACAATCCGCGCCTCAATCATCACTTGACGTACTGCTACGTCTAGCTGAGCAACAATACGACGCAGTTCGTCCAGGCGCTCCTGAGTTTGGTAAGCAATGATGCTGTTGGTACGCTCATCGACAGTAATCGAACCACGATCATCGGCGACACCACCATTCGCACTGGTCACCGACTGGAACAGTTTGGCCATGTCGGCAGCCTTGGCGTAGTTGACCTGAATCAGCTCACGACGCAGCGGCGCCAGTTCGGCGATCTGCTTCTGCGACTCCAGCTCCTGCTTCTCACGGGCAGCGATTTCTTCGGCAGGCGCGACCAGCAATACGTTTCCGACCTGGCGCTTGTCCAAGCCCTTGGTTTTCAGCACCAGATCCAGCGCCTGATCCCACGGTACGTTCTGCAGACGCAGAGTGATATTGCCCGCCACCGTGTCACTGGCCACCAGGTTCAGGTCGGTGAAGTCGGCGATCAACTGCAGCACCGAACGCACGTCGATGTCCTGGAAGTTCAGCGACAACTTCTCGCCGGTATAGGCGAAGCGATCAGCCTGACGCTTCTCGGCATCTTCCTGGGTTAGCGGCTTGACGCTGAGGGTCAGCTTGTTTTCGGTCTGGTAGGCCAGGTAGTCGAAGGCTCCCACCGGCTCGATGACGATGCTGGCATCGTCGCCCTTGCCAGTGGCACTGACGAACTGCACCGGCGTGGCGAAGTCCTTGACGTCCAGGCGCACACGCAAGGCTTCAGGCAGTTGGGTGCGATTGAAGTTGAGGATGATCTTGCCGCCGCGCTCCTGAATGTCGGGGCTGACGGACGCATCGGACAGGTTGATGACAACATTGCCCTCACCCTGCTCACCGCGCTGGAAGTCGATATTGCTGATCGACTTGTTCACGGCGCCGAATACCTTCGGAGCGGCCGGCGCGGAAACTGGCGCTGCAGCCTCAGCAGGACGCGGGGCCGCTGCGGCGGGCGCAGTCACGGGCGCTGCAGCGGTCGTGGTCGCCGACGTGGCCACGCCGGTGCCAACCTGCACGAACAGATTATTGCCTTCGGTGCGAGTGTTGTAAGGCGACAGGTTGGTCAGGTTGATGATCAGCCGCGTACGATCCTTGGCCTCCACAACCGTGACGCTGCGCGCATTGCCCATGCCCAGCTCGCGATTCTTCACGCCCAGCTTGTTGGATACGCCCGGCAGATCCAGGGCGATACGCGCCGGCTGCTCGATGGTATAGCCACGCGGCGCTGCCACCGGCTCATCATAAAGACAGTTTCAACTCGACACGGTCACCCGGCAGAGCAGCCACATCCAGCGCCTGCAGATTGGCGGCCAGAACGGCAGGAGAGAGCATAGCCAGCAGCAGCGAAATGCTGAGGCGAGAGAGGGAGCTGTTCATGCTTGGGTTCCGTTTGGCAGACCGGTTATTTCTATTCATGGATCACCTCGCTCCTCAGGAGCGCTCCTTCAGAGTGAGGGTGCGAGGACGCTCGAGCCAGCCGCCCTCACCGTCCGGGACGATCTCGACCACGTCGATCTTGGCACTGTCGATGGCAACGATGCGGCCCTCATTGCGCCCCAGGTAATCCCCGACCTTGACGCGATGGACACCACCTGCACCGCTTACCAATGCGAACGAGCCTTTGTCGTTGGCCAGGGTGCCGACCATCTCGAACAGCTCGATATTGAACCCTTCGAGGAACTGCTTGACGCGCGTCTCGTCGGGCTTGATTTCCTTGCTGCCTTTCGCCCGGGCGACCATATCGATCTTCACCGGCGGCTGGAAAGGGCTACGCAGAGCAGCGGCACTGTAGGTAAAGCTTTCGTAGGGCTCGGGTTGCGGCAGGGGCTCTATCTGCCCTTTCGGCCGTGCCCGCACTTCATCCATGTAGGCTTGCAGATCACTGAAGTCACCACCGCCGCAGCCACTCAGGGTCACCAGCAGCAGGCCGGGTAAGAGGACACGTTTCATTGGTGTGCCCCTTTGTCGTTGTAGCGATAGGTCTTGGCCAGAACGCTCATACGCAGCTTGGAGGTGCTGCTCTGCTCGGCCGGCACCAGCTCGAAGTCATGCAGGGTGACGATTCGCGGCTGACTGGCCACGCCACTGACGAACGTCGCCAGATCGTGATAGCCACCCACCACTTTGATCTGAATTGGCAGTTCGATGTAGAAGGGCTGGGTCACTTCCGGCAGCAACTTGATTTCCTCGAACTCCAGGCCGCTATCGAGGCCGATACGGGTGATGTCTTCGAGCAGGCCCGGCACTTCGGTATCGCTGGGCAGCTGCTTGAGCAGGGCGCCGAATGAGGTTTCAGCCTCCTTCATCTGCTCGCGGTAAGCCTCAAGGTTGGCGGCCTGAAAAGCCTTGGTGGAGAACTGCTCCTTGAGCGTTTCCTCATCCAGCCGCTGCTGATCCAGCGTGGCCTGCAGATCCTTGAGGTGAAAGTTGTAACCGAGTGCCAGCACCAGTACGACGGCCAGAATGCCGGCGATCACCTTGACCGCGGCAGGCCAGGAGCCGATGTTGTTCAGATCCAGATCATTGACGTCGATCTTGCGCAAACTGGCCAGAGAATCGTTCAGGCTCATGGCTTGACCTCCGCCTGATCCTTGCCCGGCTGCGCTTGCTGCACGGTCAGCTGAAAGGTATTGGCCTGATCCACTGCACCGGCGGTGACGGCCTTGACCTCGGTCAGGTTGGGGGCGGTCAGCCAGTCGGAAGCATCCATGTCACGCATCAGTTTGGAAACTCGGCTATTGGATTCCGCGGCGCCGACAATGGCGATGGTCTTGCCGGTCATTTTCACCCCGGTGAAATACACACCATCGGGCAGCGTTCGCACCAACTGGTCGAACACATGGCCGATGATCGGGCGGTTGCCCTGCAGATCCTGAATGATCTTCATCCGCTCCAGCAGCTGCTGGCGGCGGGTGCGCAGCTCGCTGATCTCCGCGATACGGGTATCGAGCACAGCAATTTCCTTGCGCACGAAGTCGTTACGGGCCTGCTGATTCTCGATTTCGCCATTCAGATACTGGTCGCCGAGGAAAACCAGCGCCGCAGCAGCGACCAAAAGGCCGCCCAGCGAAACCAGGAAGCGCTGCTTGCGTTCTTCGCGAAGCTGCTCACGCCAGGGAAGGAGGTTAATCCGCGCCATCAGTCGAAACTCCTCATCGCCAGGCCACAGGCAATCATCAGTGCCGGCGCGTCACTGGCCAGCGCTCCCGCGTTGACCTTGCCGCTCAGGGCCATATCGGCGAAGGGGTTGGCGACCAGTGTCTGGGTGCCAATCTTCTGCTGGATCAGGCGATCGAGATCCGGGATGGAGGCAGTTCCGCCGGCCAGCAGGATGTAATCCACATCGTTGTACTGCCCCGCAGCGAAGAAGAACTGCAGCGAGCGGGACACCTGCTGTACCAGAGCGTCCTTGAACGGCTGCAGCACTTCGCTTTCGTAATCGTCGGGCAGGCCGCCCTGCTTCTTGGCAAGCCCGGCTTCGTCGACGGAGAGGCCGTAGCGGCGCTGAATCTCTTCGGTCAGCTGACGCCCGCCGAACAGTTGCTCGCGGGTATAGATGGTGCGGCCATTGTGCAGCACGCTGAGGGTGGTCATGGTCGCGCCGATATCGACGACCGCCACGGTTAGCTCGTCGTGCGCGCCCCCCAACTGCTCGACAAGCAGCTCGTAGGCACGCTCAAGGGCATAGGCCTCGACATCGACGACCTTGGCAGTCAGGCCGGCAAGCGCCAGGGCTGCCTCACGAACTTCGACGTTTTCCTTACGACAGGCCGCCAGCAGCACTTCGACCCGATCAGGGTTGCGCGGCGAAATACCCTGAACTTCGAAGTCGATCGCCACCTCTTCAAGAGGGTACGGAATGTACTGGTCGGCTTCGAGCTTGAGCTGGTTTTCCAGTTCGTCGTCGGTCAGGCCTGCTTCCATTTCCACGGTCTTGGTAATCACCGCGGAGCCGGCAACGGCAACGGAAACCGAGCGCACGCTGGTCTTGGCCTTGGCGAGCACCCGCGACAACGCCTGCCCGACACCCTCGAGTTCGGCGATGTTCTTTTCAACCACAGCATTGGCGGGGAGCGGCTCGACAGCGTAGGCCTCTACCTTGTAGCGGCTACCTGAGCGACTCAATTCGAGGAGCTTGACGGAGGTCGAACTTATATCGATCCCCAAAAGCGTATTCGCTTTTTTACTGAAGAGCCCTAGCACGACCGATTTCCTATTCACATCCATAACTTACGGATGATTTATGTTTTTCCACATTAAATAGCAGACTTGACAGAAGCGCAAATGGCTCCCCAGCAAAAAAAACGCTTATAATGTGATCAGCTTTTGCCTTTTCAATTTGCCTTCCGCTTAACTCATTCTTTTATCTGGAAATCCAAAAATCTTGATGCGTTTGCTGAAGTTTTTCTGCTGGTCCGTCATCGCCGTTTTTTGTGCGCTGGTACTCGCCGTCAGTGGTGCTTTCCTCTACCTGAGCCCGACCCTACCCTCTGTCGATGCCTTGCGCAGTATAGAGCTGCAGATACCGCTTCGCGTGTACACAAGCGATGGAAAACTCATCGCCGAATTCGGCGAGATGCGTCGCTCGCCCATCGCCTTCGCCGATATTCCGCCCGACTTCACCAGCGCCCTGCTGGCAGCCGAAGACGATAACTTCGCAAATCATTATGGCGTCGATCTTACGAGCCTGATGCGCGCTGCCACGCAATTATTAAAAACAGGTCAGATTCAATCCGGTGGCAGCACCATCACCATGCAGGTGGCGAAGAACTTCTTCCTCACCAGCGAGCGCAGTTTTTCGCGCAAGATCACCGAGATCCTCCTCGCCCTGCAGATCGAGCGCGAGCTGAGCAAAAACGAAATCCTCGAGCTGTACGTCAACAAGATCTATCTGGGCCACCGCGCCTACGGCATCGAAGCCGCCGCACAAGTCTATTACGGCAAGTCCATCCGAGACTTGAGCCTTTCGCAGCTTGCGACGATAGCCGGTCTTCCCAAGGCGCCGTCGGCGTTCAACCCGCTGACCAATCCCACGCGCGCCAAGGAGCGCCGCGACTGGATCCTCGGCCGCATGTTCCGCCTTGGCCGCATTGACCAGGCGCGCTACCAGGCCGCCCTGGCCGAGCCAGTGGATGCCAGCTACCACGTCGCGACGCCTGAAGTGTCGGCGCCCTACGTTGCCGAGATGGCCCGCGCCGAAATGGTCGGCCGCTATGGCAGCGACGCCTACACCCAGGGCTTCAACGTCACCACCACGGTGCCCAGCAACCTGCAGGTGATGGCCAACAAGGCGCTGCGCGACGGATTGATCGAGTACGACCAGCGCCACGGCTACCGCGGCCCGGAGAGCCGCCTGCCCGGCATGACCCGGGAAACCTGGCAGACCGAACTGAGCAAGCAAGGCCTGCGTGGTGGCCTGGAGCCGGCCATCGTCACCCAGGTCGAGAAGAGCGGCATTCTGGTGCTGACTCGCCGCGGCGACGAAGAAGCCGTGTCGTGGGACAGCATGAAATGGGCGCGCCCGTTCCTCAATACCAACAGCCTGGGGCCGCGCCCGCAGCAACCGGCGGACGTGGCGCAGATCGGTGACCTGATCCGCGTGCAACGCCAGGACGACGGCAGCCTGCGCTTTGCGCAACTACCCAGTGCGCAAAGCGCCCTGGTTTCACTCGACCCGCAGAACGGCGCCATCCGCGCCTTGGTCGGCGGCTTCTCGTTCGAACAAAGCAACTACAACCGCGCCGTGCAGGCCAAACGTCAGCCCGGCTCGAGCTTCAAGCCGTTCATCTACAGCGCCGCGCTGGATAACGGCTACACCGCCGCCAGCCTGGTCAACGACGCGCCGATCGTGTTCGTCGATGACTACATGGATCAGGTCTGGCGCCCGAAGAACGACAACAACACTTTCCTAGGCCCGATTCGCTTACGCGAGGCGCTGTACAAGTCGCGCAACCTGGTGTCGATCCGCCTGCTGCAGGCCATGGGCATCGAAAACACGCTGAGCTACATCGAGCGCTTTGGCTTCAATCGCCAGGACCTGCCGCGCAACCTGTCGCTGGCACTCGGCACCGCCAACCTGACGCCCATGGAAATCGCTACCGGCTGGACGGCGTTCGCCAACGGCGGCCACAAGGTGCAGCCGTACCTGATCCAGCGTATCGACAACCGTCATGGCGACCCGCTGTTCGTCGCCAATCCGCCGAGCGTACCGAACGCCGCCAAGGTCGAAGTGCCGCCGCCGGTCAACGAAGAAGGCGTGATGAACCCGGCCGAAGCGGCGCCCGAACAATTGCCGGACGCACCGCAGCCAGCCGAGGCCGAGCGCATTCTTGATGAGCGCACCGCCTACATCATGACCAGCATGCTGCAGGACGTGATCAAGCGCGGCACCGGACGCCGGGCTATGGCCCTGGGCCGCAACGACCTGGCAGGCAAGACCGGTACCACCAACGAATCCAAGGACAGCTGGTTCTCCGGCTACAACGCCGATTACGTGACCACCGTGTGGGCCGGCTTCGACCAGCCGGAAAGCCTGGGCCGAAATGAATACGGCGGCACCGTGGCGCTGCCGATCTGGATGAATTACATGGGCGCCGCACTCAAGGACAAGCCCAATCACGCGCCCACCGAGCCGGATGGCATCCTCACCCTGCGTGTCGATCCGCACAGCGGTCGTGCCGCCGTGCCAGGCACGCCGGATGCGTATTTCGAGCTGTTCAAAAGCGAAGACTCGCCGCCGCCCATGAACGAGCTCGACCCAGGCATGGGCGCGCCGAACAGCCCACTGCCAGCCGACGAGAGCGCGCCGATCGACCTGTTCTAAGGGCAACGCCAGCAGCCCAGCTGCTGGCGGAACCTCTCGCGGCACGCATCAACGACTCGAAACGCGCCCAACAAAAAACCCGCCGAAGCGGGTTTTTTGTTGCCGGCTGAATCACTCAGCCTTTGAACACGTCGGCTACCGACTGCAGCGGGTAGTGCTTCGGATACGGCAGGGTCGCCACACCGCTTTCGATAGCAGCCTTGGCCACCGCGTCGCACACCACGTTGATCAGACGAGCATCCATCGGCTTCGGAATGATGTACTCACGGCCGAATTCCAACTTGATACCGCCGTAGGCGTCGCACACTTCCTTAGGAACCGGCAGCTTGGCCAGCTCGCGTAGGGCGTTGGCGGCAGCGATCTTCATCTCTTCGTTGATGCGGGTGGCGCGAACGTCCAGTGCTCCACGGAAGATGAACGGGAAGCCCAGCACGTTGTTGACCTGGTTCGGGTAGTCGGAACGACCAGTGGCCATGATCACGTCGCTGCGGGTGGCGTGCGCCACTTCGGGCTTGATTTCCGGGTCCGGGTTCGAGCAGGCGAACACGATCGGGTTCGGCGCCATCAAGTTGAGACCTTCAGGGCTCAGCAGGTCCGGGCCGGACAGGCCGACGAACACGTCAGCGCCGGTCAGCGCGTCATCCAGAGTGCGCTTGTCGGTTTCGGTGGCGAATACCGCCTTGTACTGGTTCAGATCGTCGCGGCCGGCGTGAATCACGCCCTTGCGGTCGATCATGTAGATGTTCTCGACCTTGGCGCCCATGCTCACCAGCAGCTTCATGCAGGAGATGGCCGCAGCACCGGCGCCCAGGCAGACGATCTTGGCTTCTGGCAGAGTCTTGCCGGCGATTTCCAGGGCGTTGAGCATGCCGGCCGCGGTGACGATCGCGGTGCCATGCTGGTCATCGTGGAAAACCGGGATGTCGCACTGCTCGATCAGCGCGCGCTCGATCTCGAAGCACTCGGGCGCCTTGATATCTTCCAGGTTGATGCCACCGAAGGTGATGGAGATGCGCTTGACGGTGTCGATGAAGGCTTGCGGGCTTTCGGCATCGACTTCGATATCGAACACGTCGACGCCTGCGAAACGCTTGAACAGGACGCCCTTGCCTTCCATGACCGGCTTGGAAGCCAGCGGGCCGAGGTCGCCCAGGCCGAGGATTGCGGTGCCGTCGGAAATGACCGCTACCAGGTTGCCTTTACCGGTGTAGCGGTAGGCGAGCTCCGGATCGCGAGCGATCTCGCGCACTGGCTCGGCGACACCCGGGCTGTAGGCCAGCGACAGGTCACGGGCAGTGGCGGTGGGCTTGGTGAGCTCGACGCTCAACTTACCCGGACGGGGCTTCTCATGGTATTCGAGAGCGGCAGTTTTCAGATCAGACATAGTGGCGTTCCGCTTTTTTTGGGCTATTGACTGGCAGTCGGCGAGGATACGCAATGTGCAGGGGCCTGCACAAGACTATGCAGTCAGCCTGCAAACGTGCCTCAGCGAACCGTTTTGAACCATTCCCCCGGGCGAGGCTCGCCCTGTGGATAAAGAGTGTTGAGCAACCGCAAGGTAGCCTCTGCATCACTGGCCAGGCCGCTACCTGCGGCAAATGACTTGACCGTTTGACCCGGCGTTATGCGCACCAACTGCAACCTCAGCGGCTCGGCCAGCTTGCGCTCGGCCGGCTGAAGTGGCCGGAAGCTATTGATCGTCGCGAGCATCTGCGCATCTTCCGCGGCACTGGCAGCGCGGCCTTTGACCGCCCCCACGAACAGGTAGGCCCTGCCACCCTTGAGGATCACCGCCACCCGACGCGGCACGTTGCCCTCGACCAGGCCGGTATAGCCCTGTAACCCGGTTTGTTGCAGTGCCTCGCCAGCGAGCAGACGCCGGCCACCGATGCGCTGCTTGAGCAGGCTGGCAGCATCGAGACCACGCGGATTGTCCTCCAGCGTCATAGCGACGAGCACCTGCTTGTCGGGCGACTGGCCAACAAGTTGCTGCGGCTCGTTGATGATGCTCCAGTCCTTGGCGAACGCCAGGGTGAAATCCAGATCGCGGTGATAGAAGCGCTCGCCGCGGCGAATGCCGCTCTCGGCCGAATCGCCGAACGGCAGGCCCTGCAGATGCTTGAGAAAGGCCTCGCGGTTGACCTCCTGTTGCCCGCCGACCAGTGCCCGCGCCGGGCCGATCACCTGCTGCAGCCGCCGGTCGTTGTCCGGGTGAGTGTCGAACAGACCGTGATAGCTGCCCACTGGCTGCTGCTCACCACGCGCAGCGGCCTGGTCGCGGGCGAAGTCCTCCTGCAACTTGAGCACCTTGACCACCTCGATCATCGCCTGCGGGTCGTAACCAGCGCGGGCCAGGTACTGGGCGCCAAGGCCATCGGCCTCCAGCTCCATGTCACGGCCATAGCCGCGCACCACGGCATTGCCCAACACACCGGTCACGTCCGCCGCCGCCCCTACGCCGGTGCCCATGGCCACCGCCTGGCCGAGGATTCCCCAGGCGGTCGACTGGCTTTGCTGGCGCACACCGTGGCGGGCGATCACGTGGCCGACCTCGTGGCCGAGCACGGCCGCCAGCTCGGCCTCGGAACTCAGGTAGGCCATCAGCCCGCGGTGGATATAGATGTAGCCGCCTGGCAGGGCGAAGGCATTGATGTCCGGACTGTCGATCACCGTGAAGTGATAATCCAGCTGCCCGCGGTGGCTGTGTCGCGCCACGCGCTCGCCGACCTGCTGCACATAGGCCTGCAAGGCTTCATCGGGATAACGCGGGTACTGCTTGAGAATCTGCTGATGGGCGTCGCGACCGATGGACAGTTCCTGAGATTCGCTCATCATCACGAAATCGGTGCGCCCGGTCGCGGGATTCACCGCGCAGCCGGCCAGGGTCGCCAACATCAGAATCAGCAGGCACAGCCTCATCGCTGCACCTCCAGCATGGCGCTGTGGGTCAGCGGCAACAGCCAGCGCGCCTGGCCGACCTTGAGGCCGCCGCCGCGGGAGCGGTCGACCACCCAGCCACGCGCTTCTACGCGCTTGCCCTGTAGACCGCGAAGATCCGCTGCGGCAAAGGTATCCAGCACCTGAGGTGCAATACGCAGCACCACCGAGTTGCCCAGCTCGATCCACAAGCCGCCACGATTACGATCGACGCGCTGCACCTGGCCTTCGAGCAACACGAAGCCGCCACTGCGTATCGCGCGGGCCGGCAACGGCCGCAGCTGCGCCCAAAGCCCTGCGCGAGCACTGCGCGCCTGGCGCTCGGCTTCACGCTGGCAGTTCACCAGGCTGACATTGGGGGTGATCGCTACCAGCTGGCCATAGCCCTCGGCGAGCAGTTGCGCCTCCAGATTGTTGCCGGCGCGGTCGTAGAGATGGGCCAGGGTACGCCCATAGCGATCCTGCCGCTCGGCACCGACCTTTACACCCACCCGGCCACCATTGGCGGCGACCAGCGCGGTGAGGCGCTCACGGGCGGCCTCGGCGAAGGGCTCGGCCGGCCTGCCCATGCGCGCCAGTTCGGGGGCGTTGATGCCGATCAGCCGCACGCTGCGACCATCGGCCAGGCGCACGGTATCGCCATCCACCACCCGCTGCACCTTGGCCTGGGGCAGCTTGCCGGGCGCCGGGCAGAACGCATGAGCGGGAAGACAAAAGACAGAAACGAAAAAGGCGCCCACCAGGGACGCCTTTTTCAATGATGCGAAAACAGCCATGTGGGCCTCTTTCGCTGCTCGGTCGCTTACTTGGCGCCGAACACACCGAAACGCTGCTTGAAGCGATCGATACGGCCGCCGGTGTCCAGCACCTTCTGCTTGCCGGTGTAGAACGGGTGGCACTCGGAGCACACGTCCAGGCTCAGGGGCTTGCCCAGAGTGGAGCGGGTCTTGATGACATTACCGCAGCTGCAGGTGGCGTCGATGGCGACGTATTCCGGATGGATATCGGCTTTCATGATTCTTCCTCAGGTTTTGTGCCGCCACCCGACACTATTGTCAGGTACCGCACTTAGGTTGGCCGCGGATCATACCAGAGCCGGCCCATGATGCAACTCGCCCGCCGCTACCGACCGTCGCACCAACCTATCACACGCCCTGACCTCAGGCTGTGAAAGCAGCGTAGGTTGTTTTTCAGGGGCCTGCTAAGATCGCGCCTCGCCTGCCTGGAGCCCTTGCGTGCCTGACGTCATCCTGCGACTCGCCCTGCCCTCACCACTGCGCCGGCTGTTCGACTACCTCGCCCCGCGTGGCGTATCGGCCCGCGACCTGCAGCCCGGTGCGCGGCTGCGCGTGCCTTTTGGCCGCCGCGAGATGATCGGCGTGTTGATCGAGGTCAGCGATCACAGCGAGGTGCCGGCCGACAAGCTCAAGCCCGCCCTTGAGCTGCTCGATCTGCAAGCCCCAGTGCCGCCAGCGCTGATGCGCCTGTGCCAATGGACCGCACAGTATTACCAGCACAGTCTTGGCGACACCCTGAGCTGGGCGCTGCCGGTGCTGCTGCGCCAGGGCGAACCGGCCGAAGCGCGCCAGGAACGCTTCTGGCTGATCGCCAAGGACGCTCGCCTGGACGACCCACGCCTGGCCCGCGCGCCGCGTCAGCGCGAAGCCCTGAAGACCATCGCCCAGCACCCCCACGGCGTCGCCCACCAACTGCTCAGCCAGCTGCAGATCAACCGCGACAGCCTGCAATTGCTGCAGGAGAAGGGCCTGGTGCGTGTCGAAGTGCGCCGCCTGAGCAGCCCGGAACGCCACGGCAACTGGCTGGCCCAACCGGAGCTGCCGCTCAATACAGAGCAGCGCGCGGCCGCGGAGGCGGTGCGCGCCGGCTTCGACGGGTTCAATGCCTTCCTGCTGGCCGGCGTGACCGGCAGCGGCAAGACCGAGGTCTACCTGCAACTGATCCGCGAGACTCTGGAAGCCGGCAAGCAGGCGCTGGTGCTGATTCCCGAAATCAACCTGGGCCCGCAGACCCTGGCGCGCTTCGAGCGGCGCTTCAATGCGCGCATCGCCCTGCTGCACTCGGCGGTCAACGACCGCGAGCGCCTGGATGCCTGGCTGGCAGCGCGCGACGGCGAGGCCGACATTATCATCGGCACCCGCTCGGCGCTGTTCACGCCCATGAAGCGTCCGGGGCTGATCATCATCGACGAGGAGCACGACGCCTCCTATAAGCAGCAGGAAGGCCTGCGTTATCACGCCCGCGATCTGGCCGTGGTGCGCGCCCACCAGGAAAACGTACCGATCGTGCTCGGCTCGGCCACCCCCTCGCTGGAAAGCCTGCACAATGCCCACAGCGGCCGCTACGCCCTGCTGCGCATGAACCAGCGCGCCGGCGGCGCCCAGCCGCCACGCTTCCTGCGCCTGGACATCAAGAGCCGGCCGCTCGACGCCGGCATGTCGCCGCCGCTGCAGCAGGCCATCACCCAGACTCTGGCCGCCGGCCAGCAGGTGCTGGTGTTTCTCAACCGCCGCGGCTTCGCGCCGACCCTCTTGTGCCACGAATGCGGCTGGCTGTCCGAATGCCCACGCTGCGATGCGCGCATGACCGTGCACCAGCGCAGCCGCGAGCTGCGCTGCCACCATTGCGGCCACACCGAGCGCCAGCCGAGCAACTGCCCGAGCTGCAACAACGTCGACCTGCGCCCGGTGGGCGCCGGCACCGAGCGCGCCGAAGAAAGGCTGGAGATTCTCTTCCCGGACGTTCCCGTACTGCGCGTCGACCGCGACAGCACCTCGCGCAAGGAGGCGATGAATACCCTATTCAACACCGTACAGCGCGGCGAACCCTGCATCCTGGTAGGCACCCAGATGCTCGCCAAAGGTCACCACTTCCCACGCGTCACCCTGGTGGCGATCCTCGATGCCGACGGCGGCCTGTTCTCCGCCGACTTCCGCGCCAGCGAACGCATGGCCCAGCTGATCGTCCAGGTCGCAGGCCGCGCAGGCCGCGCCGAGGAGCCGGGCAAGGTGATCATTCAAAGCCATCTGGCCGACCACCCGCTGCTCGTACAGCTGACCGAGCAAGGTTATTTCGCCTTTGCCGACCAAGCGCTGAGCGAACGCCGCGCCGCCGGCCTGCCTCCGTTCTGCCATTTGGCGCTGCTGCGTGCCGAAGCGCACAAGCCCGGCCAGGCCGAAGGCTTTCTCGATGAGGCCTGCAGCGAAGCCGAGCACTTGCTGGACGAACTGGCGCTCAGCGGCATCGAACTGCTGGGCCCGGTGCCCGCGCCCATGGAGCGCCGCGCCGGGCGCTACCGCGCGCAATTGCTGCTGCAGGGCAACGCCCGTGCGCCGCTGCACAAGCTGCTGGCGCACTGGCTGCTGATCCTGGAGAGCCTGCCCAGCGGCCGCGCGGTGCGCTGGTCGCTGGATGTGGACCCGATCGACCTGTTCTGAGCACCCGACTCGCATCCAGAGACAACTGCCACGCGCTTTTCCTTGCCGCCGGTGGCCTGCAACCTACGGCTGCTTTTATAATGCGCAGTTTTCCACCCACGCTTTCGAGCGGCGCCGCACCTAGCGGCCGAACGAGCAGACCATGAAAGACAGCATTCGCCACCTGATCCAGCAAGCCCTGACCCGCCTGACCGCCGAAGGCGTGCTGCCCGACGGCCTGAGCCCGACGATTCAGGTGGAGAACACCCGGGACAAGACCCACGGTGACTTCGCCAGCAACATCGCCATGATGCTGGCCAAGCCGGCCGGCATGAAGCCGCGCGACCTGGCCCAGAAGCTGATCGACGCGCTGCCTGCCGACGTGCAGATCAGCAAGGTCGAGATCGCCGGCCCCGGCTTTCTGAATTTCTTCCAGAACAGCGACGCCCTGGCCGAACGCCTGGAAGCGGCCCTGGCCGACGAGCGCCTCGGCGTTCGCAAGAACGGCCCGACGCAGCGCGTGGTCGTCGACCTGTCCTCGCCGAACCTCGCCAAGGAAATGCACGTCGGCCATCTGCGCTCGACCATCATCGGCGACGCCGTGGCGCGGGTGCTGGAATTCCTCGGCGACGAGGTGATCCGCCAGAACCACGTGGGCGACTGGGGTACCCAGTTCGGCATGCTGCTGGCCTTCATGGAAGAGAATCCGGCCGCCGCAGAAAGCGAGCTGGCCGATCTGGAGGGTTTCTACCGCGCCGCCAAGAAACGCTTCGACGAGTCTCCGGAATTCGCCGAGCGCGCTCGCGCCCTGGTCGTCGAGCTGCAGGCCGGTGAGCCGGAATGCATGCGCCTGTGGAACCGCTTCAACGCCATTTCCCTGAGCCACTGCCAGAAGGCCTACGACCGCCTGGGCGTGAAACTGACCCCGGCCGACGTCAAGGGTGAGAGCGCCTACAACGCGGATCTCGCCAACGTGGTCGCCGACCTGCGCAGCAAGGGCCTGCTCACCGAAGACAATGGCGCCCAGTGCGTCTTCCTCGACGAGTACAAGAACGCCGAAGGCAACCCACTGCCGGTGATCGTGCAGAAGGCCGGCGGTGGCTATCTGTACTCGACCACCGACCTGGCGGCCATGCGTTACCGCAGCCAGGTCCTCAAGGCTGACCGCGCACTGTACTTCGTCGACCAGCGTCAGGCCCTGCACTTCCAGATGGCTTTCGAAGTCGCCCGTCGCGCCGGTTTCGTACACGAAGGCATGGACCTGGAACACATGGGCTTCGGCACCATGAACGGCGCCGATGGCCGCCCCTTCAAGACCCGTGACGGCGGCACCGTGAAGCTGATCGACCTGCTCGACGAAGCTGAGTCGCGCGCCTACGAGCTGGTCAAGGAGCGCAACGACCAACGTACTGCGAAGGGTGAAACACCATTCGAAGAAGCTGAGCTACGCCAAATCGGGCGAGTTGTGGGCATCGCGTCGGTAAAGTACGCCGATCTTTCCAAGCATCGCACCAGCGACTACAGCTTCAACTTCGAGCTGATGCTGAGCTTCGAGGGCAACACCGCGCCTTACTTGCTGTACGCCTACACCCGTACCGCGAGCATCTTCCGCAAGCTGGGCAAGGGTATCGAGGACATCGATGGCCACATCGAACTTCATGCCCCTCAGGAAATCGAACTGGGCGGCAAGCTGGCGCAGTTCGGTGAAGTGCTGGGCAGCGTCGCCGACAAGGGCACGCCGCACCTGCTGTGCGCCTACCTGTACGACGTCGCCGGGCTGTTCTCCAGCTTCTACGAGCATTGCCCGGTACTCAGCGCCCAGGACGAAGGCACCCGCCAGAGCCGCCTGCGCCTGGCCGGCCTGACTCGCCGCACCCTCAAGCAAGGCCTGGAACTGCTGGGCCTGGAAACCCTGGAGCGCATGTAAGTGGCAGCCCGCAAGAAGCCAGCACCCAAGCGCGGCGCCAGTCGCTACAAGGCCCCGAGCAAACGCCCGGTACCCGGCTGGATCTGGCTGGCCTGCGGCCTGGCCGTGGGCGTGTTCGTCACCCTGCTGCTCAACCTCAAGCCGGGCGACGACGCAGTCAAACGCGAAAAGCCCCAGCCTGAGCGCAGCACCGCCGCCAAGCCCAAACCGACGCCGACCACCAGCAGCCAGGAGCCGGGCAAGCCCAAGTACGACTTCTACACCCTGCTGCCGGAGTCGGAGGTCATCGTGCCGCCCGATGCCGTACCGCCACCTACTACGCCGACGCCCGAGCAGAAGCCAGTCACGCCCGAGGAAGCCGCCAAGATCGATGCCGCACGCGCCCAGGCCGCGCTCAACGGCGAAACCCCGCCGCCCGCGCCTCCGGTCACCAAGCCGGCGGAAGCGAGCCAGGCGCCGCTGACCACCCAGTTCTTCCTGCAGGCCGGCTCCTTCCCGAGCAAGGACAAGGCCGAAAGCATGCGCGCGCAGATCATCCTGCTCGGCCAGAACGTGCGCGTGGAATCCGGCACCGTGCAGGACAAGACCTGGCACCGCGTGCTGGTCGGCCCCTTCGCCAACCGCGAGCAACTGGCCAGCGCCCAGAAGACGCTGGCGGCCGGCGGTTTCGGCAATCTGCTTTTACAGCAGCGCCAGCTACGCTGATCGCCTTTAACAGGCGATTGAAAAACTACCTGCGTTGCCGCTGCTTCGTTAAAACAGGCTAAAAAATGCTCATTTACAACACGTAAACTGCGCTTTTTTAGCCTGTTTTGCCTCGCATCGGCGGCCTCGCCTACGCTTTTCAATGGCCTGCTAACCCGCCGCCGGTTGAAAAACCGCGGCGGGCCCCCATCTGAGTTTTCATCAGGGCCATTTCGCCCCGCAGCGTGGAGACTCTCCCTTGACCACCATCGTTTCAGTCCGCCGCCATGGCAAAGTCGTCATGGGTGGCGACGGCCAGGTTTCGCTCGGCAACACCGTGATGAAGGGCAACGCCAAGAAGGTTCGTCGCCTCTACCACGGCCAGGTGATCGCCGGTTTCGCCGGTGCCACTGCCGACGCCTTCACCCTGTTCGAGCGTTTCGAAGCGCAACTCGAGAAGCACCAGGGCCATCTGGTGCGCGCCGCCGTCGAACTGGCCAAGGACTGGCGTACCGATCGTTCCCTCAGCCGCCTGGAAGCCATGCTCGCCGTGGCCAACAAGGACGCCTCGCTGATCATCACCGGCAACGGTGACGTGGTCGAACCCGAGCACGGCCTGATCGCCATGGGCTCTGGTGGCGGCTTCGCCCAGGCTGCGGCCCTCGCGCTGCTGCAAAAAGGCAGCGACGAACTGGGCGCCCGCGAGATCGCCGAAACCGCGCTGAACATCGCTGGCTCGATCTGCGTGTTCACCAACCAGAACCTGACCATCGAGGAGCTGGGCTCGGCTATTTAAGCCAGTCCGGATCGGAGCCCGCCCATGTCCATGACACCCCGCGAGATCGTTCACGAACTCAATCGCCACATCATTGGCCAGGACGACGCCAAGCGCGCCGTGGCCATCGCCCTGCGCAACCGCTGGCGGCGCATGCAGCTGCCGACCGAGTTGCGCGCCGAGGTCACGCCGAAGAACATCCTGATGATCGGCCCAACCGGCGTCGGCAAGACCGAAATCGCCCGCCGCCTGGCCAAGCTGGCCAACGCGCCGTTCCTCAAGGTCGAAGCCACCAAGTTCACCGAGGTCGGCTACGTCGGCCGTGACGTCGAGTCGATCATTCGCGACCTCGCCGATGCCGCCTTGAAGATGCTGCGCGAGCAAGAAATCATCCGCGTGCGTCACCGCGCCGAAGACGCCGCCGAAGACCGCATCCTCGACGCCCTGCTGCCACCGGCACGCACCGGCTTCGCCGAGGAAGCGGCGTCGGGCAGCGACTCGAACACCCGTCAGCTGTTTCGCAAGCGTCTGCGCGAAGGCCAGCTGGACGACAAGGAAATCGACATCGAAGTGGCCGACAGCCCGGCCGGCATCGAGATCATGACCCCACCCGGCATGGAAGAAATGACCAGCCAGTTGCAGAACCTGTTCTCCAACATGGGCAAGGGCAAGAAGAAGAGCCGCAAGCTCAAGGTCAAGGACGCCCTGAAACTGGTGCGTGACGAGGAAGCCGGTCGCCTGGTCAACGAAGAAGAACTCAAGGCCAAGGCCCTGGAGGCCGTCGAGCAGCACGGCATCGTGTTCATCGACGAGATCGACAAGGTGGCCAAGCGCGCCAATGCCGGCGGCGCCGACGTGTCCCGCGAAGGCGTGCAGCGCGACCTGCTGCCGCTGATCGAAGGCTGTACCGTGAACACCAAGCTGGGCATGGTCAAGACCGACCACATCCTGTTCATCGCCTCAGGCGCCTTCCACCTCAGCAAGCCGAGCGATCTGGTGCCGGAGCTGCAGGGCCGCCTGCCGATTCGTGTCGAGCTCAAGGCCCTGAGCCCAGAGGACTTCGAGCGCATCCTCAGCGAGCCCCATGCGTCGCTCACCGAGCAGTACGTGGCGCTGCTGCAGACCGAGGGCCTGGGCGTCGAGTTCGTCGACGAGGGCATCAAGCGTATCGCCGAGATCGCCTGGCAGGTCAACGAGAAGACCGAAAACATCGGTGCTCGTCGCCTGCACACCCTGCTCGAGCGTCTGCTCGAAGAGGTGTCGTTCAGCGCGGCGGACCTCGCCGGCCAGCAAAGCGGCGAGACCATTCGCATCGACGCCGCCTATGTGAACAGCCACTTGGGCGAGTTGGCCCAAGACGAAGACCTGTCCCGCTACATTCTCTGATAGCCTGACCCTGCACGGCGCCGCCCGGCGCCGTGCAGTCTTTCAGCCCGCCTGGAGCCCGTGGTGCTCATCCCCACTTCGATCAAGCTGCACAAGGCCTCGCGCATTCTGGAGCTGCATTACGGCAGCGACAGTTATCGGCTGCCCGCTGAGTTTCTGCGCGTGCATTCGCCGTCGGCCGAAGTGCAGGGCCACGGCAAGCCCATCCTGCAGACCGGCAAGCTGAATGTCGCCTTGATTGGCATCGAACCGGCCGGCAACTACGCCCTCAAGCTGACCTTCGACGACGGCCACGACAGCGGGCTGTTCAGCTGGGATTATCTGCACCAACTGGCTCTGCGCCAGGACGAACTCTGGCGTGATTATCTGGACGCCCTGGCCGCAGCCGGTCAGTCCCGCGACCCGAACGAGTCGGTCGTACGCCTGATGCTCTGACGCCGTTCAGATCTTCGTTTTCCCACCCCGCCCCCACCTGGCCGATCTTGCGCTAGCGTCTAAACTCGGGTAACCAGAGCACTTCAGGTTCACCCGCCATCCTCTGGATGCTGCAAGCGCCACTACCACTGCCAATCGCAAGCCTCGCCAGGATCGACGTCATAGCTAAAGCCAATGGCTGCCTGCGCGGGCAAAGGGAGCGTTGTCGATGAGTGAAAAGCAGAACGATGACCTGAAATACAAGCCGACCAAGAGCACCATGGGGATCAACCCGGTCATCGGTATACGCGGCAGGGATCTGCTGACCTCCGCCCGTCTGGTGCTGACCCAGGCCATGCGCCAGCCACTGCACAGCGCCCGGCATGCCGCCCACTTCGGCCTCGAGCTGAAGAACGTGCTGCTCGGCCAATCCAAACTGCAGCCCGACGACACCGATCGTCGTTTCAATGACCCGGCCTGGAGCCAGAACCCGCTATACCGCCGGTACCTGCAAACCTATTTGGCCTGGCGTCAGGAACTGCACGACTGGGTCGAGCACAGCTCGCTGTCCGAGCAGGACGTCAGCCGCGGCCACTTCATCATCAACCTGCTGACCGAGGCGATGGCGCCGAGCAACAGCCTGGCCAACCCGGCAGCGGTCAAACGCATCTTCGACACCGGCGGCAAGAGCCTGCTCGATGGCCTTTCGCACATGGCCAAGGACCTGCTGAACAACGGTGGCATGCCCAGCCAGGTGGACATGAAGGCCTTCGAAGTGGGCCGCAACCTGGCCACCACCGAAGGCGCCGTGGTGTTTCGCAACGAGGTGCTGGAGCTGATCCAGTACACGCCGGTCACGGAGCAGGTCTACAAGCGCCCGCTGCTGGTGGTGCCGCCACAGATCAACAAGTACTACGTATTCGATTTGTCGCCGGAAAAGAGCCTGGCGCGTTTTCTGTTGCGCAGCCAGGTGCAGACCTTCATCGTCAGCTGGCGCAACCCAACCAAGGCCCAGCGCGAATGGGGCCTGTCGACCTATATCGAGGCGCTCAAGGAGGCCGTCGAGGTGGTCTGCGCGATCACCGGCAGCAGCGATGTAAACGTGCTGGGCGCCTGCTCCGGCGGCGCCACCACCGCCTCGCTGCTCGGCCACTACGCAGCCATCGGTGAACAGAAGGTGCATGCCCAGACCCTGCTGGTCAGCGTGCTGGATACTCAGCTGGACAGCCAATACGCGCTGTTCGCCGACGAGCAGACCCTGGAGGCCGCCAAGCGCCGCTCCTACCAGGCCGGCGTGCTGGAAGGCAGCGACATGGCCAAGGTGTTCGCCTGGATGCGCCCCAACGACCTGATCTGGAATTACTGGGTCAACAACTACCTGCTCGGCAACGAGCCGCCGGTGTTCGACATCCTCTACTGGAACAATGACACCACTCGCCTGCCAGCCGCTCTGCACGGCGAATTCATCGAGATGTTCCAGGCCAACCCACTGACCCGCGCCGGCGCGCTGGAAGTCTGCGGCACGCCCATCGACCTCAAACAGGTAACCTGCGATTACTACGTGGTGGCCGGCAGCAACGATCACATCACGCCCTGGACGTCCTGCTACAAGTCGGCGCGGCTGTTCGGCGGGCAGTGCGAGTTCGTGCTGTCCAGCAGCGGGCATATCCAGAGCATTCTCAACCCGCCGGGCAACCCCAAGGCGCGCTACATGACCAACCCCGACATGCCGGCCGACCCTAAGGCCTGGCAGGAGGACGCCACCAAGCACGCCGATTCCTGGTGGCTGCACTGGCAGCAATGGCTGACCGCCCGCTCCGGAGAAACCAAAAAGGCACCCGCCAAGCTGGGCAACAAGCGCTACCCGGCAGCCGAGGCGGCGCCGGGCACCTACGTGCACGAACGCTAAGCGTGCGCGACGACCACCGACAGGGGCGCCACATGTCATCAGCCTTCGTGTTTCGCACCATCGTGCTGGATCAACAGACGATCCGCACCGCTGTGCGCCCTGGCAGCCCGGACAAGGTGCCGCTGCTGATCTTCAACGGCATCGGCGCCAACCTCGAGCTGGTCATGCCCTTCGTCAACGCCCTGGACAAGGATCAGGAAATCATCGCCTTCGATGTGCCGGGCGTGGGCGGCTCCTCCACGCCGAGCATTCCCTATCGTTTTCCCGGCCTGGCCAAGCTCGCGGCGCGCATGCTCGATTACCTGGACTACGGCCAGGTCAACGCCATCGGCGTATCCTGGGGCGGGGCCCTGGCCCAGCAGTTCGCCCGCGACTACCCGGAGCGCTGCAAGAAACTGGTGCTGGCCGCGACCTCGGCAGGTGCGGTGATGATTCCGGGCAAGCCCAAGGTGCTCTGGCGCATGGCCAGCCCGCGCCGCTATCTGCAGCCGTCCTACGGCGTGCATATCGCCGCCGATATCTATGGCGGCGCCTTCCGCCGCGACCCGAAACTCGCACTTTCCCACGCCAGCAAGGTGCGCTCGGGCGGCAAGCTCGGCTACTACTGGCAGCTGTTCGCCGGCATGGGCTGGACGAGCATTCACTGGCTGCACAAGATCCGCCAGCCGACCCTGGTGCTGGCCGGCGACGACGACCCGATCATCCCGCTGCTCAACATGCGCCTGCTGGCCTGGCGCATCCCCAACTCCGAACTACACGTGATCGACGACGGCCACCTGTTTCTGGTGACCCGCGCCGAGGTGGTGGCACCGATCATCATGAAATTCCTCGCCGAGGAGCGGCAGCCGGCGATCATGCATCCCCAGAACGTGACGGCTCGTGGGCAGCACTGAATACCGCCCGCACAAGGACGCGCTGAACGGATGAAAACCCGTGACCGTATCCTCGCCGCCACCCTGCTGCTGTTCAACGAGCGCGGCGAGCCCAACGTTTCGACCCTGGAAATCGCCAACGAGCTGGATATTAGCCCGGGCAATCTCTACTACCACTTCCACGGCAAGGAGCCGCTGACCCTGGCGCTTTTCGAGCAGTTCCAGGCCAAGCTGGCGCCGCTGCTCACGCCCCCTGACGATGTCGATCTCGATGCACAGGACTACTGGCTGTTCCTGCACCTGATCGCCGAAGGCATGTCGGCCTATCGTTTCCTGTTCCAGGATCTCTCCAACCTCAGCGGGCGCCTGCCCAAGCTGGCTGCTGGCATGCGCCACTGGCTCGCCAGGCTGCGACATACGCTCACGGCGCTGCTGGCCAATCTAAAGGGCCGGCGAGTACTGATCAGCGAGGGCAAAGCCTTGCAGCAACTGGTCGAGCAAATCGTGCTGACCCTGCTGTTCGCCCAGGATTACCAGCGCATCGTCGCCCAGCCAGCCGACAGTCGACTGGTGGTTTACCACGTGATGATGCTGGTCGCCCCGCACCTGCAGGACGAAGCGCGCCACACCACTGAACTAATGGCTCACAGTTACCTGCACGAGAGCGCTGGCTGAATACAAAAACGCCCGATACGGGATCGGGCGTTTTCGAGGCGACTTACCGACTCAGGACTGAGTGCCGGAAGAAGTCGGAGGGGTAGTGGCTGGAGTCGTCGAGGCCGCTGGCGTGGTTACCGGCGTCGCCGCTGCCGTAGTGGCCTTGCTGGCCGCCGGCTTCTTCGCCGCTGGTTTGCTGGCGGCTTTGGCGGCCGGCCCGGATGCCGGTTTGGCCGCAGGCTTGGCAGCAGGTTTAGCTGCGGCTTTTGCCGGGGTTTTCGCGGTAGAGGCTGGCTTGCTCGCCGCCACCTTGCTCACCGGCGCTTTCTTGGCTGCTGCCGGTTTAGCCGCAGCCGGCTTGGCGACGGGTTTCGCTGCTGCCGTGCTGGCTGCCTTGCTGGCCGGCGCCTTACTCGCGGTCGCCGGTTTGCTGGCCGGCTTGGCCGCGGCTTTCTTCACCGCTGGCTTGGCGGTCGATTTGCTGGATACCCCCGTCAGCGTCTCCAGTTGCCGGGTCAGCAGGTCGACCTTGTCATTGAGCGCCTTGACCTCGTTGCGGCTCGGCACACCCAGCCGCGAGATCGCATTGTTGAGACGCTTGTCGAACGCTTCCTCGAGCTCGCTCCACTTGCCGATCGCCTTGCCTTTCACCTCGTCGACACGCGAGCGCGCACTGCTGACGGACGAATCGACCGACGACTTCACCGCATCGGCCTGCTTATCGACGTTGCTCTTGGCGGCTTTCTCGGCCTTTTCGCCATCCTTGACCAGCGTGTCGAACAGCTTGGTGCCGTCCTTGCTGACCTTGGAATATGCGCCCAGGCCTGCCAACCAGATCTGCCGCGAGTACTTTTCAACCTCGCCGATCCACGAGCTGGTCTGTTTCTCGGTTTTCTTTTTGACAGCCATCCTGCTCTCCTTATTGAGTACGCGCGACACGCTCGAGCAACGCGCTCAGCTCATCCAGCTTAGCAGACAGGGCCTGGATATCCTGTCGGGCGGGAATGCCAAGACGGTTCAGTGCACCAGCCACGCGCGAGTCGAAGGCCTGCTCGATCTTCTCGATTCGGGCGGCGACCTGGTTCTTCACAACGGACACTCTGCTTCTGGCTTCGTCGATCTGGCCATTGGCCGCATCGACCTGTTCATTGACCTGCTCACGGCCGCGCCGTTCCGCCAGCTCCCCGAGGCGTACTAGGGAGTGGAAATAATCCAGCCCTTCCTGTCCCGCCTTGGCATAGGCACCCAGACCGGCGAGCCACAGCTTTCTGACTCCCGAGGGTTCATCGGTGGAGGTAGAGCGACGAATAGAGACGAGCGGCTTCTTGCTGACGGTAGCGTTGGACATGGTGCACCTCACAGTAGCTTGGGAGATGGCCTGCACGACACAGGCTTAACAAGCACCGTAAAGAGCAAAACTAGAAAACGCATACTAATCGGCGCGACCAGGATTGCGCGGAGCGTTCAGGTGAAACGAGGAGGGTTCGTGCGAAGCCTGCGAGCGCACGGCTCGCAGGCTTGGGACAGCCTATCAGTTGCTGGCTGGCGGCGTTGCGCCGTTGGCAGCTGGAGTCGAGGCAGCGGCTGGCTCGGTCGCCGGCTTGCTGGCGGCGGAAGCGGCTGGCTTGCTGGCTTCAGGCTTTGCGGCTGGCTTGGCTGCAACCGGCTTGCTCGCAGCCTTGGCGGCAGGTTTGCTAGCCGCTGGTTTGGCTGCCGCCTTGGCAGCGGTCGCAGGCTTGGCAGCCGTTTGGGCTGATGGCTTAGCGGCTGCTTTGCTCGCTGGCTTGGCAGCAGGTTTGGCTGCGGTCTTGGTCGCAGGTTTAGCAGCAGCGGGCTTGGCGGCAGCCTGCGTAGCCGGTTTGGCTGCAGGCTTCGCTGCGGCCTTGGCCGTGGCGGGCTTCGCAGCTGCCTTAGCGGCAGGCTTGGCTGCAGCCGGTTTAGCCGCGGTTTTGGCGGCAACCGGTTTCGCAGCGGACTTGGCCGCTGGCTTGGCAGCAGTCTGCGCAGCCGGCTTAGCTGCGGGTTTCGCCGCAGCTTTAGCCACGGCAGGTTTGGCAGTTGCCTTGGCAGCCGGCTTAGTTGCAGCCGGTTTGACTGCGACTTTGGCAACAGCCGGTTTTGTGGCGGACTTGGCCGTTGGCTTGGCTGCGGGTTTCGACGCCACCTTAGCCAGAGCAGGTTTTGCAGCCGCTTTGGCAGCAGGCTTGGCTGCGGCCTTAGAAGCAGCCGGCTTGGCCGGAGCCTTGTCACGGCTGGACAGTGCCTTGCCGGCTGCTTCACGCACCTTGCCAACGCCCTGGGCCAGCTTCAGGCTTTCCTGGGCATCGCGCTTGAGTTGCACGATGTACTGACGGGTTTCGGTCTGGCGTGCCTGCAGCGCATCGAGCGCGCCTTCCAGCTCATCCACCACGACCTTGGCTTTGGACTGCGCCTTGGCCTTGCCATCGGCGACGGCCGACTGCAGCTTGCCACGCGCTTTGTGCAGTTTTTCCTGAGCGCTACCGCGCTGTTTTTCCAGCTTGGCGAGAATTTTCTCGGCGTCTACGAGCGCTTGCGAGCAGGCGTTTTCGAGGTGCTCGAGCAAGCTGCCAGAGAGTTGCTGCAACAGATGCAAAGGGGTGGTGACCGCTTTTTTCTTCACGTTTTTTGTGGCCGGCATGACGCGCCTCCAGGCGGATGGGTAAAGCCATACTTAGGTGGGGTGAAATTTGCGCCCGCCCGCTGCGCTTTGCAAGCACCTGCGCACGGCTGGCGAAAGCCAGAAACGACGAGGCCGCGAATGATCGCGGCCTCGTGGCTCATACGGCAGCGGCGGTCGCCTGCTGCTTGTGGGCGGTATGCAGCACTTCGATCAGGCAGTCTTCGAGCTCGAAGCGCTCGTGCAGCATCTTGCCGAGGCGTTTGAGCTCCAGGCTCACCGCATCGGGATCGCCGCAATCACCTTCGTCGCAACGGTCGTTAAAGGCCAGGGCCGCTTCGGTGATCACCTCGATACGCGGATAGATCTGCTTGGCGAGCTCCAGGCCACGCTGATCACCAAACGCCCGGGCTTCTTCGGTGAGCTGCTGGTAGACCTCGAAATGTCCGGCGGACACGTAGTCGACGAGGTATTCGCAGAACCGCTGCATCACCACCTTGTCACTGACGTCGTCGATGGCAGCATAGGCCTTGATCAGTTCGGCACGTTCCTGCAGCCAGCGATCAATCATCAGGTGTACGCCACCCCACCGCTCCTGCGCATTCTGGCAACTTTCGAGCATGGTGATCCGCTCCCTTTGAGTAAGTCCTGTAGGCATCGGGGCTCAGAACATCGTTCAACCTGTCTTCGCCACGAATCGGAAGTTGGCTGGTCACCGGGCCATTTCCCACTGGCCGAAAGTCGATGCCGGACAAGGCGGGCAAAGACGGCAACGCACCACGAGTCGATCCCTGAACGTGCAGCCGAGTCCGGACACTAGCACGATTCGAACTGCAGTCCGACCACTCATTTCGTCTCAGGTTATGCCTGCTTCCAGCACCCTTCAAGCCGCATCGCAAGTGGCGCCGACCAAAAGGCCGGCGCCCCTAAAAACCTTAGCCGCGGCCGGCCGTGGGCTGCGGCTCAACGGCGGTGGTTACCGGCGGCACGCTCACTGCCTGACCACTCAGGCGCCGGTCAAGCAGGCCCAGGCCTTCCTGAAACAGGCGGTTACTACGTTCCACCTCACCCAGCTGGGCGAGCAGGCGCGCCAACTCGGCGCAGGTTTCCGGGTGCCGCTCGAGACGCAGGCTGGTTTCGAAGTAATCGCGAGCCTTGCCCCACAGTTGGTTGTGCAGGCTCAGCCGGCCCAAAGTGAGCAGCAGACCGGCATCGTTCGGATGCTGCTTGAGCCACCCTTCGGCGGCCTGCAACTGCCTGGCCGAGTCGCGGCCACGCAGCAGGCCGTAGAGACGCGCCAGGCGGCTATCGTATTCACGATTAAGCGCCTTGTGCAGCAACTCCTCGGCGCCCGGCTCGGCGCCCAGTGCGCGCAAACGATCGGCATAAACCGCCAGCAATTCGGGCTCGCCACGCAGGTTTGGCGACAGACGTTCCCAAGCCTGGGCCAGAGACGGCAGCGCCCCGTCGCCGGCATCATCGAACTCCAGCGCCAGCAGATATTCGCGCCAGGCACGTCGCTCCAGTGCCATCAGTTCGGCCGGCGCCATGGCCTTTTCCTTACGCAGCACCGGCAGCAATTTGAGCACCGCCTGCCAGTCGCCGCGGGTCGCGTAGAGTTCCTGCAGTTGGCGCAGCACCTGTGGGTTGTGCGGATGACGCTCGTGCATCACCAGCAGTGTCTCCTGGGCACTATCGACTTCACCACGCGCCAGTTGCAGCTCGGCGTGGGTCAGCGCGATGGCCAGTTCGGCATTGGGCTGGCGCTGCAGGGCCTCCTCCAGCAGGGCGTCGCTTTCCTGATAATGCTCGAGGTTATGGGCCGCGCGAGCGGCGCCTAGGTAATGGATTAATGGGCGCGGCTCGTTGCGTGCGATGCGGCTCAGGTGCGTCTGCGCCTTGTTCCAACGCCCTTCGATCAGTTCCTGGAAGCCATGCTCGGAAGCACTGCGCACGCGGCGCTCGCGGTGCAGCCGCGACCAGGGGTTGATCAGCCCGACCGAGACCAGCAGCGCACGAATCAGCACGCGCAGCAACCACAGCGCCAGCACGACTGCGACGAGCAATAGCACAAAGGCCCACAGCGTCGACTCGTAGCGAAAGCCCTTGTAGGCGAACAGCACGTAGCCCTGATGCTCGGAGATGGCCAGGCCCAGAAGCGCCAGAGCGCCGATCACCAGCACGGTGAGCAACAGCAGGTAAACGCGCTTCATGGGCGCTCCTCCGCACCGTCCTCGCCCGGCGCATCCTTGAGGCGCTCACGCGCCGACTGCTTGTGTTCGATATAGGCCTGCACGGCGTTGAGCGACTCGCTGAGCTCGGGCGCCTTGACCTCGATCGGCCGCTCGACCAACTCGCCGACGCGCGCACGCAGGGCGCGGCTGTCGGGGTTGTCGCGGTTGAAGTTGGCGTCCAACACCTCGGCAGCCTGTTGCAACGCCTGCCGGTAAACCTGGGTCTGCCCATGCAGCGCGGCCCACTGGGCCTGCTCAAGCGCCAGGCTCAGGGCCAGGCGCACTTGCGTCAGACTTTGCCCGGCGAGCAGCGGACGCACGTTCTGGTCAGCGTTGAAATCGAGACGGAAATACTGCGAGAGCTTGTGCAGAGCCTGGCCCCACCAGGTGCCGGGCTCGCTTTCGGCGGCCAGTTCGCCGAGCACGCCGCCATCGGCGACGAACTTGGGATTGAGCGAGTTGAGCTGCGCGGCCTGCTCTCGCAATGCGCCGAGCTGCAGGAACAGACCGGTGCGATCGGGGTTGTCGGTGGCGCGCAAGGCCTCCAGGCTCCTGGCCAGCTGCTCGCGAGCGGCGAAGGCGGCGGGGTCGTCCTGGTCACGAAGGATCTCGTCGGCCGCCTGGACCAGCGCCGTGGCGCTATTGATGTCCTGCAACGCCGACAGACGCAGGCTGGCCAGACGCAGCAGGTGCTCGGCCTCGGCCAGGCGCCACTCCTGGCGGCTGGCGCCCAGCACGGTTTCCAGGCGGCGATTGAGTAACTGCTGGTCGCCCTGCAACTGCGCTACCAGTTGGCGGCGCTCTTCGAGCTCCTGCACGCTGGGCAGTTGCTGAAGACGATCATCGAGACTTTCGGTGCGCTGGTTCAGTGCCTGGGCCTGGCTGCGTGCCTGCTCGAGCTGGCTGGACTGCTGCCGGGTTTCGCTCTGCAGCGCACGCAGCTGCCAGGCACTCCAGCCGCCAACGCCGACACCAACGGCGCCGACCAGCAGGGCCACGGCGGCAATGGCCGAGCCACGTGCCGCGGGCTTGGCCTCGGCAGCGACTGGGGAAGATTCGGGGGCGGTCAGCACAGGCTGTTCCTGCTCTTTCGGGGGAGTCGCTTCGCTCACGTATCCATCCTTTGCTTCAAGAGTCGGGCGAAGCCTGCGCACGCAAGGCCGCCAACAACGCCGTGGTGTCGGCACCACGGCAATCCACAACATCAACCGCACCCAACTCGCGGGCCATTTCGGCGACGCGCGGGCTGGGCACGAACAAGGGTAGCTGCGCCAGCGTGGGCCAGTCATCCGCCGCCAGTTGCTGCAGATGCGTCAAGCCCTGCCCACTGCTGACCACCAGGCCATTCAAGCGTTCCACCTGTATCAGCCGCTGCAGCGTGCCGGCCGGGTAGGTAGGCAGCATCCGGCGGTAGACCGGCAGATAGTCCACCTGGACGCCCTGGGCCCGCAAGCTGTCAGCAAGCAGGGTACGGCCATCCTCGCCGCGGATGATCAGCGCCCGTGGGAACATCGCGGCCTTGAGGGGTTCTTGCAGCTCGGGCAGCTCCAGCAACGCTTCACTATCGTCGCCGTTTTTCGGCCAGAACACCGTCAGGCCGTAGTCGGCGAGGATCTGCCCGGTGCCGGCACCAACGCTGAACCAGGGCTGATCGGATAGTGGCTGCGGCCAATACCGATCGAGCAGTTCGAGGCCGAAGCGGGCCGCGGGCTTGCTCACCACGATCACTGCCGTGTAGCGGTGCAGGTCGCAAATGGTCGCGCCATGCTGAGGCGTTTCTGGCAGTTGCTCGATACCCAGCAGGGGCAGGCAGGCGCCGTGGATGCCTTCACTGGCGAGCGTTTGGGCCAGTGCCTGGCACTCCTGCTCGGGGCGGGTCAGCAGCAGGCGCCAGCCGCTCACTCGGCAGCGGCCTCGCCGTAGATGGCCTTGAGTATGTCACCAGCGCCCTGGGCGAGCAGCGCTTCGGCGACCTCGATGCCCAGGCGCTTGGCATCTTCGGCCGAGCCGCGCTGTTCGGCGCGTAGCAAACGGGTGCCATTCGGCTCGCCGACCAGGCCACGCAGCCACAGCTGCTCGCCTTCGAGAATGGCGTAGCAGGCAATCGGCACTTGGCAGCCGCCGTTGAGGCGCTTGTTCATGGCGCGCTCGGCGGTGACGCGCAGCGCCGTCTCGGTGTGGTTGAGCGGCGCCAGCAGTTGCTGCAATTCGGCATCGCCGACCCGGCATTCGATACCCACCGCGCCCTGCCCGCCCGCCGGCAGGCTGTGCTCGACGGCAATGGAGGCGCGGATGCGATCTTCGAAACCGAGGCGGATCAGCCCCGCAGCAGCCAGGATGATGGCGTCGTACTCGCCGGCATCCAGTTTGGCCAGACGAGTGTTGACGTTGCCACGCAGAAAATGGATTTTCAGATCCGGGCGACGCGCCAGCAGCTGGGCCTGGCGACGCAGGCTGGAGGTGCCGACCACGCTGCCGGCCGGCAGCGCGTCGAGGCTTTCATAGGTATTGGAAACGAACGCATCGCGCGGGTCTTCACGCTCGCAAATGCAGAACAGGCCGAGCCCTTCCGGGAAATCCATCGGCACGTCTTTCATCGAATGCACGGCGATGTCGGCCTGGTCTTCGAGCAGCGCGGTTTCCAGTTCCTTGACGAACAAGCCCTTGCCACCAATCTTGGCCAGCGGCGCGTCGAGCAATTTGTCGCCCTTGCTGACCATTGGCACCAGGCTCACTTTGAGGCCCGTATGGGCCGCTTCGAGACGGGCCTTGACGTGTTCGGCCTGCCACAGGGCCAGGGCACTCTTGCGGGTGGCGATGCGAATTTCGCGGGTCATGCGGACGTTCCAGAAAACCAATTGCCGCGAATGATAACAGGCTCACGGGGCGCCGGCCTGAAGCCGGCTGCGACCCTTCGCCCTACTGCTCGCGACTCTGCTACTGATTCGCTAGATCTGGTTCATCAGCTTGCGCACGCCCGCGACATGACGGCGGCTGACCACCAGTGCATCGCCATTGAGCCCCTTCAGATACAACTGGAAGTGACCCAGTGGAGTGCGCTGCAGTCGCTCGATGCGCTCGCGGGCCACCAGGGCATTGCGGTGGATACGCACGAAGCGATCACCAAATTCGTCTTCGAGGGCTTTGAGCGGCTCGTCGAGCAGTACTTCTCCACCATCATGACGCAGCGTCACGTACTTGTGGTCGGCGATGAAGTAGATCACGTCGTCCAGGGGAATGAGCTCGATACCTTTGCGAGTCCGCGCGCTGATGTGGCTGCGCGGGCCGACGCCGCTTTCCGCGGCTGGGCGGGTCAGTGCAGCCAATTGCACACGGTTGAGGCGCTCGGCCTTCTTCAGCGCATCTTCCAGATGCTCGGGACGCACGGGTTTAACCAGATAGCCCACCGCGCTGACCTGAAAGGCCTCCACGGCAAATTCATCATGGGCGGTGCAGAAGATCACCGCTGGCGGCGCCTCGCGCTCGCAGAGCCTGGCGGCGGCCTGCAGGCCGTCGAGGCCCGGCATGCGGATGTCGAGCAGTACTACGTCGGGTTTGAGGCTCTCCACGAGCGCCAACGCCTCTTCGCCATTGCTCGCAGAGGGCTCGACCACACGATAGCCGTCCAGCGCGGCCACCATTCGGCTCAGGCGCTCACGGGCAAGGGGTTCGTCATCAACGATCAAGACATTCATAATGATCTGGCTTCCTGCATGGGTCTTGCACATGGGTAGCGTAGACGGGTGTAGTGAAGGCCATCGCGGCGCTCCACACTGAGATTGGCCTGCGAACCGAAAAGTGCCGCAAGCCGTGCATCGATGTTGGCCAGTGCCTGGTGCGTACCGCGCGTGGCCATGGGTGCGCCGCCCTCCTCATAGGGGTTGCAGACGCTGAGATGGAATACACCATCGTTGTATGTGGCTGATATCTGCACCAGTCCCCCCTCGATACGTGGCTGGATACCGTAGATCAGAGCGTTCTCCAGCAGCGGCTGCAGAGTCAGCTGAGGAATCGGCAGGTCAGCGGGAACATCGTCGACATCCCACTGCAACTGTAGCCGTTCGCCAAGCCGGTATTGCTCGATCGACAGGTACCGCCGTGCCAGTTCCAGTTCCTCGCTCCAACTGACGAGGCTTCCGGGCTTGGCCAGGCTTGCCCGGAACAGGTCGGAGAGATCCAGCACCGCCTGTTCCGCCCTGGCAGAATCTGTGACAACCAGGCTCGCGATGCTGTTCAAACTGTTGAACAGGAAGTGCGGGCGGATGCGCGCCTGCAGCGACTCGATGCGCGCGCGCAGCTCGGCCTGCTCCTGACGCCGCCACTGGCTCTGCAGATAGAAATAGCGCAGCAACAAGGCCGACATGATCAGGCTGATCAGCGCATGGCGCAGGTACAGGTTGACCTCGCCCTCATGGGGCAACGGCCCGCCCAGATCGTAGTAGTCGGCCACCGCCGTGCAGCCCAGCGTCAGCCCGACCACCAGGGCGCAGCAGGTCGCCCCCGCCCACATCGCCCGCAACCTGGCGAGCAGCGGCCGCAGCCGGCACAGCAGCGCCGAAGAAAGCAGCACGATCCACTGCACGAACAGCGAGGTCAGCGCCAGGCGCACCCAGTCGAAACCGGGCAGCATCGGCTCGGCGAGCACCAGTACCAGCACCAGCAGTTCGGCGAGCAGCACGGTGCTGAGCAGCGCTTCGGGCTGGCACAGTTCGGGCACGAAGAAATCGTTCGGCGCCTGGGGGGTCGAGGTCTTGCGTTTGTCGTTCATCCACGCAGTGTCGACGTGCGTTGCGCAACGGGCAAGAGAGGCCGTGGCAGGCAGGCGAAATAAGCCGCGTAAACGCGTGGCCGAGGGACGAAACTGTGACCCAGGCGACACTCGCGCCGGCCACTGCGCAGGGTGCCGGGTCTGTTATCATCGACACACTTTTCCGCCATGACGGGCAGCCTTGATCCGTCCGAACACGCCTACAGCCGAGCCACATTCATGAGCCAAGAAAAAACCAACCAGTCCTGGGGCGGCCGCTTCAGCGAGCCCGTCGATGCCTTCGTCGCCCGCTTCACCGCCTCGGTGGAATTCGACAAGCGCCTGTACCGTCACGACATCATGGGCTCCATCGCCCATGCCACCATGCTGGCGAAGGTCGGCGTACTGACCGATGCCGAACGCGATGCGATCATCGACGGCCTCAAGCAGATTCAGGGCGAGATCGAAGCGGGCAGCTTCGACTGGCGCGTCGACCTGGAAGACGTGCACATGAACATCGAGGCGCGCCTGACCGACCGCATCGGCGTGACCGGCAAGAAGCTGCACACCGGCCGCTCGCGCAACGACCAGGTGGCCACCGACATCCGCCTGTGGCTGCGTGACGAGATCGACCTGATCCTGGCCGAAATCACCCGCCTGCAGCAGGGCCTGCTGGAACAGGCCGAGCGCGAAGCCGAGACCATCATGCCCGGCTTCACCCACCTGCAGACCGCCCAGCCGGTGACCTTCGGCCACCATCTGCTGGCCTGGTTCGAAATGCTTTCGCGCGACTACGAGCGCCTGGTCGACTGCCGCAAGCGCACCAACCGCATGCCCCTGGGCAGCGCTGCACTGGCGGGTACCACCTACCCGATCCAGCGCGAGATCACCGCCGAACTGCTGGGCTTCGACGCCGTGGGCGGCAACTCCCTGGACGGCGTTTCGGATCGCGACTTCGCCATCGAATTCTGCGCCGCCGCGTCGCTGGCGATGATGCACCTGTCGCGCTTCTCCGAAGAGCTGGTGCTGTGGACCAGCGCCCAGTTCCAGTTCATCGATCTGCCGGATCGTTTCTGCACCGGCTCCTCGATCATGCCGCAGAAGAAGAACCCCGACGTGCCCGAGCTGGTACGCGGCAAGACCGGCCGCGTGTTCGGCGCCCTGACCGGCCTGCTGACCCTGATGAAGGGCCAGCCGCTGGCCTACAACAAGGACAATCAGGAAGACAAGGAACCGCTGTTCGACGCCGCCGACACCTTGAGTGATTCGCTGCGCGCCTTCGCCGACATGATCCCGGCGATCAAGCCCAAGCACGCCATCATGCGCGAAGCGGCGCTGCGCGGTTTCTCCACCGCCACCGACCTGGCCGACTACCTGGTGCGCAAGGGCCTGCCGTTCCGCGACTGCCACGAGATCGTCGGCCATGCGGTGAAGTACGGCGTCGACAGCGGCAAGGATCTGGCCGAAATGAGCCTGGACGAGCTGCGCCAGTTCAGCGACCAGATCGAGCAGGACGTGTTCGCCGTGCTGACTCTGGAAGGCTCGGTGAATGCCCGTAACCACATCGGCGGCACCGCACCGGCCCAGGTGCGTGCGGCGGTGGCGCGCGGCAAGGATCTGCTGGCAAGTCGCTAAGCAGCGCTTGGCGAAAAACGGGAAAAGGAGTTCCCATGCCCGAATTGTTGCTACGCGGCTTGATGCTGCTCGCCGAGATCGTGCTCGAAATCCTCATCGGCTACGTCCTCTACGTCACCGGCTGGCTGGCACTCAGACTGCTGACCCTCGGCCACTATCCGAATCTGTCACTGCGCGTGGCCGACCCGATGGGGCCACGTAGCGCCTGGGTCGCCGCATTCGGCTTCTTTTGCCTGGTAGGCCTGCCCCTGACGTGGCTGACAGTCACATACAGCTAACAACGCAACGAGACATCTCATGACCCTGAACATCCGCCCCGCCGTACGCGAAGACGCTGCCCTTATCCTGCGTTTCATTACCGACCTGGCCATCTACGAGAAGGCCGAGCACGAAGTGAAAACCGATGTCGCCGGCATCGAGAACAGCCTGTTCGGCGAGGGCAGCACCGCCCACGGTCTGATCTGCGAACTGAACGGCGAGCCGATCGGCTACGCCGTGTATTTCTTCAATTACTCGACGTGGCTGGGCAAACACGGCCTGTATCTGGAAGACCTGTACGTTACCCCGCAGCAGCGCGGCGTCGGCGCCGGCAAGGCGCTGCTGCGCCACCTGGCCAAGCTGGCGGTGGCGCGCGGTTGCGGCCGCTTCGAGTGGTCGGTGCTGGACTGGAACACGCCCGCCATCGATTTCTACGAATCGATCGGCGCCAGGCCGCAGAACGAGTGGATCGGCTATCGCCTGACCGGCGAAGCCCTGACGAGCTTCGCCGCCGGCTGATTCAACCGCCGAAACGCGCCTTCATGTGGGCCAGGAACGGCCCCATCAACGCGTCCTTATCGGCCGCGATGCGCTGTACATTCGGGTTCTTGGCGAATCTATCGAGCAGTTCTTTTGCCTTGGGGAAATCGCCCAGCAGGTCGATGGCGAACACCTTGTGGGCCACGGCGGCGGCAAGGTCGACGCTGTACAGGAAATACAGGTCGGCCAGGCTCAGGCTGTCGCCCGCCACATAGGGCGAGAACTTGCCAAGGCGCTTGAGCGCATCGATGCCGCCGAGCAGTTCCTCGCGGCTTTTGGCCGCGATCGCCGGATCCACCTGCTGGCCAAAGAACGCCTGGGCGTAACAGGCACGCGCCGGCAGCTCGATATACAGCTCGATGTGCTTGGCCAGCTCGCGCACCTGTGCCTGCTTGTAGGCATCGCCAGGCAGCAGCGATGGCCCCTGGCCCAGCGCCTCGAGGTATTCGAGGATCGCCGAGGTCTCGCTGATGTAGCCATGTTCGCATTGCAGCACCGGCACCTTGCCGCGTGGGCTGATCGCCAGGAAGGCCTCGTCGCGAGACGCGAAGACCTGCACTTCCTCGAACGGCAACCCCTTCTCCAGCAGGGCGAGCTTGACCATGTTGTAGTAGTTGCTGACGGCGAAACCATGGAGCCTGAGCATGGATACGTTTCCTCTGGTAGGCAGACCGGGCTCGGTCAGGGCTACACGCTAGCGGCATTACCTGCCGGCCGCCAGGGGCATTTCGGACAACTGGCCGCCGCCCGTGACGACTGCTACCCTGCGCCCGCCCGACGTCGCCGACTACGCTTGGTGGCGCCAGCGACCGGGCCTATGCCAACCCATGGACTGGAGTTTCTCCCATGAAGAATCTGTTCTTCTTCGACGCAATGCTCACCCCGAAAATCATCACCTTCGTCTACTGGCTGATGCTGCTCAGCGTGGCCGTGAGTAGCCTGACGATGATGTTCGGCGCCTACGGCAGCTTCCTCGGCGGCCTGGGCACCCTGATCGGCGGAGTGATCGGCGCACGGATCGGCTGCGAGCTGATGATCGTGCTGTTCAAGATCCACGAGAACCTGCAGAAGATCGCCAACCGCCCCTGACCCCAGGCGCAAGGCAGGCGACTTGGCTCAGCGCTGGATCGCCTGCCAGGCTGCGACGAATGCGGCGGCGTTGTCAGCCACTTCGCTAACGCCCATGCCGGGCTTGTACAGCGCCGAACCCAGGCCGAAGCCGCTGGCCCCCGCCGCCACGTAGTCGGCCATGTTCGCTGGCGTGATACCACCCACCGGCAACAACGCGACATCACGGGCGAACACCGCGCGCCATGCCTTGACGATCTGCGGGTTGAATTGTTCGGCCGGGAACAGCTTGAGCACATCGGCACCCGCCTCAATCGCCGCGAAACCTTCGCTCGGTGTCGCCACGCCCGGTGCGCTGAACAGCCCGGCCTGGCGGGTCGCCTGAATCACCTGGGTATTGCAGTTGGGCGAAACGATCAGCCGCCCGCCGGCCTGCGCCACCTCCTCGACCTGGCGGACACTGAGCACGGTGCCGGCGCCGATCAGCGCGCGCTCGCCCAGCTCGGACGCCAGCAGGCCGATGCTCTGCAGTGGCTCGGGCGAGTTCAGGGGAATCTCGATAGCCCGGAAACCGGCCTCGTAGAGCGCCAGGCCCACAGGCACGATTTCCTCGGGGGCAACGCCGCGCAGAATGGCGATCAACGGCAGCTCGCGAAGGTAGGTAGCGGACATTACAGGCCCTCCTCGGGCGTCACGGAAATGGATGAAAGCTCGGTCTCAGGGCCGCCAGCCGAGCTCGGCGGAAATCGCCTGCGCGCAGGCAATAACCTCGGGTCGCAGGTCATGCAGGCGTGCCTCGGGCATATAGGGCACGGCACTGGCCACGCTCAGGGCAGCAACGATCTGCCCACCGGCATCACGTATCGGCGCGGCCACGCAGCGAATCCCCAGCTCGTTGTCTTCCAGATCGAGGCTAAAGCCGCCGCTGACGTAGTCGCGCATGCGGTCACGAAAATCTTCCCAGGACATCGCGGCGCTGCCGGCACGTAACTGGCGGTCGCGCTCATGGAGCACCTGCCATTCGCTTTCCGGCAGATCGAGCATCAGCGCCTTGCCGATGCCGGTCAGCGCCAGCGGCATGCGCAGGCCGATGCGCGAGCGCATTTCCAGACCGCGACTACCTGGCAGCTTGTCGATGTACAACACATCGCTGCCGTCACGCACGCCCAGGTGCACGGTGTCCTGGGTGGCCTGGGCCAAGCGGGCGAGATGCGCATGCGCGAGCTTGCTCAGCGGCATCTGCGCGCGAGCCTTGTAGCCGAGTTCGATCAGCCGCGGACCCAGCTGGTAACCGCCACTGCTGCCACCCAGGGCGCGCAGGTAATCCGCCTGCACCAGGGCGGCGATCAGCCGGTGAGTGGTACTGCGCGAGCAGCCGATGGCGGCGCCAATATCGGCCAGGCTGCAGGCGCCCTGGGCGACGGCATCAATGACCGCCAGGCCGCGAAACAGCGCCTGGGCGCCCGCCGGCGCCTGTTTTTCGTGATCTGCTTGCATGAGTTTCTCCAGACGCAGGACTGTAGTCGCGCGATCCGCAATTCTCAATATGAGAAATCAACTCCCACAATTCGGGAATGTATTTTGACCGCCACATCCATGGTCAGCAGCCAATCACCTGCCTACACTGCCCACTTTCTCCCGACCGACTGGACCGCCCCATGAGCAGCGCCGACGAGCACGACGACGACACCTTCACCGAAAACACCCTGGTTCAGGCCATCGAGAATCAGCTGGAGTCCGGTGAGCCGGCGTTCGCCCAGGCGGTGCTGAACAAGCTGACCCTGGTCGGCCATGACCGCGAGGAAAGCGTGCAGATGATGGCCATGGTGCTGGCCCACGAAGTGGACGCCATGCTGCGCGAAGATCGGCCCTTCGATGCCGAGAACTATGAGCGCCTGTTGCGCGCCCTGCCGACCCTGCCCGACGAAGCCTGAGCCCGCGCGACAGCCAGCCACCTTCTTTCCCGCTGCGGGCACTGCTATGGTTGCACAACGCCCCTGTGGATAAGCCCGGATGCGTTACTCCACATCCCTTAGCCTGTGCCTGACTCTGCTGCTCGCCACCAGTGCCCTGGCCGGGCAGGTGCCGCGCATCGGCGCCGAGGATGACTGGTATCCCTACACCGCCTACCGCGACGGCCGCGTGCAGGGCATGTCGGTGGAGATCGTCGAGGCCGCCTTCGCCGCCAGCGACACGCCGGTACAGCTGGTGCCCTACCCCTACGCCCGCTGCATGCAGATGACTGAAGAAGGCATATTGGCGGCCTGCTTCAACACCGCACCGGATGCGCGCATTGACGCCGATTATCTTATCCCCGAAGAGCCATTGTTCAGCGACGACATCCTACTCTGGGCCCGCGCCGGTGAAACGCCAGCAAACGGCAAGCCGCAGAGTCTCGCCGGGCGCAAGGTGGCGGTGACCATCGGCTACGAATACGGCGCGCGTCTGGACAACGACCAGCAGGTGATCCGCATCCCCGTGCGCCGCGACCTCAGCGGTTTTCTAATGCTGCAGCGCGGCCGCGTGGATTTCGTGGCCGCCTACCGCGGCACCGCCCAGGCGCTGTTTCGCGAGAACCCGCAACTGGCCGACCAGTTCGTGGCGCTGGAGACCCTCGACAGCCCCACGCTCTACTTAAGTTTTTCGCGTCACAATCCCGATGCAGCCGCGCTGCTCAAGCACTTCGAACAGGGCATGCGCGTCTTGCACAAAGATGGCCGTTACCAGAAGATTCTCGAGCGCTGGCAGCACGTTCCGGCGAACTGCCGCCGCCTTGACTACACTTCGCCTGCGGGGCGAACCCGCGATCCACGGCCCGAGCCGTGCACTACAACAACAGGCAGGAGTCACCATGGCCTTTAATGCCGATCTGGTCGCCGAACTGGAAATTCTTTTGCTGTTCAACCTGGACAATGGACAGGAGGGTCTGAAGATCCACCACGATGCCGCCTCATCCGCTGTCGCCGCTGCCGGGCGCCTGCATGGCAAGGGCCTGATCACCCTCCCGGATGGCGGCTACCTGACCCGCCTGGGTCACGAAGCTGCCGAACACGCGCAAAGCCTGAAAACCATCCTCACCACCGGCAAAGCGCTCTGACCGCCTGAACACGCCTGCCGTCCGAGGCGGCAGGCCCTATCCCGAACGCCATTGCGAGCAGGTGCGCCGCGCCTGTAGGCTTGCTCATCACCCGGCCGAGCCCGAGCATGACGCGCCACCTGCCCCTGCGACCCAATATCGATGACGGCATCGACCGCAAGGTGCTGACGCAGCTGCGCGCACGCTTCATGCGCATCAACCACGGCCGCCAGCAGCGCGCGATGCAGGCCGTGTCTACCCGCCAGCAACGAGTGCTGATGCTGTTACCCTTGCTGTTTCACGTCAATCATCCGTTACTGCCCGGCTACGTGTCGGCGCAGACGCCGGCTGGTCTGGCGCACTTCGAGCCTTCGGCGCAGCTGCTGGCCGAAGCTCAGCGCCTGACCCGCTCCTTCGCCTACAAACCGGCTCGCGCGCCGGCGCCAACGCCCATCCATGGCCTGTTTCTGATGGGCAGCCTAGGCACCGTGGCCCAGGCCGAACAGAGCGACATGGATTTGTGGGTCTGTCATGCCAGCGAGCTCGACCCTGGCGAACGCGAAGCGCTGCAACGCAAGTGCGACCTTCTGCAGAGCTGGGCGGCCAGCCAGGGCGCCGAAGCGCATTTCTTCCTGATCGACCCCGAGCGTTTTCGCAGCGGTTTACGGGACGCGCGGCTGACCTCGGACGACTGCGGCACCACCCAGCATTTCCTGCTCCTCGACGAGTTCTACCGCACGGCGATCTGGCTGGGCGGGCGTATGCCGCTGTGGTGGTTGGTGCCAGCGGACGACGAGCATCGCTATGCCCATGTCACCGAAGCCTTGCTGAGCAAGCGTTTCGTGCGCGCCGAAGATGTACTGGATTTTGGCCACCTGGCCGAGGTGCCGGCCGGTGAGTTTCTCGGCGCCGGTATGTGGCAACTGTTCAAGGGCATCGAGTCGCCCTACAAGTCAGCGCTCAAGTTACTGCTCACAGAGGTATACGCCAGCGAACATCCCCGGGTGCGCTGCCTGTCGCTGCGCTTCAAGCAGGCGGTTTACGACGGCCTGCTCGACCTCGACGAGCTGGACCCCTACGTGCTGATCTACCGCCGCCTGGAGCAATACCTGCAGGCACGCGGCGAAACCGAGCGCCTGGAACTGGTCAGGCGCTGCCTGTACCTGAAGGTCAACAAGAAGATCAGCAAGCCGCCGCGCCACCGCGAAAAGAGCTGGCAGCGCCTGTTGCTCGAACGGCTGACCGGCGAGTGGGGCTGGGGCGAGCGCCAGCTGATCCTGCTCGACAGCCGCAGCCAGTGGAAGGTCCGCCAGGTCGTCGCCGAACGCCAGGCGTTGGTCAATGAACTCAACTACAGCTACCGCTTTCTGTCGCTGTTCGCGCGCAATCGCCCTGCCGGTGTGGCGGCCAGCAGCCGCGACCTGGCCGTGCTGGGTCGGCGCCTGTACGCCGCCTTCGAACGCCGCGCCGGCAAGGTGGAATTCATCAACCCGGGCGTCGCCCCGGACCTGGGCGAAGACACCCTGACTCTGGTGCATAATCCGTCGCCAAAGGGCGAGCGCTGGGCGCTCTACAGCGGTAGCCTCGGCGCCCAGGAATGGCAGGATTTCGCCCCGCTACGTCAGGCCCGCAGCCTGATCGAGCTGCTCGCCTGGAGCCATCGCAATGGCGTGATCGACAGCGGCACGCACCTATCGCTGCATCCGGGTGAAAGCGACCTCACCGAAGTCGAGCTGAGCCAGTTGCTTGGCTGCCTGGCCCAGGCCCTGCCGATGCCCCTGGCGAGCGTGACCGAAGCCGCTCTGGCACGCCCACGCCGGCCTGCCGAAGAACTGCTGCTGATCAACGTCGGCATCGATCCGCTGCGACAGCACAGCCAGATGAACGTGCACATGACCAGTGAGCGCACCGACCCACTGGGCTATTCCGGCGTGCGCGACAACCTGGTGCTGACCCTGGACCGCATCACCCTAAACAGCTGGAACGAGTTGCTGGTCGAGCGCTACGACGGGCCCACCGCCCTGCTCGACTGCCTGAGCGATCTACTCAACGCGCTGCCTGGTCGCGATGAACGCCCCAACCTGAGGGTGTTCTGCTACTGCCGCAACCGCGCCACGACCATCGTCGAGCGCGTCGAGGGATTGCTGAATGAGCTGGTCGACTGCCTCGATAGCGGCCAGCAGCAGCGCTACCTGCTGCAGATCGCCCGCCGCTATCACCTGCTCGACCTAACGCCAGGCAGAGTGCGGCACAGCATGCTGGAGGATTTGCCCACGCTGCTCGAACACCTAGCCCAGGATCGCGCCGAATACAGTCCGCTGCGCCTGGACCGTAACGCGCTGGAAGGTGAAGACCTGGCGCTGATCCTCGAGGCCGGACGCCCGGCGTGCATCCAGGTGTTCTACCGCCTGCACGAAACGGAAGGCCTGGCGCAGATCAACGTGCTCGACGAATGCGGCGCATTGTGGCGCAGCCAGGTGCCGTTCCATAACGAAACCAGCCTGCTGACCCCGCTGCACCGCTTCCTGCAATCGCTGCTGTACCGGCGCGACGCCGCCCAGGCCCTCGAAGGCCCGCAGCAACCGCTCGAAATCCTCTACCACCAACTGCTGCCGGCCGCTCCGCTGCGTGCGCAGCGCCTGGAGCCCAGACCGGCGCCGCTGAACGAAGTCAGCCTGCCGTTCTATGACGTTCAGGCCATCGTCGAGCCGGGCAACGGCCCACGCGCGTACGTCAGCCTGTTCTGCAACCACAGGGAGTTCTCCGAGCTTGAACACGGCGAACAGCTATTCACCAACGTGGCTCGGCACATTCTCGCCCAACGCAGCGAGCAGCAACCCTATCCCTGCTACATCACCGACCTCGACCTTTCCGCGCTGCTCGGCGAGCGGCAGCCCTCGGTGGTGCATTACCTGCGCTACAAGGCCAGCCTCGAAGAGGCACTGAACGGCGCGCTGCGCACGTCCTGATCATGGGCGTTACCTGAAAACCCGAATCGCGGCGCGATCCGGGCCAAGAAGGGAGCCGACTCGGCAGAGGGAACGGCGCCGAGTCAGGTGCAACTCAGCGAGCGTATTCGCCTGCCGCTTCCGGCTGGTATTCGACTTCCAGCAGGGTCAGCTTGAGCACCTTGCCGCCCGGTGCCGGCCAATCGATGTGCTGGCCAACGCTCAGGCCCAGCAGGGCCGCGCCGACCGGCGCGAGGATCGATACCTTGCCTTCGCCGCCGGCGTCCTGGGGATAGACCAGGGTCAGGTGATAGTCCTTGCCACTCCCTTCCTCGCGGCAGTGCACACGCGAATTCATGGTCACCACCCCGGCCGGAATCTGCTCGTGGCCGACCACCTCGGCGCGGTCAAGCTCGGCCTGCAGGGCTTCGGCGGTCGGGCCAAACTCATCGAGGCCATCGAGCAGTTGCTCCAGGCGCTGCAGATCGAGGCGGGTAATGGTGATGGACGGTGTGCTGGCCATGGTGCGGGCATATCTCCTTTGCTGGACGCCAAAAAAGCAAAACCCCATCGAAACGACGGGGTTTTTGCAGAAGCTCATTTTGTAGAAGCCAGGCTGACCGTAACACAGCCACCCAAATAAACAAGAGCCGGCTCACCCGTCCATCAGGCGCCGCTCGGCCAGGTCGCGGATAACCCGCCGACGCTCGTCACTGGCGTTGCCCCATTCGAGGATTTCCGTCAGCAGTCGCCCGCAGCCCAGGCAGCGCTCGGCCTCGTTCAGGCAGCAGCGCCGGCGACAGGGCGAGGCCACCGCAGTGGCGCCCGGCGCGGGCTTGCCGGCATCTTCAGATTTCATCGAACTCGAGTTCGGCGCCTGCCTGCTCGGCGACGATACGCTCGAGCATCTCGCTCAGCAGTTCGTCGCTGCTGTCGCAGATCCAGCGCTGATTGTCCTCGTCGTAATCGAAGTGAAAACCTCCCGAACGGGCCGCCAGCCACAGCTGACGCAGCGCCGGCTGGCGGCTGAAGATCAGTTGCGAGCCGTTTTCGAAACGCACCGTCAGCACGCCCGCGGAGTTCTCCAGATCGATATCCAGGTCGCTGTCGTCGAAGATGTCTTCCAGCGCCTGCTGCACCGCATCGACCAAGTCGTGGAAACGGGCTTCGCTCAAACTCATTGCACTTACCTCATGAAAAATTCAGCTGCATCGGACCAACGCCAGGGCCAAGGACTGCGGTGCCTGCACAGGTCAGCCAGCCAGGGCAAAGCCCCGCCGGACGGGAACCCCGGCGCATAGGCAACATGCCGGGGGGTCGGTATACTCGGGGGCAATTATGCTTTATTACAAGGATTTGACCATGAAGCGGCTGTTCACTGCCCTCATCGCGCTCGTCGCCGTCACCACCCTGCTCGGCGGCTGCGGCCAGAAAGGCCCGCTGTACCTGCCGGATGATAACCAGTCCGGCTCGTCGCACGACCAACACAAATAAGGGCCACCCATGAACACCTTCGAATACCGCGACGGTTCGCTGTTCGCGGAAGGTGTGGCGTTGTCCGCCATTGCCCAGCGCTTCGGCACGCCCACCTACGTCTACTCGCGCGCCCACATCGAAGGGCAGTACCGCGCCTACTCCGATGCACTGGCGGGTATGCCGCATCTGGTCTGCTACGCGGTCAAGGCCAACTCCAATATCGGCGTGCTGAACGTGCTGGCGCGCCTCGGCGCCGGTTTCGACATCGTCTCCAGCGGTGAGCTGGAGCGCGTGCTGGCGGCCGGTGGCGAGCCGAGTCGCATCGTCTTCTCCGGTGTCGGCAAGAGCCGCGACGACATGCGCCGCGCACTGGAAGTCGGCGTGCACTGCTTCAACGTCGAGTCGGGCGTCGAGCTCGAGCGTCTGCAGAAGGTCGCCGCCGCGATGGACGTCAAGGCGCCCGTCTCCCTGCGCGTCAACCCGGACGTGGACGCCGGTACCCACCCGTACATTTCCACCGGGCTCAAGGAAAACAAATTCGGCATCGACATCGAGCAGGCCGAGGCGGTCTACGCCCGTGCCGCCGAGCTGCCGAACATCGAAGTGATCGGCGTCGACTGCCACATCGGTTCGCAGCTGACCACACTCGAACCCTTCCTCGATGCCCTGGATCGCCTGTTGCTGCTGGTCGACAAGCTGGCCGCGCGCGGCATCGTCATCAAGCACCTGGATCTGGGCGGCGGCCTCGGCGTGCAATACCGCGACGAGCAGCCACCGCAGGTCGGCGACTACATCGCCGCGGTACGCCAGCGCATGGCCGGTCGTGACCTGGCCCTGGTGTTCGAGCCGGGCCGCTTCATCGTCGCCAATGGCGGCGTGCTGCTGACTCAGGTGGAATACCTCAAGCACACCGAACACAAGGACTTCGCCATCATCGATGCGGCGATGAACGACCTGATCCGCCCGGCCCTTTACCAGGCCTGGATGGACGTATCGGCGGTGCAGCCTCGTGACGGCGAGGCGCGCAATTACGACCTGGTCGGGCCGATTTGCGAGACCGGCGACTTCCTGGCCAAAGATCGTCAACTGGTGCTCGAAGAAGGCGATCTGCTGGCCGTGCGTTCGGCCGGTGCCTACGGCTTCGTGATGAGCTCCAACTACAACACCCGCGGCCGCGCCGCCGAGGTGATGGTGGACGGCGAGCAGGCTTACGAAGTGCGGCGCCGCGAAACCCTGGACGAGCTCTTCGCGGGCGAAAGTCGCCTGCCGGAGTGATGCCCATGTTATTGCGCTTTACCAAGATGCATGGCCTGGGCAACGACTTCATGGTTCTCGACCTGGTCAGCCAGCATGCCCACATCCAGCCCAAGCACGCCAAGCAGTGGGGCGATCGTCACACCGGCATCGGCTTCGATCAGCTGCTGCTGGTCGAGCCGCCGCAGCACCCGGACGTGGATTTCCGCTACCGCATCTTCAATTCCGACGGTAGCGAAGTGGAACAGTGCGGCAACGGCGCACGCTGCTTCGCCCGCTTCGTGCTGGACAAGCGCCTGACGGTGAAGAAGAACATCCGTGTGGAAACCAAAGGCGGCATCATCGAGCTGAACGTGCGCGCCGATGGCCTGATCACCGTGGACATGGGCGCACCGCGCCTGGCACCCGAGCAGATCCCGTTCCAGGCCGATGGCGAAGCGCTGAGCTATGCCGTCGAGGTCGATGGCAAGGACCATCAACTGGCCACCGTTTCCATGGGCAACCCCCATGCGGTGTTGCGCGTCGATGATGTCGACGGCGCGCCCGTGCACGAACTGGGCGCGAAGCTGGAACACCATCCGCGCTTTCCGCAACGGGTCAACGTCGGCTTCCTGCAGGTGATCGATCGTCAGCGCGGCCGCCTGCGCGTCTGGGAGCGCGGCGCCGGGGAAACCCAGGCCTGCGGCACCGGCGCATGCGCCGCCGCCGTCGCGGCGATCCGCCAGGGCTGGATGGACTCGCCCGTACAGTTGGAGCTGCCGGGCGGCAAGCTGCACATCGAGTGGGCAGGCCCCGGCCAGCCCGTTATGATGACCGGCCCCGCCGTGCGCGTGTACGAAGGACAGGTTCGCCTATGACTGACCAGCAGGATTCGCCAAAGCCCCTGGACTCGGAAACGGTCGCCGCCTACCTGCGTCTGCACCCCGAGTTCTTCATCGACCACGATGACCTGATTCCCGAGCTGCGTATTCCGCACCAGCGCGGCGATACCGTGTCGTTGGTCGAGCGTCAGGTCAAACTGCTGCGCGAGCGCAACATCGAGATGCGCCAGCGCCTGTCGCACCTGATGGACGTGGCGCGCGACAACGACCGGCTGTTCGACAAGACCCGCCGCCTGGTGCTCGACCTGATGGACGCCAGCAGCCTCGAGGAAGTGGTCAGCTGCGTGGAAGACAGCCTGCGCCGCGAATTCCAGGTGCCGTTCGTAGGCCTGATCCTGTTCAGCGATACGCCACTGCCGGTCGGCCGCAGTGTCAGCAGTGCCGAGGCGCACCAGGCCATCGGCGGCCTGCTGGCCGGTGGCAAGACTATCTGCGGCGTGCTGCGCGAGCACGAGTTGAAGTTCCTGTTCGGCGAAGCCGGCAGCGACGTCGGTTCGGCAGCCGTGGTGGGCCTGTCCCATCAAGGGCTGCATGGCGTGCTGGCGATCGGCAGTGCCGACGCGCAGCACTACAAGAGCTCGCTGGGCACGCTGTTCCTCGGTTACATCGCCGAAGTGCTGTCGCGCGTGCTGCCACGTTTCTCCGCGCCGCTGCGCTCGGTCAGGTAACGCGCCGTCCACAGGGGCGCAAGCGTTGCGCCCTCTCGTCACGGAGCCGCCCGTTGATGCTTGTCGCCCACCTGGATGCCTACCTCGAACACCTGCGCAGCGAGCGACAGGTGTCAGCCCATACACTGGATGGCTACCGCCGCGACCTCACCAAACTGCTCGCTTATTGCGAAAAGGAAGACCTGAGTGACTGGGCCGCGCTCGACATCGCTCGCCTTCGCCGCCTGGTCGCCCGCCTGCACAAGGAAGGTCAATCGGCGCGCAGCCTGGCGCGCCTGCTCTCGGCGACCCGTGGTCTGTACCGCTACCTGATACGCGAAGGCCATTGCAAACACGACCCAGCCACCGGCCTGACGCCACCCAAGGGCGAACGCAAGCTGCCAAGAGTGCTGGACGTGGATCGCGCCACCCAGTTGCTCGACGGCGCCCAGGAAGACGACTTCATCGCCCGCCGCGATCACGCCATGCTAGAGCTGTTCTATTCGTCCGGCTTGCGCCTGTCGGAGCTGGTCGCACTGAACCTCGACTGGCTCGATCTACCCGCTGGCCTGGTGCGCGTCACCGGCAAGGGCAGCAAGGTGCGCGAGCTGCCAGTGGGCAGCAAGGCCCGTGAAGCACTGCAGCAATGGCTGCCGCTGCGGGCACTGGCCAACCCGGCCGATGGCGCGGTATTCATCAGCCGCCAGGGCCGCCGCATCGGCGCCCGCGCCGTGCAGTTGCGGGTACGCCAGGCGGGTGTCAGCGAGCTCGGACAGCACATTCATCCGCACATGCTGCGCCATTCGTTCGCCAGCCATATGCTCGAATCGTCCCAGGATCTACGTGCGGTACAGGAGCTGCTCGGCCACGCCGATATCGCCACCACGCAAGTCTATACCCACCTGGACTTCCAGCACCTGAGCAAGGTCTACGACAGTGCTCACCCACGGGCCAAGCGCCGCAAGGAACAGGATTCATGAGCATCCGCCTGATCACCTTCGACCTCGACGATACGCTGTGGGACAACCGCCCGGTGATTCTCGGTGCCGAGGCCGCCATGCGCGACTGGATCAGCGTCCAGGCACCGCGCCTGGCGAGCCAGCCGGTGGATCACCTGGGCCAGGTTCGCGGTCGTCTGCTGGAGGCCGAGCCCAACCTGAAATACCGCCTCAGCGAGCTGCGCCGACGCACCCTGCGCCATGCGCTGGAGGGCGTCGGCCATGCGCCCGAGGAAGCCGCGCAGTTGGCCGAGGCCGCCTTCCAGACGATGCTCGAAGCGCGCCACGCCATCACCTTCTTCAGCGACACCGTCACCACCCTGGAGCTGCTGGCCAATCGGTACAGCCTGGGAGTGATCACCAACGGCAACGCCGACGTGCGTCGCCTGGGTTTGGCGGACTACTTCAGTTTCATCCTCTGCGCCGAAGAACTGGGCGTCGGCAAACCCGATCGCAGGCCGTTCGAGGAGGCCCTCGCCCGCTCCGGCATGCAGGCCGAGCAGGCGGTGCATATCGGCGACCACCCCGGCGACGATATCGCTGGCGCACAGGCCGCCGGCTGGCGCGCGGTGTGGTTCAATCCGGAAGGTAAGACCTGGACTGGTGAGAAACCGGCCGATGGGCAGATCCGCAGCCTCGGCGAGCTGCCAGCGCTATTACAGCGCTGGGAGTCGATGTCTTAAGACGCAATGGGCTGCGCTAAACACCGTGGGAACGGGCCATGCCCGTGATTTCGCGCGCATGGCGCGCTCTCACCTTGACGGAGCCATCAGAGGCGGCCCTCTGCGCCACACAAGACATCTGCCATAAACGCAAAAGCCCGCCTTCTCAGGCGGGCTTTTGCATTCAAATCCGGCGTTCGCGTCAGATGGGGCGACTGCCGTACTTGCTGTCAGGCTTCTTAGGCGGGTCGGAAACGACGTTGGGCTCCACTTCCTGAACCTTGCCACCACGGGCCAGGAACTCTTCCATGGCGCGCGCCAGCGCATCGCGTTCCTTCTGCTTGGCTTCTACGCTCGGCAGCTCTTCGACCTCGACGGCCTTCTTGGCTTTGCCCTTGGCAGGTGCCGCGCTATCGGACTCGCTGTCGTCATCGGCAGCATCACCATCCGCGGCCGCCAGCTCCTCGCCGTCGTCCTCGTCTGCGCCTTCCAGCTCGTCTTGTTCCAGTTCTTCGTCGCTCATGTTCAGCCTCATGACTTGCGAAAAGCAGGTTAGTTATAGCCCAGTCGTCCGACGTTGCCGAACGCCTGGAAAAAATTCAATTTGCCGTACCTTGCAAGGTTGCCAGCACGCGGCGAGCGCCACCCTGTTCGCGGTGTTCGCCCAGGTAAACTCCCTGCCAGGTGCCCAGCGCCAAACGCCCGTTACTCACCGGCAACTGCAACTGAACGCCGAGCAGACTCGACTTGAAATGCGCCGGCAGGTCGTCCGGGCCTTCGTCGCAGTGCTCAAAGCCTGTCGCATCCTCAGGGACGAGGCGGCGAAAGAAGCGCTCGAAGTCGCGGCGTACCGCAGGGTCCGCATTCTCGTTGACCGTCAGGGACGCCGAGGTGTGCTGCAGCCACAGGTGTAACAGACCCACCCTGTAGCTCGCCAGTTCCGGTAATGCATCCAGCAGTTCATCGGTCACCAGGTGAAAGCCTCGCGCCCGTGGACGCAGGGTGATCAGCCGTTGCTGCCACATGCTCGTCGCCCTCGTTTTTCAACGCGCGCATTCTAGCGTGCCGGACAAAAAAGCAAAGGGCGCCTGAGCGCCCTTTTGCTGGTGTGCACCATCATTTTTATCGATGGCGCGGAGTCTGAGTCTGCCTCAGGTTACTTGCGGGTAAACTCGGGATAGGCCTCCATGCCGCATTCGGCGATATCCACCCCGTCGTATTCTTCTTCCTCGGAGACGCGCAGGCCGATGACCGCCTTGATGATGCCCCACACGATCAGGCTGGCGAAGAACACCCAGGCGAAGATACTGGCAATGCCCAGCAGCTGAGCGCCCAGCGACGCCTCGCTGTTGGTCAGGCAGACGGCCAGCAGGCCCCAGATGCCGACCACGCCGTGTACCGAGATGGCACCGACCGGGTCGTCGATCCTGATTTTGTCCAGCGCCAGGATGGAGAACACCACCAGCACGCCGCCCACACCACCGATCAGAGTGGCCTGCAGCGCGCTCGGCGTCAGCGGTTCGGCGGTGATGGCCACCAGGCCAGCTAGCGCACCATTGAGCGCCATGGTCAGGTCAGCCTTGCCGAACAGGATGCGTGCCACGATCAATGCAGCGATCAGACCGCCGGCAGCGCCCATGTTGGTGTTGACGAAAACCTGGGCGACGGAGTTGGCATCCTCGATGGTGCTCATCTTCAGCTGCGAGCCGCCGTTAAAGCCGAACCAGCCCATCCACAGGATGAAGGTGCCGAGCGTGGCGAGCGGCAGATTGGCGCCCGGAATGGCGTTGACCTGGCCGTTGGGGCCGTACTTGCCCTTGCGCGCACCGAGCAGCAGTACACCAGCCAGAGCGGCGGATGCGCCCGCCATGTGCACCACGCCGGAACCGGCGAAATCCAGGAAGCCAGCGGCATCGAGGAAGCCGGCGCCCCACTTCCAGAAACCCTGAATCGGGTAGATGAAGCCGGTCATGAATACGGCGAAGATCAGGAACGCCCACAGCTTCATGCGCTCGGCCACCGCACCGGATACTACCGACATGCAGGTCGCGGCGAACACGATCTGAAAGAAGAAGTCCGAACGGGCTGCGTAGTAAGGGGCGTCCTCGCCACCGGCCAGAACAGCCTCGGCGCTGTGTTCGTCACCGATCAGGAAACCCAGGCTCGGCAGAATGCCGCCTTCCGGACTGGAATACATGATGTGGTAGCCGATCACCAGGTACATGACGCTGGCGATGGCATACAACGCAATATTCTTGGTAAGGATTTCAGTGGTGTTCTTGGCGCGAACCAGGCCCGACTCGAGCATGGCGAAGCCAGCCGCCATCCACATGACGAGAGCGCCGCAAATCAGAAAGTAGAAGGTATCGAAACCGTACTGCAGAGCAGTCAGTGCTGTGTTATCCATTTTTTATTCACCTCTGGCCGTTGCGCAGGGGATGCGCTGTGCGGTCGAGGCGCCCGGGTTGGCTCCGGGCGCACTCCGTGTGCTTGTCGGCCCGCCACACCAGGCGGGCCGCTGGTACTTACAGGATGTAGCCGCGCTCGTTGTGCTGAGCCAGGTCGAGGCCGACCGACTCTTCTTCTTCGGTCACGCGCAGGCCCATCACGGCATCGATGACCTTGAGAATCACGAAGGTGACGATAGCGGTGTAGATCACGGTGACGGCGACGCCCTTGAACTGGATCCACAGTTGCAGGCCGATGTTTTCGACCTCACCGAAACCGCCCAGGGCCGGTGCAGCGAATGCGCCGGTCAGCAGTGCGCCGACGATGCCGCCCACGCCATGCACGCCGAACACGTCCAGCGAGTCGTCGTAGCCGAGCTTGCGCTTGAGGCTGGTGGCGCAGAAGAAGCAGATCACGCCGGACGCCAGGCCAATGATCAGCGCGCCCATCGGGCCGACGGTGCCGGCAGCCGGGGTGATGGCAACCAGGCCAGCAACCACGCCGGAGGCAATGCCCAGCGCACTCGGCTTACCGTGAGCGACCCATTCGGCGAACATCCAGGCCAGTGCGGCAGCAGCGGTGGCGATCTGGGTGACCAGCATGGCCATGCCGGCGGTCTGGTCAGCGGCGGCGGCGGAGCCGGCGTTGAAACCGAACCAGCCGACCCACAGCATGGCAGCACCGATCAGGGTGTAACCCAGGTTGTGCGGCGCCATGGCCACGCTCGGGAAGCCCTTGCGCTTGCCCAGTACGATGCACGCCACCAGACCGGCGATACCGGCGTTGATGTGCACCACGGTGCCACCCGCGAAGTCGAGTACGCCCCAGTCCCACATCAGCGCGCCGTCGCCACTCCAAACCATGTGCGCGATGGGCGCATAGACCAAGGTGAACCACACGGTCATGAATACCAGCATCGCCGAGAACTTCATACGCTCGGCGAAGGCGCCAACGATCAGTGCCGGGGTGATGATGGCGAAGGTCATCTGGAAGGTGATGAACACGCTTTCCGGAAAGGCCGAGGTCAGCGACTCCTTGGTCAGGTTGCCGAGGAACATGTTGCCCAGACCACCCACGAAGGAGCTGAAGTTGGTGACTCCGGCTTCCATCCCGGTGGTGTCGAACGCCAGGCTGTAGCCGTAGGCGAACCACAAAAGGCTCATCAGCGCGGTGATGGCGAAGCACTGCATCATCACCGACAGCACGTTCTTGGAACGCACCATGCCAGCGTAGAACAGTGCCAGGCCCGGAATGGTCATGAACAGCACAAGGGCGGTGGAGGTCAGCATCCAGGCCGTGTCACCGGAATTCAGGGTTTTCTCCTGAGCCATGACCAGGCTTGGGAAAAACAGGGACGAAAGGGCTCCAAGCCCTGCGATTTTTCGCAGAGTCATGATTTAACTCCTGGGACGATTTGGGGGGGGTGGGGGCGGAGCTTTAGATCGCGTCGGTATCGGTTTCGCCGGTACGGATGCGGATCGCCTGTTCCAGGTTTACGACGAAAATCTTGCCGTCACCGATCTTGCCGGTGTTGGCGGCCTTGGTGATGGCCTCAATGACGCGGTCCAGCTGATCGTCGGCGATGGCGACGTCGATCTTCACCTTGGGCAGGAAATCGACGACGTATTCGGCACCGCGGTACAGCTCGGTGTGGCCCTTCTGACGGCCGAAGCCTTTCACTTCGGTCACGGTGATGCCTTGCACCCCGATTTCCGACAGCGATTCACGGACGTCGTCCAGCTTGAATGGCTTGATGATGGCAGTGACTAGTTTCATGAAACTCTCTCCCGTGTAAGGTGGACTTGCCCCAGGAATTGTTACCCCGGCCCAAGTCTAAGCTCAGTGTCTGGCTTTTGTATGCATCGGTTGCCAAGACGGGCTGATCCGATACCACCGACTGCTCCCGGTGAACCACTTCCGCCCGCTCGTAATATCCGAACCGCATCGGTGCATGGGTCATGAGCGTCTAAGCAGAAATCTTGCCAATACCGGCAAAACGCCGCTTTTCAGGAACTTACGGGAGTCAGGGCAGGTGAGACCCACATTGCAGCAAAGCAGCCGCACCAGAAGAGCGCCAAACCGCACCACATAACGCACGATATCGGTGCACAGGCGCCGCGGCGGTCGCGAAAAAAGGGCGTGCTACACTGCCCCCAACTCATTTCGGAAGGTTCCCATGCTGCCACCCAAAGCGTTGCTCGATGCCCTCAGCAGTCAGGCCAGCCGCCTGCTCAGCGGTGACAACCCACTGCCGCGCAGTGAAATCGAAAGCCAGCTCAAGGTGCTGCTGCAGAGCAGCTTCAGCAAACTGGACCTGGTCAGCCGCGAAGAATTCGACAGCCAGATGATCGTGCTGGCCCGCACCCGCGCCCGTCTCGAAGCGCTGGAAGCCAAGGTCGCCGAACTCGAAACCCGCACCGCGAATATGCCGCACGCACCGGCCGAGTAATCCGCTCGGCTGGCAGACGATCAAGGAGTGATCGATGTCATTGGCCATCGTCCACAGCCGCGCCCAGATCGGGGTCGACGCACCCAGCGTCACCGTCGAAGCGCACCTGGCCAACGGCCTGCCCTCACTGGCCCTGGTGGGCCTACCGGAAACCGCGGTCAAGGAATCCAAGGACCGCGTACGCAGCGCCATCCTCAACTGCGCGTTCGACTTTCCACCAAGGCGAATCACCTTGAACCTGGCGCCGGCCGATCTGCCCAAGGACGGCGGCCGCTTCGACCTGGCCATTGCCTTGGGCATTCTCGCCGCCAGCGGCCAGGTGCCGGTCGACAGCCTGCCCCCGCTCGAATGCCTGGGCGAGCTGGCCTTGTCCGGCGCGATACGCTCCGTTCAGGGCGTGCTTCCGGCAGCGCTGGCAGCCCGCGAAGCCGGGCGCACGCTGGTGGTGCCACGCGAGAACGCCGAAGAGGCCAGCCTGGCCAACGGCCTCACCGTGCTGGCGGTTGATCACCTGCTGGAGCTGGTCGCACATCTCAATGGCCAGGCGTCCCTGACGCCCTACCAGCCCCTGGGCCTTTTGCGTCACACCCAACCCTACCCGGACCTGGCTGAAGTGCAGGGCCAGATCGCTGCCAAACGAGCGCTGCTGGTGGCGGCGGCAGGCAATCACAATCTGCTGCTGAGTGGCCCGCCCGGCACCGGCAAGACGCTGTTGGCCAGCCGTCTGCCGGGGTTGCTGCCGCCATTGACCGAGGAGGAAGCCCTGCAGGTAGCGGCCATCCGCTCGGTGGCCAGCCACACGCCACTACAGAGCTGGCCGCAGCGCCCCTTTCGCCATCCGCACCACAGCGCATCCGGCCCGGCACTTGTCGGTGGTGGCAGTCGCCCGCAACCTGGAGAAATAACACTGGCTCACCACGGTGTTCTTTTTCTCGATGAATTGCCCGAGTTTGATCGCCGCGTGCTTGAGGTTCTTCGCGAACCCCTGGAAAGCGGGCAAATTGTCATCGCCCGCGCCCGCGACAAGGTCAGCTTCCCTGCCCGCTTCCAGCTGGTGGCGGCCATGAACCCTTGCCCGTGCGGTTTTTTGGGTGACCCCAGCGGGCGCTGTCGCTGCAGTGCCGAGCAGATCCAGCGCTATCGCGGCAAGCTGTCCGGGCCGTTGCTTGATCGCATTGATCTACACATCACCGTCGCCCGGGAAAGCACCCAACTCGACGCGCCCACCGATGCAGGCGAAAACAGCGCCCAGGCGGCTGAACGTGTTGCCGCCGCACGCGATATTCAGCTGCAGCGTCAGGGTATCGCCAATGCCTTTATTGACCTACCCGGGCTTCGCGCCCACTGCGCACTGGCCGACGCCGACCGCCAGTGGCTGGAGCACGCCTGCGAGCGCCTGACGCTGTCACTGCGCTCGGCCCATCGGGTATTGAAGGTGGCGCGCACTCTGGCCGATCTGCAAGCGCAGCAGGCGATCAGCCGTCAGCACCTGGCCGAGGCGCTGCAGTACCGCACCAACCTGTGAGCGCACAAAAAAGCTGAACGAAACGAAGCGCTTTCCTATCGATAAAAGGCAGGTTCAAGAACCCCGACTAACGGCAATGGTACAATCGCGGGCCTTCCGCTTTTGGCGGCCATCCGAAAACCGAGTCGTCTCTCCGCTCCACTCCCCTGCGCGATCCAGCGACAGCCAGATCAACGGGTGCGTGAATCATGGACTGACTCCGAACAAGGAGAGCTAGCTCAATGGAGGCACCTTTGTCTTCTCGCTCAAACCTCAACCCGCCGGTCTTTTTCGGCTCCACAATTATCATCGCCTGCCTGGTGATCTATAGCACCGTCTTCAAGGACAACGCCCAGAGCGTGTTCGGGGCGACCCAATCGTGGATCATCGAGAACGCCAGCTGGGTCTATATCCTGGCCGTGGCGATCATCCTGCTCTTCGCGGTTTTCCTGGCCATCAGTCGCTACGGCGACATCAAGCTCGGCCCGGACCACAGCGAGCCGGACTACAACAACCGAACCTGGTTTTCCATGCTGTTCTGCGCCGGCATGGGCATCGGCCTGATGTTCTTCGGCGTTGCCGAACCGGTGATGCACTTCCTCGCACCGCCCGTGGGTGACGCTCAGACCGTCGAGGCGGCCAAGGAGGCGATGAACGTCACCTTCTTCCACTGGGGCCTGCATGCCTGGGCCATCTACGCCATCGTCGCGCTGATTCTGGCCTACTTCAGCTTCCGCCATAACTTGCCGCTGACCCTGCGCTCGGCGCTCTATCCGCTGATCGGCGACCGTATTTATGGGCCCATCGGCCATGCTGTGGATATCTTCGCAGTGATCGGCACCGTGCTCGGCGTGGCCACGTCGCTGGGCTACGGCGTGATGCAGATCAACACCGGTTTCAACCACCTGTACGGCATGCCGACCACCACTACGATGCAGCTCCTGCTGCTGGCCGGCACCATGGGCCTGGCCACCATTTCGGTGGTCAGCGGCCTGGACAAGGGCATCCGCATGCTCTCCGAACTGAACATGCTGTTGGCCGTGTGCCTGATGCTGTTCGTACTGGTGCTCGGCCCGACCGTGTTTGTACTGCAGACCTTCGTGCAGAACACCGGCCAGTACCTGTCGGAGATCGTCAGCAAGACCTTCAACCTCTACGCCTACGAGCCGACCGACTGGATCGGCGGCTGGACGCTGTTCTACTGGGGCTGGTGGTTGTCCTGGTCGCCATTCGTGGGCTTGTTCATCGCCCGCATTTCCCGCGGCCGCACCATTCGCCAGTTCATCGGCGGCGTGCTGGTGGTACCGGCCGGCTTCACCCTGCTGTGGATGACCGTGTTCGGCGATACCGCGATTCACATGATCCTGGTCGACGGCGTCACCGATCTCGCGGCGGCGGTCGACAAGGACAGTTCGCTGGCGTTATTCGCATTCCTCGAACACTTCCCGTTCTCGGCAATCCTTTCGCAGATCGCGGTGTTGATGGTGGTGGTGTTCTTCGTCACTTCCGCCGACTCCGGCGCCATGGTCGTGGACATGCTTGCCTCTGGCGGCCAGGACCAGACACCGGTATGGCAACGCATCTTCTGGGCCGTGCTGATGGGCGTGGTCGCCGCCTCGCTACTGCTGGCCGACGGACTCAAGGCACTGCAGACCGCGACCATCGCCAGCGCTCTGCCTTTCGTGATCGCCCTGATGGCATCGATGTGGGGCCTGCTGCGCGCGCTGCAGATCGATGCAGCCAAACGCAATCTGCGTGACCAGGTCGCCCTCAGCCCACGTGGTGCCTCGAGCACTGGCGGCTGGCAACGTCGCCTGCGTAGCATGGTGATGCTGCCGCGTCGCTCCCACGTCAACCGCTTCATCGCCGAAACCGTGCTGCCGGCCTGTCAGCAGGTGGCTGAGGAAATGCGCAAGCAGGGCCGCGAAGCCCAGGTAGAGAGCGGCGAAGATGGGCGTGTCACGCTGTCGGTCAGCCATGGCGCCGAAGCCGACTTCCAGTATCAGGTTCGCCCCCGCGCACTGATCCAGCCGAGTTTCGCCTTGCGCGATACCCGCGATGACTCCAGCGAAGAGCGTAAGTACTTCCGCGCCGAGGTACACCTCAACGAGGGCGGCCAGGATTACGACGTGATGGGCTGGAACCGTGAAGAAGTGATCGGCGACATCCTTGATCAGTACGAGCGCCATATGCACTTCCTGCACCTGACGCGCTAAGCGTCTGCAACAACCCAAACGCCCGGGCCGTAATAGCCCGGGCGTTTTCATTTCTACGTCCGCCTTGCTTCTGCAAAGCAACCAGCGCTGAAGCCTGGTGCGGCTTGATGACTACGTGGCGAGCGATGCGCGCCCCAGGAGCCGAGTCGCCAGCCTCTCTAAGAGCCTGTTCACGACCTTTCGGCTCGATTTTCAGCGCTTTACCTGAGAAAAGGCGGAAGCAGCCGTTTGCTGATCTATTGTGGGAGCACGCCATGCGCGAGAAAAATCGCGGGCATGGACTGGGCGTCCCCGCCCTCTCCCACAGGTACTGCATCGATGTTCCCTTCTGCCTTGTAGCCGTCTCTCTCTAATGCCGCCCAAAACGCTCGTGAACAGACTCTAGCGGTTGATGCGGGCATCACCATGCGAATGCCGGAAATGAAAATGCCCGCCCTGCTTGCGCAGTGGCGGGCATCGTCTTGCCGCTCAGCTGATCAGTGAGCCGGCTTGGCCTCCGGACGGGCGCCGATAGCGTGCTGGCTTTCTTCCATGACCTGCTGGATCGCCTTGCGACGGCGCTCCTCGGCGCGGTGGCTGAAGAACCACACCAGGAAGGTGGCCAGCGATACCGCCAGCAGGATCAGACTGGCGATGGCGTTGATCGCCGGGGTCACGCCCAGGCGCACCTTGGAGAACACCTCCATCGGCAGCGTGGTGGCGCCAGGACCGGACACGAAGCTGGCCAGTACCAGGTCATCCAGCGACAGGGCGAAGGACATCATGCCGCCAGCCACCAGCGAAGGCGCGATCATCGGGATGGTGATCAGGAAGAACACCTTCCATGGCCGCGCGCCGAGGTCCATGGCCGCTTCTTCGATGGACAGGTCCAGCTCGCGCAGGCGCGCCGACACCACCACGGCCACATAGGCCGAACAGAACGTGGTGTGGGCGATCCAGATGGTCATCATGCCGCGCTCCGCCGGCCAGCCGATCAGCTGGGCCATGGCCACGAACAGCAGCAGCAGTGACAGACCGGTGATCACTTCCGGCATTACCAGCGGTGCGGTGACCAGGCCGCCGAACAGCGTGCGGCCCTTGAAGCGGCTGATGCGGGTCAGCACGAAGGCCGCCAGCGTACCCAGCGCCACCGCGGCGATCGCCGTGTAGCAGGCGATCTCCAAGGAACGCCAGACGGCGCCCATCAGCTGGCGGTCGTCGAGCAGGCTCACGTACCACTTGGTCGACCAGCCGCCCCACACCGTCACCAGCCGCGAGGCGTTGAACGAGTAGATCACCAGGATGACCATCGGCAGGTAGATGAAGGTCAGGCCTGCCCACAGCATCAGCGTGGAGAAACGGAAATTCTTCATGTCCGGCCCTCCAGCTCTTTGGCTTGGTTACGGTTGAACAGAATGATGGGCACCAAGAGGATCGCAAGCATCACCACCGCCAGCGCCGAGGCTACCGGCCAGTCGCGGTTGTTGAAGAACTCCTGCCACAGCACCTTGCCGATCATCAGGGTTTCCGGCCCGCCGAGCAGCTCGGGGATCACGAACTCGCCAACCACCGGGATGAACACCAGCATGCAGCCGGCGATGATGCCGTTCTTGGACAGCGGTACGGTGATCTTCCAGAAGCTGTTGAAGGTGCTCGAACCCAGATCCGAAGCTGCTTCGAGCAGGCTCTGATCGTGTTTCACCAGGTTGGCGAACAGCGGCAGGATCATGAACGGCAGGTACGAGTAGACGATGCCGATGTACACCGCGGTGTTGGTGTTGAGGATCTGCAGTGGCGCGTCGATCAAGCCGATGCTCTGCAAAAAGCCGTTGAGCAGACCGTTGTTGCTGAGGATGCCCATCCACGCGTAAACGCGGATCAGGATCGCGGTCCAGGTCGGCATCATCACCAGCAACAGCAGGACCGTCTGGGTTTCCTTCTTGGCCCGGGCGATGGCGTAGGCCATCGGGTAGCCGATCAGCAGACAGGCCAGGGTGCTGAAAAAGGCGATTTTCAGCGAGCCAAGGTACGCGGCCAGATACAGCTCATCCTCGGTAAGGAAGATGTAGTTGCCCAGGTTCAGCACCACCTGCAGGGTGTTGTCGACCCAAGTGTAGATTTCCGTGTACGGCGGGATCGCCACATCGGCTTCGGCGAAGCTGATCTTCAGCACGATGATGAACGGCAGCAGGAAGAACAGGAACAGCCAGATGAATGGGATGCCGATCACCAGGTGCCGGCCATTAGGCATACGCTTGGTCAGGCTGCTCATTTTCATGACTGCAACACCACGCCGCTGTCGTCTTCCCAGAACACCACCACCGGGTCATCCCAGGTCGGCCGCTTGCCGCGGCGCTCGGCGTTGGCGATGAAGCACTGCACGATCTGCCCGGAAGTCAGCTTGACGTAGTACACCGAATGGCCGCCCAGATAGGCGATGTCATGCACCGTGCCGTTGCTCCAGTTGTATTCCGGGTGCTCGTGGTCAGCCGGCAGCTGGGTGGCCATCAGCAGTTTTTCCGGGCGCAGGGCGTAGGTCACCTGGGTCTCCTGGGCACGGGTGCTGATGCCGTGGCCGATGTAGATCGGCTTGTCGAGCTGCGGGCAGTCGATCACCGCGTGGTCGGTGTCGTCATGCACGATCTGCCCGTCGAACAGGTTGACGTTGCCGATGAACTCACAGACCAGACGGCTGGCCGGCGTCTCGTAGACGTCGATGGGGCTGCCGATCTGGGCGATCCAGCCCAGGTGCATGATGGCGATGCGCTGGGCCATGGTCATGGCCTCTTCCTGGTCGTGGGTGACCATCACACAGGTCACGCCGACACGCTCGATGATTTCCACCAGCTCGAGCTGCATCTGCGAGCGCAGCTTCTTGTCCAGCGCGCCCATGGGCTCGTCGAGCAGCAGCAGCTTGGGGCGTTTGGCCAGCGAGCGGGCCAGCGCCACGCGCTGACGCTGGCCGCCGGAAAGCTGGTGCGGCTTGCGCTTGGCGTACTGGGTCATGTGCACCAGCTTGAGCATCTCGGCCACGCGGGCGTCGATCTCGGCCTTGGGCATCTTGTCCTGCTTGAGGCCGAAGGCGATGTTGTCGGCCACGCTCATGTGCGGGAACAGCGCGTAGGACTGGAACATCATGTTGATCGGTCGATCGTACGGCGGCAGGTCGGTAATGTCCTGGCCGTCGAGGAAGATGCGCCCTTCGGTCGGCCGCTCGAAGCCGGCGAGCATGCGCAACAGGGTCGACTTGCCGGAACCGGAACCACCGAGCAGGGCGAAGATCTCGCCCTTGTTGATGGTCAGCGAGACATCGTCGACCGCGACGGTTTCGTCGAACTTCTTGGTCACACGCTCGATCTTGACCAACACCTCTTTGGGTTGCTGGCTCCCCTCGATGACCTTCTTATAGGTACTGGAAGCAACTGCCATTACCAAACTCCCGCAGTAAAAATGGCGCCCGACAGAGGCCGGGCGCTAAAGGGTTGATCATCTTCCGGACTTGATCTTCGTCCAGCTTCGCGTCATCAGGCGCTGCGCCTTGGGCGGCAGTTCGGCCATCACGTACAACTTGTCCAGCACGGCCTGCGGCGGGTACACCGACTCGTCCTCGCGGATTTCCTGATCCATCAGCTCGCCCGCCTTGGTGTTGGCATTGGCGTAACCCACGTAGTCACTGACCCCGGCGATCACCTTGGGATCTAGGAGGTAGTTGATGAAAGCGTGGGCCTCTTTGACGTTGCTGGCATCCTTGGGGATGGCAAGCATGTCGAACCACAGGTTGGCGCCTTCCTTGGGAATCGCATAGGCGATTTCGACGCCCTTGCCTGCCTCCGCGGCACGGTCGGCGGCCTGCAGCACGTCACCGGAGTAGCCGAACGCCACGCAGATGTTGCCGTTGGCCAGATCGGAGATGTACTTGGAGGAGTGGAAGTAGCTGATATAGGGGCGTACTTCCATCAGCTTGGCTTCGGCCTTGGCGTAGTCGTCAGCGCTCTGGCTGTTCGGGTCCAGGCCCAGGTAGTTGAGCACCGAGGGAATCACCTCGTCCGCCGAATCCATGAAGGACACGCCGCAGCTGGCGAGCTTCTTCATGTTCTGCGGCTCGAACAGCACGGCCCAGGAGTCGATCTTGTCGACACCGAGCACTTCCTTGACCTTGGCCACGTTGTAGCCGATACCGTTGGTACCCCACAGATAAGGCACAGCGTATTGATTGCCCGGGTCGTTGGTTTCCAGCTGCTTGAGCAGCGCCGGGTCGAGGTTGTTCCAGTTCGGCAGCAGCGAACGGTCGAGCTTCTGGAACGCGCCCGCCTTGATCTGCTTGCCGAGAAAATGATTGGACGGCACCACCACGTCGTAGCCGGTACGGCCGGCGAGCAGTTTACCTTCCAGGGTTTCGTTGGAGTCGAAGACGTCGTAGACCGGCTTGATGCCCGTGGCCTTCTGGAACTCGGCCAGGGTGTTCTCGCCGATGTAGTCGCTCCAGTTGTAGATATGCACGGTGCCGTCCGCATGTGCCAGGGTTGCCAAGCCAACCGAAAGCGCGGTCGTTGTCAGGATCTTGCCCAGGGAAAAATGCACAGGTCGTCCTCTTCTTGTGTCTTGTCACCGAGGTGACGTATCGCGATCAGGGAGAGCGCCACGGTCGTGGCGCTGCCCTGGATGGGCGACGATCCGCCCCTTTGCCTGCCGAAACGGACCGCGGCGCCAGGTGCCGCGGTCATCAGCCGATCAGCGACCGGACTTGATCTTGGTCCAGCTGCGGGTCATGGTGCGCTGGGCGGCCGCCGGCAGGTCCGGGAAGGCATACAGCTTGCCCATGGTTTCCTGGGTCGGGTAAACGCCCGGGTCGTTACGAATGGCTTCGTCGACCAGCGGGGTGGCTTTCGCGTTGCCGTTCGGGAAGTGCACTTCGTTGGTGATCTCGGCCATGATTTCCGGCTTGAGCAGGAAGTTCAGGAAGGCATGGGCGGACTCGACGTTCTCCGCATCGGCCGGAATGGCCACCATGTCGAAGAAGGCGCCGGCACCTTGCTTGGGAATGTTGTAAGAGACCTTGACCTTGCCACCGGCCTCTTCGGCGCGCGACTTGGCCTGGTAGATGTCCCCCGAGTAACCCACGGCCACGCAGAGGTTGCCGTTGGCCAGGTCGGAGATGTACTTGGAGGAGTGGAAATAGGTGATCGACGGGCGGATCTTCATGAACAGCGCTTCGGCTTCCTTGAGCTGCTTCGGATCGGTGCTGGTCGGTTCATAGCCCAGGTACTGCATGGCGATCGGCAGGATCTCGGTTGGCGAGTCGAGGAAGGACACGCCACAGGACTTCAGCTTCTCGATGTTCTCGGGCTTGAACAGCAGGTCCCAGGAATCGACCGGGGCGTTTTCGCCCAGCGCAGCCTTGACCTTCTCAGGGTTGAAACCGATGCCCACGGTGCCCCACATGTACGGGAAGGAATACTTGTTACCCGGGTCGCTGACCTCGACGGTTTTCAGCAGGTTCTTGTCCAGGTTGTCCCAGTTCGGCAGCTTGGACTTATCCAGCGGCTGGTAGACCTTGGCCTTGATCTGCTTGGCCAGGAAGCTGTTGGACGGCACCACGATGTCGTAACCAGATTTGCCGGCGAACAGCTTGGCTTCCAGGGTTTCGTTGGAATCGAAGACGTCGTAGGTGACCTTGATGCCGGTCTCCTTGGTGAACTTCTCGATGGTGTCCGGGGCGATGTAGTCCGACCAGTTGTAGATGTTGAGGACCTTGCCATCAGCCTGCGCCATACCGGCCACGGCGCCGGCCAGCGTCACCGCCAGCAGAGTCTTGCCGAAAGTCTTGATCATGCGGTTCAGCTCCCTATTGTGATGTCGATTAACCGGGCCGCCGCGCTGTGCGGCAGGCCCGTTTTTTTGGCCGGCAAGTCTGGCGATAGCAGCCCCATCGCTCAAGCCCTGGCAGGCAATTTATTGCACCAACTGTCGCTACCTTCGAAACGCGTTGCAGCAGCCGTCAGGCCAGTAAAGCACGGGCGGTGAGGTCCAGGCACTTGCGGGCCTTTTCCACCAGCTCGTCGATCTCGCTCTTGCTGATCACCAGCGGCGGCGAAATGATCATGGTGTCGCCCACGGCGCGCATGATCAGTCCGTTCTCGAAACAGTGACCGCGGCAGATCATGCCCACCGCCTTGTCGCTCGGGTAACGCGCGCGAGTGGCTTTATCCTTCACCAGTTCGATGGCGCCGAGCATACCCACGCCGCGCACTTCACCGACCAGCGGGTGATCCGCCAATTCGCGCAGGCGCTTCTGCAAATACGGTGCCGTTTCTTCTCTGACCCGCTCGATGATCTTTTCTTCGCGCAGAATTCGGATGTTCTCCAGTGCCACCGCCGCCGCCACCGGGTGCCCGGAATAGGTGAAGCCGTGGTTGAAGTCGCCACCCTCGTTGAGCACCTTGACGATCTCGTCGCGCACCACCAGGCCGCCCATCGGCACATAGCCGGAGGTCAGGCCCTTGGCGATGGTCATCATGTCCGGCTTGTTGCCGTAGAAGTCGCTGCCGAACCACTCACCGGTACGGCCGAACCCGCAGATCACTTCATCGGCGACGAACAGGATGTCGTACTTGGCGAGAATCTCGCGCACCCGCGGCCAGTAGCTGTCCGGCGGGATGATTACGCCGCCCGCGCCCTGAATAGGCTCAGCCAGGAAGGCAGCGATATTGTCTTCGCCGACTTCGAGAATCTTCTTCTCCAGCTCGTCGGCAGCCCAGATGCCGAAGGCTTCCGGCGTCATGTCGCCGCCCTCGCCGAACCAGTAAGGCTGGGCGATATGCACGATACCCGGAATCGGTAGGTCGCCCTGCTCGTGCATGCCCTTCATGCCGCCCAGGCTGGCGCCGGCGACGGTGGAGCCGTGGTAGCCGTTCTCGCGGGCGATCACCACCTTCTTGTTCGGCTTACCCTTGAGCGCCCAGTAATGGCGAACCATGCGCAGCATGGTGTCGTTGCCTTCCGAGCCCGAGCCGGTGAAGAACACGTGGTTCATGCCAGCTGGCGTCACCTCGGCGAGCGCCTTGGCCAGCTCCAGCACTGGCGGGTGGGCGGTCTGGAAGAAGGTGTTGTAGAACGGCAGCTCGCGCATCTGCTTGCTAGCCGCCTCGACCAGTTCCTCGCGGCCGTAGCCGACGGCCAGGCACCACAGCCCGGCCATGCCATCGAGGATCTTGTTGCCTTCGCTGTCCCACAGGTGCACACCTTCACCGCGGGTGATGATGCGCGGGCCTTTCTCGGCCAATTGCTTGAAGTCGCTGAAAGGCGCCAGGTGATGATCGCGGCTCATGGCCTGCCATTGCTGGGTCTTTGCATTGTTTGCCGTCATGTTCACCTCTTATAAATGCGGGGCCGGTCGGATCACACGACAGCCCCGGCTGGATCAGACCGAGAGCAGCAGGAACTCGCGTTCCCAGGAGCTGATCACCCGCTTGAAATTCTCGTGCTCGGCACGCTTGACCGCCACATAGCCGCTGACGAACTTGTGGCCCAGGTACTGTTCGACCACCTGGCAGGTTTCCATGCGCTCCAGCGCCGCCTCCAAAGTCAGCGGCAGGCGCAGGTTGCGGCGCTCGTAGCCGCGACCGACGACCGGCGCGCTGGGCTCGATGCCCTCGACCATGCCGATGTAGCCGCACAGCAGGCTGGCTGCCAGGGCCAGATAAGGGTTGGCGTCAGCGCCAGCCAGGCGATTTTCCACGCGGCGGTTATTCGGCGTGGCATCCGGCACGCGCAGGCCGACGGTGCGGTTTTCCTCGCCCCACTCGACGTTCACCGGCGCCGAGGTGTCGGGCAGGAAGCGGCGGAACGAGTTGACGTTGGGCGCGAACAGCGGCAGCACTTCGGGGATGTATTTCTGCAGGCCACCGATGTGGTGCATGAACAGCTGGCTCATCGAACCGTCTTCGTTGGAGAAGATGTTCTTGCCGGTCTTCACGTCGATGATGCTCTGGTGCAGGTGCATGGCGCTGCCCGGCTCATCGGTGATCGGCTTGGCCATGAAGGTCGCCGCCACGTCGTGCTTGAGCGCCGCCTCGCGCATGGTGCGCTTGAACACCAGAATCTGGTCGGCCAGGTGCAGGGCTTCGCCGTGACGGAAGTTGATCTCCATCTGCGCCGGGCCTTCCTCGTGGATCAGAGTGTCCAGGTCCAGGCCCTGCAGCTCGCACCAGTCGTACATGTCTTCGAACAGCGGGTCGAATTCGTTGGCCGCATCGATCGAGAAACTCTGCCGGCCGGTTTCCGGGCGCCCGGAACGGCCCATCGGAGCCACCAGCGGGAAGTCCGGGTCGCTGTTGCGCTTGGTCAGGTAGAACTCCATCTCCGGCGCCACGATGGGTTGCCAGCCTTTCTCTGCATACAGGCGCAGCACCTTCTTGAGGATGTTGCGCGGCGACAGCTCGATGGGGTTGCCCTGCTTGTCGTAGGTGTCGTGGATCACCTGGGCGGTGGGCTCGATGGCCCAGGGTACGATGAACACGGCGTTCTCGTCCGGACGGCAGAACATGTCGATATCCGCCGGGTCGAGCAGGTCGTAATAAATGTCGTCTTCGACATAGTCACCGGTGACAGTCTGCAGCAACACGCTTTCAGGCAGGCGCATGCCCTTTTCGTCGAGGAATTTGTTGGTCGGCGAGATCTTGCCCCGGGCAATCCCCGTCAGGTCGCTGACCAGACATTCGACTTCGGTGATCTTGCGTTCTTTCAACCAGCTCGAGAGCTGGTCCAGTTTGGTGCTCATAGAGACCTCAGTGTTTTGAAACCGGCATCCTCGGCCGGCTCGACATGCCCCGCACCACGAGAAGCCTGGCAGGCCTGCCAGGTGGATGCGGAATAAACCAGGGTGTTACACGACTGCGGGCAACTGCCCGAGCGACCCTCCAGGCACTGGCGGCAGAGCGCAGCGCATGCCCAGCGGTGCTTCACCATCGTGCACCGACTGTAACCGACCTTTGTTGCACTCGACAGGGCCAGATGCCTTTGCAAAGCGCGCGCCGTCACCTGCTTCACGGCAAGGTTCACGATTGGCAATGCCGTTGAGCGCATCGAGGCGTCGCGATACTCGTCGCCTCGCAATGGAGACGCAAACGTCTTCAAGGATTGAGAAGTGTGCAGATTTTCGAGCGAAGGAGCAGGTAAGAGATACCGCAACGCGATGCGCCGCAGTGCGCGCCGCAAGGGCTGCGCAATAGGATCGAGCAACCTCTACCACAGCCGGCAATGCCGCGCACCGTGGGAGGCTGGCAATGACGCCGGACAGCGACATGCAGCTCATGAAACACCCGTATTGTTGGATTATGTGGGGTTCGACCGAGCTTATCCTTGTTCATTTTTCAACACAAGCTGGCTCAATGATTCGCGCATCGCCCCACAGCCACGTCTAAAAGGGTGCAGAGATCTAACGCTGGAAATGCCCTGAAACGCCCTAAAAATGGCCGCAGCGCCCCTCATTGGGGCAACATCGAGCTGCCTTGACAGCCTCTGGCGTTTGGGATTGACTCGCAGTGCGTCAGCAATTGATTGATATTTTTAACAACAAAGGTGTTGCATCATGTCGGTACCCCCGCGTGCCGTTCAGCTCAATGAAGCGAACGCGTTCCTCAAGGAACACCCTGAGGTTCAGTTCGTCGACCTTCTGATTGCAGATATGAATGGTGTCGTGCGCGGCAAGCGCATCGAACGCGCCAGCCTCCACAAGGTGTACGAAAAGGGCATCAACCTGCCCGCTTCGCTGTTCGCTCTGGACATCAACGGCTCAACCGTCGAAAGCACCGGCCTTGGCCTGGACATCGGCGACGCCGACCGTATCTGCTTCCCCATCCCCGATACCCTGTGCAAGGAACCCTGGCAGAAGCGCCCGACCGCGCAACTGCTGATGACCATGCACGAACTGGACGGCAGCCCCTTCTTTGCCGACCCACGTGAGGTATTGCGTCAGGTGGTACAGAAGTTCGACGAACTTGGCCTGACCATCTGCGCGGCCTTCGAACTGGAGTTCTACCTGATCGACCAGGAGAACGTGAATGGCCGTCCCCAGCCGCCGCGCTCGCCGATCTCCGGCAAGCGCCCGCACTCGACTCAGGTTTATCTGATCGACGACCTCGACGAGTACGTCGACTGCCTGCAGGACATGCTCGAAGCCGCCAAGGAGCAGGCGTTGCCCGCCGACGCCATCGTCAAGGAAAGTGCACCGGCGCAGTTCGAGGTCAACCTGCATCACACCAATGATGCGCTCAAGGCCTGCGACCACGCGCTGCTGCTCAAGCGCCTGATCAAGAACATCGCCTACGACCATGAGATGGACTCCACCTTCATGGCCAAGCCCTATCCGGGTCAGGCGGGCAATGGTCTGCATGTGCACATCTCGCTACTCGACAAGAAGACCGGGCAGAACATCTTCGCCACCGAGGATCCGGAGCACCACGCCCCGCTGCGTCATGCCATTGCAGGCATTCTCGACACCATGCCGGCGTCGATGGCCTTCCTGTGCCCGAACGTCAACTCCTACCGCCGTTTCGGCGCGCAGTTCTACGTCCCGAACGCGCCGAGCTGGGGCCTGGACAACCGCACCGTAGCCGTACGCGTGCCGACCGGCAGCAGCGATGCGATCCGCATTGAACACCGGGTAGCCGGCGCCGATGCCAACCCGTACCTGATGATGGCGGCGATCCTGGCCGGTATTCATCACGGTCTGACCAACCAGCTGGATCCGGGTGAGCCCATCGAGGGCAACTCTTACGAGCAGCTGGAGCAGAGCCTGCCGAACAACCTACGCGATGCCCTGCGTCAGCTGGACGACAGCGAGGTACTCAACAAGTACATCAGCCCGGATTACATCGATATCTTCGTCGCCTGCAAGGAAGCCGAGTTGCAGGAGTTCGAGACGACCATCTCCGATCTCGAGTACAACTGGTACCTGCACACCGTGTGATGCGCAAAACGCCGGCGGAAGCCGGCGTTTTCATAGTCGCCTGGCGCTATCATTCGGCGACCGGCCAGATACTGACGCCAAGGTATCTCGTCGCACTCGCCACCATCGTCAAATAGGAAGACCGCATTGATTCACCGCCTTCCGGCTTTGCCAGTTATTGGCCTGGCACACGCCTGCAAGCAGCCAGGAACGCCTGAGTGAGCGCCCGCAAGCCCCGCGCCAGCAGCCAGGCACGTATCGAACAGATTCTCGCCGCGGCCCGCACGCTACTGGCCGAGCAAGGGGTGGCGGCGCTGTCGATCTACACCGTGGCCGAACGCGCGGAAATCGCACCGTCCTCGGTCTACCACTTCTTTCCCAGCGTACCCGCCTTGCTCCAGGCGCTGACGGCCGATGTTCACCGTGCCTTCCGAGACTGCCTGCAGGAGCCCATCGACGCGGACCAGTTGCAGTCCTGGCGTGATCTTTCCCGAATCATCGAGCAGCGAATGCTGCGCATCTATGCCGGCGATGCGGCGGCCAGGCAACTGATCCTCGCCCAACACGGTCTGAGCGAGGTGACCCAGGCTGACCGCCAGCACGATATCGAGCTTAGTCAGCAGCACCGGGCACTGTTCGACCGCTACTTCGAGTTGCCGGCGCTGCCGGACGATATCGATGTGTTCGGCCTGGCCATGGAGCTTGGCGATCGGGTATACGCCCGCTCGATTCACCAGCACGGGGAAATCACCCCACGCTATGCCGAGGAAGGCTTGCGCGTATTCGAAGCGTACCTGGGGCTTTACCTGCCGCCCTTCCTGCGCAAACGCGCAATCAGCTGAAAAGGTGCCCCCGTGGCCATGCTTCGCTGAACCGCCATGCGAGTTGCGCCCATCAGCCCGAACAATTTCATTTAATACAAATACTTATCCGCAAATATATTTTAAAGATGCTGGATAGTGATAAAACCATCCTTTTAAAGCCGATATTTATCGACTATAAGATCATCTCGAATGGGCATTTCTCGACGCGTATAAGCCCTCGCCTCGCCGCAATACAGGCATGTGATGCAAGGACTGTAAGCGCACCAGGGATAAGCTCCGTAAACGGCGACCAGATTCTCTATGGCCCATTGAACCCCAGGATGGCGCAACCGCCTCCTGACCCCTTGAACGACTTCAGCACCGGAGCAACGCCATGAACACCTTGACCTCCACACCCCGCGCCGATGGCTTCCGCATGCCGGCCGAATGGGAGCCACACAGCCAGACCTGGATCGTGTGGCCGGAGCGCCCGGACAACTGGCGACTGGGTGGCAAGCCTGGCCAGCACGCGTTCGTCGCCGTAGCCAAGGCCATCGCCGAGTTCGAGCCGGTCACCGTCTGCGCCTCGGCGGCGCAATACGAAAATGCCTGCGCACACTTGGATCACGAGCGTATTCGCGTCGTCGAGATGACCACCGACGACGCCTGGGTGCGTGATACCGGCCCGACCTTCGTCACCGACCAGAAGGGCGAAGTGCGCGGCGTCGACTGGGGTTTCAACGCCTGGGGCGGCTTCGAGGGCGGCCTGTACTTCCCCTGGCTGCGTGATGATCAGGTCGCCAGCAAGATCCTCAATATCGAAGGCTGCGACCGCTACCGCACTGAAGGTTTCGTGCTCGAGGGCGGCTCGATCCACGTCGACGGCGAAGGCACCCTGATCACCACCGAAGAGTGCCTGCTCAACCACAACCGCAACCCGCACCTGAACCGTGAACAGATCGAAGCCATGCTGGCTGATCACCTGGCCATCGATACCGTGATCTGGCTGCCGCATGGCCTGTACAACGACGAGACCGACGGCCACGTCGACAACTTCTGCTGTTACGTGCGACCGGGCGAAGTGCTGTTGGCCTGGACCGACGATCCGCAGGATCCCAACTACAGCCGTTGCCAGGAAGCCATGGGCGTACTGGAAAAGGTCCGCGACGCCAAAGGCCGCGCCCTGACCGTGCACAAGATGCCGATCCCGGGCCCGCTGTATGCCACCGAGGAAGAATGCGCCGGTGTCGACCGCGCAGCCGGCAGCCAGGAGCGCAGCCCTGAGGTGCGCCTGGCCGGTTCCTACGTGAACTTCCTGATCGTCAACGGCGGCATCGTCGCCCCCAGCTTCAATGACCCCAAGGACGGCGAAGCCAAGGTCATTCTCGAGCGGCTGTTCCCCGAACACCGAGTGGTGATGGTGCCGGGCCGGGAAATTCTGCTGGGCGGCGGCAATATCCACTGCATCACCCAGCAGCAGCCTGCAGCTACTGCCGATTGATTTAACCAACCAGCAGAAAAGCAAAAGCCCGGAACCAGTCCGGGCTTTTGCATGTGAACGAGCCGCCGCGTGGTGCGGCTCGATACGGTCTGCTTACAGCAGCGGGATGCTGTAGCTGACGATCAGGCGGTTCTGGTCGGTGTCAGCAGTAGCTTCGCTGCGCAGCGAGGCATTACGCCAGGCGAAGCCCAGGCCTTTGGCAACGCCTTCCTGTACCACGTAGCTGACGGTCAGGTCACGCTCCCACTCTTTCTGGTCACCACCAACTGCTTTGATGTTGTCGCCTTTCATGTACAGCACGTTGGCGGTCAGGCCCGGCACACCGATCTTGCCGAAGTCGTAACCGTACTGGGTGATCCAGGTACGCTCGCCAGCGCGGGCAAAGTTGGTGATCTGACGGTCGGTGATCAGGTAAGTGGTAGCACCGCCCTGGCCAGGGATCGAAGTCTGGTTCAGCTGCATGAAGTTACTGTCACCAGACACCTGTTGGTAGCCAGCACTGAGGGCATGGCCTTCCAGGCTATAAGTGAAGAAGGCGCTCCAGGTGCGGTTGTCAGCTTCGCCGTCATTACCCGGCTTGCCAGCTGCGCGGTAACCTTCAGCACGACCAGCGACACTGCCATTCTTGCCGTCGGAGCTGGTATCGAAATAACGGAGGTCAGACTTCAGGGAACCAGCGCCAAGAGCGAGCGTATGGGTCAGCCCCAGGAAGTGCTGCTTGTAGAAGTCGTCCAGGTTACCGTAGTAGTACTGCACCAACAGATCCTTGTTGATTTTGTAGTCAGCACCACCGTAGTAGAACTTATTGCTATCGGCGCCATTGGCAGCACCAGCAATCGCCAGGGAGTCGGCGTTGCTGGAGGTACGCCCCTTGGCGTGCTCCAACTGACCTGCAATCAAGGTCAGGTTGTCGATTTCATTGGAGGTGATCTGCGCACCTTCGAAGGTTTGCGGGATCAGGCGACCATCGTTGAAGGTCACGACCGGCAGTTTCGGCTGCAAAGTACCAATCTGTGCAACCGTCTTGGAGAAGCGGATCTTGCCGGTCAGGCCCAAGCTACTGAACTCATCGCGAGCACTGCCATCGCTTTCAAGCGGAAACATAGCGCTCGGGGTACGATCTTGACCGGCTTTGCCTGCACGGCCACCACCATCAAGACGCACACCCAGCAGGCCCAGTGCGTCTACACCAAAACCAACGGTGCCTTCGGTGAAGCCCGACTGCAAGTTCAGCTGAAACGCTTGGCCCCACTCACGAACTTGGCCACTACGAGCAGCACCAACGCCAACGTCACCTTGGCTTTCACGGTTGTCGTTATCGAAGTAATAGTTACGCAGATCCAGCTTGGCCGTGCTGTCTTCAATAAAGGCAGCGTTGGCAACGTTGCCCAGGGTCAGACCCAGAGTGCCGGCGGCTACGGCCAGCGCCAGGGAAGCTTTTTTCATCGTGATCTCTCCAGTGTTCTGTTCTTTTAGTGGTGTTGCACATCGGCCCGCCAGATGCCGCCTTCATGGCGCGCAGCCAGCCGAATTCGGGTACGGCCGTCAGGCGACAGGCAGCCGGAGGGCGCCATGACTACGGAGACGGCAATACAAAAACTTAGGGGTAAGGGTGAAACAGGTTGGACTGACTGCTGCGACAGGCAATAGGCATCGTTCGACTCTCGGCATTGTTATTTTCGGCTCTGTAGGCCGTTGCTGTGGAATTTAGCACAGCAGATTGCATGCCATGGACGACCAAAGTCGCATAAGCGCCAACATTTCAATATGTTACTGGCAAAATGACAGGAAGGGGCGTGCGCTCATCGATAAAAATGAGCGATTTTCCGCCGTACAAAAGCAAGGTTAAGGCGATATTCCGCCAACTCAGCTGGTGACGATCTGATTCTTTCCCTGACGCTTGGCCTGGTACATCGCCGCATCGGCCCGTGCGTACAGCACGTCCAGGCCCGGGTCCCCGCTGCGTAACGTGGTCAGGCCCTGGCTGACGGTAATACCGAAGGTGGTGCCTTCATGGCTGAAGGACAGACGCTGAATCTCGCGCTGCAGGCGCTGGGCGATCTGCGAGGCCAGCTCCGGCTCGCACCCCGGGAACAGTGCTGCGAACTCTTCACCACCGATTCGCCCGAACAGGTCACCACGGCGCAGTACCGAACTGGCGCAATTGGCCAGCTGCTGCAGCACCTGGTCGCCGACCTGGTGGCCGTAGGTGTCATTGATATGCTTGAAGTCGTCCAGGTCGAGCAGCAAGAAAGCCAGCGGCTGCCCGTGGGTGCGCGCCAGCTCGAACTCGCTTTGCGCGCATTCGAAGAAGTGCCGACGGTTGCTGCTCTGGGTCAGCACGTCGGTGGTGGCCAGGCGGTGCAGCTCGCCTTCGAGCTGCTTCTTCTCGGTGATGTCTTCGGCAATACCGAAGATGATCGGCGACGCATGGGTTTCGCTTTGTCTGCCGATAAAGCATTTGTCGCTGAGCCAGCGAATCTCGCCGTCAGCGCGGATGATCCGGTATTCGCGAGCCTCAACGGCACCGGTCTCCAGCACCTTGGCCATACTTTCGGCCGCGTATTCCACATCATCGGGATAGATGCTGTTGCGCCACTCGCCATAGTCGGCCAGCAACAAGCCGGCCGAGCGTCCGAAAATCAACTCGTAAGCCGGGCTGACATAGATGATCTGTTGAGCCTCCCAGTCGAACGCCCAGAGCACCGCATTGACGCTGCCCAGGAGCGTGCTGAACAGTTGCTCGCGCTCACGCAGCCGGGTGCCTTCGGCACGGCTGTGCAGCAAAGCCAGGGTCAGCTCTTCCAGGTCAATAGCAGCGAGTTCATCCATATACCGATCCAGAGCATTGGCCCTTTGCTTGCGGTTAAGGCCGCCAAGGAGGATCGAAAAAGCCCGCCGAATGGCGGGCTTTTGGGTGGCAGCCGGGTCACAACTATGACCATGGCTGCAGTGGGCGGTTCACCGACCTCCCGGCTTTGTGCACTACATCACGCGGCCACTGGGCGCAGGGAGTAGGTTTTCAACTGCTCGGCGAAATCACGCAACGATTGAATGCCGCTCGCTTCGGCGTCATGTACCCAGTGCTTGATCGCTTCGAGCATGTCATGACCATTGGCACTGGTACGCGCCCATATCAGTTGCAGCGCCAGGCGCTTCTCGTAGATCACCTTGAGCGCTTGACTGTGCGCCAGCATGGCGTCGATACGCACCTGCTGCTTGTCCTGCAGCAGACTCGGTTCACGAGAGAGCAGGCGCTTGGCACGGCGAAACTGATGACGAACGGACTCGTCGGCCTTGGCCAGCTCCTGCTTGACCAGCGGCCCGATCACCAGCTTGCGGTACTGGGCCATGATCTGGAAACGGTTGTTGAGGATGGCCATGGCGGTGTCCATGTCCAGAATTCCCTTGCCCGGCACGCGGTGAGCAATCGGCGCAACCCGCTGAACCTTGGCCAGGCCCAGCATGCTGAACAGGCGGATCCACGCCCAGCCCATGTCGAACTCCCAGCGTTTGACCGACAGCTTGGCGGAGTTCGGGTAGGTGTGGTGGTTGTTGTGCAGCTCCTCGCCGCCAACGATGATGCCCCAGGGCACCAGATTGGTAGCCGCGTCGCGGCATTCGAAGTTGCGATAACCGACGGCATGGCCCAGCCCGTTGATGACCCCGGCAGCCCAGAAGGGAATCCAGATCATCTGTACGGCCCAGACGGTCAGGCCCAGGGCGCCGAACAACAGCACATCGATGATCAGCATCAGCGACACGCCGCCAATCGGGAAGCGCGAATAGATGTTGCGCTCGATCCAGTCATCCGGGCAGTTCTTGCCGTAGATCCGCAGGGTGTCTTCGTTCTTCGCCTCTTCGGCATACAGCTCGGCACCTTTGCGCATTACCGTGCCGAGGCCCTTCACAACCGGGCTGTGGGGGTCTTCGGCGGTTTCACATTTGGCGTGATGCTTGCGGTGGATGGCCGTCCACTCGCGGGTGTTCATGCCTGTGGTCATCCACAGCCAGAATCGGAAGAAGTGCTTGAGAGCAGGGTTCAGCTCCAGGGAGCGGTGCGCCGAATAACGGTGCAGATAGACCGTGACGGCTACGATGGTGATGTGAGTCAGCACCAGGGTGACGACGATGAGCTGCCAGACCGGCAGATCGAGAAAACCGTTGTACCACATGGGCAGGGGTACCTCTTGCAGAGAAAAAGCGATGCGGACAAAGTGCCGCATCTCCATTATCAACACTCGCTGCTGGAAAACCACTTGGTCTTTTGGCTAAGGATGTTACAAGGATGCCCCCACGGATGATCTTTCCCCCCGAAAACCAAGCCAACCATTCCCCATGAGCACTCGCCAGGGCGCACTGCGCCTGACTTTGAACTACCTGATCGCCGCTGGCCTGTGGATCGTGTTCAGCGACCTGCTATTGGCCTCGCTCGGTCTCACCGCCCGACAGGCGGAGCAGGTACAGGTCTGGAAGGGTCTGGTGTTCGTGCTGCTGACCAGCGCACTGCTGTACCTGACGATCAGTCGCCACCTGGAACGCCAGGCGAAGATCGGCACCGCGCTGCGCGCCAGCGAAGAGCGACTCAGCCTGGCGCTGTCGGCCACCGAAGATGGTCTATGGGACTGGGATCTGATCCACCAGCGCGTGTATTACTCGCCGGCTTATCACGCCCTGCTGGGCATGCACGATGGTGAGCTGAGCGCCGACCGCGACCATTGGCAAGAACTGCTGCATCCCGACGACCGCGCCGTTTATCAGCGCGTTCTCGGCCAATTGATGCAGGCCAGCGAAGACAGCGCCTACGAAAACAGCTATCGCCTACGCCACCGTGACGGCAGCTACCGCTGGGTGCTGTCGCGCGGACGGTTGCAGCTCGATACACAGGGGCGCCCTGCGCGCTTTATCGGCACGGTCAAGGACATCACCCAGCGCCGCGCCGATGCCGACAGTCTGCGCCAGGCGGCGGCGGTATTCGAATCCACCCAAGAAGGTGTGCTGGTCACCGATGCGCAGCAGACCATCGTGCACATCAACCCGGCGTTCAGTCGCATCACTGGCTACAGCGAAGCGGAAATCCTCGGCAAGCACCCGACCCTACTCAAGTCCGGTCGCCATGACGCGGCGTTCTACCAGCATCTCTGGCATACGCTGCAAAGCCAGGGCACCTGGAGCGGCGAGGTGTGGAACCGCCGCAAAAACGGCGAAATCTATCCGCAGTGGCAGTGCATCCGCGCCATTCGTGGTGATCACGGCCTGCTCAGCCATTACGTGGCGGTGTTCTCGGACATCACCGTGCTCAAGCATTCCCAGCATGAGCTCGATCACCTCGTCCACCATGATCCTCTGAGCGGCCTGCCCAACCGCCTGTTGTTCAGCGAGCGAGTCGAGCATGCCCTGCAGCGCGCCCAGCGTGATGAGGAGCGTGGCGCCGTGCTGGTCGTCGACCTGGATCACTTCAAGCACATCAACGAAAGCCTCGGCCACAACCTCGGCGACCTGCTGCTCAAGGCCACTGGTGAGCGACTGGCCAGCCAGTTGGGTAACGGCAGCACCCTGGCGCGCCTGGGTGGCGACGAGTTTGCCGTGCTCAGCGAGGACTGCACCCAGGCCGAGCAGGCGGCGCACCTGGCACAGATACTGATCGATTGCCTGGACGCCCCCTTCCTGCTCGAAGGCCAGGAGCTGTTCATTTCCGCCAGTGTCGGTATCTGCCTGTATCCGGATGACGCCAACAGCGTCGATCAGGTGCTGCGTAACGTCGACTCGGCGCTGTTCAAAGCCAAGAGCACTGGCCGTGGCGGCTTCGCATTCTATGATCAGGAGCAGACCGAGTATGCCCGCCAACGTGTAGAGCTGATCGCCGGCATGCGCCACGCCATCGAGAACAGCGAGCTGCGGGTGCATTACCAACCGCTTCACAGCCTGACCGACAACCAATTGATAGGGGTAGAGGCCCTGGTGCGCTGGCAGCACCCGCAACGCGGCCTGGTGCCGCCCGGCGAATTCATCCCGATTGCCGAAGACAGCGGCATGATCACCGCCATTGACGCCTGGGTGCTCGAACAGGCGTGCCGGCAGATGGTCGCCTGGCGCAGCGCCGGGCGTAGCCTGCAATTCGTCGCCGTGAATGTTTCCAGCCGCCTGTTCAGCCGCGGCGAACTGGACCAGCGCGTCGCCCAGATATTGGCCAGCACCGGCCTGCCGGCCGGCTGCCTGGAACTGGAGGTGACGGAAAGTGCGGTGATGGACGACCCGGATCAGGCCCAGGCCTTGCTCGAACGCCTACGCGGTCTGGGCGTGCGCTTAGCCATTGACGACTTTGGCACCGGCTACAGTTCGCTAGCGCGCTTGAAACGCCTGCCGGTGCACAAGCTCAAACTCGATCAAAGCTTCGTCGCCGGCCTGCCCGACGACAAGGACGACCTGGCGATCACCCGGGCGGTCATTGCCCTTGCCCACAGCATGGAGATGAAGGTGCTCGCCGAAGGCGTGGAACGCGCCGAGCAGCTGGAGCGCCTGCGCCAGCTGGGCTGCGACTACGTTCAGGGTTATTACATTGGCCGGCCGGTGCCGGCGCAGGAGCTGCAACTGGCGTAACTGGTGCCACGCTAGCAGCCCATTTCAGAACAGCGCCTTGCGCGCCTCGCTGGTCAATACCTCATCCGGTCGCTGGCCGATGGCTTCCGCGACCTGATAGGCGCGCTGCACTGCCGAACGTTTGCCCATGCGCGCCAGCCAGGCGGCCATGTTGGGGAAATCCTCCAGGCGCTGGCGCTGCAGCTCCCAGCCCTTGGCCCAAGGATAGATGGCCATGTCGGCGATCGAGTAGTCGCCGGACACGTACTCGCGCCCCTCGAGGCGACGATCGAGCACACCGTACAGGCGCGCGGTCTCCTTCACGTAGCGGTCGATGGCGTAAGGAATCTGCTCCGGCGCGAAGCGTACGAAGTGATGGTTCTGCCCCGCCATAGGGCCCAGGCCACCCATCTGCCAGTGCAGCCACTGCTGCACCTCGACGCGCAGGCGTGGCTGCAGCGGCATGAAGCGCCCGATCTTGTCGGCCAGGTATTCAAGAATCGCCCCGGACTCGAACAGCGAAATCGGCTCGCCGCCGTCGCTGGGATTGTTGTCGACGATGGCCGGAATACGGTTGTTCGGCGCGATCTTCAGGAACGCCGGCTCGAACTGCTGGCCTTCGCCGATATTGACCGGGTGCACGTTGTACTCCAGCCCGCTCTCTTCGAGAAAGATGCTGATCTTGTGGCCATTGGGGGTCGTCCAGTAATGGAGGTCGATCATGGTGCGCTCCTGTCGATGATGGCGGGCAATGAGATGAGTAAAACTTTGGAGCCAGGCGCTGCACGCAGAGTTCAGCCCTGGTGACCGAGACGCTGCGCCCGTCGTCAAGCATGAGCGGCTCGGCGTATCACGCAAGCGCCGCTCGCACTGAACGATGCCAGCAAGGCACAATCGAAACGCCGCGTTGAGCCCCAATCAGTAACCTCACCCAACAGGTCGCGATCCGGATGCCGTCTTCCTCCTTGCGCCACTCGCTGCGCCGCCTCTGGGCGCTGGACAAGTTCAGCTACAGCCTGCGGGTGTTCATCGCCCTTGGCGGCAGCCTGGCGCTGTGCTGGCATCAGGGCTGGATGCCCAGCCTGATTCCGCTGTTTCTCGGTGTGATCGCCAGTGCCCTGGCCGAGACCGACGACAGCTGGCAGGGCCGGCTGACCGCGCTACTGGTCACTCTGGGCTGCTTCACCGCTGCAGCCTACACGGTCGAATTCCTGTTCCCCTACCCCTGGCTGTTCGTCACCGCCCTCGCGCTCTCCGCCTTTTCCCTGACGATGCTCGGCGCCCTTGGCGAGCGCTTCGCCACCCTCGGCTCGGCCACGCTGATTCTGGCGGTGTACAGCATGATCGGCGTAGAACAGCGCGGCGGCGTTGCCGGATTGTGGATGGAACCGCTGCTGCTGGTGGCGGGCGCAGCCTGGTACGGCTTGCTCTCGGTGCTCTGGCATGCCTTGTTCGCCCACCAACCGGTACAGCAGAGCCTGGCCCGGCTGTTCCGCGAGCTGGGGTTGTACCTCAAGCTCAAGGCGGCGCTGTTCGAGCCGCTGCGTCAGCTGGACGTGGAAGCGCGGCGCCTGGATCTGGCCAAGCAGAATGGCCGCGTGGTGGCGGCGCTCAATGCCACTAAGGAAATCATCCTGCACCGGGTCGGTAATGGTCGTCCCGGTCCCAAGGTCAGCCGCTATCTCAAACTGTACTTTCTCGCCCAGGACATCCACGAGCGCGCCAGCTCCTCGCACTATCCCTACAACGCCCTGGCCGAAGCCTTCTTCCACAGCGACGTGATGTTCCGCTGCCAGCGCCTGCTGCGCCTGCACGGCAAGGCCTGTCATGCCCTGGCCCAGGCCATCGAGCTGCGCCAGCCATTCGAGTACGGCGAGCAATATAGCCAGGCCCAGGCCGACCTGCAGGCCTCCTTGGAACACCTGCGCATCCAAAGCAACCCAGCCTGGAAACAACTATTACGCTCGCTCGGCGCTCTGGCCGGCAATCTCGGTACGCTCGATCATCTGCTCAGCAGCGCCAGCAACCCCGACGCCCTGGCCGAGGAGCAGGACAGCTCACTGCTCGACCGCGAGCCGCAATCGCTGCGTGATGTGTGGGAGCGCATCCGCCTGCAGCTCACCCCCACCTCGTTGCTGTTCCGCCATGCCCTGCGCCTGTCCATCGCCCTGGCCGCCGGTTACGGCGTGCTGCACTGGATCCATCCCACCCAAGGCTACTGGATTCTGCTCACCACCCTGTTCGTCTGCCAACCCAACTACGGCGCCACGCGCATGAAGCTGGTGCAGCGCATCATCGGCACCGTGCTCGGCCTGCTGCTGGGCTGGGCGCTGATCGATCTGTTCCCGGCACAGCTGATTCAGGCCTTCTTCGCGGTCGCCGCCGGCGTGGTGTTCTTCGCCACCCGTGCCAGCCGCTACACAGTGGCCACCGCGGCGATCACCCTGCTGGTGCTGTTCTGCTTCAACCAGGTGGGCGACGGCTACGGGCTGATCCTGCCGCGCCTGTTCGATACCCTGCTCGGCAGCCTGATCGCCGGCCTGGCGGTGTTCCTGATCCTGCCGGACTGGCAGGGCCGCCGACTCAATCGCGTGGTGGCCAACACCCTGAGCTGCAACAGCACCTACCTGCGGCAGATCATGCGCCAATACGCCGAAGGCAAACGCGACGACCTCGCCTATCGCCTGGCCCGGCGCAATGCCCACAATGCCGATGCAGCGCTGTCGACCACCCTGGGCAACATGCTGATGGAGCCGGGACACTTCCGGAAGGAGGCGGATATCGGCTTTCGCTTTCTGGTGCTCTCCCACACTCTGCTCAGCTACCTGTCGGGACTCGGTGCGCACCGTGGCGAGGCGCTTTTGGCCGACGAGCAGAACGAACTGCCGGCCAGTGCCTTGCGCCTGGCAGACAGCCTCGACGAGATTGCCCGCGGCCTCAGCGAACAGACGCCGGTGGCCATCCAGAGTGACCATGAGGATCGCCTTGCCAGCAGCCTGGAGCAGATGCCCGATGACCTGGACGACGCCCAGCGCCTGGTGCAAACCCAGCTGTCGCTGATCGCCCGCCAGCTCGGCCCACTACGCACCCTGGCGGCGCACTTGCTGAAGAACCGCGAAAAGACGGCAGGCGGGGTCTGACCGCCATGGACAAGCAGGCTATCGTACAGCAGGTCATCGAACGGCTCGGTCTGGAACTGCAGGCCGCCGAACAGGCAGCGCGGGTCGCCCATGAAACGGCCACCCATGAAGAGAACATCGCCGAGAACAAGTACGACACGCTCGGGCTGGAAGCCGCCTACCTGGCCGCCGGGCAGGCGCGTCGCGTGGAAGAGATCGGCCGGCGCCTGCGCGTCTGGCGCCAGCTGCAGGTGCGCCCCTATGACGATGCCCAGGGCATTCGGCTGACCAGCCTGGTACTCTGGCCGACGAAAACGACCAGCAGCAATGGCTGTTTCTCGGTCCGGAAGGCGCGGCGATCAAGGTGCAGGTCGAGCAGCGCGCGATTCTCGTGCTGAGCCCGGATGCACCGCTCGGCCAGCGTCTGCTGGGACGGCACATCGGTGACGAAATCGAGCTGACCGTCGCCGGCCGCTCGCAGCATCACGAAATCATCGAAGCCTATTGAGGCGTACCAGCCTGCAGATCACGCCAGGTTAGATACAGGCGCAGGTCGAACTCCAGTTGCTGATAGTCCGGCAGCATGTATTCGCAGAGTTTGTAGAACGCCTTGTTGTGATCGCTTTCCTTCAGGTGCGCCAGCTCGTGCACCACGATCATCTGCAGAAACTGCGGCGCCGCCTCGCGAAACAGCGAGGCGACGCGAATCTCCTTCTTGACCTTGAGCTTGCCGCCCTGCACCCGAGAGATACTGGAGTGCAGGCCGAGGGCGCGATGGGTCAGGTCTAAACGGTTGTCGAACAGCACCTTGTCGATGGCCGGCGCATTCTTCAGGTGTTCCTGCTTGAGCGCCATGACGTAGACGTACAGCGCCTTGTCGCTCTGGATCCCGTGGCGGCCCTGATAGCGCTGCGCCAGGTAATCGCCCAGGCGCTCGCCCGCAATCATCTGGCGGACTTGCTCCTGCAAGGAGGCGGGATAACCCTGGAGGTATTTGAGGGGTGTCATGGCGATACGGCAGGTCGGACTTGGCGGTCAATTATGCCGCACCTGCACTACAGCGGCACGACCCGCAGCAGCCTGCCTTCCTCGCTGTCGGTTAGCAGATACAGCGCGCCATCGGGCCCGTCGTAGACACCGCGAATGCGCTCCTCCAGTTCCTGGAAGAGGATGTCCTCCCCTGCCAGCCGGCCTTTCTCCAGGCGCACCCGGCGCACGCTCTTTTCCTTCAGCGTGGAAACGAACAGATCGCCCTTCCAGTGCGGGAAACGGTCACCGGTGTACAACGCCAGCCCGGAGGGCGCGACCGACGGCGTCCAGTGCAACTCCGGCGAGAGGTAATCCGGCAGCTCGGTAAAAGGGGTGACCAGCGCGCCGGTGTAATCGACGCCAAAGGACGCCAGCGGCCAGCCGTAATTGCCGCCGGGCTGCAGCAGGTTCAGCTCGTCGCCGCCTTTGGGGCCGTGCTCGTGGCTGTACAGGCGCTGGCGCTGGCGGTCGTAGACGATGCCCTGCACGTTGCGGTGTCCGAGGCTGTAGATCTCCTCGGCGGCGCCCGGCTGGCCACGCAGCGGGTTGTCCGGCGGAATGCTGCCGTCGCGGTTCAGTCGCACCGTCTTGCCCAGGTGATTGGCCGGGTTCTGCGCCTGCTCACGCCAGTCGAAGCCATCGCCCAGGGTCAGCACCAGGGTGTCGTCCGGCAGGAAGGCGATGCGCCCGCCATAGTGGGAGGCGCCGGCCTTGGCCGGCTGGGCGGTGAACAGCACCTGAAAATCACGTAGCTCGCCATCGACCAGCCGGGCGCGAGCCAGCCGTGTGTTGTTGGCATCCGCCTCACCATGGGCGTAGCTCAGGTAGATCCACGGGTCGCTGGCAAAATGCGGGTCTAGCGCTACCTCCATCAGGCCGGCCTGGGTGGCCACGAAGGGCGCCGGCATACCGCCGATTGGCTCGGCCTGCAGCTTGCCCTGGGCGTCGATGAGGCGTAGCTGCCCAGTGCGCTCGGTCACCAGCATGCGGCCATCGGGCAGGAAGGCCATAGACCAAGGGTGCGCCAGGCCGCCGGTGACGGTTTCGATCCGGTAATCGGCCTCGGCCAGCGCGCTCGCGCAGAGCCCCATTGCCAGCAAAGCCGCCATCACGTTCTTCAAAGCCATCAGCGTGCGCCCCCACTGAAGCGTGCGAACACCAGACTACCCAGGCCGCCGCAACACATCAGCGCCAGGGTGCCGACCAGGGTGCGATTGGCGCCGATCAGGGTTGGCATCGGCGCCACGGCATTGGCGAAGGTCAGTGCCAGCCACATGGCCAGGGCGCCCGCGAGCAGAAACGCCAGCCAGCGCAATGCGCCGCGGGCAGGCGCCAGCCAGGTGGTCAGCGGCAAGGCGATGATGAAAGCAGCGATCACCAGAGCGGCGAGAGTCGGGCTGAAGCCCAGCAGATCACGGGCAGTGGCTTGCAGGCGAATAGCTGGCGGGATCTGCGCCCCAAGCTGCTGCAGGGCGGCGAGATTGAACTGGGTCTGAACGATGCTGCCGAGTACGGTGGCAACGAGCACGGCCAAGCCGAATGGCAGCCAGAGGCGAGAGTTCTGAGGCATGGGAGCCGACATCCTGAAACGCGTGGCGGCAGTATGGCGCAGCGCCTCGGGCGCGGTGGAACAGGAGTTTTACATGGTTTTTCGTGGGCGACAGACGACACGCGCGTACCTGGTCGACACCCAATACTCGCAATCAAAACGCCGTCACCAGATACAGAAAAGCCGACGGCCCCGCTAAGGGCAGGCGGCTTTGCGGCTATGCGAGATCAGTTAATCTTGGCGGCCAGCTCACCCTTGGCGTAACGCAGGAACATGCCTTCCAGAGAGATCGGCTTGATCTTCGAGGCATTACCGGCGGTGCCGAAAGCTTCATAACGGGCGATGCAGACGTCACGCATGGCTTCGACGGTCTTGGCGAAGTATTTGCGCGGGTCGAACTCGGCCGGGTTCTGGGCCATGAAACGACGGATCGCACCGGTGGAGGCCAGGCGCAGGTCGGTGTCGATATTGACCTTGCGCACGCCGTACTTGATGCCTTCGACGATCTCTTCGACCGGCACGCCGTAGGTTTCCTTGATGTCGCCGCCGTACTCGTTGATGATCGCCAGCCAATCCTGCGGCACCGAGCTGGAACCGTGCATCACTAGGTGGGTGTTGGGGATGCGCTTGTGGATTTCCTTGATGCGCTCGATGGACAGCACATCGCCGGTTGGCGGCTTGGTGAACTTGTAGGCGCCGTGGCTGGTGCCGATGGCGATGGCCAGGGCGTCGACCTGAGTCTTCTTGACGAAGTCAGCCGCTTCTTCCGGGTCGGTCAGCAGTTGGCTGTGATCGAGCACGCCTTCGGCGCCGACGCCGTCTTCTTCACCGGCCATGCCGGTTTCCAGGCTACCCAGGCAGCCCAGCTCACCTTCCACCGAAACGCCGCAGGCGTGAGCGAAGGCAACGGTCTGCTGGGTGACGCGCACGTTGTAGTCGTAGTCGGCCGGAGTCTTGCCGTCTTCCTTCAGAGAGCCGTCCATCATCACCGAGCTGAAACCCAGCTGGATGGAGCGCTGGCACACGTCAGGGCTGGTGCCGTGGTCCTGGTGCATGCACACCGGGATGTGCGGGAATTCTTCGATCGCAGCGAGGATCAGGTGGCGCAGGAACGGCGCACCGGCGTACTTGCGGGCACCCGCAGAGGCCTGGACGATGACCGGCGAATCGGTCTTGTCGGCGGCTTCCATGATGGCGCGCATCTGCTCGAGGTTGTTGACGTTGAAGGCCGGCACGCCGTAGCCGAATTCGGCGGCGTGGTCGAGCATCTGGCGCATGCTGATAAGTGCCATGTTTTGCTATCTCCCGATAGGGCTCGTTGATCGTGCAAGCCTGCCGCAGTGGCAGGCGCTATTCAAGTTTGCGCGAGCAGCCAGGCTGCTCGCGGGTCTTTCAGGGCGCCTTGCAGCCACGCCCGAGCAAATCGTCATTAGCGGTGCGATAGACCAGACCTTCCTCGCCCTTGGCATGGAAGGACAGCGTACCGTCGCTGTAAAGCTCGCCGGAGCCGGACGGCTCCAGGCTCAAACGATGGACGACATCGCTGCCCCCCATACGCACATCGACCTTCTCATGGGCCGGGTCGGCGTAGCGCCAGAACACTTCCGCCTGGCTGTCGCAGACCCAGTGATTCCACGGCTGGCTCTCGGCGTAATCCTTGCTGGCACAGCCGGCCAGCATGGCCAGCCCAAGCAATGCAGCAGCGTACTTATAACGGTTCATCGCACTCTCCTTAGAACCTGTTCACAATCTAGCGAGCTAGAGCTCTACAAGGCAAAAACAAGCGAGGAAGCGGAGTTTACGTGCTGTAAATGAGCATTCCGAGCTTGTTTTTAACGCAGTAGGGCCGACGCGCAGTAGATCGTGGATAGGTTCTTACCTAGCAGTTCTGCTCGCCAATGGGCGGCGTCGAATCACCGGTACTCTGCCCTTCGATGCGCTGATCGTCGCGCGTGGTCGGCAGATCGATTTCCGCCGGGCTCAGGACTCGGCAGGCGTCGTCGCGTGGCGAGCCGCCACCTGCACATCCGCCCAGAACCACACACACCATCAGTACCACGGCCGCGTTACGCATGGGTCACTCCTTGCTGGCTGATTTCCGTACAAGGCTAATGACCACCACAGGCCGCCAAGGTTTAGGGTCTGTACGCAAGCGTACCGACCCTGGCTTTTACCTTTATTACTCGGCGGCGCGCTTCTGCAGGATTTCCACTGCCGGCAGTACCTTGCCCTCGACGAACTCGAGGAAGGCACCGCCGCCGGTGGAAATGTAGGAAATGCGCGAGGCCACATCGTACTTGTCGATGGCTGCCAGGGTGTCGCCACCACCAGCGATGGAGAACGCCGGGCTTTCGGCGATGGCCAGGGCAAGGGCCTTGGTGCCTCCACCAAACTGATCGAACTCGAACACACCGACCGGGCCGTTCCACAGAATGGTCTTCGAGGCCTTGAGCAGCTCGGCGAACTGCTTAGCGGTTTGCGGGCCGATGTCGAGGATCATGTCGTCGTCGGCCACGTCGGCGACCGCTTTGACGGTCGCGGCGGCAGACTCGGAGAACTCCTTGGCGACCACCACGTCGACCGGCAGCGGCACGTTGACCTTGGCGGCGATGGCCTTGGCGGTGTCGACCAGGTCAGCCTCGTACAGCGACTTGCCGACGGGAAAACCGGCCGCCGCCAGGAAGGTATTGGCGATGCCGCCGCCGACGATCAGCTGGTCGCAGATGCCGCTCAGGCTGTTCAACACGTCCAGCTTGGTCGACACCTTGGAGCCGGCGACGATCGCCGCCATCGGCTTGGCCGGCGCACCCAGGGCCTTGCCCAGCGCGTCCAGTTCGGCGGCCAGCAGCGGGCCGGCCGCGGCGACCTTGGCGAATTTGGCCACGCCGTGGGTCGAGCCCTCCGCACGGTGGGCAGTACCGAAGGCGTCCATCACGAACACGTCGCACAGGGCGGCGTATTGCTGGGCCAGCTCGTCGGCGTTCTTCTTCTCGCCCTTGTTGAAACGCACGTTCTCGAACAGCACCAGCTCACCGGCCTTCAGTTCGACACCGTTCAGGTAGTCCTTGACCAGCGGTACCTCGCGGCCCAGGGCTTTGCTCAGGTAGGCGGCCACCGGCGCCAGGCTGTTCTCTTCGCTGAATTCACCTTCGGTCGGGCGGCCCAGGTGCGAGCAGACCATTACCGCGGCGCCTTTTTCCAGGGCCAGCTTGATGGTCGGCAGCGCGGCAAGAATGCGCGCATCACTCTTCACAACGCCGTCCTTGACCGGCACGTTGAGGTCTTCACGGATCAGCACGCGCTTACCTTGCAGATCAAGGTCGGCCATTTTCGCGATGTTCAGGGTCATTGAATCAGTCCTTAACAGGGGCTGGTGATAAGTGAGCGGCGGCATCGAGATAATGCACGGCCATGTCGAGCATACGATTGGCGAAACCCCATTCGTTGTCGAACCAGGCCAGCAGGTTGACCAGGCGTGGCCCGGAAACCCGCGTCTGACTGCCGTCGACGATGGCCGAATGGGGATCATGATTGAAGTCGCAACTGGCGTGCGGCAACTCGGTGTAAGCCAGTAGACCCTGCAGCGGCCCCTGTTCGGCGGCCTGGCGCAGGATCTGGTTGATCTCCTCGGCACTGGTGTCGCGGGCGGTCTGCAAGGTGATATCCAGGCAGGACACGTTGACCGTCGGCACCCGAATGGCTTTGGCCTGGATTCGCCCGGCAAGTTCCGGCAGCAGCCGTTCGATACCGCGCGCCAGGCCCGTTGACACCGGAATCACCGACTGGAAGGCCGAGCGCGTTCGGCGCAGGTCTTCGTCGTGATAGGCATCGATCACCGGCTGGTCGTTCATTGCCGAGTGGATGGTGGTGATGGAGATGTACTCCAGCCCCACCGCCTCGTTGAGCAGCTTGAGCAGTGGCACGCCACAGTTGGTGGTGCAGGAGGCGTTGGAGACCAGATGCTCGCGGCCCGTCAGGCACTGCTGATTGACGCCGTACACCACCGTGGCGTCGACATCGCTTTCGCTGGCCATTGGCTGCGACAGCAATACCCGCGGTGCCCCCGCCTGCAGAAAACGTTCGGCCTGCTGGCGCGTGGTGTACTGGCCGGAGCATTCGAGCAACAGGTCGATATCCAGCGCTGCCCAGTCAACGCTCTCGGGCTCGCGCTGACGTAATACCTGTACGGGCTTGCCATTGATGTGCAGATGATCGCCCGCGACCTTCACCTCACCGGGAAAACGCCCGTGGGTGGAATCGAAACGGGTCAGGTATTCGATGCTGGCCTGATCGGCCAGATCATTGAGCGCGATGATATCCAGCCGAGCCTCGCCGGCCCGCTCATGCAGCGCACGCAAAACGCAACGACCGATGCGGCCATAGCCGTTCAGGGCAACGCGGTAGGAGCGATGGGACATCGGCTATCTCGGATGAACAACCGTAAGGTGGATCGCATGGTTCGGGCCACCGGGTGCCGCAGGGTGGATGGGCAAACCCTCATCCACCCTGCGGCGTCTCTGACTCAGGCGTCGAGCAGTTCTTCGGCGGTGCCGATGATGTTCTCGACGGTGAAGCCGAAATGCTCGAACAGCTGGCCGGCGGGCGCCGACTCACCGTAGGTTTCCATGCCGATCACGCGGCCTTCGAGGCCGACGTACTTGTACCAGAAGTCCGCGTGGGCAGCTTCGATGGCGATCCGCGCGGTGACCTGCAGCGGCAGTACCGACTGCTTGTAGGCAGCGTCCTGCTGGTCGAAGACGTTGGTCGACGGCATCGACACCACGCGGACCTTGCGGCCCTGCTCGCTCAGCTTGTCGGCGGCCTGAATGGCCAGGCCGACTTCCGAGCCGGTGGCGATCAGGATCAGCTCAGGCTCGCCGGCGCAGTCTTTCAGCACGTAGCCGCCACGGCTGATGGCCGCTTCGGTTTCGTGGTCGCGCAGGTTATGCGGCAGGTTCTGGCGCGAGAAGATCAGCGCGCTCGGGCCATCCTTACGCTCGACCGAGTGCTTCCAGGCCACCGCGGCTTCGACGGTATCCGCCGGGCGCCAGGTGTCCAGGTTCGGCGTGGTACGCAGGCTGGTCAGTTGCTCGACCGGCTGGTGGGTCGGGCCATCTTCACCGAGGCCGATGGAGTCGTGGGTGAACACGTAGAGCACGCGCAGCTTCATCAGCGCCGACATGCGCACCGCGTTACGGGCGTATTCCATGAACATCAGGAAGGTCGCGCCGTAAGGAATCAGGCCGCCGTGCAGGGCGACGCCGTTCATGATGGCGCTCATGCCGAACTCGCGCACGCCGTAGTACATGTAGTTGCCCGAAGCATCTTCGGCGACGACCGGCTTGCAGCCCTTCCACAGGGTCAGGTTGGAACCGGCCAGGTCCGCCGAGCCGCCGAGCAGCTCCGGCAGCAGCGGGCCGAAGGCGTTCAGGCAGTTCTGGCTGGCCTTGCGGCTGGCGATGGTTTCGCCCTTCTCGGCCACGGCGCGAATGAACTCGCTGGCCTTTTCGGAGAAGTCGGCCGGTAGCTCGCCGGCCATGCGGCGCACGAATTCGTTGGCCAGTTCCGGATGGGCGGCGGAGTAGGCAGCGAAGCGCTGGTCCCACTCGGCTTCGGCAGCCAGGCCAGCTTCCTTGGCATCCCACTCGGCATAGATGTCGGCCGGAACTTCGAACGGTGCGTGGTTCCAGTCCAGGGCAGCGCGGGTCAGGGCGATCTCATCATGGCCCAGGGCGGCGCCGTGGGACTCTTCCTTGCCCTGCTTGTTCGGCGAGCCGAAACCGATGATGGTCTTGCAGCAGATCAGGGTCGGACGGTCGCTGGACTTGCGTGCGGTGTCGATGGCCATCTTGATTTCTTCGGCATCGTGGCCGTCGACGTTGCGGATCACCTGCCAGCCGTAGGCTTCGAAGCGCGCCGGGGTGTCATCGGTGAACCAACCGTGCACTTCACCGTCGATGGAAATGCCGTTGTCATCGTAGAAGGCGATCAGTTTGCCCAGACCCAAGGTCCCGGCCAGGGAGCAGACTTCATGGCTGATGCCTTCCATCATGCAGCCGTCGCCCAGGAAGGCGTAGGTGTGATGATCGACGATGTTATGACCGTCGCGGTTGAACTGCGCCGCCATGATTTTCTCGGCGAGGGCGAAGCCCACGGCGTTGGCGATACCCTGGCCGAGCGGGCCGGTGGTGGTCTCGACGCCTGGTGCGTAGCCGAACTCCGGGTGACCCGGGGTCTTGCTGTGTAGCTGACGGAAGTTCTTCAGATCGTCGATGGACAGGTCGTAGCCGGTCAGGTGCAGCAACGAGTAGATCAGCATCGAGCCGTGACCGTTGGACAGCACGAAGCGGTCACGGTCGGCGAATTTCGGGTTGGCCGGGTTGTGCTTCAGGTAGTCACGCCACAGCACTTCGGCGATATCCGCCATACCCATGGGGGCACCGGGGTGGCCGCTGTTGGCTTTCTGCACAGCATCCATGCTGAGGGCACGAATGGCATTGGCACGCTCACGACGGCTGGGCATCGCTAATCTCCTGCGGGTGGCTGCCGAAGCAGCTTGGACGAAAAAGGCGCCCATTTTCGCCCAGCCAGTACCGCCGGGGCAATGACAGATGGTCGTCCGCGACAATATTGCTGCGCTTTTTATCCACAGCAGCTTCGAAAATCTCGCGACTGCGCCGGACCGACCGCAATATCAAAACTTTTTGATATTGCGGTTGCTGGCTGAAAAATGACCGACTAGACTGCGCCCCATGACACAACGCGCACCCTCACTCGACTTCGAGCCCACCGACCTGCTGTCCGCCCTGTGCAAGGCTGCGGGCGACGGCTTGCGCCTGAACGTAATGCGCGCCCTGAGCAACGACTCGTTTGGCGTGCTGGAGCTGGCGCAAATTTTCGCCATCGGCCAGTCGGGCATGAGCCATCACCTCAAGGTGTTGGCCCAGGCCGGCCTGGTGGCGACACGTCGCGAAGGCAATGCGATCTTCTATCGCCGCGCCCTCGCCCACTTGGAAAGTCCCGGCGGCGCCCTGCATGCCGCGCTGCTGCAGGAAGTCGACAATCTCGAGCTGCCCGCCGAAGTGCGCCAGCGCGTGGCCCAGGTGCACCAGCAACGGGCCGCTGCCAGCCGCGACTTCTTCGCCCGCAGCGCCGAGCGTTTCCAGGCCCAGCAGGATCTGATCGCCGGCCTGCCGCAGTACCGCGACAGCGTCGTGGCGCTGCTCGACTCACTGGATTTGCCGGCCCAGGCCAGCGCCCTGGAAATCGGCCCCGGCGACGGCGGCTTCCTGCCGGAACTGGCACGCCGCTTCACTCGTGTGACCGCCCTGGACAACAGCGAGGCGATGCTCGAACTGGCCCGCCAGCGCTGCCAGCAGGAGGGCCTGGACAACGTTCAGCTGCAGCTGGCCGATGCTCTACAGGATGCCTACACCGGCGCCGATTGCGTGGTGCTGAACATGGTGTTGCACCATTTCGCCGCCCCGGCCCAGGCTTTGAGCAAACTGGCCGAACAGGTCAATCCGGGCGGCAGCCTGCTGATCACCGAACTGTGCAGCCACGACCAGAGCTGGGCCCGCGACACTTGCGGCGATCTCTGGCTAGGCTTCGAGCAGGACGATCTCGCCCACTGGGCAATCGCCGCTGGCCTGACACCTGGCGAAAGCCTGTATGTCGGCCTGCGCAATGGTTTTCAAATTCAGGTGCGACATTTCCAGCGCACCCTTCCACTCACGCACGCGGCCGAGAGGCCTTCACTCGCCAGGACAATCGATAGATGAGCGAATACTCCCTGTTTACCTCCGAGTCCGTGTCCGAAGGGCACCCGGACAAGATCGCCGACCAGATTTCCGATGCCGTGCTCGACGCCATCATCACCCAGGACAAGCACGCCCGCGTGGCCGTGGAAACCCTGGTCAAGACCGGCGTGGCGATCATCGCCGGCGAAGTGACCACCAGCGCCTGGGTCGACCTCGAGCAGATCGTCCGCGACGTGATCTGCAATATCGGTTACACCAGCTCCGACGTCGGCTTCGACGGAGCCACCTGTGGCGTGATGAACATCATCGGCAAGCAGTCCCCGGACATCAACCAGGGCGTCGACCGCGCCAAGCCGGAAGACCAGGGCGCCGGCGACCAGGGCCTGATGTTCGGCTACGCCAGCAACGAAACCGACGTGCTGATGCCGGCGCCGATTCGCTTCTCCCACGCGCTGGTCGAGCGCCAGGCCGAAGCCCGCAAGTCCGGCCTGCTGCCGTGGCTGCGTCCGGATGCCAAATCCCAGGTCACCTGCCGTTACGAAAACGGCAAGGTAGTCGGCATCGACGCCGTGGTGCTGTCCACCCAGCACAACCCGGACGTCAGCCTGAGCGACCTGCGCGAAGCGGTGATGGAGCTGGTGATCAAGCACACCCTGCCGGCCGAACTGCTGCACAAGGACACCCAGTTCCACATCAACCCGACCGGCAATTTCGTGATCGGCGGCCCGGTGGGCGACTGTGGCCTGACCGGCCGCAAGATCATCGTCGACAGCTACGGCGGCATGGCCCGCCACGGTGGCGGCGCGTTTTCCGGCAAGGATCCGTCCAAGGTCGACCGCTCGGCAGCCTACGCCGGCCGCTACGTCGCCAAGAACATCGTCGCTGCCGGCCTGGCCGAACGTTGCGAGATCCAGGTGTCCTACGCCATCGGCGTGGCCCAGCCGACCTCCATCTCGATCAACACCTTCGGCACCAACAAGGTGGCGGAAGAGACCATCATCAAGCTGGTGCGCGACGTGTTCGATCTGCGTCCGTACGCCATCACCAAGATGCTCGACCTACTGCACCCGATGTACCAGCCGACTGCCGCCTACGGCCACTTCGGCCGCGAGCCGCAGCAGCTGACCGTCGGCGACGACAGCTTCACCAGTTTCACCTGGGAAAAAACCGACAAGGCCGCCGAACTGCGCGCCGCCGCCGGCCTGTAAGCCCAAGCCACCGCCGCACCTTGTGCGGCGGCAACAAAAAAGCCTCCGTGGGCACGACGTCCACGGAGGCTTTTTCATGCCCGCCAGGCGGGCAAATGGATCATTTGCCGAACAGCGAACCCAGGTTCTTCAGGGTTTCGGCGGCAGCCGCGATGTTTTCAGCCTTGCCATCGCCCTGCTGGGCAACCGGAGCAGAGCTGCCTTCGGCGTTGGCGCCGAGCTGGTCGCAACTGCCTTCGACCTGGGCGAGTGTGTCATCGGCCTGCTTGTTGCCGAGCAGACCGGCCAGCTGCTTGACCTGGGCGATCTTGTCGGCGTTGGCGGCCATCTTCTGCTGACACTTGAGCTGATTGTTATCGGCAGCATGGACGAACGAGCTGGCAACGGCCAGGGCGGCGGAACACAGCAGAATGGAAATGCGCATGAGCGTCTAGACCTCCAGAGATGAGGCCCGGCAATACATCCCGCCGCCGGGCAAGTCCTTTTGGTGTGTGCGGGGGCCGCAACTTTAGCATCGGACATTTTCCGCAACAAATAGTCGGGTGCTGGAAATGTCGGCCAATGCGCACTTTCCAGAAGACTCTGGTTTGCGGCCTGAAGGTGCGGCGACTAGCCTGCAGATTCATCGCCCGAGCAAGGATGCTCCGCCCATGAACGCCTGGATCGCTATCTGCATTTCCCTGTTACTGCCCGCCGCCGCCCTCGCCGACACCTGCCCGCCACAGACGCCAGCCCATGATCGCCAGGTCGCCGAACTCGCCACCCAGATCGCGCAGTGGGACGATGCCTATCACCGCCAGGACCGCTCGCTGGTCAGCGATGAGCTTTACGACCAGGCCCGCGCCCGCCTCGAACAATGGCAGCGCTGCCGCAATGATGCCGGCACCGCCAATCCGCTGAGCGGCGCCGGAGGCCCCGTGCAGCATCCCGTGGCGCAGACCGGGCTGCGCAAACTGGCGGACGAGCGCGCCGTCGCGCAGTGGATGGCCAGCCGCGACGACCTGTGGATACAACCCAAGGTCGACGGCGTGGCAATCACCCTGCGCTATGAAGGCGGCCAGCTGCAGCAGGTGGTCAGCCGTGGCGATGGCAACAGCGGCCAGGACTGGATGCACAAGGCTGCACAGATCGCGGCCATCCCCAAGCAACTGAGCGAGCACGGCGAGTTGATTCTGCAAGGCGAGCTGTACCTCAAGCGACCGGGCCATGTGCAGGCCCGCGAAGGCAGCGCCGCCGCACGCAGTACGGTGGCGGGCCTGATGGCCCGTCAGCAGTTGCAGCAGGACCAAGCGGCCAGCATCGGCCTGTTCGTCTGGGACTGGCCCAATGGTCCAAGCGATATGCAGCAGCGCCTGGAAGGCCTGGGGCGGATAGGTTTCGAGGACAGCAGCGTTTACAGCCAGTCGATTGGCACGCCCAACGAAGCCCAGTATTGGCGCGAGCAGTGGTATCGCAATCCGCTGCCCTTCGCCACCGACGGCGTGGTACTGCGCCAGGGCCAGCGCCCTAGCAGCGAGCGCTGGCGCGCCGAGCCACCACATTGGGCGACGGCCTGGAAGTACCCGGCCAATGAAGCGCTCGCGCTGGTCGAGGCGGTCGAATTCAGCATCGGCCGTACCGGGCGCATCACCCCATTGCTGCGCCTGCAACCGGTGAAGCTCGACGACCGCACCATCCGGGTGGTCAGCGCGGGCTCACTGGAACGCTGGCGGCAACTGGACATTCGCCCCGGCGACCAGATCGCCATCCGCCTGGCCGGGCAGACCATCCCCAAGCTGGAAAGCGTGGTGCTGCAAAGCGCCCTGCGCTCGCCATTGGCAATCCCCAATAGCGATGACTTCCACGCCCTGAGCTGCCTGCGCGCGTCGCCTGCATGCACCAGCCAGTTCCACGCCCGCCTCACCTGGCTCAGCGGCAAGCAGGCTTTGAACCTGCGCGGTATCGGCGCCGGAACCTGGCAGAAACTTCTCGAGGCGCAGTACCTCGACGGGCTGCTCGACTGGCTGCAGCTTGGCGAAGAGCAATTGCTGGCGGTGCCGGGCATAGGCCCACGAGGCGCCACGATGCTCAGCCAGCGCTTCGCCGAGGCTCGGCAGCGTCCGTTTCATGATTGGTTGCGGGCGCTGGGTGCCCCGATGAATCCAGACGGCCTGGCGGCAGATAGCTGGGCGCAATTGCACCAGCGCAGCCCGGCGCAGTGGCAGGCATTGCCCGGTATCGGCCCGACCCACGCGACCCGGCTGCAAGCGTTTTTCCAGCATGAGGACATCGTCGCGCTGGCCGAGCAGTTGGGCGAAGCGGGCGTGGCGGGCTTTCAGTAGCGGCGAAAGCGCTGGCTGACAGACACCGATGGCCGGGCCCATGACCTTGCCATGGAGCGCCGATCAGCGGCGAGCGAGCACAGGCTCAATCCTTGATTTGATCCTTGATGTAGGTGATTTCGGTCTTGCCATGGGGCGCCGGCAGGCCGTCCTCGCCGAGGTTCACGAAGACCATCTTGTCGATGGTCAGAATGCTCTTGCGGGTAATCTTGTTGCGCACTTCGCAGCGCATGGTGATAGAGGTGCGGCCAAAATCGGTGGCGGTGATGCCCAGTTCGATGATGTCGCTCTGCCGCGCCGAGGAAACGAAGTTGATCTCGGAAATCAGCTTGGTCACCACGCGTTGGCTGCCCAGCTGGATGATGGCGTAGATCGCCGCCTCCTCGTCGATCCACTTGAGCAGGCTGCCACCGAACAGCGTGCCGTTGGGATTGAGGTCTTCTGGCTTTACCCACTTGCGCGTATGAAAGTTCATGCACCCTCCTGTCCGTCGTTCCATTGGCCGTAATGATCGCAAAGATTGGCGAGTGGATCATTGCCGCGCTATCGATAATGGTTATCGACACAGGCTATCGGGCCGGGTTCAGCGAGGCTGGTGACGATCGTGCGTCACGCCTGTCGGCATCCGCCGAGAAACGCCGATAACCGCGATGGAAAACCTTGGGCTCGCGCGCCAGCGCGGCTATAATCGCCCAGTTATACGCGCCCGCTACCGGGCGTTCCCGCCACCTGTCCGAGGGGCGCTGCAGCAACCTGAAAGATTTGTTTCGAATCCCTCAAGCTCTGTATTCCCGCAATACTTATCGGCAGATTCGAATCAACCTTTCAGGCTGTCAGGCTCGGATGGGGCGTTTAGCAAACGCATCAACGGCGCCCACTCGACAATCGTGTGACACCTGCGCGTCATCCGACGCTGGCAAGGTTGCACCTGTCGACAGCAGACAACCTAACGGAGAGTTACTGCATGAGCGCTGCTTTCAACGACTACAAGGTCGCCGACATTTCCCTGGCCGACTGGGGCCGCCGCGAGCTGATCATCGCCGAATCCGAGATGCCGGCACTGATGGGCCTGCGCCGCAAGTACGCCGCCAGCCAGCCGCTCAAGGGCGCCAAGATCCTCGGCTGCATCCACATGACCATCCAGACCGGCGTGCTGATCGAGACGCTGACCGCCCTGGGCGCCGAAGTGCGCTGGTCGTCCTGCAACATCTTCTCCACCCAGGATCAGGCCGCTGCCGCCATCGCCGCCGCCGGCATCCCGGTATTCGCCTGGAAAGGCGAGACCGAGCAGGAGTACGAGTGGTGCATCGAGCAGACCATCCTCAAGGACGGCCAGCCGTGGGACGCCAACATGGTGCTGGACGACGGCGGTGACCTGACCGAGATCCTGCACAAGAAATACCCGCAGATGCTCGAGCGCATCCACGGCGTGACCGAGGAGACCACCACCGGCGTGCACCGCCTGCTCGACATGCTCAAGGCCGGCACCCTGAAAGTCCCGGCGATCAACGTCAACGACGCGGTCACCAAGAGCAAGAACGACAACAAGTACGGCTGCCGTCACAGCCTCAACGACGCCATCAAGCGCGGCACCGACCACCTGCTGTCGGGCAAGCAGGCGCTGGTCATCGGCTACGGCGACGTGGGCAAGGGCTCGGCCGCTTCGCTGCGCCAGGAAGGCATGATCGTCAAGGTTTCCGAGATCGACCCGATCTGCGCCATGCAGGCCTGCATGGACGGCTTCGAGCTGGTTTCGCCGTACATCGACGGCCGTAACGACGGCACCGACGCCTGCATCGACAAGGCGCTGCTGGGCAAGATCGACCTGATCGTCACCACCACCGGCAACGCCAACGTCTGCGACGCCGGCATGCTCAAGGCCCTGAAGAAGCGCGCCGTGGTCTGCAACATCGGTCACTTCGACAACGAGATCGACACCGCCTTCATGCGCAAGAACTGGGCATGGGAAGAGGTCAAGCCGCAGGTGCACAAGATCCACCGCACCGGCGCCGGCAGCTTCGACGCCGCCAACGACGACTACCTGATCCTGCTGGCCGAAGGCCGCTTGGTGAACCTGGGCAACGCCACTGGCCACCCGAGCCGCATCATGGACGGCTCGTTCGCCAACCAGGTACTGGCGCAGATCTTCCTGTTCGAGCAGAAGTTCGCTGACCTCTCCGCCGAGAAGAAAGCCGAGCGCCTGACCGTCGAAGTGCTGCCCAAGAAGCTGGACGAAGAAGTCGCCCTGGAGATGGTCAAGGGCTTCGGTGGCGTCGTCACCCAGCTGACCAAGCAGCAGGCCGACTACATCGGCGTCGACGCCTCCGGCCCGTTCAAGCCGGACAGCTACCGCTACTGATAGGCGGTACGCGGCGCGGGCCCGAGGTCCGCGCCGCGTAGCCCGAAGGAATCGCCATGCCTCAGAAACGCCCCAACGTCAGCTTCGAGTTCTTCCCGACGAAGACCGATGCCGGACACGAGAAACTGCTGAATACCGCGCGAGAGCTGGCCGGCTACAACCCGGACTTCTTCTCCTGCACCTACGGCGCCGGTGGCTCCACCCGCGACCGCACCCTCAATACCGTGCTGCAGCTCGACAGCGAAGTGAAGGTGCCGACGGCGCCGCACCTGTCGTGCGTTGGCGACAGCAAGGCCGAACTGGTCGAGCTGCTCAACCTGTACAAGAGCAAGGGCATCAACCGCATCGTCGCCCTGCGCGGTGACCTGCCGTCGGGCATGGGCATGTCCAGCGGTGAGCTGCGCCACGCCAACGACCTGGTCGAGCTGATTCGCGCGGAAACCGGTGATCACTTCCATATCGAAGTGGCGGCCTATCCGGAGATGCATCCCCAGGCCCGCAATTTCGAGGACGATATCGCCAACTTCGTGCGCAAGGCCAAGGCCGGCGCCGACAGCGCGATCACCCAGTACTTCTTCAACGCCGATTGCTACTTCTACTTCGTCGAGCGCGTTCGCAAGCTGGGCGTAGATATCCCGGTGATCCCGGGCATCATGCCGATCACCAACTACAGCAAGCTGGCGCGCTTCTCCGACGCCTGCGGCGCCGAGCTGCCACGCTGGGTTCGCAAGCAACTGGAAGCCTACGGCGACGATACCCAGAGCATCCAGCGCTTCGGCGAAGAGATGATCACCGGCCTGTGCGAACGCCTGATCGAAGGTGGTGCACCCGGCCTGCATTTCTACACCCTCAACCAGGCCGCCCCGAGCCTGGCGGTGTGGAAGAACCTGCAGGGCTGATACCGGCCTCGGAGGCCGCGAAAGACCGAACTTTCGCGGCCTTTTTCTTTCCTAACAGGCGACGAAATCCAGTGCACCAGCCAGTTGCATGGGCCTGTCAGCCGCGTACCCGTTGACCCGAAGCCCCCTGCTGGTCGACAGTACAGGCGCCCGGATGCCCCAACAGGGGGCATGACTGCCGGGACGAATTCATCAATGCGCGATCAGCCAGGATCGGCTCGAGTTGTCGCGCTACCACGGGATGCCTGCATGCTCACTCGCCAGAAAATCAACGCCTCGGTGTCGCCGAAAGGCAGCCTGGAAACCCTCTCCCAGCGTGAAGTCCAGCAACTGCGCGAGACCGGCTCGGGCAGCGTCTACGCGCTGTTTCGCCAGTGCGCCCTGGCGATCCTCAACACCGGCTCGCACAGCGACAACGCCAAGACCATCCTCGAGGCCTACCCGGACTTCGAAGTGAAGATCCACCAGCAGGACCGCGGCATCCGCCTGGAACTGATCAACGCCCCGGCCGACGCCTTCGTCGATGGCGAGATGATCGCCAGCACCCGCGAGATGCTGTTCAGCGCCCTGCGCGACATCGTCTACACCCAGAGCGAACTGGAGAACAAGCGGGTCGACGTGGACAGCTCCAGCGGCCTCACCGACTACGTGTTCCACCTGCTGCGCAACGCCCGCACCCTGCGCGCCGGCGCTGAGCCGAAGATGGTGGTGTGCTGGGGCGGGCACTCGATCAGCACCGAGGAATACAAGTACACCAAGAAGGTCGGCCACGAACTGGGCCTGCGTGCCCTGGACGTATGCACCGGCTGCGGCCCGGGCGTGATGAAGGGGCCGATGAAGGGCGCCACCATCTCCCATGCCAAGCAGCGCATCGTCGGCGCCCGCTACCTGGGCCTGACCGAGCCGGGCATCATCGCCGCCGAGGCGCCGAACCCGATCGTCAACGAACTGGTGATCCTGCCGGACATCGAAAAGCGCCTGGAGGCCTTCGTGCGCCTCGGCCACGGCATCATCATCTTCCCGGGCGGCGCCGGCACGGCGGAGGAATTCCTCTACCTTCTGGGCATCCTCATGCACCCGGACAACGCCGAGCTGCCCTTCCCGCTGGTGCTCACCGGCCCGAAGAGCGCCGAGCCCTACCTGCAGCAGCTGCACGACTTCATCGGCGCCACCCTGGGCCGTGAAGCGCAGAACCGCTACGTGCTGATCCCCAATGACCCGGCTGCCGTGGCCCGCCATATGGCGGCCGGTATCAAGGCGGTCAAGCAGTTCCGCCGCGAGCGTAACGACGCCTTCCACTTCAACTGGCTGCTGAAGATCGACGAGAGCTTCCAACACCCGTTCGAGCCAACCCATGAAGCCATGGCGGGCCTCAACCTGACTCGCGAGCAGCCAACCCACGAACTGGCCGCCAACCTGCGCCGCGCCTTCTCCGGCATCGTCGCCGGCAACGTCAAGGCCCATGGTATCCAGCTGATCGAGGAGCACGGCCCCTACGAGCTGCGCGGCGACAAGAGCATCATGCAGCCGCTGGATCGTCTGCTGCAGGCGTTCGTAGAGCAGCACCGCATGAAGCTGCCCGGCGGCTCGGCTTACGTGCCCTGCTATCGCGTCGTCAGCTAAACCATCGAAGGTGAGGGGTCAGCGCCCTTCGCCGCTTGGCTCAAACAGCCGCCTACACAGGAGTATCCGATGGCACGTCCGACTCCCCGCACCCTTCAGGTCATCGCCTCCACCCAGGTCACCCCGCACATGCTGCGCGTGACCTTGGGAGGCGGTGAGATCGACAGCTTTCCGGCGGATCAGGAAAGCGCCTACATCAAGCTGATGTTTACCGCCCCCGGCAGCGACAAGAACCTGGTACGCACCTACACCGTGCGCCAGCAGCGTGCCGACCAGTTCGACGTCGACTTCGTGCTGCACGAGGATGCCGGCCCGGCCTCGCAATGGGCCATGGCCGCCAGGCCTGGCGACAGCATCCTCGTCGGCGGGCCGGGGCCGAAGAAGCTGGTCGACAACAGCGCCGACTGGTTTCTGGTGATCGGCGACATGACCGCCCTGCCGGCGATCAGCGTGAACCTTGAACAGCTGCCCGCCGATGCCCGTGGCCATGCGGTGATCGAAGTGATCGACGCCCAGGACATTCAGCCGCTGCGCCATCCCGCTGGCGTCGAGCTGCACTGGCTGGTCAACCCGCATCCGGGCCAGAACCCGCAGCTGCTGGTCGACCACGTGCGCCAGCTCGCCTGGCTGCCGGGCCGCCCGAGCATCTGGGCAGCCTGTGAGTTCAGCGGCATGCGTGCACTGCGCCAGCACTTTCGTGAGGAGCGGCAGGTCGACCGCAAGGACCTGTACATCTCCAGTTACTGGAAGCTGGGCAGCAGCGAAGATCAGCACAAAACCGTAAAACGCGAGGACGCCGAGGCGCAGGGCGAGTGATCGCCAAGGCCATCGGCCAATCGCTGTAACCCCCGAGTGACAAGGGATAGCGCGACACCGATTGGCGGCAAGTTGTGCCCAACCCCGCCAATCCTGTTACACTCGGGCCTTCCCGCCAGGCTTGCGCCCGGATGCTGCCCCCAGTGGCCAGCAGTACCGGACGGGATTGCACGCCCCACGTGCGATTCAAGCCAGGCACTACACCTATAGGGCCACGCCCTCACCAGACAGGATTGCACATGTCCTTTGCCTCCCTCGGTCTCTCCGAGGCTTTGGTCCGCGCGGTCGAAGCCGCCGGCTACACCCAGCCCACTCCGGTGCAACAGCGGGCCATCCCCGCCGCGTTGCAAGGTCGCGACCTGATGGTGGCGGCCCAGACGGGTACAGGTAAGACAGGCGGCTTCGCCCTGCCGATCCTCGAGCGGCTGTTCCCCAACGGCCATCCGGATCGCGAACAGCGCCACGGCCCGAAACAGCCCCGCGTGCTGGTGCTCACCCCCACCCGCGAACTGGCTGCCCAGGTGCATGACAGCTTCAAGCTGTATGCCCGCGATCTGAAATTCGTCAGCGCCTGCATTTTCGGCGGTGTTGGCATGAACCCGCAGGTGCAGGCCCTGGCCAAGGGCGTCGACGTTCTGGTCGCCTGCCCGGGCCGCCTGCTCGACCTGGCCGGGCAAGGCAGCGTCGATCTGTCCCACGTGGAAATCCTCGTGCTGGACGAAGCCGACCGCATGCTCGACATGGGCTTCATCCACGATGTGAAGAAAGTCCTCGCCCGCCTGCCGGCCAAGCGTCAGAACCTGCTGTTCTCGGCGACCTTCTCCAAGGACATCACCGACCTCGCCAGCAAGCTGCTGCACGACCCCGAGCGCATCGAGGTAACGCCGCCGAACACCACGGTCGAGCGCATCGAACAGCGCGTGTTCCGCCTGCAGGCCAGCCACAAGCGCGCCCTGCTCGCTCACCTGGTCACCGCCGGTGCCTGGGAACAGGTGCTGGTGTTCACCCGCACCAAGCACGGCGCCAACCGCCTGGCCGAGTACCTGGAAAAACACGGCCTGACCGCTGCCGCGATTCACGGCAACAAGAGTCAGAATGCCCGTACCAAGGCCCTGGCCGACTTCAAGGCCAACAAGGTGCGCATCCTGGTCGCCACGGACATCGCCGCCCGCGGCCTGGACATCGACCAGCTGCCCCACGTGGTCAACTTCGAGTTGCCCAACGTCGAGGAAGACTACGTGCACCGTATCGGCCGTACCGGTCGTGCCGGCCGTAGCGGCGAAGCCATCTCCCTGGTCGCGCCGGACGAGGAAAAGCTGCTCAAGAGCATAGAGCGCATGACCAAGCAGAAGATCCCGGACGGCGATCTGATGGGCTTCGATGCCAGCAAGGTCGAGGCCGAGCGCCCGGAAGTACGCGAGCCGCAGAAGCCGCGCCAGCCGCGCGGTGCCAAGGCCGAAGGCGAGCGCCAGAATGGCGGCCGTCGCGACAAGGGCAAGGATGGCGGCAAGGCGAAGAGCCAGCCCCAGGCCAAAGCCAAGCCGGCCCGCGGCCAGCAGCCGCGCAGCCAGGCACGCCCAGCACCGGCTGCAGGCGCTCCCGCCCTGCCACCGGATCGCGCGCCGGATGAATTCCGCGACGACGATATCGACAACTTCGGCAACCGTGTCGACTACGTACCGACCCAGAACAAGCCCCAAGGCCGTGGCCGTCGCCAGGGCGGCGGCCAGAATGCTGGCGGCGCCGGTCAGGCACCGCGCGGTCAGGGCAAGGGCCCACGCACCGGCGGTGGCGGCAGCGCCAATGGCGGCGGCAAACGTCAGGGCCAGGGTCAAGGCGGCGGTCGTGGCCGTGGCGGCGACAACCGCAGCCGTGGTGCGCGTGACAACGTCGTCACGTCGCTGAACCGCGACGAGCTGCCACGCCGTGAAGGCCCGCGTCGCGACGCCCCCGAGAAGCAGCCGATCATCATGCACAAGGCGTCGCGCAGCGACCGTCTGCCGACCGCCGAACAGCTCGATCAGTTGCCGAGCAGCCGCCCGCGTGGCGAGAAGCCCGCTCTGCTGACCCGCAACCGCGACAGCGAGTGACGGCCTCTTGAATACCGGGGCTTGCGGCCCCGGTATTCAAAAGCTCCACAAAAAAAACGCCGGCTCAGAGCCGGCGTTTTTTTCTAACGTAAGACTTACTTGCGCACACCTTCTACGGAGATGATCAGCTCGACTTCCTGCGAAGCCGGGCCCAGATCCTTCTCGATGTTGAAGTCCTTCAATTTCAGCTTGGTGCTGCCCTCGAAGCCGGCACGGTAACCACCCCATGGGTCCTTGCCTTCGCCGATGAACTTGGCGGCGATCACTACCGGCTTGGTCACGCCGTTGAGGGTCAGGTCGCCAGTGATGTCGGCAGCGCCCTGGCCGGTCGACTTGACCGACGTGGACTTGAAGGTCGCGGTCGGGTTCTTGCTGACGTTGAGGAAATCGGCACTACGGATGTGCTTGTCGCGCTCGGCGTGGTTGGTGTCGACGCTTTCGGTCTTCAGGGTTACGTCGACCTTGCTGGCCTCGGGGTTCTTCTCGTCGAAGCTGAAGGAGCCGTCGAAATCCTTGAAGGTGCCGTACAGCCAGCTGTAGCCCAGGTGGCTGATCTTAAAATTGACGAAGGCGTGCTGGCCTTGCTTGTCGATGGCGTAGTCGGCAGCCATTGCCTGGCCAGCGCCCAGCAGAGCGGTACCCAGCGCCAGTGCAGCGAAAGTCTTCTTCAACATGGGAACTCCTTGTGAGATGAAAATGGATGGCGCTGCAGAGCAACGCCGAAACCGCAGGAAGATCAGCGCCCGAAGATACGCAGCAAGGTGCGATCACGGTCGATGAAGTGGTGCTTCAACGCAGCCAGGCCATGCAGGACCGCAAAGATCACGATAGCCCAGGCCAGGTATTCATGAATCAGGCCGGCGACATCCCCCTGATTGGGAATGCTGGTCACGCTCGCCGGCACCTCGAACCAGCCGAACACGCTGATGCCCCGGCCATCGGCGGTGGAGATCAGGTAGCCGGAAGTCATCAGTACGAACAGCCCCAGATACAGGAAGCCATGCCCCAGCTTGCTGGCCACTCGCGTCAGCCGACCATGCTCCGGCAGCGCCGGCGGCGGCGGGCTGACCAGGCGCCACGCCAGGCGCGCCAGCATGACGATGAACAGCAGGATGCCGATGCTCTTGTGGATATTCGGCGCCGTCTGGTACCAGCTGCTGTAGTAGCTCAGCCCGACCATCCAGAAGCCGAGGGCGAACAACCCGAATACCGCGATGGCCACCAGCCAATGCAGGGAAACGCTGATGAGACCGTAACGGAACGTAGAATTACGCCACTGCATGGCCTGCTTCCAGAAGTTGAGTTGGACAGAGATTAGCAACAAACCTATCGATTAATAGCAGAAATTGTTGCTGTGAAAGATCGAGAAAGGCGATGGCTGAGCACCATCACCAGAAGCCAAGGAGCTTAGTCCCTGACGCATCCGAGCCGTTCAACGCCTCGCACCCAAACGGTCGCTTTCAGCGGATCGACGGTGGCGGACGGCGGAAAACGGAGGGCGCGCGCATCTGATAGGCTTGCCCGCTGACAATTGGGAGAGCGGCTCGATGAGTAACCAACACTGGATGCAGCGTGACCTGGACGTCCTCTGGCACCCCTGTACACAGATGAAGGACCACGAGCGCCTGCCGCTGATTCCGATCCGTCGCGGCGAAGGCGTGTGGCTGGAGGACTTCGAAGGCAAGCGCTATCTGGATGCTGTCAGTTCCTGGTGGGTCAATGTATTCGGCCACGCCAACCCGCGTATCGGCGAGCGCATCAAAGAGCAGGTCGATCAGCTCGAGCACGTGATGCTGGCCGGCTTCAGTCACCAGCCGGTGGTGGAACTGTCCGAGCGGCTGGTGCAGATCACGCCGCCGGGGCTGAGCCGGGTGTTCTACGCCGACAACGGTTCCTCGGGCATCGAGGTGGCGCTGAAAATGAGCTTTCACTATTGGCTCAACAGCGGTCAGCCTGCCAAGAAACGCTTCGTGACTCTGACCAACAGCTACCACGGCGAAACCGTGGCGGCGATGTCGGTGGGCGACGTGGCGCTGTTCACCGACACCTACAAGGCGCTGTTGCTCGACACCCTCAAGGTGCCGAGCCCGGACTGCTACCTGCGCCCAAAGGGCGTGAGCTGGGAAGACCACTCACGGACGATGTTCGCCGCCATGGAGCAGACGCTCGCCGAACACCACCACGAAGTGGCGGCGGTGATCGTCGAGCCCTTGATCCAGGGCGCCGGCGGCATGCGCATGTACCACCCGATCTACCTCAAGCTGCTGCGCGAGGCTTGCGACCGCTACGGCGTGCACCTGATCCATGACGAGATCGCCGTCGGTTTCGGCCGCACCGGCACGATGTTCGCCTGCGAGCAGGCCGGCATCACGCCGGACTTCCTGGTGCTGTCCAAGGCGCTCACCGGCGGCTATCTGCCGATGGCTGCGGTGCTGACCACCGATGAGGTCTACGCCGCGTTCTACGACGAGTACGCCACCCTGCGCGCCTTCCTGCATTCGCACACCTACACCGGCAACCCGCTGGCCTGCGCCGCCGCCCTGGCGACCCTGGATATCTTCGAGGAGGACGGCGTGATCGAGGCCAACAAGCGGCTCGCCGCGCGCATGGCCAGCGCGACCGCACACCTGGTCGATCACCCCCACGTCGCCGAAGTGCGCCAGACCGGCATGGCCCTGGCCATCGAAATGGTGCAGGACAAGGCTGGCAAGGTCGCCTATCCCTGGCAGGAACGCCGTGGCCTCAAGGTGTACCAGCACGCCCTGACCCGCGGCGCCCTGCTGCGGCCGCTGGGCAGCGTGGTGTACTTCCTGCCGCCCTACGTGATCAGCGAGGAGCAGATCGACTTTCTCGCTGACGTGGCAAGCGAAGGCATCGACCTGGCCACCCGCACTTCGGTCAGCGTGCCGGTTGGCGACACCCGCTATCCGGGCTTCCGCGATCCGGGCTGACGGCACCGGCAGGTGGGCACGCCCCCACCTGCCGTCATGCCGTGCTCAGAGCACGCTCAGCGGGTACTCGACGATGAAACGCACCTGATCGGAATCCACATCCGAGGTTCCGGATATACGGTGCGTGGCCTGGCGCAGGCGGAACTTGAGGTCCTTGGCCGCGCCGCTCTGCACCACGTATTGCACGTTCACATCGCGCTCCCAGTGCTTCTCGTTGTCGGCGTAATAGGCGTAGGGGCTGGATGCGTCCATCTTGCTGCCATCGACGTTGTCGCCACGGATGTACGAGACGTAGAACGACAGCCCCGGCACCCCATAGCTGGCCAGGTCCATGGCGTAGGTAGCGCGCCAGGAGCGCTCGCCCGGGCCGTTGAAATCCACCAGTTGCGACGAGTTGGCCAGGTAGATGGAGTCTTGCGCACCGCCGCCGCCGAGCGTCAGGTAGTCGAACGGCTGATCGCCATGCACCCGTTGGTGGGCGATGGTGAAGGTATGCGCGCCGATCGAGTAGGCAGTGGCCAGCGACCAGGCGGTGACATCGATGTCGCCGGCGACCGACTTGCCCTCATCCAGCGTCCGATAGATGTTGAAATCGAAGTTCAGCGCCTGCTGGTCATCGATTGCCAGGTTGTAGATGGCGTTGCCGTAGTACTGACGCCACAGGTCTTCATAGCGCGAGGCATAGGCACTGAAACTCAAGGCATCGCTGGCCACCCAATTGGCCCCGACATAATCGACACTGCCACCTTCGGCTCCTGGCGCGTAGGTGCTGTAGAAGCCATCGCGGCTACCGGCCTGGTTGAAATCCTTGGACGAAGTGAAATGGCCTGCGTCGATGGTCAGATCATCGATCTCGGTGCTGGTCAGCTGGAAACCGGTCGCGGTGGCCGGCACCAGTCGGGCGTCGGCAACCGCGATCACCGGGTTGTAGGGCCGCAGCTGGCCATACTTGAGTTCCGAATTGGAAATACGCATTTTCACGGCACCACCGAGGGTGCCGAACTCGTCGTCAGCCTGGCTGGTGGACGAGTCCACCGGCAGCAACCCGGAGCCCGATCGTCCTCGCCCGCTGTCCAGCTTGATGCCCATGTAGGCATTGAGATCGACGCCGAAACCGACGACGCCCTGGGTATAACCCGAGCTGTATTCGAGGTGAAAACCCTGGCCCCATTCGCGATTGTCCTGGGCTCCGCTCGCATGGCGATCCATATGCCAGTACACGTTGCGAGTCAGCAGATTCAGCGTGCTGTCTTCGAGAAAACCCCTGGATTCGGCCTGGTTCGCCTGAGCGGTGGAAATGGCCAGAAGACTGGCGCTCAGCGCCATCAACGATAATCCGGTACGTTGCACGATCATTATTATTCCCTATGCGTGGAATGTAGCGGCGGATAGTCCGCCCTTGGAACAGGATGGGCTGCAGCGCCCACGCCGCTGCACGACAACAGGTTTCCCCTGCCTGACGTGCGTTCGCGTGAGCCACACACCCCTTGGTCAGCCCTGCCGTGTTGAAGCGCCCCGGGAATGCGGCCCGGGGGCAAGGCCGTTCTTTTTTTACCCTATGGCCAATGGACGCATCGTCGCAACCCTCGAGGCCGGAAAACGGCGCTCCTGTAAACCGATCGCGAGCGACTCACGCCAATCACCGCGTGGCCTGCAGCAGCGCTGCGGTCATCGACGGCCTGCAGAAAAACGACCATCCGGTTATGCTTGCCCACCCTCAGCCCGTATCCGTCACCGACCATGCGCCTTTCCCGCTTCTTCATCGACGCCCCCCTTTCCCTCGGCCAACACGAACTACCCGAGGCCCAGGCCCACTACATCGGCCGGGTGCTGCGGCACGCTGCGGGCGACGCGGTGCAGCTGTTCGATGGCAGCGGCCAGGAGTTTCTCGGCGAGCTGGTCGAGGTGGGCAAGAAGACGGTGCGCGTCGAGCTGCGCGAGCAGTTCGCCGGGCAGGCCGAGTCGCCCCTGCACATCCACCTGGGCCAGGGTCTGTCCCGTGGCGAGCGCATGGACTGGGCGATCCAGAAGGCCACCGAGCTGGGCGCCCAGGTGATCAGCCCGATCATCAGCGCGCGCTGCGAAGTACGCCTGAAGGATGAGCGCACCGACAAACGCATGGCCCACTGGCGTCAGGTGGCGATCAGCGCCTGCGAGCAATGCGGACGCTCGGTGATTCCGCTGATCCATCCGCCCATCACGTTGACCGACTGGTTGCAGCAAACCCGGGCGGATCTCAAGCTGGTGCTGCACCCCGTTGCCGAGCCGCTGAGCAGCCATGCCAAACCCGCGTCGCTGGCCTTTCTGATCGGCCCCGAGGGCGGCCTGACCGATGCCGAAGTCGAGCAGGCGCAAGGCACCGGCTTCCACGCCGCGCGTCTGGGGCCGCGCGTACTGCGCACCGAAACCGCGCCGGTGGCGGGCCTGGCGCTAGCCCAGCACTTGTGGGGCGATTTCTAGGAACCGGTTCAAAGCCCACTCTGTCGGTGTGGAGACAGCTCATCGCGCAAAGCCGCAAGAAACCTGTGGCCAATTGGCTATCATCAGCAGACGGCCCGTGTGAGACGGGCATGATGAGAACCCACCATGAATGACCGCTATTCCAGCACCCAGATCACGCTGCACTGGCTCAGCGCCCTGCTGGTCATCTGCACCCTGTCGCTGCCTTATGCCCAGGATCTGGTTGCCGATCTGCTCGGCGGCACTGGCGGGGTGTTCACCCTGCACAAATCCCTGGGCCTGACCATTCTGCTGCTGACCGTGCTGCGCCTGCTGGTGCGTGCTCGGCAAGGCACACCGCGGTTGTTGGCCGACCACGCACGCTGGCAGCGCACCGCGGCGAAACTGGGCCATGGCGTCCTTTATGCGCTGTTGCTGGCGATGCCCCTGAGCGGCCTGCTGTTCGGCAAGCGGCCGGTGGAAATGTTCTGGTTGGTGACCATCGATCCGTTGCCGGTTTCCGATGCAACCCGCGCCCTGGCCCGCCAGTTTCATCTGACGGCCAAGTACCTGCTGTTCGCCTTGATTCTGGGCCACGCCTGCATGGCGCTCTGGCACCACTATGGGCTGCGCGACGGCGTGCTGCGAGCGATGCTGCCGCGCCGCTGATCGCCGGGGCGTTGAACGCGCCCCGGCCAACGCCTTAGAGATCGTCGAGGATATCGGCCATGTCGTCGGCGTGCTCTTCTTCCTGGGCGAGGATGTCTTCGAAGATGCGTCGCGTGGTCGGATCATCGTTGCCGAGGAAGGCAATGATCTCGCGATAGCTGTCGATGGCGATGCGCTCGGCCACCAGATTCTCGGTCACCATCTCCTTGAGCGAGCTGCCCGCGACATACTCGGCGTGGGAGCGCGCGGTCAGCGTCGCCGGGTTGAAATCCGGCTCGCCGCCAAGCTGGGTGATGCGCTCGGCCAACTTGTCGGAGTGTTCCAGCTCCTGCTGGGCATGTTCGAGAAACTCGGCCGCCGCCACGCTGGCCTTGAGGCCGCTGGCCATATGGTAGTGGCGCTTATAGCGCAGGTAGCAGACCAGCTCGGTGGCCAGCGACTCGTTGAGCAGGCGCAGCACGGTTTCACGGTCGGCCGTGTAGCCCTCGGTGATCGCTCCGGATTCGAGATGCTGGCGGGCACGCTGGCGCAGAATGCTGATATCGGTAAGAGGGGTGCTCATGGCTTTTCTCCATCGGCTTACGGTTGAGTGCGCCCGCTCTGCTGGCCGGCGTCACTCGTGTGTGAGTCGCTGCGAAGAAGAAAAGTTTGACCTGTTTCTGAGTGTTACTGCTGTTTCGTCTGTGGCCTAGAACCTGTTCAAAGTCAGCTGCGCGTCGGCAATGCGGCGTTAAAGACAGGCTGGATTGCCAGCCCAGTCGGACTGCTCATTTACAGATAGTAAAGTCGAGCGCGACTCCGACCGGTCCTCGCCTGTTTTTGCGGGGCCGCCTAGGCCTTGCTTTGCTCTAGCTCGCGAGACTTTGAACAGACTCTTAGATCAGCTCGGCATCGGCGAGCAGTTGCTCGAGACCTTCGAGATCGGGGATGCGCAGCACGGCGTCATCCACCTTCACCGCCGCCAGCTCCAGCGGCGCCAGTTCGGCATCGGCACATGGCAGATCCTCCGTCACTCGCAGGGAGCGTGGAATTCCTTGCACCAGCAGAGCAATGAATTTGACGTTGGCTCGCCCGCCCAGGGCGTTGAGGATGGCGATCCGCGCGCCGCTGCCGACCACCGGCTGCCCGCCACTGGCGGCCTCGAAGCTCAACAACGGCAGGCTCAGATCGCGCCAGGCCACCTGACCGAGAAACCAGTCCGGCATACCGGCCATGGCCGGTGGCGCGCGATAGGGAATCAGCTCGGCCACCGCCACGTTGGGCAGCAGCAGCGTGCGATCGGCCAGCGGCACGACCAGACCGGTCAGGCTGCTGACGCTGTTCTGGGTAGCGACGGCTTGGCTCATGAAAACATCCTGTCAGACAGCGAACGAGGTAGAAGAAGATTGCCGCTCAACGGCGCACTGCTCGGCAAGGTGCTCGACCAGCGCCGCGGCCAGTTCCCGCGGGTCGGCGGTGAAGCTGCTGTAGCCGCCTTCGCGCAGGCTGTCAGGCATGCTCGAACAGGCGCAGCTGTCGGCCCGCTGCGTCCAGATGATGCCGCCCTGGCGCTTCACGTAGGCGGCCGCGGCGCTGCCATCGCTGCCCATGCCGCTGAAGGCGATCACGCCACTGCCGGCAGCATAGCGCTGGGCCAGGTTGAGCATCATCTGGTCGATCGACGGGCTGTAAGGCTCTGGCCAGGGGCGCGCGGCGACACGCATCACGCCATCATCGGTGAAGGTCAGCTCGCTGCTGATCGGCACCACCACCACTTCGCCACAGCGCAGGGCGTCGCCATCACGCACGTTGCCAACCCGCCACTGGCTATGGCGACCAACGGCCTGTGGCAAGGTGGTCTCGAAGCTGGGGTCGATGTGCTGGGCATACAGGAAGGCCACCGGCAGACCGCCCGGCAGCGCATCGAGAAACGCCTTGACCGCCGCAGGCCCGCCCAGCGATGCCGCCAGCAGCCACACCTGGCGGGCGGGCTCGCCAGCCTGCAGCGGGGTATTGGCCAGCACAGCCGGCAAATCGATGCGCTCAGGGCGCTGCGCTTCGGCCAGCAAGCTGTCCAGGCCCCCACCGGCAGTGGCCAGCGCCGGGTCACCGACCAGCTTCTTCAGCTTGCCAACCAGCCGCCGCTCCCAGCGTGGATAATTTTCCGAGCTGCGCTCGGGTGCATGGCCCTCGCCGAACAGTACCGGCACCTCGGCCTCGGCCAGCAGGGTATCGATCAGCGGCAGATCCTCGGACTGCACCAGATCGACCAGCCACAGGTCCGCTTCGCAGGCCCGCAGCGCCGCATCATCGAGGCGCTCCGGGTCGCTGTTGAGCACCACCTGGTAACCGTTGCTGCTCAACGCCTGCTGCAGCACATGGCGCTGCAGCGAGGTGTCGGCAATTACCGCAATACGGGCTGCACTGGATGGATTCATGGTCGTTTCGTCCACTTCTCGATGGAGTCGAGCAGCAGCGACTCCTGGTACGGCTTGCCGAGGTACTCGTTGACGCCGATGCTCATCGCCCGCTCGCGGTGTTTCTCACCGGTACGCGAGGTGATCATGATGATCGGCAGGTCCTTGAGACCTTCGTCGTGGCGAATCAGGTTGGCGACCTCGAAGCCGTCCATGCGCGGCATCTCGATGTCCAGCAACATGATGTCGGGGCGATGCTCCTGCAGCTGGGCGATGGCGTCGACCCCGTCCTTGGCGGTCAGCACGTTCATGCCGTTGCGTTCCAGCAGGCGGCTGGTGACCTTGCGCACGGTAACCGAGTCGTCCACCACCATGACCAGGGTCGGGCGATCGACCTCGACCTCTGCCACGGCGCCAGCATCGGCCGACAGGCGCGGCCGCACCTGATACTGCAGGTGGGCGTGCAATTCGCGGATGGTCGCCAGCAGGTCGAGAATCACCACCACGCGACCGTCGCCGAGGATGGTCGCACCGGAAATGCCCGGCACCGTGGCGAACTGCGGACCGAGGCTCTTCACCACGATCTCCCGCGAACCGGCCAGGGAATCCACCTGCACGGCCACGGCGTGCTCGCTGGAGCGCACCAGGATCACCGGCAACGGCAGGCTCTGGCCGACCAGTTTGGGATGCTGGCCGTTGTTGAGCAGGTCGCCCAGGTAACGCAGTTCGTAGGCTTGGCCGGCGTATTCGAAACGCGGCGCATCGGGGCCGTAGTAGCTTTCCAGCTCGTACGGCGAAACCCGCACGATACCTTCGATGGTGTTGAGCGGAATGGCGTACAGGTCTTCGCCGGACAGCACCATCAGCGCACGGTTGACCGATACGGTGAACGGCAGGCGGATGCGGAAGGTGGTGCCTTCGCCGATGACCGAGTCGATGCTCATCGAGCCGCCGAGCTGCTTGACCTCGGCGTTGACCACGTCCATGCCGACGCCACGCCCGGAAATCTGCGTGACCTTCTCGGCGGTGGAGAAACCAGCTTCGAGGATGAACTGCAGGATCTCGTGTTCGCTGAGATCGGCGCCGGCATCCATCAGGCCGCGTTCGATGGCCTTGCGGCGCACCGCATCGAGGTTGATGCCGGCGCCGTCGTCGCTGAGCGTCAGCACGATATCACCGCCTTCGCGGCCCAGTTCCAGGCGAATGCTGCCCTGTTCCGGCTTGCCGGCCTTGGCCCGCACCGCAGCGCCTTCGATACCGTGGTCGACGGCGTTGCGCAGCATGTGTTCCAGGGGCGCGACGATGCGCTCCAGCACCGTGCGGTCCATCTCGCCATCGGCGTTGCCGACGGTGAACTCGACCTGCTTGCCGAGCTCGCTGGCGACCTGGCGCACGATACGGCGCAGACGCGGCACCAGGCGGTCGAACGGCACCATGCGCGTGCGCATCAGGCCTTCCTGCAGCTCGGTGTTGACCCGCGCCTGTTGCAGCAACAGGGTTTCCGCATCGCGGTTACGCGAAGCCAGGGTTTCCTTGAGGTCCAGCAAGTCGGAGGCCGATTCGAACAGGGCCCGCGACAGCTGCTGCAGCTGGGAATGGCGGTCCATTTCCAGCGGGTCGAACTCTTCGTAACCGGCGCGCTCGGCCTCGGCCTGGTAGCGGCTGAGGATCTGCGCCTGGGTTTCGGTGTCCAGGCGGCGCAGCTGATCGCGAACGCGATCGATGGTGGCTTCCATCTCGCTCAGGGTAAAGCCGAAGTCGCTGACCTGCTGCTCCACGCGGCCCCGGAAGATCGACGTCTCACCGGCCAGGTTGACCAGGCCTTCGAGCAGATCGGCGGGCACCTTGACCAGCTCCTGCGGGGCACGTCGTGCGGCGGCCTCTTCGGCAGCCACTTCGGCACGCTGCACGAACGGCAGCACGCGGTTCTCTACCGCGACCACCGGCCGCTCGCTAGCGGCGACGATAGAAGTCGCCGCACGCGCCACCGGCAGCTCCGGCTCGGCTGCCGGGCGCTCGTCCTGGGGTTGCTGCTGCAGGCGCAGGCGCAACTCGTCGAGGCTCTTCTGCAGCCCCTCGAAGCCGGACTGCACGTCGAGGAACAGGCTGTCCGGCCAGGGCGCACCTTGCGTCTGGGCTTCGGTCAGGTGCTGTTCCAGGTCATGGCTCTGGTCGCCCAGCTGCTTCTGCCCGGCCAGGCGGGCACCACCCTTGAGGGTGTGCAGGATGCGCAGCAGGTCGTCGATGCAGCTGGCATCGTCACGGCGCTCTTCCCAGCGGCCGATGCCAGCTTCCATGGCTTCGAGCAGATCGTCGGCTTCTTCCAGGAAGATATCGAGGATTTCATCGCCGTCGGCATCGAAGGCTTCCTGCGCCGCGGCATGCATCGGCACGGCGCGCGGCATGCTCAGTTGCTCGTCCGGGTTGGCACGCAGGCGGCGAATGGTTTCGATCAACTCATCGCCATTGGGCACCGCGCGCTGCGAGCGCACCGCGTCGAGCATTTCGGCAAGGCGGTCGTGGCAGGCATGCAGCAGCTCGAACAACATCGGGCTGGGGCGCAGGCGACCGTTGCCGAGGTCCTCGTAGAGGAACTCCAGCTCGTGGGCCAGATCGCCGATCTCACGGATCTCGGCCATCCGCGCACCACCCTTGAGGGTGTGCAGGTCGCGCTGCAGGGATTCCAGATCGAGGCTGTTGTCGACATCGTCCATCCAGTGCGTCAGCGCCGCACCGGCGCTGTCGATGATGTCGAAGCCTTCTTCGAGAAAGATCTCCACCAGCTCGGGGTCGCGGTCGCTATGCACCGCAGCTTGCGGGGCAGGCTCAGCGCGCACCACCGGCGGCTCGACGATTTCCGCGACGGGCTCTGCGACCGGCGCTTCGGGCTCCGGCTCAGGCCAGGCATCCGGGTGCTCGACCGGCTCGGCCGCGACCAGCGCCTCGGGCTCGTCGGGCTGCTCGTCCTGGCCGCCGCGCTGGCGGAACTGGCGAATGGCTTCGACCAGCTCGTCGGCAGGCTGTGCCGGCTGACGGGCCTGCAGGCTAGCGAGCATGTCGCCGAGCCTTGCATGACCCTGCTGCACGCTGTCGGTGGCGAACGGGGAAACGCCATAACGGCGATCCACGAGGCCTTCGTAAAGGGCTTCCAGCTCATGGGCCAGGGCGCTGATCGGCGTCACGCCGGCCATGTTGGCGCCGCCCTTTAGGGTGTGCATGTCGCGCTGCAGCGACGAGGCAAGGCTGCGGTTGTCGGGCTCGGCCAGCCAGCGCTGCAGATTGCCGGCGGCGCTGTCGAGGATGTCAACCGCCTCTTCGAGGAAGATCGACTCCAGCTCGTTGTCGTCCGACTCGGCGGCATCCACGGATTCGTCGAGCGGCTCGCCGGCCATTTCAGACGCTTCCAGCACGCGGGTCGCTTCTTCCAGCTCGACTACCTGCAAGCCCGGCACGTCGCCGGACAGCAGAGCCAGCTTGGCCGGATCCAGCGCTTCATCGAACAGCGCGCGCAAGGCGGCCACGCGTTCGGGGCTGGGCGTGACTTCGAGGCCGGCAGCGACCTGATCCATCATGCTGACCAGCGCCTCGTGGGCCTGCTCGACCTCGTCGAAGAAACGCTCGCTGACCGCCAGGCTGCCATCTTCGACAGCGCCGTAGACGTCCAGCAATGCCTCGCACAGCTCATCGATCTGCGGCAGCTCGGCCATTTCTGCGCCGCGGCCGAGGGTAGTCAGCTCTTCCAGCAGGGTATTCAGCTCCTGGCGCTCGGAAGGCTGCTGGCGCCAGCTGCGCAGCAGGTCTTCGGCGTCCAGCAGGATGTCCATGCCTTCGGCCAGGAAGATGCTGATCAGCTGCGGATCGCGGCTCTCACCGTGTTCGTCCTGGCGCTGGCTTTGGGCATGTTCGAGGCGCTGCTCGTGCAGCTGGCGCACGCGCTCCAGGAAGGCGTCGGTGCCCGGGATCGGTCGCAGCGGGTCGCTTTCCAGCTGGGCCAGGCCCTGGCGGAACAGCGCCTGGGCTTCGACCAGCACCTCGGCTTCGGCCAGGTCCAGCGGCAGCAGGTTGACCTTGAACTCCTTGACCATCTTCTCCAGCGGCGCGGCCACTTCGGCCATCGGCAGAATGCCGGCCATATAGGCGCTGCCCTTGAGCGTGTGCAGGGCACGCTGCAGGTCATCGGTGACCGGCTGCGGCATCTCGCGGGCGCAGTCATCAAGGAACGCGGCCAGGGTATCCAGATGGGTTTCCGCCTCGTTGCGGAAGATCTCCAGCAACTGCGGGTCGAGACCCGCCGGCTCTTCATACGCAGGCTCCGGATGAACAGGTGCGGCAGCCTCGATCTCGCCCGCGGGCTCGGCTACCGCAGCAGCCGGGGCGTCATGCTTTGGGAGGCTCAGCCCCTTGGCCAGTGCGTGGGCATCGGCTGCCAAGCGGTCGACATCATCACACTGACGCTGGGCCTGGGCGGCGAACTCATCGACCAGCTCGGGCGTCAACGCCACCACCTGGTTAATTACCTGCTTGACCTCGTCACCGGGCTGGATGCTGCGGTCAAGCACACGGTTGAGCAGGTTCTCGATGGACCAGGCCAGCTCGCCGATCACCAGTGCACGCACCATGCGACCACTGCCCTTGAGGGTGTGGAAGGCGCGGCGAATTTCGGTCAGCGCCTCGCGGTCGTCGGTGTCGGCACACCAACGCGGCAGGAATTCGGCGATGGTTTCCAGCACCTCGCCGGCTTCCTCGATAAAGACCTCACGCAATTCTTCGTCGATGGGCTCTTCATCGGCGGGCGGCGGCAGCAGGCTGGGCGGCACGTCCGCCGCCGGCGGATTGATGGCCTGCACCGGCGCAGCCATCACGTCGGCCATGGACAGCGGCTTTTCGGCAGCCGGCTCCTCGACTACAGGCGCTTCGGGCAAACCGGGCAGCTCGACTTCCGGCAATTGCAGGTCGTCGAGGTCGACCTCGTTCCACTGCGGCTCGTCGCCGGCATCGAGATCCAGAGACTCCAGCTCCAGCGGTTGTTCTTCGAAACCCTGGCTCGGCAGATCGAGGACCGGCAGCTCGGCGACAGTCGGCTCGGCATCGACCGGCTCGAGATCACTTTGCAGCTCGTCCAGCGACCACAGCTCGTCCTCGGCACGGCCGTGCGGCTCGGGCGCGGCGGCCGGCTGATCGTCGAGGTCGAAGGACCACTCGTTATCGGCGACCGAAGCGGGTTGCTCGATAACCGGCAGCATCTCCAGTTCACCAAGCTCAAGCGGCTCGGCCGAGAGCAGGAAGTCGTCGTCCTGCTTCGCGGTGCTCGGCGCTTCGTCCAGCAGCTCGCTGTCATGCAGCGACCAGGCATCGTCGGCCACCGCGGCCTTGGCATCGGCGTAGGGGTCGTCGCCCAGTTCGCTCAGGTCGAGTGCGTAGGGGTCGGTCGCGGTGTCGCTTGGCTCAGGCGTCAGCGCCTGGGGCTGCTCGTCGGCCAGCGCCCAGCTGTCGGCTTCTGCAGTCTCGACCAGCGTCTCAGTCGTCTGCTCGCCAGGCTCGATCACCTCATCATGCAGCTCAGGCAGCTCGGCAGGCTGCGAAACCAGAGGCTCGGCAGTTTGCTCCTCCTGCGGCCAATGCGTATCAGCCACATCGCCAGCCAGGTCGACCTGCTCACTGGCCAGCTGCGGCTGTTCGAAAGCAGGCTCGTCCAGCACGGGCAGCTCGGCGACCGGCTCAGCCGCGGTATCCGCGTCAGCGCTTTCGATAGCAGGAGTGGCCAGCACGTCGATATCGTGCAGCGGGTCGTCCAGCGGCGCCGGCTCGTCCTCGGCAGGCGCATCGAGAATCGACGGCGCGTCCTGCAGCGGATAACCCAGCGCCCCGAGGCTTTCCTCGGCGACGTCGAGAATAAGATCGCCCTGGGTGGCGTGGTCTTCGGACAGACGCTCCAGGTAGTACTCCACGCTGGTGATGGCATCGGCCAGGGTGTCGAGGTTCTGCCAATTCGGCACCGCCTTGCGGGCCAGCAGCTGTTCCTGGATATAGCGGTTGCAGGCATTGAGCAGCGCCGCGGCGCGCTCCAGCGGAATCATCGCCAGACCGCCACGCACCTGGGTCAACAACTCCGGCACGCGGGCCAGGTGGTCGTGGTTCCACTGCGAGGCGATGAACTCGATAATCGCGTCCTTGGCCTGTTCCAGGCCGGTGCGCGCTTCCTTGATCACCAGCTGATGAATCTGCCCGACATCAGTGGTCGGCAGGTGGCTTTCTTCACGCTTGTTGCCGTCGTTCTGGCCGACCATGCCGGTCAGGGTCGCTTCGACGTAGAGCAGCGCACCGGCGACGTCCATCAGCACGGCGTCGCTCGGCGACTGGGCGCCCTCGGTCAGGGCGCGTACCACGTCGAGCTGGTCGACGATGACCTTGCGCGGCTGGGCAAAACCGAGCACGGCCAGGGTATCGGCGATCTGCTTGAGCGGCACCAGCAGGTTTTGCAGTTCGTTGACCTGGGCACGGTCGCTGCGCACGAACAGGTCGAGGCTGTCCTTGACCCGCACCAGCTCTTCACAGAGCGCGCCAACCACCGAGCGCATGGCATCGCGGTCGGGGCCGGCCAGGCGGGCACGCTCTTCATCGACCACGCCGTCGTCGGGCAGCGCTTCGTCGAGGTTGTAGCGCTCGCGCAGCACCTGGTTGCGCGGCGACTGCGGCGAGGCCTTGGCGACGTAAAACAGCAGGTTCTTGGTGAGTTCGTCCGGAGCACTCTGGTTGATGCCGTCAGCGCCCTGTTCGGTCAGGCGCTTGAGTTCCTTGTCGACCTGGCGCAGCAACGTGCGCACCGAGGTGCCGTTGGCGATGCTGCCGTTGGACAGACCTTCGACGACGCCGGAAGCGATCTGCCACAGCGACTCGAGGGGCGAGTGCTTGCACAGGGTTTCCAGGCGTGCAAACACCCGCGCCATGTAGCCGAGGTTGGTATCCATGTCCTGCTGGCGAATGACGCCTACCAGCGCCACCTGCAGCATCTGCCGCAGCTTGCGCAGCAGGGTCGGCAGTTCGGCGGTGCGCAGCTGGGTCAGCGACTCGGGCGACAGCGCCGCAGCACGGGCGGACAGGTCAGGCGAGAACAGGCTGGTTTCCGACAGCAGCTTCTCGCCCCGCGCGGCGCGCAGGTCGTTGAGCAGCGGCAGCACCACCATGGGCAGGTCACGGCGTGCGGTCTGGATGCGGTCCAGGTACACCGGCAGTTGCAGGATGGCCTGCATCAGCACTTCCAGCGCTTCGCCCTGGTTGGCCACGCGGCCGTCGATCAGCGCCTGGGACAGGTGCTCCATTTCCTCGGCGAGCAAGGCCGCGCCGAAGAACTCGACCATCTGCAGGGTGCCGTGAACCTGATGCACGTAGGTCTGGCAGAAGCGCATGCGTGTCGAATCCTGCGGATTCTCGACGAACGCCTCCAGTGCCTGTCGCGCCTGCTTCAGGGTTTCCGCGATTTCGCCCTTGACCCACTCCAGGGCGACATAGTCGTGCCGATCACCCATACACACTCCGTCTCTTAGCCCTTGCGGGTATACGCCAGCACTCGCTCATCGGCCACCGGACGCATGTCCGGATGCTGCCAGCCGACCACTTCGCCCACCCCGATCACCAGCAAGCCACCTGGCGCCAGGCACTCGGCCAGGCGGTTGAGGATCTCGCGGCGTCGCCAGCGGCGGAAATAGATCAGCAAGTTCTGGCAAAAAATAACGTCCATGCCGGTCATTGGCGCCTTGTCCAACTCCAGCACGTTGAGCCTGGCGCAGCACACCCGTGCGGCCAGTTCCGGCAAAACCTTGAAGCGTCCATCGCCCTGCTGCGCGAAATAGCGCGCACGCAGCGCTTCGTCCATGGGTTGCAGCCTGCGTCCGTCGTACAAACCTTCCCGGGCCTTGGCCAGGGCGCTGCGGCTGATATCGGTGCCGGTAACGCCAAAGCGCCCCTCAGGTCCCAGCACTTCGCTGGCGCCGATAGCCAGCGAATAGGGCTCCTCACCGCTGGAGCAACCCACGCTCCAGATCGCCAGGGGCCTGTCCAGCCTCTGCTCACCGCGCCGGGCAAGGTACGCCTGGTAAACCTCGAACGAGGCCGGATGCCGGTAGAAGCGGGTTTCCTGTACGGTCAGCCGATCCAGCAGATTGGCCCATTCCACGGCACCGCGCGGGCCATCGGTGACCTGCCGGTAATAGGCGGCATAGTCGGCGATGCCCAGTTCGCGCATTCGCGTGCTCAGGTTGGTCTGCAGGAAGATGCGGCGCTGTTCGTTGACCACCATGCCCAGGCGCGACTCCAGCAACTGTTGCCAGTCGCGGAACTCGTTGGCGGACATGTCCACCACTGGCTGCAAGGCCCAGACGCCTGACTGCATGTTGAAGCCCTCGCTCGAGCACGCGCCCGCCGCCTGGTGCATCGTTCAATGCGCCAGACGGCAGACGATCACGCCTGCTCGCCGTCGTTTGGCAGGTTGAAGCCGGACACCGAATTGCGCATCTCGCTGGCCATCTTGGCCAGGTTGCCAATGCTCTTGGCGGTGGCGGTGGTACCGGACGAGGTCTGCGAGGTGATCTCCTGAATCACGTTCATGGTGTTGGAGATGTGGCCGGCAGACGATGCCTGCTGACGTGCCGCGTTGGAAATGTTCTGGATGAGCGCGGCGAGGGTCTTGGATACCTTCTCGATCTCTTCCAGGGCCACACCGGCGTCCTGCGCCAGGCGTGCACCGCGTACCACCTCGGAGGTGGTCTGTTCCATGGAGATAACGGCTTCGTTGGTGTCGGTCTGAATGGTCTTTACCAGCGCCTCGATCTGCTTGGTCGCGCCGGAAGAACGTTCGGCGAGGCGTTGTACCTCGTCCGCTACCACGGCGAAGCCTCGGCCTGCGTCACCGGCCATGGAGGCCTGGATCGCGGCATTCAGTGCGAGGATGTTGGTCTGGTCGGCGATGTCGTTGATGAGGCTTACGATGTCACCGATCTCCTGGGACGATTCACCGAGGCGCTTGATTCGCTTCGAGGTGTCCTGGATCTGCTCACGGATGTTGTCCATGCCGGTGATGGTGTTGTGTACGACTTCGTTGCCCTTGTTGGCGATGGCTACGGAACGTTCCGCTACCGCGGAGGACTCCGAGGCGTTCGCCGATACCTGGTCAATCGAGACCGCCATTTCGTTGATCGCGGCCGAGGCCCCGGCGATTTCCTGGGCCTGGTGCTCGGATGCCTCGGCTAGGTGCATGGCGGTGGCCTGGGTTTCCTGGGCGGCACCGGCCACCTGTACGGCGGTCATGTTGATCGTCGCGACCAGGTCGCGCAGCTGGTCGATGGAGTAGTTGATGGAGTCGGCGATGGCACCGGTGAAGTCTTCGGTTACCGTCGCGGCCACCGTCAGGTCACCGTCGGCGAGGTCGGCGATCTCATCGAGCAGACGCAGAATCGCGGTCTGGTTACGTTCGTTCTTCTCGGCGGTTTCGGCCAGTCGACGGTTGGTCTCCTGCACCATCACCAGGCCGATGATCAGAATCGAGCCCAGTGCCAGGGCGCCCAACACATAACCGGCGATGGTGTTCAGCGAACGACCGTCGGCCAGGCCTTCGAAACCCGCCGACAGCGCCGAAGCCTTGTCGAGCAGGGTTTGCGAAACGGTAAAGATGGTGTTGGCCGATTCACGAACCTGGAACAGTTCGGGCGAGGTCTCGAGAATTTCGTCCACCGAGCCGGATACGAATTCGAACAGCTCGGAAATCTCGCCGAGGCGCTCCAGGGCTTCCTGGTCGCTGACCTTGGTGATTTCCATGGCGGCGTTGCCTTCCTGCATGGCGCTCAGTACGCGGCCGAACAGGCTGGCGTCGCGGCCGAACATGTCGGCGGCCTGTACCGAATCCTGGTCACCGGCCAGCACCTTGTTCACCGAGCCGAGAATACGTTCGGCGAGCAGCGACTGGCGCTGGGCCACCGAGACCTGGGCCGCCGGCGCACCGCTTTCCAGCAGGATGTCGACCACTTCTTCGTACTCGACCTGCAGCTGCGGAATGGTTTCGGCCAGGGTGGCGGCTACCTGGTGCAGCGACAGAACGGTCTGCTCGCTGGCCAGGATGGCGTCGGCGTTCTGGCGCAGCGCGTCCCAGTCCTGCTGCACGGCAGCCATCTGCGCCTGTACATCAGCGGGCGCTGCTGGCAGGCCGCTCTGCGCATTGCCATCGGTCAGGTAGGCCCAGCGCTTCTGGAAGTCGTTGCGCGCATCGCGCAACAGCGCGAAGGCTTCGGGCTTGCCCGCGGCGGATTCGGTGGCGTCCTTGGCGATACGCTGGGACAGTACGCGCAGTTCACCGGCGTGACCGAGGTACTCGGTATCGTGGTTACTCTGCGTGTTCATGTACGCGAAGTTGGCGAACAGCATCACGATCGAAACGATCAGGACGACGAACAGCCCCGCCACGAGCCCACCGACCCGTGTCCCCGCCAGCACGTTGTTGGAGATTACTTTTTTCATTATCTGGCCCCCGCCTGGACCCTACCGCACTTCGAATTCCATCTAACGTCAGAAGGCAGGCTGTGCCGCCCCCACCGAAAAGCTATCTGTATGCCACGTCCACAAACTCGGGTGCCTGGGCCAGCGCATGAGGGCTGAACACCAACCAGGGCTGCTCGCGCTGGAACACGCCGTGAATGAACGGTGCGATGGACGCCTCGAGCGCTGGCAACTGCTCGGAGAAGGTATCCACCGCAAAATGCTGCATGCCGAACACCTCGTCGACCGTCAGGCCGGCGAAGATGTCCTGGTGATCGACCACCAGCACCCGCCGCTGCTTGCGCAAGGGCGACAGCTCGCCGCCGAAAAAGCCGCACAGGTCCATCACCGGCAGCAATCGTCCGCGCACGTTGGCAACGCCCTTGACCCAGCTTTTCACACCGGGCAGCAAGGTATGTCGTGGCTCGTGCAACACTTCACCGACCTCACCCATCGGTGCGACGAAAAACCGCTCGCCCATGCGAAAGCCAATGCCACTCCAGGTCTGCACCGCCACCTGCTGCGATGGCAAGCCCGCTGCCAACGCGCGGCAACGCTGCTCGATACCGAGAAGGATCTGAAAGGGGGTGCGTGTCTCTGACATGCCTGTCGTGACCTTCTTCTTTTGTCGTGTCGCGGGCGCGGCCTCAGCCGGCGAGTACCGCGTTCAGTGTTTTCAGCAGCGTAGCTTCGTCCACCGGTTTGGTCAGGTAGTCCTTGGCGCCCTGGCGCTTGCCCCAGACCTTGTCGGTTTCCTGATCCTTGGTGGTCACGATGATCACCGGGATATGGCTGGTTTCGGCATCCTTGGTCAGCTGTCGGGTGGCCTGGAAGCCATTGAGCCCGGGCATGACGATGTCCATCAGCACCACATCGGGTTTTTCCTGGCGCGCCAGGGCGACGCCGTCGGCGCCGTTTTCGGCCTTGAGTACCTGATGGCCATGTTTTTCCAGCATGGCGGTCAGCTTGTACATTTCGGTCGGCGAGTCATCAACAATCAGAATTCGAGCCATGATGTTTCCCAATACATAGAAGAGAGGCGGTAGTAGCGACAGCCGGGTGTCAGGACGCCTGCTCGACCGGAGAGAACTCCGGGACGTGGGCCTTGATCGCGCCGAGCAGCTCTTCCTTGCTGAATGGCTTGGTCAGGTATTGATCAGAACCGACGATGCGCCCCTTGGCCTTGTCGAACAGGCCGTCCTTGGACGACAGCATGATAACGGGGGTGGATTTGAAGGCACTGTTGTTCTTGATCAACGCGCAGGTCTGATAACCATCCAGACGCGGCATCATGATGTCGACGAAGATGATGCTCGGGTGGGTGTCGGCAATCTTCGCCAGGGCGTCGAAACCGTCCACTGCGGTGATCACATCACAGCCCACCTTTTTCAGCAGGGTTTCCGCTGTACGACGAATCGTCTTCGAGTCGTCGATCACCATCACCCTCAAGCCTTCCGAATGCTGTTCCATGTCTGCCCTGCCACCACTTCGGTGAGTCGTTGTATTACGCCATATCCAGTGCGCCGGAGGCCCTGAAATCAATGGGCCCGGCCCATCGCTGGGCCTTTGTAGCACACTCTCCACATGCAAGCCATCGGCCTGCTCGCCCTTGACCGGCCGCCCTGTCAGCGCCACCCTTGGCGCCCATCCCTGCTACCTTCGCGGCTGCTTCGCACCGCCTCTACGGAGATACTTCAATGAGCGTTCGCCTCGGCATCGTCATGGATCCCATCGCGCAGATTTCCTACAAGAAGGACAGCTCGCTGGCCATGCTTCTGGCAGCCCAGGCGCGTGGCTGGAGCCTCTTCTATATGGAGCAGAAGGACCTCTATCAGGCCGCTGGCGTCGCTCGCGGCCGCACACGTCCGCTCAAGGTGTTCGCCGATCCCCAGCACTGGTTCGAATTCGGTGACGAGCAGGACATGCCCCTGGCCGAACTCGACGTGATCCTGATGCGCAAGGATCCGCCCTTCGATAACGAATTCGTCTATTCAACCTACCTGCTCGAACAGGCCGAGGAAGCCGGCACGCTGGTGGTCAACCGACCACAGAGCCTGCGCGACTGCAACGAGAAGTTCTTCGCCACCCGTTTTCCGCAATTCACGCCGGAGACGCTGGTCAGCCGCAGACCCGACATTTTGCGTGATTTCGCGAGGCAGCACCGTGACATCATTCTCAAACCCCTCGATGGAATGGGCGGATCAATGATCTTTCGTCACCGCGAGGGCGACCCGAACCTGTCGGTGATTCTCGAAGCCCTCACCGCCCACGGCAGCCAGCAGATCATGGCGCAGCGTTACCTGCCGGCCATCGTCGACGGCGACAAGCGTATTCTGATGATAGACGGTGAACCGGTGCCGTACTGCCTGGCGCGCATTCCGGCCAGCGGCGAGACCCGAGGCAACCTGGCTGCAGGCGGTCGCGGTGAAGCCCGCCCGCTGACCGAGCGCGACCGCGAAATCGCAGCTGCCGTCGGCCCGAGCCTGCGTGAGCGCGGCCTGCTGTTCGTCGGCCTGGACGTGATCGGCGACCGCCTCACCGAGATCAACGTCACCAGCCCGACCTGCATTCGCGAGATCGACGCCGCCTTCGATACGCGCATCGGCGAACAGCTGATGGACAAGATTGCCGAAAAGCTCAATGCGCGGAGTGCTTCATAGACTTTTGCACATCGCCTCGGCAGACTGCGCGGCAACCCAGCACACCTGTGCCGAAACGCTGACAGCCCCTGACGACAGATAGTGATGAACGCGACAGCCACCCCACCCGATCTCACCCCCTCCGGCGTTCGCCCGGCGGATCGGCTGGGGTTCACCCTGTTCCTGGCGGCAGTGCTGCACATCGCGCTGATTCTCGGTGTGAGCTTCACCTTCGCCGAGCCCGGGCAGATCAGCAAAACCCTGGAAATAACCCTGTCCACCTTCAAGAGCGATGAAAAGCCCAAGGAGGCGGACTTCCTCGCCCAGGACAACCAGCAGGGCAGCGGCACCCTGGAGAAGAAGGCGGCGCCGACCACCACTGAACAGGCGCCCTTCCAGGACACCGAGGTGCGCAAGGTGACGCCCGCCGCCGCGCCGCCCCCGCCTGCCGTGAAACCCGAAGCGCCCAAAGCCGCGGTCACCACCCGCGCCCCGCAGCAGCAGAAGGCACCGGCCAAGCGCGAAGAGACCAAACCGACGCCGCCGAGCCAGGAGGCGCCGTCGTTCGATAGCGCCCAGCTGTCCGCCGAGATCGCCAGCCTGGAAGCCGAGCTGTCAGACCAGGTGCAGCAGTACGCCAAACGTCCGAAGATCCACCGCCTCAACGCCGCCTCGACCATGCGCGACAAGGGCGCCTGGTACAAGGACGAGTGGCGCAAGAAGGTCGAGCGCATCGGCAACCTCAACTACCCGGACGATGCACGGCGCCGGCAGATCCACGGCAGCCTGCGCCTGCTGGTGTCGATCAACCGGGACGGCAGCCTGTACGAAGTGATGGTGCTGGAATCGTCCGGCGAGCAGGTGCTCGACCAGGCCGCCATGCGCATCGTGCGCCTGGCCGCGCCCTACGCGCCGTTCACCGGCGATCTGGCCGACATCGACCGCTTGGAAATCATCCGCACCTGGCGTTTCGAGCGTGGCGACCGCCTGTCGAGCAACTGACCCCCGGCGCGACGTTTTCGTCCATACGTGCAGCTTGTAGCTTGCGCCGCGCAGCTTCAAACTAGCGGCCATGAAAGACGCCAGCCCGAGCATTCTCAAGCACCACTTCCTGATCGCCATGCCGCACATGGACGATCCGAATTTCGCGCATACCGTGATCTACCTCATCGATCACAACGACCAGGGCGCCATGGGCCTGGTGATCAACCGCCCCAACGGCCTGAACCTGGCCGACGTGCTCGAACAGCTACGGCCGGACAGTGATCCTTCGGTGCTGTGCCAGAGCCTGCCGATCTTCAGTGGCGGCCCGGTGCAGACCGACCGCGGCTTCGTGCTGCACCCCAAGGGCCAGCACTTCCAGGCTACCGTCGATCTCGGCGACCTCAGTCTGTCTACCTCCCAGGACGTGCTGTTCGCCATCGCCGAAGGCAAAGGCCCGGCCAGCCACCTGATCGCCCTCGGCTACGCCGGCTGGGGCGCCGGTCAGTTGGAGGCCGAGCTGGCCGATAATGCCTGGCTGACCTGCCCGGCGAACCAGGCGATTCTGTTCGAAACGCCCTATGACCAGCGCCTCGGCGCCGCCGCCGCGCTGCTCGGCATCGACCTCAACCTGCTCACCGCCCAGGCGGGCCACGCCTGATGGCCGACATCGACAAACAATCGCTACGCCTGTTGCTCGGTTTCGACTACGGCACCAAGCAGATCGGCGTCGCCGTCGGCCAGCCGATCACTGGCTCGGCCCGCGAGCTGTGCATCCTCAAGGCGCAGAACGGCGTGCCGGACTGGCAGAAGGTCGAAGCGCTGATCAAGGAATGGCAACCCGATGCCATCGTCGTCGGCCTGCCGTTGAACATGGACGGCACGCCGAGCGACATGAGCGAACGGGCCGAGAAGTTCGCCCGTCGCCTCAACGGTCGTTTCAACCTGCCGGTCTTCACCCACGACGAACGCCTGACCACCTATGCCGCCAAGGGCGAGCGCCTGCAGCAGGGCCAGACCGGCGGCTATCGCCAGCGCCCGGTCGACGCGCTGGCCGCCGCCCTTTTGCTGCAGGGCTGGCTGGAAGAAAACTGCCTGGGCTGACCCGGCCACAAGGAGCTTTAGATGAGCCTACCCAACCCCGCCGAACTGCTGCCGCAGATGGCGACCTCGCTGAGCAACCACCTGAGCCGCCGGCAGATCAGCACACCGCGCTTCATCGGCATCCGCACCGGCGGCGTGTGGGTGGCCCAGGCGCTGCTCGAGCAATTGGGCCGTGACGAGCCATTGGGCGTACTCGACGTATCCTTCTACCGCGACGACTTCACCCAGAACGGCCTGCACCCACAGGTGCAGCCTTCCGAGCTGCCGTTCGAGATCGAAGGTCAGCACCTGGTGCTGATCGACGACGTGCTGATGAGCGGGCGCACCATCCGCGCCGCCCTGAACGAGCTGTTCGACTACGGCCGCCCGGCCAGCGTGACCCTGGTCAGCTTGCTCGACCTGGACGCCCGCGAACTGCCGATCCGCCCCGACGTGGTGGGCGCGACGCTGTCGCTGGCGGCCGATCAGCGGGTAAAATTGTCCGGCCCCGCGCCCTTCACCCTCGAACTCCAGACGCTTTCCGACCAAGGCCGTCCGCAATGACCGCACTCGATGCCAAGCGCCCCCTGCAACTGAACGACCAAGGCCAGTTGCGCCACTTCCTGTCCCTCGACGGCCTGCCCCGCGAGCTGCTGACGGAAATCCTTGACACCGCCGACTCCTTCCTCGAAGTCGGCGCCCGCGCCGTGAAGAAGGTCCCACTGCTGCGCGGTAAGACAGTGTGCAACGTGTTCTTCGAGAACTCCACGCGCACGCGCACCACCTTCGAGCTGGCCGCTCAGCGCCTGTCCGCCGACGTGATCAGCCTGAACGTGTCGACCAGTTCGACCAGCAAGGGCGAGACGCTGTTCGACACCCTGCGCAATCTCGAAGCCATGGCCGCCGACATCTTCGTGGTGCGTCATGCCGGCTCCGGCGCCGCCCACTTCATCGCCGAACACGTGTGCCCGAACCTGGCGATCATCAACGGTGGCGACGGTCGCCACGCGCACCCGACCCAGGGCATGCTCGACATGCTGACCATCCGCCGCCACAAGGGCAGCTTCGAGAATCTCTCGGTGGCCATCGTCGGCGACATCCTGCACTCGCGGGTGGCGCGCTCCAACATGCTGGCGCTCAAGACCCTCGGCTGCCCCGACATCCGCGTGATCGCGCCGAAGACCCTGCTGCCCATCGGCCTGGAAGAAAGCTACGGCGTGCGCGTGTTCAGCGACGCCAATGAAGGCCTTAAGGATGTCGACGTGGTGATCATGCTGCGCCTGCAGCGCGAGCGCATGACCGGCGGCCTGCTGCCCAGCGAGGGCGAGTTCTACCGCCTGTTCGGCCTGACTGAGCAGCGCCTCAAGCTGGCCAAGCCCGATGCCCTGGTCATGCACCCGGGGCCGATCAACCGCGGCGTGGAGATCGAGTCGGCGGTGGCCGACGGCCCGCAATCGGTGATTCTCAACCAGGTCACCTACGGCATCGCCATCCGCATGGCCGTGCTGTCCATGGCCATGAGCGGCCAGAACGCCCAACGCCAACTCAACGCTGAGGAGCAAAACTGATGCGTACCCGTATCCTCGGCGCCCGCGTCATCGACCCGAGCAGCGGCTTCGATCAGGTCGCCGACCTGTACATAGAAGGGGGCAAGCTAAGCGCCATCGGCCAGGCGCCGGTCGGCTTCGAAGCCGACCAGACCCTGGACGCCAGCGGCCTGGTCGCGGCACCCGGCCTGGTCGACCTGTCCGTCGCCCTGCGCGAGCCTGGCTACAGCCGCAAGGGCAGCATCGCCAGCGAAACCCTGGCCGCTGCCGCTGGCGGCGTCACCAGCCTGTGCTGCCCGCCGATCACCAAGCCGGTGCTGGACACCTCGGCGGTGGCCGAACTGATCCTCGACCGCGCCCGCGAAGCCGGCCACGCCAAGGTGTTTCCCATCGGCGCCCTGAGCAAGGGGCTCGATGGCGAGCAACTCGCCGAGCTGGTCGCCCTGCGCGACGCCGGCTGCGTGGCGTTCGGCAATGGCCTGAACAATTTCCGCAACGCGCGCACCCTGCGCCGCGCCCTGGAATATGCAGCCACCTTCGACCTCACGGTGATCTTCCACTCCCAGGATCACGACCTCGCCGAAGGCGGCCTGGCCCATGAAGGCGCCACTGCCAGCTTCCTCGGCCTTTCGGGGATTCCCGAAACCGCCGAGACCGTGGCCCTGGCCCGCGACCTGTTGCTGGTCGAGCAGAGCGGCGTGCGCGCGCATTTCAGCCAGCTGACCAGCGCCCGCGGCGCGCAGCTGATCGCCGATGCCCAGGCTCGCGGCCTGCCGGTGACCGCCGATGTGGCGCTGTACCAGCTGATTCTCACCGACGAGGCGCTGATCGACTTTTCCAGCCTCTATCACGTGCAACCGCCACTACGCACCCGCGCCGACCGTGACGGCCTGCGCGAGGCGGTGAAGAGCGGTGTGATCAGCGCCATCTCCAGCCATCACCAGCCCCACGAGCTCGACGCCAAGCTGGCGCCCTTCGGCGAGACCGAGCCCGGCATCAGCGGCGTGCAGTTACTGCTGCCACTGGCCATGACCCTGGTGCAAGACGGCTTGCTGGACCTGCCCACCCTGCTCGCCCGCCTGAGCAGCGGCCCGGCGCAGGCACTACGCCTGCCGGTTGGCCAGCTCAAGCAGGGGGATGCGGCGGATGTACTGCTGTTCGACCCCCAGGCCTCCACCGTGGCCGGCGAAAGCTGGTACTCCAAAGGCCGCAACAGCCCATTCCTGGGCCACTGCCTGCCTGGCCAGGTGCGCTACACCCTGGTGGACGGGCATATCAGCTTTCAGAGCTGAGATACCACCGGCTCATGTGTGGGCGGGCCATGCCCGCGAAATAATCCGCATCAACCAGGCATCCCTGTCGCCCCATAAGGGCCGGCAGCGATGCCTGCCTTCACCTTCCAGCAACCTTATCCGTTACGCGCATTCTCGATCGACACCTGATTGTTCAGCGTCCACAGGTCGTACAGCACGCCGACCAGAAACAGACCGCCAGTCAGCAGATAAAGGATCCCGGTAATCCACTTACCATGGTACATGCGGTGCACGCCGAAGATGCCCAGGAACGTCAGCAGGATCCACGCGACGTTGTAGTCGAGCCGGCCGGAGGTGAAGCGCAAGTCCGCTTCGCGATCCATCGCCGGGATCAGGAACAAATCGATGATCCAGCCGATGAACAGCAGGCCCAGGGTGAAGAACCAGATGGTGCCGGTCACTGGCTTGCCGTAGTAGAAACGGTGCGCACCGAGGAAGCCGAAGATCCACAGCAGGTAGCCGATGATCTTGCTGTGGGTATCAGGACGCTGCATCAAAATCTCCAGAAAGTTGAGTTCATTGCCTTCGATCCACGGCGCCGGCGCTGGTTTCCCCTGTCGCCGACGAGACGACCTTGCGGGAACCGAATGCTTACCGAATACTGTACATAAATACAGCTATCGAATCGTACCCATGGAATTGATCGAAAAGCTTACGGTACTCGCCGACGCCGCAAAATACGATGTTTCCTGCGCCAGCAGCGGGGCGCCCAAGCGGAGCTCGAAAGGCCAAAGCGGCATGGGCGCCACCGACGGCATGGGCATCTGCCACAGTTTCACCCCCGATGGCCGCTGCGTGGCGCTGCTGAAAATCCTGCTGACCAACTTCTGCCTGTACGACTGCCAGTATTGCGTCAACCGCCGCTCCAGCGACGTGCCGCGTGCGCGCTTCACGCCCGAGGAAGTGGTCACCCTGACCTTGGATTTCTATCGCCGCAACTGCATCAGTGGGCTGTTTCTCAGCTCCGGCATCATCCGCTCGGCGGACTACACCATGGAGCAACTCAACCGGGTCGCCAAGCTGCTGCGCGAGGAACACGAGTTCCGAGGCTACATCCACCTCAAGACCATTCCCGACGCGTCGCCGGAGCTGATCGCCGAAGCAGGTCGCTACGCCGACCGCCTCAGCGTGAACATCGAACTGCCCACCGAAAGCAGCCTGATCCGCCTGGCGCCGGAAAAGAGCGTGGCACCGATTAAGCAGGCCATGGGCACCATTCGCAACGGCGTCGAGGAGGCCGACAGCGAAAAGCGCGCGCCCGCCTTCGCGCCGGCCGGGCAAAGCACGCAGATGATCGTCGGCGCGGACGCCACCGACGACAGCACCATCCTGCACACCGCTCAGTCGCTGTACGGCGACTTCCGCCTCAAGCGCGTCTATTACTCGGCCTTCAGCCCGATTCCGCAAAGCCCCAAGAGCGTCCCCTTCGTGGCGCCGCCGCTGCTGCGCGAGCACCGCTTGTATCAGGCGGACTTCCTGATGCGCGGCTACGGCTTCAAGGCCACCGAGCTGCTCGACGGCCCCGGCAACCTGGCCCTGGATATCGACCCCAAGTTGGCCTGGGCGCTGAACAATCGCCAGCATTTTCCCGTCGACCTCAACCGCGCCGACGTGACCCTGATCGCCCGCATCCCCGGAATCGGCGTGCTCAGCGCCCAGCGCCTGGTCGCCCTGCGCCGCCAGAAGCGTATCCGCTTCGAAGATGTAGGGCGCCTGCGCTGCGTACTGGAAAAGGCCAAGCCATTCATCGTCACCCAGGATTACCGCCCCGCCCAGGCGACGCGCGAATCCCTGGTGCTGCGCCAGCAATTGAGCGAAGCGCCGCAACAGATGGGGCTCTGGTGATGCACGCGGTGCACTTCGACGGCAGCTTCGCCGGCTGGCGGGACGCGGCCCGAGCGCAACTGCGCCGAGGTATGGCGCCGCATCAACTGAGCTGGGTGCAGGACAGCCAGGAAAACCAGGATCTGTTCGGAGGGCTGGAGGCGCCTCAACCCGCCCCGGCTGCCGACCGACCCGTACGGGTTCCACGCGCCCTGATCGAACAACTGGAAAGCGCTGCTCGCTTTCGCTGCGCACAACGCTGGGCATTGCTGTACCGCATTCTCTGGCGCGTCGCCAACGGCGACCAGGCCGCCATGCTGGCAGGCGATATCGACGGCAGCGAACTGCACGCCCGCCTCAAGGCCGTGCGCCGTGAGGCGCATCACCTGCACGCCTTCCTGCGCTTCAAACCGCGGGACGCCAGCGCTGGCGGGCCGGAGCTGGTGGCCTGGCACGAGCCGGCCCACGATATTCTCGCAAGCGCCTCGGGCCATTTCGCCGAACGCCTCGGCCGGCAAACCTGGCTGATCGCCACGCCGGACGACGGAGTGTACTGGGATGGCGAGAGACTGCATCACGCCAAGCCATGCCCGCCTGAATGGCAACAATTGGCCCAGTGCACCGACGACCGCAACGAAGCGATGTGGCTGGCCTACTATGGCAGCACCTTCAACCCGGCACGCCTCAATCGCAGCGTGCTGGAGACCAATATGCCGGTACGCTTCTGGCGCAACCTGCCGGAAGGCCCGCTGATCCCGCGCCTAATGAGCCAGGCCCGCGCCGGTGCCCAGGTCGATGGCCAGGCCGAGGCCGTAGCCGCTCGGCCGGGGAAACGGATCAGCGCTGCTGCGGAGAAAGTGCTGCCTGTGCGCAGCACAAAGGGTTGATGAGCACTATTAGCTGGGCAATAAAAAACCCGCCGAAGCGGGTTTCGTTCTATACGGGCTAAGCAACCAGATGCTTAGCGAAACCGCCGCCCCTGATCTTCGTCGCTGATTTCCAGGGCCAGGCCCTGGGACATGCTGGTCAGGTGTTCGCCGTCGGTTTCCGAGCCGAGCTTGATCATCAGGCGCAGGTCGTTGGCCGAGTCGGCGTACAGCAGGGCGTCTTCGTAGGTGATCTCGCCCTGGCTGTAGAGGTTGTACAGCGCCTGGTCGAAGGTCTGCATGCCGTGCTCGGTGGAGCGTTTCATCAGGCCCTTGAGCTCGTGCACCTCGCCCTTGCGGATCAGGTCGGCGGCCAGAGGGGTGTTGATCAGCACCTCGATCACCGCGCGACGACCCTTGCCATCGGGCGTGGGGATCAGCTGCTGGGCGACGATGGCCTTGAGGTTCAGCGACAGGTCCATCCACACCTGGTTCTGCCGATCCGCCGGGAAGAAGTTGATGATCCGGTCCAGCGCCTGGTTGGCGTTGTTGGCGTGCAGGGTGGCCAGGCACAGGTGGCCGGTTTCGGCGAAGGCCACGGCGTGGTCCATGGTCTCGCGGGTACGCACCTCACCGATGAGGATCACGTCCGGCGCCTGGCGCAGGGTGTTCTTCAGCGCCACCTCGAAGGAGTCGGTATCGATGCCCACTTCGCGCTGGGTAACGATGCAGTTCTGGTGCTGGTGGATGTACTCGATCGGGTCTTCGATGGAGATGATGTGGCCACTGCTGTTCTTGTTGCGGTAGCCGATCATCGCCGCCAGCGAGGTGGACTTGCCGGTACCGGTGGCGCCGACGAACAGCACCAGGCCGCGTTTGGTCAGCGCCAGCTTCTTGAGGATTTCCGGCAGTTTGAGGTCATCGAGCGTGGGGATGTTGGTCTCGATGCGGCGAAGCACCATGCCGGCCAGGTTGCGCTGATAGAAGGCGCTGACCCGGAATCGGCCAATGCCGCGGGCGCTGATGGCGAAGTTGCACTCGTGGTTTTCGGCGAACTCCCGGCGCTGCTGCTCGTTCATCACCCCGTGCACGGTTTCGCGGGTCATTTCCGGCGAAAGCGGAGTCTTGGTCACGGGCATGATCTTGCCGTTGACCTTCATCGACGGTGGCACGCCAGCGGTGATGAACAGATCGGAGCCGCCCTTCTCGACCATCAGGCGCAACAGTTTCTCGAATTCCATGGGTGCTTACCTAAATGCGCTGGTGCGATGTTCAATCGCCGACGGAGGAAGCTCCGCCGGCCTGGGCTCGGAATCGTGAAAAGGTCAGAAATTTTCCGGGGTTTTGGCCTTCTCACGGGCACTTTCACGGCTGACCAGGCCTTTGGAAACCAGCCGTTTCAGGCAGGAGTCGAGGGTTTCCATACCCAGTGCACCGCCGGTCTGGATGGCCGAATACATCTGCGCCACCTTGTCTTCGCGGATCAGGTTTCGGATCGCCGGGGTGCCGATCATGATTTCGTGGGCCGCCACCCGACCGCCGCCGATCTTCTTCAGCAGGGTCTGGGAAATCACCGCCTGCAGGGATTCGGACAGCATGGAGCGAACCATGGACTTTTCCTCGGCCGGGAACACGTCAACCACCCGGTCGATGGTCTTGGCGGCGGAGGTGGTGTGCAGGGTGCCGAACACCAGGTGACCGGTTTCCGCGGCGGTCAGCGCCAGGCGGATGGTTTCCAGGTCACGCATCTCGCCGACCAGAATGATGTCCGGGTCTTCACGCAGGGCCGAGCGAAGGGCTTCGGAGAAGCCGTGAGTATCACGGTGCACTTCACGCTGGTTGACCAGGCACTTCTTCGACTCGTGGACGAATTCGATGGGGTCTTCGACGGTGAGAATGTGGTGGTACTTGTTGCTGTTGATGTAGTCGAGCATCGCCGCCAGGGTGGTCGACTTGCCCGAACCGGTCGGCCCGGTAACCAACACCAGCCCGCGCGGCACATCGGAGACCTTCTTGAAAATCTCGCCCATCCCCAGGTCTTCCATGCTCAGCACTTTCGACGGAATGGTCCGGAATACCGCGCCGCTGCCGCGGTTCTGGTTGAAGGCGTTGACCCGGAAGCGCGCCACGCCGGGCACTTCGAACGAGAAGTCGGTCTCCAGGAATTCTTCGAAGTCCTTGCGCTGCTTGTCGTTCATGATGTCGTAGATCAGCGCGTGCACCTGCTTGTGATCCAGGGCAGGCAGGTTGATCCGGCGCACATCGCCGTCGACCCGGATCATCGGCGGCAAGCCTGCGGAAAGGTGCAGGTCCGACGCGCCTTGCTTGGCGCTGAAGGCAAGCAGCTCGGTGATATCCATGGGACTCCCTAATGACGGTAGAATGCCGCGTAACTTAAGGATGGGGGCCTTGGCGGATTACCAGGCGGCTGCGCGAGCACGCCCTTGGCAGACTACCGTGAGGCCCGCAGAAACGCTCAGGCGGCAGGCGCAGGTAATGTCCACGATAGCAGAGAATATTGCAAAGGTCGGTGTGCGGATCCGTGAGGCGGCGCAAGCCTCGCAGCGAGATTTTTCCTCCATCGGGCTACTGGCGGTGAGCAAGACCAAGCCCGCCGAAGCGATTCGTGAAGCCCATGCGGCCGGCCTGCGGGATTTCGGCGAGAACTACCTGCAGGAAGCCCTCGACAAGCAGGCGCTGCTCGCAGACCTACCGCTGACCTGGCATTTCATCGGCCCCATCCAGTCCAACAAGACCCGCCCCATCGCCGAGCATTTCGCCTGGGTGCACTCGGTGGATCGCCTGAAAGTCGCCGAACGCCTGAGCGTCCAGCGCCCCGCCGAGCTGGCGCCGCTGAACATCTGCCTGCAGGTCAACGTCAGCGGCGAAGCGAGCAAGTCCGGCTGCCAGCCCGAGGAACTCGCTGCCTTGGCACAGGCGGTTACACAACTGCCCAACCTGCGTCTGCGCGGATTGATGACAATCCCCGCGCCCACGGATGACGTGGCCGAGCAACGCGCGGCGTTCGCCCGCCTGCGCACGCTGCGGGACGCGCTGAACCTCGATCTCGACACCCTGTCCATGGGCATGAGCCACGACCTCGAAGCGGCCATCGCCGAGGGTGCGAGCTGGGTGCGTATCGGCACAGCGCTGTTCGGCGAACGCGATTACGGCAAGGTTTGAATTACCCGATCTCGACTCTCCAGATAGGAACCTCTCCATGACCACTTCCCGTATCGCCTTCATCGGCGCCGGCAACATGGCTGCCAGCCTGATCGGCGGGCTGCTCGCCCAGGGCCTGCCAGCGGGCGCCATTCGCGCCAGCGACCGTGGCGCCGAACAGCGCGAGAAGATCGCCGCCGAACACGGCATCGACGTGATGGCCAGCAATGCCGAGGCCTGCCGTGACGCCGACGTGATCGTCCTGGCGGTCAAGCCGCAGGTCATGAAGGACGTGTGCCTGGACCTGGCGCCCCATGTGCAGGCCGGCCAGTTGGTCGTTTCCATCGCCGCCGGCATCACCAGCGCCAGCCTGGAAAACTGGCTGGGCGCGCGCGCCATCGTGCGCTGCATGCCTAACACCCCGTCGCTGCTGCGCCTGGGCGCCAGCGGCCTGTACGCCAATGCGCAGGTCAGCGCCGCGCAGCGCCAGCAGGCCGAGCAGTTGCTGGGCGCCGTGGGCATGGCGGTGTGGCTGGAAGAGGAAAAACTGATCGACGCCGTGACCGCCGTGTCCGGCAGCGGCCCGGCGTATTTCTTCCTGCTGATCGAGGCGATGACCGCCAGCGGTGAGAAGCTCGGCCTGCCCCGCGATGTCGCCGCCAAGCTGACGATGCAAACCGCCCTGGGCGCCGCACAGATGGCATTGAACAGCGACGTCGACGCCGCCGAACTGCGCCGCCGCGTCACTTCGCCGGCCGGTACCACCGAGGCGGCGATCAAGACATTCCAGGCTGGTGGCTTCGAAGCCCTGGTCGAGCAGGCCGTCCAGGCCGCCGACCAGCGCTCGGCCGAGCTGGCCGAACAACTGGGTCAATAAGGAGACACGTAATGATCGGTCTGAACACCGCTGCCATTTACATCCTGCAGACCATCGGCAGCTTCTACCTGCTGATCGTGCTGCTGCGCTTTATCCTGCAACTGGTCCGCGCGGACTTCTACAACCCGCTCAGCCAGTTCATCGTGCGCGCCACCCACCCGATTCTCAAACCGCTGCGCCGCGTCATCCCCAGCCTCGGCGGCCTCGACCTGGCCTCGCTGGTGCTGGCGCTGATCGTCCAGTTCGTGCTGATGGCCCTGACCCTGATGCTGATGGGCGTCGGCATCAGCGACCCGCTGCTGATCCTGGTCTGGTCGATCATTGGCGTCACCGCCCTGCTGCTCAAGGTGTTCTTCTTCGCCCTGATCATCAGCGTGATCCTCTCCTGGGTCGCCCAGGGCACCCACAACCCGGCCGCCCTGCTGGTCAACCAGATTTGTGAGCCACTGCTGATGCCGATCCGCCGCATCCTTCCCAACCTGGGCGGCCTGGATCTGTCGCCCATCGTGGCATTCCTGATCCTCAACCTGATCGACATGCTGGTGATCCGCAACTTGGCGATCAGTACCGGCATGTTCAGCGGCCTGAGCCTGGCGATCTAAGCTCTCATGATCTGCTGCGCGTCGGCCCTACTGCGTTAAAAACAGGCTCGGACTGCTCATTTACAACTCGTAAACTCCGCGTCCTCGCCTGTTTTTGCCTTGTAGGGCTCTAGCTCGCGAGATCATGAACAGGTTCTAAAAGTCGATGAGTTTCTTTCGCTGGGACGGCGATGCGCTGATCCTCGACTGCCACCTGCAGCCCAAGGCGAGCAACGATGCGTTCGCCGGGCTGCACGGCGAACGCCTGAAGATCCGCCTCACCGCCCCGCCGGTGGACGGCAAGGCCAATGCCCACCTGCTGGCTTTTCTCGCCGGGGCCTTCGGTGTCGCCAAGAGCCAGGTCAGCCTGGAAAGCGGCCAGCAGAGCCGCCAGAAGCGGGTGCGCATTCAGGCGCCCAGCAAATTGCCCGGCGAGCTCGGCCTGACCGCTCGCCCATCCTGAACGACCATCAGGTGCCAATGCGACCCACTCGCCATTGACGTCGCCTGCGCCCCTCGCATAATGCTCGGCAGCCCGCATCGAAGCCGATGCCCTGTCAGGGAACCCACCGATGAGCATGGAACGTCTCAGTGAGCAGGTCGATGCGTACGTCGCCTGGAAGCGCGAACTGGTCCGCGAGATCACCCGCTACCGTAGCTGGCTGGCTCATAACCGGCTGAGCAGCGAAGGCGTCGAGGCACGCCTGGAGCGGGCGCTGCGCCTGCTGCGCACCGACCACATCACACTGGCCTTCGTCGGCGAGTTCTCCCGCGGCAAGACCGAGCTGATCAACAGCCTGTTCTTCTCCGAATACGGCCAGCGCCTGCTGCCGTCCCAAGCCGGGCGCACCACCATGTGCCCGACCGAGATTCTTTTCGATCCGGGCGCCGCGCAGCCCTATATCCGCCTTCTGCCCATCGAGACGCGTATTGCCGAAGCCAGCGTCGCGCAGTTCAAGCGCACACCCCGCCACTGGGTGAACGTCGCCCTCGACACCAATGACCCGAACAGCATGGCCAGAGCCTTCGCCCAGGTCGCAGCCAACAAGGCCATGCCGGTGGAGAAGGCCATCGCCCTGGGCTTTCACCCGGGCAACCTGGAAAGCACCGAGCAAGCCGGCCAGGTGCTGGTACCGGCCTGGCGCCACGCCATCGTCAACTTCGACCACCCGCTGCTGCGCCAGGGCCTGCGCATTCTCGACACACCCGGCCTCAACGCCCTGGGCTGCGAGCCGGAGCTGACCCTGTCGATGCTGCCCAGCGCCCAGGCGGTGATCTTCCTGTTGTCCGCCGACACGGGCGTGACGGCCAGCGACCTGGATATCTGGCAGCAGCACGTACAGCCCCTCGACGAGGAGCGCCAAGGCTGCCTGTACGCGGTGCTGAACAAGATCGACGTGCTGTGGGACGACCTGGCCGGCGACACCTTCGTGGCCAATGCCATCGAGCGGGTGCGCATGCAGGCCGCCCGCCATCTGGGCATCGCCGGCCGGGACATCCTGCCGCTGTCGGCCAAGCAGGCGCTGCTCGCCAAGGTGCGTCAGGATCCGGCATTGCTGGCGCGCAGCCAGATGGCCGAACTCGAGACGCTGCTCTGCGAGCGCATCGTGGCGCAGAAGGAACGGCTGCTCGAAGAGCGCGTAGTGCGCCAGGTGCTGGCCATGCTCAACAACAGCCAGCACGTGCTCGGCCTGCGCCTGGCCAAGGTCAACGAACAGCTGGAGCTGCTCGACGAGCGCCGCCAGGACAACGGCCAGATGCTCATGGAGCTGACCAGCCGTACCAAGGACGATCACACCCTGCACCACAAGCGCCTGGTGGCGCTGCGCACCAATCAGCGCCTGCTGCGTAACCAGGGCGAGCGCCTGAAGACCTCGGCCCAGGCGGAAAAGCTCGAAGCGCACCTCGCCCAGCTGCGTCGTAAGCTCAATGGTGCCTGGACGACCCTGGGCATCAACCAGGCGATCCTCGGTTTCTTCACCGCGGTCGAGGACGACCTGCACAGCCTGTCCCACGATGCCGACATGGCCAACCGCATGGTCGAGGCCATCTACCGCCGGCACAACGAGGAAAACCCGCTGCAGGCGGTCGATGCGCCGCGCTTCGAACTGGCGGACTACGTGCGCGAACTGCGCCATCTGCAGAAGAAGGGCGACCGCTTCCGCCTGCGCCTCAAGACCCTGCTGACCGAGCAGCGCAGCCTCGGCCGACGCTTCTTCGCCACCCTGGTACAGGAAGTCATCGGTCTGCACCGCCGTCTGCGCCGCGATGCCGAGCGCTGGGCCGACGAGGCACTGATGCCGCTGATGCAGCACACACTTGAGCACAAGCAGTTGCTGGAAGGCCACATGCTGCGCCTCAAGGCCCTGGCCCAGGACACCCAGCACGGTCACCAGCGCCACCAGCAACTGGCCCAGTATGCCGATGAACTCAAGCAGCAGCTGACCCAAGCCAGCGACATGCTGCGCGTGATGCGCCGCCCGGCACCCATCCAGCGGCAAGCCAAGGTGGTCACCCTCAAGGGCATGCCGCGCCCGGTCGGCAACCTCGAGTAGCCGGCAGCGGGATACGCCGCGCTAGCGGGCTCAGCCAGCGCGGCCAGCAGTTTCCTTGCCGCTGACAGGCGCGCTCTTTAGACTGCTGCACTTTCCCGTACCTTCCTTAGCCGAGCAGAGTCGATGTCGACTGTTTTTCCTCAAGACTCCGTTGGCCTGGTGACGCCGCAGATCGCCAGGTTTTCCGAGCCACTGGCGCTGGCCTGCGGCCGCAGCCTGGCCGACTACCAGCTGATCTACGAAACCTACGGCGAGCTCAACGCCAATGCCAGCAACGCGGTGCTAATCTGCCACGCGCTGTCCGGCCATCACCACGCCGCCGGTTACCACAGTGCCGATGACCGCAAGCCGGGTTGGTGGGACAGCTGCATCGGCCCCGGCAAGCCGCTGGACACCAACCGCTTCTTCGTCGTCAGCCTCAACAACCTGGGCGGCTGCAACGGCTCGACCGGCCCGTCCGACATCAATCCGGCCACCGGCAAGCCATTCGGCGCCGACTTCCCGGTAATGACCGTTGAAGACTGGGTCAACAGCCAGGCACGCCTGGCCGACCTGCTGGGCATCGGGCAGTGGGCCGCGGTGGTCGGTGGCAGCCTGGGCGGCATGCAGGCCATGCAGTGGACAATCAGCTACCCGGAGCGCGTGCGCCACTGCCTGGCCATCGCCTCGGCACCGAAGCTCTCGGCGCAGAACATCGCCTTCAACGAAGTGGCGCGCCAGGCGATTCTCACCGACCCGGAGTTTCATGGCGGGCACTTCCAGGACCAGGGCGTGATTCCCAAGCGCGGCCTGATGCTGGCACGCATGGTCGGGCACATCACCTACCTGTCCGATGACGCCATGGGTGAGAAATTCGGCCGCGGTTTGAAGAACGAGAAACTCAACTACGACTTCCACAGCGTGGAATTCCAGGTCGAAAGCTACCTGCGCTACCAGGGCGAGGAGTTCTCCGGGCGTTTCGATGCCAACACCTACCTGCTGATGACCAAGGCGCTGGACTACTTCGACCCGGCCGCCGAGCACGACGGCGACCTGGCCAAGACCCTGGCCAAGGCCAAGGCGGACTTCTGCGTGATGTCGTTCACCACCGACTGGCGCTTCTCGCCAACCCGCTCGCGGGAAATCGTCGACGCCCTGCTCGCCGCCCGCAAGAACGTCTGCTACCTGGAAATCGACGCGCCGCAAGGCCACGACGCCTTCCTGATGCCGATCCCCCGCTACCTGCAGGGTTTTGCCAGCTACATGAAACGGATCGAGGTGTAAGCATGCGAGCCGACCTAGAGATCATCCAAGAATGGATCCCCGCCGGCAGCCGCGTCCTCGACCTGGGCTGCGGCGACGGCGAACTGCTCGCCTGGCTGGGCGCCAACAAGCAGGTGACCGGCTACGGCCTGGAAATCGACCCGGACAAGATCGCCCAATGCATCGGCAAAGGCGTCAACGTCATCGAACAGAACCTCGACGAAGGCCTGGGCAACTTCGCCAGCGACAGCTTCGACGTGGTGGTCATGACCCAGTCGCTGCAGGCGCTGCACTTTCCCGACAAGGTGCTGGCCGAGATGCTGCGCGTCGGCAAGACCTGCATCATCACCTTTCCCAACTTCGGCCACTGGCGCTGCCGCTGGTACCTGGCCAGCAAGGGCCGCATGCCGGTGTCCGACTTCCTCCCGTACACCTGGTACAACACGCCGAACATCCACTTCTGCACCTTCGAGGACTTCGAGCGCCTGTGCCACCAGCAGAGCGCCCGGGTACTCGACCGCCTGGCCGTGGACCGCGAACACCGGCATGGCTGGGCCAGCCGCGCGTGGCCGAACCTGCTGGGCGAGATTGGCATCTACCGTATCAGCGGCCACAATGCACACGACGTGCGCATCGCCAACTAGGCCGCCCCATGCGCCTGCTCGCCATGTTGATCGCCCTGTGCCTGAGCCTGCCGGCACTGGCCGACAACCGCATGCAGCGCCTTGGCGACCTGCAGGTGCATTACAGCGCCTTCAACGCCAACTACCTGCAACCGCAGATCGCCCAGGCCAGCAGCCTGGTGCGCAGCGCCAAGCTGGGGGTGTTGAACATCAGCGTGCTGCGCGGCGGCAAGCCGACGGCAGCAGAGATCAGCGGCGAGGTGAAGAACGTGCTGGGCCATGGCCAGGCGCTGACCTTCGTCGAACAGCGCGAGGGCGAATTCGTTTCCTACCTGGCGCAGTTTCCCATCGAATCCCGTGAGGTGCTGCTGTTCAGCCTGCAGGTGAACGGCCAGCGCCTGGACTTCAACCAGGAACTCTTTCCGGAGCCATGATGCCTTTCCCAGAACTCGTCCTCGCCAGCCACAACGCCGGCAAACTCAAGGAACTGCAAGCCATGCTCGGCGACCGCGTGCGCCTGCGCTCGGTCGGTGAGTTCAGCCAGGTGGAGCCGGAGGAAACCGGCCTGTCGTTCGTCGAGAACGCCATCCTCAAGGCGCGTAATGCCTCGCGCCTGTCCGGCCTGCCAGCGCTGGCCGACGACTCCGGCCTGGCGGTGGATGTTCTCGGCGGGGCGCCAGGCATCTATTCGGCCCGCTACGCCGATGGCCAGGGCGATGCCGCCAACAACGCCAAGCTGCTGGCGGCCCTCAAGGAGGTGCCGGACGCCGAGCGCGGCGCCCAGTTCGTCTGTTGCCTGGCCCTGGTGCGACACGCCGACGACCCGCTGCCGATTCTCTGCGAAGGCCTGTGGCATGGCCGCATCCTGCATGAGGCGCGCGGCGAGCACGGCTTCGGCTACGACCCGTTGTTCTGGGTCGAGGAGCGCCAGTGCTCCAGCGCCGAACTGTCGCCGGCCGACAAGAACCAGCTCAGCCACCGCGCCATTGCCATGAAGTTGCTCAAGCAGCGCCTGGGTTTGTAAGCGCTTTCGAATAGGGCGTTTCGTCCACGCACGTTGGTAGTTTGCCCAACTCGTGCCACGATAGCGCCCCGCAACCACCCTGCCGTGATCCAGAAGCCCGTGTTCCAGCTGCCGCCCCTGACCCTGTACGTCCATATTCCCTGGTGCGTGCGCAAGTGCCCCTACTGCGATTTCAACTCCCACGCCGCCGGCCCCAACCTGCCGGAAGAGGCCTACGTCGACGCGCTGCTCGCCGATCTCGACGCTGATCTGGCCCAGGCCCACGGCCGCCCGCTGACCTCGATCTTCTTCGGCGGCGGCACGCCCAGCCTGTTTTCCGCCAAGGCCCTGGGCCGCCTGCTCGAAGGCGTGGAGCGGCGCATTCCGTTCGCCGGCGATATCGAGATCACCCTGGAAGCCAACCCGGGCACCTTCGAGCAGGAGAAATTCGCCGCCTACCGGCGTCTGGGCATCAATCGCCTGTCGGTCGGCGTGCAGAGCTTCCAGGCGGAAAAACTCAAGGCCCTGGGGCGCATCCATGACGGCGATGAAGCCGTGCGCGCCGCCGACATGGCCCGCGCCGCCGGCTTCGACAATTTCAACCTGGACCTGATGCACGGCCTGCCGGATCAGTCCCTCGATGACGCCCTGGGCGACCTGCGCATCGCCATCGCCCAGGCGCCGACCCACCTGTCCTGGTACCAGCTGACGGTGGAGCCGAACACGGTGTTCTGGAACCAGCCGCCGGTGCTGCCCGAGGACGATACCCTGTGGGACATCCAGGAGGCTGGCCAGGCGCTGCTCGCCGAGCACGGTTACGCCCAGTACGAAGTGTCGGCCTACGCGCAGCCCGAGCGCATGGCGCGGCACAACCTGAATTACTGGACCTTCGGCGATTTCCTCGGCATTGGTGCCGGCGCCCACGGCAAGCTGAGTACGCCGGATGGCCGCATCAGCCGCACCTGGAAAACCCGCCTGCCCAAGGATTACCTCGACCCCGCCAAGCGCTATAGCGCTGGTGAGCGACTCCTCACTGCCGAGGAGCTGCCGTTCGAGTTCCTGATGAACGTGCTGCGCCTGAGCGATGGCTGCAGCGCCGAGCTGTTCGGCCAGCGCACGGGCCTGCCCCTGGAGCAATTGGCCGAGGCCCGCGAACAGGCCCAGCGTCGCGGCCTGCTGCAAGCGGATCCGGCGCGCCTGGTGGCCACCCGCGAAGGCCAGCTGTTTCTCAATGATCTGCTGCAGTATTTCCTGCCCTGAATCGCCGCGCCCTGCGAACCAACGGCGCGCCGGATGATCCGAGGCAGCAGGATCCAATCGTCACGCCTGAGGAGCAACCATGGATTATGTGCTGGACCTGATCGCCACCGTGTCACGCTGGAGCCGTGGCCATCTCAGCGAGATTTCCCTGGGGCTCATGGCCACCCTGCTGGTGCTGTTCGGTCCGGCGATCAATGCCTGGATTCAAGGACGCATCGGCAGCCTCAATTTCGTGCTGCGCACCTTGATATTCGTCGCGGTCTGCGTGGTCGGCTACGGCCTGGCGCTGGTCTACCTGACGCCGCTGCTGACCCAGTTGCTAGGCCACTTCAACAACTACACCCTGGCGCCGGTGCTGCTGGTGGTGATGTTCCTGATCGGTGTGCTGGCGGATCGCAGCTGAGCCGGCTCAGGGCACGACCTTGAACCAGTCGACCACGCCCACATCGCCATTGCGGTAGGTGCCCAGCACCTCACCGTCGGCCCGCTGCTCCACCGAGATATCCGGCTCGACCGGCTTGCCATCACGACGGTCGACAGCCGGCGCCTCGCTCAGCGGGCTGAACAGCAGGTTGCCATTGAATGCCCGCACCCGGGTATTTACCGGGTACTGCATGGGGCCGAGCTGCACAGGCTCGGCCAGCTCGCCCTGCCAGTCCTGTAGCGCGCCATAAGGGCCGTCGACCCACAGGTTCCATAGCCGCACCTTGAGCCCCTGGAACTGCACCGGCGTATCGGTGGTTTCCAGCTGCCAGCGGCTCTCGCCGACCGCATGCACGATCATCGGCTCCGGCCAGGTAATGCCGGCCACCTGGCTGCCGGCCGCCAGCGTGCAGCTTTCCAGTTGCCATTGACGGACCTCGAAGCGCGCACCGGACGGATAGCCGAAGGTTACCGGCGCCTGCGCCGAGCACTGCCAGCCGCCGAGTTTGGCATCATCGACCAGCCGGGCCTCGGCCAGCTGGTCGCCGAGATCCAGACGGCGCACCGCGGCGCCCTGCAGCATAAGCGGCTGACTGTCGAATTCGGCGCGTTGCAGGCTCTGCAAACCGTAGGGCAGGTTATCGCCACTGAGGTTCTTGCCCGCCTCCAGACGCTCCAGCCACACCCGCGTGCCGGCGGGCAGCATCAGCTCACCGAGCACCTGCTCGCTGTCCAGACGCGGACTTAGCGCGCGCTGCTCGGCCAACTGTTTAGCCTCCCAGCGCAGAAACTCGACGGTAGGCAGGCTGCCAGCGATCAGGAATACGGCCAGCAGTCCGAACCACCAGGGGTGCAAGCGGATAAAGCGCCGGGAACGGCGATTAAGCAAGGCGACCAGCAGTGCCGCCAGGGCCGCGACGCACACCAGAGACACCAGCAGGAACAACGATCCGAGCATCATGGCCAGTGGGTTGATGGGGATCATGGGCGTCCTTGTGAGCTCGATGGGGCGTTTTCGTGGCAGAGCTTAAGAGTCGCCTTCGGGCGAATCAACACTTGGTTACACTTCAATAAAAAAGCCAGCATTGCGCTGGCTTTTTCTGCGATTAGGCGAGGATTACTTGATCAATCTCAGGCAGAACGGGTAGCGGTAATGCTTACCCTCACCGGCCTTGATGCCGCCGATAATGGTCAGTACCACGGTGCCGATGCACAGCAGCCCCATCAGCAGAAAACCGATGAGTACCAGCATCAGCAGCAGGCAGACGATGCCGGCAATGGCTACCGTCAGCTGGAAGTTGAGCGCTTCCTTGCCCTGTTCATCGATAAAGCCGTGCTGATCCTTTTTCACCTGCCAGACCACCAGCGGGCCGATCAGGTTGCCGAAGGGAAACACGAAGCCGAGGGCGGCCGCGAAGTGGCAGATCATCGCCCACTGGCGCGCATCCCGATCGGGCTCGTCAGCAGGCGTTACGGCGCTATGCTCATCCATCACGACTCTCCTCGGTCAGCGAAACATCACTCGGCCAGCGCAGCCTGCTGCAGGGCGAACAACTCGCCCATGCCCTGCTGCGCCAGGGCCAGCATGGCATTCAGCTCGGCAGGCTGGAACGGCGCGCCTTCGGCGGTACCCTGCACCTCGATGAAGCCACCGGTGCTGGTCATCACCACGTTCAGATCGGTTTCGGCGGCGGAATCTTCCAGGTAATCCAGATCCAGCACCGGCTCGCCCTGGTAGATCCCGACGGACACCGCCGCGATCATCTGCTTGAGCGGGTCGCCGCCTTTCAGGCCGCCACGCTTCTTCATCACCTTCAGGGCATCCACCAGTGCAACCATGGCGCCGGTAATAGACGCGGTGCGGGTGCCGCCGTCGGCCTGGATCACGTCGCAGTCGACGTACAGGGTGTTCTCGCCCAGTTTGCTCATGTCCAGTGCGGCGCGCAGCGAGCGGCCGATCAGGCGCTGGATCTCAAGGGTACGGCCGCCCTGCTTGCCCTTGCTGGCTTCACGCTGGTTACGGTCGCCAGTAGCGCGCGGCAGCATGCCGTACTCGGCTGTCACCCAGCCCTGGCCCTGGCCTTTCAGAAAGCGCGGTACGCCCTGCTCGACGCTGACGGTGCAGATCACCTTGGTGTCGCCGAACTCGACCAGCACCGAACCTTCGGCGTGCTTGGTGTAGTTGCGGGTGATGCGAATAGGGCGCAACTGATCGGCGGCGCGGCCACTGGGACGTTTCATCAACAAATACCTGCTCTCAAGTAGAATCTGCCGCGCATTATAGGGGCTGTTGCCACCGGGCCGCGACCGCGCCTGCCCGATGGCACCGCACCGGGTTTGGGAGCCACCGGCGCTGTGCGCTACAATCGCCGCCTTTGCCCTACAGCAAGCCGAGGTAAGCAGCATGATCCACAGCATGACGGCCTTCGCCCGCACCGAGCAGGCAGGTGCCAACGGCACCCTGAGCTGGGAGCTGCGCTCGGTCAACCACCGCTACCTCGAACCCCACCTGCGCCTGCCGGAAGCCTTCCGCGATCTAGAAGGCGCGGTGCGCGAAGCGCTGCGTCAGGGTTTGTCGCGCGGCAAGGTGGAATGCACCCTGCGCTACACCGAAGAAAACACCGGCAAGCCGCTGCAGGTCGACCGCGAGCGGGCTACCCAACTGATCGCTGCCGCCGAAAGCGTCGCCGCACTGATCAAGCAACCCGCGCCGCTGAACCCTCTGGAAGTGCTCGGCTGGCCCGGCGTGTTGGTTGCCGATAGCAGCGACCCACAAGCGCTGAATAAAGCCGCCTTGGAGCTGTTCGGCAATGCTCTCGACGAGCTGAAGAGTGGCCGCGGCCGCGAAGGCGCCGAGCTGGCCAAGCTGCTCAACGAACGCCTCGACAGCATGCTCAAGGAAGTCGCCGCCCTGCGCGAGCTGGTACCGCAGATGCTCGAGGCCCAGCGCCAGAAGATCATCGAGCGCTGCCGCGAAATGCAGGCCGAGCTCGACCCACAGCGCCTGGAGCAGGAGCTGGTGATGCTCGCCCAGAAGAGCGATGTCGCCGAAGAACTGGATCGCCTGAGCACCCACGTCATCGAAGTGCGCCGCGTACTCAAGGCCGGCGGCGCGGCCGGCCGCCGCCTGGACTTCCTGATGCAGGAACTCAACCGCGAAGCCAACACCCTCGGCTCCAAGGCATTCGACCCGCGCAGCACCCAGGCGGCGGTCAACCTCAAGGTATTGATCGAGCAAATGCGCGAGCAGGTGCAGAACATCGAATAACGGCGCCCAGGCGCCTTCCGACCCCAACCGTTTCAGGACTGATCCATGAGCACCACCAGCGGCACGCTGTACATCATTTCCGCCCCCTCGGGCGCTGGCAAGAGCAGCCTGGTGAACGCGCTGATCGACAGCGAGCCGCACATTCGCGTGTCTGTGTCGCACACCACTCGTGCCATGCGCCCAGGTGAAGTCGACGGCGTGCACTACCACTTCGTGGATCACGCACAGTTCACCGCCATGCTCGAGCAGGGCGAATTCCTCGAGCACGCTCAGGTATTCGACAATTTCTACGGCACCTCACAGCGCGCACTGGAAAAGACCCTGGCCGAGGGCATCGACCTGATCTTGGAGATCGACTGGCAAGGCGCCCAGCAGGTGCGCAAGCTGATGCCCCTGGCCAAGTCGATCTTCATCCTGCCGCCGACCCGCGAAGCGCTCCGCCACCGCCTGACCAATCGCGGCCAGGACAGCGGCGAGATCATCGAACGCCGCATGCGCGACGCCGTCAGTGAGATGAGCCACTACGTCGAATACGACTACCTGGTGATCAACGATGATTTCAGCCATGCGCTCAGCGACCTGAAGGCGGTGTTTCGCGCCAACCAGCTGCTGCAGACCGCCCAACATCAGCGCCATGCCGGCCTGCTGAGCGAGTTGCTGGCCTGAGCCGAAGCCGAAGGGCGGTGCAAAACCGCCCATTCAGGTCGCCAAAATCTCGCCCGGCGTTGCGAACGCGTGCATCTCAGCGAGTTTCGCTTCCCTTAATGCTGGCGTTTTTCTAGACTATTCAGTCCGCTCGCCCATTCGGGCCCAGCCAATTTTGCATTCGCTACGAGGAACACCATGGCTCGCGTTACCGTTGAAGACTGCCTGGACAACGTCGATAACCGCTTCGAGCTGGTCATGCTTGCCACCAAGCGCGCTCGTCAAATCGCCACTGGCGGCAAAGAGCCGAAAGTAGCCTGGGAAAACGACAAGCCGACCGTAGTCGCCCTGCGCGAAATCGCCAGCGGCCTGGTTGACGCCGAAATCGTCGCCCAGGAAGACATCATCGAAGAAGAACCGCTGTTCGCAGCCTTCGAGGAAGAGGCGAACGAGCCTCTGTAAGCCTATGCCGGGTCGAAAGCGTACGTCGCAGGTGCACAATGCACGGCAGGGGAGCCTCCCATGCCGAGCATAGACGCCCTCGCGGACAGGCTTTCGGGCTACCTGGGCGACGAACAGGTCAACCTCGTTCGTCGCGCCTACTTCTACGCCGAACAAGCGCACGACGGGCAACGCCGCCGCAGCGGTGAAGCCTACGTGACCCATCCGCTGGCCGTGGCCAGCATCCTCGCCGACATGCACATGGACCATCAGAGCCTGATGGCCGCCATGCTGCACGACGTGATCGAAGACACCGGCATCGCCAAGGAAGCCCTGCACGCGCAGTTCGGCGAATCCGTGGCGGAGCTGGTGGATGGGGTCAGCAAGCTGACCCAGATGAACTTCGAAACCAAGGCTGAGGCGCAGGCCGAGAACTTCCAGAAGATGGCCATGGCCATGGCGCGCGACATCCGCGTGATCCTGGTCAAGCTGGCCGACCGCCTGCACAACATGCGCACCCTGGAAGTGCTGTCCGGCGAGAAGCGCCGGCGCATCGCCAAGGAAACCCTGGAAATCTACGCACCCATCGCCAACCGGCTGGGCATGCACAGCATGCGCGTGGAGTTCGAGGACCTGGGCTTCAAGGCCATGCACCCGATGCGTTCCGAGCGCATCCGTGCCGCGGTACGCCGCGCCCGGGGCAACCGCAAGGAAATCGTCACCCGCATCGAGGAGTCGCTGCTGCACTGCCTCGAGCGCGAAGGCCTGAGCGGCGAAGTGGTGGGCCGCGAGAAGCACCTGTACAGCATCTACCAGAAGATGCGCGGCAAGCGTAAGTCGTTCAACGAGATCATGGACGTCTACGCCTTCCGTATCGTGGTCGACAAGGTCGACACCTGCTACCGCGTGCTCGGCGCCGTGCACAACCTCTACAAGCCGCTGCCAGGGCGCTTCAAGGATTACATCGCGATCCCCAAGGCCAACGGCTACCAGTCGCTGCACACCACGCTGTTCGGCATGCACGGCGTGCCCATCGAGATCCAGATCCGCACCCGCGAGATGGAAGAGATGGCCAACAACGGCATCGCCGCGCACTGGCTGTACAAGTCCAACGAGGACGAGCTGCCCAAGGGCAACCACGCCCGCGCACGCCAATGGGTCAAGGGCGTGCTGGAGCTGCAGCAGCGCGCGGGCAACTCGCTGGAATTCATCGAGAGCGTGAAGATCGACTTGTTCCCGGATGAGGTCTACGTCTTCACGCCCAAAGGCCGCATCATGGAGCTGCCGAAGGGCTCCACGGCCGTGGACTTCGCCTACGCGGTGCACACCGACGTCGGCAACACTTGCATCGCCTGCCGCATCAACCGCCGCCTGGCGCCGCTGTCCCAGGCGCTGGAAAGCGGCTCCACCGTGGAAATCGTCAGCGCGCCGGGGGCGCGGCCGAATCCGGCCTGGCTGAATTTCGTGGTCACCGGCAAGGCGCGCACCCATATCCGTCACGCGCTGAAACTGCAGCGCCGCTCGGAGTCGGTGAGCCTGGGCGAGCGCCTGCTCAACAAGGTGCTGGCCAGCTTCGAAACCCATCTGGACAAGGTGCCCGCCGAGCGCCAGCTGGCCGTGCTCAACGAATACCGCATGGAAACCTTCGACGACCTGCTCGAAGACATCGGCCTGGGCAACCGCATGGCCTACGTGGTGGCGCGCCGCCTGCTGGCCAGCGAGGGCGAGGAGCTGCCAAACGCCGAAGGCCCCCTGGCGATCCGTGGCACCGAGGGCCTGGTGCTCAGCTACGCCAAGTGCTGTACGCCGATTCCGGGCGACCCGATCGTTGGCCACCTCTCGGCCGGCAAGGGCATGGTGGTGCACATGGACACCTGCCGGAACATCAGCGAAGTGCGCCACAACCCGGAAAAATGCATCCAGCTGGCCTGGGCCAAGGATGTGACCGGCGAATTCAACGTCGAACTGCGCGTCGAGCTGGAACACCAGCGCGGTCTGATCGCACTACTGGCGAGCAGCGTCAACGCCGCCGACGGCAACATCGAGAAAATCAGCATGGACGAGCGCGACGGCCGCGTCAGCGTGGTTCAGCTGGTAGTCAGCGTGCATGACCGCGTACACCTGGCCCGGGTGATCAAGAAGCTGCGCACTCTGCCCGGCGTCATGCGCATCACCCGCACCAAGGCGTGACCTGTCGCACCATTGCTGCTCTGAAGAGAAGCGCCCTACTCAGCAGTGTTGCTGCCTGGAAGCGTCACCGCTTATCCCAAAGTCGCAACCATGCCTGCCGCGGCTTGAGGCCGAGAACGCCAGCCTGTAGCCTGCCTGCGTCCATCTTGCAGCCTGAGGCTGCCCTATCCAGGAGTTCTCCATGAGCAAGAGCGTCATCAACAGCGACAATGCCCCGGCCGCCATCGGCACTTACTCCCAGGCCATCAAGGCCGGCAACACCGTCTACCTGTCCGGGCAGATCCCGCTGGATCCCAAGACCATGGAGCTGGTGGAAGGCTTCGAAGCCCAGACCGTGCAGGTCTTCGAGAACCTCAAGTCGGTGATCGAGGCCGCCGGTGGCTCGTTCAAGGATGTGGTCAAGCTGAACATCTTCCTCACCGACCTCTCCCACTTCGCCACCGTCAACGAAGTGATGGGCCGTTACTTCCAGCAGCCCTACCCGGCGCGCGCCGCGATTGGCGTGGCCGCCCTGCCGAAAGGCGCTCAGGTGGAAATGGACGGCATCCTGGTCATCGACTGACCTGCCGCAGGCCCGGAGCCTCGCCTCCGGGCTTTCCCTTCAGCGTTCCCGCAACACCGCGGCATAACCCTCGCGATAGCTTGGATATTGCGGCACCCAGCCCAGCGCCCGGGCGCGGGCATTGCTGCAGCGCTTGCTGCCGGAGCGGCGCACCGCCGCATCCTCTGCCCAATGCTCGACACCCAGCTGCTCACGCAACCAGCCGACTACCTGATGCAGCGGCGCCGGCTCGTCGTCCACGCCGAGATAGCAATTATCCAGCGCCTTGCCGGCCAGATCGGCCTGCAGCAGAAAAGCCAGCAGGCCGGCCGCGTCATCGGCATGAATACGGTTGCCATACAAAGGCGGCTCGACCGCCACTCGATAGCCCATGCGCACCTGCTTTAGCAGCCACTCACGGCCAGGCCCGTAGATGCCCGTCAGGCGCACCACGGTGGCTGGTACGCCGCTGCTCCAGGCCACCTGCTCGGCTTCACGCATGATGCGCCCGGAATAGCTCTGCGCCTCGGCTGGTGAGCTTTCGTCGACCCACTCGCCACTCGCCTGGCCATAGACGCCACTACTGGAAACGAAGAGCAGCCGCTTCGGCCGCTGTCCATGTGCCTGCAACCAGCTCAGCACGTGACGCAGCCCGTCGACGTAGGCCTGGCGATAGCCCGCTTCGTCATGCTGGCTGGCCGCCGCGCTGTACACCAGATAATCAAGCTCGCTCTCCGGCCACTGGGCCGGGCACTCCGCCTGATGCAGATCACCGGCGACCGGCAGGATGCCCGCGGGCAGTTCCGACACACTGCGGCGCAGGCCATGAACCTGCCACCCCGCCTCGTGCAGCCGCACGGCCAGGCGGCCGCCTACATCGCCACAACCAGCGATCAGCACACTTGCACCTTTAGTCATCGATCCTCTCTCAAGCTGTCCAGCGTTCAAAAAATACCCATGAACGTAATAGAGTTACGCCACCCCTTTCACGAACAAGAATTACTTGCAATAATGTTTAGCCTTTTTTTCCGTGCGCCTCTTTTGGCCGCGCAGATAACCGCCCTCCACATTTAGGTCCGGCAAGCATGAACTCTATCGCCCATAGCGCCAAGCCAACCACCGTCGCCGCTCGGCCGCAACGCCTCGGCGCCGCTCTCGCCCTGCTGCTCAGCCTGACACTGGCCCCGGTCGCGGGCTTTGCTGACCAGTCGGCGCCGGCACAACCTGCCGCGCAACCGAACAACGAACAGCCTGCCACCGCCCAACAGCAAGTCCCGCAACTGTCGCCAGAGGCCGCTGCCCAGGTCGACGCGCTGGGTGAAAAGCTAGAAGCGCTTGGCCCGCAGGCCACGCCAGAGCAGCAGAACCAGGCGCGCCAACAGTTCTTCAGCGAGAACAACATCGCCCCGCAGGATGCGGAAAAGCTGAGCCAGGCGCTGGCTGCCCAGGAGAGCGCCGACGCTCAGGCGCTGAACAACGAAGCCGCCGTCGAAGCCGAACAAGCCTTCCACGACCTGTCGCCGTGGGGTATGTACCAGAGCGCCGACGTGGTGGTGAAAAGCGTGATGATCGGCCTGGTGCTGGCATCGATCCTCACCTGGACCATCTGGATCGCCAAGACCATCGAGCTGGTCACCGCACGCCGCCGCCTGCGCCGCGAGATCGTCGAGCTCAAGGGTGCCCGCAACCTGGCCCAGGCCAGCGAACAGGCCCGCGCCAAGCACAGCTTCAGCGAAGTCCTCATCGAAGACGCTCGCGAAGAACTGAAACTCTCGGCCACCAGCCGTGAGAAGGAAGGCATCAAGGAGCGCGTCAGCTTCCGTCTCGAGCGCCTGGTCGGCGCCTGCGGCCGCGACATGAGCAAGGGCACCGGCGTGCTCGCCACCATCGGCTCCACCGCGCCCTTCATCGGTCTGTTCGGTACCGTGTGGGGCATCATGAACAGCTTCATCGGCATCGCCAAAACCCAGACCACCAACCTCGCCGTGGTGGCCCCTGGCATCGCCGAAGCCCTGCTGGCAACCGCTCTGGGCCTGGTCGCGGCGATTCCGGCGGTGATCATTTACAACGCCTTCTCGCGCTCGATCAGCGCCTACAAGGCTCAGGTCGCCGATGCTTCGGCTCAGGTGCTGCTGCTGGTCAGCCGCGACCTGGACATGCAGCCACCGGCTCATGACCGCGCCCAGCAACCTCACGTGGTCAAGGTGGGCTAAGACCATGGGGCTTCATCTCAACGAAAACGGCGGCGACGATCTCCAGGAAAACCACGAGATCAACGTCACGCCCTTCATCGACGTGATGCTGGTGCTGCTGATCATCTTCATGGTCGCCGCGCCGCTGGCCACCGTCGACGTGAAGATCGACCTGCCCGCCTCCAGCGCCAAGCCAGCGCCGCGGCCAGACAAGCCGATCTACCTGAGCATCAAAGAAGACAAGAAGCTGTACCTCGACAATGACGAGGTGCAGCCGGCGATGCTCGGCGCGGCGCTGGACAAGCTGACCAAGAACGACAAGGACAAGACCATCTTTGTGCGTGGTGACAAGGGCGTCGAATATGGCGACCTGATGGAGGTGATGGACAACCTGCGCGGCACGGGTTACCTGAAGATTGGCCTAGTGGGCCTGGAGACGGTCGGCGCGCAATGAAGAAATCCAGCCGCACGTTTTCCTGGGCTGCCAGCCTGGCCATCGTGGTCGGCCTGCACGTCGGCCTGTTTCTCTGGGCGATGTACTGGCAGCCCCAGGCGACACCGATCGAACTGCCGCCACCTGCGGCGATGATCGTCGAGCTGGAGCCCTTGCCGCCAGCCGCGCCCAAGCCTGCACCGCCACCACCACCGGAAGTGGTGCCGGAAGAGCCCGAGCCGCAGCCGAAGATCGCCGAAGCGCCGAAGCCGACGCTGGCGGTCACGCCGCCCAAGCCAAAGCCGAAACCCAAGCCGAAGCCGCCGAAACCCAAGCCGCCCGAGCCCAAGCCTCCGGAGCCCCAGGAGCCGCCGTCAGAAAAGGCGCCACCTGCCCCGCCGGCGCCGACCGAAGCCAAGCCGGCCGCACCGCAGCAGGCACCGGTTAGCGCGCCGAGCAAGGCCGAGAAAACCTGGCAGGGCGAGTTGCTCGCGCACCTGGCGAAGTACAAGAAGTACCCGGAAGATGCACGCCGCCGCGGCCTCGAAGGGCTCAACCGCTTGCGCTTCGTGGTCGACGCCAACGGCAAGGTGCTGTCCTACGAACTGGTGGGCAAATCCAGCAGCGCCTCGCTGGATCGCGCCACGCTGCAGATGATCCGCCGCGCCCAACCGCTGCCCAAGCCGCCAGCGGAAATGCTCAAGAACGGCAGCGTGGAAATCGTCGCGCCCTTTATCTATTCGCTGGAGCGCGGCGGGCGACGCTGACCCCAGCATCACAAAGGCCCCGGCAATCGCCGGGGCCTTTGTATTTGGGTCCCTTCAACGAACACACATTTGGCCATCGTGAATGGTTGGTTCCATTGAAGACAGCGGCTATGCTTGGCGCCATCTCAATGGATAAAGACTATGACCCTCACCGAACTGCGCTATATCGTGACGCTCGCTCAGGAACAGCACTTCGGCCGCGCCGCGGAGCGCTGCCATGTCAGCCAGCCCACGCTGTCGGTCGGGGTCAAGAAGCTCGAGGACGAGCTGGGCGTGCTGATCTTCGAGCGCAGCAAGAGCGCGGTGCGCCTGACGCCCGTCGGTGAAGGCATCGTCACCCAGGCGCAAAAGGTACTGGAGCAGGCCCAGGGCATTCGCGAACTGGCCCAGGTCGGCAAGAACCAGCTGGCCGCGCCACTGAAGATCGGCGCCATCTACACCGTCGGCCCTTACCTGTTTCCTCATCTGATCCCGCAGCTGCACCGCGTGGCCACGCAGATGCCTCTGTATATCGAAGAAAACTTCACTCACGTGCTGCGCGACAAGCTGCGCACCGGCGAGCTGGACGCGATCATCGTCGCCCTGCCGTTCCAGGAAGCCGATGTGCTGACCCTGCCGCTCTACGACGAACCCTTCTATGCGCTGCTGCCGGCGGATCACCCATGGACGGCCATGCAGACCATCGACACCAAGCTGCTCAACGACAAGAGCCTGCTGCTGCTCGGCGAAGGCCACTGCTTCCGTGATCAGGTGCTGGAAGCCTGCCCGACGCTGCGCAAGGGCGAGGAGCACGCCAAGCACACCACGGTGGAGTCCAGCTCGCTGGAAACCATTCGCCACATGGTCGCCTCGGGCCTGGGCGTATCGATCCTGCCGTTCTCGGCCGTCGATAGCCACCACTACGCGCCCGGCGTGATCGAGGTTCGCCCGCTCAGCCCGCCGGCGCCGTTCCGCACCGTGGCCATCGCCTGGCGTGCCAGCTTCCCGCGGCCCAAGGCCATCGAAGTGCTGGCCGACTCCATTCGCCTGTGCTCGGTCGCCAAGCCACTGCCACGTAACGCCTGAGGACCGCGATGAGCGAGCTGTCGACGGTTTCCGTTACCGACCTCAAAGGCGTCGGCGCGGCCCTGGCGGAAAAGCTCGCCAAGGTCGGCCTGGAAACCCTGCAGGACATCCTCTTCCACCTGCCGCTGCGCTACCAGGACCGTACCCGCATCATACCCATCGGCGCGCTGCGTCCCGGTCAGGATGCGGTGGTCGAAGGCACGGTTGCCGGCGCCGATGTGGTGATGGGCCGGCGCCGCAGCCTGCTGGTGCGCCTGAGTGACGGTAGCGGCACCCTGAGCCTGCGCTTCTACCACTTCAGCAACGCCCAGAAGGAAGGCCTCAAGCGCGGCACCCAGGTGCGCTGCTACGGGGAAATCCGACCTGGCTCGTCCGGCCTGGAAATCTATCATCCCGAGTACCGCGCGCTGACCGGTGACGAGCCGCCAGCCGTCGAACAGACCCTGACGCCGATCTATCCAACCACCGAAGGCCTGACCCAGCAGCGCCTGCGCCAGCTCAGCGAACAGGCCCTGGCGCGCCTCGGCCCGCACAGCCTGCCGGACTGGCTGCCACGTGAGCTGGCCAAAGAGTACGACCTGGCGTCGCTGGATCAGGCGATTCGCTACCTACACCGCCCGCCACCGGACGCTGACCTCGAAGAACTCGCCGAAGGCCGCCACTGGGCCCAGCACCGGCTGGCCTTCGAGGAATTGCTCACCCACCAGCTGTCGATGCAGCGCCTGCGCGAAAGCGCCCGGGTGCAGCAGGCGCCGTGCCTGCCGGTGGCCAAGCGCCTGCCCCAGCAGTTTCTCGACAACCTCGGTTTCAAGCCCACCGGTGCGCAGCAACGCGTCGGCGCTGAGATCGCCTACGATCTCAGCCAGCACAAGCCGATGCTGCGCTTGGTGCAGGGCGACGTCGGCGCTGGCAAGACGGTGGTCGCTGCCTTCGCAGCGCTGCAAGCCATAGAGGCCGGTTACCAGGTAGCGCTGATGGCGCCGACTGAAATTCTCGCCGAGCAGCACTTCATCAACTTCACCCGCTGGCTACAGCCCCTGGGCCTGGAAACTGCCTGGCTGGCTGGCAAGCTCAAGGGCAAGGCGCGGGCCACTGCCCTGGAGCAGATTGCCGCCGGCGTGCCCATGGTGGTCGGCACCCACGCGCTGTTCCAGGACGAGGTGCGCTTTCGCAACCTAGCCCTGGCGATCATCGACGAACAGCACCGCTTCGGTGTGCAGCAGCGCCTGGCCCTGCGCCAGAAAGGCGTGGGCGGTCGGCTCAGTCCGCACCAGCTGATCATGACCGCCACACCGATCCCGCGCACCCTGGCGATGAGCGCCTACGCCGACCTGGATACCTCGATCCTCGACGAACTGCCGCCCGGCCGCACGCCCGTAAACACCGTGCTGGTCGCCGACAGCCGCCGTTTCGAAGTGGTCGAGCGCGTGCGCTCGGCCTGCAACGAAGGCCGCCAGGCGTATTGGGTGTGCACGCTGATCGAGGAATCCGAGGAGCTGACCTGCCAGGCCGCGCAGACCACCTACGAGGATCTGGCCGCTGCTTTGGTCGGCCAGCAGGTCGGGTTGATCCACGGGCGCATGAAGCCGGCCGAGAAAGCGGCGGTGATGGATCAGTTCAAGCAGGGCCACCTACAGTTGCTGGTGGCCACCACGGTGATCGAAGTGGGCGTCGACGTGCCGAACGCCAGCCTGATGATCATCGAGAACCCCGAACGCCTCGGCCTGGCACAGCTGCACCAGTTGCGCGGGCGGGTAGGCCGGGGCAGCGCCGCCAGCCACTGCGTGCTGCTCTACCACCCGCCACTTTCGCAGATCGGCCGTGAACGGTTGGGCATCATGCGTGAAACCTGTGACGGCTTCGTCATTGCGGAGAAGGATCTGGAGTTGCGCGGCCCCGGGGAAATGCTCGGCACTCGACAAACTGGTCTGCTGCAGTTCAAGGTAGCTGACCTGATGCGTGACGCCGACCTGCTGCCGGCGGTACGCGACGCCGCCCAGGCCTTGCAGGAGCAATGGCCACAACACGTCAGCCCACTGCTCGAACGCTGGCTGCGCCACGGACAACAATATGGGCAAGTGTGAGTGGACACATGACGATGGTCGACTTGAACGCTCGCCTAGTCAGCTTGCTGGTTATACTTGGGACATTGCGCTCCCCTCGAAGACGGAATAGGTCATGACTGAATTAGCCATTGCCGACACATCACCCCAACCGCCCCATGTAATCCGTCAGCTGCTGGAGAAACTCGGTTTGACTTATCAGGCTCGCCACGACCAACCCGGCATCCCGGCTGCACAGCGTGTGCAGACCGTGCTGCTCGAAGACACCGTGGGTGCCCTGCTGGTGCTGTTCCCGCAAAATCAGCTGCTCGACCTCAACCGTCTGGCCGAATTGACCGGCCGCAAGCTCACGGCAGTGAAGCCCGAGCGCCTCAATCGCATGCTGGGCAAGCATGACCTGGCCCTGCTGCCGGGCATTCCTGCCCTGACCAGCTCGCCCTGCCTGTATGACGAGCGCCTGCTCGATGTGCCGAGCCTGTACATCCAGTCCGGCCAGGCCGGCGTGCTGCTGGAGTTCGGCACTGAAGCCTTCAAGGGGCTGCTGACCAAGGCCAGCGCCGCCCGTTTCGGCGAGCCGGCAAGCAAGGTGCGGCCCAACTTCAGCCGTCCTGAAGACGACCGCCAAGAGATCAGCCACGCGGTGCAGGCCTTTACCGCGCGGCGCATCCAGCAGCGCCTGGAAGAAACCATCGAGATTCCGCCACTGGCGGAAACCGCGCAGAAGATCATCAAGCTGCGAGTCGACCCCAATGCTACGGTCGACGACATCACCGGTGTGGTGGAAACCGACCCGGCGTTGGCCGCTCAGGTGGTGAGCTGGGCCGCTTCGCCCTATTACGCCGCGCCCGGTAAAATCCGCTCGGTCGAAGATGCCATCGTGCGCGTGCTGGGCTTCGATCTGGTGGTCAATCTGGCCCTCGGCCTGGCCCTGGGCAAAACCCTCAGCCTGCCCAAGGACCAGCCGCAGCAGGCCACGCCCTACTGGCAGCAGGCGATCTACACCGCCGCCGTCATCGAGGGTCTGACCCGTGCCATGCCCCGCGCCCAGCGCCCGGAAGCCGGCCTTACCTACCTGGCCGGCCTGCTGCACAACTTTGGCAACCTGGTGCTGGCCCACGTGTTCCCGCCGCACTTCTCACTGATCTGCCGTCATCTGGAGGTCAACCCGCACCTGCCGCACAGCTACATCGAGCAGCACCTGCTGGGCATCAGCCGCGAACAGATCGGTTCCTGGCTGATGCGTTACTGGGACATGCCCGAAGAGCTCGCCGTGGCCCTGCGCTTCCAGCACGACCCGACCTACACCGGTAACCACGCCACCTATCCGAACCTCGTCTACCTGGCGGTCAGCCTGCTGCACAACCACGGCATCGGCAACGGCCCGACGCGCGAGATCCCGCAGAGCCTGCTGGACAACCTGGGTATCACCTGGGAAAAAGCCGAAGAAGCGCTCAACAAGGTGCTGGCTGCCGAAGTCGCCCTGCGCGATCTCGCCGCGCAATTTCCGCAGAACTGATTCACGCCTGCTGCGCCACGGCCCGCATTTAACGCGGGCCGTGGCGTTTTTTCAGGCGGCTTTCTTGTCGGCCGAGCGCTTTTTCGGGCGCAGGTACTTGGTCAGGCCCTGGAACCAGATCACCAGCGCAGGGTTGCCCTGAATCTGGATGTCCTTGTTCTGAATGCCCTGCATGAACGCCAGCTGCTTGTTCTGGGCGGTCAGCGTGGCGTAGCCGTAAGCAGCATCCTTGAAGCCGATGGCGAAAGCCGACGCATTGGCTGCGCCGCGCTTGCTGGTGATGCGCTGATTCTCAACGATGAAGTGACGGGCGATCTTGCCGTCCAGGGTGTGCAGCTGGAATACCAGGTCACGGCCTTCGAGCTGCTGGCGGAACGCCGGATTGTCGCGGCTGGCCTTGGCCATCAGACGGCCGAGCATCCACAGAAGAAAACGAAATTTCATGGCATGGCCTGTTCGCAGAGGTAGGAGAGCCACGCATTGTAGCGACCCGTCCGACGCCTGACAGCTGGGTGCGCCGGACGTGCTGGCGAGGGATGAAGGTCTGCTGAGACTTCAACGCCGCGGCCGGGCGGAAATCTCAGCAGACCCGCAGACTCAGTTGATCGAGTCCTTGAGGGCCTTGCCCGGTTTGAAGGCAACGGTGTTGCTGGCCTTGATCTTCACCGGCTGACCGGTCTGCGGGTTTTTGCCGGTACGGGCGCCGCGGTGGCGCTGCACGAAGGTGCCGAAGCCGACCAGCGTGACGCTGTCCTTGCGGTTCAATGCCCCAGTGATTTCTTCGAGAACGGCGTTGAGTACACGATTGGCCTGATCCTTGGTCAGATCAGCTTTTTCCGCGATAGCGGCGGCGAGTTCCGGTTTACGCATGATTGCCTCATTTACGGTTTGTTGTTGTTGTGTTCCGCGCCCTGGCGCCGATGCGCGCCGACAGCTCTACGCTGCGGCCAGGCCTGGTGAGAATGGCACGCTCTGGGGGCCTTCGCCAGCCCCGCACCAGGCTAAATCGGCCATTTTTGTCGAATGGATGGCAGATCGCTACGCCAGCAGCGCTGGGAGCTCACGGTTGAGTGCCAGCCGTTCCTGCACCGCGGAGCCGGTCAGCGCATAACCGAGCAGCGCGCCGCTGGCGTCGTGGCACAGCGCGCGGATATCGGCGCCGCTGCCTTCGACCGTCCACTTGCCCTGGCTGCCGCGTGGAGGCGGTGACACCACCAGCGGGCAGGCCGGGGTCTTCACGGTGACCGGCATGGCGCCGTAGGCCACCTCGCTCGGCGCGCCGCCCAGGGTCTTGGCCAGCGCCCGGGCACAGGCCATCAGCGGCATGACGTAGAGCAGGTTGAGGCCGTCGACCTCGGCGCAATCGCCCAGGGCGTAGATATGCTCGTGGGACGTACGCAGCAGACGGTCGACCACGATGCCACGGTTCACCGCCAGGCCAGCGGCGGCGGCGAGCTCGGTACGCGGGCGCAGGCCGACGGCGGAGATCACTGCATCGCAGGCAATAGTGCGGCCATCGGATAGATGCGCTTCGAGCCCACTGGCCGCGTGCTGCAGGCGACTGACCACCGGCCCGAGGTGAAAGCGCACGCCCAGTGCTTCGAGGCCACTTTGCACCGCGGCGGCGGCTTCGGCCGGCAGCAAGGCAGGCATCAGCTGCTCGCAGGGCGCCACCAGATCGACCTCATAGCCGCCCAGGGACAGATCGTTGGCGAATTCACAACCAATCAGCCCGGCGCCGAGAATCAGCACCTTGCGCTTGCCCTCGACGGCCTGGCGAAACCGCCCATAGCCCTGCAGGTCATTGACCGTGAACAGCTGATCCGCCGCGTCGCCCTCGATAGGCACGCTGAGCACCTCGGCGCCCCAGGCCAGCACCAGGTCGCGGTAGGCCACCGCCTCCTCGCCGATCCACAGGCGGCGATCGCCCGGATCGATCCCGGTCACCCGCGTATGCGTCCACACCTGGGCATTGAGCTGCTCGGCCATGGCACCTGGCTCGGCCATGCTCAGGCCGTCGGCGTCCTTGTTCTTGCCGAAGCCGGTGGACAGCATCGGCTTGGAATACGAGCGCCCGTCGTCGGCGGTGATCAGCAGCAGCGGCGTTTCGCTGTCCAGCTTGCGAAACTCGCGGGCCAGGTTGTAGCCGGCCAGGCCGGTGCCGATGATGACGACGGGATCACTCATTGTTTGCTCCTGTTACGACGCTCGATGGGCGGTGCTGCCCACTCAGTTGATTTCGATCATCTCGAAATCCATCTTGCCCACACCGCAATCCGGGCACAGCCAGTCATCCGGCACATCTTCCCAGCGGGTGCCGGGGGCGATGCCGTCATCGGGCCAGCCTTCGCGTTCGTCATAGATCAGTCCGCAGACCACACATTGCCACTTCTTCATACAGGCTCTCCGGCGCTAGTCACGGTTATTGCGCGGGCACGCTACCGCAATTGCACGGATGCGCCAAGCCGGCCAGCGGCAAACGCCGCCGGCCGGTGACCTCAGCAACGAGCCCTGCGATAGCCGGTCGCGTCGGGGTTCAGCGAGCGGCCATCAGCGGATCGCTCAGCGCCATGCCATACATCGCCACCAGGGCGATCACGCCGGCGGCGGTCAAGTAATACAGGGTAGGCAGAATGGTCTTGCGCAAGGTGATGCCTTCACGCCCGAGCAGACCGACCGTGGCCGAGGCGGCCACCACATTGTGGATGGCGATCATGTTGCCCGCCGCCGCGCCAACCGATTGCACCGCCACCATCATGGCTCCGGACACGCCGATCAGCTCGGCAGCATTGAGCTGGAACTGCGACAGCATCAGGTTGGAGACCGTGTTGGAGCCGGCGATAAAGGCGCCCAGTGCGCCCACGGCCGGGGCAAAGAACGGATACACGCCACCAACGCTGTCGGCCACCAGCTGCGCCATGGCCACCGGCATCGACACCAGGTCGCTGCCGTTGACCCCGGAGTTGATCAGGATGCGCACCATGGGGATGGTGAAGATCAGCACGAAGCCGGCGCCGAGCAGGGTCTTGCTCGACTCGCCCACCGCCGCCTTGAGTTCGGGCAAGCGCATGCGATGCAGGAAGAAAGTCACCAGCACCACCATGCACAGGATGCCGCCCGGCAGGTACAGCGGCTCGATGGTGCCGGACACGCCGGCCTCACCGAGGATGTCCTTCCAGCCAAAGGTAAAGCTCATCAGTGCCGCTTTCACTTCGGGGAAGGTACGCGAGATGACCAGGAAGACTGCCAGTAGCAGGTACGGCGCCCAGGCCATGGGTACCGAGATCGGCGCCTTGCCAGCCACCTCATCGAGCTTCATCTCGATCTTGCCCATCCACTCGGCCGGCCACTCCTTGGCATCGGCGAAGTCCCAGGTGTCCTTGGGCAACAGGAAACCGGCTTTGGCCGCCGGTACCACGATGGCCAGGCCGACCAGGGCGCCGATCATCGAAGGAAATTCCGGGCCGAGGAATACGCCGGCAGCCATGTACGGCAGGGAGAAGGCGAAAGCGGTGAAGATGGCGAACGGCGCGATGGCCAGGCCTTCCTTCCAGCTCTGATTCTTGCCGAAGAAGCGCGTCATGATCATCACCATGATCAGCGGCATCAGCAGGCCGATCAGGCCGTGGGTGATGGCCACGCGCGAATAGATCAGGTGGAAGAAGGCTTCCCAGGTGCTGCCATTGGCCACCAGTTGCTCGGTGATGCCGGTCTTGTCCAGGCCGGAACCGACGCCCACCAGAATCGGCGTGCCCACCGCACCGAACGAAACCGGCGTGGATTGCACCATCATCCCCAGCACCACGGCGGCCAGCGCCGGGAAGCCCAGGGCCACCAGCAAGGGCGCAGCCACCGCAGCCGGCGTGCCGAACCCGGAGGCGCCTTCGATGAAGCAGCCGAACAGCCAGGCGACGATCAGCGCCTGCACCCGGCGGTCCGGGCTGATATTGGAGAAGCCCCGGCGAATCGCGGCGATGCCACCGGAGTGCTTGAGGGTATTGAGCAGCAGGATGGCGCCGAAGATGATCCACAGGATTGCGGCGGTGAGTATCAGCCCCTGCAAGCTGGAGGCAATGACCCGGTTGAGGGTCATGTCCCAGGCCAGCAGACCGATCAGGGCGGTGAGGACGAACACCAGCGGCATCGCGTACTTGGCCGGCCAGCGAAAGCCGATCAGCAGCACACCCGCCAGCACCAGCGGCACGAAGGCCAGGATGGACAGCAGCGTTTGACTCATGGGTTGGTTCCTTCTTGTTCTTGTGAACCACAGTTTCCGGGGGATAACCCGGCGCCATGCATCTGAAAGGGCCGGGTGCCACGGCACCGACCTTTCCGTGAGCCGCGACGGCTGGGATCCCCAGCGCCGCGCTCATGCCCGAAAGCCCCGACGGTCAGCAACCGTCAGGGCTTGGTACTGCTCCGTGGAGTTAGTCCACGGTTGTGAGTTGCTTTTATGGGAGCGGCTGGGCGGCATTACGCTTTAGCCGCGACAAGCAAACTACAAACAGCTCACGGCTGAAGCCCTCTCACAGTCGTTCAAACCTCCTCTTTGAAGCGCAGCCGCCAGACGTGCAGCAGCGGCTCGGTATAACCGGATGGCTGCTCGCGGCCCTTTAACACCAGCTCGCTGGCAGCGCGGAAGGCATGGGACTGCTCGAAATTCGGTGCCATCGGCCAGTAGGCCGGATCGCCGGCGTTCTGACCGTCGACCACCTGGGCCATGCGCTGCAGCGTTTCGCGCACCTGGGTTTCGCTGACCACGCCGTGGTGCAGCCAGTTGGCGATGTGCTGGGCCGAGATGCGCAGGGTGGCGCGGTCTTCCATCAGGCCGACGTTGTGGATGTCCGGCACCTTGGAGCAGCCGACGCCCTGCTCGACCCAGCGCACCACGTAACCGAGGATGCCCTGGCAGTTGTTGTCCAGCTCCTGCTGGATGTCTTCGGCGCTCCAGGGGCGCTCGGCGCTGACCGGCACGCTGAGCAGATCGTTCAGCAGGCTGTCGCGCTGACTGGCCAGGTCGATCAGCTCCAGCTCGCTCTGCACCGCCTGCACGTCGACCTGGTGGTAGTGCAGGGCGTGCAGCACGGCGGCGGTCGGCGACGGCACCCAGGCGGTGTTGGCGCCGGCTTTCGGGTGGCCGATCTTCTGTTCGAGCATGGCCGCCATCAGATCCGGCATGGCCCACATGCCCTTGCCGATCTGCGCCTTGCCGCGTAGCCCGCAGGCCAGGCCGACCAGCACGTTATTGCGCTCGTAGGCCTGGATCCAGGCGCTGGACTTCATGTCGCCCTTGCGCAGCATGGCGCCGGCTTCCATGGCCGTGTGCATCTCGTCGCCGGTGCGGTCGAGAAAGCCGGTATTGATGAAGGCCACCCGCGCGCTGGCGGCCTCGATGCAGGCCTTGAGGTTGACGCTGGTGCGCCGTTCCTCGTCCATGATGCCCATTTTCAGGGTATTGGCCGGCATGCCCAGCAACTGCTCGACGCGGCCGAACAGCTCGTCGGCGAAGGCCACCTCGGCCGGGCCATGCATCTTCGGCTTGACGATATAGACGCTGCCGGTGCGCGAGTTGCCGCGGCGCTTGAGGTCGTACAGGGCGACCAGGCTGGTGACCACCGCATCGAGGATGCCTTCGGGAATCTCATGGCCTTCGCCATCGAGAATCGCCGGGTTGCTCATCAGGTGGCCGACATTGCGCACGAACAGCAGCGAACGACCGTGCAGGGTCAGTTCACTACCATCGGCGGCGGTGTAAACGCGATCCGGGTTGAGGCGGCGGGTGATACGCTTGCCACCCTTGTCCAGCTCCTCGGCCAGATCGCCCTTCATCAGGCCCAGCCAGTTGCGGTAGATCAGCACCTTGTCGGCGGCGTCGACGGCGGCCACCGAGTCCTCGCAGTCCATGATGGTAGACAGCGCCGCTTCCATCAGCACGTCCTTCACACCGGCGGCGTCGGTGCGGCCAATGGGGCTGCTGGCGTCGATCTGGATTTCGAGGTGCATGCCGTTGTTCTTCAGCAGCACGGCGCTCGGCGTGGCAGCCTCACCCTGATAGCCGATGAATTTTTCCGGCTGCGCCAGGCTGGTCTGTGCACCGCTGCTCAGGGTCACCTGCAACTGACCGGCGACCACGGCGTATGCACTGGCCTCGGCGTGGGAGCCTTTCGCCAAGGGCGCGGCCTGGTCGAGGAAGGCGCGGGCGAAGGCGATTACCCTGGCGCCGCGCACCTCGTTATAGCCCGGCCCCTTGCTGGCGCCGCCTTCCTCGCTGATCGCATCGGTGCCGTACAGGGCGTCGTACAGCGAGCCCCAGCGGGCGTTGGCGGCGTTCAGCGCGTAACGCGCGTTCATCACCGGCACCACCAGCTGCGGGCCAGCCTGGCTGGTGATTTCACTGTCGACGTTAGAAGTGCTCGCCTTGACGGTCTGCGGCTGCGGCAGCAGATAGCCGATGGAGCCGAGGAAGGTGCGGTAAGCGTTCATGTCGCGGATCGGCCCGGGGTTGGCGCGGTGCCAGGCATCCAGCTCGCTCTGCAGGCGGTCACGCTCGGCCAGCAGGGCGCGGTTGCGCGGCGCCAGGTCATGCACCAGCGCGTCGAAGCCGCTCCAGAAGGCGCTGGCCTCGATACCGCTGTCGGGCAGCACTTCGCTTTCGATGAACTGCTTGAGCTCGGCGGCTACCTGCAGGCGCTGACATTGCACGCGTTCGGTCATTTTCCTGTTCTCCTGTCTGCAGCCGCCCATGGCGGCGCTGGTCAATCAATCTGTTGTAGGAGCCCCGCCCCGGGGCGAAGCGCTTGATGTTTTGTTCGCCGCGAGGCGCGGCTCCTACAGGCTGTCGTCAGTCTTTACAGCGCTGCTATCCCCGCCTTGGCCACCTGCGCATCCTGTTCGGCCTTGACCCCGGATACACCGACGGCACCGACCACCTGGCCATCTACCAGCACCGGCACGCCACCTTCCAATGACGTCACCAGCGGTGCGCTGAGGAAGGCGCTGCGACCGCCGTTGACCATGTTCTCGTAGCCCTTGGTTTCGCGGCGACCGATGGCGGCGCTGCGAGCCTTCTCGGTAGCGATGTAGGCACCGATCGGCGCGCAACCGTCGAGACGTTCCAGGGCCAGTGGGTGGCCGCCGTCATCGACCACGGCGATGGCCACGGCCCAGCCCTGTTGCTGCGCTTCGCTGCGGGCCGCCTGGAGGATCTGGGCGACTTCGTTCTGGCTGAGTACGGCTTTGTGGTGCATGGCATACCTCGTATTCGTGGCTTTATCCCCTCTCCCGAGGGTTCAGTTGTAGGGTGGATGTCGCTTTTTACATCCACCGCTTTGGTGGATCGGTGAAGCGTGATCCACCCTACGGTTGGTCGCGTAGCCCGGATGCAATCCGGGGTTTACGGTGTCGGATTTCATCCGGGCTACGTTTGCTGTGATGGTCAGCTCATTGCCTCTTCGACGATCTCGATCCAGTGCCTAACCGGCGTCCGGCCGGCGCCGTCCAGGTGGGTCTGGCAGCCGATGTTGGCGGTGACGATGGCGTCGGGCTTGCCGCTTTCCAGAGCCTTCAACTTGTTGTCACGCAGCTGCCGCGACAGCTCGGGCTGGGTCAGCGAATAGGTGCCGGCCGAGCCGCAGCAGAGGTGGCCGTCCGGCACCGCTGTCAGGCCGAAGCCGAGGCGCGTCAGTACGCCTTCAACCGCGCCGCCGAGCTTCTGCGCATGCTGCAGGGTGCAGGGGCAATGGAAGGCCAGGCGTTGTTCGGCACGTACCTGCAACTGTTCCAGCGCCTCGCCCTGCAGCACCTCGACCAGATCCTTGGCCAGGGCGCTGACCCGCGCCGCCTTGGCCGCGTAGGCCGGGTCGCTGGCGAGCAGGTGACCATAGTCCTTGACGAAGGCACCACAGCCGCTGGCGGTCTGCACGATGGCTTCGGCACCGGCTTCGATTACAGGCCACCAGGCGTCGATGTTCTGTCGGGCGCGTTGCAGCCCTGCTTCCTGGGCGTTGAGGTGATAGTCCACAGCGCCGCAGCAGCCGGCTTCGTGGATCGGCGTGACGCTGATGCCGAGGCGATCCAGCACGCGTGCGGTGGCAGCATTGGTATTGGGCGACAGCCCCGGCTGCACACAGCCTTCGAGCATCAGCACGCGGCGCGCATGTTGCTCGGTCGGTCGCGGTTTGGCCGGGCGAATCTCGCGCGGCAGCTTGGCTTTGAGCGCGGCCGGCAGCAGCGGACGCAGGGCCAGACCGGCCTGGGTCAGCGTCTTGAATAGCGCTGGTCGCGGTACCACGGCGCGCAGGCCCTGGCGCAACAGGCGTTCATTCAGCGGCCGTGGCACCGCTTGCTCGGCCACTTCGCGGCCAATATCCAGCAGGTTGTGGTATTGCACGCCGGATGGGCAGGTGGTTTCGCAGTTGCGGCAGGTCAGGCAGCGATCCAGATGCTGCTGGGTCTTGGCCGTGACTTCATTGCCTTCGAGCATCTGCTTGATCAGATAGATGCGCCCGCGCGGGCCGTCCAGCTCGTCGCCGAGTAGCTGATAGGTCGGGCAGGTGGCGTTGCAGAAGCCGCAATGCACGCAGGAGCGCAGGATGCGTTCGGCTTCCTCGGCGCGCGGTAGGCGTTTGGCCTGTTCACTCAAATTGGTCTGCACGTCTTATACCTCGGCGTACATGCGGCCAGGGTTGAAGATGCCCTGGGGGTCGAGCTGGTTCTTCAACTGGCGCTGGTAGCGCAGCAGCGGTGCCACCAGCGGTTGGAAGGGCTGAACGTGACCGGCGTCGAAGCAGGTAGCATGGCCGCCGAGCTTGGCCGCCACGCGCTGGATCAGCTCGCCATCGGCATCGGTCTTCAACCAGCGCTGCGCGCCGCCCCAGTCGATCAACTGCTGGCCAGGCAGATCGAGCAGGCCGCTATTGGCCGGCAGCGACAGGCGCCAGAGGGTGCCGCTGGCGGTGAAGAACGGCAGGCGCTGTTCGCGTAGCTCATGCCAGTAGCCGTTGTCGATCTCTTCGCCTCCGAGGCGCTGGCGCGCGGCCTGCACCGAGCCTTCGCCCCCTTCCAGGCGCAAATGCAGCGCGGCACCGTCATGGCTGGCGGCGCTGATCGGCAGCGGCTGCTGGCCCCATTCGGCGAGCTTGTTCAGTGCATGCAGGGCGTCCACTTCCAGGCGCAAGCTGAGCACCTGGCGCGGCTTGGGCAGCACCTTGATCGACACCTCGGTGAGCAGGCCGAGGCAACCGAAGCTGCCAGCCATCAGGCGCGACAGGTCGTAGCCGGCGACGTTCTTCATCACCTCGCCGCCGAAACGCAGCAGCTTGCCCTGACCGGTGATCACGCGGGTGCCGAGGACTTGGTCGCGCACCGAACCGGCCCAGGGCCGGCGCGGGCCGGACAACCCCGCAGCGACCATGCCGCCCAATGTGGCGCCCTCGCCCAGGTGCGGCGGCTCGCACGGCAGCATCTGGTTATTGGCCTCCAGTGCAGCCTCGATCTCGGCCAGCGGCGTGCCGGCGCGGGCGCTGAGCACCAGCTCGGTGGGGTCGTAGCTGACGATGCCACGATGCTGACGGGTATCGAGCACCTCGCCGCTGGTGGCGCGGCCCAGATGAGCCTTGCTGCCGCTGCCCTGGATGCGCAGCGGAGTGGCGCTGTTCAGCGCGTGGTTGACCTGTTCCAGCAGTGCGGCGCTGGCGTCGAAATCTTGCGACATCAGAAACGCTCCAGTTCCGGGAAGGGCAGTTGGCCGTGGTGCACGTGCATGGCGCCGAACTCGGCGCAGCGGTGCAGGGTGGGGATGTTCTTGCCCGGGTTGAGTAGGCCGCTGGGGTCGAACGCCGCCTTCACCGCGTGGAACAGGGTGATCTCGTCGCTGTTGAACTGCGCGCACATCTGGTTGATCTTCTCGCGGCCGACGCCGTGCTCGCCGGTGATGCTGCCGCCGACCTTGACGCAGAGTTCGAGGATCTTGCCGCCGATGGCCTCGGCGCGCTCCAGCTCGCCGGGTACGTTGGCATCGAAGAGGATCAGCGGGTGCATGTTGCCGTCGCCGGCATGGAACACATTGGCCACGCGCAGGCCGTATTCCTCGGACAGCTCGGCGATGCCGCGTAGCACGCCGGGTAGCTCGCGACGCGGGATGGTGCCGTCCATGCAGTAGTAATCCGGTGAGATGCGCCCGACTGCGGGGAAGGCGTTCTTGCGCCCGGCCCAGAATTTCACCCGCTCGGCCTCGTCGCGAGCCAGGCGCACTTCGGTGGCGCCGGCTTTCTCCAGCACCTCACGGACGCGCTCGCAGTCGTCGGCGACGTCGGCCTCCACGCCATCCAGTTCGCAGAGCAGGATGGCTTCGGCCTCCACCGGGTAACCGGCGTGAATGAAATCTTCGGCGGCGCGAATGGCGAGGTTGTCCATCATCTCCAGGCCGCCGGGGATGATGCCGGCGGCAATGATGTCGCCCACGGCGCGACCGGCCTTTTCCACCGAGTCGAAGGCGGCCAGCAGCACCTTGGCCACCTGCGGCTTGGGCAGCAGCTTGACCGTCACCTCCGTGACAATACCGAGCATGCCTTCGGAGCCGGTGAACAGCGCCAGCAGGTCGAAGCCGGGGGCGTCCAGGGCGTCGCTACCGAGGGTCATGAACTCGCCTTCGACGGTGAGGATGTCCACCTTGAGCAGGTTGTGCAAGGTCAGGCCGTATTTCAGGCAGTGCACGCCGCCGGCGTTTTCGGCGACGTTGCCACCGATGGAGCAGGCGATCTGCGAGGACGGGTCGGGAGCGTAATACAGGTCGAAGGGCGCCGCAGCCTGGGAAATCGCCAGGTTGCGCACACCGGGCTGCACCCGGGCATAACGGGCCTCGCGGTTGATCTCGAGAATCTGGTTGAAGCGCGCCATCACCAGCAGGATGCCTTTCTCCAGCGGCAGCGCACCGCCGGACAACCCCGTGCCGGCGCCGCGCGCCACAACCGGCACGCCACGGGCGTGGCAGAGCTTGAGCAACTGCTGCACCTGCTCGATACGCTCGGGCAGCACCACCAGCATGGGCGTGCTGCGGTAGGCGGACAGGCCATCGCACTCGTAAGGCTTGAGGTCTTCCTCGGTGTGCAGGATGTCGAGGTCGGGAAGGCGCTGGCGCAACTCGGCCAGCAGGGCGGTCTTGTCGACCTCGGGTAGCGCGCCGTCGACGCGCTCGTCGTACAGAATGCTCATGGCAGGCTCAATCTTGGACGTTGTTGTTATTGGTGGTCATGCCACGACCTGGGTTGCAGGTTTAGGCGCCTCGGCGCCAGGTGTCCATTAACCGATAAGCTGGTAGGACCAGTTTCTTTCGCCTGGCTTTCAGGCGTATTGGCTCGGACGGCCTATCCTCAAAGGCCTTGAACATGAATGCCACTCTTTATAAAAAGTGATAGCCAACTGGTACGACCAGTTGCTGGAGGCCTGATTTGGATATCAACCTGAACACTCCACGCCGCCAGGTCAGCGACGTGGTGGCCGAGCGCATCGAACGGCTAATCGTCGATGGCGTACTCAAAGTGGGCCAGCCGCTCCCCTCGGAAAGACGTCTGTGCGAGAAGCTGGGCATCTCTCGCTCGGCATTGCGCGAGGGGCTCAAAGTGCTGCGTGGGCGCGGCATCATCGAGACGGCCCAGGGCCGTGATTCACGGGTGGCCAAGCTCAGCGGCGAGCGCGATGCCAGCCCGCTGATGCATTTGTTCGGCTCACAGCCGCGTACCCTGTACGACCTACTGGAGGTGCGCGGCCTGCTCGAAGGCGAGTCGGCGCGCCTGGCGGCGCTGCGCGGTACCGATGCGGACTTCGTGCTGCTGACCCGGCGTTACGAGGAGATGCTGGCGGCCCATGCCCAGGAGAACCCAGTCGACCCGCGCGAACATGCGCGCCGCGATCACGCTTTTCACCTGGCGATCTGCGAGGCCTCGCACAACCCGGTGCTGGTACACACCCTGCAATCGCTCACCGACCTGATGCTCAGCACCGTGTTCGCCTCGGTGAACAACCTCTATCACCGCCCGGCGCAGAAACGGCAGATCGACCGCCAGCACTCACGGTTGTATCACGCGGTGATCGAACGCCTGCCGGAACAGGCCCAGCGCGCCGCGCGCGACCATATCCACAGCATCCGCGACAACCTGCAGGAGATCGAACAGGAAGAGCAGCGCCTGGTGCGCGCGACCATGCGCCTTGAAGGCTGGTCGTGAGCAGGCCGGCCAGCGCTGCCCCACAGACGCCGTGGTAGACTCGCGCCCATAGCCCACAACGAATCCAAGCCGTGTCACTCGCCTCCCCCACCCCTCATTGGCTGAGCGCCGACCAGCTATCGCCCGCAGCGGCCAGCTCGGTGCGCGATTGGCTATTCAACCAAGACTCCCTGACCCGCCGACTGACCGCACTCTCCGCTGGCAGCTTCAGCGTCACGCCACTGCGCGAAGGCTGGCTGAGTATGCGTGACGACGAGTGCACAGCACTGGACGTACCACCAGGCAGCATGGGCTGGGTGCGCGAGGTGTACCTGCGCGGCAACGGCCAACCCTGGGTGTTCGCCCGCAGCGTGGCTGCCCGGCAGGTGCTGGAAGGCTCGGGCCTGGACCTTCAGCAACTGGGCAGCCGCTCCCTGGGCGAGCTGCTGTTCAGCGATCAGGCCTTTGCTCGCGGCGAACTGCAGGTCTGCCGCTACCCAGGCGCCTGGCTACCGGCAGAAGCCGTGCAGGACGGCTTGTGGGCGCGGCGTTCGTGCTTTCGCCGCGAACAGCTGGCCGTGCTAGTCGCCGAAGTATTCCTGCCGGCTTTCTGGCCCGCGGCGAGCCGCTGACCCGCGGCCGGCGCGCCGCCGTATAATCCGCGCACCGCGCCAGGAGAACCGCCCGATGTACATCCGCATGCTGCAATCGCTCAATCGCCTGCATCCGCGCACCTGGGATTTCCTGCAGCTGATGCGTATGGACAAACCCATCGGCATCTACCTGCTGCTGTGGCCGACGCTATGGGCGCTGTGGATTGCCGCCGAGGGCGTGCCGAGCCTCAAGAACCTGGTGATCTTCGTGGTTGGCGTGGTGCTGATGCGCGCCGCCGGCTGCGTGATCAACGACTACGCTGACCGCAACTTCGACGGCCACGTCAGCCGCACCAAAGCGCGCCCGCTGGCCAGCGGAAAGGTCACCGCGCGCGAGGCGCTGATCCTCTTCGCCGTGCTGATCGCCCTGAGCTTCGCCCTGGTGCTGCTGACCAACGCCACCACCGTGTGGCTGTCGTTCGGCGCTCTGGGCGTGGCAGCGCTATACCCGTTCATGAAGCGCTACACCTATTACCCCCAGGTGGTGCTCGGCACGGCATTCTCCTGGGGCATGCCGATGGCCTTCACCGCCGAGACCGGCGAGCTGCCGGCAGCGGCTTGGTTGCTGCTGCTGGCCAACGTGATCTGGACCGTCGCCTACGACACCTACTACGCCATGGCCGACCGTGAGGACGACCTGAAGATCGGCGTGAAATCCACCGCCATCCTCTTTGGCGATGCCGACCGGGTGATCATCTTCGGCCTGCAGGGCCTGGCATTACTCTGCCTGGTGCTGGCCGGTGCACGTTTCGAGCTGGGCCTGTACTTCCATCTCGGCCTGCTGGTGGCCGCCGGCTGCTTCGCCTGGGAATTTCACATGACCCGCCAGCGCGAACCGATGGTCTGCTTCCGGGCCTTTCTGCACAACCACTGGGCCGGGCTGGCGATCTTCGTCGGCATCGTGCTGGATTACGCGTTGCGCTGAGCGCCGCGCGGGAGGCCTGCCGCACAGCTGTCATATCACTGCAATAATTCCGTTATCTAATGCGCCGCATGACAGTTGAATGAACAGAGGCTCAACCCATGGTTGGCAAGAACATCCTGATCGTCGATGACGAAGCGCCGATCCGCGAAATGATCGTGGTGGCGCTGGAAATGGCCGGCTACGAGTGCCTGGAAGCGGAAAGCACTGCCCAGGCCCACGCCATCATCGTCGACCGCAAACCCGACCTGATTCTGCTCGACTGGATGCTGCCCGGCACCAGCGGTATCGAGCTGGCGCGGCGCCTGAAGCGTGACGAGCTGACCGGCGACATTCCGATCATCATGCTCACCGCCAAGGGCGAAGAGGACAACAAGATCCAGGGCCTGGAAGTCGGCGCCGACGACTACATCACCAAGCCCTTCTCGCCCCGCGAGCTGGTCGCCCGCCTCAAGGCCGTGCTGCGCCGTGCCGGCCCCGGCGACAACGAAGGGCCGATCGAAGTGGGCGGCCTGCTGCTCGACCCGATCAGCCACCGCGTGACCATCGACGGCAAGCCCGCCGAAATGGGCCCGACCGAATACCGCCTGCTGCAGTTCTTCATGACTCATCAGGAGCGCGCCTACACCCGCGGCCAGTTGCTTGACCAGGTGTGGGGCGGCAACGTCTACGTGGAAGAGCGCACCGTGGACGTGCACATACGCCGCCTGCGCAAGGCGCTGGGCGAGGCCTACGAAAATCTGGTGCAGACGGTACGCGGCACCGGGTATCGTTTTTCCACCAAGGGCTGAGCGATAGCCTGCAACTGACCATCACAGGGACCCGCCGGCGGATGAGCGAAACGTGACGAGTAACTGGCGTGGCGCCATAACCCGCCGTTTAGTGCTGCTGATCGCGGCCTGCCTGGCCGCTGGTGTGATCACCGGCGAATATGCCTGGGCCATCGCCATCGGCCTGGCTGCTCATCTGTTGTGGAACCTTGGCCAGCTGCTGCGCCTGCATGCCTGGCTCAAGGATCATCAACCCGATGAACCACCGCCCGACGGTTACGGCCTGTGGGGCGAAGTTTTCGACAGCATCTACCACCTGCAGCGCCGCAACCAGCGCGCCCGCGGGCGCCTGCAGGCGGTGATCGACCGCGTACAGGAATCCACCGCAGCATTGCGCGATGCGGTGATCATGCTCGACAGCCACGGCAACCTGGAATGGTGGAACAAGGCCTCGGAAACCCTCTTGGGCCTGAAAACGCCCCAGGACAGCGGCCAGTCGATCACCAACCTGGTGCGCGACCCACGCTTCAAGGAGTACTTCGAGCGTGGCAATTTCCTCGAGCCCCTCGAACTGCCCTCACCGGTCAACCCGCGCAAGCAGCTGCAACTTAACGTCACCCGTTACGGCAACCAGGAACACCTGATGCTGGTGCGCGACGTCACCCGCCTCCATCAGCTGGAGCAGATGCGCAAGGACTTCGTCGCCAACGTCTCCCATGAACTGCGCACACCGCTGACGGTGATTTCCGGTTACCTGGAAACCCTCCACGACAACGTCGACGACATCAACCCACGCTGGCGCCGCGCCCTGCAGCAGATGCAGCAGCAAGGGGCCCGCATGCAGGGCCTGCTCAACGATCTGCTGCTGGCCAAGCTGGAAGCCACCGATTATCCCTCCGACAACCAGCCGGTGGCGGTCGACACCCTGCTGCAAGCGATCAGAAATGACGCCCTGGCGTTGTCCGCCGAGCGCAACCACCGTATCAGCCTGGAGGCCGACGCCGCCCTCAAGCTCAAGGGTAGCGAGTCGGAGCTGCGCAGCGCATTCTCCAACCTGGTGTTCAACGCCGTGAAGTACACCCAGGCTGGCGGGGAAATCCGCATTCGCTGGTGGCAGGACGGCCAGGGCGCACACCTGTCGGTGCAGGACACCGGCCCCGGCATCGAAGCCAAGCACCTGCCGCGCCTGACCGAACGCTTCTACCGGGTCGACTCCAGCCGTGCCAGCCATACCGGCGGTACCGGCCTGGGCCTGGCCATCGTCAAGCATGTGCTGTTGCGCCACCGCGGCCACTTGGAGATCACCAGCGTGCTGGGCAAGGGCAGCCTCTTCACCTGCCATTTCCAGCCAGCGCAGATCGCCGCGTCAGCCCACTGACCGCGGCCCTCTTGCAAAGCGCCCTTCCAGGCCCCACCCTTTAGCAATATCCGGTCACACGAACCCCTTATGGATCCCTCTACGAGCGTCTCCTTCTCCAGTTATTTCGCTGACATGGGCCTCGTGCTGTTTGCCCTCTTTCTGGTGCTGCTCAACGGCTTCTTCGTCGCCGCCGAGTTCGCCATGGTCAAGCTGCGGGCCACCAAGGTCGAGTCACTGGCCAAGAAAAACGGCTGGCGCGGCCACATTCTGCGCACCGTGCACAGCCAGCTCGATGCCTACCTCTCCGCCTGCCAGCTGGGTATCACCCTGGCCTCCCTGGGTCTGGGCTGGGTCGGTGAGCCGGCGTTCGCGCACCTGCTCGAACCACTGCTGACCTCGGTCGGCATCGAGTCGCAGAAGCTGATCCACGGCATCGCCTTCTTCACCGCGTTCTTCATCATCTCCTATCTGCACATCGTGATCGGCGAGCTGGCGCCCAAGTCCTGGGCGATCCGCAAGCCGGAGCTGCTGTCGCTGTGGACGGCCGCGCCGCTGTACCTGTTCTACTGGGCCATGTACCCGGCGATCTTCCTGCTCAACGCCAGCGCCAACGCCATCCTGCGCATCGCCGGTCAGGATCAGCCGGCCGGCCACCATGAGCACCACTACAGCCGCGACGAACTCAAGCTGATCCTGCACTCCAGCCGTGCCAGCGACCCGACCGACCAGGACATGCGCGTGCTCGCCTCCGCCGTGGAGCTGGGTGAGCTAGAAGTGGTCGACTGGGCCAACTCCCGCGAAGATCTGGTCTACCTGGAGCTTAACGCCACGCTCGACGAAGTGTTCAGCCTGTTCCGCCGGCATAAGTACAGCCGCTTCCCGATCTTTGATGAAGCCGCGGGCGAGTTCGTCGGCGTGCTGCACATCAAGGACCTGCTGCTGCACCTGTCGCTGTTGGAGATGCTGCCCTCGACCCTGCGCCTGGCCGAGCTGATGCGCCCCATCGAAAAGGTCAGCCGCAATCTGCCGCTGTCCGATCTACTAGAGCAGTTCCGCAAGGGCAGCGCGCACTTCGCCTTGGTCGAGGAAGCCGATGGGAAGGTGATCGGCTACCTGACCATGGAAGACGTGCTCGAAGCCCTGGTCGGCGACATCCAGGACGAACACCGCAAGACCGAGCGCGGCATCCTCGCCTACCAGCCCGGCAAATTGCTGGTGCGCGGTGACACGCCGCTGTTCAAGCTCGAGCGCCTGCTGGGCATCGACCTGGACCATATCGAGGCGGAAACCCTCGCCGGGCTGATCTACGAAACCTTGAAACGCGTGCCCGAAGAAGAGGAATCCCTGGAGGTCGCCGGCCTGCGCCTGATCGTCAAGAAGATGAAAGGCCCGAAGATCGTCCTGGCCAAGGTCATCAAGCTCGACTGAAGGCACGCTGCCTCAGGCATGCACGCGCCCGGGAATGTGCCGCCGCAAAACCTTCCCGCAAGTTGACCAAGCGGTCATCTATCGCTTATTTCCGCCATGACTCCGGCCTTCTGAAACAATCACTTACGACCGTTCGTCGGCATATTCGAATACCGCGCAAAGCCGGGCAGTCCACCGCGGGCACCGATTGGATCGGTGTACGCCATCACATGAACAGACTGCCAAGGATTCAGCCATGCGACTCAATGGAATTACCTCGAAAACCGCCCTCGCCCTCTGCCTGGCCGGCGCGTCCCAGGCTTACGCCGACTCCATCACCGACCCGATCTCGACCATCGGCGTAATCGGCTCCCACAACCAGTACAAGCTCACCGTGGATGACGACAGCGACAAGGAGCGCCTGAACCAGGGCGGCCTGTTCTACACCTTCGGCAACAAGCTGACCGGCCAGGAAGGCTTCATCTACCAGGCCGGCATCGAAGGCCAATACCGCGACAAGGACGACGTGGAATACAAGTCGGCCCGTGCCGATCTCGACCTGGGCCTGCGCGCGGCGCTGAGCAGCAACCAGTACGTCGACGTGCTGGTCGGTGGCGGTTACGACTGGGGTCGTATCGAGCAGGACGACGTCGGTCCGCTGGACAGCAACGTCAAACTGACCAGCAAATCGCCGTTCGCCAAGGCCGGCCTGGGCTACAACTACCTGACCAACGACTACACCGTGCGCCTGGAAGTCGGCGCCCGCTACTCGGTGGATTCCGAAGCACGCCTGAAGGTCGATGGCGACAGCGATTCGGTGGACCTGAAGAACAAGGTCAACCCGTATGGTGAACTGAGCGTGCTGTGGAACAAGGGCATCAACAACCTGCCGATCAGCACCAGCCTGTACTACACCCAGACTCGCTACGAGCTGGACAGCAACTCCGAGCTGGCCGAGCGCAGCAAGCTCAAGCAGGAGCAGGTCGGCCTGAAGGTCGGTCTGGCGTTCTGATCACGCTGTTATAAACAAATCGCCCGGCTCGCCGGGCGATTTGCGTTGGGGCCGGCGCATGTCGGCCATGGCCGTCGGGTATACTGCGCGGCTGATCACGCCCCCTCTTCGCACCTGCTGATTCCATGTCCCTGAACATCGCCTCCATCAATATCGAACGTTCCCGCCATCTGGGTCGCGTCGAAGCCTTTATCGACCGTGAACGCCCGGATCTGCTCTGCCTGCAGGAAGTCTGCGAGCGCGACATTGCGTTCTTCGAGGCGCTGATGCGCGCGCCCATGGCTTTCGCCCCGATGGCCCGCTACCCGGACGAAGGCCCGGCCAACGTGGTGGGCGTCGGCATGCTGGCCCGTGGCGAGGCGCTACTCGATGTCACGGCCGAGTACTACTCGGGCAGCCCAGAGCGCATTCAGGAGATGACTTTCTTTGTGGCCGAGGGCCGACGCGTGGCCGACCCGCTGAGCATCGCCGAAGTGCTGCTCAGCGCCACGCTTGGCGGCTTTCGTGTCGCCACTACCCACCTCAACGTCACCCCGCTCGGCAGCTCCACGCCGTACCAGCGCGAAAGCGCCGGCAAGCTGATCAACTTGGCTCAGGCGCAAGCTCAGGCAGCGGGCGGCCTGCTGCTGACCGGCGACTTCAATGCACCGCGCGGTCGCCCCACATTCGACCTGATCGCCGAGCACTTCATCGACGGCGTACCCGCGCACTACACCAGCAGCATCGACGGTTCGCTGCACCGCGCCGGCGAAATTCCGTTCATGGTCGATGGGGTGTTTCACACGCCGGGCTATCGGCTGGAAAACGCCAGACTGAGCACTGGCGTATCCGATCACTGCGCGCTGAGCTGTCGCCTGGGCAAGGCCTGATCGCGAGGCGGATGCGTCAGTCACCGCCCACGGCGAAGTTGGGCAGGCTGTCCACCGGCTGGGCGAATTCGAAAGGGATCGACTCCAGCGCCATGCCGACGTTGCGCTGCACCACGAAGTGCAAGTGCGGGCCGGTACTATTGCCGGTGTTGCCGGAACGGCCGATCGGCGCACCGACTGGCACACGCTGCCCCTCACGCACGCTAACCGATCCCTGCATCAGGTGCAGATAGACGCCCATGGTGCCGTCGTCATGCAGGATGCGTACGAAATTTCCGGATGGGTTGGTGCCGCGCCCGCTCTGGTCGTTCTCGGTCTTGACCACCATACCAGCGCGCGCGGCGATGATCGGCGTGCCCTCGGGCATGGCGATATCCAGAGCGTAACGGCCCTTGGGCGTGAAGTGGCTGTACTGGCCGTTGGCGCCCTGGGTCAGGCGAAACGGGCCGCCGCGCCAGGGCAGCGGATAGGCCTGTTTGATGGGCAGCAACCGCGGGTCGCCCAGGGCGTAGCTGAGTTTCGGGGTGTAGCGCAGCGGCTTGGCCGGGTCCAGCGGCGCCAGGGTGGCCAGGCGAATTTCGCTGCGCGGCGGCAATACCCAGTTGATCGGCTTGCCCGGCGCGCCACTGACGTTGCTCAGTTGCTCCAGCTTGAGCTCCACCTGCACCGGCGCGAACAGGTCGTTGCGCACCAGCAGGGTTTCGCCGGCGGCGTGCTTGCGGGTTTCCAGCTTCACCTGATTGTCGAGCTTCTCGACCATGCGATCGCTGAACACGAACACCTTCGCACCGGGCGCAGCCTGGTCACTGTAGGTGACCACACCATTGGCATCGGTGTATTTGTAGACGGTCAGCGCACTCGCCTGGCAGGCGAACGCGGCGAGCCCCAGCAGCAGTGAGAGGCGCCCTAGCATAAGAAGTCGATCTGGTTATCAAGTGTTCGGCAGGGCAAGACTAGCAGCGCTGTGATGGCCAGGCGACTGCCGGCGCTGCGCTTTGCGACAACCGGCACACGCCGGGCGTGCCTGATGCACAGAAGGGATGAATGGCGGCAAGGTCAGGCCTCGGATGAGGCTCAACCCACCTCGATGCGGTTACGCCCGCCACGCTTGGCGCGGTACAGGGCCTGGTCGGCGCGCTCGAACACCTGCTCGCTACGCTCGGCGCTGCTGAACGCGCTGATGCCGCCGGACAGGGTGATGGTCACCCGCTCGCCCTTGAAGTGGAACGGGCAGTTCTCGATGGCCGCGCGCAGCGTGTCGAGCAGCTTCAGGCCGCCGTCCATAGGCGTGGACGGAATCAGCAGCACGAACTCCTCGCCGCCGAAGCGGGCGATGAAGTCGGTCTTGCGCAGCCGCTTGAACAGCTCGCCAGCGATGATCTTCAACACCTTGTCGCCGGCCAAGTGGCCATAGTCGTCGTTGATGCGCTTGAAGTGGTCGATATCCAGTACCGCCAGCAGCAAGTCGCCGCCGTAACGCTGCAGGCGCGCCAGTTCCAGATCCAGGCGCTCGGTCCAGGCAGCCCGGTTGGGCAGCCCGGTAAGCGGATCGAGCAGCGCCTTCTGGCGCTGCTCTTCGAGGTGATCGCGAAACCCCTTGGCTTCCACCTCCATGCTGGCCACCCGGTCGACCAGAATCTGCAGGCGCTCACCGACTTGCAGCTCGCGGGCATCGCGCTGCTGCTGGTACTGGCTCATCGTGCCAAGCAAACCGCTGAGGCGGCTTTCCACCAGCTCCTTTAGGTTGTTCAGATCGGTGGCCTCTTGCACACTGCTGTGCAAGCCGTCGACCTGCTGGCGCAGCTCACTGTCCAGACTACGCGCCGCCTCAGCGGATTCGGTGTAGTCGGTATGGACGTCTTGCAAGCTGCCCTGGAAGGAGGCCAAGCGCTCGTTAAGCTGCTTGAGGTAGCCCTCGAACTCGCGCTGGCCAACATCGGCGATCGCCAGCATCAGCACGGCCAGGTCATCGAGTACCGGCACCAGCTCGTACATGTTCAGGCCAGCGGTGATGCGCTGGCGCAATGCATCGGCCTGGCCCTGATGGCGCTCGGGCAGCGGCAACTCCTCAAGCAACTTGAGCAGGCTGCCTTCCACATGGCTGGCGATGGCGCTGTAGCCCGGCTCGGGCGCCGGCGGCAAAGCATATTCAGGATCAGCCGTGACAACGATGTCGGTAGCGACGGCAGCTTCGGCTGTCGTCTCCTGGGCCTGCTGCGCTACTGGAATCTGCTCTGCCGTAACCTCTGTAGAAGCTTCGGCCTCAGGCGACGGCATCAGCAAGGCGGACGACAGCGGCAGGCTGTCCAGCATCACACGGCTGACCACAGCAGGCGCGCTGGCAGAGACGGGGGCTGGGCGAATGGCAGGCTGCGGGAAAGCTTCCAGCGATGGCGATGGCGATGGCGATGGCGAGACAGTTTCGGCGGTAACCGCAGGTACGTTCTCCGCTTTGGCAGTTACGGCTTGCGCTTGCGGCTCAGCCATCACTCGCCCAGTCACTGACTGCTCGACAGATTCGTCGTCGGCAGTCGTCGCCGCCTGCTCGCCCACTGCCACCGGCGCAGCAGACGCGTCCGGCTCGGCGTTGGCCGCCGGGCTGGCATTGTCGCGGCTACCGAAAAGCCGCTCGATAAAACCCGGACGTTCGACCTGCTCGCCGCCCAGCGCCTGCAAGGCCTGCTGCTGTAGTTGGCCGAGCTCGGCCAGCAGCGCCGGCATTTCCCGCGACTGCCGGGCGCGCTGCTCGACCTGTTTGGCAAAGCGCTTGAGCGGCTTGCGTACATCGCTCGGCAAATCCGTCTTCAACAGCTGCGCCACCAGGCTCGCCATGCCGCTGGCGACCTGCTCGATGCGCTGCTGACGGCGTTGCTCGGAATCCAGAACGGTCTTTTCCAGGCGCGGAATCAGTGCGCTGAGGCCGGCGTCCATGTCATCACGACGCAGCAATTCGCGCAGCTCCTGCATGCACTGGTCAACCGATTTGTCAGAGCCCTCGGCCGCCAGACTGCTGCGCACCAGGCCACGCCGCAGCAGGTCGACACGCATGTCCCAGCGGCGCTCGAGCTTTTCCTGCTGCTCGATATTGGCAAGGTACTTCTCGCGCCAGCGTTTGGCGTCGTCGGCCATGCTCAGGGCTCCTGCACACGGGGCGTCAACGAAGGCGTGAGGGCATTGGGCAGGCGAATCTCCACAGCCACCGGCAGGTGGTCGGAGATCGGCTGGGCCAAGACCTGGAAGCGCTCGAGCTCAAGGCCCGGGCTGAGCAGAATATGGTCGAGGCAGCGCTGCGGGCGCCAGCTCGGAAAGGTCGCCTCGACCTGGGGTGCGAGCAGGCCGAGATCGCGCAGCGGCGAATGCTCAAGCAGGTCGATGGCGTGGGTGTTCATGTCGCCCATAAGGATCTGGTGTCGATAGCCGCCGATCAGCTCACGGATATAGGCCAACTGCCGGGTGCGGGTACGCGCGCCCAGCGCTAGGTGCATCATGACCACGGCGATGGCATCGTCGCCCTCGCCGATACGCAGCAGGATCGCCCCGCGACCGGCCGGGCCGGGCAGCGGGTGATCTTCCAGCAGGGTCGGTCGCAAGCGACTGAGCAGACCATTGCTATGCTGGGCGAAACGCCCCAGGTTGCGGTTGAGCTGCTGGTACCAGTAGGGAAACTCGCCCATGCGCGCCAGGTGTTCAACCTGGTTGATGAAGCCGGAGCGCACGCTGCCACCGTCGGCTTCCTGCAGGGCGACGATGTCGTAATCGCCAAGCAGCTCGCCGATGCGCTGCAGGTTACCGGCACGGCCCTGATGCGGCAGCAGGTGCTGCCAGCCGCGGGTCAGGTAATGATGGTAGCGCTCGGTGCTGATGCCGACCTGGATGTTGAAACTGAGCAACCGCAAGCGTCCGTCCTGCGGCCACTCGCTGTCAGGCGTGCAGTCCGGGTTGACCTGTGGATCGCACAGGCCAGCCTGACGGGGCATCGAGCGGCGACGCAGCATGGCAGGCGCTCCGGAGGTCGATTACTTGGCGGCGCGCTCTTTGGCGATCAGGAAGTCGGCGACCTGCAGGGTCTGCTCCGGGCCGCCCGAGCTGGAGATATCGAAACGGTACTTGCCGTTGACGATCATCACCGGCACGCCGTTGATCTGGTAGGCCATGGCCAGTTTCTTGGCCTTCTCCATCTGGCTCTTCACGCCAAAGGAGTTGAAGGCCTTGAGGAAGGCGTCACGATCGATACCCTGGGTGACCAGGAAATCAGCCATTTCTTCCGGAGTAGCCAGTTTGCGGCCTTCCTTATGGATGGCGCGGAACACGGCGTCGTGAACCTGGTGCTCGACCTTCATGCTTTCCAGGGTGATGAACAGCTGACCGTGAACGTTCCACAGGCCGCCGAACAGGGCAGGAATGCGCACGAAGTTGACGTCGGACGGCAGCTTCTCGATCCAGGGATTGAGAGTCGGCTCGAACTGGTAGCAGTGCGGGCAGCCGTACCAGAACAGCTCGACGACTTCGATCTTGCCGGGTTTGGAGATTGGGACCGGGTTGCTCAGCTCGACGTACTGTTTGCCAGCCTCGATATCGGCGGCGTGGGCGGTAACACCGAACAGGCTGGCAGTGGCCAGAAGCGCGGAGAGGATCAGATTACGCATGCATGACTCCTAACGATGAAGGTGCTGCGGACAGCTCTGGTTCGACTGGTCGCCACCCGGCAGGTTCCTGACATTGTAGCGGGCTCACCAACGAAAAAGGGTGGCCTTCGCCACCCTTTTTTTCACCGTCTGGCAAATGCCGATCAGCGCCTCAATGCAGGCCTTGAATGTAGCTCGACAGGGCCTCGATATCCTTGTTGCTGAGCTTGGCGGCGATGTCGCGCATGATCATCGCGTCACCGTCGTTGCTGCGCTCGCCCTCGCGGAAGGCGCTCAGTTGCTTGGCGATGTAACCGGCGTGTTGGCCGCCCAGGTGTGGATAACCCGCCGTGGCGATACCGGCGCCGTCGGGCGCGTGGCACCCGGTACAGGCCGGCATGCCTTCGGCCAGCTTGCCGCCGCGAAACAGCGCCTGGCCGCGCTCGACCTGGGCCGGATCGGCCGCCCCCACGCTGATCTTCTGACTGGCGAAGTAGGCGGCGACGTCGGCCATGTCCTGCTCGCTCAGCGGCTCGAGCATGCCGGTCATTTCCACCACTGGCCGGGCGCCGGATTTGATGTCCTGCATCTGCTTGAGCAGGTAGCGCTCACCCTGGCCGGCCAGTTTGGGGAAATTGACCAGCGCGCTGTTGCCATCGACGCCATGACAGGCCCCGCACACCACCGCCTTGGTCTGCCCTGCGGCCGGGTCACCCGCCGCCTGGGCAGCCCCGACCAGGCCCAGCGCCAGCAGCAGACTCACTATTGTCTTGTTCATCAGCTCATCCAAACGGCTAAGAGAAGTGTTTTGAACCGGGGCGTTCCGCCCGCTGCGTCAGGCACGGCGGTGCGGAAATACTCAAGCCGCGCGTTTCTGCACGAACCTTGGGGCGGTATGGGCGGATGCAAACGCGACGATTAGCACGTTACTCCAGCCCGGCACCCTAACAGCCTGGTTACCCACTCGGCACCCGCCATGATTGCCCAGCAAGGCAGGCGCGATAATGACCGGCATCAATCCCCCGTGCAGATTACCGTTCAATTCGCCCGCCCAACTGACAACAAAATAGAAATGCCAGGCATAAAAAAACCGCGCCAGGCGCGGTTTCTTCGATGGGACGTGGATCAGGCCTTGCAGCTGGCCGGTGCCCAGTCGCCCATGTCCGGGTTGTTGCACACGTCGCTGACCAGCGTACGGCCACGGCTGGCCACCTGCTGGCTTTCCTTCTGCTTGGCCTGGGCCTTCTGCAGCGATTGCTCGGTGGTGATCACTTCCTTGGTGACCTTGGCAGTTGGCTTCGGCTGCTTGGCAGTGGCCACCTTGGTCACTTCCTTGCGCTCGACGCCCACGGTCTGCAGGTCTTTCTCGTAGGCCTGGGTGTAGGTGTTGACGTTCTCGCCGGTGCGGCCGTCGACCTTGGCCAGCAGCGCGTTGGTCTCGCTCAGGCCGCTGACGATCTCGGCCAGGCGCTTGCGGCCATCGGCGTCGCTGATCTTGTTGGCCTTGCGATCAGCGCGCAGCTGGGTAAACGCCTGCTGATAGCAGCTCTGCGCAGCGCTGGCGTAGCGGATGTTGCGGTCGATGTTCTGGTTGTTGGTGTCGATGTCGGTAGCGTAGGAGGCCAGGCGTGCATTGTCGTCGCTGATCTGCTGCTGACGCTGGTTGTAGTACGCCAGGGCGCCACCGGCCAGGGCGCCACCGGCAGCACCGATGGCGGCATTGCGGCCACGCTTCTCGTCATCGACCAGGGCACCACCGATGGCGCCCATCAGGCCGCCGGTAACGGCGCCGATGGCCACGCTGCGGCTCATCGCTTCGTCGGAGCTGCGCAGCTGGGTGACCGGCTCGTAGCACTGCGGGAAGTATTCGGCCTTGGTGGTCGAGGCGACCTGGGAACTTGGCGAACCGGCGCAGCCGACCAGCAACACGCTGGTGCAGGTGACGGCAGAAAGCAGCGCAGTGCGTATCGAGGAAAAAGCGGGAGCCTTGTTGAAAGTTTGCATCGTCGTCGATCTCGTACTTGAGTGAGCGTTTATTCCATTCAGGCGGGGCCGGGTGACACCACCTGCGTTGTCACGGCTAACGCCGTTGATTTGCACAATCGGCACCGGCCGCTCGCCAGTGCCTTTATCCGTAACGGCTGGCAACCCGATCAGGGTGCCAGCAATTGCTTGAGAATCACATCCGCATCCGCCTTGCGGTTCTTGCGGTATTCGCCCACGTGACGCACGAACAAGGTGGCACGGGTGACCAGGCTCTTGCCCAGTACCGGTTTGCGCGCCAGCTCTTCCTTGGTGCGCTGGAACTGCGCCTGGATCACCGCATCGCTGTAGCGCGTGCCGTTGGCCAGGTTGTCGATGTAAATCGCCAGAGCACCGTCCAGAGCGCTCTGCCCATTGGCCATGGCCGCTTCGAACAGTTTCGCCGAGGCTTCGTCCTTGGCGCTGCGAGCCTCGTCACGGCTCTTGCGAAGATTGGTCAGGCGAATGTTGTAGTTGTTGATCGTTTCGGCCACCAGGGCTGCCGACTGAATCAGGTTGCCGGCGGCATCCTCACGCTGCTTGGCGATCAGCGAGACGCTGCGCTTGAGCTCCTCGTTGACGATCCCCAGGCGATCACGCAGCTGCGGATCGTCGCTGTTGGCGATCAGCCCATCGAGCAGTTTGGTGGCGTCCTGGTCTTCGTCGATCTCATCGGTAAGCGTGCTGACTCGTCCTTCGTCCTTCCATTGTGCAAACAGTTCCTTGTATCGCGAACGCGGCGCAGAAAGCGCGCCGATGGCCACCCGAAAACCGGTGGTCTCGTTGCGCTGCTCGGTACCATCGGCGGCGAACAGCGGGTACTCTCGGCGCATGCCGGTGAACAGGGTCATCTCGCCTTCCAGGTAGTTGCCGCCCTTGACCACGAAGCCGCCGTAGGTGCCCTGGCGGCGCCCGGCGTGTACCAGCTGGAAGGATTCCTGAACCATTTCCGCGGCGTTGCCGATGACGTCAAACAGGCCGACCGGGTTGGGCTTCTTCAGGCCGATGGGCAGCAGTCGCGCATTCTGTCCGGTGCCGCCGGCGACCTGGTTGAAGACTGCCCAGTCGCCCAGCGGGCCGTCACTCTCGCTGCCCTCCACCGGGCGCGGGAACAGCCGCGCTTCCAGCTGCTGCCGGCTTACCGCGTGACCACCGCGGGCCGCGTATTCCCATTCCACTTCGGTGGGCAGGCGCACGAAGGCCTGACCGCCATCTTCACCCTTACCAGTGCGCCCGCTGATCGGCAGCAGGTCGCGATGGTGTTTCAGCAGCCAGGCGCTATACACCGCGGCGAAACGCTCGGCGTCGAAGCGCGACAGGTTGACCTTGGGCAGCCGCGCCGCCATCCCGGAAGCCGCCTCGCAGGCCGGCGGTTCGCCCTCGCCTGCCAGCGACGGCGCCTGGGCCATCACCAGGTCGTACTGGCGCTGGGTTACTTCGTATTTGCCGATGAAGTACAGCATTGGCTTGAGTGGCGTCACGCCGTCGGCCTTGGGCAGCTCGCCGCGCACTTTGGCCTGCCAGTCCTTGGACAGATCGCTGAGGGTGAACTGGCCATTGATGTAGTCGCGCCGGTAACCGGAAATGAAGGATTGCTGATAGCCGGGCTCACCCTCGCTGAACGGGTAACCGAGGGTCACTTCGTGATCGTCCAGCGCGCCTTTGGCCAGCACGTAGACGTAACGGAACACCATTTGCCCGTCGCAAGGCAGCGGCAGGCTGACGTCACCGGCCAGCGGCTTGGGGTTGTAGAGCGGATCGGCATCGGGCTCGGCCCAGGCAGCGCCGGCCAGGCACGAGAGAACCAGGGTGGCGCTGAGCACCTTATACATGACGCAATCCTTCCGAGGCTTCCAGGTGAGCCGCCCGCCAGCCACCGGCAGCGGCGGCGAGCACGCAGCACAGCAGAGTAGCCATCGCTGCGAGCAGATAATGGGAGAGCAACAGTCGGCAAGCATATTCGCCCGGCGCCGACTGGAACAACAGGTTCAGCCCGCTGGCGGCCAAGCCGTATAGCAGCGCCGAGAGCGCCAGGGCGGCGATGCCGGTATACAGCGCCTGCAGCACCACGAACGCGACCAGCGCCACGGCCGGGAAACCCAGCAGCCGCAGCACCGCCAGCTCATGGCGTTTGCGCGCCACCGCGCCAAGGGTGCCGGCGGCCAACGCGGCGAAGGCGCCGGTCAGGGACAGGCAGGCCACCGACCAGAACACCCACGCCAGATTACGGCTCAACGCCCGCACCTGAGCGACCGCCTCAGCCTGGGTAGCTACCGCCTGGTGCGACTGCTGGAAGTACTGGCGCAGGCTTTCCACGCCATCCAGATCCCGGGCGTACAGGCGGAAACTCGGGTAGATGCGCTCGCGCTGCGCGCCCGGTTGCTCGCCCGGCCAGCCAAATGCCGGAACCGCCAGGCCGTCACGATAATCCTCGGCGGCCTCCAGCAGGCTCAGGGAGGCAAACAGCGCATCCCGGGAAAAGGCCGTTACCGGCAGCACGGCCTGCACCCGCAGGCTGACCTGGGCCACTTGCGGCTGACCGGCCACGCTTCGTCCGAAATTGGCCGGCAGGTCATCACCTGCTGCCACGCCGAGCTTTTCCGCTGCGCTCTGGCTGAGCAGCACGGCATGTTCATCTGCAGGCGCCGGCCGGCCATCGAGCAGCGGATCGCCGTTCGCAGTTGGCAGCATTTCCACGGTGAGTATCTGCGCCGGGCCCTGCAGGTCGGCGGTCGCGGCGATCTGCCGGGTACGCGGAATCACGAAACCGACATCCTTGCGCAAAGCCAGTGCCTCAATGCTCTGCAAATTGAAGCGGGCGCCGCCCAGAGGGATGATTTCGCGCACCGCCGGGTCGCGTTCCAGGCGCTCGGTCAGGGTGGTGACCAGGCCGAACTTGAGGCCGAACAGCACCAGCAGCGGCGCAATGACCGCGACCAGAGCGAGTATCGCGCACCAGGATAGCCGCGCGTCGCAACGATAGTCCTGCCAGGCCAGGCGGGCGAACAGCGCCAGGCGCATCAGCCGCACTCCGCCAGCCGCGCGACCACCAGCCCGTCGCCCTGGGGCTCGACCTGCAGTTGCATCGGCGTCAGGCCGTAGCGTGCGGCCAGCGCCTGATCGTGAGTGGAAATCACCAGGCACAGGTCTCGGGCAGCGGCCTGCTCGACCAGCAACTGCATGACCCGCTCGGCGTTCAGTGGATCGAGCGATGCTGTCGGCTCGTCAGCGAGCACGATGGCCGGCTGATGGGCCAGCGCCCGGGCGATGCTCACGCGCTGGCGCTGGCCGACCGACAGGCGCCCCGGCTGGCGGTCGAGCAGATCGGCGATGCCCAATTGCTCGGCCAGTTGCTCGACGGCGTCGCCCAGCGGCAGGCCGAGCAGCTCGCGGGGCAGCTGGATATTGCCACGCACGCTGAGAAAGCCCAGCAACCCGCCGGTCTGCAGCACATAGCCAAAGGCCCGGGCGCGCAGTGCGGCCAGTTGGTCATGCCGGCCCTGGCGCCATAGCTCGGCGAGGTCGAGCGACTGCGCGCCGTCGTTCCAGCACTGGACGCCGCCCGGGTCGGGCGATAGCACCAGGGCCAGCAGGTCGAGCAACGTGCTCTTGCCACTGCCGCTGGTGCCGATCAAGGCGATGCGTCGTCCGGCGCGCAGCTGCAGCACCGGGATTTCCAGGCGATAGCGCTGCCCGTCGACACCGCGGGTCTTGCTTATCGCCTCGAGGCTGAGCATCAGGGCAACGTCGACAACGGCACGCGATACAGCGCGTCGCCAGGTGCGGCATCGCCGAAACGAACCCAGTTGGCCGTGTCGTTGTGGAAGGTTTCGTAGAGGCGGATCTTGGAATCCAGCTCGTCGATGAAATCTTCCTGCTCGGCGACGCTGAGCGACAGCCACAGGTCCTGGCTCATGTTCAGCACCTTGCTGCGGTACGGCAGGCCGTCCAGGTATTCGCCGAGCACGCCGCTCTGCGCTAGGTTGCCGCCCTTGACCAGGGCCGAGGGGTCGCGGCTCATGTGCGCGCTGGCGCTGGCGATTTCCTGGAAGAAGTCCTTGGGTGAACTCTGCGTACGCCGCGCCGCGTCGACCACCATGCGCAGCGACTGCTGCAGATCGTTGAGCTGCAGCTTGGTGAGCAGCACGCAGACCTGGAAGGCCGGCAGCGCCGGGTCGGTAATGTCGCGATCGCTGGTCCAGGCGGTGACCACCCGAGGCGCGCGGGCCTGGCTCTGGTGGCCGAGGAAATCCATGTGCATGGCGTAACCGACCGCCGCCGACTTGTCAGCGATGCTCGAACCACCTTTGGGTTCGGGCAGGCTGCTGTCGGTGCGCACCTTGTGCACCAGGTCGGCGAAGGCGTTGCCGATCTGCGACACGCTCTGCCCGAAAGCGTTGACGTCGCCGCCAGCTACCGGCACGTACAGGTCGCCGATGCGCGGGTTGGGGTCGGCGGTCAGGCTGCGGTATTGCTGCTCGGCGAAGCCATGGTTGCGCTTGCCGGCCGGGGTTTTCAGGTGCAGGGCGTAGATCTTGATCTGCTTGCGCAGGGCGGCCTCGCGCACTTCGGCCTCGTTCATCTGGGTCAGGCCCAGCGGGTCGCTCTTGCGCAGCGCGCCGGCATCGCTGACCAGCAGGATCAGACGGCCGCCGTAGCCATTCCAGTCCATGCCGTCGACCGCCTGCATGACGCCGGCGAAGGCGTCTTCGTTGAAGTCGTGGCTGGACACGTCGGTGGCCTTGATCTGCTGCGCCAGTTGCAGGAAGCGCTCGGGATCGCGGCCCTGCTCCAGGCTGACCAGGGTCTTGGCGGTGTACTCCAGGCCCGGGGTCTTGCTGGTGTTGCTGCGGAAGCCGACCATGCCGAAGCTGACGCTGTCCAGGTCGCCGCGCTTGGCGATCTGCCCCTGCAGCTCGTGCACCACGTCGCGCACGCGGTCGATGTAGGGCTGCATCGACACCGAAGTGTCGACCACCAGCACGATGGCCGTCCTGAAGCCTTCCGGCATCGCCGCTGGCGTGCTGTCGGCCGCGCCTTGCGGGGCGCTGCCCGGGTCGATGGAGGCGACGTTGAGCAGTTGCAGCGGCTGGCCGTTGGCGTCGAAGGTTTCCTCGGAGTCGAAGATCGGCAGCAGGTAGAACTGATCCTGGGGCACGGCGCTACCGCCCGGCTCGACCGCCACCACGTTGTGGCCGGTACCCTTGAGCGCCTCGCGCAGCGCTTCGCGAGCCCGCGCCGGCTCGGCCAGCAGTTGCTCCAGGGCCGAGGCATCGCGCACGAACATCACCGGCGAACGGCCGGAGCGTTCGGTGAACTTGAGCACCAGGCTCTGCTTCCAGTCGCTGACCGCATTGGCCGGCAGCCAACCGTCACGTCGGCCATCGGTGGACGCGCCGATCTGCAGCCAGGGTTGGCCGTCTATGTCCTGGCGGGCGTAGACGTAGAACACCGAGAACGCCGGCATGTCCTTGCCACCGCTGCTGCCAGCCGCATCGGCCAGCTTGGCGCCCGGCTTAGTCAGCACGCGCTGGAATAAGGTCTTCTTGCCGGGCATCAGCAGCGGGCGATCACCGCCGTCGCTGTCGGCCACCGCCGAGATCGGCCCGGCCTCGCCGCTGGGCTGGGCCAGTGCCTGGGACTGGCTCTGGGCCGGCTGGTCGGCCACCGGCGGCGCAGCAGGCCCCGCTACATCCGAGCCGAACAGCCAGTAGCCGCAACCGGCCAGCAACAGCACGCCCGCCAGGGAGGCGCCGAGAATCAGCGGTTTCCTGCTGACGCCGGCATTGCCCTGGCGCACCGAAGAGGCCAGCGGCGAAGGCTGCGGGCGCGGCGCTGCCGTGGGCTCGGCGGCGGGTGCATGGGTGGGGATGTCCACGGTCACCGGCGCCAAGGGCGGCTGGCTGATGTCGCTGGTTTTTTCGGCCCCTGGCAGCACCAGCGGCTGGAACAGCGTGGCATCGTCAGCGGGCGACTCCAGGCGATCCAGGGCAACGATCAGCTCGGCGGCGTCGGCGAAACGTGCACTGGGATCCTTGGCCAGCAGGCGCTCGAGGATCGGCTGATAGCGGCCATGCACCATGGGCAGCGCCGGCAGCGGCTCGGTCAGGTGCGCCAGGGCCGTGGACAGTGAATCGCTGCCGGTATAGGGCAGCTTGCCGGTGAGAATTTCATAGAGCACCACGCCCAGGGCGTAGAGGTCGGCACGGCCATCGATGTCCAGGCCGCGGGCCTGCTCGGGGCTCATGTAGCTGGGCGTGCCAACGGCGAAGCCGGCCTGGGTGAACTGGGTGCGATCGTCCAGCGCCTTGGCGATGCCGAAGTCGCTGAGCACCGCGGTGCCGTCGGCGCGGAACAGGATGTTGGCCGGCTTAACGTCGCGGTGCACCATGCCCTGGGCATGGGCATACCCCAGGGCCGAGGCGATCTGACGGATCCACACCAGCCCCTGGTCGATGCTCAGCCCCGCGGCGATGCGCTCCTTGAGCGTGCCGTTGGGCAAGTATTCCATGGCCATGTAATAGAGGCTGCCGACATTGCCAATGTCGTGGATGGTCACGGTATTGGGGTGCGACAGCCGCGCCAGGGTCCTGCCCTCGCGCAGGAAGCGCTCGCAGAAGGTCGGGTCGGCGGCCAGCGAGGCGGCCATCACCTTGAGCGCCACCTTGCGGTCGAGGGAGCGCTGGGTCGCCAGGTAGACCACGGCCATCGCGCCATCGCCCAGCTCGCGTTCGATGTCGTAACCCGGTATTTGCATGTCCATGCTGTCTGGTCTTCCGAGGCCACCCCGGGAGCCCCGGGTGCGGCGGATGTCTGGATGGTGAGTGGAGCAGGCGCCGTGGCGGCCTATGCGGCCTTGATCACCACGGCGGTAATATTATCCGGCGCGCCCCGGGTCAAGCCAAGGTGCACCAGGCTGCGTACCACCTGGTAGGGGTCTTCGTGGCCCAGCACTTCGCGCAGTTCATGATCCTCGACCGTCTTGTTCAGGCCGTCGCTGCACAGCAGGAAGGTATCGCCGGGGCGCACCTCCAGCGTCGCGGTTTCCAGCTCCAGTTCGTCCTGCACGCCGAGGGCGCGGGTGACGATGTTGCCCATGGGGTGGCTGCGTGCGGCTTCTTCGTCGAGCAGGCCGCTGTCGACCAGTTCCTGCACGTAACTGTGGTCGCGGCTGATCGGCTGCAGGTCGCCGTTGCGCAGCCGGTACAGGCGACTGTCACCGGCCCACAGGCAGAGCGCTTCCGCGCCCCGGGCGGCGAGCACCACCACGGTGCTGCCCATGGTCGCGCCACCGCGTTTCTCGGCTTCGGCGCGCACCTGCCCGTTGACGTGATCCAGGGTGTCGATGATCGCCCCGCGATAGGTGTCGAGCACCGCGCTGGGCGGTAGGGCGCGCAGGCTGTCGATGATCAGGCTGCTGACGAAATCGCCGCTGGCGTGCCCGCCCATGCCGTCGGCGACGGCCCACAGGCCATTGTCCGGGGCGTCCAGGCAGGCGTCCTCGTTGATCTTGCGCACCATGCCGACATGGGTATGGCTGGATGAGTGGTAGCGGGTCACGCTCGACGGGATCACGGCTGACCTCCCGCGGACTCGCTGAGCAGGCGACAGAACGCATTGGCCGGCGGCAACCCGGCGAAGCGGACCAGCCCCGGCGCCACGCGCTCGGAGCCATTGCCCCACCACAGGCTGGCGCCGTTCCAGGTCTGCTGCATCAGGGCCAGGCCGCGATCCTGGGGGTTATCCACCGACCAGATCGTCGCGCCGCTGGCATCCCGGCGCTGTTCGCTGCAGGTTGTCGGCAGCGGACTGCCGAGGGCCTCGACGCTGCGCTCGAAGGCCTCGGCATCGGCGCCCTCCTCCAGCGTCGACAGCAACAGCCCTTCGGCGCGCTCGAACCAGTCGTCATGGCTGCTGACCAGTTGGCCGATATCGGCATCGGCCGGCAGCGGCAGGGCGATGGTCAGCGGAAAATAACGGCCGACCCGGTCGACGCTGGGCATCATCACCCCACATACCGCGTCCGGGCCGAGCAGGCCGGGCGCCACGGCGAAGCGCCACAGCGGGCTGACCAGGTAGGCGTCCAGCCAGGCTTCGCCGAGAGTCTGCCGGCTGGCTGCCAGCCCCGCTGCCAGCCAGGCATCCCAGGCCTCGATGAACGCCGGGCTCAGGCCGCGATGAATGAAATCTCCCCGTACGGCCAACTTGCCGTAGAAACCTGGTGTACTCACAAACGCTCCGGCAGGCTGAAACCGCTGACCACCTGGCGGCGGAATGGATTGAACGCGCTGCTGGCGCGCAGCTCGCTGGAAATGCTGGCGTTGTCCACGCGCATGCGCAGGGTGAAGCGATCCGGCGAATTACCCTGGGCCAGGTCCGACTGGTCGAGCAGGCGGAACCACGCCCACGGCCCTTCCAGGGTAATGCCCGAGCGACCGGTGACCGAGGCCGGCGAGATGTTCAGGCGCACCACGCCGGTGCCGTTGGCGCTCGGCCACTGCATGGCCACCGGGCGTGCCGGGCCATGGTCGTAGCTGAACTGCTGGCCGTCGAGGTCGAGCTGGAACTGCTCGATGGCGGAGTCCATGGCCACCGGGCGCAGTTCGAAACGCACCATCGGCTGGGTACCCCCGGAGCGGAAGAACGCCTCACGAATGCTCGCTGCGCGCTGAAAGGTCTGCAGTACACCACTGCCGATGCCGAGCTTCTGCGCGGCGCCGGGCTGCCAGCGCCAGGTGCTGGCCGAGGTATCGACATAGGGTTGCAGGTAGCGACGGAAATAGCTGTCGAGCACCCCGCCCTGGCCGAAGAAGTGACCGAAGTCGTCCAGGGTCGCGTCCCGGCTGCTGCCGCGGTCCAGCGGGTAACGCCCAGCCAGGGACTGGCGGTAGACGCTGACCACTTCGCTCATCCAGGCGGCATTGAGCTGGTTGCGGATGCCACCCATCATGGTGCCGGTGGTGGAGCCCACGACCGACTTCAGGAAGCCCTGCACCACCGGCGGCTGACGCTCGGCACTCAGGCGTACCTGATCGGCGGCGGCGGTGGTCTGGTTGCGCGACTCGCCCAGCAGCGCATCGCCACTGGCACCGCTCATGGCGCTGACCTGCACGTACAGCGCATTGAGGTCCTGCAGCAGTGCATCGATGGCCGGCGGCTGGCCGTCGGCATCCTCGACCAGGCCGTTGAGCTCGGCGAAGTGCGCGGTGATCGGGTCCATCTCGGTGGCCAGCACCTGGGCCGCGCCCTCTTCCGACTGCCCGACCAGCGAGCCGAGCTGCTGCTTGAGACGGTCGACGGTATCACCGCCACGCTCCTTGAGCTTCTCGGCGACCAGGCGTTCTTCCTTCTGCAGGTCGGTTTCCTTGGCCACCGCCTGCAGCAGCTTCTTGAGCGGCGAAGTCGGGCCGGACAGCACGCGCAGCACGTCGGCGGCCTGGGCGACGCTGGTTACCGGCACGAAGTCGAGGTCGGCGAGCAGCGCATCCCACTGGCGCATGTAGTCCTGCACATAGAGGCGGCGCACTTCGAGGGCCAGGGCGGCGGCATTCTGGCCATCGTCCAGGCTGCGGCCAAGCACCCACTGCTCCTCGGCCAGCGTACCGGCCTGGCTGACGCTGCCGACCAGGAAGGCTTCACGGTAACCGCGCTGGGTGTAGAAGCCGCTGAGCGGCTCGTTCAGCGGCTTGCCGCTCTTGCGGGTGAAGACCAGCGCGGCGTCACGCCCGGCCGCTTCGCTGATGCGAAAGTCGGGGATGCCATCGGGTAGTTTCTGGCGTTTGACCCGATCGTAGGCGCGCTGGGCGACGGACAGGCGCTGCAGTTGGCGGCGCACGTCCTCGATCAGGTGCTCGTCGAGGCGCACCACCGGCGGCTGGCGGTCATACAGCGCCGCCAGGTGCGCGTTGAGCGCGTCACGCTGCTCGGGCAGCAGGTCGCGTGGCAGGCTGCGGTCCCAGTCCAGGGCGATCCAGGCCTTGATGAAATCGGCATCGTAGCGCTCGGCTTCACCCAGCATCAGGTAGGCCTTGAGCCCCTCGTAGAGGAAGTCCGAATTGCCGCCTGCACGCAGTTGCTCTTCCAGACGCGCCAGCACCCGCGGCGCCATGACCGCGATGAGCAGCTTGCGGTAGACGCTGGAGGCTTCGCTGTCGAGCATGTCGCCCTGGTACAGGCCGAAGCCCTCGGCCCAACTCGGCGCATCGCCACTGACGTTGCGGATGGCATCGAGCAGCGGCTGCACCGCCAGTACCTCGCGTTGCGCCGGGCTGAGCGCCTGCAGCTCGCCCCGCAGCGGCTGCACGCGAGCATCCACGGCGGCGATGTAGGCCTGGTTGGCGCGGAAGCTGGCGAACCAGACGGCGGCGGTACCGAGCACCAACACCACGGTCGCGGCGATCACCCCGCGGGCCAGCCAGCGCTTCTGCCGCTCGACCTTGGGGTTGGCGCCGACCAGCCCACGCTCGCCGAACACCACGTCACGCAGCAGGCGTTCGATGAAGTAGCTGCGCCCGGTGCCGGTCTGGCGCGCCAGGTGCTGGCGATCCAGGCTCATGCTCTGTGCCATGGCGCCGATCAGCCGGTCGATGGGGCTGCCTTCCTGAGTACCGCTGGTCAGGTATACACCGCGCAGCAGCACCCGCTCCTCGTACGGGTTGGGTTTGAACACCCCATCGAGGAAGCCGGCCAGCGCTTCGCGCAGCGCCGCGAACTGCTGAGGGAAGCCGTAGATCAGGTCGCGCCGCGCCGGGTCGCGCTCCTGCTGCAGGCGCTCGACCAGCCGCTCGTTGAGGCGCGCTTCCAGCGCATCGAACTCGCTGCGGAATACCTGCAGCGGGCCGTCGGCACTCTTGCCGTCGTCCAGGGTGAAGGTCATGCCCCAGACCTGGGCGCGTTCTTCCTTGCTCAGGCCCTCGAAGAACTCCATGAAGCCGGGCACCAGGTCCAGCTTGGTGAGCATCACGTAGACCGGGAAACGTACGCCGAGCTGGGTATACAGCTCCTGCACCCGGGAACGGATGGCCACGGCGTGGGCCGCGCGCTCGCTCTCGCTGCCGAGCAGCAGATCGGACAGGCTGATGGCCACGAAGGCGCCATCGATGGGCCGGCGCGAACGCTGCTTCTTCAGCAGGCCGAGAAAGCCCAGCCAGGCGGCCTTGTCGACCGCGGCGTGGCTGTCCTGGGTGGTATAGCGCCCGGCGGTGTCGAGCAAGACGGCCTCGTCGGCGAACCACCAATCGCAATTGCGGGTGCCGCCCACGCCGCGTACGGCGCCGGCGCCCATTTGCTCGGCAAGCGGGAAACGCAGCCCGGAATTGGCCAGGGCGGTGGTCTTGCCGGAACCGGGCGGGCCGATGATCACGTACCACGGCAGTTCGTAGAGATTGCGCCGCTCGCCGCCGCCCAGCTTGGCGCGCTTGAGCAGGCCCAGGGCCTCGTCCATGCGCTGGCGCAGGGTGGCCAGCTCCTCGGCGGTGGCCACGCTGGTGGGGTCTGGCGCGACGTCGACCAGCCCCTGCATGACCTTGGCAGCATTGCGCCGCGCCTGGACGATGCGCATCACCCGCCAGGCCGCCCAGGCGGCGAACAGCAGGATGATCAGCGTCCAGCGCGCGGTGGTGCTCGCCAGTGGCTCGAAACCGCCGATGGCGATCAAGGGGCCGATGAACCAGATCACCAGTGCCAGCGCGACCAGGCCCAGCACCGGCATGACCCAACGGGCCATGAAACCGAAAAACGCCTTCACTCGACGCCCTCCGCAAAAACTGTGATTTCCACCCGGCGGTTGCGCGCGCGGCCCTCTGCCGTGTCGTTGGAGGCCACCGCCTCGGTATCGCTGCGCCCTTCGGCGCGGAAGCGCGCGGGCTGGCCGGTCTTGGCCACCAGCACGTCCATCACCTGCTGGGCGCGGTCCTGCGATAGCTTCCAGTTGGACGGGTAACGCAGCGTGGCGATGGGCCGGTTGTCGCTGTGGCCGGTGACCAGCACCTGGCCGTTGACCTTGCGGATCGCCTCGGCGATGCGCAGCAGCAGCGGCTGGAAGTCATCGGCGATGGTCGCACTGCCGGAGGCGAACAGCTGGTCGCCGCGGATGGTCACCACCGAGCGGTCGACGGCATCTTCCACCGCCACCTTCTGGGCGCGAATCTCCTCGGCCAGGAAACCGGCCAGGCGTGGTCGCTCGACGATGCGCGGTTGTTGCGCCGGGCGGTCGATGGTCTGCACCGGCACGTCGCCCAGGGCATGCAGGTTGCGGAACACCGGCTCGGCCTCGGCGGCCAGTTTCATGCGCAGGCCGAACAGCAGCACCAGCAGGATTGCCAGGCCGATGGCCACCGCCACCCAGGGTGGCAGGAACTGGCGCAGACGATCACGGGCGACCACCAGGCCGCGCCAGTGCGGCGACAGCTCGCGCTCGATCTCGCCACGGGTGCTGCGGATGGTCGCCGCCACTCGCTCGCGCAAGGCGTCGAGCTGGCTGCGGCCGTCCTGCATGACCCGATAGCGACCTTCCATGCCAAGGCTGATGCACAGGTACAGAAGCTCCAGCAGGTTTAGGCGTTGGCGGGGGTTCTGCAGGCAGTGGTCGAGCAGCTGGAACACTTTCTCGCCGCCCCACGCCTCGTTGTGCAGGGTGATCAGCAGGCTCTGCTTGCTCCACTCGCTGCTGCTGCCCCAGGGCGTGCTCATTACCGCTTCGTCCAGGGCGGTGCACAGCACGTAGCGCGCCAGCATCACTTCGTCCTGGGCCACGCCGGCGGCGCGGGCCTTGTCCTCGAATTGGCGCAGGTAGCCGAGCAGCTGGGCGCGCAGGCTGGCCGGCGCGGGATGGGAAATGGTGCTGCGCAGGCGCGTCAGCAGCGCCAGCATGGGGCCGGCCGCCGCTTCGATAGGGTTAAGGCCCAGGCCACGGGCGGCCAGCGGCGGCGCGCTGGGCATCTGTGGCGGCGGCGAACCGGCGGGAGCCGGGCGCGCCGGCTCAGCCGCGCGGCCACCAGGGCGTGGCATGATCATGGTGCGGTCGTTAGCCGGGTCGCTGCCCTTGCCGGGCTGGCCGGGCAAGGCGCCAAATGGATCGTCGATGGTCATCGCGCGTCAGCCTCGGATGGCCCAGAAGGCCAGATTCAGGCCCGGGAACTGGCCTGCGATATGGAAAGCGAAACCGCCGGAGTGGATCAGCTGTTTCCAGTGATCGCTGCCCCGGTCCAGTTCGAAGTAGTTGGAACCCGCGTGGTACGGCAGTTGGCGCGGCGCCACCGGCAGCGGCAGCAGGCCGATACCCGGCAGCTGCAGGTTGACCAGATCGCGGATGTGCTCCACCGAGCCAATCTTCGCCTGCTGCGGGAAATGCCCGCGCAGGCTTTCGCCCGGCACATCGGCGCGCACCACGAGGATGAAGCTGGCCGAGTCGAGCAGCGACTTGTCGGCGAGCATCGCTACGTGCACGCCGTAGGATTTCTCGATGATCGGAATCGGGATCGCGCGGCTGTCGATGACCATCGACAGTGCTTGACGCAGCGCCAGCATCACCGGAGCGAAGGTGGTGGTCAGGTCGTCGTGTTCGTATACCGGGTACTCACCCGGCCGGCGCTCGGCGGCGGTGAAGGTCGAGAACTCACCGGCCAGCGCCACCAGTTCGCGGTACAGCACTTCCGGGTGCAGTGGGGCGATGCGCGCCAGGTGGGCAACCAGCGGCTGGGCGCGGTTGACCAGTTGCAGCAGCAGGAAATCGGCGATCTCCGAGGCACCGCCTGCACCGGAGGCGACCACCCGCCCGGCCAGGGCTTCGCCGCGCTGATGCAGCAGGCCGAGCAGTTCGTTGCGAAAGCCGGACAGCGGCCGCGAGGCACTGACGTCGAGCAGCGGCGGGATGTAGCTGTCGTCGAGCAGCAGGCTGCGATCCTCGCGCTTCTCCACCACGCGCACCACGCCGACGGCGGCATGCTCGTCGAGGCCGTCACGCTCGGTGATCAGGCGCAGCGCCAGGGAACCGATGGCCACCGGCGCGCGGCTTTCCAGCGAGGAATTGTCGTCACGCACCTCGTGCACGCTGCTCAGGTAGCGCGCCGAGCCGAGCGGCTCGCCAGCCTCCACGGTGTCGCGCAGGCCGGCACGGCGCAGCGGCAGGGCCAGGTAGACAATGCCGTCGCGCAGGTTCTCATCGATGTTCAAGGGCGCTGGCGCAGCGTCGTTCTCGGGAATGTTGAACGGCGTGCCGTCCGGCAGCAGGCCGCGCGCAGAGAGGATCGCCAGCTTGCCCTGGGCAAGCAGGGCGCTGTCGATCAGCAATTGGGAAAAGCCCCAGGCGCCGGGCTGCACGGCATGATTGCGGCTTTCGACCAGGGTTTCGATGTAGCGATCCTGCTGCTGGAAGTGCTGCGGCCGCAGGAACATCCCCTCCGACCAAACCACACGATTGTTCCAGGACATGAACGGGTCTCCAGTCACTCAAGAGGGGTCAGCGGCGCGGCGCTGATGGCATAGGCGTCCAGCTGCAGGCGCAGGGCGCTGGCCTGATGGGCAGGAATTTCGATGACCTGGCGCCAGATCGAACGGTCGAGGGCGCGGTAGGCCACCACCACGCCGAGGTGGCGGGTGGCATCGTCGAGGGTCAGTGACTTGCGCTGGGTTTCGCCAGGGCGCACCACGAAACGCTCGGTCTCGATCAGCTCGCTCGCCAGGGTGGCGTCGGCACGGTCGACCAGCGAGAAGAAGTCGGCACGGGAAAAGGTCGAGGCATTGCGCAGCTGGTAGATCTGCACCCAGACCGGCGAGGCCGCGCTGTCGAGCGCCGGGTTGAGGTCGCGGCTGGCCTGTAGCTGCAGCTCGACGGTGGTGGGCGCTGGCTCCTTCGGCCCCGACGCGCAGGCGCCGAGCAGCAGAAAGACCAGCAGAGTCAGAATCCTTGGCATAACGCTTCCTCGATGGTTATCGCTGGCCCGCCACGACGTGGCGGGCCACAGGGCCTCAACGGCCTCGCAATCTCGCAATATGTTCTTCGTAGGCACGGCTGAATTCACGACCGAACAGTTCCTGAAAACCGTCCTCGGCCTCCTGGGAGATGGTCGCGTACAGCTCGGTGAACAACTCCCAGTAATGCGCCCGCCGGCCATTGGGCAGCAGTGCCGAGAGCCCGCTCGGCTTGTTCAGACGCCCTTCCAGCTCACGCGGTTCAAAGCGCGCGAGCAAATATTTGATGGCTGCCTGCACGCCCGCCATCAGCGCCAGCTGGTGGGCGCGCAGGTCGTCGAAGCTCTCGCCCACCGCCTGGTCCGGCGCCATGAACGCCTGGTTGTCGTGGCGCAGCAACATGAGCAGCGCTTCGTCGACGTTGGGCGCAAATTTCAGCGGGTTGTTCTGCACCGGCTGGATCATGGTCTGCGCCATGCGGAACTCGCCCTTGAGGCTGGCACGGGCGCGCAGCACATCGATCAGCCCCTCGACCATCAGCCGATAGCTGCGGCCGATGGCCTCCATCTGCGCCGCGGCCGCCGCGCGGTCCAGACGCAGGTGCTGCAGGCCGGCGCCGCGCAGAAAGGCTTCCATCAGCTCGCCATCGTCAACGGCACTCGGCGGTGCAGGTGCAGGTGCAGGTGCAGGTGCAGGTGCAGGTGCAGGTGCAGGTGCAGGCTGGGGTGTCGCCACCGGCTCGGCAACCGGCGGCGGTTGAACCGGCTCAACCGGCGGTTGCTCCACGGTGAACGCCTGGATTTCCACGGCCGGCAGCGGCGCCAGATCGGCAAACGGATCCGGGATCGGCGGCGCCTCGGCTTGCAGCGGTTCGGCGAAAGGGTCCGGAATCTGCAACGCGTCCACCCTGGGCGGCGCGGCAAAGGGATCGGCAATCGGCTGGGGCTTCGCCGCGGCCTGCAAGTCAGCGAACGGGTCCCAGTCTGCCGGGATCACCGAGGACGGCGCTGCTTCAGGCACCACGGCAGGCGCCGGCTGCGTCGGGCGCGGCGGTCGGAAGTCATGCTGCTGGGCCGGCACGTGATCGGACACCGACGGCGCCACGGCCGGCGGCGGGCTGAGAAAATCGAACAGATCCGGCTTGGTATCGAATGGCGAATCGCGGCGCGGCGCCGGGGCGGTCGGCGCAGGATTTACCGGTGGCATTTCCAGCGGCTGGGCAGTGCGACCGAGCAGCGCCTCAAAGCTGTTGAACGGATCGTCAGCCATGCCGGATGCCGGTGGCGCAGCAGGCGCGACGCTGATCCCACTGATCTGCACGCGGATCTCGTACTCGCCGATCTTCAGCACTTCGCCGTCTTCCAGCGGCTCGCTGCTGCCGCGGCGCAGGCGCGTACCAGCGTTCTGCAGAATCACGCCGTTGGTGCTGGTATCGGTGATGTAGTAGGTACCGTCGCGGTACTGGATCACGCAGTGCTGGCTGGAGACCAGGCGTTCGGGATCGGGCAGCACCCAGTCGTTGCCGGCGCTGCGCCCGATCTTCAGCTCACCGCGATCGAGCTCGACCTCCGCCCGTTGCCCGGGGGTCAGCTTGTGGTACGTGGTGATGAACAAGCGCAACGGCATTGCGACTCCTTGCAGTGCGGCCGGAAAAACAGAAACGCCATTGACGAGGACAATCGTCAATAGCCAAAGCGCTCTATTTTTTTCCCTTAATCAAGACGGTTCAATGGTCAGACGGGAATAAATTCGAGGCGGTTGTGAGTCACCGCACAGAAGACCGAAATACTGTGCATCACTACAGTTTCTAACGCATTGCCCTCGCTTGACAATGCTCAAAGGCCGCTCAGAGAATGGCGCCGATCTGCACCGAACCCCGCCTGAATAGTGGCATTTCGCCGCTTTTCGTCATGAGCACGGGCCGCCAGGCTGTTAGGCGGCGAGCGCTCATTCGACCCCTGGGCCTGACATGGAGAGCACCTACGTGGTGGATGTGTCGCACCTGCTCAACCCGGTATCCGACGAGACGCCGCACGGCGAAGACCTCGAATACGACGCCGAATTTCTCGAGCTCGAGCGTCTCGCCCTGGGCCAGCCTGAGCGCCAAATGGGCCAGTCGGTCATCGCTGCCGAGCCGCCGGACTGGCGCCAGGTGCGCGAGCGCGCCAGCGACCTGTTCGTCCGTAGCAAGGACCTGCGCCTGGCCAGCCTGTACCTGCAGAGCGCCATCGCCCTCGAGGGCCTGAATGGCCTGGCCCAGGGCCTGACCCTGGTGCGAGAGCTGCTGACCCAGTACTGGGAAGGCGTCTACCCGCAGCTCGACGCCGACGATGACAACGACCCGACCATTCGCATCAACGCGCTCAATGCACTGAGCGCCGAGCCGGTGATCGTGCTGTTGCGCGAAGCCAGCATCACCCGCTCGCGGGCCTTCGGTGCGGTAAGCATCCGCGCAGCCCTGAATGCCGCCGACCTGCAGCGCTTCGCCAGCGAAACCCTGTCGCCCGAACAACTGCGTGGCGCCTTTCTGGATACCGACGCCGAGCTGCTCGACAGCACCCGCGTAGCCCTTGACGAGGCCGCAGCGGCCCTGGCCGATATCGAAGGTCTGCTCAGCGATCGCGTCGGCTCGGCGCAAAGTGCCAACCTCGAATCCCTCAAGCAGGTGCTGCGCCACACCCGGCAGATCTTCAACGACCAGGCACCGGTGGCCGGCGATGACTCGTCCTACAGCGAAGAGATGTCCGCCTACAGCGACGCCGCTGATGACGCGAGCAGTGCGCCACCAGCAGCGCGCCAGGCGCCTGCCGCACCCGGTCGCATCGCCAGCCGCGACGATGTGCTGCGCACCCTCGACCGCCTGCTCGAATATTACGCCCAGCACGAACCTTCCAGCCCGGTCCCGGTCTTACTGACGCGCGCGCAGAAGCTGGTCACCGCGGATTTCGCGGAAATCGTGCGCAATCTGATTCCCGACGGTATGTCGCAGTTCGAAAACCTGCGCGGCCCCGAATACGACTAACAGGCCGTTGAAAAACGTAGGCGAGGCAGCCGACGCTAGGCGAAAACAGCCGAAAAAGCGGAGTGTACGAGTTGTACATGAGCATTTTGAGGCTGTTTTCAACGACGCGGCGGCAACGTAGGTAGTTTTTCAACAGCCTGATAACGTGCGGCGGATCTTCAGGGAAGCCCCACGCACATAGCTACCGGCCATTGGCCGCAGAAGCCAGTGCCCATGCACAGGAGGAGCAACATGAGTAACACCACCAGCAGCCAGAAATTCATCGCGCGCAACCGCGCCCCGCGGGTGCAGATCGAGTACGACGTGGAGCTGTACGGCGCCGAGAAAAAGGTGCAGTTGCCCTTCGTCATGGGCGTGATGGCCGACCTCGCCGGCAAGCCGGAAGAGCCGTTGGCCGCCGTCGCCGACCGCAAGTTCCTGGAAATCGACGCTGATAACTTCGACTCGCGCCTCAAGGCCATGAAGCCGCGCGCGGCCTTCCACGTACCCAACGCGCTGACCGGTGAGGGCAACCTGAGCCTGGACATCACCTTCGAGAGCATGGACGACTTCAGCCCGGCGGCCATCGCCCGCAAGGTTGATTCGCTCAACCAGTTGCTCGAAGCGCGCACCCAGCTCGCCAACCTGCTGACCTACATGGACGGCAAGACCGGCGCCGAAGAGCTGATCATCAAGGCGATCAAGGACCCGGCCCTGCTGCAGGCCCTGGCCAGTGCGCCCAAGCCCCAAGACAACGAGCCGCAAGCCTAAGAGGACGCCACGATGAGCCAACAGACCCAGGCGTCCGAACAGTCGCTTGCCACCTCCGAACAGACCAGCGAATTCGCCTCGCTGCTGCTGCAGGAATTCAAACCCAAGACCGAGCGTGCCCGTGAAGCGGTGGAAACCGCTGTGCGCACCCTGGCCGAGCATGCCCTGAGCAAGACCGACCTGATCTCCGACGACGCCATCAAGTCGGTGGAATCGATCATCGCCGCGATCGACGCCAAGCTCACCGCTCAGGTCAACCTGATCATGCACCACCCGGACTTCCAACAGCTGGAAAGCGCCTGGCGTGGCCTGCACTACCTGGTCAACAACACCGAGACCGACGAGCAGCTGAAGATCCGCGTGCTCAACATCTCCAAGCCCGAACTGCACAAGACCCTGAAGAAATTCAAGGGCACCGCCTGGGATCAGAGCCCGATCTTCAAGAAGCTCTACGAAGAGGAATACGGTCAGTTCGGTGGCGAGCCCTACGGTTGCCTGGTGGGCGACTACTACTTCGACCAGTCGCCGCCCGATGTCGAACTGCTAGGCGAAATCGCCAAGATCTCCGCGGCCATGCATTCGCCGTTCATTTCCGCGGCCTCGCCGACGGTCATGGGCATGGGCTCGTGGCAGGAGCTGTCCAACCCGCGCGACCTGACCAAGATCTTCACCACGCCCGAATACGCCGGCTGGCGTTCGCTGCGTGACTCCGAGGATTCGCGCTACATCGGCCTGACCATGCCGCGCTTCCTGGCGCGTCAGCCTTACGGTGCGAAGACCGATCCGGTCGAAGAGTTCGCCTTCGAGGAAGAAACCGACGGCGCCGACAGCAGCAAGTACACCTGGGCCAACTCGGCGTACGCCATGGCGGTCAACATCAACCGTTCGTTCAAACTGTACGGCTGGTGCTCGCGCATCCGTGGCGTGGAGTCGGGCGGTGAAGTGCCGAACCTGCCGGCGCATACCTTCCCCACCGACGACGGTGGCGTGGACATGAAGTGCCCGACCGAAATCGCCATTTCCGACCGCCGCGAAGCGGAACTGGCGAAGAACGGCTTCATGCCGCTGCTGCACAAGAAGAACACCGACCTGGCCGCCTTCATCGGCGCCCAGTCGCTGCACAAGCCCGCCGAGTACGACGACCCGGACGCCACCGCCAACGCCAACCTGGCCGCGCGCCTGCCGTACCTGTTCGCCACCTGCCGCTTCGCTCACTACCTGAAGTGCATCGTGCGCGACAAGATCGGCTCATTCAAAGAGCGCGACGAGATGCAGCGCTGGTTGCAGGACTGGATCCTCAACTACGTCGACGGTGACCCGGCGCACTCCACCGAAACCACCAAGGCCCAGCACCCGCTGGCCGAAGCGGAAGTGGTGGTCGAGGAAATCGAGGGCAACCCGGGTTACTACAGCTCCAAGTTCTATCTGCGCCCGCACTACCAGCTCGAAGGGCTGACCGTGTCGCTGCGCCTGGTATCCAAACTGCCTTCGGCCAAGGGGGCCTGAGGCTCGTCACTGTGGCGCCCGCATTGGCGGGCGTAGCTGAAACAGAGTGGCAGAAGCCACGAAAGGAGGAATGATGGCTGTTGATATGTTCATCAAGATTGGCGACGTCAAGGGCGAGTCCAAGGACAAGGCCCACGCCGACGAAATCGACGTACTGGCCTGGAGCTGGGGCATGAGCCAGTCCGGTTCCATGCACGTTGGCGGTGGCGGCGGTGCCGGCAAGGTCAATATCCAGGATCTGTCGCTGACCAAGTACGTCGACAAATCCAGCCCCAACCTGATGATGGCCTGCTCCAGCGGCAAGCACTATCCGGAAGCCAAGCTGACCGTCCGCAAAGCCGGCGGTGACTCCCAGGTCGAGTACCTGATCATCACCTTGAAAGAAGTGCTGGTGTCGTCCATCAGCACCGGCGGCAGCGGTGGCGAAGATCGCCTGACCGAGAACGTCACCCTGAACTTCGCTCAGGTGCTGGTCGACTACCAACCGCAGAAAGCCGACGGCGCCAAAGACGGCGGCCCGGTCAAGTACGGCTGGAACATCCGCCAGAACGTCAAGGTGTAACACCACCCGCCTTGCGGGTACACAGCGATGCCCGGCACTGCGCCGGGCATCGCTGGTTCTGACCAGAACGAATTTTCGATGATGCGCTGCTCACTGCCAACGCAGGCGCAGCGCCTCGAAGGATCACCGCACGTACGCGGTGACCGCGCCAGTACAGGGACCGACAATGACTGCCGAACAATACCTGCGTAACGCACAGCTCGACGATGCGCTGAAGGCGCTGCAGGACCAGGTTCGGGCGCAACCCGCCAAGGCCGAACTGCGCGTGTTCCTGTTCCAGCTGCTGGCCGTGATGGGCCAATGGGGCCGCGCGCAGAATCAGTTGAAGGTCGCCGGCGAGCTGGATGCCGCCTGCCTGCCGATGGTGCAGACCTACAGCACGGCATTGAACTGCGAAGCCCTGCGCGAGCAGGTGTTCGCCGGCAAGACCACGCCTGTGGTACTCGGCCAGCCGGCCGAATGGGTCGCGCCGCTGATTCTCGCCCTCGAACAGGACGCCCAGGGCAACGCCGCCGCAGCCCAGAGCCTGCGCGACCAGGCCTTCGAAGCCGCTGCCGCGGTGCCGGGCAAGCTCGATGACACCGCCTTCACCTGGCTGGCCGACGCCGACCCGCGCCTTGGCCCGGTGCTGGAGCTGATCGTCAACGGCCGCTACGTCTGGCTGCCCATGGAAAATATCGCCAGCCTCAGCGTCGAAGCGCCCAGTGATTTGCGTGACCTGGTCTGGCTGCCGGCCCAGCTGACCCTGACCAATGGCGGCAGCACCGTGGCGCTGATCCCCAGCCGCTACCCGGGTACCCACGCCAGCAGCGACGGCGCGCTGCGCCTGGCCCGCAAGACCGAATGGCAGGACGACGGCGTGCCGCTTGGCCAGCGCCTGCTGGCCTTCGATGGCGGCGACCAGGCGCTGTTCGATCTGCGCACGCTGAGCTTCGAGCACGGGAATGCAGCGGCATGGCCGACCTGAAACGTCAGGAGCGCCTGCAGCCCGCCCTGCTCGATCGTCTGCTCGACGACGACCCGAGCAACCCGGCAGAGAGCGTCGACAAGCGCGTGCTGACCCTCAACCAGCTGCGCGCCTCGGTGCTGCGCGACCTGGCCTGGCTGTTCAATACCATCGCCCCGCTGACCAGCGACGACGAGGCCCTGACCCGGGCCGGCAGTTCGGTGGTCAACTTCGGCCTGCCGCCGCTGGCCGGGCATAGCGCCTCGAGCATCGACATTCCCGCGGTCGAGCGCCTGCTGACCAAGGCCATCGCCGACTTCGAGCCGCGCATCGTGCGCTCGTCGCTGCGCGTGCGCGCCCGCCAGGAGGCCGAGGAAATGAACCACAACTCCCTGAGTTTCGAGATCGAGGGTGATCTCTGGGCCCACCCGATGCCACTGCGCCTGCTGCTGACCACCGAACTGGATCTGGAAACCGGGCACGTCCAGGTGCTGCCCGCCGACGCCTCACGGAGACGCCGATGAACCCGCGCCTGCTCGGTTACTACAATCAGGAGCTGCAGCACATCCGCGAAAGCGCGGAGGAGTTCGCCCGTGAATTCCCGAAGATCGCCAGCCGCCTGAGCCTGTCCGGCGTCGAGTGCGCCGACCCCTACGTGGAACGCCTGCTCGAAGGTTTCGCCTACCTGACTGCGCGGGTGCAGCTCAAACTCGACGCCGAATACCCGACCTTCACCCACAATCTGCTGGAAATCGCCTATCCGCACTACCTGGCACCAACGCCGTCGATGACCGTAGTGCAGTTGTGCGCCGACCCCAACGAAGGCTCGCTGAGCAGCGGCTTCACCCTCGAACGCGGTGCTTCACTGCGCGGCGCCCTGGGCAGCGAGGCGCAGACCGCCTGCGAATACCGCACCTGCCAGCCAGTCACTCTGTGGCCGCTGGAGGTCATCCAGGCCAGCTATTTCGGCAACCCGAGCACCCAGCTCGGCCGTCTGGCGGCCAGCGAACCGGGCGCCAAGGCCGCCGTGCGAGTGCGTCTGCGTACCGGTGCCGGGCTGCCGTTCAATGCGCTGGATCTGGATAACCTGACTTTCTTCCTGCATGGCGCCGACGAGCAGCCGTTCCGCCTCTACGAACAACTGATGGGCAACGTCTGCGCACTCTTCGTCCGTGCCGTGGATGGTTCCTGGGTCGAACGCCTGCCGCCGGACAACCTGCGCGCGCGTGGCTTCGATGACCAGGACGCCGCCCTGCCGGTAGTGCCGCGCGCCTTCCAGGGCTATCGCCTGCTACAGGAATACTTCGCCCTGCCCAACCGCTTCCTGTTCGTCGAGCTGACCGGCCTCAAGCGCGCCGTGCAGCGCAATGCCAGCCAGGAGATGGAGCTGGTAGTGCTGTTCAACCGCCTCGACAACAGCCTGGAAAACAGCATCGGTGCCGAGCAGTTTCGGCTGTTCTGCACCCCGGCGATCAACCTGTTCGCCCGCCGTGCCGACCGCATTCACCTGAGCGACCGCGTGCACGAGCACCAGATCATCGCCGACCGCACCCGACCGCAGGATTTCGAGATCCATTCGGTCACCGAGGTCAGCGGCCATGGCAGCGGCCCCGAACAGCCGTTCCAGCCGTTCTACGCGGTGCGCGACCCGTCGCGTTATGGTCGCGAACAGGCCTGGTACAGCCTGCGCCGCGAACCGCGGGTGCTGTCGAGCAAGCAACGGCGCAACGGCCCGCGCTCGACCTACGTGGGCAGCGAGACCTTCATCTCCCTGGTCGACGCCAACCAGGCGCCCTACCGCCATGACCTGCGCCAATTGGGCATAGGCACGCTGTGCACCAACCGCGACCTGCCGCTGTCGATGCCGATCGGCGGCACGCGCAGCGACTTCACCCTCGAAGACAGCGCCCCGGTGGTCGCCGTGCGCTGCCTGGCCGGCCCCAGCCGCCCACGGGCCAGCCGCGCCCACGATGCCAGCGCCTGGCGCCTGATCAGCCAGCTGTCGCTCAATTATCTGTCGCTCAGCGAGCAAGGCCAGGGCGCCGCAGCGCTGCGCGAACTGCTGCGCCTGTACGGTGATGTCGGCGACAACGCCCTGCAGCTGCAGATCGACGGCCTGCGCAAGGTCACCGCCCAGCCATGCACGCGGCGCCTGCCGATGCCGGGGCCGATCGTATTCGGGCGTGGCCTGGAGATCGGCCTGGAGTTCGACGAGAACGCCTTCCGCGGCACCGGCGTGTTCCTGCTCGGTTCGGTGCTGGAGCGCTTCCTGACCCGATACGTGTCGATCAACAGCTTCACCGAGACGGTGCTGCGCACCACCGAACGTGGCGAAGTGATGCGCTGGAGGGCCAAGCCCGGATGTCGGCCGACGCTGTGAACACATTGGCGGCGATGGCCGAAACGCCCTGGAACTACGACTTCTTCCAGGCCATGCGGCGCATCGAGTGCGAATACCCGCAAAGTCCGCGCCTGGGCCATTCCGTGCGCCTGGTCGACGACCCGCTACGCTTGGGCCAGAAGCCGGACTGCGGCTTCGCGCCCTCGACCCTGGCCAGCGTCATCCATGAGAGCACCAGCACGCCGCGTATCGAGCAGTTTTTCTTCGGCCTGACCGGGCCCAACGGGCCGCTGCCGATCCACCTCACCGAGCACGCCCGCGAGCGCCAGCGTCACCACGGCGACGCCACCTTCAAACGCTTTCTTGACGTATTCAACCACCGCCTGCTGACCCTGTTCTACCGCGCCTGGGCCGAGGCCCGGCCAACGGTGGCCCAGGATCGCGCCGCTGACGACTACTGGTCGCCGCGCCTCGGCGCGCTGTCGGGCCGCGGCATGGACAGTCTGCTTGGGCAGGGCCCGATCCCGGACGCCGCGCGCTACTACTTCACCGGTCACTTGGCCGCCCAGACCCGCTACCCCGATGGCCTGCAGGCGATCCTCGCCGAATACTTCGGCGTGCCGGTAGCGCTCGAGGAATACGTCGGCCAGTGGCTGCCGCTGCCGGAATACAGCCGCCTGGGCGCCAGCACCTGCACCCTGGGCATGGACCTGTGCCTGGGCACCCACGTGTGGGACCGGCAACACAAATTCCGCCTGCGCATCGGCCCGCTCAGCCTGGCGCAATACCGCCGGTTCCTGCCCGACCAGCCGCTGCTCGCCGAACTGGCGGCGTGGGTGGCCGAGTACGTCGGCATGGAACTGGACTGGGACACCAACCTGGTGCTCAAACAGGAGGAGGTACCGCCCGCATCGCTGGATGGCGGCTGCCGACTCGGCTTCGATACCTGGCTCGGCAAGCCGAGCGAGGATGCAAAGGATCTGCTGCTGGATAGACACCACGTCGTTACCCAGCCGCTCACTACCCCGAATTAGAGGACAGGAAAATGAGTGAAATCAGTCGCGCCGCGTTGTTCGGCAAGCTCAACAGCGTCGCCTACAAGGCCATCGAAGCCGCCACCGTGTTCTGCAAGCTGCGTGGCAACCCCTATGTCGAACTGAGCCACTGGCTGCACCAGATCCTGCAATTGCAGGATTCCGACCTGCACCAGATCATCCGCCAGTTCAGCATCGAGCCGGCGCGCCTGGCCAAGGACATCACCGAAGCCCTGGACCGGCTGCCGCGTGGCTCCACCTCGATCACCGACCTGTCCTCCCATGTCGAGGAAGCGGTCGAGCGCGGCTGGGTATACGGCAGCCTGATGTTCGGCGAAAGCCAGGTGCGCACCGGCTACCTGATCGTCGGCATACTCAAGACGCCGAGCCTGCGCAACGCGCTGCTGGCCATCTCCCGTGAGTTCGACAAGCTCAAGGTCGAGACCCTGACCGAGCGCTTCGACGAAGTGGTCGGCGCATCGCCGGAAAACGCCCTGACCGCTACCGACGGCTTCCAGGTGGGTGCGGCACCAGGCGAGGCCAGCGGCGCCATCGCGCCGAGCGCCATGGGCAAGCAGGAAGCGCTCAAGCGCTTCACCGTCGACCTCACCGAACAGGCGCGCAGCGGCAAGCTCGACCCCATCGTCGGCCGTGACGACGAGATTCGCCAACTGGTCGATATCCTCATGCGCCGCCGCCAGAACAACCCGATCCTCACCGGCGAAGCCGGCGTGGGCAAGACGGCGGTGGTCGAAGGCTTCGCCCTGCGCATCGTCGCCGGCGATGTACCGCCAAGCCTCAAGGACGTCGAGCTGCGCAGCCTGGACGTCGGCCTGCTGCAGGCCGGCGCCAGCATGAAGGGCGAGTTCGAGCAGCGCCTGCGCCAGGTCATCGAGGACGTGCAGAGCTCGCCCAAGCCGATCATCCTGTTCATCGACGAAGCCCACACCCTGGTCGGCGCTGGCGGCGCAGCCGGCACTGGCGACGCCGCCAACCTGCTCAAGCCAGCCCTGGCCCGCGGCACCCTGCGTACCGTGGCGGCCACCACCTGGGCCGAGTACAAGAAACACATCGAGAAGGACCCGGCCCTGACCCGTCGTTTCCAGGTGGTGCAGGTCGACGAGCCTTCCGAGCATCGCGCCATCCTGATGATGCGCGGCGTCGCCTCGACCATGGAAAAGCACCACCAGGTGCAGATTCTCGACGAGGCCCTGGAAGCCTCGGTCAAGCTGTCGCACCGCTATATCCCGGCGCGCCAGTTGCCGGACAAGTCGGTCAGCCTGCTCGACACCGCCTGCGCACGCGTGGCCATCAGCCTGCACGCGGTGCCCGCCGAGGTGGACGACAGCCGTCGACGCATCGAAGCCCTGGAAACCGAGTTGGCGATCATCGGCCGTGAAGAGGCCATCGGTGTGAACATCGGTAGCCGCCGCCGCGACAGCGAATCGGCGCTGGCCGAGGAGCGCAGTCGCCTGGCGGGCCTGGAAACGCGCTGGAGCGAGGAAAAGGCGCTGGTCGACGAGCTGCTGGCCACCCGCGCCAGCCTGCGCGCCGCCGCCGAACCGGTGGACGACACCAGCCGCGAGGCCGGCGCTGCCCGCCTGAGCGACGAGGAGCACGCCGCCCTGCGCAGCACGCTCACCGATCTGCAGAGCCGCCTGAGCGCCCTGCAAGGCGAAGACCCGCTGATCCTGCCGACCGTCGATTACCAGGCCGTGGCCTCGGTGGTCGCCGACTGGACCGGCATCCCGGTCGGGCGCATGGCCCGCAACGAGATCGAGACCGTTCTCAAGCTGGATGCGCACCTGAAGAAACGCATCATCGGCCAGGACCACGCCCTGGAGATGATCGCCAAGCGCATCCAGACCTCCCGCGCCGGGCTCGACAACCCCAACAAGCCGATCGGCGTGTTCATGCTCGCCGGCACCTCCGGCGTGGGCAAGACCGAGACCGCCCTGGCCCTGGCCGAAGCCCTATATGGCGGTGAGCAGAACGTCATCACCATCAACATGAGCGAGTTCCAGGAAGCCCACACGGTGTCCACCCTAAAGGGCGCGCCACCGGGCTACATCGGCTACGGCGAGGGCGGCGTACTGACCGAAGCGGTACGCCGTCGTCCCTATAGCGTGGTGCTGCTCGACGAGGTCGAGAAGGCGCATCCGGACGTCCACGAGATCTTCTTCCAGGTATTCGACAAGGGCGTGATGGAGGACGGCGAAGGCCGCCAGATCGACTTCAAGAACACCCTGATCCTGCTGACCACCAACGCCGGCACCGAGATGATCGCCGGGCTGTGCAGCGACCCCGAGCTGATGCCCGAGCCCGAAGGCATCGCCAAGGCGCTGCGCGAGCCGCTGCTGAAGATCTTCCCGCCGGCCCTGCTCGGCCGCCTGGTGACCATCCCCTACTACCCGCTGTCGGACGACATGCTCAAGGCCATCACCCGCCTGCAGCTGGAGCGCATCAAGAAGCGCATCGAAAGCACCCACAAGGTGCCGTTCAGCTACGACGATGCGGTGGTCGACCTGGTGGTGTCGCGCTGCACCGAGAACGAGAGCGGTGGCCGGCAGATCGACGCGATCCTCACCAACAGCATGCTGCCGGACATGAGCCGCGAGTTCCTCGGCCGCCTGCTCGAAGGCAAGCCGCTCGCCGGCGTGCAGGTGAGCGTGCAGAACCAGGATCTGCACTATGAGTTCGCAGCTGCGCAGTAATCGGTAGGAGAAGACGATGGCAATCACCCAGGCAGCGCGCATGGCGGTGATCACCAGCCCCCTGGGCGGTGACACCTTGGTACTGGAGCGGCTCGAGGGCCACGACGAGCTGGGACGGCCATTCAGCCATGAGCTGGCGCTGATTTCTGAAGATGACGGCCTGTCGCTGGACGCATTGCTCGGCAAGCCCATGGGCCTGGCCGTGCAATTGGCCGACGGCAGCGACCGCTACTTCCACGGCATCGTCGCGCGCTGCAGCCAGACCGCCCACCGTGGCCAGTTCGCCAGTTATCAGGTGACGCTCAAGCCCTGGCTGTGGCTGCTGTCGCGCACCTCCGATTGCCGGATCTTCCAGAGCAAGACGGTGCCGGAGATCATCAAGCAGGTGTTTCGCGACTTGGGCTTCTCCGATTTCGAGGATGCCCTGACCGGCTCCTACCGCGAGTGGGAGTACTGCGTGCAGTACCGCGAGACCAGCCTGGACTTCGTCAGCCGGCTGATGGAGCAGGAAGGCATCTACTACTACTTCCGCCACGAGAAATCCCGTCACGTGCTGGTGCTCTGCGATGCCTACGGCGCGCACCACACGGCGCCCGGTTATGCCAGCGTGCCCTTCTACCCACTCGACGACCAGATGCGCGAGCGTGACCACATTCACGACTGGCGCATGGCGCGCGAGGTGCAGCCCGGCTCCCTGGAGCTCAACGACTACGACTTCCAGCGCCCCAGCGCGCGCCTGGAAGTACGCTCCAGCATCGCCCGCGCCCACAGCAACGCTGACTATCCGCTCTACGATTACCCGGGCGAATACGTGCAGAGCAAGGACGGCGAGCAATACGCCCGCAACCGCATCGAGGCCATCCACACCCAGCACGAGCGGGTGCAGCTGAAAACCAATGCGCGCGGCCTCGGCGCCGGCAACCTGTTCAGCATGACCGGCTACCCGCGCGAGGATCAGAACCGCGAATACCTGATCGTGGTCGCCGACTACCTGATCACTCAGGAACGTTACGAGAGCGGTAGCGAAAGCGTGGCGTTCCAGTTCGACAGCGCGCTGACCTGCATCGACGCCAGCCAGGTGTTCCGCCCGCTGCCGCTGACCACGCAGCCCATCGTGCAGGGCCCGCAGACCGCCATGGTGGTCGGCCCCAGGGACGAAGAAATCTGGACCGACCAGTACGGCCGCGTGAAGGTGCACTTCTACTGGGACCGCCACGATCAGTCCAACGAGAACAGCTCTTGCTGGATTCGCGTCTCGCAGAACTGGGCGGGCAAGAACTGGGGCGCGATCCAGATCCCGCGTATCGGCCAGGAAGTCATCGTCAGCTTCCTGGAAGGCGATCCCGACCGGCCGATCATCACCGGTCGCGTCTACAACGCCGAGCAGACGGTGCCTTACGACCTGCCCGCGCTGTTCATCCATGCCGAGAAGAACCAGGACATCGAGGTCGAGAACGACGAGACCCACTGGGTCGGCCACGACCGCACCAAGACCATCGACAACGACGAGACCGTGAAGGTCAAGCGCGACCGCACGGAGACCGTGGATCGAAACGAGACCATCACCGTGCATGGCAACCGAAGCAAGACGGTGGACAAGAACGAGACGGTCAAGATCGGCATGAACAAATCCGAGACCATCCTCATGGCCTCGCTGCAGAACGTCGGCATGGGGCGCATGGAAAACGTCGGTCTGGGCTACAGCCTCAACGTCGGCATGATGATGAACACCCTAGTGGGCCTCAATCAGAGCACCCAGGTGGCGAAGAAGAAAACCACTTCAGTGGGTGAACAGTACGCCATCAGCGTTGGCGGCAACGACGCGGGCTCTAGCGTCACCCTGGACGGCAAGAGCATTCGCCTCGGCGCCCAGACCATCGAACTGACTGCCGACCAGGAAATCCGCCTGAGCTGTGGGCAGAGCACCATCCGCATCACCGCCGGCGAGATCGAGATCCTCTCGCCGAAGGTGGATATCAACTGTTAGTGCAGGGCATCGCAGCGGATGGGTAGCTTGGGTAACCGAAGCGCAACAATCAGCGTCAGGCCGCAACGCCATCAAGCAGACCAGGGCAGCCAGTCGCTATGGCAAACAGGCAAGACCCAGGTCAAGTGAAAGACGAGCGAGAGGCGTGCTCCCCAGTGATCGAACGCTACCTGATCTACACCGCGCTGTTCATTCCCGTGGCGCTGCTCTACATAGTACTGGAGCACTATTGCGGTGAAAGCTGGCCGACGGTTGGCTCCTTCGTTCTGCTGCTGGCGTCCAGGATCGCGCTGCAGTTGTACCGGCCCCGCAAAGGCATCCACGACAGCTGGCTGGACGGCGAACAACGCGCCGGGATGGCGCCCTCACCCCACGCCTTGACCCAGGTTCCTTGCACATGAGTAGTCAGCCCTACGCCAGCACGACGTTCGACACCGACACCGCCACACTGGCGATCTTCGATCCCGCCGCTCTGGCCCATCGCATTACCGATACTGCGGACTGGTGGTCGATCGCCGAGGACGCGCTCGCCGAGATCAACGCCGGCAACGTCCTGTTCGTCGACCTGGGCCGCGACGGTAGCCACGCAGTGGAGATCCGCCGCGGCATCGATGCCGCCACGGACGACGCCCTGGTGGCGCGCCTGCGCATCACCTCGGGCTGTCTGTATGTCGGCGCAGGCGAGCAGGTGCCGGCCGGCGACCTTGGCCCGGAAACCGTCTACGGCGGTGTACTGCTGTTCGCCGAACGCGGCACCTGCGAGGTTCGCCTGCAACGCCAGAGCGAACACCTGCTCCTCGCCTATGGCGCGACCACGCTCGAGGCCACCAACCACTTCGACGACGGCCCACGCGTGCCATGACCAGGGACGAACACCTCGCCGCACTCCGCGACTGGCACCTGCAACACGCTCCCCGCCGCTGGCGCCTGGTGCACTATTGCGGCGTCGAATGCTTGGCGGCCCACGACCTCGCTGCAGACGAACTGCTGCAACGGGCCAGCACGCTACTCGCCGAGGGCTTTCATATCGCCTGGCAGCGCAGGGGCGAGGATGCAGTGCTGCGGGTGCGAGAGGGCGAACCGACCCCGAGTTGGGCGGCGACCTTTGCCGAGCGCGACCTGATCGGCGGCCTGCACTCTGCCCTGCCCGAGGAACACGAGCCACTGGACGCCGGTCGCTTAGTCGCATGCTGGCAACGGGAAAGGGCCGAGCAGCTGTTGCGTCTATTGCAGCCTGAAAGCGGCAGCACGGCCACGGCGAAACTCCAGGCGCTGCAGCTGTCTTCGGAGCAGACGGGGCTGGTGCTGGAACTGCTCGATCAGGTTCTTGGCGACACCCTCTACACACTGCTGCTGGGCCTCGACGGCGAGGCGCAGGTAGGCGGCGAACAGCAGCGCGTCAGGCTGATCAACGAAGCCGGCGTGGAGATATCGCCCTGTGGCGAACTGGAAGCCGAAGCCTACGCGCAACTGATCGAGGGGCGCCCGTGACCGGGCTATACGAATGGAGTCCGATGCCCTATCAACTGGCGGTACGCTGCCCCCGGTGCAGCCGCGAAGCCTCGTTCGAATTCGCCGAAGCACGGGTGATACGACGCAAGCTGGAGGTGCCGCTATTTAAGGCTCATTCGGCCTTCGAGTACCAGTTACGCCCCAGCCGCGATGGTCATTTCCAGCACATGGCCGTGTACTTCCAAGGGTTGCACGGTGACCCGCGGCAGGCGCTACATGATCTACCCGAGGGCTACCAGGCAGCGGACTGGTGCCATTCGCGCTACCTGCGCCAACAGTACGGCCATACGCTCGGTGCCCTGATCTGTTCCCCCTGCGGCCTGCGCAGTCGCCACCAGCTGGCCTGGCCAGGCGAGGCGTATTACGCCGTAGACTACAAGCACCATCTGCTCTGGGCCTACCACCGCGAGTCGGCTCTGGAGTTGCGCGACTATCTGCTGTCCAGCGACCGCAAGCTGCGTGAATACCGCTGGGCCGCCATGCTGCTGCACGTGCCTGGCGTGTTCAAAACCCGCAAGGCCAGCGCTCCTCTGACGCAACGCTTGAGCCGGCTACTCGCCGGTCAGTCCAGGACCGTTCAGCGGCGGTAAGCCGGTAGAGGCAACGACAAAGGCTGCGGGTTGGCGATTACCCATTGCACTGCCAGCGCACTGAGCCGATCTGTGCGTGCAGCATCATCGTCACCGCCGCGCAGCGCGGCCGCCAGCGCCTGGGCTTCGGCCAGCTCGCCGGGCGACAGCGGCACGGCACTGCCCAGATGACGGACCAACGCCGTCAACATGGCCTTGAAGTCGGCATCCCAGTTGGCCGCACCGTTGTGATGTATTTCTCGGGAAATACGCCCGCTGAGGCGAATCACCTCACCCTGCACGGTGGCGGCCGGGCCGTTAGATGGCACCAGCAGTTGCCAGAGTTGCTGGTGCTGGTTGTGCCAGGGGCCGTCCGCGACACTGATGGCAGCCTTGCCATCGTGAAGCTGGCGCGAGGCGACAGGCGTGACGCCGAACAGGCCATACAGACTGGCCAGTCCTGCATCCGTCGCCTCGAGATAGTCCGGTTTGAAGCCTGCGCGGTGAAATTCGAATTCACGGCCAATACGCTGCACCTCGGCCAGCATGGCATCGTCTACCGGCACGCCTGCATCCAGCAGGATCTGGGCAATCTTCGCGGTTGCCTCGATGTCGGCGTTGCTGGTGGTGGCCAGCGCGATCTGCAGCACGCCATGCCCCTGACGATTCCTGGCATCGATGTCAGCGCCACGACGAATCAACGCAGCGAGCGCTTGCACCTTGTGACTTTTGGCTGCTGCATGCAGTGGCGTATCACCCTGGTAGTCCTGCGCCTCTATATCGGCACCCAGATCCAGCAACAGATCAACGCCGCCCTTCCAGCTGGAGCTGCGATGGTGCAACGCCGTACGCTGATAGGTGTCGCGGGCATCAATGCCCGCGCCCTGTTCAACCAGCCAGCGCACCAGCTCATCAGGGCAGTTGTAGAAGCCCAGTGCCGTGCTCTTGCTGTAGCCGCCGGTAGCCTCGAGTTCGCACTGGTCGAACACGGCAATCAGCTCCTCGAGTGAGGCCTGCTCAAGCAGTTGGCCGAAATCCTTGGGCAAGGTCTTGCGCTTACGCTTGGCCATCAAATCCAATACTCCAGAAATACCGGTACAGTGCTTACCTTCATGGCTTTCGCCGAGGCCTGTCAACGATCCAATACCCAGCGGGAAATGACCAGTGACACAGGATCTACCCACCTTCCGCCTGCATCCCAATGTTTATCAGCTGGACCTGTTCGAGCGAGAAGCCGGCACCTGCGCGTGCTGCGGCGAGCAGCGCGACTGGAAGTACCAAGGTCCGTTCTACGCCATACAAAAACCCGACTACCTCTGCCCTTGGTGCATCGCCGATGGCAGCGCCGCCAGGTATTACGAAGGGCAATTCAACGACGAGTTGTGCATCGAAGGCTGGGAACCGGACCCATCGGCCTCGGCTAACGCCCTGGGTGAAGAATTGATCGCCGAGGTGTGTGACCGCACGCCGGGTTACCTGGCCTGGCAGCAGGCCGAATGGCTGGTACATTGCGGGCAGCTGTGCCAGTTCATCGGGTATGTCGGTGCCGCCGAGATAGAACAGCTTCGCCCGCAACTGACAGGTGATCTGCAGGATCTTTCTCCTGCCTATGTGCAGGCGCTGAGCGCGGATGACAGCCCGACCGGCTACCTGTTTCGCTGCGTGCAGTGCGGCACCCACCGGCTGCATACCGACGGCACCTGAACCACTCGGCCCTGCGCTAGAATCGCCCCCATGAAAAAACCACGCTCCAATTTCCTGACCGTTCTCTACATCTTCGCCATCGCCACCGCCGTGATTGGCGGATTCTGCCTGGTCGGCCTGGCTTTCTACCTGTTCTTCACGGGGGCGATCTTCATCGATGGCGTGGCCAGCGCGTCGGTATTGCTGATATTTACCGCCATTGCCTGGAAGGCGCGCATCACCTGGGCGAAGCCGGTGGCGGCGGCGGTGCTGATAGCCATCACCGCCTATGTCGGTATGTTCCTCGATGCCCGCGGCAATCCGGTCTACAACAAGCCGCTGGAGTGGCTGTTCGCCCCGGGTGGTGCGCAATTGGAGACCCAGGAGATCGTCTCCCATGGCGGCGCCAGTACCGGGGTGAATTATGATTTCCACTTCGTCGATGCCAGCGGCCAGAAGGTGGATGAGCTGAGCAGCTGGATCGTGGTGCCCTTTCGCTTCTTCGAGTATCTGCTGATCCTGTCGGCCTTCATGTGGCCGCTCACCTGGCTGCGCGATCGGTTCGGCCGCTCGCAATGGCTGCCGCCACCGCCGCGATAAGGCACCGCCTGAATTGCCATACCGTCAACCGTAGCTCTCCAGTCTAATCAGGAACCTTCATGGTCAATCCCTACGCGATTAATCCGGCCGAGCCAGGCGCTTCCCATGAAGCTCGCCAAGGGTCGCAACTGCCCATGCGCCTGCTGTTCACGGCGCTCGCGTGCTGCACGGCCAGCATCGTCATTCGCTGGGTCATCATGTGGCTGACCCTGGAGCCGGAGTATTTCCAGGCCTACCTGAACAACCTGTGGCAGCTGGGCGGTTATTGGCTCAGCGCTCTGGCCGTCGACGGCTGCAGTGCGCTGCTGCTCGCCCGCTATTACCTGCAGCGCCACAGCCTGGTGGATGTCAGCCGCCCGGCTTTGCTTGTCGCGCTGTTCGTGGGCCTGTATCTGATTGCCATTTTCGTGGTCGGTCTGCTCTACAACCTGCTGTGGGCTCAGCTGGCGCCTTCACTGTATGAAAACGCCAGCGGCCTTTCGCCCACGCTGCTGATGCTGCCGCTGAACCTGGTTTCGTTCATGCTGGCGACGCTGCTGCCGCTGTGGCTGAGCCTTTATCTGATGCGCCGCGCGGGCCAGTTCCAGAGCGGCCTTACCCAGGTGAGCCGCGGTGAAGCCGCCTTGGCCTTCGGCCTGCTGTTCATCGTGTTCTACACCAAGCTGCTGACGCTACTGCCCACCCACATGATCAGCCCTTACGGCATGGAGTGGCTGCTGGGGCTTAGCAGCGTGGTCGGCCTGGTGTATGGGCTGGTGGCGATGATTGCTGCCTACCGCTCGCTGCCGGCGCAATTAGCAAGGCTGGCCGTTGGCCGTCTGCTGGCGAGCGTACTGTTGTGCATGGCGATCTGGCTGCTGGTGGCCGCCGTGCTGGCGTTCGTCTTGCTGGTAGCGCTGTATGCCGGCTCGGAGTTTCTGGTGCTGGTGTTGATGGTGCTGTTCGGCGTTCTGTTGCTGGCGATGCTCTGGCCGCTGACCCACCTGAGCCTACGCTGGGTCTACCGTCCACTCGCTGCCTGATTTGCCCCTGCGCCTTGCGGTGCGAGACAATCCGCACCGATTCAGGCCAGCGAATACCCCGACATGCAGCAGCGCACCGTTCTCTTCGACCTCGACGGCACCCTCACCGACCCGCGTGAGGGCATCACCCGCTCGGTGCAATATGCGCTGTCGAAACTGGATATCCACGAGCCCGACCTGGTGGCGCTGGAGCACTTCATCGGCCCACCGCTACTGCAGTGCTTCATGCACACCTACAGCCTCAGCGAAGCCCGCGCCTGGGAGGCGGTGAACCACTACCGCGATCGTTTCCGTGAGGTAGGCCTGTATGAAAACCAGCTGTTCGACGGCGTGATCGAGCTGTTGCAGCTGCTGCAGTTGCAGGGTCGCACCCTGTACATCGCCACCAGCAAGCCCACCGTATTCGCCAGCGAGATCGCCCGTCACTTCGACTTCGCCCGTTACTTCAAGGCCATCTACGGCAGCGAACTGGACGGCACGCGCACCAACAAGGTGGAGCTGATCGCCCACCTGCTCGAACAGGAAGGTCTGGATGCGGCGGATACGCTGATGATCGGCGATCGCAAGCATGACCTGATCGGCGCCCACAGCAATGGCTTGCAGGCGGTGGCGGTGGGTTACGGGTTCGGCAGCCTGGAAGAGCTCGCTGGCGAGCGCCCGGCTTACCATGTGCAGACACTGGCGCAGCTGCACCAGGCGTTCGTCGGCTAAAACGATAGCGGGCCAGGCCGCTACATCATCCGCGAGCCGGTCAGGTCGTTGCGCTGGTAGATCACTTTGTTGCTGCCGCCGTCGCAGGTGCCGATCACCATGGCGTCATCCTCGACCTCTTCGTTGGGCACGATTTCCAGCGTATAGCTGGTCACGCCCGCGGCCTGGATTTTGACCTCGATTTCCTTCTTGAGCTCCTCGCACGATTTGGGCGACGCCCAGGCACTGCTGCTGAGCATGCCTAGCAACAGCATCGCTACCATCCATCCTCTCATCACGACCTTCCTCTGCGTCTGATTGTTCGGACCCTACTCTCGGACAACGGACAACGCCTGCAGTTGTATCTGCCGTTGCGTTTGCGGCAAGGCGCCCAGTTCGGCGACCCGCCGGTAGAACGTCGGCCAGTCGTCATTCACCTCGGCGAACAGCCCGGCGAAGGCTGAAACCCACTGATCATAGAGGCCGAAAGGCAACAGCTTGGCGTTGTTCAGGGGCCCGTCGATCCAGCTGTCGTAGTAGCCGACGCCGTTCCACTGGCTGGCGCGCAACTGTCGGTACTCGGCGCGCAGGCGCTCGAATTCGGCCTGCTTGCCGGCGCGCATCGCCTCGGCATCCAGGCCGCTGGCGTAGAGTTTTTCCAGGCGTGCACGGCTGGCCAGCACCAGCGCGGTGAACTGCTCGCGGGGCTGCACGCCGACCTCCTTGGGAGCCGGCAGCCCGCGCGCCGTGCGCCATTGCCGAAAACCTTCCTGCTCGACGAAGGTGGCGTAGGACTCGTTGAACGCCGTGTCGCCGGCCAGGTAATACTGCTGGTGCGCCAGCTCATGGAAGATCACCGCCACCAGGCGCTCGTCGCTCCAGCGCAGCATGGTGTTGAGGATCGGGTCATCGAACCAGCCCAGGGTCGAATAGGCCTCCACGCCGCCCAGATAAGTATCCAGCCCCTGGGCGTTGAGCAGAGCCGCCGCGCCACGGGCCCGACTCTGCTCGTAGAAGCCGCGGTAGGCCACGCAGCCGGCAATGGGAAAGCAGTGCAGCTGGGGCTGCAGCGAGAACTCGTCGGTGGCGAACAGGTTCCACACCACGAAGGGGCGGTGCAGATCGGCATACAGTCGGTAGCTGCGGTTATCCGGCAACGCCAGCTTCTCACTAGCGAAGCGCCGCGCCTGCTGGGACAGCTCCAAGCGCTCGCGCAACTTCGGCTCGGTGGCCGGATCCTCGATCAGCGCCTGCACCGGCTGACGCGCGCTCAGCAATTGCAGCTGCCCGCGGGCCAGTTGCCCGTAGTAATCGATCGTACTGCAGCCGGCCAGCGCCAAGGCCAAAAGGGGAACCGCGGCGCGGCGCGAGAGGTCGACAGCTAGGGAAATGCACTGCTTGAACATGGCGGTCGTCATGCAAAGGGGATCGGCTCATCCTACCGCGAAGTCGCGGCCGCTTTGCGCGATACTGCCGTCATCTATGAATCGTCTCACCGGGAGACACTACCATGCGCCAGCCCCTCCTGCTTGCCAGCCTGCTGCTGCTCGGCGCCTGTGCGTCGCCACTGCCGGCTGCCGATCCGAACATGGCCTGGATCGATCTCAAGGGCGAAGGTATCGACCTGCTGATGGCAGAGCGCCTGGATCGCGAGCGCGTCAATGACGGCCGCTATTTCCAGGTAACCCCTGGCGCCCATGAACTGGAGATGCGCTATCGCTTCGAGATTGCTGGCGGCGGTGGCGTGTCGATGATCTCAGAGCCGCAGCAGCTGACCTGTGATGTACGAATTCGCTATGACGACTTCAAGGCCGGCCAGCGCTATCGCGTTGAGGCCCGCTCGGCAGCGATGCGTGCTTATACCGTGCTCTACGATGCTGACCGCAACGCGTTGGCGCAGGGCAAGAATCTGCGCTGCGGCACTTTTTGAGCTGAGGGGATAAAAGCGACTGAGCCGCGCAATGCGGCTCAGGTGTTGCAAGCAGGTGCCAATCAGGCTTCCAGCACGGCTTCCAGGGTGATCTCGGCGTTCAGCACCTTGGATACCGGGCAACCAGTCTTGGCGGTTTCCACTGCTTTCTCGAAGGCAGCGCGGTCAGCACCCGGGATCTTGGCTTTCAGCGACAGATGCACGGCGGTGATGGCGAAACCGCCGCCCTGCTTGTCCAGGGTCACTTCGGCCTTGGTGTCGATGCTCTCGGCAGTCATGCCCGCCTCGCCCAGTTCCTTGGACAGTGCCATCGAGAAACAGCCGGCATGGGCCGCGCCGATCAGCTCTTCGGGGTTGGTGCCTGGCTTGTCTTCGAAGCGGGTGTTGAAGCCGTAAGGCTGTTCGGAAAGCACACCGCTCTGGGTGGAAATGGTGCCCTTGCCGTCTTTGATGCCGCCCTGCCAGTGGGCCGATGCTGTCTTCTTCATCTTTACGCTCCTGTTAATAAGGGGTACAGAATTCAGAGAGACAGCGGCCGGGCAAGTTCGAGTTTTTTGCCGGGTGACCGGCTGCTCAGCGCAGGCCGGCGAGGATATCGAAGGCGTGCAGGCGGTCGGCGAAGTCGTAGTGGTCGCAGGTGAAGATCAGCTCGTCGGCCTCGGTCTGCTCCAGCAATACCTCCAGGCGCGCACGAATCTTCTGCGGCCCGCCGATCACCGCCATGCCCAGGAAGCTGCCCACCGCATCGCGCTCATGGGGCAGCCACAAACCTTCCATCGACTCCACCGGCGGGCGCTGCACCAGGCTCTGGCCGCGGATCAGCGAGAGGATGCGCTGATAAGCGGAGGTCGCCAGGTACTGCGCCTGCTCGTCGGTATCGGCGGCCAGCAGTGGCACGCCGAGCATCACGTAGGGCTTGTCGAGCACCTCGGACGGTTTGAAAGCGTTACGGTAGACGCGGATCGCCTCATGTACGTAGCGCGGCGCGAAGTGCGAAGCGAAGGCATAGGGTAAGCCGCGCTCACCGGCCAGCTGGGCGCTGAACAGGCTGGAGCCGAGCAGCCAGATCGGCACGTTGGTGCCACTGCCAGGCATGGCGATCACCCGCTGATCCGAAGTGCGCGGGCCGAGATAGCGCTGCAGTTCGGCAACGTCCTGCGGGAAGTCGTCGGCGCTGCCGGAGCGCTCGCGGCGCAGCGCATGGGCGGTGAACTGGTCGGCGCCGGGTGCGCGGCCCAGGCCCAGCTCGATGCGTCCCGGATACAGGGTCGCCAGGGTGCCGAACTGCTCGGCGACCACCAGCGGCGCGTGGTTGGGCAGCATCACCCCGCCCGAGCCCAGGCGGATGCGCGAGGTGCCGGCGGCCAGGTAGCCGAGCAGCACGGCGGTGGCCGAACTGGCGATGCCATCCATGTTGTGGTGCTCGGCGACCCAGAAGCGGTTGAATTCCAGCGACTCGACGTGCCGGGCCAGCGCCAGCGAATTGTGCAGCGCCTGCTGGGCGCTGCCGGTGTCGCGAATCGGCGCCAGGTCGAGAACGGAGAAAGGAAGTTTGGCGAGTGCGGACATGAGAAAATCCTTGCTGATGGATAACGCCGGGGCCTTATCCGAGTAAAACAGTAGGTCTTATCCTACGCCTCCCGTCCAGCTCAGGCCACCTCATGGCAAATTGCAGGCAATAAAAAGCCGGCACCGCAGAGGCTGCGAGCCGGCTTCAGGCCATCGTCATCAGTTGCGCTGGTAGACGATTTCTTTGGTGTCACCACCGCAGGTGCCCACGACCTGACGGTCGGTTACGCTGCCTTTATCAACGATTTCCAGGGTGTAGGACGCAACGCCCTTGGCCTGGAGCTTCGCATCGATCTCGCCTTTCAGCGTTTCGCAGTCTTTGGCCGCCGCGAAGGTCGAGCCAGCGAATGCCATCAGGGCTGCTGCAAACAACACGTTCTTCATCACAAACGCTCCCTCGTACCAGTGAACAACGCCGGGCTGAAATTGGCCCGGCTCAATGAAAGCCGCTGATTGCCGGTCTGGCAAGTCCTGCGGCTGCGATGCCCGCGATCAGCTGTTGGCGATGCGGAAGCCAACCTTCAGGGTTACCTGATAGTGAGCCACTGCGCCGTCGGCGATGTGACCACGGGTTTCGGTGATTTCGAACCACTCCAGATGCCGAATGCTCTTGCTGGCCTCGGCCAGGGCATTGTTGATGGCATCTTCGATACTCGAAGTGGACGAGCCAACCAGCTCGACCTTCTTGTAGGTGTGATGATCCGACATATTCGCCTCCAGGGCTGTGAATTCAGGTGGGCTGATCGCCCTTAATCAATCAGTCACTGGAGGACGCTGCTAAGTTCAGGTTTTCGCTTGCGAGGGCGAGCGGTATTGAGCACGGCGTCACTACGCCAGCATAAACAGGCGTGGCGGCACGGCATCATCGCTTACTGATGGGCCCTCGGGAGTGACGCTTACGACGCGGCCAGGGATTGGCGGACGGCTCAGGCCGACGCGGCGCCCGAGCCGAACGGCCGATCGCCGAGGATCGTCGCGCGGTGCATGATGCGCCGCTGCGGGCGGTAGTCGTCGCAGGCGTAGTGCTGGGTCAGGCGGTTGTCCCAGAAGGCCAGATCGCCCTGGCGCCATTGCCAGCGCACGGAAAATTCCGGCCGGGCGATCTGTTTGAACAACATCTGCAGCAGCGCCGTGCTTTCGCCTGGCTCCAGCTCATTGATGCGCGTGGTGAACGCTTCACTGACGAAGATGCCCTTGCGCCCGGTTTCCGGGTGCACGCGAATCACCGGGTGGGTCACCGGCGGGTTGGCGGCGCGGGCGGCGTTCCATTTCTCCAGGGCGTCCGACGTGGTGCCGAAGCGCTCCAGCGGAAACGACAGGGCCAGGTCATGCACCGCGGTCAGGCCGTCGAGCAGCCCGCGGATCGGCGCGGAAAGCGCTTCGTAGGCTGCCGAGCAGCTGGCCCACAGCGTGTCACCACCGTGGGGCGGCACGTGCCGCGCACTGAGCAGCGAGCCCAGCGGCGGCGACTGGATGAACGACACGTCCGAATGCCACAGTGCGTTGTCTCGCAGGTCGTTGAGGTCGGTATCCAGCACCAGGATTTCCGGCTGCTCCGCGATCTTCGGGTAGATCGGGTGAATGTGTAGGTCGCCGAACAGCGCGGCAGCATTGCGCTGCTGCGCGGGCGTCAGCAACTGATCGCGGAAGAACAGCACCTGGTGTTCGAGCAAACCCTGATGCAGCGCCTGATGGTCGGCGGGTGTCAGCGGCTGCGCCAGATCGATACCGGTGACGCGGGCGCCCAGGGCCTGGCCGATCCGCTCGAATTGGATAGTCATGTGCTCAACTCCAGGACGCGAAACGTTTTTGCAGAGCCCGCAAACCGAGCTCGATAGCCAGGGCGATGCCGGCGATCAGCAGGATGCCGACCACCACCACGTCGGTAGCGAGGAACTGCGCAGCGGACTGCACCATGAAACCCAGGCCCTGATTGGCGGCGATCAGCTCGGCAGCCACCAGCGTCGACCAGCCCACCCCGAGGGCGATGCGCAGCCCGGTGAGGATGTCCGGCAACGCGCTGGGCAGAATCACGTGGCGCACCACCTGCAGACGGCTGGCCCCCAGGCAGCGCACCGCCTGGATACGCGCCTTGTCGACGCGGCGCACGCCGCCCACGGTGGCGATCAGCAGCGGCGCGAACAACGCCAGGTAGATGAGCAGCACCTTGGACAGCTCGCCGATACCGAACCAGATCACCATCAACGGCAGATAGGCCAACGGAGGAATCGGCCGGTAGAACTCCACCAGCGGGTCGAGCGCGGCGTTGAGGGTCGGGTTCAGGCCCATGGCGATGCCCAGCGGCACGGCGGTGATCACCGCCGCCAGCAAGGCCACCAGCACGCGCCACAGGCTGGTGCTCAGGTGCTGCCACAGGGTGGCGTCCAGGTAGCCGTCGTGCAGCAAGCCCTTGAGCGCCATCAGCAGTTGCTCGGGCGCCGGCAGGAAGATGGTATCGATCCAGCCCAGGTGCGTGGCCAGCCACCACAGGCTCGCCAGCGCGGCCAGGGTGCCGAAGGCGGCCACGCGGCGGCGGTCGAGGCCGATGACAAGGCGGCGACGGCGGACGTTCAGAGTGCTGCGTAGCGCTTCAGTAGGCATGGTCGGCGGGCTCCTGCAGGAAGATATCGAGCAACTCCTGGCGCAACTGCGCGAAAGCCGGATCGCCCTTGATCGAACGTACCGGCTCGCCGGCGGTGTAACGGCGCGCGAACGGCAACTGCCGGCGCAGCACCGCACGGGCGGGCGGGCCATCCAGCACGATCAGGTCGGTGGCCAGGAACAGCGCCTCGTCGACGCTGTGGGTAATCAGGAACAGGCCCTTGCCGGTGCGCTTCCAGACGTCGAGCAGCAGCACCTGCATGCGCTCGCGGGTCAGTGCATCGAGGGCGCCGAAGGGTTCGTCGAGCAACAGGAAATCCGGATCAACTGCCAGCGCCCGGGCCAGGCCGAGGCGCTGGCGCTGGCCGCCGGACAGCTCGCCGACCTGATGGTGGGCATGGCTGGCCAGGCCGACCAGCTCCAGCACCTGCCGCGCCCGCGCATGGCGCTCGGCCTTGTTCAGGCCACGCAGGCGCAGTCCCAGGGCAACGTTGTCGAGGGCATCGAGCCAGGGCATCAGCGCGTCGTCTTGGAACACCACGCCGCGCTCGCCGCCCGGGCCTTGCAGGGTTTTGCCGTCGATATGCACACGGCCGCTGTCCGCTGGCTGAAAACCGGCCAGCACGTTGAGCAGGCTCGACTTGCCGCAGCCCGACGGGCCGAGCACGACCACCGACTCACCCTTGTCGATCTGCAGGTCGAAGTTATCCAGGATCACCTGCGCAGCACCGCGGCGCTCGAAGCTCAAGCTGACCCGCTCGGCATTCAGTCGGCTCATGGTCGACTCCTCAATTAAAAAAGCCCCTCCGAAGAGGGGCAAACCTGTCGTGAAGGTGATTCGGGTTCACTGCGCCTTGGGCACGTACTCGGCGCTCACGTAGGGCGAGTAGTCCGGCAGGACGGCGGGAATGCGCTTCTGTTCCTTGAGGAACTCGGCAGTGCGCGCAGTGGCCTTGGCGGTACCACCGCCCAACAGCTCGGCGCTCACCTGCTGCTGCGCATCGGGATAGGTCGAGCCGGCCAGCAACTCGGGAACATCGGCAGCATTGGCGCCGATCAGCTTGGCGATCTTTTTGGCCTGCTCGGAATCGGCCGTCCACTTGGCGGCGTTGGCCTGGTAGTCGGCAAAGGCGTCCAGGGTCACGCCGGCGAACTCGGCGAGCACCTCGGGGTGCTTCTCGGCGAAGTCCTTGCGAGCGACCCACACCTCGAAGGTGGGCGCGCCCCACTTGCCGACTTCGGCGGCATCGGTCAGCACCTTGCCGCTGCGCTTGATCTCGCCCAGGGCCGGCGACCAGACGAAGGCGCCGTCGATGTCACCGCGCTTCCAGGCCGCGTTGATCTCGGCGGGGTTGAGGTTGACGATCTTCAACTTGCTCGGGTCGATGTTCCAGTGCTTGAGGGCACCGAGCAGGCTGTAGTGGGACGTGGACACGAACGGCGTGGCGATGGTCTTGCCAACCAGTTGCTCGGGTGTGTCGATGCCGCTGCCGTTACGCACCACCAGCGCCTCGGCGGCGTTGATCTGCGCCGCTACCAGAAAGGTCACCAGCGGCAGCTTTCGCGAAGTGGCGGCGGCCAACGGGCTGGAGCCGAGATTGCCGATCTGCACGTCGCCGGAGGCCAGGGCGGTCACCACTTCGGGGCCGGAATTGAAGCGTCGCCAGTCGAGCTTCTCGCCGATGGCTTTCTCGTAGGCACCGTCGGCCTGGGCGACCTTGGACGGGTCGACACCGGTTTGGTAGCCGATGACGATATCGGCCGCCTGGGCCTGCAGGCTGGTGGCAGCCACGACGGCGAGCAGCAGGGTCTTCAAGGCATGTTTCATCAGCAACTCCTCGCAATGGGCACCGAGCCATCCCGGCTGCCTGCGCCTCGGCGGCGCTGTTGCGAGAAATTTATGGTTATAAAAAATATCCTTCCAATAACATTTAATGATTAGCTTAGAGCCGCCTGTCACAGCCGTGAGCCAGAGCGGCAGCGCTTGCACAAGGCAATGCCGGTTACAGCAAAATGCGCCGATGGCCGGACCTCGATCACCCGGTCGCCAGCCACTTGGGATTGCCGTTTGCAGGCAGTAGAATCCGCCGTTTTTCCAGGCGATCACAACCATGCAACCAGGTGACTCCCCGCGTAACGGCGAACTGATCTACGGCCTCGAAGACCGCCCGCGCCCGCTGGTGGCCATCCTCGCCGCCCTGCAGCATCTGCTGGCGATCATCGTGCCGATCGTCACGCCGGGCCTGCTGATCTGCCAGGCGCTGGGCGTGTCGGCCCGCGACACCAACCTGATCGTGTCCATGAGCCTGGTGATTTCCGGCATCGCCACCTACGTGCAATGCCGCCGCTTCGGGCCGCTGGGTGCGGGCCTGCTGGTGGTGCAGGGCACCAGCTTCAACTTCGTCGGCCCACTGATCGCCGGTGGCGCGCTGATGGTCAAGCAGGGCACGCCGGTGGAAGGCGTGATGGCGGCGATCTTCGGCGTGGTGATCGCCGGCTCGTTCGTGGAGATCGGCATCTCGCGCATCCTGCCGTTCGTGAAGAAGCTGATCACACCACTGGTCACCGGCATCGTAGTGCTGATGATCGGCCTGACGCTGATCAAGGTCGGCCTGATCAGCATGGGCGGCGGCTACGGCGCCATGGCGGGTGGCACCTTCGCCAACGGCGAGAACCTGCTGCTGTCCGGCGTGGTGTTGGCGGTGATCGTGGTGCTCAACCGCATCCCGGTGGTGTGGCTGCGCAGTTGCGCCATCGTCATCGCCCTGCTGGTCGGCTATGCGCTGGCCGGCTACCTGGGCCGCCTGGACTTCACCGGCATGCATCAGGCCGAGTTGTTCCAGGTGCCGACGCCGCTGCACTTCGGCCTGGGCTTCTCGTGGAGCCTGTTCATCCCGATGCTGGTGATCTACCTGGTGACGTCCCTGGAAGCCATCGGCGATGTGACCGCCACCAGCAAGGTATCCGGCCAGCCGGTGGAAGGCCCGGTGTGGATGCAACGCATCAAGGGCGGCGTGCTGGTCAATGGCGTCAACTCGCTGCTGGCCGGCGTGTTCAATACCTTTCCCAGCTCGGTCTTCGCCCAGAACAACGGGGTGATTCAGCTCACCGGCATCGCCAGCCGCCACATCGGCGTGTGGATCGCTCTGGTGCTGGTGATTCTCGGCCTGTTCCCGGCAGTCGCCGGCGTGATCCAGGCCGTGCCCGAGCCGGTACTCGGCGGCGCGGCGATGGTCATGTTCGGCGCCGTGGCGGCGTCTGGCATCAACATCCTCGCCGGTATCGAGCTGGATCGCCGCGCGCTGCTGATCATCGCCGTATCCCTGGCCCTTGGCCTCGGCGTTTCCCAAGTCCCGGAGTTCCTCGCTCACATGCCGGCGGCGCTGCGCAATGTGCTGGAATCCGGCGTAGCCACCGGCGGCATCTGCGCGCTGGTACTCAACTGGTTCCTTCCGGCAAGCCCGGCCAAGACGGATGCGGCCTAGATGCTCAGAAGCATGAAAAAAGGCCGCTGATGCGGCCTTTTTTCATGCTGATGCCAGCGGGTTAGCGGCGCGCCCAGGTTTCGAACGAATGCGCAGGCGCCACGTCGGTGGCGGCCTGCTCGTCGCACTCGACGCGCTGCCACTGTGCTTCGTCGAAGGCCGGGAACAAAGCGTCGCCCTCAGGCTGCAGCGCCACGCGGGTCAGATACAGGCGATTGGCAACGGGCAGCGCTTGCTCATAAAGCTGGGCACCGCCGATCAGCATCACTTCATCGACGCCCTGCTCGCGGGCCCAAGCTTCGGCGCGCTGGTGCGCGGCCTCGACGCTGGTGAACACTTCCGCGCCTTCGAGTTGCAGGCCGGCCTGGCGGCTGACCACCAGATTAAGGCGCCCCGGTAACGGCCGGCCGAGAGAGTCCCAAGTCTTGCGGCCCATGATGATCGGCTTGCCGAGGGTCTTGGCCTTGAAGTGCTTGAGGTCCGCCGGCAAGTGCCAGGGCAGTTGATTGTCGCGGCCAATCACGCGGTTTTCGGCGAGGGCGGCGATCAGGCAGAGGGGGAGTCGATTCGTCATGGCGGCGAGCATAGCAGAGGGCCGCGTCAGGTCGCATGACTTGCTGCATTGTCATGCGCGCGCCATGGTTGCTGTTGCAGGCTAACCCTTCAAATCGCCAGGAAGCTCTCTCCATGCCGACCCACCAGCCCCGCGCGCTGCTGCTCAGCGCCCTGCTCGCCCTGCCCTTCACCGCCAGTGCGGAACAACCGACGGCCCCCGCCGCCAAGCGCGCCGACGACGGCAAGCCACTGGTCATCGCCCATCGCGGCGCCAGCGGTTATCTGCCCGAACACACCCTGGCCGCCTATGCGGTCGCGGTGCTGCAGGGCGCGGACTACATCGAGCCCGACCTGGTGATGAGCAAGGACGGCCAGCTGTTCGCCCGCCACGACAACGAACTGGGTTTGACCACCGACGTGGCCAGGCACCCGGAGTTCGCCGACCGCAAACGCAAGCAGCGTATCGATGGGGTCGAGCTCGATGGCTGGTTCAGCGAGGACTTTACCGCCGCCGAACTGAAACGCCTGCGCGCCATCGAACGCATCCCCGATATTCGCCCGGGCAATACGCGCCTGGATGGCCAGTTCGAGATCCCGACCCTGCAGGAAATCATCGACCTGGTGAAGGCGCTGCAGGTCAGCCAGGGCCGCGAGATCGGCCTGTATATCGAGACCAAGCACCCTGCACACTTCCAACAGCTCGGGCTGGCCATGGAGAAACCTCTGGTCGAGGCGCTGGCCCGAAATGGCTACCGCGATGCCAAGGCGCCGGTGTATCTCCAGTCGTTCGAAGTGAGCAATCTCAAGGCGTTGCGCAAGCTCAGCTCGCTGCGCCTGGTGCAGTTGTACGGCAATGGCCAGCCACAGGATCAGGTCGAGTTGGGTAATCCGCTGACCTACGCGCAGATGGCCAAACCTGCTGGATTGAAGGCAGTGGCCGAGTACGCCAACGGCGTCGGCCCGGACAAGGGATACGTGATCCCACGCCAACCAGACGGCAGCCTGGGTGAGCCGACACGCTTCGTCGCCGACGCCCACGCCGCCGGCCTGGTGGTGCATCCCTACACCTTCCGCGCCGAAAACCAGTTCCTGCCTACCGATCTGCAACGGGGCAGCGACCCGGCTGCGCGTGGCGACATCGACGCCGAGCTGCGTGCTTTCCTGGCTACGGGCATCGATGGCCTGTTCATCGATCAGCCGGATATCGCCGTGCGCCTGCGCGACGCCGCCAGCCGGTAACTGCGAGCTGTTGTCATTCACCACGCAGCGGGTATGCTCCCGGAGACTGACACTCACCGGGAGATCGCGTGTCCCTACCCAAGCTGCAACGCCTCTGGCTCTGCGAGGCCGTGCGCCTGCGCGAAGAACATGCCGGCCTGCTCGAAGACAGCGAAGCCAACCGCCGTGCCCAGGTAGCCGGCGGCGACCTGGCCGCCCGCATCGAACACCGCGCCCTGCACCTGGCCGAACGCGACGGTCAGGTACAGGCGCAGCGCCACTGGCTGCAAGGCGCGCGCCTGGCCCTGCTGCTGCTCGGCCTGCTGGCCCTGGCCAGTGGCGCCGGCCTGGCGGTAGCGGCCCTGGGTGACGGGCAGACGCCGGTCAACGTGTTCTGGGCCCTGGGCAGCCTGCTCGGCCTGCATGTTCTGATGCTGCTGGGCTGGTTGCTCGGCCTGCTGTTCGGCGGCGGCCATGGCGCGGTGCTCGGCCGCCTGTGGCTGTGGCTCAGCGAGAAGCTGGCCCGCGATGCCAGCGCAATGCATACCGGCCCGGCCCTGGTTCTGCTGCTGCGCCGCCAGCGCCTCAATCGCTGGCTGGTCGGCATGGCCGTACACGGCCTGTGGCTGGTGGCGTTGACTACCGCCCTGGTGATGCTGCTGGCGCTGCTGTCCACCCGCCGCTATGGCTTCGTGTGGGAAACCACCCTGCTCGGCGGCGACACCTTCGTTGCCCTGACCCAGGCCCTGGGTGCAGTGCCTGGCCTGCTCGGTTTTCCCGTGCCCGATGCCGCCACCATCCGCGCCAGCGGCGACAGCCCGCTGCCCCTGGAGGCGGCTCGCCATGCCTGGGCCGGCTGGCTGATCGGCGTGCTGGTGATCTACGGGCTGCTGCCGCGCCTGCTGCTGGGCCTGGTGTGCCTGGTGCGTTGGCGAGCCGGCACGGCCAGGCTGACCCTGGACCTGTCGCAACCCGGCTACGACCTGTTGCGTGACCGCCTGCAGCCCAACAGCGAACGCCTGGGCGTATGCGATGCCGAGCCGGCGCAGCTTTATCAGGTGCAGTCCGCCGCTGGCGTCGACACCAGCAGCGGTGCGCTGCTGGTCGCCATCGAACTGGATGACCGCCGCCCCTGGCCGCCGGCGCTGCCCAAGTCGGTGGCCGACGCCGGGATCATCGACAACCGCGAACAGCGCCGGCAATTGCTCGACCAGCTGACCCGCTTTCCGCCGGCACGCCTGGCCATCGCCTGCGACCCCCGGCGCTCGCCGGATCGCGGCAGCCTGGCACTGCTCGCCGAACTGGCTGGTTGCGCCGGCCAAACCCGCATCTGGCTGCTGCAGCCGCCCCAGGGCGAAACGCTCGACAGCGAGCGCCTTGGCGACTGGCACAAGGCGCTGGACGACTTGCAGTTAGCCCACCGCGGCAGCTCGCCGCTGACCTGGCTGGAGACCGGCCATGACTGAAGAGAACCGCTGGATGGATAGCAGTCTTTTCATCCGCCGTGCAACTGTAGAGCGCGGTGGATGGGTGAAGCGTCATCCGCCCTACGCCGGCCATAGGCATCGCTTAGAAACCGCCCGCTTGCGGCGAGCCTTGGGAGGCCACAGACCATGACCCAGGCCCTTAAACTCGCCGTGGTCGGCCACACCAACGTCGGCAAGACCTCGCTGCTGCGCACCCTGACCCGTGACGTCGGCTTTGGCGAGGTGTCCCATCGCCCCAGCACCACCCGTCACGTCGAAGGCGCGCGCCTGTCGGTAGACGGCGAGCCGCTGCTGGAGCTCTACGACACACCCGGCCTGGAAGATGCCATCGCCCTGCTCGACTACCTCGAGGGTCTGGACCGCCCAGGCGAGCGCCTCGACGGCCCGGCGCGGCTGGCGCGTTTAATGGAAGGCAGCGAGGCGCGCCAGCGCTTCGAACAGGAAGCCAAGGTGCTACGTCAGTTGCAGGCCTCCGACGCCGGCCTGTACGTGATCGATGCCCGCGAGCCGGTGCTGGCCAAGTACCGCGACGAGCTGAACGTGCTGGCCATGTGTGGCCGCCCGCTGCTGCCGGTGCTGAATTTCGTGGCCAGCGCCAACCACCGCGAAGATGACTGGCGCGAAGCCCTGGCGCGCCTGGGGTTGCACGCCCTGGTGCGTTTCGACAGCGTGGCGCCGCCGCTCGATGGTGAGCGCCGGCTGTACGAGAGCCTGGCGTTGATGCACGAGAAATCGCGCCTGCAACTGCAACGGCTGATCGACGATCACGAAGCCCAGCGGGTAGCCCGCCACCGCAGCGCCAAGCGGCTGATCGCCGAGCTGCTGGTCGACTGCGCCGCCTGCCGGCGTAGCGTCGCCAACCAGCCGGAGCTGGAAAAAAACGCCATCGAGGATTTGCGCGCCCAGGTGCGCCAGCGTGAACAGCGCTGCGTGGAAGCCCTGCTGCGCCTGTATGCCTTTCGCCGCGAAGACGCGCGCGCCGACGATCTGCCCCTGCTGGACGGTCGCTGGGGCGACGACCTGTTCAACCCGGAAACCATCAAGCAACTGGGCATTCGCCTGGGGGGCGGCGCGGCTGCCGGGGCAGCAGCCGGGGCGGGCGTGGATCTGCTGGTCGGCGGCCTGACCCTGGGCACCGCGGCACTGGCCGGCGCACTGCTCGGCGGCGGCGCGCAGACCCTGCGCAACTACGGCGCGCGCCTCAAGGGCAAGCTGCAGGGCCAGCGCGAGCTGACCGTCGACGACGCCGTGCTGCGCCTGCTCGCCCTGCGCCAGGAGCACTTGCTGGCCGCTCTGGACCAACGTGGCCACGCGGCCGTCGAAGCGGTGCGCCTCGGCGCCCTGCAGGACAGCCAATGGCGCGAAGGCAAGCTGCCGGGCGCCCTGCGCGTCGCCCGCGCACGGCCGGAGTGGTCGTCGCTGAACCCGGGAGCCAGGGTCGATCAGGTCGAACGCCAGGAACAGGTCGAACGCCTGGCTCGGGAAATCGGCTCGATGCCGACTGCGAAATGAGCCTGTGCAGCGAACTGGCCGCCATCCTCGAACGCGAACTGCGCTTGGGCAACAGTCTCGGCCAGGCGCCCCATCGCGCCGGCTGGCCGCAGGCGGACTCACTGTTCGCCGCCCTGCGCCAGGACTTCAAGAGCGACCTGAGCCAGTTGCCGCCGTCGCTACGACACGGCCACTGCAACGACCCGCACTACGGCTGGTACGAAGAACTCTACTGCCGTGATCACCACCACCTGCTGGTCGCCGGCGTGCCCAAACCCGGCCGCCGCTGAACCCGAGTACGCCCGATGCCCATCGCCAACCTGTTCCATGACAGCCAACCGCCCGCCCAGGGCGAGCGCTTCGACACCCTGCTCAGCCATCGCAACCTGCAGATCGAACGGATCCTCAGCTCGTCGCGGATCGAATCGGTGGACTACGTGCAGGAGCAAGATGAATGAGTACTACTGGCCCGAGGCGAGGCGAGCATGACGATTGCCGGAGAACCCATCGAACTGACTGCCGGCGATCACTTGTTCCTGGCAGCCGGCACGCCACACCGGGTGGAGCGCACCAGCGAAGGCGCCCTGTGGCTGGCCATCCATTTGCACTCCAGCAACCCGTAGCCCGGGTTGAGCGCAGCGATACCCGGATTTTTTCATACCCTTGCTCAGGGGGTTGCACCTTTGGCTAACCCGGGCTACAGAGCCGAGGCCACAGGTAGACTCAGACTGTGGGAGCGCGCCATGCGCGCGACAATTGGCGGGCCCAATCCCGGAGGGTGGAAGACGCTTCCCTCTTCTGCCACAAAATAACCACCACGACTCAGCGCCTGAGCAGACTTGTCCACAACGTAGCCGCGACGATCAGAAAGCCGCCGATCCACGCCTGCACGCTCAATTGCTCGCTGAGCCAGAGCACCGCGAACAGCGCGCCGAACAGCGGCTCGCTGCCCATCAACAGCGACACCCGGGTCGGGCTGCTGCGCCGCAGCGCGTAGTTCTGCACGAAGAATGCGAACAGCGTGGCGAACAGAACCAAGTACAGCGTGCCGATCCAGAACGCCGGGGCTGTCGGCAAGGCAGGCAAGCCGCCTGGCAGGATGATCGCCCCGAGCAACAGGCAGCCGAAACCGATCACTCCGGTCTGTACCGCGGTCAGCGCCAGGGCCGGCACCTGGGTGTGTGCGGTCAGCCGGCCGGTCAGGCATACCAGCACGGCGCGCAGCAACGCCGCCAGCAGCATCAGGCCATCGCCGAGATTGAACTGCAGGTCGACGCCGCCGCTGAGCAGCCAGGTGCCGAACAACGACAGCGCGACGGCCGGCAGCAGCCGCGAGTCGGGACGGCGGTCGAACATCAGCCATTCCACGAACGGCGTGATGACCACGCACAGGCTGATCAGAAAGGCGGCATTGCTCGCCGAGGTGTGCAGCACGCCGTAGGTTTCGCACAGGAAGATCGCCAGCATCACGCCGCCCAGCGGGATGCCGGGTGCCCAGGCCTGGCGCCCCTCGCCGCGCAGCTGTGGCAGCAGGATCACGAAGGTCAGGCAGAAACGCACGGCGAGAAAGCCCAGCACCGGGTAGAACACCAGCGCCTCCTTGGCCACGCCGTAGCTGGTGCCCCAGACCATGGCGACCAGCAACAGGAGCACATCACTGGCCTGCAGCAGGCGCGAGGGGGAACGGCTAACCAAGGTAGACATGTGGGTACTTCCTGCAATCGGTGAGGAGCGCATTGTCCATTGCGTCCCTGAGCGTGATAATCCGCCAACCCCGAACAAGACCTGTTCTCCATGCGCACGAATCTAACCCCGCAGCTGCTTCCCTATCTGGCCATCTTCGTACGCGTGGTCGAGGCCGGCAGTTTCTCTGCCGCGGCCCGCCAGCAGGGCAGCACGGCGTCGGCAGTGAGCCGACAGATCGCCCATCTCGAGCAGACGCTCGGCGTTCGTCTGCTCGAGCGCACCACACGGCGCCTGCGCATGAGCGAAGCGGGCAGCGAAGTCTTCGAGCGCTGCAAGGACATGCTCGACGCCGCCCAGGCCGCCCTCGATGTTGGTGAGCGGCTGATGAGCCAACCGCGCGGCCGGGTGCGTCTGAGCGTGCCAAAGGCCTTTGGACGTTTCCTGGTCATGCCGCTGATTCAGGATTTTCTGCAGCGCTACCCGGAGGTGGACGTCAGCCTCAACCTCAGCGATCGCAGCCCGGATCTGATCAGCGAGCAGTTCGACCTGCTGGTGAGCATCACCGACCAGCCGCCACCGACTCTCGCGGGTCGGCCGCTGTGCAATGTCCAACAGTTGCTGTGTGCAAGCCCCACCTATCTGCAGCGCCACGGCACGCCCCAGCATCCGAGCGAACTGGTGCGCCATGCCTGCCTGTACCTAGACGAAACCCCGGACGACCACCGCTGGCACTTCAGCAACGGGCCGGAGCAATGCGTGGTGACGGTGGGCGGCCGCTTCGCCAGCAACCACAGCGAAGTGCGCCTGAACGCCGTGCTCGGCCACCTGGGCATCACCTGCCTGCCGCACTTCACCGCCGCCGCGGCACTGGCCAGCGGCGAGCTGGTAAGGGTACTGCCGCAATGGCGCTACACCGGCTCGTACCAGGGCACCGCGTGGATTCTCTATCACCCCACCCGCCACCTGCCGCCCAAACTGCGGGTGCTGATCGATCACCTGGCCGAGGGGCTAGGCAAGGGCCCATCGCGATGACCCGGCTCTGGCAGTGGCTGAAACGGCGGCGCCTGGAACGGCAGCCGGTGGATACCGCCAAGTACATCACGCTGGAGAACATCGATACGCAGGTGGGCAACCGCCTGCTGGAAACCCTCAAGGCCGAGGGTTGGCGGCAGGTCGAGCAATACAGCCCGCTGGCGTTCGACAAGGGCATCGATTACGACAGCTATCGCCTGCGCCGTGGCCTGGATGAGCTGAGGCTGGAGTGGGACAACTGGTTCGAGTGGAAGCTCAGCGGCCCTGCAGAGCTCGTCGAAGAGATCGCCGAGCGTTTTTCGTTACCCAAGTGAGCGATTGCATTCCCGGGTTACGCCTTCGGCTAACCCAGGCTACGAGGTTATTCGAACGTAGCCCGGGTTGAGCGAAGCGATCCCCGGGAAATGCATCAGACCGCCACCGGCGCCTTGATATGCGGGTGCGCTTCGTAGCCGACCAGCTCGAAGTCCTCGAACGTGAAGGCGAACAGGTCCGTCACTTCGGGGTTGAGCTTCATGGTCGGCAGGGGCAGCGGTTCGCGGGTCAGCTGCAGATCGGCCTGTTCCAGATGGTTGGCGTACAGATGGCAGTCGCCGCCGGTCCAGATGAACTCGCCCGGCTGCAGACCACAGACCTGCGCGACCATCAGGGTCAGCAGCGCATAGCTGGCGATATTGAAGGGCACGCCGAGGAAGATATCGGCCGAACGCTGGTACAGCTGGCAGCTCAGCTTGCCGTCCGCCACGTAGAACTGGAACAGCGCGTGGCACGGCGGCAGGGCCATCTGCTCGACCAGGGCCGGGTTCCAGGCCGAAACGATCAGGCGGCGCGAGTCCGGGTTCTTCCTGATCATCTCGATCAGCTTGCTGATCTGGTCGACCGACTCGCCATTGGGCGCCGGCCAGTTGCGCCACTGGTAGCCGTAAACCGGGCCGAGATCGCCGTTCTCGTCGGCCCACTCGTCCCAGATGCGTACGCCGTTGTCCTTCAGGTACTTGATGTTGGTGTCGCCCTGCAGGAACCACAGCAACTCGTGGATGATCGACTTGAGGTGGCACTTCTTGGTGGTCACCAGGGGAAAGCCGTCAGCCAGGTCGAAGCGCATCTGGTGAGCAAACACGCTGTAGGTGCCGGTGCCGGTGCGGTCTTCCTTGAAAGTACCGTTGTCGCGCACGTGGCGCATCAGGTCGAGATACTGTTTCATCGGGCCACCTCCACAGCAGCTTGGCGCTTGTAGGCGTAGACCATCAGGCCCAGGCCGGCGAGGACCATCGGCACGCACAGCACCTGCCCCATGGTCAGCCAGCCCCAGGCCAGGTAACCGAGCTGGGCGTCCGGCACGCGCACGAACTCGACGATGAAACGGAAGATGCCGTAGCACACCGCGAACAGCCCGGAGACGGCCATGGTCGGCCGCGGCTTGCGCGAGTAGATCCACAGGATGACGAACAGCGCCACGCCTTCCAGGGCGAACTGGTACAGCTGCGACGGGTGACGCGGCAGCGGCCCGCCAGTCGGGAACACCATGGCCCACGGCACGTCGCTGACCTTGCCCCACAGCTCGGCATTGATGAAGTTGCCGATGCGCCCGGCGCCCAGGCCGATCGGCACCAGCGGCGCGATGAAGTCCATCAGCTCGAAGAAGCTCTTGCCGTTGCGCCGGGCGAACCACAGGGTGGCCAGCATCACGCCGATCAGGCCGCCGTGGAACGACATGCCACCCTTCCATACTTCCAGGATCAGCAGTGGGTTGGCGATATACGCCGGCAGGTCGTAGAACAATACGTAACCCAGGCGGCCACCGACGATCACACCCATGGCCACCCAGAACACCAGGTCGGAGAGCTTCTCCTTGCTCCAGGTCGGGTCGAAGGCGTGCAGCCGCCGCGAGGCGAGGAACCAGGCACCGCCGATGCCCACCAGGTACATCAGGCCGTACCAGTGGATCTGCAGGAAGCCCAGGTCGAGAGCGACCGGGTCAATATTCGGGTAAGGCAGCATCAGGATTCCTCACAACAGAAAATTCAGGCCGACGATAAACAGCAACAGGGCGAACAACCGCTTGAGCACCCGCGGCGACAGGCGATGGGCCAGCCGCGCGCCGGTACGGGCGAAGAACACGCTGGTCAGCGCGATGCCGAGCAGCGCCGGCAGGTACACGTAACCCAGGCTCCAGTGAGGCAGACGCGCGTCGCCCCAACCCAGCCACAAGTAACTCAGGGCGCCGGCGGCAGCAATCGGCCAGCCACAGGCCGACGAGGTCGCTACCGCCTGCTGCACGGACACGCCGCGCCAGGTCAGGAACGGTACGGTCAGCGAACCGCCGCCGATACCGATGATCGCCGAGGCCCAGCCGATCACGCCACCGGCAGCGCTCAGCCCCGCCTTGCCCGGCACCTCGCGGCTGGCCTTGGGTTTCAGATCCAGTGCCAACTGCAGCGCCACGCACAGGGCGAACACACCGATGATCTTCTGCAGCACCAGGCCGTCGATGGAATCAGCCGTCAGCGCACCGAGTGCCGAGCCCAGCACGATGCCCACGGTCAGCCAGACGAAAAGCCCCCAGCGCACCGCACCGCGGCTATGGTGCTCGCGCACGGCATTGACCGAGGTGAACAGGATGGTCGCCAGCGAGGTGCCCACCGCCATGTGGGTCAGCACGGATGCATCGAACCCCTGGGCAGTGAAGGCGAAGATCAGCACCGGCACGATGACCATGCCGCCACCGACGCCGAACAACCCGGCCAGCAGGCCTGCGGCGGCACCGAGCAGGATGTAGAGAAGGAAGATCATGGTGTGCTCTGTGAAGCGATGCGGCATGGTAGCGGAAGCAGCCCCCAGCCTCTAGTTTTGGCGATGGATGCCACACGATGCTTTGCGTAGAGTGGGGGCTCTCCCAGACAGCGAACCGCACCGTGGCCAATACCTTTTACCTGTATCTGAGCACCTGCAAAGCGGCCCCGCGCGAAAATCGCAGGCGTATATCCGCATGTGCCTGATCGCTCTCGCCTGGCGACCCGGTCACGCCCTGCCGCTGCTGGTTGCCGCCAACCGCGATGAATTCCATGCCCGCCCGACCGCCACCATGGCCGAATGGTCGGATGCGCCGGGCGTGATCGCCGGGCGCGACCTGCAGGCGGGCGGCACCTGGCTGGGCATCGGTCCTGGCGGTCGCTTTGCCGCCCTCACCAATATCCGTGACCCGCAGGCCCAGCAAGGTTCGCGCTCGCGCGGCGAGCTGCCGCTGCGCTTTCTGCAGACGACCCTGGGGCCTGAGGTCTTTCTTGAAAAGCTGCAAAGCAAGGCGGATGAGTACAGCAGTTTCAACCTGCTGATCGGTGACCGTCAGGCGCTGTGGCATTTCAATTCGCAGAGCGGTCAGGCCACGGCGCTGGCGCCTGGTATCCATGGTGTTTCCAACGCGGGATTGAATACACCCTGGCCAAAGCTCGAACGCGCCAAGGCGGCGCTTGCCGCCACGCTGCCGGCTCCGGATGAGCAGGCGCTGTTCGCACTGCTGGCCGACGCTAAAAAGCCCGAGGATGCGGCGTTGCCAGCTACCGGCGTGGGGATGGAGCTGGAGCGACTGCTCGGTAGCGTATTTATCGCCAGCCCGACCTATGGCACCCGCGCCAGCACATTGCTGTTCGAGTATGGCGATGGGAGGCGGCGGATCATCGAGCGCAGTTTTGGGGCTGAGGGAAGGCCGATTGGTGAGATGCGGTTCGAGCGATAGGCCGGCGCTTTAGTGGCGGGAGCGAGTACTTCTCAATACCGTGGTAACGGACCATGCCCGAGATTCTTTCGCGGGCATGGACTAGGCGTCCCCGCCCGCTCCCACAGATGAACCAGCAATGGCTGACGTTAAGCCTGAATATCCGAAGCTGGATTGATCATCCGCCCCAGGCCCAGGTTACGCAGGGCCAGTTGCAGGGTGCTGTGGATAACTTGCGGGTTGTCGAAACGCATGGCTTGGCCGAGCAGGTCCTTGGCCTTGCTCAGGCTGATCTGGCGCAGCAGCCATTTCACCTTCGGCAGGTTGGTGGCGTTCATCGACAGACTGTCGAAGCCCATGGCCATCAGCAGCACGGCGGCGCTCGGGTCGCCTGCCATCTCACCGCAAATGCTCACGGGCTTGCCTTCGGCATGGGCGTCGTCGACCACCTTGGTCAGCGCCTGCAGCACCGCCGGGTGGAGGAAGTCGTAGAGATCGGCCACTCGCGGGTTGTTGCGGTCCACGGCCAGCAGATACTGGGTCAGGTCATTGGAGCCAACCGACAGAAAATCCACCTGACGGGCCAAGTCGCGGGTCTGGTAGACCGCGGCGGGAATTTCGATCATCACGCCGATGGGCGGCAACGGCACGTCGGTGCCTTCGTCACGCACTTCGCCCCAGGCGCGGTGAATCAGGTGCAGGGACTCTTCCAGCTCCTGGATGCCGGAAATCATCGGCAGCAGGATGCGCAGGTTGTTCAGGCCCTCGCTGGCCTTGAGCATGGCGCGCACCTGCACCAGGAAGATTTCCGGGTGGTCGAGGGTCACGCGAATACCGCGCCAACCCAGGAAGGGGTTTTCTTCCTTGATCGGGAAGTAGCTCAGGCCCTTGTCGCCACCGACGTCCAGGGTGCGCATGGTTACCGGCAGCGGGTGGAAGGCGCTCAGTTGCTCACGGTAGATGGCCAGCTGTTCCTTCTCGCTGGGAAAGCGGTCCTTGACCATGAACGGCACTTCAGTGCGGTACAGGCCGACGCCCTCGGCGCCGCGCTCCTGAGCGCGCACCACGTCAGCGAGCAGACCGGTGTTGACCCACAGCGGCATATGGTGGCCGTCGAGGGTTTCACAAGGCAGCTCGCGCAGGGCTGCCAGGCCTTCGTTGAGCTGGCGGTCCTCCTCGACCACATCGAAATACTGCTTGCGCAGGATCTCGCTGGGGTTGGTGAATACTTCGCCGTGGTAGCCGTCGACGATCAGCTGGATGCCATCGATCTTCGAATACGGCAGTTCGACCGCGCCCATCACCGTGGGAATACCCATGGCGCGGGCGAAGATCGCCACATGGGAGTTGCCCGAGCCCTGCACCGACACCAGGCCGACCAGCTTGCCTTCCGGCACCTCACCGAGCATGGCCGGCGACAGTTCTTCGGCGACCAGGATGCAGTTGTCCGGATAAACCAGAGTCTGCTGACGGGCTTGCTGCAAGTAGGCGAGCAGACGGCGGCCCAAGTCGCGCACATCCGAGGCGCGCTCACGCAGGTAGGCGTCGTCCATCAGCTCGAAACGGTTGATGTGCTCGCTGACCACGTGGCGCAGGGCGCCCTGGGCCCACTGGCCGGTCTTGATGACGTTGACCACCTCGTTACCGAGAGCGGCGTCTTCGAGCATCATCTGATAAACGTCGAACAGCGCGCGCTCTTCGGGGCGCAGCTGGGTGGCCATGCGCTCGGACAGGTTGCGCATGTCGGCACGCACGCCTTCCAGCGCGTCCTGGAACAGCTTCAGCTCGGCATCGATGTCGTCGATGGTCTTGTCCGGCACCACCTCCAGATCGGCCGGCGGCAATACCACCACGGCAGTACCGACCGCGGCACCGGGCGAGCCCGGCACGCCGACGAACTTGGCTTCCTGAATGCCCTTGCCCTGCTTGCCCAAGCCGCGGATCGAACCGGTGGCTTCGGCGTGGGCGATCACCCCGGCGAGCTGCGCGCTCATGGTGACCAGGAAAGCTTCCTCGCCCTCGTCGAACTGTCGGCGCTCCTTCTGCTGCACCACGAGCACGCCCATCACCCGCCGGTGGTGGATGATCGGTGAGCCGAGGAAGGAGGCGTAGCGCTCTTCGCCGGTTTCGGCGAAGTAGCGGTAACGGGGGTGTTCAGAGGCGTTCTCGAGGTTCAGCGGCTCCTCGCGGGTGCCGACCAGGCCGACCAGGCCTTCGTTGGGCGCCATGCTGACCTTGCCGATCGAGCGCTTGTTGAGGCCATCGGTGGCCATCAGCACGAAGCGGTTGGCCTCCGGGTCCAGCAGATAGACCGAGCACACCTGGGTGCCCATGGTCTCCTTGACACGCTGCACGATGATGCCCAGCGCCGCTTTGAGATCCTTGGCGGCGTTCACTTCCTGGACGATCTTGCGCAGCGTGTTGAGCATGCTTGCCCCTGTCTAATCCCGTGCCAGCAGGCGCGGTGCGAGTTCCTTGAGTGCGCGACGATAGACTTCGCGCTTGAATGTAACCACCTGCCCCAACGGGTACCAATAACTGACCCAACGCCAGCCGTCGAACTCCGGCTTGCCGGTCAGGTCCATACGCACCCGTTGCTCGTCGGAGGTCAGGCGCAGCAGGAACCACTTCTGTTTCTGGCCGATGCACAACGGCTGACTGTGCGTGCGCACCAGGCGCTGCGGCAGACGATACCTCAACCAGCCCCGGGTGCAGGCGAGAATTTTCACGTCCTGCTCTTCAAGGCCCACTTCTTCGTTCAGTTCGCGGTACAACGCTTCTTCCGGCGACTCGCGGTCATTGATACCGCCTTGCGGGAACTGCCAGGCATCCTGGTTAATTCGACGCGCCCAAAGCACCTGGCCAACATCATTGGTGAGAATGATGCCGACGTTGGGGCGAAAACCATCAGGATCGATCACGGCACACAACCTCGTAAACGCATGTCACCGCATTGTTCCACAAAGCTCGCGACAGCGGCAACGCGCTCGGTGGGCGCTTTACGGTGGCCCGTCGCGCGGTTTTCCCCGGGCCGGCAAAGTCGCTATTCTGGCCGCCTCCATGGCCCTGTATGAAGAGGTGATTCTGTGCGTTTGGCTTTATTCGATCTCGACAACACCCTGCTTGGCGGCGACAGCGACCATGCCTGGGGCGACTGGCTGTGCGCACGCGGCATCCTCGACGGCGCCACCTACAAGGCGCGCAACGATGCCTTCTATCAGGACTACCTGGCCGGGCGCCTGAACATCACCGACTACCTGAATTTCACCCTGGCTATCTTCGGCCGCACCGAGATGGCCCAACTCGATGCCTGGCACCGTGAATTCATGGCCGAATGCATCGAACCGATCATTCTGCCCAAGGGCCTGGCGCTGCTCGACAGGCACCGCGCGGCTGGCGACAAGCTGGTGATCATCACCGCCACCAACCGCTTCGTCACCGCGCCTATCGCTGCCCGCCTGGGCGTCGACACACTGCTGGCCACCGAATGCGAGATGGTCGACGGCCGCTATACCGGGCGCACCACCGACGTGCCGTGCTTCAAGGAGGGCAAGGTCACCCGCCTCAATCGCTGGATGCAGGAAAACGGCTTCACCCTGGACCGCTCGACCTTCTACAGCGACTCGATGAACGACCTGCCGCTGCTCGAGCAGGTCAGCTATCCGGTTGCCGTTGACCCGGATCCCAAGCTGATGGCCGAGGCAGAGGATCGCAACTGGCCGATCATGTCACTGCGCGACTGAAATCGATCTCGAACAGGCCGCAAAGCGCCTCTGGAGCCGTATGCCGCACCCCGTCGACCAGCCAGCCTCGCGGCCACTCGTGGTCGTGGCATTGGCTACCGCGCTGTGCCTGGCTGGCGACTCCATGCTGTACATCGCGCTACCGGTCTACTGGCGCGAAGTGGGCCTCGATGCGCTCTGGCAGGTTGGCGTACTGCTGTCGGTAAACCGCCTGATTCGCCTGCCTTTCAACCCCATGATCGGTTGGCTTTACCAACGCATCAGCCTGCGCACCGGGTTGCTGCTGGCCACCCTGATCGGCGCGGCCACGACTCTGGGTTACGGCATAGCCCAGGGTTTTATCGCCTGGCTCGTATTGCGTGCAGCCTGGGGGGTCGGCTGGTCGTTCTTTCGCATCGGCGGACTGTCGGCAGTGGTCTACTGCTCGACAGGGCAGACGCGCGGCCAAGCCATGGGCCTTTACAACGGGCTCTACCGGCTCGGCAGCCTCGCGGGGATGCTGCTGGGCGGGCTGCTGGTGCCGCTCTATGGATTACCCGCACTGGCGCTGAGCTTCACCGCCATGGCCCTGCTCGGCCTGCCGCTGCTGTTGCGCTATTTTCACCTGCCTGCCGGCTACGGCGAACAGCAGATCGCTCCGGCAAAACGCATCAGCAGCGTAGATCACGCGCGGCCGACGGCCGGGGTCTACGCCGTGCTCATCAACGGTTTTAGCGTCGCCTTCCTGATTCAGGGTGTACTGGCCGCGACACTGAGTGCCTTGATCGCCCATTTCTACGGCAGCGAACTCGATTTATTCGGCCTGCTGCTCGGCGCCACTGCACTGTCGGGCTTCCTGCAAGCGCTACGCTGGTCCTGGGAGCCCTGGCTGGGCAAGCGCGTCGGCGCCTGGTCCGATCGCCCGACAGGTCGCTCGCGGCTCTACGGATGGACACTGGTGGGCGCCGCGGCGAGCTTTGGCCTGATGGCCAGCGGCCTGCCATTGGTCGCCTGGATTGCCGTGACCGTCGTGGTGATGCTGTTGGCGACCGCCCTGACCACCCTCTCCGATGCGCTGGCCAGTGACGTGGCCAGCACCGGCAACGTGCTCGCCTTCATGACACGTTACTCCGTAGCCCAGGACCTGGGCGCCGCGCTGGGCCCACTGTTCGCCTACTTATTGATCGGCTTGAACAATGGTTTCGCCTGGCTGTACTGGGGAGGCTCGTTGATTTACCTGCTACTGGCCTTCACCTGGCTGCGCCCGGCCAGGCCAGTGCACAGCTGATCAGACCGGCTTGGCGCCCATCACCGCCATGATCACCACCAGCAGCACGACGATCAGCGCGGCGTACATCATCACCAGGCGCAGCGACTTGGCGGGGTCGACCTGCGCCTGCCAGGCGCCCAGGCGGCCGAGCAGCAACAGGCCAACGATCATCAGCACGCCAAACAGGATGCTGCCCAGCAGCAGCCATAGCTGGCTCAGCGGCCAGCCGGCCAGGTTGACCATCCACCAGCCGCTGACCGGCAGGCTCAGCGCCAGCACGGCGAACACCGGCAGGCTGATGGTGCGGGTGCGCTGCAGCTTGCGTTGCAGCACCTCCCGGTCGCCCGCACGCCAGGCTTTCCAGAGCATGAAGGCATGGGCCAGCACGCCCAGCAGCAGGAGAATGCCGGGCAGCGCATGGAGGACTCTGATCAGCAGATAATGCTCCATCACGGTTTCCTTCAACTTTTTATAGAGAGTGGGCACTGGGTATCGCTGCGCTCAACCCAGGCTACCGATAGACCGGATTGAGCAGCACGACTAACCGAGGAACAGCGTGTAGGCCGGGTTGTCGGTTTCATCCCAGTACGGATAGCCGATGGCATCCAGCGCCGGCGTGAGCAGGTGGCGCTCGTCTTCCGGCACCTGCAGGGCTGCCATCACGCGGCCATCGGCAGCGCCGTGATTGCGATAGTGGAACAGGGTGATGTTCCAGCGCCCGCCCAGCTTGTCGAGGAAGTTGAACAGCGCGCCGGGCCGCTCGGGGAATTCGAAGCGGAACACGCATTCGTTCGGCACCGCCGCCGCATGGCCGCCGACGGTGTGGCGGATATGCAGCTTGGCCAGTTCGTTGTCGGTCAGATCCAGCACCGGGAAGCCCTGACTGCGCAGGTTTTCCACCAGCGCTGCACGCGGGTCGTTCTCCGGGTGGGTCTGCACGCCGACGAAGATGTGCGCCTCGCCGTCTTGGTGGTAGCGGTAGTTGAATTCGGTGATCTGCCGCTTGCCGATGGCCTCGCAGAACGCCTTGAAACTGCCGGGCTGCTCGGGGATGGTCACGGCGATGATCGCCTCGCGCTTCTCGCCCAGTTCGGCGCGCTCGGCCACGTGACGCAGGCGGTCGAAGTTGACGTTGGCACCCGAGTCGATGCCCACCAGCGTCTTGCCGGTAACGCCTTCACGCTCAACGTACTTCTTGATGCCGGCCACCGCCAGAGCGCCGGCGGGCTCGGTGATCGAGCGGGTGTCGTCGTAGATATCCTTGATCGCCGCACAGATCTCGTCGGTGCTGACGGTGATTACCTCATCGACATGATCCTTGCAGATATCGAAGGTGTGCTGACCGATCTGCGCCACCGCCACGCCGTCGGCGAACAGCCCGACCTGCGGCAGCACCACGCGCTCACCAGCTGCCAGCGCCTGCTGCAGGCAGTTGGAGTCGTCCGGCTCGACGCCGATGACCTTGGTTTGCGGGTACAGGTATTTGACGTAGGCGGCGATACCGGCGATCAGGCCGCCACCACCGACCGGCACGAAGATCGCGTGCAGCGGGCCCTGGTGCTGACGAAGAATCTCCATCGCCACGGTGCCCTGCCCCGCGATCACGTGGGGATCGTCATAGGGGTGCACGTAGACCAGGCCCTTCTCCTCCACCAGCTTCAGCGAGTAGGCCAGGGCTTCGGGGAAGGCATCGCCGTGCAGTACCGCGTTGCCGCCACGCGAGCGCACGCCCTGCACCTTGAGCTCAGGCGTGGTGCGCGGCATGACGATGGTGGCCTTGACGCCCATATGCTTGGCGGCCAGGGCCAGCCCTTGGGCATGGTTGCCCGCCGAAGCGGTGACCACGCCGCGGGCCAGCTCTTCGGGGCTGAGCTGGGCGAGCTTGTTGTAGGCGCCACGAATCTTGAACGAGTAAACCGGCTGCAGATCCTCGCGCTTGAGCAGAATCTGATTGCCCAGGCGTTCGGAAAGTTGGCGAGCGGGTTGCAGCGGGGTTTCCACGGCAACGTCATAGACACGGGAAGTCAGGGTCTTCTTGACGTACTGTTCGAGCATGGCGGACATCGCAGGCGGCTTCGAGGGGAACGGGTGAGTCTAACCTAGCCATCCGCCGAGCGACCATACGAATTCCGGGGTTTTGCCGGCTATAATCGCGGCCTCGTTTCCTTCCTTCTCGTGGAACCCGCATGACCCAGGATCAGCTCAAACAAGCCGTGGCCCAGGCCGCCGTCGACTTCATCCTTCCCAAGCTCGACGCCAAGAGCGTCATCGGGGTCGGCACTGGCTCCACGGCCAACTGCTTCATCGACGCCCTGGCCAAGCACAAGCTGGAATTCGACGGCGCCGTGGCCAGCTCCGAAGCCACCGCCGCGCGCCTCAAAGGCCAAGGCATTCCGGTGTACGAGCTCAATACCGTCAGTGACCTAGAGTTCTACGTCGACGGCGCCGACGAAAGCGACGAGCGCCTGAACCTGATCAAGGGCGGCGGCGCGGCCCTGACCCGCGAGAAAATCGTCGCCGCGGTGGCGCGTACCTTCATCTGCATCGCCGACGGCAGCAAGCTGGTGCCGGTGCTCGGCGCCTTCCCGCTGCCGGTGGAAGTGATCCCCATGGCACGCAGCCATGTGGCCCGCGAGCTGGTCAAGCTGGGCGGCGACCCGGTGTACCGCGAAGGCGTGGTAACCGACAACGGCAACGTGATCCTCGATGTGCACAACATGAGCATCACCGACCCGGCGAAGCTGGAAGCGGACATCAACGCTATCGTCGGCGTGGTCACCAACGGCCTGTTCGCCGCGCGCCCGGCCGACCTGCTGCTGCTCGGTACTCCCGAAGGCGTCAAATCGCTGCAGCGCTAAGCGCTCAGGCGGGAAAGGACAAGGCCGGGTGAGCGATCACTCGGCCTTCTTTTTGAACACATAGAACAGGTTCGGCTCGCTAGTCAGGTAGAGCACGCCCTGATCATCCATTGTGATGCCTTCGGCCTGGGGCACCGATTTCTTCAGACCGTGCTGACCGGGCAGCAGCGACAGGCTGCTGATCGGTTTGCCATCCTGATCCAGCTCGACGACCAGGCGCGACTCATCCGACAGGGCCAGCAGATGGCCCGTACGGCTGTCGTAATGCAGGCTGGAGAGATCACGCACGAAGATGGCGGCGTCACGCTCGAGGTTTTCGCTGATCTGTACCGAACTGGGCGCCGACGGATCGAGTTTCGGAAAGCCCCGTACCTCGTATATCCGCAACGGATCGCGCTCCTTGGCGACGAAAAGACGCTTGCCCATCAGATCGTAGGCCAGGCCTTCGAAGCCCTTGTTGGCGCGGCCCATATCCAGCGTCACCGACAGCTGCTGGCCATCGCCGGCGTTAACCGAGGTGGTGGCGTCATCAATGCGCACATCGACCAAACGCTGGGGCCGTTCATCGGCGATCACCAGATGCCCGGGGGCGACATACTCCACCGCCTCGGCGTCGCCAAAGCCCACCAGCTCGATCTGCCTGAGCACCTCGCCCTCGAGCGAGAGCTCGATCAGGCGGGAGTTCTGGTTGGTAACGGTAAACAGGCTCTTGCGATCCGGGTCGTAGGTGAGCGCTGACACATCTTCCTTGACGCCCTCGAGGCGTTTGCCTTCGATCACCACCTCGTAGTCATTCAGCCACAGTGAGTGATCCGGCGCCCGCGTGGGCTGGTTGACGTTGAACCACAGCCGCTCGAAAAGTCGAAATTCGTAACCCACGACAGCGATAGCTGCCAGAGACAGAACGACCAGCAGCAGAACGACTCGCTTGATTGAAAACACAGGGCCCATGGCGACTCACATATGCAACGACAGAAATGACAACGCCGCCCCTCGGTGTAGCGAGAGGCGGCCATTCAGTGCAGTGACGGGAAGCTAACAGCGTGGCGATTATTTCACCAGTTCGACGATGTCGACGTCGATTTCACGGCTGGTCAGGTCCTTGTCGACCTCACCGGTAAGCTTGACGGTGGCCTTCTCGGAGATGGCTTGCGGCGGCCAGTCTTCATTGTCGATCTCGACGTGGATGGTGCCGGTGGCGTCCTTGAACTCGTAGAGCTCGTCCTGCAGACGCTGGGTGATCTGGCCCTGCAGCACCACCGGGGTGTCGTCACCGGCCTTCAGCGCCTGTTCAACGGTAGTGACCTGAGCGACCTGACCCGGGCCGGTGTAGCCGGCAGCCAGAGCGGCGGTGGAGAACAGCGGAGCGAGCAGCAGTGCGATAACGGGAGCTTTCATGGGGATGACCCTCTATCTGTAAATGACGGGGTCAGGTTAAGACGCCTAGCTGAAACGAGGCTTAAAGGCGGCTTAAGCGAAGCTTAATTGGAATATGAAGAGCTGGGACGCCAAGTGAGCAAATGTGGGAGCGGGCCGCGCCCGCGAACGGCTCATCGCCAGCAGAGTTCTGCAACAGCGAGCCACACGAATAGGTGTTTATACGCGCGAATCGCGAGCATGGCCCGCTCCCACAAAAATCAGCTAGCGCCTTACAGCACCTGGCTGGCGAAGCTCGAATGGCCAGGCAGCTCCAGCACCAGCTCGTCGCCCTGGTTCAGCGGGCCGACACCCACCGGTGTGCCGGTGAGGATCACATCGCCGGGCTGCAGGTTGAAGTGGCCGGCCATCGCCTGGATCACCCCCACGATGGGGAAGATCATGTCCGCGCTGCTGCCATCCTGGCGCACTTCGCCGTTGATGGTCAGGCGGATGCCGATAGCGGCCAGGTCGCTGATCGCGTCACCCGGCACGAAGGGCGCCAGCACACAGGCGCCATCGAACGATTTGGCGATTTCCCACGGATGCCCCTTGTCCTTGAGCTTACTCTGCACGTCGCGCAGGGTCAGGTCCAGAGACGGCGCGAAACCGGAGATGGCGTCGAGCACTTCTTCTTCGTTGGGCGTGCGCGACAGCGGCTTGCCAATCAGCACGGCGATTTCCGCTTCGTAATGCACCGACCCGCGGTCGACCGGAATGCTGAAGCCGCCTTCGAGGCCGACCACGCAACTGCCTGGTTTGATGAACAGCAGCGGCTCGGTCGGCACCGGGTTGTTGAGTTCCTTGGCATGCTCGGCGTAGTTGCGGCCGATGCACACCACCTTGCCCAGCGGGAAATGGATACGGGTGCCGTCGATGTACTGGTGCTGGTAGCTCATGGTCGCTCCTGTTGTTGTATTGGCTTCAGGCGAAAATCTTGCCCGGATTCATGATGCCGTTGGGGTCGAAGACCGCCTTGATCGCCTTCATGTAGGCGATTTCCGCCGGCGAACGGCTGTACTGCAGGTAATCGCGCTTGACCAGGCCCACGCCGTGCTCGGCGGAGATCGAACCGTTGTAGCGCTCGACGGTCTCGAACACCCACTTGTTGACCCGTGCACAGGAGGCGAAGAACGCTTCCTTGTCCATATGCTCGGGCTTGAGGATGTTCAGGTGCAGGTTACCGTCGCCGATATGGCCGTACCAGACCACTTCATAGTCGGGATAGTGCTCGGTGACGATGGCGTCGATATCGCGCAGAAATGCCGGCACCTTCGAAACGGTAACGGAGATATCGTTCTTGTAGGGCGTGTGGTGCGAGATGGTTTCCGACAGGTACTCGCGCAGCTTCCACAGGTTTTTCAGCTGGGTCTGGCTCTGGCTCATCACCCCGTCCAGCACCCAACCCTGTTCGATGCAATGCTCGAAGGTGCTCAGCGCCTCGCTGGCCACTTCCTCGCTGCTGGCTTCGAACTCCAGCAGGGCGTAGAACGGGCAAGGCGTATCGAAGGGCGACGGCACGTCACCGCGGGCCATGATCCGCGCCAGACCTTTGTCGGAGAAGAACTCGAAGGCGGTGAGGTCGAGCTTGCTCTGGAAGGCGTGCAGCACCGGCATGATCGAGTCGAAATCCGGTGTGCCGAGCACCATGGCGGTGAGGTTGCGCGGCGCGCGGTCCAGGCGCATGGTCGCCTCGACCACGAAGCCAAGGGTGCCTTCGGCGCCGATGAACAGCTGGCGCAGGTCGTAGCCGGTGGCGTTCTTGATCAGATCCTTGTTCAGTTCGAGCAACTCGCCGGTGCCGGTGACCACTTTCAGCCCCGCCACCCAGTTGCGGGTCAGGCCGTAGCGGATCACCTTGATACCGCCGGCATTGGTTCCGATATTGCCGCCGATCTGGCTGGAGCCGCTGGAGGCGAAATCCACCGGGTAATACAGGCCCTTGTCCTCGGCGAACTGCTGCAGCACGCCGGTGACCACGCCCGGCTGACAGACCACGGTGCGGTTGGATTCGTCGAAGGCGAGGATCTGGTTCATGTAGTCGAACGACACCACCACTTCGCCGTTGGTGGCGACTGCCGCTGCGGACAGGCCAGTGCGGCCACCCGAGGGCACTAAGGCGACCTTGTGGACATTGGCCCAACGCACGATGGCCTGCACCTGCTCGACCGTCTTGGGAAACACGATGGCGCTAGGCGCCGGCGCGTATTGCCGGGTCCAGTCCTTGCCGTAGGTTTCCAGGGAGGCGGCGTCGGTCAGCACCTTGCCGGGGTCGACCAGCGTTTTGAGTTCGTCAATCGGCATGAGATCGGTCATAGCAACTCTCGAATCGTTCATGGTCGCCCTGAGAACCGTTCAGGTCGCAACCGAGCCAGGAAAAGGCAAGCCATGCTAGCATATGCCCCCCGCGAATCGCCCTGAACAGCGACTTGCCGGCCCGATTGGCGAATGCGCCGATCCTTCTCCTGACACCTAAATTAGTGGGGCAACAGGTACTCCGATGAGCACGACCTCTCTCGACAAGAGCAAGATCAAGTTCCTTCTTCTCGAAGGCGTCCACCAAAATGCCGTGGATACCCTGAAGGCGTCCGGTTACACCAACATCGAGTACCTCAAGACCGCACTGTCCGGCGATGAGCTGAAAGAGAAGATCGCCGATGCCCACTTCATCGGCATCCGTTCGCGCACCCAGCTGACCGAAGAGATCTTTGACTGCGCCAAGAAGCTGGTCGCCGTCGGCTGCTTCTGCATCGGCACCAACCAGGTCGACCTGGACGCTGCCCGCGAGCGCGGTATCGCGGTCTTCAACGCACCCTACTCCAACACCCGCTCGGTGGCCGAGCTGGTACTGGCCCAGGCCATCCTGCTGCTGCGCGGCATTCCCGAGAAGAACGCTTCCTGCCACCGCGGTGGCTGGATCAAGTCGGCAGCCAACTCCTTCGAAATCCGTGGCAAGAAGCTGGGTATCGTCGGTTACGGCTCGATCGGCACCCAGCTGTCGGTACTCGCCGAAGCCCTCGGCATGCAGGTGTTCTTCTACGACACCGTGACCAAGTTGCCATTGGGCAACGCTCAGCAGATCGGCAAGCTGCATGACCTGCTCGGCATGTGCGACATCGTTTCCCTGCACGTGCCGGAACTGCCGTCGACCCAGTGGATGATCGGCGAAGCGGAAATCCGCGCCATGAAGAAGGGCGGCATCCTGATTAATGCCGCACGCGGCACCGTGGTCGAGCTCGATCACCTGGCTCAGGCGATCAAGGACGAGCACCTGATCGGCGCCGCCATCGACGTATTCCCGGTCGAGCCCAAGTCCAATGACGACATCTTCGAAAGCCCGCTGCGCGGCCTGGATCGCGTGATCCTGACCCCGCACATCGGCGGTTCCACCGCCGAAGCCCAGGCCAACATCGGCCTGGAAGTGGCCGAGAAGCTGGTTAAGTACAGCGACAACGGCACCTCGGTATCCTCGGTCAACTTCCCGGAAGTGGCCCTGCCGGCGCACCCGGGCAAGCACCGTCTGCTGCACATCCACGCCAACGTGCCGGGCGTGATGAGCGAGATCAACAAGGTGTTCGCCGACAACGGCATCAACATCTCCGGCCAGTACCTGCAAACCAACGACAAGGTCGGCTACGTGGTCATCGACGTCGATGCCGACTACTCGGACCTGGCGCTGGAGAAACTGCAGCAGGTCAGCGGCACCATCCGTAGCCGCGTGCTGTTCTAAGCCGTTCGCGGTAACGAAAAAGGGAGGCTTCAGCCTCCCTTTTTTCATGTCTGCACTATGAGACTCAGAACACGCCGTCGCCACGACGGCGGAACCAGCCGGTCAGGGACAGCCGATCGCGAGTGGCTGGCAGCACCTCATGGGGCACATCGGCAGACAGAAACACCACCAGCGTGCCGGCCTCGGGCAGCACGTCACGCACCTGGCCGTCAGCCAGATACAGGCGCAGCTGGCCGCCCTCCTCCACCTGCCAGCCGTCGTTGAGGTACAGCACGGCAGACACCGCGCGACGATCATCGTCGCGGAAGCGATCCAGGTGCTTGAGGTAGAAGCCGCCCGGCGGATAGAAGGCGAAGTGGCTCTCGTAGTCCACCAACCCCAGATACAGACTCTGGTTGATGGCCACGCGCAGCTCGTCAAGCAACTGCAGGTAACCGTCACAGGCCGGCGACTGGCCTGCTTCAAGCCACTGGATGTGGTCACTGCGGGTGCCTTCACGCACCGCCACTGCGTGGCCACGGCCGGTGCCGGCCGGCGCCAAAGTGCCCTGGGCGATGCGCTGGCGGCACTCCTCGGCCAGCTCGCGGGTCAGCGAAGCGGGGGCGAACTGGGTTTGCAACGACCATCCGAACTCGGCAAGGTCATCGATGATGCGGCTTAGCAGCGAATCGGAGAGGTCTGTGGTCATGGCACGATTCTACCCTGTGTCGCGTACACCTCGACAAGCTCCGCCTGGCTGCCGAAAATAGGCGCCCCAGACAGGAGTTCGTATGCGCGCGTTGTGTTGTTTCTTGCTGTTGCTCCTGAGCCTGCCCGCCATGGCCGACACCTATACCGAGCTGTATGAGAAAGCCGGCTGGCCGCAGCAGCGCGCGCATTTCAGCGACGCTCTGAGCGCCGCCCAGGCGCGTTACAGCAAGAGCCTGCCGCCGGCGGTTTACCAGGCGCTGGTCGACAACAGCAACCGCCGCTTCGCCGCCCGCGCCATGGACGAGCGCGCCGAAAGCAGCCTGCGCGCCAACCTGCCCGACCCAGCGCCTGCTCTGCGCTTCTTCGAATCGCCCTTGGGCCGCAAGATCGTCAGCGCCGAACTGCTCGCCACCCGCCCCGACCAACTGGCCAAGTACGCCGATGGCCTGCCGCTGAGCCAGGCCGATGCCACCCGCCGCCTGCTGATCCGCCACCTGGCCCAGGCCATTCCGGCCAGCCAGGCCGGTGCGGAAATCAGTCTGGCCCTGGCCGGCGTGGCGGCCGACAGCCTCAGCCAGATGATCCCGGGTCTGCTCGGCGGCGGTACCGCCCAAGGCCTGCTCGATGGCCAGCGCCAGCGTCTGATGGCACAGATCGACAAGGACCTGGATAACACGATGCTGCACGTCTATCGCGGCCTGTCGGATCCCGAGCTGGAAGAGTTCGTCACCTTCGCCCAGTCCAGCGAAGGCGCGGCCTATTACAAGGCCGCCCTGGCCGCAGTCCGTGCAGGGCTGGCAGTCGGTCAGTAAGCGCGATCCAGCTGCTCGCCGAGATAGGCGAAATAGCGCTGGCGCAGCGGCGCCACTTCGTTGGCCAGGTGATGCCGCGCTTCGGGCAGGCGCAGGATACGCGGCGCGCTGAACTTGTTCTCCAGCACCGCCAGGTTGTGTCGCCAGTCCACCGTCATGTCCGCCTCGCCCTGCACGACCAGCGGGCTGCGCGTGCTGCGCGGCGCTTTTTCGATACGCGGCACCCACTGGCTCAGGGCGCCGACCCAGAGGGTCGGCACGATCCGTGGCTGCAGCGGGTCGCGGTTACGCAGAAAGTCGAGGAACTCCGGGTCGCTGGAGTTCTCACTGAAGCGCCGCGGAATCTCCTGCACGAAGCGGTGCAACAGGCGGTAGCTGAGTTGCGACCAGTTCCAGCGCCGCGGCCGCACCAGCGGCGCCAACAGAATGGTTTCGCCCACCTCGGCCAGCGGCTGGTCATTGAGCAGGTAGTCGATCAGTATCGCACCGCCAGTACTCTGCCCACACAGATGCCAGGGCGCCGGCAGGCCCAGGGCATCGGCCTGCTGCAGCGCGGCGCGCAGTACCGCCTGGTACTCGGCAAAATCCTTGATGCTGGCCCGCGCTCCACTGGACAGCCCGTGGCCTGGCAGATCCACGGCAAGCACCGCGAAACCGGCCTCCAGCGCCCACTCGATTACATGACGGTACAGACCGCTGTGGTCGTAGTAGCCGTGCAGCAACAGCAAGGTGGCACGCGGTGCAACAGGCTGCCAGAGTTGGGCGGCGATACGGTAGTCGTCCACCTCGAACCAGCCGAGCCGACTGTCGACCGCCTCGCGTGGTACGAAGCCGTAGAACTGCCGGTAGGCCAGCTCCGCCGCCGACAGCGGCGCAGCGCTGGCCAGCGGGCGCAGGCTGGCGACCAGCGGTTCGGGTTGGAAGAGATCGGACATCGGCACCATCGGACTCATTGATTTATGGCAGCGTCGCCCCTCAGGACTCTCGCTAGAGTGACGATCTTCTGCTGCCAGGCTCGCCATGGCAAGCCACCGAATCGCCTATGAAAGCTGCCCGCATGGCTCGATCCCACCGCACCACCCGCCTCGCCTGCCTCGCCTGCCTCGCCGCGACACTTTGGCTGGCCGCCCTGTTTGCTGCCTTCTGGTGGTTCGAAGCCCGTTACCTGCGCCCCTTCGATGAGCGCACTGCGCTGTTTTCCGGCAGCGACCTGCGCCTGCCGGTGGAGCTGGCCGGCCCAGGCCAGATTCGCCTGGTGCACTTCTGGGACCCCGCCTGCCCCTGCAACGTCGGCAATCAACAGCACCTCGGCGAGCTGCTGGAGCGCTACCGCGAGCGTGGCGTGCAGTTCTACGCCGTGCAGAAGCCGGGCAGCCAGGGGCAGTTGCCGGAAGCGCTGCGCGCACTGCAGCCGCTGGCCGGACTGACGGGCACCCAGCAACTGCCGGCCAGCCCCGCCGTGGCGATCTGGGATCAACGCGGCCAGCTGGCCTACTTCGGGCCCTACAGCAGCGGCTTTAATTGCACCTCGGGCAACAGCTTCATCGAACCGCTGCTCGATGCGTTGCTGGAGGGGCGAAAGGTGCTGGCGGACAATAACCTGGCCAGCGGTTGTTTCTGCGAGTGGACGAAATGAAAACGGTCGTGCCTGGCGTTATCAATAGCACCGTCCACCCTTCACTGCGCATCACTCCGAGCGGCGTCACGTCCTGAGCAGGCCGCCTTGCAGTCGACGCGGATTGCCCGCAGCATGGCGACCCGCGCAAGATAAGGACGGCCGCATGAAACGCTTCCTCATCATCCTGGCGGCCGTGCTACTCACGACAGCCGGCAGTGGCGCCTGGTACCTGCACGACAAGCAGCCGCTGCGTAGCGGCGATCTGGCGTTGCAGCACCTCGGCGCGCCGGTTCAGGTGCGCTATGACGAGCGCGGCGTGCCACACATCGAGGCGCAGAACGAGGCTGACCTGTACCGCGCCCTGGGCTTCGTGCAGGCCCAGGATCGTCTGTTCCAGATGGAGATGCTGCGCCGCCTGGCCCGCGGTGAACTGGCCGAAGTGCTCGGCGCCAAACTGCTGCCCACCGACCGTCTGTTCCGCACCCTGCAGATCCGCGAGCGTGCCGACCAGCAGGCCCGCGAACTGGATCCCGAGAGCCCCCACGGCAAGGCGCTGGCCGCCTACCTCGACGGCATCAACCAGTATCAGGCCAGCCGCCCGGCGCCGCTGGAGTTCGACCTGCTGGGTATCGAGAAGCGCCCGTTCACCGCCGGCGATACCCTGTCCATCGCCGGCTACCTTGCCTACAGCTTCGCCGCAGCGCTACGCAGCGAGCCCCTGCTGACACGCATTCGCGATGAACTGGGCAGCGACTACCTGAAGATCTTTGATCTCGACTGGCACCCCGACGGCGTGCTCGACACAGCGTTCGGCAAAGCCGACTGGCGGATGCTCGACCGGATCGCCGCCCTGAGCGACCAGGCCCTGGCCGACAGCGGCCTGCCGCAGTTCGAGGGCAGCAACGCCTGGGCAGTGGCCGGCGCCCGCACCGCCAGCGGCAAGCCGCTGCTGGCTGGCGATCCGCACATCCGCTTCTCGGCACCGTCGGTGTGGTACGAGGCGCACCTCAAATACCCGGGCTTCGAACTCTACGGCCATCACCAGCCCGCAACCCCGGTGGCCTTTCTCGGCCACAACCGGGATTTCGCCTGGACCCTGACCATGTTCCAGAACGACGACATGGACTTGGTTGCCGAACGCCTCAACCCGGAGAACCCTGAGCAGGTCTGGTACCGGGGCCACTGGGTCGATCTGCAGCAGCGCGAGGAAGTCATCCGGGTCAAGGACGGCGAGCCGGTCACCCTGAAACTGCGTCGCTCGCCCCACGGCCCGATCATCAATGATGCCCTGGGCGACAGCGCTGGTGCCACGCCAATCGCCATGTGGTGGACCTTTCTGGAAACCGAGAACCCGCTGCTCGACGCCTTCTACCGCCTGAACCGTGCCGACACCCTGGCAAAGGGCCGCGCCGCCGCCGAGCGCATCCATGCGCCGGGCCTCAACCTGGTGTGGGCCAACGCCAGCGGCGACATCGCCTGGTGGGCCGCGGCCAAGCTGCCGATGCGACCCACCGGGGTGAACCCGGCATTCATCCTCGATGGCAGCACGAGCGCCGCCGACAAACCGGGCTTCCATCCATTCAGCGCCAACCCGCAGGAAGAGAACCCACCGCGCGGTTACATCGTCTCGGCCAACTTCCAGCCGCTGCCAGCCAGCGGTATCGAGATTCCTGGCTACTACAATCCGCCGGAACGCGGCCAACGCCTGAACCAACGGCTGGCCGCCCCGCAGGTGCGCTGGGATATCCACAATAGCCAGGCCCTGCAACTGGAAACCGCCACCGCTTACGGGCCCAAGCTGCTGGCACCGATCCTTGGCGAGCTGCGCGCCGCGGCAGCCGACGAGCAGGAGCGTGAGCTGGTCGAAGCCCTGGCCGCCTGGCAGGGTGATCACCCGCTGCAATCGCTGCCGGCGACGCTGTTCAACCAGCTCACCTATGAGCTGGGCCGCACGGCACTAGCGCCGCGCCTGGGCGCGCAGGCCTTCGAGCAACTGCTGTCGACGCGAATGATTGACAGCGCACTGCCACGCCTGACCGCTGACCCCGATTCGCCCTGGTGGGCGCGCGCCGATGGCCAGCCGCGCAGCCGCGCCGAGGCGGTGGCCGAAGCCTGGCGCGCCACCGTCGAGCACCTGCATGCCACCCTGGGCGACGACCCGGCGCAATGGCGCTGGGGCAAGGCCCATACCCTCACCCACCAGCACCCCCTGGGCGTGCAGTGGCCGCTGGATGCGCTGCTCAACGTTGGCCCACTGCCAGCGCCCGGCGGTCACGAGATGCCCAACAACCTGTCGCACCGCATTGGCGCCGCGCCCTGGGCCGTGGGTTATGGGCCCTCGACGCGTCGACTGATCGACCTGGCCGACGCCGATCACAGCCTGGGCATCAACCCATTGGGCCAGAGCGGCATGCCGTTCGACCGCCACTACAGCGACCAGGCCCAGCGCTTCATAGACGGTGAATACGTGCCGCAGCACCTGAGTACCGACGACGTAACCGCCCACACGCGCAGCACGCTGACGCTACGACCGGCGCCCTGAACGATCGGCGACGCGCCAAATCGCAGGCATGAAAAAGCCCGCCATGGGGCGGGCTTTTCGAGTCAGCCGATCAATTACTTGATCTTGGCTTCCTTGTACGCAACGTGCTTGCGGACGACCGGATCGTATTTCTTGATCTCGATCTTGTCCGGAGTGGTGCGCTTGTTCTTGTCGGTGGTGTAGAAGTGGCCGGTACCGGCGCTGGACACCAAACGGATCAGTTCACGCATGACAGTCTCCTTAAACCTTTTCGCCGCGAGCACGAAGCTCGGCCAGCACTACGTCAATACCACGCTTGTCGATGATGCGCATGCCTTTGGTGGACAGACGCAGACGGACGAAGCGGTTTTCAGACTCGACCCAGAAGCGGTGATGCTGCAGGTTCGGCAGGAAACGACGACGGGTTTTGTTGTTTGCGTGGGAAATGTTATTCCCGGTTACCGGACCCTTACCGGTAACTTGACAGACTCTCGACATACCTCAGCCCTCTAAACCACATGCCCAACCCGGCATGGGTTGGCCGCTTAATCTCTGTTTTTCGGCGCTGGGCGCCGCGTTTCTTCAGGGTCTTACCGGTGATAGATCGCGATCAAGCAACCGGGCCCCTAGAAAAGAGCGCTGCTTTATACCAGAAAGCCCCCACAGCAACAAGCGCAAACGCACTTTAAAATGCACGCCATTCGGGCGCTGAGCCCCAGGCGGCGGGCATGGACGCGAACGACCGCTCGTCGCCGTATTGCATTGTTAGCCTGCATCTTATCGTTTAGGGTCTGTCCACGCGTTAACGCGACCCTCTCTCCCCTAAGTATTTCATGACTGGCCCGCCGGATGCGCGCCGTTTCGTTCAGGAGATCACCATGCGCCTTGCCCTGTTGCCGCTGCTCGTCGCCCCGCTATTCGCCCAGGCCGCGACCCTGAGCGTCTGTACCGAAGCCAGCCCCGATGGCTTCGATGTGGTGCAGTACAACTCCCTGACCACCACCAACGCCTCGGCTGACGTGCTGATGAATCGCCTGGTGGAGTTCGATGCCGCCAAGGGCAAGCTGGTACCCAGCCTGGCCAGCAGCTGGAAAATTTCCGACGACGGTTTGAGCTACACCTTCACCCTGCGCAAGGACGTGCTGTTCCACCGCACCGACTACTTCAAGCCCACCCGCCGGACGCTGGAAGCCGATGACGTGCTGTTCAGCTTCCAGCGCATGCTCGACCCCAACCATCCCTGGTACAAGACCGCCGCCAGCGGCTACCCCCACGCCCAGTCGATGCAGTGGCCCGCGCTGATCAAGGCGGTGGAAAAGGTCGACGCCCATACCGTGCGCATCACCCTCAACAAGCCGGACGCGACCTTCCTGGCCACCCTGAGCATGGGCTTCGCCTCCATCTATTCCGCCGAGTACGCCGACCAGCTGTTCAGAGCCGGCACGCCGGAGAAGCTCAACAGCCAGCCAATCGGCACCGGGCCCTTCGTGTTCCGCCGCTTCCAGAAGGACGCCGCGGTGCGCTACACGGCCAACGCCGACTACTTCGCCGGCAAGCCCGAGGTCGACAACCTGGTCTTCGCCATCACCCCGGATGCCAACGTGCGCCTGCAGCGCCTGCGCCGCGGTGAATGCCAGATCGCCCTGTCGCCCAAGCCGGTCGATGTCGAAGCGGCGAGCAAGGATGCCGACCTCGCTACCGTGAAGACCGCCGCCTTCATGACCGCCTTCGTCGCCATCAACAGCCAGCACCCGCCTTTGGACAAGCCTGCGGTGCGCCAGGCCATCAACCAGGCCTTCGACAAGAGCAGCTATATCAAGGCGGTGTTCGAGAGTAGCGCAGAGCCCGCCAATGGCCCCTACCCGCCAAACACCTGGAGCTACGCCAGCGACCTGCCGGGCTACGCCCATGACCCGCAGAAGGCCCGCGAGCTGCTCAAGCAAGCCGGGCTGGCCGACGGCTTCAGCACCACCATCTGGACGCGCCCATCGGGCAGCCTGCTCAACCCAAACCCAAGCCTGGGTGCGCAGCTGCTGCAGGCCGATCTGGCCGAAGTCGGCATCAAGGCGCAGATCCGCGTGATCGAGTGGGGCGAGCTGATCCGCCGCGCCAAGGCCGGCGAGCATGACCTGTTGTTCATGGGTTGGGCCGGCGACAACGGCGACCCGGACAACTTCCTGACCCCGCAGTTTTCCTGCGCCTCGGTGGAGTCGGGCCTCAACTTCGCGCGCTTCTGCGACGCCAAGCTCGATAAGCTGATCGCCGACGGCAAAGCCATCAGCGACCAGGCCAAACGCAGCGCTCTCTATAAGGATGCCCAGACGATCATCCAGCAGCAGGCGCTGTGGCTGCCCCTGGCTCACCCGACCGCCTACGCGCTGACCCGCAAGGGCGTCGAGGGCTACAGCGTAAGCCCGTTCGGCCGTCAGGATTTCTCCAGGGTCAGCCTTAAGGACTGAGCCTGCCTCGCGCTACATCCAGCCGTGCTCGGCCATCGACAGCGGCTCGCCGTCGCCGACGATGAAATGGTCGAGCACACGCACCTCGACCAGCGCCAAGGCATCCTTGAGACGCTGGGTCAGCACCTTGTCGGCCTGGCTGGGTTCGGCGACGCCTGAAGGGTGGTTATGGGTGAGGATCAGCGCCGCGGCGTTATGGGACAGGGCGCGTTTCACGACTTGCCTGGGATAAACGCTGGCACTGTCGATGGAGCCGTGGAACAGCGCCTCGAAAGCCAGCACCCGGTGCTTGGCATCGAGAAATAGGCAACCGAACACCTCATGGGGCTCGTGACGCAACTGCGCCTTGAGGTAATCGCGCACCGCCTGCGGGCTCTCCAGGGCCGAATCACGGCGCAACTGCTCAGCCAGATGGCGACGGCCCATTTCCAGCACCGCCTGCAACTGGGCGAACTTGGCGGGGCCGAGGCCCAGGCGCTGACAGAAGCACGGCAGATCGGCCTGCAACAGCGCGCGCAGGCTGCCAAAATCGGCGAGCAGGTGGCGGGCCAGATCTACTGCACTTTGCCCCGCCACACCGGTGCGTAGAAAGATCGCCAGCAGTTCGGCGTCGGTCAAACTGGCCGCTCCCTGGGCCAGCAGTTTTTCCCGCGGGCGCTCTGCCGCGGGCCACTCACGAATGCTCATCAGACGCTCCCTGTCCATCGCTATGACGCCGGCCATCACTCGCCCGGCGCGCCGCTGCGCCGCTGCTCCCCTGCTGCCGCTGTGCTATCGTAGCCCGGTTTTTCGCAGGGCGCCGGGCCTGGGGAGGTCTCGGGCATCTGCGTCTGTAACTACACACGACAAAGGCAGAGTTATGCAGCGGCTGTATCGCAAACGCATCATCCTCGGCGTGGGTGGCGGCATCGCGGCGTACAAGAGCGCCGAGCTGGTCCGTCGCCTCAAGGATCAGGGCGCCGAAGTGCGCGTGGTCATGACCCAGGGCGGTCGCGAATTCATCACCCCGCTGACCCTGCAGGCGCTGTCCGGCCACCCGGTGCACCTGGATCTGCTCGACCCGGCGGCCGAAGCCGCCATGGGCCATATCGAACTGGCGCGCTGGGCCGACCTGGTGCTGATCGCGCCGGCCACCGCCGACCTGATGGCGCGCCTGGCCCAAGGCGTGGCCGACGACCTGCTGACCACCCTGGTGCTGGCCACCGATGCCCCAGTGGCCCTGGCGCCGGCCATGAACCAGGCGATGTGGCGCGATCCGGCGACGCTTGCCAACGTCGAGCTGCTGCGCAGCCGTGGCCTGAAGCTGTTCGGCCCGGCTTCCGGCAGCCAGGCCTGTGGCGACATTGGCCTGGGCCGCATGCTCGAGGCCGACGACCTGGCGCACCTGGCCGCCGACTGCTTCGAGCACCTGGCGCTGACCGGCAAGCACGTGCTGATTACTGCCGGCCCGACCCAGGAAAACATCGACCCGGTGCGTTACATCACCAACCACAGCTCCGGCAAGATGGGGTTCGCCCTCGCCGAAGCGGCGGTGGAAGCCGGTGCCAAGGTCACCCTGATCAGCGGCCCGGTGCACCTGCCAACGCCAGACCGGGTCAACCGCATCGACGTGGTCAGCGCACGCGACATGCTCGCCGCCTGCGAAGCGGCGATGCCCTGCGACATTCTCATCGCCGCAGCAGCGGTCGCTGACTACCGCCCGGAAGTTGTCGCCCAGCACAAATTGAAGAAAGACCCCAACAGCGGCGATGGTCTGCTGTTGCAGATGGTGCGCAACCCCGACATCCTCGCCACCCTGGCGCATCGTGATGACCGCCCGTTCAGCGTCGGCTTCGCCGCCGAGACCGAGAACCTGCTGGAGTACGCCTCGCGCAAGCTCAAGGACAAGAACCTCGACCTGATCGTCGCCAACGACGTGGCCAACCCGAGCATCGGCTTCAACAGCGAGGACAACGCGATCACCATCATCGATCGCGCGCTGCAGCAGACCAGCTTCGCGCAGACCAGCAAGGGCAAGATCGCCCGTCAGTTGGTGAGCTTCATAGCCGCGCAGCAACCCAAATCCTGACATTCATTTTCACGGAAATCCTGATCGCACCATGCACGCCTTACAAGCCAAGATCCTCGACCCCCGCCTCGGCAGTGAATTTCCCATGCCCGCCTACGCCACGCCCGGTTCCGCCGGCCTGGATCTGCGTGCCATGCTCAAGGAAGACCTGACCCTGGAGCCGGGCCAGACCGTGCTGATTCCCACCGGCCTGGCCATTCACGTCGCTGATCCGGGCCTGGCCGCGCTGATCCTGCCGCGCTCGGGCCTGGGCCACAAACATGGCATCGTGCTGGGCAACCTGGTCGGCCTGATCGACTCGGACTACCAGGGTGAGCTGATGGTGTCGTGCTGGAACCGCGGCAACACCAGCTTCAAGATGAGCATCGGCGAGCGTATCGCTCAGCTGGTGCTGGTGCCGGTGATCCAGGCGCGCTTCGAAGTGGTCGAGGAATTCGACGACAGCGAACGCGGCGCCGGTGGATTCGGCCACTCGGGTACCAAGTGATCCCCTTCTAGTTCTCCAGGAGACGTCGGATGAAAGGCTTCAAACGCGCGCCCAAGGAAGAACGCCCCGGCGACTCGCAACACGCTCCTCGTGGCCAGGCCAAAGCCTCGGCCGATCTGCTACCCGGCGTGATCGCTGCCGCCCTTGGCGTGGCCTTGGCCGGCGCCATCCTGTGGTTCGCCGCAGTGAGCCCGGCGCAGCAGGTGCAGCAGCAACAGCTCAACCAGGCCTGGGGCAGCAGCCAGGCCGCCAGCCTGCAGCAGGCTCTCAAGCAGCTCAGCGCCGACACCCTGGCCGCCGCGCGCAACCCGGCACTGGCGCAGGCGCTGCAGAGCGGTGATGAAGCCCAGCTGCGCAATGCCGAGAACGGCCTGCGCTACTGGAACGGCGTTGTCGATGCCCAGCTCAACTTGCCCGGCCAGGCAGTCCCGGACAGCTCGCGCGCCGCGCCAATGAACTTCGCCGCGCTGGATTTGCTGCGCCGCCTGGAAGCCGGTCAGGCGCCGGCCGTGGAAGCCTATAAAGTCGGCGAGCGCTGGCTGGCCTATAGCGTGGCGCCGGTACGCCTGGACGATAAACAGCCCATGGTCGGCACCCTGCTGCTGGCCGTCGACCTCAACCGCCTGCTCGGCAATCTGCCACTACTGCCGGCGGACGTCGGGCAGATCCAGCTGGTGCAACGCTTCGATGCCGGCGCGACTCAGGTGCTGACCCAGCGCGGCCAGGCCGAGGGCACGGCCCAGGCGTTCGCCACCGGCAATCCGCACTGGACGCTGAACTTCACGCCTGCTGCAGGTCTTGGCGCCACCGGCCTGTCGCCTGCGCTCCTGGGGCTTGCCCTGCTGGTCGCCCTGGCCGGTGCGCTAATCGGCCTGTTGCTGGTCAACCGCGGCCTGCAGCAGCGCCTGGCGCGCGACGTCGCGCAACTGAGCGAATTGGTAAAAGAACTCTCCGCGGGCAAAGCCGTCAAAGCCTTCAGCTTGAGCCTGCCCGCCCTGAATAACCTGGCGCAGAACCTGAGCCGACTGCCCCGTCGCGCCCAGGAACCCGTGGCGACTCGCCCGGAGCCCGCTGCCAGTGAAGCACCCAGTAGTCGCGTCGCAGCCAAGCCGGCGGATTTCGTGAATCCGCTGTTTCAAGACACCGATATTCTCGATATCGACATCCTCGACGACGACCAGGATCTCCTGGGACTGGAGCAGACACCGATCATGACCGCGCCGCAAGCCCCGAAACTCCCAGCAGACATCTTCCGAGCCTATGACATCCGCGGTGTGGTGGGCGCAGGCCTGACCCCAGAAACCGCCTACTGGATCGGCCGCGCCATCGGCTCCCAGAGCCTGGCCGAGGGGGAGCCGAACGTCGCCGTTGGCCGTGACGGCCGCCTGTCCGGCCCGAGCCTGGTGGAGCAGCTGATTCAGGGTGTGGCCGACAGCGGCTGCCACGTCAGCGACGTCGGCATGGTGCCGACCCCGGTGGTCTACTTCGCCGCCCATGTGCTGGCCGGCAAGACCGCGGTGATGCTCACCGGCAGCCACAACCCGCCGGACTACAACGGCTTCAAGATCGTCATCGCTGGCGACACCCTGGCCAACGAACAGATCCAGGCACTGAAGACCCGCATCGACACCAACGACCTGAGCAGCGGCGAAGGCAGCGTCGAACGCGTCGATTTGCTGCCGCGCTACCTAGAGCAGATCCGCAGTGACATCGCCATGGCCAAGCCGCTGCGTGTGGTGGTCGATTGCGGCAACGGCGCCGCCGGGGTGATCGCCCCGCAGCTGATCGAGGCGCTGGGCTGCAAGGTTATTCCGCTGTACTGCGAGGTCGACGGCAACTTCCCCAACCACCATCCGGATCCGGGCAAGCCCGAGAACCTGGTCGACCTGATCGCCAAGGTCAAGGAAGAGAACGCCGATGTCGGCCTGGCCTTCGACGGCGATGGCGACCGCGTGGGCGTGGTCACCAACACCGGCACCATCGTCTACCCGGACCGTCTGCTGATGCTGTTCGCCAAGGACGTGGTGTCGCGCAACCCGGGCGCCGACATCATCTTCGACGTCAAATGCACCCGCCGCCTGACCCCGCTGATCAGCGGCTACGGCGGCCGTCCGGTGATGTGGAAAACCGGTCACTCGCTGATCAAGAAGAAGATGAAGGAAACCGGCGCCCTGCTGGCCGGCGAGATGAGCGGCCACGTGTTCTTCAAGGAACGCTGGTTCGGTTTCGACGACGGCATCTACGCCGCCGCGCGCCTGCTGGAAATTCTCAGCCAGGACAAGCGCACCGCCGAGCAGGTGTTCGCCGCGTTCCCCAACGACGTGTCGACCCCGGAAATCAACGTGCAGGTCACCGAGCAAACCAAGTTCCCGATCATCGAACGCCTGCAGCGTGAAGGTCAGTGGGGCGAAGGCAGTGTGACCAACCTCGACGGTGTGCGCGTCGATTACCCCAAAGGTTGGGGCCTGGTGCGTGCATCCAACACCACGCCGGTACTGGTGCTGCGCTTCGAAGCGGAAAGCCAGGCCGAGCTGGAGCGGATCCAGGAGCTGTTCCGTTCGCAGATGCACCGCGTCGCCCCTGACGTCCAACTACCGTTCTGACCCGTCCAGCACTGGAGCCCCGCATGACCCTAGAGCGTGAAGCCGCCACCAACGTCGCCAAGGTGCTGTCCGAAGCACTGCCGTACATCCGCCGTTTCGTTGGCAAGACCCTGGTGATCAAGTACGGCGGCAACGCCATGGAAAGTGATGACCTGAAGGAAGGCTTCGCGCGCGATATCGTGCTGATGAAGGCGGTGGGCATCAACCCGGTGGTGGTTCACGGCGGCGGCCCGCAGATCGGCGACCTGCTCAAGCGCCTCTCCATCGAAAGCCACTTCATCGATGGCATGCGCGTTACCGACGCGGCGACCATGGACGTGGTGGAAATGGTGCTCGGCGGCCAGGTCAACAAGGACATCGTCAACCTGATCAACCGCCATGGCGGCAGCGCCATCGGCCTGACCGGTAAGGATGCCGAGCTGATCCGTGCACGTAAGCTCACCGTCAGCCGGCAGACGCCGGAAATGACCCAGCCGGAAATCATCGACATCGGCCACGTTGGCGAAGTCACCGGAGTGAACACCGATCTGTTGAACATGCTGGTAAAGGGCGACTTCATTCCGGTGATCGCGCCGATTGGCGTGGGCCCGAAAGGTGAGTCCTACAACATCAACGCCGACCTGGTGGCCGGCAAGGTGGCCGAAGCACTGAAAGCCGAGAAGCTGATGCTGCTGACCAACATCGCCGGCCTGATGGATAAGCAGGGTGAAGTACTCACCGGCCTGAGCACCGAGCAGGTCAACGAGCTGATCGCCGACGGCACCATCTACGGCGGCATGCTGCCGAAGATCAAGTGCGCCCTGGAAGCGGTGCAGGGTGGCGTGACCAGCTCGCACATCATCGACGGCCGCGTGCCGAATGCGGTGCTGCTGGAGATCTTCACCGATGTGGGTAATGGCACCATGATCAGCAATCGCAAGCGGCCCTGATCACGAGACGCAGAAATGACAACGCCGGCGCTGAGCCGGCGTTGTCATTTCTGCGGCATTAATTTCGCGACAGTTTTTATCGGCTCTGACTGTGAGATGGCGAAACGGCCGTTCGCGGGCTCGTGGGAGCGGCTTTAGCCGCGAGCTCTTTACGCCTAGCCAGGCATAATCGAGGCTAAAGCCTCTCCCACGAATGAACGGCCGCTTCTGCCTTCAATCCGCCCATCAACGAATCGCGTAGATATCCTTCTCGTTCGCTTCGGCGTATTCGTACAAGCGCGTCAGGTAGGCTTTCTGCTGCTGCCAGACCTTCTGCGCAGCCGGGTCGGCGGCAGCGGTGGCGTCGACTACCTGGGCGGAGACTTCCTTGAGCTTGGTGAGCACTTCGTCCGGCAGGCGGCGCACGTCGACGCCCTCCTTCTTGAGCTGCTCCATCGCTTCCATGTTCTTGGCGTTGTAGTCGTCGAGCATGTCGGCGTTGACGTCACGGGCCGCGGCGCGAACGATGGCCTGCAGGTCGGCCGGCAGGGTTTCCCAGGCCTTGAGGTTGATATCCAGCTCGAAGGTGACGTTCGGCTCCTGCCAGCCGGGCGTGTAGTAGTACTTGGCCGCCTTGTGCAGGCCCAGGGCCTGGTCATTGTACGGGCCGATCCACTCGGTAGCGTCGATGGCGCCGGTCTGCAGGGCGGTGAAGATCTCGCCGGCCGGCATGTTGACCACGGTGCCGCCGACCTTGGTCAGCACTTCACCGCCCAGGCCCGGGGTACGCATCTTCAGGCCCTTGAGGTCGTCGACCGATTTGATTTCCTTGTTGAACCAGCCCGCGGTCTGCACCCCGGTAGCGCCGCAGGCCATCGGCAGCACGCCGTAGGGTTTGTAGACCTCTTCCCAGAGCTGCATGCCGCCGCCGTAGTGCAGCCAGGCGTTCATTTCCTGGGCGTTAGGACCGAACGGCAGGGCGCAGAAAAACTGTGCGGCCGGCACCTTGCCTTTCCAGTAGTAGGGGGCGCCGTGGCCCATCTCGGCAGTACCGCGCGATACCGCATCGAACACTTCCAGGGCCGGCACCAGTTCACCGGCGGCGTAGACCTTGACCTTCAGGCGGCCGTTGCTCATCTGCTCGACCAGCTTGGCAAAGCGCTCGGCGCCCACACCCACGCCGGGGAAGTTCTTCGGCCAGGAGGTGACCATTTTCCAGGTGAAGGATTTGGCCTCTTCGGCCGGCTTGGCGGCGTTGGCGCCGGCCTCTTCCTTGCAACCGACCAGTGCCCCGGCAGCAATGCCGACGCCCGCAGCAGCCAGTATTTGGCGACGTTTCATTGTTAGCTCCTTTTGTTGTTGTAATGGTTCTTGCCCAGCACGCAATGCGCTGTCGCCGCCCGGTAGATCCGGCCTCGCGACACGCGCAAATATCGCTACATTAGAGGCAAGCTGCCATCAGGTATAGCAAAGCTGACTAAAGTCGTATGGCGATTGCTGTTTTACCGGGTAGCTGCCTAGAATCAGCCGCTTTTGCCGACACTCCCGATAACTATAAGGACGTCCCATGTCCAATTCGCCTTCACTCCCGCTGGGCCTGGCCAGAACCATCGACGCGATCAACAGCGCCCTTGGCAAGGCCTGCTCCTGGCTGACCCTGTTTCTGGTGCTCGGCACCACCATCGTCGTGGTATTGCGCTATGGCTTCGGCATCGGCGCCACCGCCCTGCAGGAAGCGGTGCTCTACGCCCACGCCTTGGTGTTCATGGGCGCCGCCGCCTGGGCGCTGCAGCGCAATGCCCACGTGCGCGTGGACATCTTCTACCAGCAGTTCAGCGGCCGCCGTCAGGCACTGGTCGAGATTCTCGGCAACCTGCTGTTCCTGCTGCCCCTGTGCCTGTTCCTCGGCTGGGCCAGCTGGGATTACGTCAGCAATGCCTGGGCGACCCATGAGGGCTCCAGTGAGTCGGGCGGCCTGAAATTCGTTTATCTGCAGAAGAGCATCATCCTGCTGCTGGTGGTCAGCCTCTCTCTGCAAGGCGTCTCCAACCTGATCAAGGCACTCTACGTGATCAGCGGTCGCCTGCCCGCCGAGGAGGTGAAACATGGCTGAGTTGATGGCGATTCTGCTGTTCGTCAGCATCTGCCTCGCACTAATGGCGGGCTACCCGGTGGCCTTCACCCTGGGCGGCGTATCCCTGCTGTTCGCCGGCATCGGCGTACTCACCGCCACTTTCGATGCCGGCTACCTGAGCGCCCTGCCCAACCGCCTGTTCGGCATCATGAACAACCAGACCATGCTGGCCGTGCCGCTGTTCGTGTTCATGGGCGTGATGCTGGAGCGCTCGCGGGTCGCCGAAGACCTGCTCGAATCCATGTCGCGGCTGTTCGGCACCCTGCGCGGCGGCCTGGCGATCTCCGTGTGCGTGGTCGGCGCCCTGCTCGCTGCCAGCACCGGTATCGTCGGCGCCACCGTGGTGACCATGGGCCTGCTGGCCCTGCCGACCATGCTGCGTCGCGGTTATGACCCGGCCATCTCCACCGGTACCCTGGCGGCGACCGGCACCCTGGGCCAGATCATCCCGCCGTCCATCGTGCTGGTGCTGCTCGGTGACGTGATGTCCAGCGCCTACCAGCAGGCGCAGCTAAAGATGGGCATCTTCTCGCCGAAGACCGTGTCGGTCGGTGACCTGTTCGTCGGCGCCCTGCTGCCCGGCCTGCTGCTGGTGGGGCTGTATATCGTCTACATCATCGCGGTGGCGATTCTGCAGCCGAAGAAGCTGCCGGCACTGTCCAAGGAAGAGCTTGGCGATGTCGAGTGGGGCCGCCTGCTCAAGGCACTGGTGCCGCCGCTGGTGCTGATCGGTGCGGTACTGGGCTCGATCCTCGCCGGCTACGCAACGCCCACCGAAGCCGCGGCACTCGGCGCCGTCGGCGCCATGCTGCTGGCCCTGTTCAAGGGCAAGCTGAATTTCGGCCAACTCCGTGAAGTGGCCTATGGCACCACCGAAATCAGCGCCATGGTGTTCCTGATCCTGATCGGCGCCTCGCTGTTCTCCCTGGTGTTCCGCGGCTTCGGTGGCGAAGTGCTGATCGAGGACGTATTCGCCCAACTGCCAGGCGGCGTGCTCGGTGCGTTCTTCCTGGTGATGCTGGTGATCTTCCTGCTCGGCTTCATCCTCGACTTCATCGAGATCACCTTCGTGGTGGTGCCGATCGTCGGGCCGGTGCTGCTGGCCATGGGGCTGGATCCGGTGTGGCTGGGCGTGATGATCGCCCTGAACCTGCAGACCTCGTTCCTGACCCCGCCCTTTGGCTTCGCGCTGTTCTACCTGCGCGGCGTGACCCCGCCGAGCATCCCGACCAGCACCATCTACAAGGGCGTGGTGCCGTTCATTCTGATTCAACTGCTGTTGCTGGTCATCGCGTACATCTTCCCGGGCCTGATCACCTGGCTGCCGACGCAGGTCTACGGCCCATAAACGGTCTGACCGGTGAAAACGCCCGTTTCGACGGGCGTTTTTCATGGTAAACGCGAACCTCGATGCCCCGTCGTGGCCCAACAGCCACCCCCTTTCAAGGAGCAGCATGCCCATGAGCACCACCCACGAACGCATTCAGCTGGGCGACCTGGCCTGCTGGCGCATCCGCCATTCCGGCGCCGAACTGCTGGTCAGCGAGCAGGGCGCGCAGATCCTGCGCCACCAGCCCGCCAGCGGTGAGGCACTGATCTGGCTCAGCGACGAGGCCGCCTATGCCGCCGGCAAGAGCGTGCGCGGCGGCGTACCGGTGTGCTGGCCCTGGTTCGGCGACCTGCAGCGCAACCCCGAGGCGATCCGCAACACCTATACGCGCCCGGCCGATGCCCCCGCCCACGGCCTGGTGCGTGACCGTGACTGGCAGCTGATCGGCCTGGATACCCGCGAGGACGGCGCGACCCTGTCGTTCGCCTTCGACACCGCCGCCCAGCCGATTGCCGAGTGGCCGTTCGCCGCCGAGCTACAGCTGGACATTCATCTCGGCGAGCGCCTGGCACTAAGCCTGACCACCCGCAACTTGGGCGACCACGAATTGCCGATCAGCCAGGCGCTGCACACCTATTTTGCGGTCAGCGATATCCGCCAGGTGCGCATCGAGGGGCTGGAAGGCTGCAGCTATGTCGACACGCTGCAGGACTGGAAGAACGTACGTCAGAACGGCGCGGTGACCTTCAGCGGCGAAACCGACCGCATCTACCTCGATACACCGCCCCAGCTGACCATCGTCGACCCGACCTGGAAGCGGCGCATCTTCATGCGCAGCCAGGGCTCGGGTTCGGCGGTGGTGTGGAACCCGTGGATCGACAAGGCCAAGCGCCTCTCGCAATTCGCCGATGACGCCTGGCAGGGCATGCTCTGCATCGAGCACGCCAATGTTCTGGACGATGCGCTGATCCTCGCGCCGGGCGCCGAATACCGCCTCGACGTGATGCTGTGGGCACAGCCGCTTTGAGGTGACGCCCAGCTCGGCAGTCAGGCGGCGCGGGTCAGCGCGTCGCCAGCCTGTTAGACTGCCGCGATGCACGCCCCTCCACCGGATACCCCGATGCACGCGAAGAACCCCGTAATCGGCTTGTGTCAGCAAGCCACCTTCCAGATCAGCGCCGCCAAGGTCGACCAGTGCCCGGACGACCAAGGCTATGAAGTCGCCTTCGCCGGCCGCTCCAACGCCGGCAAATCCAGCGCGCTGAACACCCTGACCCACGCCAGCCTGGCACGCACCTCGAAAACCCCGGGGCGCACCCAGCTGCTGAACTTCTTCCGCCTGGACGACGAACGCCGCCTGGTCGATCTGCCCGGCTACGGATACGCCAAGGTGCCGATTCCGCTCAAGCAGCACTGGCAGAAGCACCTTGAAGCCTACCTGGGCAGCCGCGAGAGCCTTCGTGGGCTGATCCTGATGATGGACATCCGTCACCCGCTGACCGAGTTCGACCGCATGATGCTCGACTGGTCTGGCGCCAGCGGTATGCCCATGCACATCCTGCTGACCAAGGCCGACAAGCTGGCCTTTGGCGCGGCGAAGAACGCGCTGCTCAAGGTGCAGCAGGAGATCCGCAAGGGCTGGGGCGAGCACGTCAGCATCCAGCTGTTCTCGGCGCCCAAGCGCATCGGTGTGGAAGACGCGCAAACCGTTCTGGGCCACTGGCTGGGCCTGATCGGCGAAGAGGAAGACGAGCAACCCCAAGAATAACCTCACTCCCGTAGCCCGTGGTCGAGCGTAGCGATACCCGGGAGCAGGATTGAGTGTTGTCGTACTTATCAGCGCCTCTTGGGTATCGCTGCACTCAACGCCAAGGCTACCCCTTGAAACGCCCCGCCAACGCGGGGCGTTTTGCGTTGCGCTCTGGCGAGGAGCGACTAGGCTCCAGGAAGGAAATAGGGGTATGGGAAGCTGCCGGCACTTTCCTGCAGGCAAAAAAAACCCCGAACTTCGTATGGGGAGGGAGAAGATCGGGGTTTAAGGGTCTGAACCGCTAGGGCGGGGCTCAGATGTCTGCCAACACTTAACACAACAAAGGAGCATCGAAGGGCTTTATGGGCCATTCCCAAACTCTGACCGGGCGGGCAGAAGTAAAGTTCAGCGGTGCTTAGATCCCTTTGTTTGGTCTTTATTCCAATTAAGACCGGCCAGTACTAATTGAAAACGGGACGCAACGGCGTCCCGTTTTCTTTGCCGTTCAGTGCGCTTCGTCCCAGTTGTTGCCCACCCCCACTTCAACCAGCAGCGGCACATCGAGCTTTACGGTTTCGCCCATCAGCGGGCGAATCTGCGCGCTGACCTGCTCGACCAGATCCTCGCGAACCTCCAGTACCAGTTCATCGTGTACCTGCAGGATCACTCGCGCATCCAGGCCGGACTCGGTCAGCCACTCATCGACGGCGACCATGGCCTTCTTGATGATGTCGGCAGCGGTGCCCTGCATCGGCGCGTTGATCGCCGTACGCTCGGCCCCGGCGCGTTCCTGCGGGCGGCTCGACTTGATCGCCGGCAAGTACAGGCGCCGCCCGAACAGGGTTTCCACGTAGCCCTGCTCCGCCGCCTGGTGACGGGTACGGTCCATATACTCGCGCACGCCCGGATAGCGGGTGAAGTAGGTTTCGATGTAGGCCTTGGCGGTCTTGCCGTCGACGCCGATGTCCTTGGCCAGCTTTTGCGCGCCCATGCCGTAGATCAGCCCGAAGTTGATGGCCTTGGCGCTGCGTCGCTGCTCAGTGGTCACCTGATCGAGCTCGACCTTGAACACTTCGGCGGCGGTCGCGGTGTGCACGTCAAGGTTGTCGCGGAAGGCGTTCATCAGCCCTTCGTCGCGGGACAGATGGGCCATGATGCGCAGCTCAATCTGCGAATAGTCCGCCGCCACCAGCTTGTAGCCCTTCGGCGCTACGAACGCCTGGCGAATGCGCCGGCCCTCGGCGCTGCGGATCGGGATGTTCTGCAGGTTGGGGTCACTGGACGACAGCCGCCCGGTGGACGCCACGGCCTGTTGATAACTGGTGTGGATGCGCCCGGTGCGCGGGTTGATCTGCTCCGGAAGGCGGTCGGTGTAGGTGCTCTTGAGCTTGCTCAGGCTGCGGTACTGCATCAGTACCTTGGGCAACTCGTAATCCTGCTCGGCCAGTTCGGCGAGCACCGCTTCGGCGGTCGACGCCTGGCCCTTGGCGGTCTTGCTGATGATCGGCAGGCCGAGCTTTTCATAGAGGATGGCGCCCAGCTGCTTGGGCGAGCCGAGGTTGAATTCTTCACCAGCCACCTCGAAGGCCTGGCGCTCCAGGGCCACCAGCTTCTCGCCCAGCTCCTGGCTGTGCTCGCCGAGCAGCTTGGCATCGACCAGCGCACCGTTGCGCTCGATGCGCGCCAGCACCGGCACCAGGGGGATCTCGATATCGCGCAACACGCCGGCCAGGCTCGGCATCTCTTCCAGGCGCGCCCACAGGTTCTGGTGCAGGCGCAGGGTCACGTCGGCATCTTCGGCGGCGTACGGGCCAGCCTGCTCCAGGGCGATCTGGTCGAAGGTCAGCTGCTTGGCGCCCTTGCCGGCGATGTCCTCGAAACGGATGGTGCTGTGGCCCAGGTACTTGAGCGACAGGCTGTCCATGTCGTGGCGGGTGGCGGTGGAATCCAGCACGTAGGACTCGAGCATGGTGTCGAAGGCCACGCCCTGCACGTTGATCGGCGTAGTAGCATTGGCCAGCACGTTGATGTCGTACTTGGCGTGCTGGCCGACCTTGGCCTTGGCCGGGTCTTCGAGAATCGGCTTGAGCGCGCGTAGCACGGCGTCGCGATCCAGCTGCTGCGGCACGCCCATGTAGCTGTGCGCCACCGGCACGTAAACCGCCTCGCCGGCCTTGACCGCGAAGGACAGGCCGACCAGCTGAGCCTGCTGGGCGTCGACGCTGGTGGTTTCGGTATCGAAGGCGATCAGCTCGGCCTGCTTGAGGTCCTCCAGCAGGGTGTCGAACTCGCCCTGGTCGAGGATGGTGCGGTACTCGCCGGTGACCACCGATGGCTGCTCCTCAGCAGTGGCCGGCGTGTCAGCCGCCTGCACCGCCGGCACCTCGCCCGCGTCCGTGCTGGCAGCCGCACTGAACAGATCGCCAGCAGGTGGCGCCATATCAGATCGCGCAGCCGCCTTGACCTTGGGTGCGGCAGCCTTGTTCTGGCGCAGCAGCTCGTCGAGCCAGCCCTTGAATTCCAGCTGCTCGTAGAGCGCGGTCAGGGTCTCGATGTCCGGCTCGCCGGGCATCAGTTGCGAGCAGTTCAGGTCCAGCGGCACGTCCAACTTGATGGTTGCGAGCTGGTAGGACAGGTAGGCCATCTCGCGGTGCTCTTCGAGCTTGGCCGGCAGGGCCTTGGCACCACGAATCGGCAGGCCGGGCACCTTGTCGAGGTTGGCGTAGATCACGTCGAGGCCGCCGCCGACGCCGACCAGCAGGCCCAGGGCGGTCTTTTCGCCGACGCCCGGCACGCCGGGAATGTTGTCGATCTTGTCGCCCATCAGCGCCAGGTAATCGATGATCAGCTCGGGACCGACGCCGAACTTCTCTTTCACGCCCTCGATGTCGTAGACGCTGCCGGTCATGGTGTTGACCAGGGTGACGTGCTTGCACACCAGCTGCGCCATGTCCTTGTCGCCGGTGGAGATCACCACGTCACGGCCTTCGGCGGCGCTCTGCCGGGCCAGGGTGCCGATCACGTCGTCAGCTTCCACGCCTTCCACACACAGCAGCGGCAGGCCCAGGCCGCGCACGCTGGCGTGCAACGGTTCGACCTGCAGGCGCAGCTCGTCGGGCATCGGCGGGCGGTTGGCCTTGTAGTCAGCGAACAGCTCATCGCGAAAGGTGCCGCCCTTGGCGTCGAACACCACCGCGAAGGGGCTGTCGGGGTATTGGCGGCGCAGGCTGCGCAGCATGTTCAGCACGCCCTTCACCGCACCGGTGGGCAGGCCTTTGGAGTTGGTCAGGGGCGGCAGGGCATGAAAGGCGCGGTACAGATAAGAAGAACCGTCGACCAGGACGAGGGGAGCTTGGCTCATGAGGGCAATCAACCTTTTCGGCGGGCGTGGCGCTAGAATACAAAGCACCGTTGATATCAAAGGGACAAGGTTACCATGGGACCATTCAATCGCTTGATCCTGCTTGCCGTGCTGGCAGCCGTGCCGTTCGCCGCGCAGGCCAGTGATGCGCCCTCGGCCGAGCCCGACGTAACCATCCGCCAGGACGGCGATCGCACCGTGGAGGAATACCGGGTCAACGGGTTTCTCTACGCCATCAAGGTCACCCCGAAAGGTGGCAAACCCTATTTCCTGGTACGGGCCGACGGCAGCGACGGCAACTTCGTGCGTTCCGATTCGCCGGATATGTTGATTCCGGCCTGGGAAATCTTCAGCTGGTAAGGCAGTCAATTCATGTCGGTGTTCACCCCGCTGCAACGTCCGCAACTGGAAACCTTTCTCGCGCCCTACGGGCTCGGTCGCCTGCTCGACTTCCAGGGCATCGAGGCCGGTAGCGAGAACAGCAATTTCTTCGTCAGCCTGGAACAGGGCGAGTTCGTGCTGACCCTGATCGAGCGCGGCCCCAGCGAGGATCTGCCGTTCTTCATCGAGCTGCTCGACATCCTCCATGACGCAGGGCTGCCGGTTCCGTATGCCCTGCGAACCGACAGCAACGAGGCGCTACGCACCCTGGCCGGCAAGCCGGCGCTGTTGCAACCGCGCCTGAGCGGCAGGCACATTCGCGACGTCAACGCCCAGCATTGCCATGAAGTCGGCGAGTTGCTGGCACGCATTCACCTGGCCACCCGCGACCATCCGCTGCAACGCAAGAGCGACCGTGGCCTGGAGTGGATGCTGCGCGAAGGCAAGGTGCTGGCCACCCATCAGGCGCCGGAGGCAACCGCCCTGCTGGAAAGTGCCTTGGCGGAAATCGCCGCCGTGCAGGAGCAGGTGCGCAAACTGCCGCGCGCCAACCTGCACGCCGACCTGTTCCGCGACAACTGCATGTTCGAAGGCACCCATCTGAGCGGCGTGATCGACTTCTACAACGCCTGCTCGGGGCCGATGCTCTACGACCTGGCGATCACCGTGAACGACTGGTGCTCGGACGAACAGGGCCGTCTGGATGAAGGCCGCGCCCGCGCGGTGATGGGCGCCTATGCGGCCCTGCGCCCGTTCACCGCCGCCGAAGCCGAGATCTGGCCGGCCATGCTGCGCATCGCTTGCGTGCGTTTCTGGCTGTCGCGGCTGATCGCTGCCGAGGCCTTCGCCGGCCAGGACGTACTGATCCATGATCCGGGCGAGTTCCAGCGCCGCCTGGCCGCACGCCAGCAGGTCAGCCTGGCATTGCCGTTCGCGTTGTAGACGCAGAATGTGACGAAATGGTGGCGCCTCGCCCGGGCGCCATCCTTGTTCCTGCCGAACCCTTGCTCCTATGCTGCAGCTCTCTTCGTCTGCTGCGGCAGGCCTTCATCATGGGCTCGTCCAAGGTCGGGTCAGGCGCACGACCTTGCAGGGCCACCATGCGATCAGCCTCGCCCAAGCACCATCGCCGCTCCACCTTCATTTCCTGGGTACGACGTGCGCTGGGCGCGATCGCCCTGCTGGTGCTTGGCGCGGTGCTCTGGCGTGCCTGGGACCATCAGGCGTTCATCGCCTGGCGTGAAGACGCCGGCGTGGTGCCCTTCTTTCTGGCCATGGCCCTGCTGCCTGCGCTGGGCGTGCCGATCACGCCCTTCTTCATCGTCGCTGGCGCGACCTTCGGCACCCTTGTCGGCCTGACCGGCAGCGCCGTAGCTCTGTGCAGCAACCTGCTGCTCTGCTACTGGATCGCCCGCAGCGGCCTACGCCCGTGGCTGGCTCGCTTGCTCGAACGCACCCGTTACGACATACCGGATTTCGAGGAAGGCACAGGCGCCCTGCGTTTCGCACTGCTGGTCAAGCTGGCACCGGGCGTGCCGCTCTTTATCAAGCACTATCTGCTGGGCATGGCGAGCGTACCTTTCTGGATCTACTTCGCCGTATCCGGGACGATCACTGGCCTCTATGCAGTGGCCTTCGTGGTGCTGGGCGAGTCGTTGCTCGAGCATGACTTGGGCAATGGCACCCTGGCGCTCGCCGGACTGGCAGCGGTGGCGCTGGCGATCTACCTGTGGCGCCGGCGTATGACGACCCGCCAGGATAGCGAATGAGCCTTTCTGGAAAGGTGCTTCTGGCAGTTTCACGCCACTGACCGGGCGCGCTTGCAGCCCGGTCAGTGCCTTTAGCCTAGAGCTTGCCCAGGCAGGCGCTGTAACCATCGGCCAGCGCCTGCAGCATGCTTTCGTAGCCTGTCGCATCAAGCGGCGCCTGGCTGCCCATGGCATCCAGCTCGGCCAGGGTGGCCGGCAGGCCGGCAGTCAGGGTTTCGGCCAGCCGCGGACGCAGCGGCGGCTCGCTGAACACGCAAGTCGGCCCGACTTCCTGCAGACGCTCGCGCATGGCCGCCACATGGCGGGCGCCTGGCTGCACTTCGTTGGCAACGCTGAATACGCCGGCGTGCTTGAGGCCGTTGGCGGCCTCGAAATAGTCGAACGCCTCGTGGAACACGAAGAACGGCTTTTCGGCCAGCGGCTTGAGTTGCGCGTGCAGGCGCGGCTCCAGGGCATCCAGGCGCTTGCCGAAGGATTCGAGATTGGCCTGGTAGCGTGCGGCGTTGGCCGGGTCGGCCTTGGCAAGATCAGCCGCCATGCGCGCGGCAATCACTCGGGCGTTGGCCGACGACAACCACAGGTGGGCGTCCAGGCTGCCGGGGCGATGGTCATGGTCGTGCTCGTCGGCGGTGGCCTGCCCAGCCTCGTGATCGTGATCGTGATCATCGCCATGCTCTTCGCCAAAGTGGCGCAAGGTCATGCCCGGCAGGCTCTGCACGGCCACGCTGGGCTTCTCGCGGGTCGCCAGCACGCGGTGCATGAAGCTCTCCATGTCCGGGCCGACCCAGTACACCAGATCGACTTCCTGCACCCGGCGCATATCCGAGGGGCGCAGCGCGTAATGATGCGGCGAGGCGCCCGGCGGTAGCAGCACGTCAGGCTCACCGACGCCGCTCTGCACTGCAGCAGCGATCAGCTGCATGGGCTTGATGCTGGTCAGCACGCGCACCTCGGCCTGGGCGGCGCCGGCGGCAACCAGCAAGGCAAGGGAGAGGATCAGGGAAAGCGGGGAAGGCAGGCGCGGCAACATAGGCTGAAGAATCGATCACGGGCGAAAGGGAGTAATACAATAACATCTCTTTTCACCACACGTCGAAGCGAGGCGACGGGCAAACCGGCCGATGCGTGGCATCGCGGCGCCGATGCGTAATAGAATAACGTCCTACGTTTCGAGGCCACGCCATGTACAAACCCGTCAGCGTCGTGCCGCCACTGGCATCGCGCCCCCATGATCACTCCCACTGCGTCAGCCATGCGCTGGCTGAAGCCGAGGCCATCTGCGCCCGCGAGGGCCTGCGCCTGACCGCCCTGCGCAAGCGCGTGCTGGAGCTGGTGTGGGCCAGCCACAAGCCGCTGGGCGCCTACGACATTCTCGCCGTGCTCAGCGAGGAAGACGGCCGCCGCGCCGCGCCGCCCACTGTCTATCGCGCCCTGGATTTTTTACTGGAAAACGGCCTGGTGCATCGCATCGCCTCGCTCAACGCCTTCGTCGGCTGCAGCCACCCGGCCCACGCGCACCAGAGCCAGTTCCTGATCTGCCGCAGTTGCAGTGCCGCCGTGGAGCTGGAGCAGACCGCCATCAGCGAGGCCATCGTGCGCGGCGCCAAGGGCGTCGGTTTCGCGGTGGAAAACCAGACCGTGGAAGTCGTCGGTCTGTGCGCAGGCTGCCAGGGCAACAAATGAGCAACGCGCTGATACGCCTCGAGGGCGTGACCGTCGGCTTCACCGGGCAGACCGTGCTGGACAAGGTCGAGCTGACCATCCAGCCCGGCGAAATCGTCACTCTGATCGGCCCCAACGGCGCCGGCAAGACCACCCTGGTGCGCGCCGTGCTCGGCCTGCTGACACCGGACAGCGGCACGGTGTGGCGCAAGCCCAAACTGCGTATCGGCTACATGCCGCAGAAGCTGCACGTCGACCCGACCCTGCCGCTCAGCGTGCTGCGTTTCCTGCGCCTGGTGCCGGGCGTGGATCGTGCCCGCGCCCAGGCCGCCCTGGCCGAAGTGGGCGCCAGCCAGGTGCTAGACAGCCCGCTGCAGGGCATTTCCGGCGGGGAGATGCAGCGTGTGCTGCTGGCCCGTGCGCTGCTGCGTGAGCCGCAATTGCTGGTGCTCGATGAGCCGGTGCAGGGCGTGGACGTAGCCGGCCAGGCCGAGCTGTACCGGCTGATCACCCGCCTGCGCGACCGTCACGGCTGCGGCGTGCTGATGGTCTCCCACGACCTGCACCTGGTGATGAGCACTACCGATCAGGTGGTGTGCCTGAACCGCCACGTGTGCTGCTCGGGTCATCCGGAGCAGGTCAGCTTCGACCCGGCCTTCGTCGAGCTGTTCGGCCGCGACGCCCAGAGCCTGGCCGTCTATCACCACCACCATGACCACGAACACGACCTGCACGGCGCCGTGGTCAGCGACAAACCCGGCCTGACCATCCACGGCCCGGTCCGCCCTCACATCCATGGAGACGGCTGCAAGCATGGCTGATTTTCTGCTCAACGCCCTGCTCGCCGGCCTCGCCCTGGCTCTGGTCGCCGGCCCGCTCGGTTCCTTCGTGGTGTGGCGGCGCATGGCCTATTTCGGCGACACCCTGTCCCACGCCGCCCTGCTCGGCGTGGCGCTGGGCCTGATGCTGGACGTCAACCCGACCTTCGCGGTGACCGTCGGCTGCGTACTGCTGGCGATCCTGCTGGTGACCCTGCAGACCCGTCAGCCGCTGGCGAGCGATACCCTGCTCGGCATCCTCGCCCACAGCACCTTGTCCCTGGGCCTGGTGGTGCTGAGCTTCATGCGTGACGTGCGCATCGACTTGATGGGCTACCTGTTCGGCGACCTGCTGGCAGTGAGCCCCACCGACTTGGCCTGGATCCTCGCCGGCAGCGCCCTGGTTCTGATACTGCTGGTGCTGATGTGGCGCCCGCTGCTGGCGATCACCGTGCACGAGGAACTGGCCCGTGTGGAAGGCCTGCCGGTCGCCGCCATCCGCCTGGGGCTGATGCTGCTGATCGCCATCGTCATCGCCGTGGCTATGAAGATCGTCGGCGTGCTGCTGATCACCTCGCTGCTGATCATCCCCGCTGCCGCCGCCCAGCGGCACGCCCGCACGCCCGAGCAGATGGCCTTCGGCGCCAGCCTGCTGGGCATCATTGCGGTGTGTTGTGGTCTGAGCCTGTCGTGGTTCAAGGACACGCCAGCCGGGCCGTCCATCGTGGTGTCGGCCGCCAGCCTGTTCCTGCTGAGCTTTCTACTGCCGCGCCGCAAGGCCTGACCGAGCGACCGTGATGGCACATTTGGTGGCCCGCCGGCCGCCGTGTAGAATTGCGTATTTTTTGCACAAACCGAGACCCGCAGTCATGACATCGTTTCCTTTACGCTGCGTTGCCCTAGCCGCGTTGGCCCTGCTGACCGTTGGCTGCCAGAGTCACAGTCAGCAGGCCGCCGCGCCCGCACCAGCGCCGGCCACAGTGGCAGCGACGCCCAGTGCCCAGGAGCAGTTCGAGGCGCACCTGGCCGCTGGCCAACTGGCCGAGGCAGAAGCCCAGCTGCAGGTGCTGCAGGCGGACGGTGAGCCCGCTGCCGTGTTGCAGGCCCAGCGCCAACTCTCCGAGGCGTACCTGAAGGAAGGCCAGAAGGCCCTGGAAGCCGGCGACCTGGACAAGGCCGCCAAATCCCTGGCCCACGCGCGCACCCTGATGCCCAAGGCGCCAGCCCTGACCACCGGTCTGGACGGCGCCATTGGCAAGGCTCGCCAGGCCGAACTGAGCGCCGTCGAGCAGGCCCGCCAGGCCGGTGAACAGGCCCATGCCGCCCGCCAGGAGCAGCTGCGCTTGCTTCGCCAGGCGGCGGAAACCCAGGCGGCCGCCAGCCGCGCTGCCGATAACGCACCCGCACCGTTGCCGGCGCAGCTGATCGACCCGACGGCCAAGCGCAGCGACGTCAGCCTGGCAATGCTCGACAGCCGCGACGAGGCGGCCCTGGCCGAGCGCCTGGATGCCGTGGCTGCCGACGTGGTGGCCTTCGACCGCAGCGTGCATATCCAGGTGCGCAGCCCCGAGGACCTGCGCCGCGTGACGGCGCTGCTCGAAGCACGGGTGATGAAGCTCGACCCAACGTTCAAACTTGTGCTCAGCCACGCCGTCAAACCGGTTCAGGTGCCGCGTCTGGTGCTGCGTGCAAGGGGCCAGTAAGGCCCCGACTCCGGCTGCTAAACCAGCCATTTAGCTATAAACATAGGCCTACAAATATTTTTGAGGCCTAAGCAGCGCCGGGTAAACTGGCAATCATTTTTATGCTCATGCCTACCCGGCAGAACGAAGAACCCAAAAGGTTTAACGCGTGATCGACTTTCATCAGGTTCACAAGGCGTACCGCGTCAGTGGCCGAGATATTCCCGCCCTGCAACCCTGCGACCTGCACATCGAACGTGGCGAAGTGTTCGGCATCATCGGCCACTCCGGTGCCGGCAAGAGCACCCTGCTGCGCCTGATCAACCGCCTCGAGGAGCCCTCCGGCGGGCGCATCGACATCGACGGTGTGGACGTCACCGCCCTGGGCGCCGACGGCCTGCGCAAGTTCCGTCAGCAAGTGGGCATGATCTTCCAACACTTCAACCTGCTGTCCTCCAAAACCGTTGCCGCCAACGTCGGCATGCCGCTGAAACTGGCAGGTATGCCCGCGAAGGAAATCGACCAGCGCGTCGCCGCCCTGCTCGAGCGCGTCGGCCTCAAGGACCACGCCAACAAGTACCCGGCGCAGCTCTCCGGCGGCCAGAAGCAGCGCGTCGGCATCGCCCGCGCCCTGGCGACGCGGCCGAAAATCCTGCTGTGCGACGAGGCCACCAGCGCCCTCGATCCGCAGACCACCGCTGCGGTGCTGCAGCTCCTAGCCGAGATCAACCGCGAACTGGGCCTGACCATCGTGCTGATCACCCACGAGATGGACGTAATCCGCCGAGTCTGCGACCGCGTGGCGGTGATGGATGCCGGCGTGATCGTCGAACAGGGCCCGGTGGCCGAGGTGTTCCTGCACCCGCAGCACGCCACCACCAAACGCTTCGTGCAGGAAGCCGAGCACGTCGACGAGGATGACCAGCGCGATGACTTCGCCCATGTGCAGGGCCGCATCCTGCGCCTGACCTTCATCGGCGAGTCCACCTACTCACCGGTTCTCGGCCAGGTCGCTCGGGAAACCGGCATCGACTACAGCATCCTCGCCGGGCGCATCGACCGCATCAAGGACACGCCCTATGGCCAGCTGACCCTGGCGTTGACCGGCGGCGACATCGACGCCGCCCTCGCCCGCTTCGAAGCGGCTGACGTGCACCTGGAGGTCCTGCGCTGATGGAAACCTTACTGCCCAACGTCGACTGGCTGGAAATCTGGCAGGCCAGTATCGATACCTTGAACATGCTCGGCGGCTCCATGCTGTTCACCGTGCTGTTCGGCCTGCCTCTTGGCGTGCTGCTGTTCTTGACCGGCCCGCGGCAGATGTTCGAACAGAAAGGCCTGTACGCGGTGATCTCCCTGGTGGTCAACGTGCTGCGTTCGGTGCCGTTCGTGATCCTATTGATCCTGCTGATCCCGGTCACGGTGGTGATCACCGGCACCTCCCTGGGCGTCGCTGGGGCCATTCCACCGCTGGTAGTCGGCGCCACGCCGTTCTTCGCACGCCTGGTGGAAACCGCCCTGCGCGAGGTTGACCGCGGCATCATCGAAGCGACCCAGGCGATGGGCGCCAGCACCCGACAGATCATCTTCAACGCCCTGCTGCCCGAAGCCCTGCCAGGCATTCTGGCGGCCATCACCGTGACTGCCATCACTCTGGTGTCCTACACCGCGATGAGCGGCCTGATCGGCGGCGGCGGCCTGGGCGACCTGGCGGTGCGTTACGGCTACCAGCGTTACCAGCCGGACGTGATGTTCGTGACCGTGGCGCTACTGGTGGTGCTCGTACAGATTCTGCAAACCATCGGCGACCGCCTGGTGGTGCACTTCTCTCGTAAATAAAACAGCTGGAAGGGCCAGCGGCAGCCTGCCGCCACGCCATCTCACTTCAAGGAGTCAACGATGAAAAAACTGCTTACTGCCCTGGCTGTCGTCGCAGCCTTCTCCAGCGCTGCCCAGGCTGAAGCCCTGCGCGTCGCCGCCTCGGCCGTCCCACACGCCGAGATTCTCAATTTCGTCAAACCGGCCCTGGCCAAGGAAGGCGTGGAGCTGGACGTGAAGGTCTTCACCGACTACGTGCAGCCGAACGTGCAGGTCGCCGAGAAACGCCTGGACGCCAACTTCTTCCAGCACCAGCCGTACCTGGACGAGTTCAACAAGAGCCGTGGCACCAGCCTGGTAAGCGTCGGTGGCGTGCACGTCGAGCCGTTCGGCGCCTACTCCAGCAAGATCAAGGATCTCAAAGACCTGCCGCAAGGCGCCAATGTGGTGATCCCCAATGACGCCACCAACGGCGGCCGCGCTCTGCTGCTGCTGCAGAAAGCCGGCGTGATCACCCTGAAGGATCCGACCAACATCCTGTCCACCCCGAAGGACATCGCCGAGAACCCGAAAGGCATCAAGGTGCGTGAACTGGAAGCCGCGACCCTGCCGCGCGTACTGACCCAGGTCGATCTGGCGCTGATCAACACCAACTACGCCCTGGAAGCCAAGCTGAACCCGACCCAGGACGCCCTGGCCATCGAAGGCAGCGACTCGCCATACGTCAACATTCTGGTGACCCGTGAAGACAACAAGGACAGCCCGGCCGTGCAGAAGCTGGTCAAGGCCCTGCACAGCGATGAAGTGAAAGCCTTCATCCTGGAAAAATACAAAGGCGCGGTGGTTCCGGCGTTCTGATTGCCGTAATACCGCTCCTGCAGTACCCGATGCCGCGCAGCCCTCAAGCTACGCGGCATTTTCATATCTGCGGCCCAGGTTTCAGTCGGCGGGAATAAAGCGCAGCACCCCGGCCTGTCGCGGGCCTGCTCCGCTGGGGTCGTCCTTGGGATGGGCGATGCCATCGCTGACCGGCACTTCGTCGAAATCGAAAGGGCTGATACCTTCCAGGCAAGCGACGTTGACGCCGTATTGGTGGGGATTGGAGCGACGCTGGTGGTGGGTGTAGATGCCACAGCGCGAGCAGAAGAAATGCTCGGCGCTCCCGGTATTGAAACGATAGGTGGTCAGCAGCTCCGCACCCTGAAGAATCCGAAAACCGGCCAGCTCGGCGGACACTGCCACCGCGCCACGCATCCTGCAGTAGGAGCAGGTGCAACGCCGTGCGGTATGCAGACCGTCGCTCAGGGTCACGTGAAAACGCACGCCGCCGCAATGACAGGCGCCATTGATCTCGCCGATATCCTTGTTCATCCGTCACACCTCCGCTAGGCAGAAACGCTGATCATAAATCCGATTCACTCGGCAGTGGTCTGGCCAGGCACTGCAGCAGCCAGTCCAGTGCCGGCTGGCGCTGGGCACGACGCAGGATCGCCACCAGCTCGCGATGGAAGGTCAGCTCGCCCAGCTCCACCACGCGCAACGTCTGCGGCCGCTGGCACCACAGGCCGGCGCGGGGAATCAGCGATACACCCAGGCCGCACTCGACCATACGCACGATGGCTTCCAGTTCATCCAGCTCCAGCGCTTCGCGGGGCGCCAGGCGTTGTTCGCGCAGGAAACGCTCGACCTGGCGGCCGCCGAAGGAACGCCGGTCATAGCGCACGAAGGGCTGTTCACGCAGCAGTTGCAGCGGGTCATCCCCCTCCATGCCGGGCGGTACGATCAGCACGAAGGGCTCGCGGGCCAGGTCGACTTGCATCAGCTCCTTGGGCAGCTCGAAGGGCGGGCGGATCAATAGCGCCAGATCCAGCTCGCCGGCATCCACCTGGCCGAGCAGATCCAGGGATACGCCGGGCACCAGCTTCAGCTCGACCTGCGAAGCCCGGGCGCGAAAGCGCACCAGGGCCTCGGGCAGCAATCCCGTCTGTACGCTGGCAATGGCGCCGATCTTCAGCTCGCCCCGCCATTCCTCGAGTGCGGTGGGCAGGGCCATCTGCGCATACAGGCCGAGCATCTGCTCGGCCAGCGGCAAGGCATGGCGCCCGCCGGCGCTGAGCACCGCACTGCGCCCACTGCGATCGAACAGGCGCACGCCGAGGCCCTGCTCCAGCACGCGCATCTGTGCGCTGACGGCGGATTGGGTGAGGCCCACGCGTAGCCCGGCGGCCGCGAAGGTGCCGTAGCGGGCCACGGCTACGAAGGTCTTCAATTCTCGGATCATTAATCGATTTCTTTTGAGCTCGACGGCAAGGATATTCGCTTTTAATCAAAATCCTTGCATCTAGAATCGGTGACACCGACCTGAGGAGCTCACACATGGCACTGTCCCCGTTTCACCTGGCCATCCCCGTCTACGACCTGGCCGCCGCCCGGCATTTCTACGGCGAGGTGTTTGGCTGCACCGAAGGCCGCAGCAGCGATCACTGGGTGGATTTCGACTTCTTCGGCCACCAGTTGGTGATCCACGAAGCCCCGAAAATGCCGCACCAGGAATCGGCCATCAGCAACCCGGTGGACGGCCACGACGTGCCGGTGCCGCACTTCGGCGTGATCCTCGACTGGCCAACCTGGGAAGCCCTGGCGCAGCGCCTGCAGGCACGCGAAACGGCCTTCGTGATCGAGCCCTATATCCGCTTCAAGGGCCAGGTCGGCGAACAGGCCACCATGTTCCTCCTCGACCCCTGCGGCAACGCTCTGGAGTTCAAGGCCTTCAAGGACATGAGCCAACTGTTCGCCAAATGATTGTTGGTAGCTAAAAAAATGGGACCCGATGGGTCCCATTTTTCATTTGCTGCCGACCAACCCCGGCAGCTGCGCCGCCAGCTTGTCGATATTGATCGGCGCACGGATGAAGCCGCGCTGGGTGCCGTCCGGGCCGATGATGGCGAGGTTGCCGCTGTGGTCGACGGTGTAGTTTTCCTTGCTGGTATCGGCAGGAATGAAGGGGATGCTTACCGCGCTGGACAGCTTCTGGATGGTGTCCGGCTCGCCGCTCAGGCCCATGAAGCCAGCGTTGAAGTAGCCCAGGTATTTCTTCATCTGCTCCGGTGTGTCGCGGGCCGGGTCGACGCTCACCAGCACGATGCGCAGGTTGTTCCAGGTCTCTTCCGGGATCTGCGTGCGCAGCTGGCGCAGCTGCGCCAGGGTCGCCGGGCAGATGTCCGGGCAGAAGGTGTAGCCGAAGAACAGCAGGCTCCACTGGTCCTTGAGCTGGCCGGTGGAGAAGGGCTTGCCGTCCTGGTCAAGGAAATTCAGGGCCGGTACCTGGCGCGCCTGGGGCAGCATGATGATGCCGGCGTCCTGCAGCGCCGCGGCGCTGTTGGACTTGCCGCGCAGGGCCTCGCCGGCAACCAGGCCGAGGGCCAGAACGGCAGCGGCGATAAGGGCGAAGATAGCGATGTGCTTGCGAGTCATGGTGGCCACGATGGTCAGGGTGAAAGGTATCGCCCTGAATGACCCGATGCCCCCGGCTCGGCGGGAGAGCTGTGCCTAGGGGCACAGGGATCGGCCATCTGGCGATGCGCAGCGGGGAAAGGTACCAGATACGCGGCGCCAGGTGGCCGTTGCACCCTGCGGCCAGCTGTCACGCGGACAGCCGGCCAGATGTGCCTCAGAGCCTGTTCAAATTCTCGCGAGCTAGAGCAATGCAAGGCGAAAACAGGCGAGGACGCGGAGTTTACGAGCTGTAAATGAGCAGTCCGAGCCTGTTTTTAACGCAGCAGTGCCGACGCGCAGCAGACTTTCAACAGGTTCTCAGGCCATGGCGCGGCGCATGTTCAACGCGCGGCCCTCGAGGCGACGGGTCAGGCCATGGCGCTCGATCAGCAGCGCCCCGCCCTGCTGCTCGGCGGCGCGGCCCCAGTCGTCGAGCAGTTCCATGCAGGCATGGTCGACGTAGCTGAGCTTGTCGAGCGGCACGTGCAGGCGCGTGGTCGGCGCGATGCCTTCCAGCACACTGGCCAGGTGCGGCACCTTGAGGAAGGTCGCCGAGCCGGTCAGGCGCAGTTCCGCTTCGTCGGGGCCGAGCTCGTTGAGGCTGACCTTCAGGCGCGAGGCCTTGCCGGCCAGCTTGAGCAGGGTCAGGGCGAAGCCGATCAGCACGCCAGTCAGCAGGTCCACGGTGACGATGCCCAGGGCGGTGGCCGCATAGATGAACACCGGAGCACGGCCGTAACGGCCCAGGCCGCGAATGGCCTTGATGTCGACTAGCTTGAAGCCGGTGTACACCAGCACGCCGCCCAGGCAGGCGACGGGAATGCTTTGCAGCACCGCCGGCAGCACCATCACGAAGGCCAGCAGCCAGGCACCGTGGAAGATGGTCGATAGGCGGGTGCGGGCACCGGCCTGGACATTAGCCGAGCTGCGCACGATCACGCCGGTCATCGGCAGCGCGCCGAGCACGCCGCAGAGCATGTTGCCGACGCCCTGGGCGGACAGTTCACGGTCCAGGTTGGAACGGGGGCCATTGTGCATACGGTCCACCGCCGCGGCGGACAGCAGGGTTTCCGCACTGGCGATAAAGGCCAGCACCACCGCCGCCAGGATGATCTGCGGGTTGGCGAGGTTGAACAGGTCGGCCGGCTGTATCCAGTCGATGGCATCGCTCAGGTTGGCCGGCACCTCGACCCGTGCCACTCCCAGGCCCAGCCACAGGCTGATGGCGGTCATCAGCGTCACGCCGATCAGCGCGCCAGGCAGAAAGCGCAGGCTTTGCGGGCGCAATTTGTCCCACAGGAACATGCAGGTGATGGTGCCGAAGCCCAGCAGGGCCGCCGCCAGCGCACTGCCGCCGCCGAGGCCGGGAATGGCCTGGCTCAGAGTCGCGGGAAAGGCCATGAGGTTGTCCAGGCCGGAGGCCTGGGGCTTCACGTCGAACATCACGTGGAACTGCGAAAGCACGATAAGGATGCCGATACCGGCGAGCATGCCGTACACCACCGCCGGGGCGGTAACGCGGAACCAGCATCCCAGGCGCAGGCGCCCGGCGACCAATTGCAGCAGACCGGCGAGCAGCAGGATCGGCCCGAGCATGGCGATACCGTGGGTGCGTACCAGCTCGAACACCAGCACGGCGAGGCCCGCCGCCGGGCCGCTGACCTGCAGCGGCGAGCCGGCTATCCAGCCGACTACCAGGCCGCCAATGATGCCGGTGATCAGGCCCTTGGCCGGTGGCATGCCGGAGGCGATGGCGATACCCATGCACAGCGGCAGGGCGACGAGAAACACCACGATGGATGCCAGGGCATCGCGTGGCAGAGCGGATTTGAATGAAGCGAGGGTCATGGTGCGGTCTCCTGCAGATACGGCGCACGAAAGGTCATGACGGAGAGCTATGGCTCGCCGTCAGCAGGTGTAAGGCAGTCAGAACCCAAGGAGCTTGTTGCCTGAGGTCAGGCAACAAGCCAGAACGGCTGTCGATTGTGGGCGGTTAATCCGCGGGTCGATTCATGGCCACCGGGTGACGTCCTGTCATTAGCGTTACGAGGCCAGGTAACGGGCTCGCGGGCTGGCATTGGGGGTGGTTTCGCCATCGAGGGGCAGGAACTCGCCACGCTCGGCGTCGTACGCCTTGATGGTGCAGTTCTCGATGTCGTAGACCCAGCCGTGAATGAACAACTGGCCGCTGGCCAGGCGCGCAGCGACGGAAGGATGAGTGCGCAGATGATCGAGCTGAGCGACCACGTTCTCTTCGGTCAGCACGCCAAGTTCCTGGTGCTCGGCGCAGCTGCAGCTCTGCTGGGTAACGGTCTTGGCGACCTCGGCATGGCGCAGCCAGGCCTTGACGGTAGGCATGCGCTCGATGCTCTGCGGGTTGAGCACCGCCTTCATGGCGCCGCAATCGGAGTGGCCGCAGATGATGATGTGCTGCACGCCCAGGCCCATCACCGCGTATTCGATGGCAGTGGAAACGCCGCCGTTCATCTGGCCATACGGCGGCACCACGTTGCCGACGTTACGGGTCACGAACAGCGAGCCGGGATCGCTCTGGGTGATCAGCTCGGGAACGATGCGCGAATCGGCGCAGGTGATGAACATGGCCCGGGGGCTTTGCTGGTTGGCCAGTTTGCTGAACAGCTCGCGCTGCTCGGGGAACACGTCGCTACGAAAACGCTGGAAGCCATCAAGCAGGGTTTGCAGGGCCTCGTCTGCGCTCTGCTTGCCGGCTGCTGGGGGTGTGGCGGATCGGATGGAACGAACACGCTCGCTCATGGTGCCTCCTGGTTTTCAGTCGTGATATTGACTTGCCATCTAATGGCAGTTTGCTTCGTGACTCATAGGTCACATAGCAAACGAACTTACCCATGAAGGCTTAAACCAACCTTAATCGCAAGAAATCCGCCCAATATTGGCAGTGCTTTTGTAACCGCATGCCACCACGCGTGGATAAACGCGATGGTTTACCCCGCCGCTCTAACATGGGCCTGATAGCGACCCATTCAAAAACGCGCAGATGTCTTTTCCGTGACAGCCCAGAGCCTTTGATCGAGAAACAAGGGTGTGGGTAGGAGAGCGAGCCGAGCCCTATCCCGCACAGACCTGCTGTGCGGGATAGGGCTGCATGGCAGGATCAGCCGCGGTGGCGACCGCGGAAGAAGTCGATCAGGCCTTGAGTGGAACCGTCCTCGGCCTTCGGCTCGTCGCTGCCGACCATGCGCGAATAGACGCCCTTGCCCAGCTCCTTGCCCAACTCCACACCCCATTGGTCGAAGGCGTTATTGCCCCAGATGACGCTCTGCACGAACACCTTGTGCTCGTACATGGCGATCAGCGCGCCGAGGCGACGCGGGCTGACGCGCTCCATCACCAGGGTGTTGCTCGGCCGGTTACCGGGGATCACCTTGTGCGGCGCCAGGCGCTGCACGTCTTCCTCGCTCATGCCCTTGGCGCGCAACTCGGCCTCGGCCTCTTCACGAGACTTGCCAAGCATCAGCGCCTGGCTCTGCGACAGGCAGTTGGCGTACAGCCACTGGTGGTGATCGGCGACCGGATTGTAGCTGCTCACCGGCACGATGAAATCCGCCGGAATCAGTTGGGTGCCCTGGTGCAGCAACTGGTGGTAGGCGTGCTGGCCGTTACAGCCCACACCGCCCCAGATCACCGGGCCAGTGGCGACGCTGACCGGCTGACCATCACCGCGCACGCTCTTGCCGTTGGACTCCATGTCCAGCTGCTGCAGGTGCTTGGTGATGTTACGCAGGTAGTGGTCGTACGGCAGGATGGCATGGCTCTGGGCATTCCAGAAATTGCCGTACCAGACGCCGAGGAGCGCCAGCAACACCGGCATGTTTTCCTCGAATGGCGCGGTCTTGAAGTGCTCGTCCATGCGATAGGCGCCGGACAGCAGCTCCTTGAAGTTGGACATACCAATGGACAGCGCGATGGGCAACCCGATGGCCGACCACAGCGAGTAACGGCCGCCGACCCAGTCCCACATCGGAAAGATGTTCTCTTCGCGAATGCCGAAACCCACCGCCGCTTCACGGTTGCTCGACACGGCGATGAAGTGCCGGTAAAGCTCGGCTTCGGAACCGCCCTGGGCCAGGTACCAGCCGCGGGCCGCCTGGGCATTCTTCAGGGTTTCCAAGGTGCCGAAGGACTTCGACGAAACGATGAACAGGGTGGTCTCGGCGCGCAGCTTGGCGGCCAGCTCATGGAATTCGCTGCCATCGATATTGGCCAGGTAATGGCAGCGCACGCCGCGCTGGGCGAACGGCAACAGCGCCTCGGAAACCAACTGCGGGCCGAGGAAGGAGCCACCAATACCGATGTTCACCACGTCAGTGATCGGCTTCTCGGTGTAGCCGCGCCACAGGCCGTCGTGGATGCGACCGACCAGCTCGGTCATCTGCTGCAGCACGCGCTGCACCTCGGGGATGATATCGACGCCGTCAACTTCCACCTTGTCGCCCAGCGGGCGGCGCAGCGCGGTGTGCAGGGCCGGGCGCTTTTCGGTGTTGTTCAGCAGCTCGCCTTCGAACAGCGCGCGAATAGCCTTTTCCAGCCCGACTTCACGTGCCAGGTTGACCAGCAGCTCGCGGGTTTCGGTGTTGATCAGGTTCTTCGAGTAATCCAGGAACAGCCCGCAGCCGCTCAGGCTGAAGGTGTCGAAACGTTTGGAGTCGGCGGCGAAGGCCTGGCGCATGCTGAAGTCGGCAAGACGCGCACGGTGGGCGACCAGGGCCTGCCAGCTCGGCAGTTGGGTGACATCCATCGATGAAGAAAGGTACGGCATGAAGACTCCTTGGTTCGGGCCAGCCTCCCAGCCCTGCGAATTCGATTACATGCCGAGGGACGCGTGCGTTGGCAAGTACGGCGTTGAAAATTGCCTACTACGCCTCGCGCCCCTGAACGGCCTTTACTGCGCCAGCTCATGCCGATACGGCAGTTGCGGGCCAACCCGTGAGCAGGTCAGCGCCGCCGCCTGCACGGCGAAATCGAGCATCGCCGAGAGCGCCTCACGCGACAAGCCGGCCACACCAGCCGGGCTGTCCAGCCCATGCTGCACCAGGTAGGCGATGATCGCCGCCTGAAAGGTGTCCCCGGCGCCCACGGTGTCAAGGGTGACCACCTGGCGTGCCGGTGCCGACCAGTGCCCATGCTGCCGGCTGAATACGCTCGCCCCCTCGCTGCCGCGGGTCAGGAACACCACCTGGCAACGCTGGGCCAACCAGCGCTCGATGCTCGTCGACGGTGAGATACCGGGATACAGCAGCTCCAGGTCCTCCTCGCTGACCTTGATCAGATGCGCGTGGGCGGCAAAAGATTCAATTCGCTGCCGCCAGCGCTCGATATCGGGTGCCGGATTGAGACGCACGTTGGGGTCCAGGCTGATCAGCCGCCGCCCGCTCTCGCGCTCCACCAGCGCCAGCAGGGTGTCGCCAACCGGCGGCACCACCAGGGAATAGGAGCCGACGTGCAGGCCGCTGACGGCTTCGTCGAGCACCTGCAGATGCGCGGCCAGCACCTGACGATCAGCGCAGTCCTCGCCGCGGAACATGTACTGCGGCGAGCCCTGGGCATCCAGCGCGACCATGGCCATGGTGGTCGGCGCGTCGCTGGCGATCAGGTAACGATCACTGACGCCCTCCTCGCTCAGCACCTGGCGCAGGCGCTGGCCGAGGTAGTCGCTGGAGATGCCGCCCAGCAGCGCCGAGTCGACGCCAAGGCGGCGCAGGCCGACCGCCACGTTGAACGGTGAGCCGCCGGCCAGGGCCTTGAAATTCAGCTCGCTGCTGCGCTCGCCGGGGTTGCAGAAGAAATCGAACAGGGCTTCGCCGCATACCAGGTACATGGGATCTCCGCGTCACGGAACAGGCGCATTCGCGCAGGAAAGGGGCCGGTGGCGACAGGCCACCGGATTGGATTATTGCAGCGCGCGAACCTGCTCGCGGTAGCGCTGGTAGACGCCTTCGTAGGCTCGGCTGCGCAGCTCGTCGGGCTCGGCGCTGCGAGCGTCATCGAGGCTCACGCAGCGCTCGCATAGGCTTTGCAGGCTCAACGCCTCGCCGTGTTGATGGCTCACGCACCAGGCCGCCTGAATCGCCGCACCGAGCGCCGCCGCCTCGGTGTGCTGCGGGCAGGCCACCGGCGCGCCCATGATGTCGGCGACGATCTGCCGCCAGGTCGCGCTCTTCGCACCGCCACCGATCAGGCGGATGCTGTCGCTGCGAATGCCGCTGTCCTTGAGCAGATCGAGGCCGTAGCGCAGGCCGAAGGTGGTGCCTTCCACCACCGCGCGGCAGAGGTTGGCGCGGGTCAGGTTGTCGCTCGTGAGGCCGTGCAGGCTGGCGGTGGCCAGCGGCAGCGCCGGCACCCGCTCGCCATTGAGGAACGGCAGCATCAGCACGCCTCCGGCGCCGATGGGCGCCTCGCCGACCAAGGTGCCGAAGGTCTCCACATCCAGCCCCAGCAGGTCGCGGATCACGCCGCTGGCGTTGGTCAGGTTCATGGTGCAGATCAGCGGCAGCCAGCCGCCGGAGGACGAACAGAAGGTCGCCACCTGCGGGTGTGGGCTGACGCGCGGCTGATCGGCGTAGGCGTACACCGTGCCCGAGGTGCCGAGGCTCATGGTGATGGCGCCCGGGGCGATGTTGCCGGTGCCGATGGCGCCCATCATGTTGTCGCCACCGCCGCTGGCCACCAGCGCCCAAGGGTTTAGGCCCAGGCGCTCGGCGATTTCCGGGCGAATCGAACCGACGCACCGGTCGGATTCGATCAGCTCCGGCAGCGCCCGCACCAGGGCGCCCTCCGGGTCGATCAGCTCCAGCAGCTCGGTGTCCCAGGTGCGCGTACGCACGTTGAAATAACCGCTGCCGGAGGCATCGCCGTACTCGGCGCAGGCGCGCCCGGTCAGCCAGTAGTTGAGGTAGTCGTGGGGCAACAGGATGTGGGCGATACGGCCGAACACCTCGGGGTGATGGTCACGGGTCCACAGCAGTTTCGACACCGTGTAGCCCGGTGCGATGGCCACGCCCAGGCGTTCCAGCGAGCCGCTGTCACCGCCGAGAAAATCCAGCAGGTGGGCGTTTTCGGCAGTCGACTCGGTGTCGCACCAGAGCTTGGCCGGGCGCAGCACCTCACCCTTGGCATCGAGCAGCACCAGGCCGTGCTGCTGGCCGGACACGCCGATACCGAGAATCTCGCTGCCCGCCACCCCGGCCTGCTGCAGGGCCTGGGCGGTGGCCTGCTCGAAGGCCAGCAGCCAGTCGGCCGGGTCCTGCTCGCGGCGGCCATTGGCGCCGCTGATCAGCCGGTGCGCCGCACTGCCCTCGCCGAGCACCTTGCCACTGTGGATATCCAGAATCAGCGCTTTGGTGCCCTGGGTGCCGCAATCGATGCCGAGGTACATGGCTCACTCACCCAGCAAGGTCTGCAGGGTGCGCGTCACGCCCAGCTTGCGCAGGCTGTCATAGCACAGCTCGAAGGCGGTGACGAAGGCCGCCGATTGCGGAATGGCGGTGCCGAAGATCACCTCGACGCCCAGCACCCGCTCGCGCACCCGGTCATCGTCGGCCACCAGCGCCTGGCAGAACTCGGCGCGCGGGTCGGGGATGCGGTAGGTGGTGCCGGTCTCGTCGACGCCCTTGAGATACAGCGCCCAGGCCGCGACCACCAGGGCCGCGCGCTCCAGCGGCCGGCCATCTTCGATCAGCCGGTTGATGGTCGGCACGATGAACTTGGGAAACTTCGACGAGCCGTCCGAGCAGACGCGCTCGAGCTGATCGGCGATGGCCTGGTTGGAGAAGCGCTCGATCAGGGTGTCCTTGTAGTCGTCCAGGTCGATGCCCGGTACTGGCGCCAGCTGCGGGGTCACGTCCAGGTCCATGAAGGTGCGCACGTAACGGCGGAACAAGGGGTCGTTCATGGTTTCGTGAACGTAGCGGTAGCCCTTGAGAAAGCCCAGGTAGGTCAGCGCCAGGTGGCTGCCGTTGAGCAGCTTGATCTTCATTTCCTCGTAGGGCGTGACGTCGTCGGTGAACTGCACGCCGACCTTTTCCCAGGCCGGCCGGCCATTGACGAACTTGTCTTCCAGCACCCATTGCAGGAACGGCTCGCAGACCACCGGCCACGCGTCGGCGACGCCATGGCGCTCGGCCAGCTGGGCGCGGTGAGCATCGCTGGTCATCGGCGTGATGCGGTCGACCATGGCATTGGGAAAGCTCACGTGGCTGTCGATCCAGCCCGCCAGCTCATGATCGGCCAGATGGGCGAAGGCCAGCAGTGCCTTGCGGGTCACCGCGCCGTTGTGCGGCAGGTTATCGCAGGACATCAGGGTGAACGCTGGGGTGCCGGCAGCGCGGCGTTTGGCCAGGGCGGCGCAGAGGAAGCCGAACACGCTGCGCGGCGCCTCCGGGTGCACCAGGTCGTGCTGGATGTCCGGCAGGTGGGCCATGAACTCACCGGTGCTGTCGTCGATGCAGTAGCCGCCTTCGGTGATGGTCAGCGAGACGATGCGAATCGCCGGGTCGGCCAGCTTGTCGATCAGCGCGGCGGGCGAATCCTCGGCCAGCAGCATGCCGTTGATGGCACCGACCACGCGTACCTCGAGGCCCGGCTCGTCGCCCAGCACGAACATCGTGTAGAGGTGATCCTGCTCGGCCAGGGCCTGCTGCATGGCGCGGTCTTCGCGACGCAGGCCGACGCCGCAGATGCCCCACTCGCGGGCTTCGCCGCGGTTGAGCAGGGCTTCGGTGTAGATCGCCTGGTGGGCGCGGTGGAAGCCGCCGACACCGATATGGGCGATGCCCTGGCGCACGTCGGCCGGGTCGTAGGCTGGCACGTCGATTTCAGGGGCCAGTGCGGAGAGGTTCTTGCGATTGAGTTTCATGGGGTGATTCCTGCGCGTCAGGCGGCCTGGCCGGCCTGGATGCGTTTGTCGATGGCCAGGCCATCGGCGTTGAAGACGTGGCAGTGGGCTGGGTCGAAATCCAGCGCCAGGGCTTCTCCATAAGCCGGCGAGAAGTCGCCGCGTACCCGCACGGTGAGGTCTTCCTCGCCGACGCGCACGTGGCAGAAGGTGTCGCTGCCCAGGCGTTCGCTGACGTCGGCGGTGGCCTGCAGGCGACCCTGCCCGGCCGGCACCACGTTGAGGTGCTCGGGGCGGATACCGAGGGTGATCTGGTCACCGTTGCGCAGGCCGGTGGCGGCCAGCGGCAGATCCAGCGCTGCGCCGCAACTCAGGCGCAACTGGCAGCGGCCGCCGTCGACGCCTTCCACCTGGCCACGCAGGAAGCCCATCTTCGGCGTGCCGAGAAAGCCGGCGACGAACAGGTTGACCGGGTGGTTGTAGAGCTCCAGCGGCGAGCCGACCTGCTCGACGCGGCCGCCGTTGAGCACCACCACCTTGTCGGCCAGGGTCATGGCCTCGACCTGGTCGTGGGTCACGTAGATCATCGTCGCCTTGAGCTCCTTGTGCAGGCGCGCCAGTTCCAGGCGGGTCTGTACGCGCAGGGCGGCATCGAGGTTGGACAGCGGCTCGTCGAACAGAAAGATCTTCGGATTGCGCACGATGGCGCGGCCGATGGCCACACGCTGGCGCTGGCCGCCGGAGAGCTGCTTGGGTTTGCGATCAAGCAGCGCACCCAGCTCGAGGATGCGCGCGGCGTTGGCGACCTTCTCCTCGACCTCCTGTTTCCCGACCCGGGCCAGGTCGAGGGCGAAGGACAGGTTCTTGCGCACCGTCATGTGCGGGTACAGGGCGTAGGTCTGGAACACCATCGCCAGGTCGCGCTTGGCCGGCGCGGTGTCGGTGATATCGGTGCCATCGAGGGTGATGGTGCCGCTGGAGACTTCCTCCAGCCCGGCGATCAGGCGCAGCAGCGTGGACTTGCCACAGCCGGACGGGCCGACGAACACCACGAACTCACGGTTCTCGATATCCAGGTCGATGCCCTTGATGATCGCCGTGCCGTCGAAGCCTTTTTTCAGGTTGCGGATTTTCAAATCAGCCATGACGTAAACCTCTTATTTGACGGCGCCGAACGACAGACCACGCACCAGCTGCTTCTGGCTGATCCAGCCGAAGATCAGGATGGGCGCGCAGGCGAGGGTCGAAACGGCGGAAAGCTTGGCCCAGAACAGGCCTTCGGGGCTGGAATAAGAGGCCACCAGCGCGGTCAGCGGCGCGGCGGCGGAGCTGGTCAGGTTGAGCGACCAGAACGCCTCGTTCCAGCACAGGATCAGCGACAGCAGCATGGTCGAGGCCAGGCCACCGCGGGCGATGGGCAGCAGCACGCGAGCGATCTCCTGCCAGGTGGTGGCACCATCGAGCCGCGCCGCTTCGAGGATCTCGCCGGGAATGTCCTTGAAGTAGGTGTACACCATCCACACCACGATCGGCAGGTTGATCAGGGTGTAGATGACGATCAGCGCGATGCGTGAATCGAGCAGGCCGAACTGCTTGGCCAAGAGATAAATCGGCACCAGCACGCCCACCGGCGGCAGCATCTTGGTGGACAGCATCCACAGCAGCGTGCCCTTGGTGCGTTTGGTCTCGAAGAACGCCATCGAGTAGGCCGCTGGCACCGCGATGAGCATGCACAGCAGGGTCGCGGCGAAGGAGATCAGCACCGAGTTCCAGGCGTAGGCGAAGTAATCGCTGCGCTCGTTGATGTGCAGGTAGTTCTCCAGGGTCGGGGTGAAGATGAACTGCGGCGGCGTGGCGAAGGCGTCCAGCTCGGTCTTCAGGCTGGTCAGCACCATCCAGAAGATCGGGAAGAAGATCAGCGCGGCCACGGCCCAGGCCAGCGTGCCGACCAGCACGCTTTGCAGGCGACGGGATTGCTTGAGAGTCAGCATGCTTCGCTCCTACTGCCGGTCGGTGAGGTTCTTGCCGATCATGCGGATCAGCACGATGGCGGCGATGTTGGCGATGACCACGGCGATCAGCCCGCCGGCGGAGGCCATGCCCACGTCGAACTGCAGCAGCGCCTGGGTGTAGATCAGGTAGGCCAGGTTGGTCGATTCGTAACCCGGGCCGCCACTGGTGGTGGTGTAGATCTCGGCGAATACCGAGAGCAGGAAGATGGTCTCGATCATCACCACCACGGCGATCGGCCGTGCCAGGTGCGGCAGGGTCAGGTGCCAGAAGATCGCCAGCGGGCCGGCACCGTCGAGGCGCGCGGCCTCCTTCTGCTCCTGATCCAGCGACTGCATGGCGGTCATCAGGATGAGGATGGCGAACGGCAGCCACTGCCACGACACGATGAGAATGATCGAGAACAGCGGGTGGTGCGCCAGCCAGTCCACCGGCTGGGCGCCGAAGAACTGCCAGACGGCGGCGAGAATCCCCGAAACCGGATGGAAGATCAGGTTCTTCCACAACAGCGCGCTGACCGTCGGCATGATGAAGAACGGCGAGATCAGCAGCACTCGCACGATGCCGCGGCCAAAGAACTCGCTGGCCTCCAGCAGGGCGGAGATCAGCACGCCGAACACCACGCTGATCAACAGCACGCTGCCGACCAGCAGCAGGGTGTTGCCGGCGCCGGACAGGAAGGCGGCGTCGGTGACGAAGTATTCGAAGTTTTCCAGGCCGACGAAATCGTTCTCGCCGGGGTACAGCAGGTTGTAGCGGATCAGCGAGAAGTAGATGGTCATGGCCAGGGGCACGATCATCCAGATCAGCAGCAGAACCACCGAAGGGCTGACCAGGAACCAGCCGGGCGCCAGGCGCTTGCGCCGCGTGGCGACGGCTTCGCCCGCCGCTGGCGAGCGGGAGTCGAGGGTTGTGTTATCCATGGGGGCTCCGCAATGAGCGGTTAGGTATTGATCGCTCCCACGCTCCGCGTGGGAACGCCGCCTGTGGCGCTCCGCGCCGCGTAACACCGGGTCAGCGGACGCGGAGCGTCCCGACATACGTTCCCACGCCGACGGCTCGACGCCTCGACGTGGGAACGATCACGGTGCCGTTACTTCGGATACCCGGCGCGTTTCATTTCCCGCTCGGTGCTCTGCTGCGCGGCCTGCAGCGCCTGCTCGGGCTGCATCTGCCCGGTCAGGGCCGCGGCGAACAGCTTGCCGACGGCGGTTCCAATGGCCTGGAACTCGGGAATGGTCACCAGCTGGATGCCCACGTACGGCACCGGCTTGGCGCTCGGGTCGGCCGGGTTGGCCTTCTTCAGCGAATCGAGGGTCACCTTGGCGAACGGCGCGGCCTTCATGTAGGCATCGCTGTAGGTCGAGGCGCGGGTGCCTGGCGGCACGTTGGCGACGCCATCCTTCTCGGCGACCAGCTCGGCGTAGGCCTTGGAGGTAGCCCAGGCGCTGAAGGTCTTGGCGGCATCCTTGGACTTGGAACTGGTGGGGATCGCCAGCGCCCAGGAGTACAGCCACGAGGCGCCCTTGTCGGTGACCTGGGTCGGCGCGAAGGTGAAGCCCACCGAGTCGGCAACCTTGCTCTGCGACTTGTCGGTAACGAACGAGCCGGCCACGCTGGCATCGACCCACATGGCGCACTTGCCGCTGTTGAACAGCGCCAGGTTCTCGTTGAAGCCGTTGCTCGAGGCGCCCGGCGGGCCGTATTTCTTCATGGTGTCGACGTAGAAGTTCAGCGCGTTCTTCCACTCGCTGCCGGTGAATTCCGGCTTCCACTGTTCATCGAACCAGCGCGCACCGTAGGCGTTGGCCACGGTGGTGATCAGCGCCATGTTCTCGCCCCAGCCGGCCTTGCCACGCAGGCAGATGCCGTACTGGCCCTTGTCCGGCTGGTGCAGCTTGCCGGCGAACTCGGCCATCTGCTCCCAGGTCGGCTGCTCGGGCATCTTCAGCCCGGCCTTTTCGAACAGGTCGGTGCGGTAATAGGTGATCGAGGCTTCGGCGTAGAACGGCAGTGCGTAGAGCTGGCCGTTGGCCGACAGGCCTTCGCGCACGGAGGGGAACACATCATCGAGGGCGTAATCGGCAGGCAGATCCTTCATCGGCTCCAGCCAGCCCTTCTCGCCCCACAGCGCCGCTTCGTACATGCCGATGGTCAGCACGTCGAACTGGCCGCCCTGGGTGGCGATGTCGGTGGTCAGGCGCTGGCGCAGCACGTTCTCTTCGAGCACCACCCACTTGAGCTTGATGTCCGGGTGCTGTTCTTCGAAGGTCTTGGCCAGGCGCTGCATGCGAATCATGTCGCTGTTGTTGACCGTGGCGATGGTCACGGTTTCGGCAGCCTGGGCGCCGACGGTCAGGGAAAGGCATGAAGCGGCTACGAATACTTTGAGCGTATGGTTCATGGTCTTGAACTCCTCTCCCTGGCCCGGTGAGCCTCGGGAGACGTTATTGTTTTTGTGGGCCGACCCGGATTACACCCCTAGCGCCGAACGCGAACAACGCCTCGACTGCACTTTGACCGATACTTTTTTGCACTGAGAGGGGAGCAAGCTGGCCAGCAGAAAAAGCCAAGCGCAGCCTCAAAAACGCTGCTTCTGGCTGTTTCCCCGTAGTTAGGCGTGAAGGATTCAGTACAGGTTTTGCGCAGTAAAGCGCTGGGTGACCAACCGTCGGTAGCCGCTGGGTGTCATGCCCTTGAGCTGCTGGAAGCGTCGGTTGAAGTTGGAAATATTGTTGAAGCCGGACTCGAAACACACCTCGGTCACCGGCTTGTCGCTCTGCGTCAGCAGCTCGCAGGACTTGCTCACCCGCAGGCGATTGACGAACTCGACGAAGCCGCGCCCGGTGGCCTGCTTGAAGAAGCGCGAGAAGTAGGTGGGCGTCATCCCGAGGTACTCGGCCACTTCCTCCTGGCTCAATTCCTGGGCATAGCGCTGGAAGATGTAGTCGACGGCGCGGTTGATGCGGTCGACATGGTGTTCGTCGGCCAGCTGCGCAGCGGTGCGATCGGACAGCAACTGGTAATCGTCGCAGGCGGCGAGCAGCTCCATGAGAATGAAGAAGTTACCCAACCGGGTCATACCCTGGGAATCGGCGATGCGCTGCAGCAACTGGCGCGCCTCGCCGATGGTGTGCGGGCAACGGAACTCGATGCCGTACTGGGCGCGGGCCAACAGCGGCTGCAGGTCCTTGAGCTCGGCGAACACCGCGGTGCCGCTTTCCAGCACCTCGTCGGTGAAGTTGACCAGCATGTCGCGTTCGGCCACCGCTTCGCCCGGCGCCATCTGGCTGATCCAGTTGTGCGGCAGGTTGGGGCCGGTGAGAAACAGGGTGTCGGGAGAGAAATTGCCGATGTAGTCGCCGATAAACACCTTGCCGGCGCTGGCGACGATCAGGTGCAGCTCGTATTCCTTGTGGAAATGCCAGCGCACCAGCGGGCTGGGAAAGCCGTGCTGGCGATAGATCAGCGAATGACCTTCGTGGTCATCCATCAGCTCATAGGACGGGTCGAGCGTTCTTTGCGATCGGGACATGGCGGGCCGGCATCGTCTTGTTCTTGTCGGTGATTGCCGGTGGCCGCGCTCGTCGCGCAACCCACCGACCGACTAAAGACCCTAGCACAACCCGTCGGGTTCGCTTGTACGACTCGGATTGTAGGATGGGTCGGGCCGCGTAGGTAAAACCCATCAATGCGGTGATGGGTTTCACCCATCCTACGGATCTACATTCTGTGGGAGCGGGCCATGCGCGCGAATCGCGGGCATGGCCCGCTCCCACAGGCGCAAGGTGGACGACGCGTCACCTACGCGGCTCGCACTATCCTACGAGCCCTCAGCCCTGTGGATAACGCGCGCGCGGCGTGGCCATCGGCAGTGGGCCATCGCCGATCTGGCGGAACTCGCCGGTTTCGGCATCGTAGGCTTTGATCTCGCTGCTTTCGATGTCGTACACCCAGCCATGGATGAACAGCTGGCCGGCCGCCAGGCGCGAGGCCACCGATGGGTGGGTGCGCAGGTGGTCGAGCTGGGCCACCACGTTTTCCTCGGTCAGTACGCCCAGGGTGGTGTGGTCAGCGCAGCCGCAGTTGTCGGCCACCACGGTCTTGGCGACTTCAGCATGACGCAGCCAAGCCTTTACCGTGGGCATGCGCTCCAGGGTTGCCGGATCAAGTACCGCTTTCATCGCGCCGCAGTCGGAGTGGCCGCAGACGATGATGTGCTGCACGCCCAAGGCGGCGACCGCGTATTCGATGGCGGTGGACACGCCGCCGTTCATCTGGCCATAGGGCGGCACCACGTTGCCGACGTTGCGGGTCACGAACAGATCGCCCGGCTCGCTCTGGGTGATCAGCTCGGGGACGATGCGCGAGTCGGCGCAGGTGATGAACATGGCGCGGGGCGACTGGGCGTGGGCCAGCTTCTTGAACAGCGCCTGCTGCTGCGGGAATACATCCTGACGAAAACGCAGGAAACCATCGACCAGATGATCCAGCGCCTCGGCGGCCGATGCGGCGTTCTTTTCGGATTTGCTATCAGCAGGACGACGATTACCAGGCATAGCATTACCTCGCTTACGGATGGGGGACGGCGCGTGCGACAGCGCACAGCTTCCCAGCCGGCAGGATCACCGGCAAGGGATTGGGGCATTTGACTGTGGCAAATCCCTTCAGGACACGTCGGCGCGATAAATCGTCGAGCGGCCGGAGATATCGACCGTGTTTTCGCTAGGTCGTGCGCCAGGCCGACAACCGCGACCTGGGTATCGCTGCGCTCAACGCCAGGCTACAGAGCCCGTAGCCCGGGTCGAGCGCAGCGACACCCGGAAACCGGCGCGCTCAGAACAAGCCCATCTGCTGCCCCGGCGGTGCGAACTGCGAGCAATCCAGCACGCCGCGCTTGCTGCCATCGTACCCATAACGGCGGCGCGCCAGGCGAAAGCGCTGGGCCAGCAGCTCGGCGAAGTGCCCCTCCCCCTTCATTCGCGCGCCGAAACGGCTGTCGTAGTTCTGCCCGCCGCGGGATTGGCGGATCAGGCTCATTACGTGTTCGGCGCGGTCGGGGAAATGGGTCTGCAGCCATTGCTCGAACAAATCGGCGATCTCCAGGGGCAAGCGCAGCAACACGTAGCCGGCCGAACTGGCGCCCGCCTCGCGGCCCGCTTCGAGCAGGCGCTCGAGCTCCATGTCGTTGATCATCGGGATCATCGGCGCAGCCATCAGGCCGACCGGCACGCCGTGCTCGTGCAGGGCCTTCATCGCCCGCAGACGCGCCTTGGGCGCTGCGGTGCGCGGCTCCATGATGCGCTTGAGCTCGTCGTCCAGAGTGGTGACGCTGAACGCCACGCTGACCAGATTACGGCTGGCCAGCTCTTCGAGCAGATCCAGGTCGCGCAGGATCAGCGCGCTCTTGGTGATGATGCTCACCGGGTGGCGAAAGCGCAGCAGAATCTCCAGGGCCTGGCGGGTCAGCTGGTGCTCGCGCTCGATAGGCTGGTAACCGTCGGTGTTGATGCCCAGGGCGATGGGCGCCGGTACGTAACCCGGTTTGCTCAACTGCTCTTCGAGGCGCTCGGCCAGGTTGGTCTTGGCGATCAGCTTGGTCTCGAAGTCGATGCCCGGCGACAGGTCCCAATAAGCGTGGCTGGGCCGGGCGAAGCAGTAGATGCAACCATGTTCGCAGCCGCGATAGGGGTTCACCGAGCGGTCGAAGCCCACGTCCGGCGAGCTGTTGCGGCTGATCACCGTCTTAGCCTTTTCATGACGGACTTCGGTGACGAAGGTCAGCGGCGTCTGTTCTTGATACCAGCCGTCGTCCTCGGCCTCGCTGGTGGTGGGCGCGAAGCGGTTGTGCGGCTTGCTGGCGGTGCCGCGCCCGCGGACGAAATCAGACATGGGAGATCTCACGAATACTGTATTTACATACAGTAATTGAGCATGGAAATTTTTCCCAGCACGCCCGATCAATGGCCGCCGGCACCTCGGACCTGAACGGTGCGAGGAAAAGTCGCACACATCTGGTTACATGACGTTAAAATAGTTGTTTTGCTAACTATCAGAAGACTCTTCAATGAACCTTTCCCGTCGCCAATTGCTGGGTACGCTGCTGGTCTCGGGCGGCTGTGCGGCGTTCGCCGGCTTGCCCGCCTGGGCCCTGTCGGCCGAGAGCCCCGCGCCTTACACGCGCTTCATGCGCCTCTCCACGCTGCTGATCAACCACCAGCTCAGCGCCGCGGTCGGCATGCGCATCGCCGACGCCGCGCTGCAAAAGTACCCGCAGCTGACCGACATGATGAACCGCATCATCGCCATCGCCGAGCAGCGCCAGGCCCGCACCGTGGAAGATTTCTTCGCCGACATTCCCGAAGGCGAACTGCGCGAGCTGGCGTACTGGGTGATCTTCGCCTGGTACAGCGGCGTGTCCTCGCCCGCGGCGGACGCCCAGCTGTTCACTTATGAAGAAGCACTGACCTTCAAGACCACCGCCGATTTGGTTGCCATCCCGTCCTACGGGCTGAGCGCGCCCAATGGCTGGAGCCAGGTCACCGTCGCCCTGAGCCCGCTGCCCCGTTTCTGATCCCCTCGAAGAATTCCAGAAAAATGAAAAGCCTGAACAGCGCCGACGTCGTGATCGTCGGCACCGGCGTGGTCGGTGTGACCATCGCCGAACAACTGCTCGACGCCGGCCTTAGCGTGCTGCTGCTCGAAGCCGGCCCGCGAGTCACCCGCGCCGAAATCGTCGAGAACTTTCGCAACCTGCCCCTGGGCCTCAAGGGCGACTCCACGGCCTGCTACCCGCCGCGCCCCTGGGCGCCGCACCCGATGCCCTCGTTCGAGAAGCCGGACGACGCCTACCTGCAGCTCAGCGGCCCCGACGCCTACGCGCAGACCTTCATCCGTTACGCCGGCGGCTCGACCTGGCACTGGGCCGGCACCAGCTGGCGCCTGACGCCCGAGGACATGCGCCTGCGCACCCTGTACGGCGTGGGCCGCGACTGGGCCTTCGACTACCAGGAGCTGGAGCCCTACTACACACGCACCGAATACAAGCTGGGCATCTGCGGCCCGTCCAAGCCCGAGGATCAGTGGCCGCCGCTGCCGCGCGCCAAGCCATACCCGATGCCGCCGCTGCCGTTCAGCCCCGGCGAGCAGCGCTTCACCGAAGTGGTGCAGACTCTGGGCTACCGCAACGTGCCGGTGGCCCAGGCGCGCAACAGCGGCATGCCCTACGACGACCGCCCGGCCTGCTGCGCCAACAACAACTGCGTGCCGGTGTGCCCGGTGGGCGCCAAGTACGACGCCGCCACGGCCCTCGGCCGCCTGGAAGCCAAGGGCGCGGTGATCACCACCGATGCGGTGGTCTACCAGGTCGAGACTGGCGAAGGTAACCGCATCCAGGCCGTGCATTATCTGGACAAGGAAAAGCAGCGCCACCGCATTGGCGGCAAGCTGTTCGTGCTGGCCTGCAACGGCCTGGAAACCGCCAAGCTGCTGCTGATGTCGGCCGATGAGCGCAACCCCAACGGCGTGGCCAACAGCTCCGACCAGGTGGGCCGCAACATGATGGACCACCCGCAGATCAGCCTGAACCTGACCCTGGCCGAGCCGTACTGGTCCGGCGTCGGCCCGGTGGTCAACAGCGGCATCATGGAAACCTCCCAAGGCGATTTCCGCAGCGAGCACGCCGGTGCCTACTTCCGCTTCAACAACTTTGCGCGCAACCGCTTCGTCACCTTCGAAGCTCTTGGCAAGGGCCTGGTCGGCAAGGCGCTCGACGAAGAAATCCGCCGCCTGACCGCCTGCACCGCCAACGTGGTGATCGCCCACGAGATGCTGCCGGACGCCAACAATCGCCTGACCCTGTCGGACAAGAAGGACTGGCTGGGCCTGCCCAAGCCGGCCATTCACTACGACGTCGGCGATTACGTGCGCAAGTCCTTCGAGCGCTACTCGCGGCCCATCGCCCTGCGCATCGCCGAGGCCATGGGCGCCACTGACGTGAAGGTCGCGCCCAAGTTCGCCCAGAGCAAGCACATCATGGGCGGCACCATCATGGGCCTGGACCCGCGCGACTCGGTGGTCGACTCCCACTGCCGCGCCCACGACCACGACAACCTGTTCCTGCCCGGCGGCGGCGCCATGCCGAGCACCGCCTGTGGCAACAGCACCATCACCATGGTAGCGCTGGGCCTGCGCGCCGCTGACGCCATCGTCAGCCAGCTGAAGGGGGCATGAGCATGAACCGCCTCAACACCCTGCTCGCCGCCGCTTTCATCGTACTACCGGGCCTGGCCGCCGCGCAGAGCTTCCCCGAGGAGCTGGTCAAGCGTGGCGAGTACATGGCCACCGCCTCGGACTGCGTGGCCTGCCACACCGCCCACGGCGGCAAGCCGATGGCCGGCGGGCTGGTGATGGCCTCGCCGGTTGGCGATATCGTCGCCACCAACATCACCCCGTCCAAGCAGTTCGGCATCGGCCACTACACCGAACAGCAGTTCGCCGACGCCCTGCGCAAGGGCGTGCGCGCTGACGGCGCCAACCTCTACCCGGCGATGCCCTACACCGCCTACGCCAAGCTCAGCGATGACGACGTGCACGCCCTGTACGCCTACTTCATGCAGGGCGTGGCGCCAGTGGACGAGCCGTTGGCCGAAACCAGCCTGCCGTTCCCGATGAATATCCGCCTGTCCATGAAGGCCTGGAACCTGCTGTTTCACGACGACCAGCCGCTCAACGATGACGCCGAGCACTCGGCCGCCTGGAACCGCGGTCGCTACCTGGTCGAAGGCCCGGCGCACTGCGGCACCTGCCATACGCCGCGCGGCCTGCTGATGCAGGAGCAGAACGACAGGTTCCTCGCCGGCGCCCAGGTCGGCCCCTGGTACGCACCGAACATCACGCCGCACCGCAACAGCGGTATCGGCAGCTGGACGGCCGATGAGCTGGTGCAGTACCTCAAGACCGGCCACCTGGAAGGCAAGGCGCAGGCCGCCGGCAGCATGGCCGAGGCGATCAGCCACAGCTTCCAGCACCTGCGTGACGACGACCTGCGAGCCATCGCCGAGTACGTGATGAGCGTGCCGGCCGTAGCGAGTGCCGACGGTTTCAGCGGCGAGCAGTCGCGCTTCAACCAGGGCCAGGCCGGCAACCATTTGAGTGATTTGCGCGGAGTGGAAAGCGCCGAGGACGCCAAGGGCACGCGCATCTACTCCGGCAGCTGCGCCTCCTGCCACGGCTACAACGGCCAGGGCACCACGGACGCCTACTACCCAAGCCTGTTCAGCAACTCGGCGCTGACCGGCGTGAACACCAGCAACCTGCTGGCGACCATCCTCTATGGAGTCGACCGCAAGACCGCCCAGGGCCACGTGTTCATGCCGCCATTCGGCGATCAGCCTAATGCACTCAATCGCCTGAACAACGACGAGATCGCCGCGCTGGCCAACTACTTGGTGCGCCAGTACGGCGACGGCAAGCAGACGGTCAGCGCCGACGATGTGCAGACCATCCGCCAGGGCGGCCCGGCGTCCAACCTCCTGCTGCTGGCCCGCCTCGGCATGCTGGCCGGCGCGCTGGTCGCCCTCGGGCTGATCATTTGGCTGCTGGCGCGCAGGCGTCGCGTAGCCCGGCAGCGCGCCGCCTGACCGCAGCAGCGGGCCGGCCCTCGGCTCGCTGCTGCTTGAGCCCGGGTAGTGCAACGCTACCCGGCGCACGTTGCCCTGAAACGGTTGCCTGAACCGTTCGTCGCCTGGCATGGTCGCATCTGCACACACCTTCGCGTCCCTGCTGTGCCGGAGCCTCCATGCCGCCCGTACCGACCTCTGCGTTGCCTCGCCTTGCCGTGGCCCTGCTGGCTTTCGCGCTGCTGGCCGGCTGTAGCGACGAGCCGCCGCCCGCGCCGAAGAGTCCGCGGGTCAAGGTGGCGACCGTCAGCCAGGTGGACTACGCGGCGGATGCCACCGTCACCGGCGACGTGCAGGCGCGGGTGCAGACCGACCTTTCGTTTCGCGTCGGCGGCAAGATCACCGAGCGTCTGGTGGATGTCGGCGACACGGTGAAGGCCGACCAGGTGCTGGCGCGGCTAGACCCGCAGGACCAACGCAACGCCGTGCGCTCCGCTGAAGCGGCCGCCGAGGCCGCCCGCGCCCAGGTCAAGCTCAGTGCCGCCAACCTGTGGCGCCAGCAGCAACTACTGCCCAAGGGCTACACCAGCCGCAGTGAATACGACAGCGCCGTGGCCAGCGACCGCAGCGCGCGCAACAGCCTGGCCGCCGCCGAAGCGCAGCTGGCCGACGCCCGCGAGCAGGCCGGCTACACCGAGCTGCGCGCCGAGAGCGACGGAGTGATCACCGCCCGCCAGGCCGAAGTCGGCCAGGTGGTACAGGCGGCCACGCCGATCTTCGGCCTGGCCCGAGACGGCGCCCGCGATGCGGTGTTCAACGTTTTCGAAGCGCTGCTGGTCGAGCCCGGCCAGGCGGTGCAGGTCAGCCTGCTCGACAACCCCGAGGTGACTGCCCGCGGCGTGGTGCGCGAGATCAACCCGCAGGTGTCGGCGCAGAGCGGCACGGTGCAGGTCAAGGTCGGCCTCGAAGAAGTGCCAGCGGCGATGACCTTGGGCTCGGCGGTCAGCGCCCATGTCAGCAACCCGGTGGTGCGCAGCGTCGAATTGCCCTGGTCAGCGTTGACCAAGGCGGAGAGCGAGCCGGCGGTGTGGCGCCTGGGTGACGACGACATCGTGCAGCTGCACCCGGTGCAGGTCGGCCGCTACCTGACCGACAAGGTGATCATCCGCGCCGGCCTGGACGACGGCGACCGCGTGGTGGTGGCCGGTGGGCAACTGCTGCATCCCGGCCAGAAAGTGGAAATCGCCGAGGCCCGTGAACAGAATCAGCAGCAACAGCAGGAGCAGCAGCCATGAAGCGCGCCATCCCTTTCGCGCTGCTCGCCGCCCTGCTCGCCGGCTGCGCCGAGGAAGAAAAACCCGCGCCGATCCGCCCGGTGCTCTACACCGAAGTGCAGCAGCAGGACCAGCAAGTGCTCGGCCGCTTCGCCGGCACCATCGAGGCGCGGGTGCAGAGCACCCTGGGCTTTCGCGTCGGCGGTCGGGTTTCCCACCGCCTGGTGGACGCCGGTGCCGAAGTGGCGGCCGGCACGCCGCTGGCCACCCTCGACCCTACCGATCAGCAGAACGCCCTGCGCGCCAGCGAAGGCGACCAGGCACGCGCCGAGGCGCAATGGATCAACGCCCAGGCCAATGCGCGCCGCCAGCAGGAACTGTTCGACCGCGGCGTCGGCGCCAAGGCCAACCTGGAGCAGGCGCAGACCGAACTGAGCAACGCCCGCAGCAACCGCGACCAGGCCGAGGCCGCCACCCGCCAGGCCCGCGACCGCCTGAACTACGGCACCCTGGAAAGCGACTTCGATGCGGTGGTCACCGCCTGGCACGTGGAGGCCGGCCAGGTAGTCGGCGCCGGCCAGGAAGTGGTCACCCTGGCCCGCCCGGACGTGCGCGAAGCGGTGTTCGACCTGCCCGTTGAGCTGGCCGACGGCCTGGACGAGCAGGTGCAGTTCAACGTCGCCTCCCAGCTCGACCCGAACATCGCCACCCGTGGCAGGCTGCGCGAGCTAGAGCCGCGCGCCGACGCCGCCACCCGCACCCGCCGAGCCCGCCTGACCCTGGAAGAAACCCCGCCCGGCCTGCGCCTGGGCACCGCCGTGGCCATCAGCCTGACCCGCGCCCAGCAGCCGCGTAGCCTGCTACCGGCTACCGCCGTGCAGGAAGTCGACGGCCAGAGCCGCGTGTGGCTGATCGACACCCAGGCCAAAACGGTGCACCCGCGCAACGTGAGGGTGGTCGGCCGCGAAGGCGAACAGATCAGCGTCGAGGGCCTCGCGGCCGGCGACAAGGTAGTCAGCGCCGGCCTGAGCGAACTCAAGGAAGGCCAGCAGATCCGCATCGATGAGGGCGTCGCACCATGACCCAGCAGGCGCCGCGCAAGGACGGCTTCAACCTCTCGGACTGGGCACTGCGCCACCAGTCGTTCGTCTGGTACCTGATGTTCGTGTCGCTGCTGATGGGCGTGATTTCCTACATGAACCTGGGCCGCGAGGAAGACCCGGCGTTCACCATCAAGACCATGGTCATCCAGACCCGCTGGCCGGGCGCCACGGTGGACGAAACCCTCAACCAGGTCACCGACCGCATCGAGAAGAAGCTTGAGGAGCTTGACTCGCTCGACTACGTGAAGAGCTACACACGGCCCGGCGAGTCGACCGTCATGGTGTTCCTGCGCGACACCACCAGCGCCGGCGATATCGACAACATCTGGTACCAGGTGCGCAAGAAGATCGACGACATTCGCGGCGAGTTTCCCCAGGGCTTGCAGGGCCCGTCGTTCAACGACGAGTTCGGCGACGTGTTCGGCTCCATCTACGCCTTCACCGGTGACGGCTTGAGCATGCGCCAGCTTCGCGATTACGTGGAAAAGGTGCGCGCCGAGATCCGTAGCGTGCCGGACCTGGGCAAGGTGCAGATGGTCGGCCAGCAGAACGAGGTGTTCTACCTCAACTTCTCGACCCGCAAGCTGGCCTCCCTGGGCATCGACCAGAGCCAGGTGATCCAGAGCCTGCAGGCGCAGAACGCGGTCACGCCGTCCGGGGTGATCGAAGCCGGCCCGGAGCGGATTTCCGTGCGCACCAGCGGCCAGTTCGCCTCGGAAGCCGACCTGCGCAACGTTAACCTGCGCCTGGACGACCGCTTCTACCGGCTGACCGATATCGCGGAAATCACCCGCGGCTACGTCGACCCGCCGCAAGCGCTGTTCCGCTACAACGGCAAACCGGCCATCGGCCTGGCCATCGCCATGCGCGACGGCGGCAATATCCAGACCTTCGGCAAGGCTCTGCATGCACGCATGGACGAGATGACCGCCGAACTGCCAGTAGGGGTGGGCGTGCACGTGGTGTCCGACCAGGCCGAGGTGGTCGAAGAGGCGGTCAGCGGCTTCACCCGGGCGCTGTTCGAAGCGGTCGTGATCGTCATGCTGGTGAGTTTCGTCAGCCTCGGCATCCGTGCCGGCCTGGTGGTCGCCTGCTCGATTCCGCTGGTGTTGGCCATGGTGTTCATGTTCATGGAGTACAGCGGCATCACCATGCAGCGTATTTCCCTGGGTGCATTGATCATCGCCCTCGGGCTGATGGTCGACGACGCGATGATCACTGTCGAAGTGATGGTCACCCGCCTGGAGAAAGGCGACTCGCTGCACGATGCCGGCACCTTCGCCTACACCTCCACGGCCTTTCCGATGCTCACCGGCACCCTGGTCACGGTGGCCGGCTTCGTGCCCATCGGCCTCAACTCCAGCTCGGCGGGCGAGTACACCTTCACCCTGTTCGCCGTGATCGCCGTGGCACTGCTGCTGTCCTGGCTGGTGGCCGTGGTGTTCGCCCCGGTGATCGCCGTGCACATCCTGCCCAAGCGTCTGCAGGCCAAGGAGAAAGGCCCGGGCCGCATCGCCCGTGCCTTCGACAGCGGCCTGCTGTTGGCCATGCGGCACCGCTGGTGGACCATCGGCCTGACCATCGCCCTGTTCGCCGCCTCCCTGGCCGGCATGACGATGGTGCAGAGCCAGTTCTTCCCGGCCTCGGATCGCCCGGAGCTGCTCGTCGACCTCAACCTGCCGCAGAACGCCTCGATCAACGAGACCCGCGCCCAGGTCGACCGCCTCGAAGCCACCCTGGAGGGCGATGAAGACATCGCCCGCTGGAGCACCTACATCGGCCAGGGCGCCCTGCGCTTCTACCTGCCGCTCGACCAGCAATTGCAGAACCCCTTCTATGCCCAGCTGGTGATCGTCGCCAAGGACATCGATGCACGCGACCGCCTGGTGGCCAAGCTCAACAAGCGCCTGCGCGAGGACTTCGTCGGCATCGGCACCTTCGTGCAGCCTCTGGAGATGGGCCCGCCAGTGGGCCGGCCGATCCAGTACCGGATCAGCGGGCCGAACGTCGATCAGGTGCGCAAGCACGCCCTGGAGCTGGCCACCCTGCTGGACAAGAACCCGGACATCGGCGAGATGGTTTACGACTGGAACGAGCCCGGTAAGGTGCTGCGCATCGACGTCGCCCAGGACAAGGCGCGGCAGTTCGGGCTGTCCTCCGAAGACGTCGCCAACCTGCTCAACAGCGTGGTCAGCGGCAACACGGTCACTCAAGTGAAAGACGACATCTACCTGATCGACGTCATAGGCCGCGCCGAAGACAGCGAACGCAGCTCGCCGCAAACCCTGGAGAATCTGCAGATCGTCAACCCCAATGGCGTGGCCGTTCCGCTGCGCGCCTTCGCCACCGTCGGCTACGAGCTGGAGCAACCGCTGGTGTGGCGTCGCGACCGCAAGCCGACCATTACCCTCAAGGCCGCCGTAGTCAGCGATATCCAGCCCACCGACCTGGTCGCCAACCTGGCGCCGGAGATCCAGAAATTCGCAGGCGGATTGCCAAACGGCTACAGCGTCGATACCGGCGGCACCGTGGAAGAAAGCGGCAAGGCCCAGGGTCCGATCGCCAGCGTGCTGCCGCTGATGTTGTTTCTAATGGCCACCTTCCTGATGATCCAGTTGCACAGCGTGGCCAAGACCTTCCTGGTGTTCAGCGTGGCGCCGCTGGGCCTGATCGGCGTGGTGCTGGCCCTGGTACCGACCGGCACGCCGCTGGGTTTCGTGGCGATTCTCGGCGTACTGGCGCTGATCGGCATCATCATCCGCAACTCGGTGATTCTGGTGACCCAGATCGACGAATTCGAACGCGCCGGCGACTCGCCCTGGCAGGCGGTGATCGACGCCACCCACCACCGCCGCCGGCCGATCCTGCTGACCGCCGCTGCCGCCAGCCTGGGCATGATCCCCATCGCCCGCGAAGTGTTCTGGGGCCCGATGGCTTACGCCATGATCGGCGGCATCTTCAGCGCCACCCTGCTGACGTTGTTATTCCTGCCGGCGCTGTATGTAGCGTGGTATCGGATTGAGGAGCCGTCGGAAAAGGAGCGGGAGAAGGCGCCGGCTTGAGGTGAATGGCCTATCGCGTGCTGTCAGTGAGATTGATGGTGCTCGATAGGCCCTTCGCGGGCATGGCCCGCTCCCACAGGTTTGGCGGGGCGCTCAGACTCCGTGGGAGCGGGCCATGCCCGCGAAAAATCAGGCAGTCACCTCACCCCTAAAGCCAAACCGCATTCCAAAATGGGTAGTCACCAATACGCCTGACCAACCCAGCCCTCAGCGGATTGGCCACGATATACCGCGCCACACCGAGCAAATCCTCCTCGGCACGCAGCCCATGATCGTGGAACCCAGCCACCCAGATACCCCTCTCGGTGCCCGCGCACTTTCCAGCCAATCGACTACTCGACGATTTCAGCCGATTCACCAAAGCAGCCAGGCTGTCCACCTCCCCCAGTTGAATCAGCCAATGGGCATGATCCGGCATCAACACCCAGGCCAGCATATGGCTGTCGCGAAGGAGCCTTGACGTCTCGAAGCAGCGAGCCGCTGCACAGCCAGCGGGGAAGTGGCTGAATATCGGCTGACGGTCACGGGTGATGGTAGTGATCAGATAGGCCGTTCCGGGGCAGGAAGCGCGGCCTCTGCGCAGGGCGCGATAGCCGGGTTTCGAGGGCATCGGCATGAATCGACCTCCGTGTTGATTCAGCGAGGTCAGTCTAGCCCTTGATATCGCGTCGCGCGCATGGCGCGCTCCCACAGGGATCTATGGATACCGACAATTCGGTGTCGGACTCGAATCCTGTGGGAGCGGGCTATGCCCGCGAAAAGATCAGCCTCCCCGCGCCCGCTTGAGCCGATAGGCAAACTGCGCCCGGCTCAACCCCAGTAGCCGCGCCGCTGCAGCCAGGTTGCCGGCGCTGCGTTGCAGGGCCTGCTCCAGCAGCTGGTTTTCAACGGCCTCCAGCGACAGGCTGGCATCAGGCAAATCCGGGCAGCCAAGGCGGGTCAGCAGATCCACCTCGCCGGGCTGCTCCTGGTCTTGTACCAGGCGCCCCTGCTGCAACAGCGAATAGAACTCGGCCGGCAGCTCCTCGTCGCGGAACAGGTGGTTGAGGTCGATGGGCGCGCCGTCGTTGCTGGCGATCACCCCGCGTTCGATCAGGTTCTGCAGCTCGCGGATGTTGCCGGGAAAGCTGTAGTTGAGCAGTGCCTTCAGGCCACGCATGGTCAGGCCAACCGGCGTGCGCCCGTAGCGCTCGCAGTAGCGGCGCATGAAGAAATCCACCAGCAGCGGAATATCGTCGCGCCGTTCGCGCAGCGGCGGAATATGGATCGGGTAGACGTTGAGGCGATAGTACAAATCCTCGCGAAACTCGCCGCGGCGCACCGCCGCACGCAGGTCGACGTTGGTGGCGGCGATCACCCGCACGTCGACGCTGATCACCGAAGTGCCGCCAACCCGTTCGATCTCGCGCTCCTGCAGGGCGCGCAGCAGCTTGCCCTGGCCCGGCAGACTCAGGCAGGCGACTTCGTCTAGAAACAGCGTGCCGCCCTGGGCGCGCTCGAAGCGGCCAGGCCTCGAATGGCTGGCGCCGGTGAAGGCGCCGCGCTCGACGCCGAACAGTTCGGCCTCGATCAGGCTTTCGGCGATGGCCGCGCAATTGAGCGCCACGAACGGCCCGTCGCGGCGCTCGCTCATGCGGTGCAGGTTGCTGGCGAACAGTTCCTTGCCGACCCCGGACTCGCCGCCGAACAACACCGTGGCCGGCGTGCGCGCCACCCGCTGCAATGACTGAAAGGCGGCGTTGAAGGCGGCTGAGGCACCGATCATGCGACCTTCGTCGGCCTCCCCGGCGCTGGCCGGCAATGGCTGATAGGCCGCGCGTTCCACGCCGCTACGCTCACCTTCCTCGGCCGATGCGTTCAGGTAACGCAGGTCCTCTTCAACGTCGCCCCAAAGCTCGGCGGTCTTGCCCAGCACGCGGCACACCTGATGGCCCATGGCGCGGCATTCCACCTCACGAAATACCACCAGGCGGCCGAACAGCCCGCTTACGTAGCCGGTGGCATAACCGATTTCCATCCAGCAGGCCGGGTCATTGCCAATGCCATAGGCGGCGATGTGCTCGTCGTCTTCGTGGGCGTGGTGCCAGAGAAACTCGCCGTCGTAGTGGCCGCGGTCGACATCGAACTCGAAGTGCAGCGGCTCGACCTTGACCATGCCTTCGAGCCCATGCAGACGGATGCCGGCGGCGAAGATCGACGCCGGCTCGGCGCCCGCCCAGCGCTGCTGCACCAGGCGTGCATCGCGGGCGCCGGAGAGGTAGCCAACGCGGGTGAACAAACCGCGGGCGCGCTCCATGCCCAGGCTGTCGATCAGCTCGCGGCGCAGCGCGCCCAATGCCTCGCAATGCAGCAGCACCATGCGCTGATCGTTGAGCCAGATGCGTCCGTCCCCCGGAGAAAAGAACAGGCACTCGGTGAGGTCACGCAGGGTCGGCGCGCTCTGCCAGTCCAGCGCATCGCTGGCGCCTCGGTAGTGCGGCACTTCGGTGATCTGCAACGCATCCAGGGAAATACGACGGGTATCGATCACGCACGACTCCTCGCTTACGCAACTCATCACTTCGATCTGTGGCGGACAGGCTCTGGATTGCTCATTTGCTTAACAGCGAACGCTTCAAAAACCCACCTTACGGATCGTAGAAACTCGATGAATAAAGCCAGCTTATTGAAATTGTTATGGATTCTCTGCGCTACCCAATACCGCGATACGGCTGGGCACGCTCCTTGCGATCAGTGTCAATGCCATCGGCACATCACTCAAAACAACAATACTCCAAGGAGACACCATGTCTCGACTGCCCCGTTCAGAATCGACCCCTGCCCTGTTGGATGAGCAGATCTGGGAGGCCCGGCTGTTTTCCGGCACCTGGCGCACGCCAATAGCGGGCGGGCGTAACGAAGTCAGCGAGCCGGCTACCGGTGAGTGTCTGGCCACCACCGGCCAGGCTCGCGCTGAGGACGTCGCCATGGCCACCGCCGCGGCAGCCGCCCAACAGCCGGCCTGGGAGGCTGTGCCACCGCGCCAGCGCGCCGATATCTTCCTGCGCGCCGCTCAGCTACTGCAGGCCCAGGCAGACGAGTGTGCGCTGTTCATCGCCCGGGAAACCGGCGGTATCCTGCCCAAAGCCCAGCATGAGGTGCGCGAAGCGGTGCTGTTCCTGCAGCTCGCCGCCGGCCAGGTGATGCAACCCCACGGCCTGGTACTGCCGAGCAACAGCGGTACGCTCTCCTACGCACGGCGCCTGCCCCACGGCGTGGTCGGGGTGATTTCGCCGTTCAACTTTCCGCTGATCCTGTCGATCCGCGCCGTGGCGCCGGCCCTCGCCGCCGGCAATGCAGTGGTGCTCAAGCCTGATCCGCAGACGCCGATTGCCGGCGGTTTCCTGATCGCCCGTTTGTTCGAGCTGGCCGGGCTGCCCGAGGGCGTGCTGCACGTGTTGCCCGGCGGCGCCGATGCCGGCGCGGCGCTGTGCAGCGACCCGCACGTGCGGATGATTTCCTTCACCGGCTCCACCGCTGCCGGCCGCAAGGTGGCGGAAACCGCCGGCCGCCACCTGAAAAAGGTGGCCCTGGAGCTCGGCGGCAAGAACCCGCTGATCATCCTCGACGACGCCGACCTGGAGCGCGCCCTGAGCTGCGCCAGCTGGGGCGCCTTCCTGCATCAGGGGCAGATCTGCATGGCCAGTGGGCTGATCCTGGTGCACGAGTCGCTGCACGAGCGTTTCGTCGAAGGGTTGGTCGAGCGCGCCCGGCACCTGCGCGTCGGCGACCCGGCCGGCGGCGATGTGCAGCTCGGCCCGATGATCAACGAGAACCAGCTGGTGCGTACCCATCAACTGGTGCTCGACAGCGTGGTGGCCGGCGCTCACCTGCATACCGGCGGTCAGTACGACGGCCTGTTCTACCAACCCACCGTGCTCAGCCACCTGACGCCGGGCATGCCGGCCTTCGATACCGAGATGTTCGGTCCCGTGGCCTGCGTGGCCAGCTTCGCCAACGACGAAGAGGCCGTCGATCTGGCCAACCGCACCGAGTACGGCCTCGCCGCGGCAGTGATCTCGCGCTCCGTGGGCCGCGCCATGGCGGTCGGCGCCCAGCTGCGCGCCGGCATGCTGCACATCAACGACCAGACGGTGAACGACGACGGCGTCAACCCGTTCGGCGGCCGCGGTAACTCCGGCAACGGCGGCAGCATGAGCGGCCCGGCCAACTGGGACGAGTTCACGCAGTGGCAGTGGGTGACGGTCAAGGACACGCCGCCGCAGTACCCCTTCTGACCGCTCACCCGACTTACTCACAACAAGAACAAGAGGACGCACCATGAACCTGAATCTGCACGACAAGACCCTGATCGTCACCGGCGCCGCTTCCGGCATCGGCGCCGAAGTCGCTCGCCTGGCGCGCTGCGCCGGTGCGCGGGTGATCGCCCTGGACCGTAACGAGCCACAGATCAGCGTGCACGCCTATCACCAGGTGGATCTGGGCGACCCGGCGAGCATCGACCAGGTGATCGCCCGCCTGCCCGGGCACATCGACGGCCTGTGCAACATCGCCGGCGTGCCCGGTACCGCGCCCGCCGAACTGGTCGGCCGGGTCAACTACCTGGGCCTACGTCACCTTAGCGAAGGCCTGCTGCCGCGTCTGGCTGGCGGTTGCATCGTCAATGCTGCGTCGATTCTTGGCGCCGAATGGCAGCAGCGCCTTGAAGCCCACAAAGCGCTGGCCGCCACCGCGGGTTTCGAGGCCGGTAGTGACTGGCTGGATGCCAATCCGGTCGATCAGGCTACCTGCTACCAGTACTTCAAGGAGGCGCTGATCGTCTGGTCGTACCAGAACGCTTCGCCCTGGTTCCGCGAGCACGACGTGCGCATGAACTGCGTGGCCCCCGGCCCGGTGTTCACGCCGATCCTCGGCGACTTCGTACAGATGCTCAGCGATGAACGCCTGGAGCGCGACGGCCGCCACATGAAACGCCCGGCCCTGGCCGACGAAGTAGCTGCAGTGGTGCTGTTCCTCTGCTCGGATGCGGCGCGTTGGGTGTGCGGCGCCAATATCCCGGTCGATGGCGGGCTGGCAGCCAGCTACGTGTGAGTCGCGCCAACGCGGCGCAGCGATCTACCAAAACAACAAGAAGGATCACCACCATGCACGCATCACGTCTTTCGGCTCTGACCCTCGGCCTGGCTACCCTGGCGGGCACCGCCCAGGCCTACGACCTGCCCACGGTCAACCTTGGCTCCACCAGTTTCTACGACGGCGCGCCACTGCCCGGCGGGCCGGGCGGCTACGTGGTCGAGTATCTGGTCTACGGCAAGGCTTCGCGCTTCAACGACCAGAACGGCGACAAGCTGCCGCTGCCCAAGCAGGAAATCGAAACCTTCGCGCCGGTCACTCAGTACATCCACCTGGCCCAGCCGCTGGCCAATGGCTGGATGCCCGGCGCCACGGTGATCGTGCCCTGGCTGGCCCACGCCAAGGTGGACGACGGCCTCGACAACGCCGTGCTCAGCTCGCGCGAAGGTGTGGGCGACATCGTGCTGGGGGCCTTCCTGCAATCGCCGGTAAGTACTCGCGCTGACGGCTCGCCGCTGTTCGCCCAACGTATCGAAGCCGAAGTGATCCTCCCCACCGGCGCCTACGACCGCGACAAGGCGGTCAACCCGGGCAGCAACTTCTGGTCGTTCAACCCCTACTACGCGGCGACCTACTGGTTCACGCCCAGGTGGTCGGTGAGTGGGCGCTTCTGGTACCTGTGGAATGCCAAGAACCGTGATCCATTAACCTCGTTCGGCGACGTGTCGAGCACCCAGGCCGGCCAGGCATTGCATGCCAACTTCGCCACCCAGTACGCACTCACCGACCAACTGAGCGTCGGCCTGACCGGTTACTGGCTCAAGCAGATCACGGATACCGAGGTCGATGGCCGCGATGTCAGCGGCCGCCGTGAAAAGGTCTGGGCCATCGGGCCGGGCCTGACCTACAGCTTCTCGAAGGAGACCATCGTGACTGCCAACAGCTACTTCGAGCAGGACGCCGAGAACCGCACCGAGGGCAACAAATTCGTGCTCAGCTTCGTGCACAAACTGTTCTAGCGGGCCTCGGCGCGATACGCGTCACGGCGCCTTGGCGACGGGCGCAGGCTGCGCGGCCTGTGCCTCGATGGCGACTTCCGGGCGGCGCGCATAGCGCTGGGCGAGCACTGCGCAGACCATCAGCTGGATCTGGTGGAACAGCATCATCGGCAGGATCATCAGGCCGATGCTGCCGCCGGCGAACAGCACCTGGGCCATCGGCACGCCGGTGGCCAGGCTCTTCTTCGAGCCGCAAAACAGGATGGTGATGCGGTCTTCCTGGTTGAAGCCGCACACTCTGCCGAGCAGCGCGGTGATGCCCAACGCCAGGGCCAGCAGAATGCAGCAGGAGAGGATCAGCAGACCCAGCGTCGGCCAGGACACCTGATTCCACAGGCCTTCGACTACGGCTTCGCTGAACGCGGTGTAAACCACCAGCAGGATCGAGCTCTGGTCGACATACTTGAGCCAGTTCTTGTTGCGGCCGACCCAGGCGCCGATCCAGCGGCGGGCGATCTGCCCGGCGATGAAAGGCACCAGCAGTTGCAGGGTAATCTTGCCGATGGCGTCGAGCATCGAGCCGCCACTGCCGTGCACGTCCATCAGCAGCGCAACCAGTAGCGGGGTGAGGAAAATGCCGAACAGGCTGGACGCCGCCGCGCTGCAGATCGCAGCCGGGATGTTGCCGCGCGCCAGCGAGGTGAAGGCGATGGCTGACTGCACGGTGGCCGGCAGCGCGCACAGGTAGAGCATGCCCAGGTACAGCTCGGTGCCGATCAGCGGCGACAGCAGCGGCTTGAGCGCCAGGCCGAGCAGCGGGAAGAGGATGAAGGTACAGCTGAACACCAACAGGTGCAAACGCCAGTGGCCGGCACCGGCGAGGATCGCTTCGCGCGACAGCTTGGCACCGTGCATGAAAAACAGCAGGCCAATCGCCAGGTTGGTGATCCAGCCGAACGCCACGGCCGCCTGGCCGCTGACCGGCAGGAAGGTGGCGGTAAGCACGACGGCGATCAGCGTCAGGGTGAAGTTGTCGGGCAGTAAACGGGAACGGGCCATGGGCAGGACTCCGGGCAGGCGATGGCAAAGTTGCCACAGAAAGGGCGCCACTTTACCCTGAGCGGCCAATTGCCGACTAACGCCATAAAGTCAGATCATGTCGCCTAACGGACAAAGCAGCATCGCAGAACGCAGTATTCCCCAGCTGGAACGCCTGCCCCGACCGCTCTACGCGCGCAACGAGTCACTACTGCGCCAGACCGGCACGCCCCGCCATAGCCATCCGTGGGTACAGCTGACCTACGCCATCCAGGGCGTACTGCACGTGCGCACCACCGCTGGCAGCTTCGTCGCGCCGCCACAGCGGGCCATCTGGATTCCCGCCGGCCTGGAGCACGAGGTGCTGAGCTCGCCCAACACCGAAATGCGCAGCCTGTATCTGCAGGACGAGAACCCTGAGAGCACCGTTGAGAGCTGCCGGGTGCTCGGCGTGGATGCGTTGACCCGCGAGTTGATCCGCAGCTTCTGCGAACTGCCGGTGGGGTACGACGAGGATGGCCCGGACGGCCGCCTGGCTCAGGTACTGCTCGACCGCCTGCGCGCAGCACCGGAAGTGCTGTTGTCGCTGCCGCTGCCGAGCGACGCACGCCTGAAGAAACTCTGCAGCCGCCTGCAGAACAGGCCCGACGACGACCGCACCCTGGCCGCCTGGGGCGACGAACTTGGCGTGTCGGAAAAGACCCTCAGCCGCCTGTTCCTGCGCGACACCGGCCTGACCTTCCGCGCCTGGCGCCAGCGCCTGCGCCTGCTTGGCGCGCTGACCCCGCTGGAGCGCGGCGAGCGGGTCACCGATGTCGCCCTGCTCTGCGGTTACGACTCCACCTCGGCCTTTATCGCCGCCTTTCGCCAGCAGTTCGGCGCCACGCCGGGTGAGTTCTTCAACAGCTGATTCAGCTGCTACGGCGCACCTGCAGGCCCGAGTAACCGTGATCGCCCGGCTCACCACCGAGCACCAGCTGGCCGCTGCCGGCCAGCTCGCGGGCACGCCAGAACAGGAAGAAGTCGGTGGCGAAGAAGCCGTCGCAGCGCGCCATCACCTCCGCCATCACCCGTGCCAAAGGTTGTGGCTCGGCGCGAGCGTGGCGCAGCAGCGCCGCGTCGATGGACTGGTAGTCCTCAGCGCTGAACGCGCCGGTCTGCCAGCGATGGATCAGCCCGCCATCGGTGACCGCAGCGCGCCACTGCGTCGCCAGCGCGGCGAGGCGTTCAGGGCCGACCGGCTGCGGGTTGGCCAGCTCCAGTAGCGCCTGCGGCGCATGCATGGCCACCGCCTTGCGGCTCTGCACCCAGCTGTTGCCGGTGCCGCAGGCCACTTCGATCAGCGCGACGCCGCTACCTTCAAGAGCATTGGCCACCCGCGCCAGCAGCAATTGCTCGCTGGCACTGTCGCCATGCCAGACCGTAACCGGCCGCGCCTGACGGGCCAGATCGGCGAGCCACTGCGCATCGGCGGGCAGGTCCGCCTCAAAATCCGGTACCGGCGTCACGCCCGCCGGCCATACCCCACGCCAGAACGCCGCGCGTGCCGGACAGGGCGAGGTGTCGACATCGCCCAGCGGGCCTACGGCCAGGTCGTCGCGCAGCACACGCAGGCCAGCTTCGGCGGCCTCCTGGCCGATCACATGGGTGACGCCGGCGACGGCATTGTCACCACAGACCAGATGCCACATAAGCCCTCCTCGTCGGATGTTACGGGGTGAGTTTTACCGCCAGCGCCCGCTTTCCGCCCTGCTGCCAGGTACCGGTCAGGCTGCCGTCGGCCTGAAATTCGAGTTCGAAGCGCGCCGGCGGTTCGCCGCTTTCGTGCAGGGTGAGCGAATCCTGCTGGAATTCACCGCCCAGCTCGATGTACTTCGCGTGTTTGTCGTAGAAGTAGCTGGCGGTCAGGCTGCGGTCGCTATACAGCTGCTCGATCACCAGGGTGATCGGATAGGCGCCGAGGCTGCCGTAGTACACGCCTTGCGCCGTGCTGCTCGCTGGCAGGGTGCAGTCGCTGCGTTTTTCCAGCAGCAGGCAGCGGCCGTAGGGGCTCAGGTCGGCACTCAGGGCCTGGTAGCTGATGCTCTCGGGAAACTCGCCCAGCTCGTCCAGCGCGCGGCTGGCGTGGTTGGCACAGCTGCCGCCAATCACCGTCATGCTGTCTGTGCCCAGTTGCAGACGGTCGAAGTCGAAGCTGGCCTCGCCAAGGCTCTCCAGGCATTCGCTGTAGAGGGCGCGCTGGTCTTCCTGCTGCTGCTCGTCGTCGCTCAGCTCGTCCGGGTCCACCGGCTTGCTGGGCGGCATGGCCTTGAGAAAGTCCTGCATGCGTTTGGCCCGTTTGCCCTGCAGCTCGGTTTGCAGGCGCGCCAACCCTTGAGGAGTGAGCAACTGCGCCAGGCCGATGGGTCGCCCGCTGGCCAGGTCGAAGTTGTAGGCGGTCGAATTCTGGCTGCTGTAGGCAGCGGTGTATTCGCTGTCGACGTTCAGCGACAGATAACCCGGGCCCTGACCGACTACCTGATAATCGAGGCTGTTCACGCCACCGATTTCGCCCTCCTTGGGCCGCACCTTCTCGAACGGCGACTTGGCGAAGCGCCCTGGCAACGCCTGCAGTTCGCGCACATGCAGGAATGTGTTGATGCGCGCGATGGCCGGGCTGTCACCGACCAGCAGCGGGAAGCGGTAGGTTTCCCAGTCGCTGCGCTTGTCGGTGAGATCGTCGATACGCACATCGGCCAGCGCCGGCAAGGCGATGGCGAGCAGGGGCAGTAGCAGCAGACGCACGGCAGGTCCTTATTGCAGTCACGGGAGGCCAGCAGTATCCGCCACGCCCACCACGAACTCCAGACGCTGGATCAGAACAGCTTGCCGGGGTTCATCAGCCCGGCGGGATCCAGCGTCTGCTTGAGGCTGCGCATCAGTTCCAGCTCCAGCGGGTCCTTGTAGCGCCGCGCCGCCTCGCGCTTGGCCTGGCCGATGCCGTGCTCGGCGCTGATGCTGCCGGCGAACGCCGCGGTTACATCGTAGATCTGCTGCATGATCGCCTCGGCCTGAGCCTTGAATGGGGCATCCTCGCTGCCTACCGGCTTGCTGATGTTGTAGTGCAGATTGCCGTCGCCGACATGGCCGTAGCAGACGATGCGCACGCCGGGAAACGCCTGCTGCAGGCGTTCGTCGGCCTGGGTGATAAAGGCGGGAATGGAGCTGACCGGCACGCTGATGTCGTGCTTGAGACTGGGCCCTTCGTGGTTCTGCGCCTCGGAAATGCCCTCGCGCAGTTTCCATAGCGCAGCGACCTGCGCCTCGCTGCCCGCCACCACGGCGTCCAGTGCCTCGCCCTCTTCGAATGCCGCACCCAGGCCGTTTTCCAGCATCTCGGCCAGGGGCGCGTCGGGTAGCGTGTCGCTCAGCTCGATCAGCACGTACCAGGGGTGCGACTCGGCGAACAGCTCGCCGCAGCCGGCGACGTGGCGCAGCACGAACTCCACGCTTTGCCGCGACATCAGCTCGAAGCCGGTCAAACGATCGCCGCACAGCGCGCGCATGCGACCGATCAGGTCGACCGCTGCCTGGGGGCTCGGTAGTGCGACCCAGGCGGTGGTGCGGCTACGTATCGCCGGGTAGAGCTTGAGCACGGCAGCGGTGATGATGCCCAGGGTGCCTTCCGAGCCGATGAACAGGTGCTTGAGGTCATAGCCAGTGTTGTCCTTGCGCAGGCCACGCAAGCCATTCCAGACACGCCCGTCGGGCAGCACCACCTCCAGGCCCAGAGCCAGGTCGCGCATATTGCCGTAGCGCAATACGGCGGTGCCACCGGCGTTGGTCGCCAGGTTGCCGCCCACGGTACAGCTGCCCTCGGCGCCCAGCGACAGCGGAAACAGCCGGCCCACCTCGGCGGCCGCTTCCTGCAGACGCTGCAGCAGCACACCGGCCTCGACGGTGATGGTTTCGTTGCCGGCATCCACGTCGCGGATCTGCGTCATGCGCGTCAAGGACAGTACCACCTGGGTGCCGGAGTCGTCCGGAATCGAGCCGCCACACAAGCCGGTGTTGCCGCCCTGGGGTACTAGAGCCACTCCGGCCTCGCGGCACAAGCGCACCACGTGCGCGACCTGCTCGGTGCTGGCCGGGCGCACCACTAGCGCCGCCTTGCCGCGGTAGGCGTTGCGCCAATCGCTCAGGTAGCTTTGCAAGCGCTGTTCGTCGCGTACCAGACCGGCTTCGCCGACCACCTGTTCCAGATCCTGCAACAAACGCTGGGGCATGCTCATGGTCTCTCTCTCCGTCGGCGGGTTTTCAGTCTTTCAGTTCGATGCGCTGGATACGGCCGACCACTAGCAGATAACAAAGCACCGCCAGCAGGGAGTTGGCCGCCACGTAGGCCAGGGCCAGGTCGAAGGAGCCGCTGCGGCTGACCAGGTAACCGACGATGATCGGCGTGGTGATCGCCGCCAGGTTGCCGAAGCTGTTGAAGAGCCCGCCGCTGAGCCCGACGATTTGCCGCGGCGAGGTGTCGGCCACCAGCGTCCAGCCCAGTGTGCCGAAGCCCTTGCCGAAGAACGCCAGGCCCATCAGCGCCAGCACCGCGGCGTCGCTCTCGACGAACACGCACAGGCCGATACAGGCCGACAGGCTCATGCCGGTGACGATGGGCAGCTTGCGCGCCAGGGTCAGCGAGTGGCCATGGCGCACCAGGCGGTCGGACAGCAGGCCGCCGCTGAGGCTGCCGGCGAATCCACTGACGGCCGGCACCACGGCCGCGAAGCCGGCCGCTATCAGGGTCATGCCGCGCTCTTGTACCAGGTACACCGGAAACCAGGTGAGCAGAAAGTAGCCGATGGCGTTGCCCAGGTACTGGCCGACGTAGATGCCCAGCAGGGTGCGCTGGCTCAGCAGCTGCCAAAGATGGCCGCGTTGGCGGGGCTTGTCGGTCGCGGGCAGCGGCGTCAGGTCGAGCAGTCCGCCACCGCGCTCGATATGCGCGAACTCGGCGGCGCCGATGCGAGGATGTAGACGCGGACTGTGGATGGTTCGCGCCCAAAGGAAGCACAGCGCAAAGCCGAAACAGCCGAGCACGATGAACACTTGCTGCCAGCCAAGGGCTTGTACCACCCAGCCCATCAGCGGCGCGAACAACGCAGTGGAGCAATACTGCGCCGAGCCGGACACCGCGGTGGCGGTGGCGCGCTCGCTGCTCGGGAACCAGGCGGCGATAATCCGCGCGTTACCGGGAAAACAGGGGGCCGCAGCGAGGCCGACCGCCACGCGCAGCAGAAACAGACAGGCCACCGTCCAGGCTACCGGCAGGAAGCCGACGAAGCCCTGGGCGAAGGTGAGCGCCGACCAGCACAGAAGAGCGATGCCGTACACGCGCTTGACGTCGAAACGGTCGAATAGCCAGCCGCCGGGAATCTGCGCGACCACGTAGGCCCAGCCGAACGCCGAGAAGATATAGCCGAGGGTCAGGGCGTCGATCCCCAGGTCGGCCTGCAGCGCAGCCCCGGCGATGGACATGCTGGAGCGGTCGGCAAAGGTCACCGCGGTGACCATGAACAGTATCGCCACGATGTTGAAGCGTACGCGTCCGGTTCTAGGGGCAGACATGAGCGATCCTTGCAGCGAAACACGAGACGGAAGATGGGCCGGGCTCAGGGTTCACAGCGGGTCAGGGATCTGTGGAAGCAATACGGGTCATCAGAGGCCTTGTTTGTTGTTATGGCGGCGCCAGAAGCGCGACTGACAGAAGTGAGCATACAAGTTCAAGCAAAAAATTTGTCATACGTTATCGTACGACAATAAAAAAGATCACTCCTTATCTTTATACCATCACGTCCAAGGCTCCTCACCGTGCTCCCAGCCGTAACCCGAAGCGCATCAAGAGCAAGGGTTTCGTTGACAGTGTCGCATGACCTTGGTACTAATCTGCCAAGTCATACGACAACCTATAACAAGAGAGGCTAACGGTCATGCCCACGACCACAACTGCCTACCCGGGTGCCTTGACACCCCCGCTCGCCTTGCCCTGGTCAAGCGCCCATGCCTGCGTCTGATCACGCCTCTCCTGCACGCCTATTTGTCGGTCGCGACCGCTTCTGCCATGGTCGCGCTACCGCACCTGAGTCACGCTCTCTTCTCTCGCCTTGCGGCACGGCAGCAATGCGCCGTTCCCGATTCACCGTCATGAACTGACGGTCCCACACCACCACGGAGCTTCCAATGAAAAAAATATTCCGCGCCTCTCTTCTTTCTGCCGTCGTCGGCATGGGTGCCATCGGCGCTCAGTCAGCGGCCTTCGCCGATGACGTCAAATGGCCGACCCGCCCCGTGCAGGTCGTGGTGATCGCCAACCCGGGCGGTGATACCGACTTCAACGCCCGCATGATGGCCAAGTACTTCAACGAGATCACCGGCAAGAGCATGGTGGTCACCAACGTCGCCGGTGGCGGTGGCACCCTGGCCGCCGAGCAGGTCAAAGGCGCCGCGGCGGACGGCAACACCATCCTGTTCACTCACCCGGGCCAGATGATCGTCAACGAAGTGGCCGGCCTGACCGAAGACAGTTACGAAACCTTCGACATCTCGTGCATCGCCGGCGTCGACAAGAGCACCGTGTTCGTCGCCTCCAAGCAAGCCGGCGTGAACAACATGAAAGAGCTGATCGACAAATCCAAGGCCAGTCCAGGCAGCATCACCTACGGCACTGAGATGGGCAGCTTCTCCCACCTGCAGGGCCTGATGCTGGAAAAACTCGCCGGCATCAAGCTGAAGATGGTCGACGGCGGCACCGTGTCCGACCGCGTAGTCGGCATGCTGGGTGGTCGCCTGGGCATGGGCGCCATCACCTACGGCTCTGTGCAGGATTATGTTCAGGGCGGGCAGATGGTCGCACTGGGCCAACCCAACGCAGAACGCAACCCCATGATTGGCGATGTACCAACCCTCAAGGAGCAGGGTCTGGACATCACCATGGACAAACCTTACGTGGTTGCTTTCCCGAAAGGCACCGATCCGGCGATTGTCAAGAAGATGTCTGACATCATGAAGCAGATCACCGAGAAACCCGAGTACGCCGAAGACCTGAAGAAATTCAAGCAGCCGGTCGCCTTCTACGGCACCGAAGAGGCCAAGCAGATTCTGGCCAAGACCCGCGAAGACTTCATGCAGTTCAAGGATCAGCTGCGCCAGGCCAAGTGAGTCATGACGCCGCGCCGGCCCAGTGAGCGGGCCGGTGCGGTGTATCCCTTCCCCGAGGTTTCACATGAGCACCACCGCGAAAAAGAAAGAGCTGATCACGGGCGTCATCATGATCGGTGTCAGCCTCGCCTATATGGTGATGGCCTACCAGGTACCCGGGCATGACGGCATCGATGCCGGCACACTGCCCGTGCTGCTGGCCGGTTTCCTGACTTTGCTGGGCGTTTTTCAGCTGCTCAGCGCACTGCCCAAAAAGGTGCCGAGCGCCGAAGCGCCTACTCTGGCAGCCACTACAGGCGACCTGCCGGAAACACCCAAAGACGACACACCGCCGGATGTCATCGAACCCAAAACCGTGCTGCTGACCCTGGGCCTGATCCTCGGCTACATGGCGCTGCTCGGTACGGTCGGTTTTCCCATCATGACGGTGATCTACCTGTACCTGCAGTTCCTGGTGCTGACGCCCGTGGCGCAGAAACCCCGGCACGTGGTTTACCTGCTGACCGCCGTGATCTGCTCCGCCGTCATCTTCCTGCTGTTCCGCGAGGCCTTCGACCTGTTGCTGCCCGCTGGCCTGCTGAACGACTTCCTCTGAGGATCGACCATGCTCGAATTACTGCAGCAAGGCTTCGGTGCCGTCTTCTCCATTCATATCCTGATGCTGATGGCCGTTGGCGTGGCCATGGGCATCGTCTTCGGCGCCGTACCGGGACTGTCGGCCACCATGGCCGTGGCGCTGTGCCTGCCGCTGACCTTCACCATGGGCCCGCAAGCGGGCCTGTCACTGCTGGTCGCGCTGTTTATCGGCGCCACCTCCGGTGGTTTGATCTCGGCGATTCTGCTGAAGATCCCCGGCACGCCCTCATCGATCGCCACGGTGTTCGATGGCGGCCCGCTAATGGAACAGGGTCACGGCGTCAAGGCGCTGGGCGTCGGCATCGTGTTCTCGTTCCTGGGCACCATTTTCAGCATCGCCGCGCTGATGTTCATCGCCCCGCAGCTGGCCAAGGTAGCCCTGAGCTTCGGGCCCCATGAATACTTCGCCATCGCCGTGTTCTCCCTGACCCTGATCGCCACCCTGTCGGCTGGCTCGATGGTCAAGGGTCTGTTCGCAGGCGCGCTGGGTATCGCCGTGTCCACTGTGGGCATCGCCCCGGTCGAGGCCGTGCGCCGCTTCACCTTCGGTATCAGCGAGCTCAACGGTGGCTTCTCGATGCTGACGGTGATGATCGGCATGTTCGCTGTGGCCGAGATCATCAAGCTCGCCGAGACCGGCCGCCATACCGTACAGGGCAAGGCCAAGTCGGTGAGCATGAAGAACATCAAGGGCTTTGGCTTCTCGCTCAAGGAATTCCGCGAGCAGTTGCCCAACGCCGGCCGCTCTGGCCTGATCGGTCTGGGCATCGGCATTCTGCCGGGCATCGGTGCGGGCACCTCGAACCTAGTGTCCTACATCATCGCCAAGAAGCGCGCCAAGGACGGTGACACCTACGGCAAGGGCAACATCGGTGGCGTGGTAGCCAGTGAAACCGCCAATAATGCCGGTATCGGTGGCGCCATGATGCCGCTGATGACTCTGGGCATCCCCGGCGACACCGTCACCGCGATCATGCTCGGCGGCTTCCTGATCCACGGCATCCAGCCCGGTCCGCTGCTGTTCATCAGCCAGGGGCCGCTGGTGTACACCATCTTCGCCGCCCTGATCGTCGCCACCTTCATGATGCTGTTCATGGAGTTCTACGGCCTGCGTCTGTTCATCAAGCTGCTCGACGTGCCCAAGCACATCCTGCTGCCGATCATCCTGGTGCTGTGCGTGGTCGGTGCCTTCGGTCTGTCCAGTCGCCTGTTCGATGTCTGGTCGATCCTGCTGTTCGGCCTGCTTGGCTATGGCTTCGTCAAAGCGGGCATGCCGGCAGCGCCGTTCATCATCGGTTTCATCCTCGGACCAATGGCGGAAACCAACCTGCGCCGTGGCCTGATGCTCTCCGACGGCAGCTTCACGGCGTTCTTTACCAACCCCATCGCCGGCACTTTCCTGGGCCTGGCCCTGGTGTTCGTGCTCTGGCAGGTGTTCAGCGCATTGCGCCCGAAACCGAGCGCGATCAACGAAATCCTGCGTACCTGATAAAGACCGTAGAAACAAAAACGCCGCTCCAGCTGGAGCGGCGTTTTTTATTGTGACAACCGTGTCAGTCGTCGCTTTTCTTCAACTTCGGATTGGGGAAGAACTGCACCGCCTTGACCTTGGGGTCAGCGGCCTTGGGCTTCAGGCCACTGACATTGACACGGGTCGGCAGCTCCCTGGCCACCGAGTTGCCACGCTCGTCCAGGGTGTCGGCGTAACCGCACTGCACGCATTCGCGGTGCGGCACGCCATCGACGTTCCACATCTTGATGCTGTCCATCTCGCTGCACGCCGGGCACACGGCACCGGCGATGAAACGCTTGGGCGTGATATCTACAGGGGCGTCGCTCATGCCGCCTCCGCACTCAGGCCCAGGTGGCGCAGCAGCGCGTCGATGCTCGGCTCGCGGCCGCGGAAATCGACGAACAGCACCATCGGCGCCTGGGAACCACCGCGGGCCAGGATCGCCTCGCGGAACGCACGACCGGTCTGCGGGTTGAGCACGCCCTCTTCCTCGAACTTCGAGAAGGCATCGGCGCTCAGCACCTCGGCCCACTTGTAGCTGTAGTAACCGGCCGCGTAACCGCCGGCGAAGATGTGCGCGAAACTGTTGGGGAAGCGGTTGTAGGCCGGCGGACGCAGCACCGAGACCTCGTCGCGGATGCCTTCGAGCACCTCCAGCACGCTGCGACCATCGCCGTGGGTAACGTGCAGTTCGAAGTCGAACAGCGAGAACTCCAGCTGGCGCACCATCATCAGGCCGGACTGGAAGTTCTTGGCGGCCAGCATCTTGTCGAGCAGGTCCTGGGGCAACGGCTCGCCGGTCTGGTAATGGCCGGAGATCAGCGCCAGGCCCTCGGGCTCCCAGCACCAGTTCTCCATGAACTGGCTCGGCAGCTCGACGGCGTCCCAGGCAACGCCATTGATGCCGGACACGCCGACGTGCTCGACGCGGGTCAGCAGGTGATGCAGGCCATGGCCGAATTCGTGGAACAGCGTGGTGACTTCATCGTGAGTCAACAGCGCCGGCTTGCCGGCCGAAGCCGGCGTGAAGTTGCACACCAGGTTGGCCACCGGGCTGATCAGTTCGCCACCGACGGCGCGGCGCTTGTCGCGGGCGCCATCCATCCAGGCACCACCACGCTTGTTGGCGCGGGCGTAGAGGTCGAAGAAGAAGCGCCCGACGTGCTGGCCGTTCTCGGAAATCTCGAACAGGCGCACGTCCGGGTGCCAGGTGTCGAAGTCATGCAGCTCCTTGATCTGGATGCCGTAGAGCTTCTCGACGATGGCGAACAGGCCGCTCAGCACCTTGTCGATCGGGAAGTAGGCGCGCAGGATTTCCTGGGAAATGCTGTAGCGCTGCTCGCGCAGCTTCTCGCTGTAGTAGCCCACGTCCCAGCTTTGCAGGTCGTTGCAGCCCTGCTCGGCGGCGAAAGCGCGCAGCTCGGTCAGGTCCTGCTCGGCGAACGGCTTGCTGCGTACCGCCAGGTCGCGCAGGAAACTCAGCACCTGCTCGGTGGACTCGGCCATCTTGCTGGCCAGGCTCAGTTCGGAATAGTTGGCGAAGCCCAGCAGGCGCGCCAGCTCCTGGCGCAGCTCGAGAATCTCGGCCATCACCGGGCCGTTGTCATTCTGCCCGGCGTTCGGGCCCTGGTCCGAGGCGCGGGTGCAGTAGGCCGCGTACAGCTCTTCGCGCAGGGCGCGGTTGTCGGCGTAGGTCATCACCGCGTAGTAGCTGGGGAATTCCAGGGTGATCAGCCAGCCCGAGAGGTTCTTGGCTTCGGCGGCCTGCTGCATCTGCGCCTTGGCCGACTCGGTGATGCCGGCCAGCAGGCTTTCATCCTCGATGTGCTTGGTCCAGGCCTGGGTGGCGTCCAGCAGCTGGTTGGAGAAGCGGCTGCCCAGCTCGGACAGGCGCATCTGGATCTCGCCATAACGCTTCTGCTGCTCGGCCGGCAGGTCGATACCGGACAGGCGGAAGTCCCGCAGGGCGTGTTCGAGAATGGTCTTCTGCGCGACATCGAACTTCGCCGCTTCGGGGCTGGCGGCCAGCGCCTCGTAGGCCTGGAACAGGGCGCGGTTCTGGCCCATTTCCGTCCAGTATTCCGACAGTTTCGGCAGGCAGGCCTCGTAGGCGGCGCGCAGCTCGGGGTTGTTGCGCACCGCATTGAGGTGGCTGACCGGGCTCCAGGCGCGGCCTAGCTTGGCGCCCTGCTCGTCGAGCGCGTCGATCAGGCTTTCCCAGCGCGGCGCATCGCCCTGGCTGGCCAGCACCTTGGCGACCACGCTGCGGCTCTCGGCGAGAATAGCATCCACCGCCGGCTCTACATGCTCGGGCAGGATGGACGAATACGGCGGCAGGTCGAAATCTTGCAGCAGGGGATTGTTCGCACTCACGTCGGGTACCTGTGGTGGAATGAATTAAAAACACTGACCAGTGATATGGCGGTCATCTTAATTACAATCAACCCCCGACGTAACTTCAGAGGTTTCTATCGTGGCGATTCGTACGTATCAGGGCACAAAACCGACGCTCGGTGATCGGGTGTTCGTCGATAGCTCGGCGGTGGTCATCGGCGACGTGGAAATCGGCGAGGACAGCTCGGTGTGGCCGCTGACCGTGATCCGCGGCGACATGCACCGCATCCGCATCGGCAAGCGCACCAGCGTGCAGGACGGCAGCGTGCTGCACATCACGCACGCCGGCCCGTTCAACCCGGACGGCTTCCCGCTGATCATCGGCGACGAAGTGACCATCGGCCACAAGGTGATGCTGCACGGCTGCACCCTGGGCAGCCGCATTCTGGTCGGCATGGGCAGCACGGTGATGGACGGCGCGGTGGTCGAGGACGACGTGATCATCGGCGCCGGCAGCCTGGTGCCACCGGGCAAAGTGCTGGAGAGCGGTTTCCTGTACGTCGGCAGCCCGGTGAAACAGGCACGCCCGTTGACCGACAAGGAGCGCAACTTCTTCAGCTACACCGCCGGCAACTACGTGAAACTCAAGGACCAGCACATCGCCGAGGGCTACGATCAATAGCCGACAGCCGAGCGTGCAAGCAAGAACGCAAAGGTGTAACCTTCATTTGACGCTTAATTTCATTCAAATGAAGGAGGCAACATGACCGTTACCGTAATGCGTCAGGCCAAACAGGGCAAGGACGACCATTCGCCCGTGGTCGCCGCCTTCTGGGATTTCAGCGCCGGCCGGGAAAAGCTCAGTGAAGCCGAGCGCCTGCAGCAGATTCGCGACGGCTTCGCCGCCGATCTGGTGCAAGCGGTCAAGGCGACCTTCACCCTGCCCGAGCGCAGCCTGGAGATCCTGCTCAACGCTTCGATCTCGACCCTCGAACGCCGCCGCCGCGAGCGCAAGGTGCTCGATCCGGTGGCCTCGGAGCGCCTGGATCGCATCGCCATGGTCTGCCAATTGGCCGAGGACGTGTTCGAAAGCCGCCAGGCAGCCGCCGAGTGGATGTCCCGCGCCAATCGCTCCCTCGGCGACCAGGCACCGATCATGCTCTGCGAGACGGAAATCGGCGCCAAGCAGGTACGCCGGGTGCTCAACGCTCTCGATTGGGGTGGCGCCGCCTGATGCGTGCCTGGCGCGTGGCCAAGGCCAAGCGGGCCACCGACCTGTCCGGGCGTGGCGCCGCCATCGAAGGCGGGCGCTGGAACGAGCAGGACATCGCCGCCGTGTACATGGGCCTGAGCCCCGGCATCTGCTGCCTGGAAACCTTCGTGCACGCCGAAGGCCCGCCCGCGATGCCGATGAAGATCACCTGTTTCGAGCTGCCGGACGACGCGGATCTCTACTGGGAGCCTGCAGCGAGCGAGTTGCCAGAAGGCTGGAGCGCGCTGCCGGTGGATCGCCCGAGCATGGATTTCGGCAGCGCCTGGCTGCGCGCCGTCAGCCACCTCGGCCTGATCGTGCCGTCCGCGGTGCTGCCGCTGGAGCGCAACCTGGTGGTCAACCCGCTGCACCCGGCCATCAGCCGCATCCGCATCGTCGACACCTACGATTTCACCTACGACCCACGCATGTTCAAGGCGTGATGAGCCTCTAGGGTCTGTTGACGTTTCAGCACAAACCGCGTTGCTGCGAGAAATCTCGCCAGGTTAGGCGGAGGACGCAGGGAATGGCATTCCCTTTTCAAGTCCTCCAACGACGCCTGGCGAGATTTCCCGCGCAACCCGCAGGGCCGGGCCAGTTTTTGTGCGATGCTGCGTTTCTCGGTGACTCATTTGGCCAGCCAAACTTCGCACCTCGTGCCTTGCCTCGCGCAAAAACTGGCTCCGGCGCGGTCGTACTGAAACGTCAACAGACCCTAGGAAACCCCGTGAATATTCGCCCCATCAACGAAACCGATTTCGACCAGGTCTGGCCCATCATCCGCGATGTCGTGCAGGGCCAGGAAACCTACGCCTATGACCCGGCCATGGATCGTGAGACGGCCTGGAAAACCTGGGTCGAGCTGCCCCGCGCCACCTTCGTGGCCGAAGAACATGGGCAGATCCTCGGCACCTATTACATCAAGGCCAACGCCGCAGGACCTGGCGACCACGTGTGCAACTGCGGCTACGTGACCTCGCCGGCCGCCCGCGGCAAGGGCGTGGCGAGCGCGCTGTGCCAGCACTCGCTGCAGGTCGCCCGTGAGCTGGGCTTCCAGGCCATGCAGTTCAACTCGGTGGTGGCCAGCAACACCGTCGCCGTGGCGCTCTGGCAGAAACACGGTTTCGCCATCGTCGGCACCCTGCCCAAGGCCTACCGCCATCGCACGCTGGGCCTGGTGGACTGCCATGTGATGTATCGCTGGCTGAATGACTGAAACCGATTCCGTAGCCCGGCGTAGAGCGTAGCGATACCCGGGATCATCTCCCGGGTATCGCTACGCTCAACCACAGGCTACGAGCTGGTGATTATCTGTGGGAGCGGCCATGCCCGCGATTTTTCGCGCGCATGGCGCGCTCCAACAGTGGATCGGCGAACGGCTGCTCCTGCACTGCTGCAGTCGATAAGCCACTAGCGCCCGAGCAGGCTACGACGTGAAGCGCGCCAGCGAAAACGCCGACAGGTCAGCCGCGCCGGGCTCGCCGCAATGCTGCATGGCCAGCGCCTCACCGATGCCGGCGGAATGCTTGAAGCCATGCCCCGAGCAGGCCGACACCAGGGTCACGTTGGCCATCTGCGGGTGGGTATCGATGATGAAATTGAAGTCCGGCGTGATGGTGTAGGTGCACACCTTGGACTTCAGCACCCGCCGGGAAACCCCGAGCAGCCGGCCAGCCACGTGGGCGTCGTACAGGGCGTCGGTATCCGCCTGGCTGATGTGGCGATCCAGCGCAACGGGGTCGCAGCCTTCGAGGTACTGCTCGGTGGCGACCTTGATGGCGTTCTCGCCCGGCAGCGGTGGAAAACCGTAGCAACTGTCGGTATCAGCCGCACCATGCAGCAGGATGTACACCGGCGAGCCGGCAGCGAAACGCTCCGGCTCGTCCAGCTCGAACCACACCAATTGCTGGCGGCAGACCTTCAGCAAGCCCTCGACCGACGCGCCCAGCAGCCGGCCCGTCCACATGCCGGCGCAGACGATGGCCTTGTCCGCCGTCAGCGTGCCGCTGGCCGTACGCACCCGAACGCCGCCGGCATCGGACTCTATAGCCTCGACCAGCGTATGGGTGTGCAAGGCCGCACCCAGTTGCTCGGCCAGCCGCAGCTGCACGTCGATGGCCCGCTCGGGGCATACGTAGCCGGCGCCCGGCTCGTAATAGCCGGTGGCCGCATCGCCGAAGCCGCCGAATTGCGGGAAGCGCTGGCGGACGGCGGCGGCGTCCAGCAGGCTGTGTTCGATGCCGAAGCGTTTGGCCAGCGCCGCCGTTTCGCCGCCGAAGTCAGGCGTGCCGTGGCCGCGGGTCGGCTCCCGGCTGCTGCTCAGCATCAGCATGCCGCAGGCTTCGAACAGCGCCTCGCCGCTCTGCGCCTCCAGCTCGCGCCAGATGCGCTGGGAGTTGAGCGCCAGCGGCACGTAGGCCGCGCCCTCGCCCACCGCCTGGCGGGTGATGCGCGTGTCGCCATGGCTGGAGCCCTGGTCGTGGGGCGGCGCATGGCGGTCGACGCCGGCCACGCGCACGCCGCGCTTGGCCAGTTGATAGAGGGTGGTGGCGCCCATGGCGCCCAGGCCAATCACGATAACGTCGTAGTGCATGGGATTCTCTACTGCTCGAAGGGCTGGGTTTCTTCGCGAAAGGCGTCGAGGAAGGCGACCATCCGCGCGTGCCGCTGCCCGGCCAGGCGCGCACCGGTGGCGGTCTGGAAGCCGGCGGCCAGGCCCAGCAACTTGGTGTGGAAATGGTCCAGGGCGAAACGCTGGTCATCCAGCGGCCGCTGGCGTGCGTCGATATCCTCGGCATCGTACAGCGCACTGCCCAGGCGCCCGGAAACATGAAAGCAACGCGCCACGCCGATCAGGCCGATGGTGTCCAGGCGGTCGGCATCCTGCAGGATGCGGGCCTCCAGGCTGGTCGGCGTGATGGCGGCGGAGAAACTGTGCGCCTCGATGGCATGGCGCACGCCGGTGATGCGCTCGCTCGGCCAGCCGTGGCCTGCGAGCACCTCACCGGCGCGCGCAGCGGACAATCGCGAAGCGCTGGAGCGCAGTGGCGAATCCTTTTCCACCGCCACGCAGTCATGCAGCAGCACCGCCGCCAGCAGCAACTGCAGATCGCCGCCCTCCTCGCGTTGCAAGCGCCGAACGTTGGCCCATACCCGCTGCAGGTGCGACAGGTCATGGGCGCCATCGTCGGTAGACGGCGCGCAGCCGGCCAACAGCTGGTCAGCCAGCTCGGCGTAGGGGGCGAAAGGATCAAGATTCATGACAGATCGCCAGAAAGGGAAAGCCGCACCTTACGGGCCAGCCGCCAGGGCTCGCAAGTCATGCAGCGGAGTGTGGCGCCTTGCCATTACTGGACAAGCTCATAGCGCTTGCGCCACCTTTGGCAGCTTCGCCGAGCGACCTGGCCGCGCGCCAGGATCGCCCCGGCGCATGAAGGATCTTCGACAGACTCGCCCCCAATGAGCGCACATTCCGAACGGCGTCTCAGCAGATAACCGCGTTCGCGGTTATCTTCGGCACAGGATGGCATCGCAGGGATACGCACATGGCAATCACACAACAGTCGCGCATGGCCAAGGTCAACAGCCCGCTCGGCGACAACGTGCTGGTGATGGAGCGCCTGGCCGGCAGCGAATCCCTGGGCCGCCTGTTCCACTACGAGCTCAGCCTGGCCTCGGAAAATTCCTCGCTCAAGCTCAACGCCCTGCTCGGCAAGCCCATGGGCCTGGCCGTGCAATTGGCCGACGGCAGCGACCGCTATTTCCATGGCATCGTCGCGCGCTGCAGCCAGACCGCCCACCGTGGCCAGTTCGCCAGCTATCAGGTCACCCTCAAGCCCTGGTTGTGGCTGCTGTCGCGCACCTCCGACTGCCGCATCTTCCAGAGCAAGACCGTGCCGGACATCGTCAAGCAGGTGTTCCGCGACCTGGGTTTCTCCGACTTCGAAGACGCCCTGACCCGCTCCTACCGCGAGTGGGACTATTGCGTGCAGTACCGCGAGACCAGCTTCGATTTCGTCAGCCGGCTGATGGAGCAGGAAGGCATCTACTACTACTTCCGCCATGAGCAGGAGCGCCATGTACTGGTGCTCTGCGATGCCTACGGCGCCCACGGTACGGCGCCCGGCTATGGGCGCGTGCCGTTCTACCCGCTCGATGACCAGATGCGCGAGCGTGACCACATTCACGACTGGCACCTGGCCCACGAAGTGCAGCCCGGCTCCCTGGCGCTCAACGACTATGACTTCCAGCGCCCCAGCGCACGCCTGGAAGTGCGCTCCAGCATCGCCCGCGAGCACAGCAACGCCGATTATCCGCTCTACGACTACCCGGGCGAATACGTGCAGAGCAAGGACGGCGAGCAGTACGCGCGCAATCGCATCGAGGCCATCCAGGCGCAGTACGAGCAGATCCGCCTGAAGGGCAATGCCCGCGGCCTGGGCAGCGGGCACCTGTTCAGCCTCACCGATTACCCGCGCGACGATCAGAACCGCGAGTACCTGATCGTCGATGCCGAATACACAATCACCCAGGACCTCTACGAAAGCGGCCGCGGCAGCGAGAGCTTCCAGTTCGACAGCAGCCTGACCTGCATCGACGCCAGCCAGGTGTTCCGCCCGCTGCCGCAGACCGTGCAGCCAATCGTGCAGGGCCCGCAGACTGCCATGGTGGTCGGCCCCAAGGGCGAGGAAATCTGGACCGACCAGTACGGCCGCGTGAAGGTGCACTTCTACTGGGACCGCCACGACCAGTCCAACGAGAACAGCTCGTGCTGGATTCGCGTATCGCAGAACTGGGCCGGCAAGAACTGGGGCTCGATCCAGATCCCGCGTATTGGCCAGGAAGTGATCGTCAGCTTTCTGGAAGGCGACCCTGACCGGCCGATCATCACCGGCCGCGTCTACAACGCCGAGCAGACGGTGCCCTACGACCTGCCCGGCTGTTCATCCATGCCGAGAAGAACCAGGACATCGAGGTCGAGAACGACGAGACCCACTGGGTCGGCCACGACCGCACCAAGACCATCGACAACGACGAAACGGTGCACGTCAAACACGACCGCACCGAGACGGTGGACAACAACGAGACCATCACCATCGGCGTCGACCGTACCGAAAAGGTCGGCAACAACGAGTCCATCACCATCGGTGTGAACCGCACCGAAAACGTGGGCAGCAACGAATCGATCAGCATCGGTGCCAACCGTACCGAGAGCGTGGGCAGCAACGAAACCATCAGCATCGGCGCCAACCGCACCGAGAGCGTGGGCAGTAACGAAACCATCAGCATCGGTGCCAACCGTACCGAAAGCGTGGGCAACAACGAGCGCATCACCATTGGCGCCGACCGCACCGAGCTGGTCACCGCCAATGAGAGCGTGTTCATCGGTGCCAACCAGACGACCGCCGTCGGCGGCAGCGAATCGCGCTACGTGCGCGGCGAGCGCAACACCCGCATCGGCAAGGACGACACCCTCAACGTCGGCAAGAACTTCGTACTCAAGGCCGGCGACTCGATCACCCTGCAGACCGGCGCCGCCAGCATCACCATGAAGAAGGACGGCACCATCGTCATTCGTGGCAAGAACATCAGCATCGACGGCTCCGGGGCGATCAACGTCAAGGCCGCCAAGAACATCGTGATGAAAGGCCAGAAGATCCTGCAGAACTAGGCCGCGATCAGCGCCAGGAGCCCCCATGACTGTCCAGCACCACACTCCCGCCGCCGCCACTCGCCTCGACGGCGTGGTCATCGGCGTACTGCTCGATGTGCCGCAAGCTTCCAGCCCGGTGGTGGCTTTTGCCGGCTGCCCGTCGGAGACCGGCATTGCCGCGACCACCACCACGGCCCTCAGCCGCGAGGACATCGGCGCCCAGGTGGCCCTGATGTTCGTCGGTGGCGACCCGGGCCAGCCACTGGTGATCGGCCGTATCCAGCGCCTGCCGCAGGCACCGGCGCCTGCCGCCATCGCCCATCTCGACGGCGAGCGCCTGGAATTCAGCGCCGAGCGCGAGATCGTGCTGCGCTGCGGCAAGGCCAGCATCACCCTGACCCGCGAAGGCAAGGTGGTGATCAAGGGCGCCTACCTGTCCAGCCGCTCCAGCGGCGTGAACCGCATCAAGGGCGGTTCGGTGCAGATCAACTAAGAGCCGCCCATGGAACTGCTCAATGCCACCCGGATGGTGGCCGCCTACAACCAGGGCCTGGACGCCGATGGCCGCGAATACCTGGTGGTCATCGTCAAGGGCACCTTCGACCTGCCGGTGGACGGCAGCGTGGCGCGCCTGCTCGATGAGCAGCAGCCGCTGCTGATGAGCGATACCTTCGCCGGTGACCCGGCGCTGTCCGCGCCGTTGCGCGAGTTCGACTTCGCCCCTTTCAAGCCGTACTGCGACGTGCTGGTCAGTGGCAGCGCCCATGCGCCGGGCGGGCGGCCGGTCAGCCAGCTGACCGTGGGCATCCGCGTCGGCCGGGTCAGCAAAGCGTTCAGCGTGTTCGGCCCGCGCCACTGGCAGCCCGGCGCCCTGGGCACCAGTGCCGGCGCGCCGCAGCCCTTCGTGCGCCAGGACATTTCCTACGCCAGCGCCTTCGGCGGCAGCCACCCGGCGCCGGGCAACCCCGAGCAACTGCTGTGCAACCTGCGCAACCCGGCCGGCCAGGGCTGGTACCCGCGCAGCCTGGGCGGCGGCACCGTGGTCGGCATGCCGATGCCCAATACCGAAAAGCTCGGCCAGCCGGTGGATGCGCCCCATGGCGATTTCGAGCCCATGGCCCTCGGCCCGCTGGGCAAGCACTGGCAGGCGCGGGTCGGTTTCGCCGGCACCTACGACCAGGCCTGGCAGGACGAGCAGTTTCCCTTCCTGCCCAGGGACTTCGACGAGCGCTATTTTCAGGCGGCCCCGGCCGACCAGCAGACCGACTACCTCAAGAGCGGCGAAGAGGTGTTCCTGCTCGGCCTACTGCCCACCGAGCGCGCCGGCTTCCGGGTGCCCAGCGTGCGGATGCCGGTGACCTATTTCCTCAGCGCCGGTGGCCATGAAACGGCGGAAGCGGTCATCGACACCCTGCTGGTCGACACCGACGCCAACCATGTGGAAATCACCTGGCGCACCCGCCGCCCCCTCAAGCGCAGCCTGTTCGAGATCGCCCAGGTGCTGGTGGGCGCGAAGTCCCGCGCCTGGTGGCGCGCCCGCGAGCTGGGCAAGGACTATTACCCGTCCCTGGCCGCCCTGAGCCGCAGCCGCCTGGCCGAGGATGAATCGTCATGAGCGCCCTCAGCATCCTCTCCAGCGGCATGCTCAGCGCCGTGGGCCTGAGCGCGCCGGCCAGCTGCGCGGCGATCCGCTGTGCCCTCGACAACTTCCAGGAAACCCGCTTCATCGACGGCGGCGGCGAATGGCAGGTCGCTGCCAGCGTGCCGCTGGAAGAGCCGTGGCGCGGGCGTACCAAGCTGGTGAAGATGGCGGCCCGGGCCATCGCCGAAAGCCTGGCCGGCGTGCCGGGCATCGATTGCGCCACCACGCCGCTGCTGCTCGGCGTTGCCGAAGTGGATCGCCCAGGGCGTAGCGAAGGCCTGGACAACAGCCTGCTGCACGATATCGAGCGCGAGCTGGGCGTGCGCTTTCATGGCGCCTCCACGCTGATCCCGCGGGGCCGGGTCAGCGCGGGCGTGGCGCTGCTCAATGCGCGCCGGCTGATCCACGAAGGCGGCCACCGCCACGTGCTGATCGCCGGGGTCGACTCGTATCTCAACGCCGCCACGCTGTCCACCTTCGAACAGCGCCAGCGGCTACTCACCAGCCGGTATTCCAACGGTTTCATTCCCGGCGAAGGCGCGGCGGCGGTGGTGGTCGGCGCGCCGGTGCGCCAGGACGCCGAACAGCTGATCTGCTTCGGGCTGGGCTTTGGCATCGAGAAGGCCACCGTGGAAGCCGACGACATCCCGCTGCGCGCCGACGGCCTGGTGCAGGCCACCCAAGCGGCGCTCAAGGACGGCAACTGCCGTATGGAGCAGATGGACTACCGCCTGACCGACAACTCCGGCGAGCAGTACTACTTCAAGGAAGCCGCCCTGGCGCTGAGCCGTACGCTGCGGGTGGTCAAGGAAGAGTTCGACATCTGGCACCCCGCCGACTGCATCGGCGAGTGCGGCGCCGCCATCGGCCCGGCCATGCTCGCCGTGGCACTGGCCGCCTCGCGCAAGGGCTACAGCCCTGGTGCGAACATCGTCTATCAACTGGGCAACGACGCCGGCGAACGCGCCGTGGCGTTGCTGCGTTACCAACGGGTAGGAGCCGCCTGATGGCCAACGAGGTCTATGCCAACAACCGGGAGATTTCCTGCAAGGCGGCCAGCGGCAAATCCATCGCCGCCTTTCCCGACGTCTGCTTCACCCCGCCGCAGACGCCGCCGATGCCCCTGGGCATCCCGATCCCGTACCCCAACACCGGGCTGTCCAAGGACACCACCAAGGGCACGCGCACCATCCGCATCACCCGCAAGGAAGTGATGCTCAAGAACAAGAGCTACTACAAGACCAGCTACGGCGACGAACCCGGCCGCGCCCCGAAGAAAGGCATCATCACCAGCAAGATCAAGGGCAAGGTGTACTTCACCTCCTGGTCGATGGACGTCAAGTTCGAAGGCAAGAACGTGGTGCGGCATATGGATCTGACGACCCATAACCATGGGTCGATGCCGGGCAATACGCCGCCGTGGCTGTATGTGGACCAAATGGCGTTAGACACCAGTCAGGGGCAGGTCTGCAAGGATGAAGAAAAGGCCGCCAAGGACAAATGTGCAGATGCTAAACCTCGCCCCAAGCGCAAAACAGTGAAGGGCAATCTGGTAGCCGATGGCCTGGACTGTGATGACGACTGCAAGAAGGCCAAGGCTTGCGTGCTCAAGCCTAAAAAGGATGACAAGGGATTCTGCTGTCACCCAGAAACTACCGGGCACCACTTGATCGAAGTGCATTGTTTCTCGGTTACCGGAAATAGAGGCACCTCGTTGCCCGGCTTCGAGAAATACAACCAGCATGACGCGCCATGCGTCTGCGCCTCGCAGTCACGCGCAGATGGCACCCACGGCATTCTGCATGCCGTACAGGGGCAAATGGAGGCTGCGCATAACGACGGCCCCGTGCTCAAAAGCTGGCCAGGGGCCGGCGCCAAGATCAACTCCAGCGGGCAGCGTGGGCCTGCGGAGGCCAAATGGACCTACAAGAGCGCCCGAGAAGCAGGAACGCTTGCCCATAAAATTGCCTTCCCTCACTGCAACGCCCAGTGCATCAGCAATCAGTTGGATGACTATCACAAGGGCTGCGGAATTGATGACAACACGCCGCTGCGTAGTGATCCGGGCTCGGATAAGCGGTCCTCAGGCAGGCTCACCAATGCCCAACAAGAGACCGTAACCGTGGCAATCCTTAATCAGAAATCGACGGCAAACGGCGCATCACCGTTCTAGTTTTCAGGAATATTTTTATGGCTAACGAACTCTCTTTTTTGTCCGGCTTTATTCAGAGCCGAAACATTGGCCGAGTGATCGCACAGATAGATCAGTTAAAAGATCAGGGTTCAACAGCGTCAATACTCCTCAAGTGGGATAGAGCACAAAGTAGGTGGTTCCACTTCTCCCTTGAGTGGCATGCAACGCGAATGGGCTTTGTAGAACATCCCGAACCAACATTGATAGCCATTGGCCCTGACGGAATTGCCTCGGTCAGTACAGCGAATGGAGCAAGCGAAGAGCAAGTCGATTCCTCACTTGAAGGCCCGTCTCGCCGCGGTCCCATCCGCGATCTTCAAATCATTGCGGGCATACCCTACGCCACCGGAATGGGTCGCCAGGTCTACCGCCGCGAAGGGGTCGATAACTGGACACGCCAGGACCAGGGCGTGGTTCTGCCTCGGGGCGAAATCCAGCTATGCGGTTTCAACTCCATTGATGGCCTGAGCGAAGACGCCATTTATGCGGTTGGCTTCAACGGCGAAATCTGGTTTCGCAGCCACAACAAGTGGCAGCAGCAGAGCAGTCCCACCAACCTCGTATTGCATAAAGTCAGGGTAGTGCGCGAAGACCTTATCTTCGCCTCTGGCCAGATGGGCACTTTGCTGCGCAGTGACGGCAATCACTGGGAGACCATCGAGCATGATGCGATCACTGATGATCTTTGGGGGATGGAGTGGTTCCAAGGCGAACTGTACTTGGCCTGCGACAGCGGACTATTCAAGCTCGACAGCAAGGACCAGCTGGTTGAAGTGGATATGCAGCTTTCACCAAAACCCACCTGTCGGCATCTACACGCCAATGATGGCGTGCTTTGGTCATGCGGGCCCAAGCATGTGATCTGGACGGAAGACGGGCAGACATGGAATGACGTGACTCTATGACTCCCGTATTTTTAGGTAATAGGTGATGTCAGTCGCCATCATGGTCGGCCAGCACGCCGAAGAAGCCGCCTTTCTCGCCGGCCTGCGCTACTACGCCGTCGGCGCGCCGCATTATGACCTGGCCCATCTCGGCGATCTGGACGAGCGGATCGAGGCTCATCTCGATGGTCTGCAGATCGCCGGCCTCAAGGGGCTTCATCTGTTGCTGGAGCAACTCACCCCACACGCCCAAGGCGAAGTATTCGCTACGGCTGCGCTGGCGCTGCGGCTGGGCAACGAGAGCGCCCTGGAAACCCTGTATCAGCATCTGCGAGAGCATCCTGAAGGCGAGCCGTATCTTGTCGCGGCGCTGGGCTGGTTGGAGTGGCACGAGGTCTCCGCCCTGATCGAACGCGACCTGAGTTCCACGGACGCCCAACGCCGCCGGATAGCCCTGGCTGCCCATGCCCTGCACGGCAAGGATCCCGGCCCGGCGCTGCTGTCGGCCCTGGGCCACGGTGATGCCAGCGTACTGGCTGCTGCGGCTCGGCTGGCTGGCACCCTGCGGCGTCGCGATCTGTTGCAGCCGCTGCGTCAGCACCGCCTGCACGGCGACGATGAAGTCCGTTTCTGGAGCAACTGGGCCAGTGCCCAGATGGGTGATCAGGAGGCGCTCGGCAACCTGCGCCTGTTCGCCGAGCAGCCAGGTGAACGGCGCAGGCCTGCGCTCGAGGTGCTGCTCGCCTGGCAACCGCGTGAGGCCAGCGTCGCCTGGTTGCGTGGCCTGATGCAGAGCGCGGCGCACCGCCATATGGCGATCCAGGCCATCGGTTTGTTTGGCGATCCGCAGACCATCCCCTGGCTGATCCGCCAGATGCACGAACTGCCCACGGCCCGTGCCGCGGGTGAAGCCTTCAGCCTGATCACCGGCACCGACCTCGCGGAACTCGACCTGGAATTGGACGTCTATCCCGACTACGACGAAGGCCCTACCGATGATCCGTCCGACGGTAACGTCACCATGGATCCGGACATCGACCTGCCCTGGCCCGATCCCCATCGGGTCGAACAGTGGTGGCAGAGCCGGCAACAGGGCTTGCAACCAGGCACCGGCTACCTGCTGGGCCAGCCGTTCAGTGAGCAGCAATGCATGGCGGTACTCCGCAGCTGGACGCAGCGACAACGAAGGGCCGCCGCCAGCCTGCTGGCGCGCTATCAGCCCACCCGTGTGCTGTTCGCGACGGATGCGCCGGCGAGTCGGCAAAAGCGATTGCTCGACAGCTGAGCCAGCCGTCGACGACACAAGGAGAGTGCGAACATGCTCAAGAAATCCCTGCCATGCCCCTCGCTATACTCGGTAACCGACGCGAATCATGCGGCTAGCGTACCTGTGCAAGCCGAGCGGCCAACTAGCGAAAATTGCGGACACCACAGCGGCAGCCGAAATCCCGAATACCGGCCTTCAGAAACCTTCAAGCAAGGACTCGCTTACCCATGAACACGCCACGCCACATTGTGCCTTGCGGTTTCTGCCCTTCCACGAATCACATTCACTCGACGAGGGAATGACCTTGAACCGCAAATCAATAGTCTGCTGCGCGCTGTTACTTACCGGACTACTCACACAGGGTTACGCCATGGCTTTTTCCAAGACGCTCTATCTGTTCTCAGCAGTCGAAGGCACGGTGCTGCTGGATGGCAAGCCGGTTCAAGGCGTTGAAATCGAACAGGAATACCACTGGCACTGGAAAAACGAACATCGCAAGAACACGGTACAAAGCGATGCACAAGGTCGCTTCCACCTTCCGGCGGTAACGGCGAAGTCGCTAACCGCTGGTTTCATGCCCCATGAGCCGGTAATCGGCCAGCGTCTGACGCTTCGTTATCAAGGCAAGGATCACAAGGGCTGGGTCTTCACCAAGCACAACTACGACGATCTAGGGGAGGTAAAGAATCGGCCGCTGAAGTTCGTCTGTGAGCTTAATAGCGAGCCCGTTGCACACCCTGAAACAGAGACCTTTGGCATCTGCGTTATCCAATAACGTCCTCTCTCACCAGACCAGAAGGATTCGGCTGTGAACCCCTTGAGCCCCAAACAATCCGCACAAATCGCCACTCACGTCTACACGGTCAAAGACGCCGTCGTGTCATCGATGGGAGGCATCGCGGATGAAGCCGCCCGTCTCGGGCTGAGCAACTCGTTCGACTTTTCCAATCTGCAAATGGCCAGTGGAACCAGCGGCGCGATATTTCGTACTCGCACCGGATTCGCTTACGCCGTGCAGGGTGTGGGCGGTCGCCAAGGGGAAATGCTGCTGGCCTTTCGCGGCACCGACAGCATTGCCGACGCCCTGACCGATGCGAACGCGGGATTGCAACGAGGACCAAGCACCTGGCCGGTTCACGCAGGCTTCAACGAAACATTCAAATCGTTGCGTGGCGATATCGACAACTTCATGCGCGGCCGCAACCCCAGCACTGTGCACTGCGTTGGTCATAGTTTGGGCGGCGCCCTCGCCACGTTGGCGGCCGATCATCTGAGCGAGCTTGGCGTAGCCGGCATCAAGCTCTACACCTTTGGCTCACCACGCACGGGTGTGGCCGGCTTCGCACGCCACCTGAGCGGTAAGCTCGGCGCCGACAATATCCACCGGGTCTACCACAGCGCTGACCCGGTGAGCATGGTGCCGATCTTCCCGTTCAGCCATGTGCCGGTTACCGGCAATGTCTGCATGATTCCGTGGAAGGGCGCGCAGATCAGCCCTGACGCTCACCGCATGACCTCCTACCTGCCTTCGATTGGCGATGCCAGCTGGAGAGGGCTCTACCGCAATCCGGAGCCGCCTCTGGATCGGGAAATCGATATCTGGCTGGAAAGCGCCAGCTACGGCCCGACCATGTTTTCTGCGGCAACGCTGTGGATGATCTCCAAGGCCATGCAGTACCTGCTCAAGAAGGCCGCCAATATCGTTATCGGCAGCGCGATCACCATCGGCGTTACAGTGCTGGATCAGATTGCCGGGATCCTGGTGCAAGGCGCCCAGATCTGCAAAGAGATCAGCGATTCGGTCCGCGCCCTGATCGTGAAAATCTTCAAGTTCCTGGGCCGTGCGGTCCCCGCGACCATTGAAGTGACCACGTTCTTCCTGCGCTGGGTACTCGACCTGCTCGCCCGAGCAGTCGTCGATATGGCGCGTCAGGCCATGCACCTGGTCATACGCTCCTGAGTCCAAAAGAAAACGGCGCCTTTAGGCGCCGTTTTCACATTACAGATCCCCTTCCTCAACCATCCTCGCGCTGCTGGCATCCAGCGCATAAGCCGCATCAGCCAGATCGTTGCTGACCTTCTCGACCTTCAGCGTGCCGCTGACCCATAGCGGTTCGTAGATATCGGGCAGGGCGATGCCCTTGGGGTAGCGCACCAGCACCAGTTGGTTCGGTGGTGGTGGCGGGACGTGGATGCATGCGCCTGGGTAGGGCACCAGGAAGAACAGTGTGCTACGTCCGGCGTTGTTGGTTTCCAGTGGCACCGGGTAGCCGCCGAGGCGGATCTTCTTGCCGTTCATGCCCGGCACGGTCTTGGCGGAATACATGACGGCGGGCAGGCCTTTGTCCTGCTGCTTCAAACCGCCCTTGCTGTCGAAGGTGCCTGAGCCTTCGGGGCCGTTGTGGGAGATTTCCGGCATCTGCTCCAGGGCGCGCTGATCCTCTTCGGGCATCAGGTCGAGCCAGTCGGTTTCGGGAAGTTCGGCGCGGGCGAAGCCGCTCAGCAACAGCAGGACCAGCAACAGGTAACGCATCGACGAGACTCACGTAATGGCAACGGGAGGCAGCCTCACGTCGATGCGTCAGGCTACCGGTTCAACTTTTCTTGGTGATCATGCCGAAGATCACCAGCAGGATGATCGCACCGACGACCGCACCGATGAAACCAGCCGCTTCACCCGCTTCGTAGATGCCCAACGCCTGACCACCGTAGGTTGCGGCGATGGAGCCACCTATGCCCAGCAGGATGGTCATGATCCAGCCCATGCTGTCATCGCCCGGCTTGAGGAAGCGAGCCACCAGACCCACGATCAGGCCGATGAAAATAGTGCCGATAATACCCATGACGCCCTCCGCAATTGAAAAAGGCGCCGCACGAATGCGGCGCCTTTCATCTGACGGAGACGGCGCGGGAGAGGTTCAAACTCCTGCGCCTGGCCTCAGCCGGCGTCGATCAGCGCCTGCACCTGAGCAATACGGCTGTCGAGAGTGGCGCGGTCTGCGCAGCGCAGCGTGGCGTGACCGACCTTGCGACCGGCCTTGAAGGCCTTGCCGTAGTGGTGCAGGTGGCACTCGTCGATAGCCGCCACTTTATCCACAGCCGGTACGCTGCCGATGAAGTTGAGCATGGCGCTCTCACCGACCTTGGCGGTCGAGCCCAGCGGCAGGCCAGCGACAGCGCGCAGGTGGTTCTCGAACTGGCTGCACTCGGCGCCTTCGATGGTCCAGTGCCCGGAGTTGTGCACGCGCGGGGCGATCTCGTTGGCCTTCAGGCCACCATCGACTTCGAAGAACTCGAAGGCCAGCACGCCGACGTAGTCGAGCTGTTTGAGCACACGGCCGACGTAATCCTCGGCCAGCGCCTGCAGCGGGTGCGCGGTGCTGGCGATCGACAGGCTGAGAATGCCGCTGCCGTGGGTGTTGTGCACCAGCGGGTAGAAGCGCGTTTCGCCATCACGGCCGCGCACGGCGACCAGCGACACCTCACCGGTGAACGGCACGAAGCCTTCGAGGATGCACGGCACGCTGCCCAGCTCGGCAAAGGCGCCAGCCACGTCTTCGGGCTTGCGCAGGACCTTCTGGCCCTTGCCGTCGTAGCCCAGGGTGCGGGTCTTCATCACCGCCGGTAGGCCAATGCTGGCAACGGCCGCATCGAGGTCAGCCTGGGACTGGATATCGGCGAACTCGGGCGTGGGGATGCCCAGGTCCTTGAACATCGACTTCTCGAACCAGCGATCACGGGCGATGCGCAGCGACTCGGCGCTCGGGTACACCGGCACGAACTGGGACAGGAAAGCCACGGTTTCCGCCGGCACACTCTCGAACTCGAACGTCACCAGGTCGACCTCGTCGGCCAGCTGGCGCAGGTGATCCTGATCGCCGTAATCGGCGCGGATGTGCTCGCCCAGGGCTTGCGCACAGGCGTCCGGCGCCGGGTCGAGAAACGCGAAATTCATCCCCAGCGGAGTGCCCGCCAGGGCCAACATGCGGCCGAGCTGGCCGCCACCGATTACGCCGATCTTCATCACTGTGCCCTCGGGTCCGGGTTTTCCAGCACGGTGTTGGTCTGCTCGTCGCGGAACTGCTTAAGCGCCGCGTGGAACTGCGGGTGCTGATGACCGAGGATGCTCGCCGCCAACAGCGCGGCGTTGATGGCGCCGGCCTTGCCGATGGCCAGGGTGGCCACCGGAATGCCGGCCGGCATCTGCACGATGGACAGCAGCGAGTCGACGCCCGAAAGCATGGACGACTGCACCGGCACACCGAGCACCGGCAGGTGGGTCTTGGCTGCGCACATGCCCGGCAGGTGGGCCGCGCCACCGGCACCGGCAATGATCACCTGGATGCCACGGCCCTCGGCTTCTTCGGCGTACTGGAACAGCAGGTCCGGCGTGCGGTGGGCGGAAACCACCTTCACTTCGTTGGGGATGCCCAGCTTGTCGAGCATCTCGACGGTATGGCTCAGGGTGCTCCAGTCGGATTTGGAACCCATGATCACGCCAACCAGTGCGCTCATCGTCGTGCCTCTCTACGTCTCGGGCGCAGGGCGCCATGTCGATTGATCGGGCGCTTGGCGCCGCGGCAGAAACAACAAACCACGCGGGAGGCGTGGTTTGCGGAAACCGGCAATTATACTGCAGTCGCACACAAATCGATAACCGACCGCCTGTCGGCCTATGACGCCCGGCGCACTGCTGTTGTCCTGGAGCAATACCCTGCCCCACCAGGCTTCGCATACTGCGGCCCTCATTGAGGAGGATCGCGCCATGCAACAGACCATGAAAGCAGCCGTCGTCCATGCCTTCGGCGAGCCGTTGCGGCTCGAAGAGGTGAAGGTTCCCCTGCCCGGCCCCGGGCAGATTCTGGTGAAGATCGAGGCGGCGGGCGTTTGCCACACCGACCTGCACGCCGCCGACGGCGACTGGCCGGTAAAACCCAGCCTACCGTTCATTCCAGGCCATGAAGGCGTCGGCTACGTTGCCGCGGTCGGTGCCGGCGTAACCCGGGTGCGCGAAGGCGACCGGGTCGGCGTGCCCTGGCTGTACACCGCCTGCGGCTGCTGCGAACACTGCCTGACCGGCTGGGAAACCCTCTGTGCCGATCAGCAGAACACCGGTTACTCGGTCAACGGCAGCTACGCCGAATACGTGCTGGCCGACCCAAACTATGTGGGTATCCTGCCGAAGAACGTCGAATTCGCCGAGATCGCGCCGATCCTCTGTGCCGGCGTTACCGTCTATAAAGGTCTGAAGGTCACGGGCGCCCGGCCCGGCCAGTGGGTGGCAATTTCCGGCATCGGCGGCCTCGGTCACGTGGCGGTGCAGTACGCTCGCGCCATGGGCCTGCACGTGGCCGCCATCGACGTGGACGACGCCAAGCTGGCGCTGGCCAGAAAGCTCGGCGCCAGCCTGACCATCAATGCCCGTCAGGAAAACCCGGCCGAAGTCATCCAGCGTGATATCGGCGGCGCCCACGGCGTGCTGGTCACCGCCGTATCGAACAGCGCCTTCGGCCAGGCCATCGGCATGGCCCGGCGGGGCGGCACCGTCGCCCTGGTGGGGCTGCCACCCGGCGACTTCCCGACGCCGATCTTCGATGTGGTGCTCAAGGCCATCAGCATCACCGGCTCCATCGTCGGCACCCGCGCGGATCTGCAGGAGGCGCTGGACTTCGCTGGCGAGGGACTGGTGAAGGCGACCATCCACCGTGACCGGCTGGACAACGTCAACGGCGTGCTCGAACAGATGCGTGCGGGGCAGATCGAAGGCCGGGTGGTGATGCAATTCTGATCGTGGCGTCTGACAGCGCGGAACGGGCTCACATCACGCGCTGTCAGACGCAGTTAGAATCGCCTCATCACCCACCAAAGGACCATGCCATGACACGGCTGTCGCTGCTTATCGCCTCAACCTTCCTGACCTTCAATGCCAGCGCTCTGGAGCTGGCGAAATATCCCAAGGCCTTCGCCGCCGACAAGGGCGTCAGCGTCGTGGTCGCGCCCAGCAGCGACGAGAAGCAGGCCCTCGTGCAGATCAGCGGTATCAACCATCCGCTCGATGAAGTGGTGCTGCTGACCGACGTCAACGCGCGCAGCCAGGACGAAAGCGATTACGCCACCACCCTCGATGGCAGCGCCTACGTACTGGTTGGCCAGCGCCAGGAGTGGGGCGGCGAGTCCTACCAGCTGTACCTGCCGGGCAACCGTGAGCCGCTGTACCTGAGCTTCGACGAGAAGGCCAGCAAGGCGGTCAAGCCGGCCGAGCTGCTGGCGCTGTACGAGAAGCAGAAAAAGGATGGCGTGCAGGACAAGCTGGCCAAGTTCGACCGCGAGAAGCGCCAGCAGTACCACGTCGAACGCCTGCAGCAGATGGACAAGGAGGCGTCGGCCAGCTGCGGCACCGACCTAAAGACCGAGGTCAACTGGCAGGCCCTGGACGAGCCGCTGCTCAAGGAACTGAGCGTGTCCGGCTACTGCGGCGAGGTGGTCAACCAGATGAACAGCCTGTGCAGCAGCTCGCCAGAATTCAAGGAGCAGGCCGCCAAGCTCAATACCGTCGAGTGCAGCTTCGGCAAGGAAATGAAGATCCGCGAGCAGGGCAATCGCATCCTGTTCACCACCGAGCGTGACGCCGCCAACCAGGGCGAATTCATTAACGCCTTCCTGCGTAACCGCTAGTAAACGTCCCCCCGGCGGGCGGCCATCATGGCCGCCCGCTTTCATTCGGAAATCCGAACGCCTTCAGGTCGAAAAACCGAACAACCGACCGCCCCGCCCTGCCTACCTTCGCAAACTAAAAATTAAAAACCTTTAAATTCATAAAGTTGAGCACTAAACATGGCGCCGAGAAGGTCTGGCACACATCCTGCTCTCTACCTGTCAGGAAAGCGATAGCCGCTCCACATGGAGGTACGTACCTCGCCGTACGTCCTCAATAACAACAACACCGAGGAAATCGACCCATGCGTATCGTCCCCCGCGTACTGGCTGTAGCCGTTGCCGCCACCCTGATGTCCAGCCCGGTTTTCGCCGCCGAACTGACCGGCACCCTGAAGAAGATCAAGGATTCGGGCACCATCACCCTGGGTCACCGCGACTCGTCCATCCCCTTCTCCTACTACGGTGACACCTCCAAGCAGCCGGTTGGCTACTCCCACGACCTGCAACTGAAAGTGGTCGAAGATCTCAAGAAAGAGCTGGAGATGCCTGACCTGAAAGTGCGCTACAACCTGGTCACCTCCCAGACCCGTATCCCCCTGGTGCAGAACGGCACCGTGGATCTGGAGTGCGGCTCCACCACCAACAACGTCGAGCGTCAGCGCCAGGTCGACTTCTCCGTCGGCATCTTCGAAGTGGGTACCCGCCTGCTGACCAAGAAGAGCAGCGGCGTGAACGATTTCGAAGACCTCAAGGGCAAGAACGTGGTGACCACCGCCGGCACCACCTCCGAGCGCCTGCTCAAGTCCATGAACGCCGAGAAGAAGATGGGCATGAACGTGATTTCCGCCAAGGATCACGGCGAGTCCTTCCTGATGCTCGAGTCCAACCGCGCCGTGGCCTTCATGATGGATGACGCCCTGCTGGCCGGCGAGATGGCCAAGGCCAAGAAGCCGGACGACTGGCACGTGGTAGGCACCCCGCAGTCCTTCGAAATCTACGGCTGCATGGTTCGCAAGGGCGACGAAGGCTTCAAGAAGGTGGTCGACAAGGCCATCTCCGACACCTTCGCTTCGGGCGAAATCAACGACATCTACAACAAGTGGTTCCAGCAGCCGGTTCCGCCAAAAGGCCTGAACCTCAATTTCCCGATGAGCGAAGAGCTGAAGAAGCTGATCGCCAATCCCACCGACAAGTCTGCCGAGCAGATCTGACGGTGTGATGCCACGCCCCTTTCACGAGAAGGGGCGTAGCGGGGACCCGGAGGGGCCGGCGGCCTCTCCATCCATTTCCTGACGAAGCCAAAAAACGTCCGTTCGTGCGGATGCGGGCAACTGTTGCCCTTCATCAACGTATTCAAGATCTCGCGAGCTAGAGCCATGCAAGGCGCAACGACCAACGGGAGTAACAGCCAAAGGCTGGCCCGAAGGGCGAGCGCCAGCGAGTAAAGCAGGCGAGGAAGCGGAGTGTGCTGTAGCACATGAGCATTCCGAGCCTGGTTTCAACGCAGCAGGGCCGACGCGCAGCAGATCGCTTCCTCACAAGAGGGGAAACCCGATGAACTACAACTGGGACTGGGGCATCTTCTTCAAGTCCACCGGCATTGGCGATGAAATCTACCTGGAGTGGTTCATTACCGGTCTGGGCTGGACCATCGCCATCGCCCTGGTCGGCTGGCTGATCGCCCTGTCGCTTGGCTCGCTGCTCGGTGTGATGCGCACCGTGCCGAACCGCCTGATCTCCGGGATCGCCACCGCCTATGTGGAGATCTTCCGTAACGTACCGCTGCTGGTGCAGCTGTTCCTCTGGTACTTCCTGGTGCCGGACCTGCTGCCCGAGCCGCTGGAAATCTGGTTCAAGCAGGACCTCAACCCGGCTACCTCGGCCTACCTGAGCGTGGTCGTATGCCTGGGCCTATTCACCGCCGCCCGCGTCTGCGAACAGGTGCGCACCGGCATCCAGGCGTTGCCCAAGGGCCAGACTGCGGCGGCCTATGCCATGGGCTTTCGCCTGCCGCAGATCTACAAGAACGTGCTGCTGCCCCAGGCCTACCGGATCATCATTCCGCCGCTCACCAGCGAGTTTCTGAACATCTTCAAGAACTCCTCGGTAGCCTCGCTGATCGGCCTCATGGAGCTGCTCGCGCAGACCAAGCAGACCGCCGAATTCAGCGCCAACCTGTTCGAAGCCTTCACACTGGCGACGCTGATCTACTTCACCCTGAACATGAGCCTGATGATGATCATGCGCATGGTCGAGCGTAAGGTCGCCGTACCGGGCCTGATTTCCGTGGGAGGCAAATGATGGACTTCAGTCAGATCATTCCCGCTCTGCCAGGCCTCTGGGAAGGCATGGCCATGACCCTGCAACTGATGGTCATGGGCGTTATCGGTGGCGTGGTTCTCGGCACCCTGCTGGCGCTGATGCGCTTGTCGAACAGCGTGCTGCTGTCCAAGATTGCCGCCACCTACGTCAACTACTTCCGCTCGATCCCGCTGCTGCTGGTGATCACCTGGTTCTACTTCGCAGTGCCGTTCATCCTGCGCTGGATCACCGGTGAAGACACCCCCGTGGGCGCGTTCGCGTCCTGTCTGGTGGCCTTCATCATGTTCGAGGCGGCGTACTTCTGCGAAATCGTCCGTGCCGGCATCCAGTCGATTCCGCGCGGCCAGATGGGCGCGGCCCAGGCGCTGGGCATGAGCTACGGCCAGACCATGCGCCTGATCATCCTGCCCCAGGCGTTTCGCAAGATGACTCCGCTGCTGCTGCAGCAGAGCATCATCCTGTTCCAGGACACCTCGCTGGTTTACACCGTCGGCCTGATGGACTTCCTCAACGCCGCCCGCTCGCGCGGCGACATTCTGGGTCAGCCCCATGAATTCCTGATCTTCGCCGGCCTGGTCTACTTCACCATCAGCTTCGCTGCCTCGCAGCTGGTCAAGCTCCTGCAAAAAAGGTTAGCCGTATGATTTCCATCAAGAACGTCAACAAGTGGTATGGGGACTTCCAGGTGCTGACCGACTGCACCACGGACGTCAAGAAAGGCGAAGTGGTCGTGGTCTGCGGACCGTCCGGTTCGGGCAAGTCGACCCTGATCAAGTGCGTCAACGCCCTGGAGCCGTTCCAAAAGGGCGACATCGTGGTCGACGGCACCTCGATTGCCGACAAGAAGACTAACCTGCCGAAACTGCGCTCGCGCGTCGGCATGGTGTTCCAGCACTTCGAGCTGTTCCCGCACCTGACCATCACCGAAAACCTGACCATCGCGCAGATCAAGGTGCTCGGCCGCAGCAAGGAAGAAGCCACCAAGAAGGGCCTGGCGCTGCTCGAGCGCGTCGGCCTCAAGGAGCACGCCCACAAGCATCCGGGTCAACTCTCCGGTGGCCAGCAGCAGCGTGTGGCCATCGCCCGTGCCCTGGCGATGGATCCGGTGGTGATGCTGTTCGACGAACCGACCTCGGCGCTCGACCCGGAGATGGTCAACGAAGTGCTCGACGTGATGGTGCAGCTGGCCCACGAAGGCATGACCATGATGTGCGTGACCCACGAGATGGGCTTCGCCCGCAAGGTCGCCGACCGGGTGATTTTCATGGACGCCGGCAAGATCGTCGAGGACTGCCCCAAGGAAGAGTTCTTCGGCGACATCAGCGCCCGCTCCGACCGCGCCCAGCAGTTCCTCGCCAAGATCCTTCAGCATTGATGCGCCAGGCCCGCTATCGCCGATAGCGGGCCTACACTCGAAAAGCCCAATAAAAATTCGAGGCCCCATCATGCGTGTTCTGCACTTCAAAACCCTGACACTCAGCGTCGCCATCGCCGCCTGCAGCAATGCCGTGCTGGCCGCCAATCTGGACGGCGGCGCGGTCGCCGCGCCTGACGAATACGCCGCCAAGGTGGCCGCCGAGGTCCTCAAGAAAGGTGGCAATGCGGTCGACGCCGCCGTCGCCACCGCCTTCACCCTGGCCATCACCTACCCCGAAGCCGGCAACATCGGCGGCGGCGGCTTCATGACCCTGTTCATGGATGGCAAGCCGTACTTCCTCGACTACCGGGAGACCGCGCCCAAGGCCGCTACCAAGACCATGTACCTAGACGACAAGGGCGAGGTGATCGAGAACCTCAGCCTGGTCGGCGCCAAGGCCGCCGGCGTGCCCGGTACGGTGATGGGCCTTTGGGAAGCGCACAAGCGCTTCGGCAAGCTGCCGTGGAGCGAGCTGCTGACGCCCGCCATCGGCTACGCCAACAGTGGCTTCAAGGTCGCCGACCAGCAGTTCCAGTATCGCGAAGACGCCATCGGCCTGTTCAACGGCAAGACCAACTTCACCGCACACTTCGGCAGCATGCGCCCAGGGGAAACCTTCAAGCAGCCGCTGATGGCCAAGACCCTGGAGCGCATTGCGGCCAATGGCCCGGACGAGTTCTACAAGGGCAAGACCGCCGACCTGCTGGTCGCCCAGATGCAGCGTGACGGCGGGCTGATCACCAAACAGGATCTGGCCGACTACCGCGTCAAATGGCGCGAGCCGATGCGCGTCGACTGGCAGGGCAACAGCCTGTACACCGCGCCGCTGCCCAGCTCCGGCGGTATCGCCCTGGCCCAGCTGATCGGTATCAAGGAGCAGCGCGCCGCCGACTTCAAGGGCGTCGAGCTGAACTCCGCGCGCTATATCCACCTCCTGGCCGAGATCGAGAAGCGGGTGTTCGCCGACCGCGCCGATTACCTGGGCGACCCGGACTTCTCCAAGGTGCCGGTCGCCAAACTGATCGACGCCGAGTACCTCAAGCGCCGCGCTGCCGAGGTCAACCCAACCGCCATCTCGCCGACCGAGAAGGTTCGCCCGGGCCTGGAGCCGCACCAGACCACGCACTTCTCGATCGTCGACGCCGACGGCAACGCGGTCAGCAACACCTACACCCTGAACTGGGACTTCGGCAGCGGCGTGGTAGTCGAAGGCGCCGGCTTCCTGCTCAACGACGAGATGGACGACTTCAGCTCCAAGCCTGGCGTGGCCAACGCCTTCGGTGTGGTCGGTAGCGATGCCAACGCCATCGAGCCGGGCAAGCGCATGCTGTCGTCGATGAGCCCGAGCATCGTCACCCGTGACGGCAAGGTCAGCCTGGTGCTGGGCACGCCCGGCGGCTCGCGGATCTTCACCTCGATCTTCCAGGTGCTCAACAACGTCTACGACTTCAAGTTGCCTCTGGAGAAGGCTGTAGCCGCCCAGCGCGTGCACCACCAGCTGCTGCCCAAGGACACCATCTATTACGACGCCTACGCGCCGCTCACCGGCAAGGTCGCCGACGAGCTGAAGGCCATGGGCTACGTGCTCGAAGACCAGGGCTGGAACATGGGCGATATCCAGGCCATCCGCGTCGACGGGCGCAGCCTGCAAACCGCTTCCGACCCCCGCGGTCGCGGTGTCGGCATGGTGGTCAAACCCTGAGCGGCATGGCATGACTCACGTTTCACGGCACCGCTGCGCCCGCAGCGGTGACCGATCTGCCCTGCCCTTGCGCGGGCTGGCTAGGTCGCGGTGACTGTGATGCAATGCGTGTCCATCAGTCTCCCTGGGGTGCCGCCCGCCTTGGCTGCCAAACCGCGCTACGTCCGCCACCTGTCGCTGACCCTGCTGATGCTGGCGCTGGTGGCTGCCTGCGGTTACGCCGGTTACTACCTGAGCGAACAGTCGGGTATCCGCAGCCTGGTCGACAGCGGCGAGCGCCAGCTCGAGCTCAACGCCCGGGCAGTGGAAAGCGAGATCAACAAGTACACCTACCTACCCAGCCTGCTGGAGCTCGAATCCAACGTCAGCCGCCTGCTGCTGACGCCCGACGCCTACCGGCGCCAACGCGTCAATGACTACCTCGAAGGCCTCAACCAGCGCAGCGGCAGCCTGGCCATCTACGTGATGGACACCGAAGGCCGGGTGCTGGCCACCAGCAACTGGCGCCAGGCTGACAGCTACCTGGGCGAGGATCTGTCCTTCCGCGCCTATTTCCAGGACGCACTGGAAGGCGAACAGGGCCGCTTCTACGGCATAGGCAGTACCACCGGCGAGCCCGGCTATTACCTGTCCCACGGCCTGCGTGCCAACGGCCGAATCATCGGCGTGGCAGTGGTCAAGGTGCGCCTCGATCCACTGGAGCAGCGCTGGCAACGGGCGCGACTGGAGGCCTACGTCAGCGACGAGAACGGCATCATCATCCTTTCCAGTGATCCGGCGCGACGGCTCAAGGCCGTGCGCCCACTCAATGCCGACACCAAGGAACGCCTGGCGCGCAGCCTGCAATATCACTGGTCGTCACTCGACGAGCTGATGCCTCTGGCACGCGAGACGCTGGCCGATGGCGTCGAGCAGGTCAGCTTCGCGGGCCACAACGCGCAGGATGCCAGCGAGGTTACAAACTATCTGGCCCAGAGCCGCCCGCTGGAAGACACACCCTGGCACCTGACCCTGCTGAGCCCGCTGCAGGACCTGCGCCGCGAAGCGGTCAGCCACGGCATGCTGGCCGCCGCCGCCTTCGCCCTGCTGGCCTTTCTGCTGATCGCCTGGAACGAGCGCCGCAAGGTGATCGCCACCCGCCTGGCCGCCCGTGAAGCCCTGCAACGTGCCAATAGCGAGCTGGAGCGCAAGATCACCGAACGCACTGCCGACCTGCGCGCCAGCAACGAGCGCCTCAAGGCGCAGATTCGCGAGCGCCGCCAGGCCGAGCAAACCCTGCGCCTGGCCCAGGACGAGTTGGTGCAGGCCGGCAAGCTGGCGGTCATCGGGCAAATGTCCACCAGCATCGCCCACGAGCTCAACCAGCCGCTGGCGGCGCTGCGCACGCTGTCCGGCAATACCGTGCGTTTCCTGTCCCGCGGCGCCTATGACGTGGCCACCACCAACCTGCAGACCATCAACGAGCTGGTCGACCGCATGGGCAAGATCACCGGCAGCCTGCGCGCCTTCGCCCGCCGCGCCAACGATGGCGGCGAAGCCAGCCTGAGCAAGGCCGTGGACGCCGCGCTACAGGTCGTGCAGCCGCGCCTGGAGCGCACGCCACTGACCATTCACCGCGAGTTCGCCGACGCGCGCCTGGCGATCAACCAGACCCGCCTGGAGCAGATTCTGGTCAACCTGATCGCCAACGCCGCCGATGCCATGAGCGCCCAGGCAGATCGCCAGCTGTGGTTGCGGGGCAGCGCAGAGGGCGAGCGCTATCGCCTGCGCGTGATCGACAACGGTCCCGGCATCGCCCCCGAAGACCGCACCCACCTGTTCGAACCCTTCTTCACCACCAAGCCCGGCGAGCAGGGCCTGGGGCTTGGTCTCACGCTGTCCGCCAGCCTCGCCGCAGCCGCCGGCGGCAATCTTAGCGCTGACCATCCGCCCCAGGGCGGTACCGCTTTCGAACTCAACCTGAGCCAGGTTGCAGCTGTCATGGAGACACCCGATGAATGATGACCTCACCGTGCTGATCGTCGAGGACGACCCCCACGTACTGCTCGGCTGCCAGCAGGCCCTGACCCTGGAGGACATTCCCTGCGAAGGCGTGGGCAGCGCCGAAGACGCCCTGAAGCGTATCGACGCGGATTTCGCCGGCATCGTCATCAGCGACATCCGCCTGCCCGGCATGGACGGCCTGCAACTGCTCGGCGAGCTCAAACGCCGCGACCCCAGCCTGCCGGTGGTGCTGATCACCGGCCACGGCGATATCGGCATGGCGGTCGGCGCCATGCGCGACGGCGCCTACGACTTCATGGAAAAACCCTTCTCGCCGGAGCGCCTGGTAGAAGTGGCCCGTCGCGCGCTAGAGCAGCGCAGCCTGGCTCGCGAAGTTTCGTCGTTGCGCCGCCAGCTGGCCGGCAAGCAGGCCCTGGAACACCGCTTGATCGGCCGTTCGCCGGCCATGCAGCAGCTGCGCGAACTGATCGCCAATGTCGCCGATACTTCGGCCAAACTACTGATCGAAGGCGAGACCGGCACCGGCAAGGAGCTGGTCGCCCGCTGTCTGCACGATTTCAGTCGCCGGCAAAGCAAGGCCTTCGTGGCGCTCAACTGCGGCGGCCTGCCGGAGAATCTGTTCGAGAGCGAAATCTTCGGCCACGAAGCCCATGCCTTCACCGGCGCCGGCAAGCGCCGTATCGGCAAGATCGAGCACGCCAACGGCGGCAGCCTGTTTCTCGACGAAATCGAAAGCATGCCGCTCAACCTGCAGATCAAACTGCTGCGCGTGCTGCAGGAGCACAGCCTGGAGCGATTGGGCTCGAACCAGCCGGTGGCTGTGGATTGCCGGGTGATCGCCGCCACCAAGTCCGACCTCGACGAGGCCGGCAAGAGCGGCCAGTTCCGTAGCGACCTGTACTACCGCCTCAACGTGGTGACCCTCGAACTGCCACCGCTGCGCGAGCGCCGCGAGGACATCGCCCTGCTGTTCGAACACTTCCTGCAACTCTCGGCCCTGCGCTTCGACCGCGCCGCGCCGGAGCTGGATCGTCACACCCTGGCCGCGCTGATGGCCCACGACTGGCCCGGCAACGTGCGCGAACTGCGCAACGTCGCCGAGCGCTTCGCCCTCGGCCTGCCGGCCTTCAAGAAGAGCGGCAGCAACGGAGGCAATGCCGCCACCTTCGCCGAAGCCGTGGAAGCCTTCGAACGCAACCTGCTGGTCGATGCGCTCGACCAGCATGCCGGCAACCTCAGCCAGGCAGCCCAGGCCCTGGGCATGGCCAAGACCACGCTGTTCGACAAGGTGAAGAAGTACGGGCTGGGGTAAAAGCCGAGCAACTATCTAAAGATCACTGTGGGAATCTCTGGTCGCGCCACTACTAACCCTCCTCCCGCCCCACGCCGCCTTCCAGCTTGCGCCACAACAGCCGCACCGCCGCCTTGCGCGACATGCTCCAGCGGTACAGGCGAATCTCCAGCGGGATGTGCCAATGCTCCTTGCCGCACACCACCAGTTCGCCGCGCGCCAGTTCGGCGCTCATCGACAGACGCGGCACCCAGGCCACGCCCAGGCCTTGCAGGGCCATGGCCTTGAGGCTGTCAGCCATGGCCGTTTCATGCACGGTGGTGGAACGCAGCGCGCGTTGGCGCAGTAGCAGATTGACCGAGCGCCCCAGGAAGGTCCCGGCACTGTAGGCCAATAGCGGCACGCTCAGGCCGGCGTCCAGATCGTATAGCGGCGCGCCGTGCTCATCCGCCGCGCACACCGGCAGCATCTCGCTGCGCCCCAGATGCAGCGACGGAAACAGATCAGGCACCAGCTGCACGGCGGCGTCCTGGTCGTGATAGGCGAGGATCAGGTCACAGGTACCTTCGCGCAGCGAGTGCACCGCTTCGCCGACGTTGGTCGCCACCAGGCGTGTGGTCAATGGCAGGCCGTCACGGCGCAGGCGGGCAATCCATTCCGGAAAGAATCCGAACACCAGCGAGTGGGCAGCGGCGATCTGCAGCGCCTCACCCTGCTGTCCTTCCAGGTGATGCAAGTGACGCACTACTTCGCCGAGCTGTTCGACCATACTGCGCGCGGTGAGCAGGAACAGCTGGCCAGACTCGGTCAGCTCGATGGGCGTGCGCGAGCGGTTGACCAGGGTAAGCCCCAGGGCTGCCTCGAGGCTGCGAATGCGGCGGCTAAAGGCTGGCTGGGTGACGAAGCGCTTTTGTGCCGCTGCCGAAAAACTGCGGGTCGAGGCCAGGGTCACGAAGTCTTCCAGCCATTTGGTTTCCAGGTTCATGGGCGTCCTCGATTCGCGCAGCGCGGCGCACACGTTTGGTGCAAAGAATTGGTCACGGCCACATTATGCCGATTGTGCATAGGCCAGCAAACAACAGCATTGGCCGCTTCGCGTCCGCAAGCCTTATTCTTTGGCCCATCGCGGTATCTTCCGCCCTATCAAGAGAATCGAGACATCATGTCCGCTGCTGCATCGTTCCGCGTCGAAAAAGACCTGCTCGGCACCCTCGAAGTCCCGGCAGAAGCCTACTACGGCATCCAGACCCTGCGTGCGCTGAACAACTTCCGCTTGTCCGGCGTGCCCCTGGCCCACTACCCAAAACTGGTCGTGGCCCTGGCCATGGTCAAGCAGGCCGCCGCCGACGCCAACCGTGAGCTGGGCCACCTGCCCGCTGAAAAACACGCGGCGATCAGCGAAGCCTGCGCACGCATCATCCGTGGTGATTTCCACGATCAGTTCGTGGTGGACATGATTCAGGGCGGCGCCGGCACCTCGACCAACATGAACGCCAACGAGGTGATCGCCAACATCGCCCTGGAAGCCATGGGCCATGCCAAGGGTGAATACAAGCACCTGCACCCGAACAACGACGTGAACATGGCGCAGTCGACCAACGACGCCTACCCGACCGCCATTCGCCTGGGCCTGCTGCTCGGCCACGACACCCTGCTGGCCAGCCTGGAAAGCCTGATCCAGTCGTTCGCCGCCAAGGGTGAGGAATTCGCCCATGTGCTGAAGATGGGCCGCACCCAGCTGCAGGATGCCGTGCCGATGACCCTCGGCCAGGAATTCCGCGCCTTCGCCACCACCTTGGGTGAAGACCTGGGGCGCCTGCGCAGCCTGGCTCCAGAGCTTTTGACCGAAGTGAACCTGGGCGGTACCGCCATCGGTACCGGCATCAACGCCGACCCGGGCTACCAGCACCTAGCCGTGCAGCGCCTGGCGCTGATCAGCGGCCAGCCGCTGGTGCCGGCTGCTGACCTGATCGAAGCCACCTCGGACATGGGCGCCTTCGTGCTGTTCTCCGGCATGCTCAAGCGCACCGCGGTCAAACTTTCGAAGATCTGCAACGACCTGCGCCTGCTATCCAGCGGCCCGCGCACCGGCATCAACGAGATCAACCTGCCGGCACGCCAGCCGGGCAGCTCGATCATGCCCGGCAAGGTCAACCCGGTGATTCCGGAAGCGGTCAATCAGGTGGCCTTCGAGATTATCGGCAACGACCTGGCCCTGACCATGGCGGCCGAAGGCGGCCAACTGCAGCTCAACGTCATGGAGCCGCTGATCGCCTACAAGATCTTTGACTCGATCCGTCTGCTGCAGCGCGCCATGGACATGCTGCGCGAGCACTGCATCAATGGCATTACCGCCAACGAAGCCCACTGCCGTGCTCAGGTGGAAAACTCCATCGGTCTGATCACCGCGCTCAACCCGTACATTGGCTACGAGAACTCCACCCGTATCGCCAAGGAGGCGCTGATCAGCGGCCGCGGTGTACTGGAGCTGGTGCGCGAGGAGCAACTGCTGGACGACGCCACGCTGTCCGACATCCTGCGTCCGGAAAACATGATCGCGCCACGACTGGTTCCGCTGCAGGGCTAAACCTTCGAGTATCAAACACGCCGCACTCCATGAAGTGCGGCGTGTGCATTTGTGCCCTGTGCCGGGTACCACTCGCTAGCCGCTGCCGCGGCCTTCACAACAATTACAATCCAGGTGAAATTCATGAGTCAGAGCGTTACCGCTTCACGTCGCTTCCTGGGGGGCATGCCCCTCTGGCAGCAGATCCTCATCGGCCTTGTACTCGGCGTAGTGGTCGGCCTGCTGTTCAAGGACGGTGCGAGGCTGCTCGCGCCGCTGGGTGCGCTGTTCCTCAATGCGATCAAGATGCTCATCGTGCCGCTGGTCTTCGTTTCTCTGGTGGCCGGCATCACCTGCATGCAGGACACCGCCAAATTGGGCCGGATTAGCGTCAAGACCATTGCCATCTACCTGGTCACCACGGCATTCGCGGTCAGTATCGGCCTGCTGTTCGGCGCGCTGTTCAGCCCCGGCGCCGACATGAACATGAGCGCCAGCACAGCAACGCAAGCCAAAGAGGCGCCGTCACTGGTGCAGATCCTCGTCGGCCTGGTGCCCAGCAACCCGGTAAGCGCATTCGCCGAAGGCAACATTCTGCAAATCATCGTGTTCGCCATTGCCCTGGGGGTGAGCATGAACCTGGTCGGGGAGAAGGCGGCGCCTGCGGTCAAGCTCTTCAATAGCCTGGCCGAGGTGTTCTACAAGCTCACCGACCTGGTGATGCGCTTCGCACCGATTGGCGTGTTCGCGCTGATCGCCGGCGTGGTCGCCGCCCACGGCATCGAAGTGCTGCTGCCACTGGCGGGCGTGATCGGCGTCATCTATCTGGCCAGCATCGCCCATCTGCTGCTGGTGTATGGCGGCATGCTCGCCATGCTCGCGCGTCTGAGCCCGCTACGCTTTTTCCAGGGCATCGCCCCGGCACTGGCGGTGGCGTTCAGTACCTCCAGCAGCTCCGGCACTCTGCCGGTATCGATTGAATGCGCGCGCAAGAATCTGGGCGTTTCCGAAGGCGTGGCCGGCTTCGTGCTGCCGGTGGGCGCGACCATCAACATGGACGGTACCGCGATCTATCAGGGCGTGCTCGCACTGTTCATCGCCCAGGCGTTCGGGGTCGACCTGAATGCAGGCCAATACCTGATGATCATCCTCACCGCCACCCTGGCCTCGATCGGCACTGCCGGCGTGCCCGGCGCCGGCCTGATCATGCTTGGCCTGGTCCTGACCTCGGTCGGGCTGCCGCTCGAGGGCGTAGCCCTGATTGCCGGTATCGACCGCATCCTCGACATGGCCCGCACCATGGTCAACGTGGCCGGTGATCTGATGACCACGACCCTGGTCGGTAGCAGCGAAAACGAGCTGGATCGCTCGGTGTACAACGGCAATAACCGGCCGTAACGCCAAACAGGTACGCCGCCTAGCTACCGCTAGAGCCTGCTGCGGCGTACCGCACAAGCTCACGGGTAGCGATTTTCGGTAATCGTCGGCAATCTCGCCTGGGGCTGATTGCCCTTTGTGCGCCAGCGCGCTAAAAGGGCAGCAACCCTGACAAGAGATGCCTCCGATGACTGTCAAATCTGCGTGGCTGTTGTGTCTGCTGGCCGTTTCAAGCGTCGTTGCAGGGCCTGCCCAGGCCGAGCTACCGCCTGGCTATCAGGTCGTGCTGCAGACGGAAAACTTTCCGCCATTCAACATGGCCGACAACGAAAAGAACTTCGCCCGTGACGCCAATATCCAAGGTGTCAGTACCACCATCGTGCGCGAGATGTTCAAGCGCGCCGGCATCGACTACAGCCTGACCCTGCGCTTCCCCTGGAGCCGCATCTACGACGCCACCCTGGCCAACGCCAACCACGGCCTGTTCTCCACGTCGATGAACGAGGCGCGGCGCCCGCTGTTCAAGTGGGTCGGGCCTATTGCCAAGGTCGAGCGCGTATTGCTCGCTGCGCCCGGCTCCAACATTCCCAACCTGACGGGTTTGGAACAGGCACGCCAGTACCGCATCGGCAGCTACAAGGACAGCGCCGCCGCCCAGGCCCTGGAAAAGGCCGGCCTGCAGCCGAACAACACGCTGCGTGACCAGGAGAACATCGCCAAGCTCACGGGCGGCAAGATCGATCTGTGGGGCACCACCGATCCGGTATGGCGCTACCAGGCCCGCCAGGAGGGGGTGACCGGCCTGCGCAACGTGCTGACCTTCGACCGCGCCGACCTCTACCTGGCCCTCAACCTGGACACGCCGGATGAAGTGGTCACCCGCCTGCAACAGGCGCTGGATCAAATGAAGACCGAAGGCTACGGCACCTGCAACAAGCACCCGGAACTGTGCTGAGCCTCGCGCCACGAACACCTCGCAGGGCACTCTAGAGCGGCCGCTGCACGCAAAAGCCCCGGACCGGTTCACAGTCTGGGGCTTTGCTCGTGACGACTCATTGCCGTTTGCGCAGCGGCGCGCTAAAAGGGCGGCGGCCTAACAAGGAGCTGTTCCGATGAGAGTCAATGCCGCATGGTTTGCCGGCCTGCTGGCCGTTTCCAGCCTGTTCGCCCTGCCCGTCCACGCCGAGCTGCCAGCGGACTACAAGGTGGTGCTGCAGACCGAGAATTTCCCGCCCTTCAACATGGCCGAAGGGGACAAGAACTTCGCCCGCGACGCCAACGTGCAAGGCGTCAGTACCACTATCGTGCGCGAGATGTTCAAGCGCGCCGGCATCGACTACACCCTGACCCTGCGCTTCCCGTGGAGCCGCGTGTACGACGACACCCTGGCCCATGCCAACTATGGGCTGTTCTCCACCTCGATGAGCGAGGCGCGCCGCCCGCTGTTCAAGTGGGTCGGGCCGATCGCCAAGGTCGGAGGCGTGCTGCTCGCTGCCCCGGGCGCCAAGATCGAAAACCTGACGCGCCTCGAAGAAGCCGCCAAGTACCGCATCGGTGCCTACAAGGACGGCGCCGTCAGCCAAGCCTTGGAACGCGCCGGCCTGCAAGCGACCAATGCGCTGCGTGACCAGGAAAACATCGCCAAGCTAACCGGCGGCAAGATCGACCTGTGGGCCACCACCGATCCCGTATGGCGCTATCACGCCAAGCAGGCCGGCGTGACCGGCCTGCGCACCGTGCTGGTCATCGACCGCTCCGACATGTACCTGGCGCTCAACCTGCAAACCCCGGACGAAGTAGTCACCCGCCTGCAACAGGCCCTCGACCAGATGAAGAACGAAGGCTACGGCACCTGCAACAAGCAGCCGGAGCTGTGCTGATAGCGGTATTGCGTTCTGGCTTTCGCTGAGCGATTAGGCGAAGTGCGTTCGAGTTCAGCGCTCCCACATAAGTATCCAGAACCGTAGGGTGGGTGAGCGGCGCCACACCATCGATTGCCGATGGCCACAATCTCGGCACGCGGCGTAACCCACCGGGCGGTGTATAGCGTTGAGCCCGTGGTGGGTTACGGCGCGCCGAGCGCACCGTCATGTTCAAAGCGTAACAAGCGCCTCCACACACCCTACGAAGCGTGCGAAGACGCCCAGGCCGTAGGATGGGCGCCAGCCCATCAACGGGTGTACTCCCATGCCGCCTCACTCCACCTCGAACAACCCATCACGCACCGGCGCGTGGGCCAGGCGCTGGCGGATGTCTTCGTCGATACGTGGGTCGTCCGGCTGGTAGAGCATCACCTGGCGGTAGGTGCTGATGCGGTTGATCTCGGTGCCGAGGAATTCCCAGACCACCCGGGTGCACGCCGGGGTGCGACGATCGCCGCTGGATACGCCGGTCTTCAGCCCGTTGAGGCGGGTGATGCGGCTCTTGAAGCTGGGAATCAGGATGGTCTGGCTCATCTCGTTGACGGTCAGCGACTCGTAGTCGATGAGAAACAGCCGGTCCTGCAGCTGGAAGGCCGCGCCCAGGTAGCGACAGCGCGCCGAATCGTCAGCCAGCCCGCCGGTGGATAACACCTGGCGCTCCTGGCGCTCGAACAGGAAGTTGCCACCCTCTTCGCGCATGTGCACCAGCGACAGCAGGATGGTGCCCGGCACCGACATGCAGTTGGCGTACTCGAAGTAGTAGCCGCAATAGCGCGACAGATCGCCCGAACTTTCCCGTAGAGGCTGTAACAAGGCATGTAATGGATCGCGCTCGGCGGGTGCACCTATCTGCGTACCACGGGCGCCGATCAACCGCCCGAACTGGTCACCCGGCAGGCCCAGCTCGTAACCCTCGACACCAAAGAAATCGCCGATTCTCTTGAGGTTATATGCCGTGGGCTGGCTCTCTCCGGCCAGGTACTTGTTGAACTGGCCGCGGTTGATGCCGATCTTGCGGCACACCTCCGCAATGGAACGGTAGTGGCTGCAAAGCAGCCTGAGATTCTCACCGAGATGACTGGACATGACCGGCTCATATGATGCGAATGGCGTGATTGTAGCATCAAGTCGCGTCACCTGGGGTCGACCCGCGAAATTGTTCCAGCAGCCTCCTTGCTCAAAAATTGGCCAATGTCCTGCGCATCAGCGTCGGCCTGCGAACAATCACAATAAGCGTCGAGGATTCTGATCATGCTCGAAGTACTGAACGACTTTCTTTCCGGGAAAGTATTGATCGTGCTCATCGTCGGCCTGGGTAGCTACTTCACCCTGCGCTCGCGTTTCGTCCAGTTCCGCCACTTCACCCACATGTTCAGCGTGTTCAAGGACTCGATCCGCAGCAGCGGCGGCCAGCTCAGCTCCTTCCAGGCGCTGATGCTCAGCCTGGCCGGCCGGGTCGGCGCGGGCAACATCGCCGGTGTCGGCATCGCCGTGACCCTGGGCGGCCCGGGTGCCGTGTTCTGGATGTGGGTGACCGCCCTGGTCGGCATGTCCAGCAGCTTCTTCGAATGCACCCTGGCCCAGCTCTACAAGCAGAGCGACGGTGATGGCCTGTACCGTGGCGGCCCGGCCTACTACATCCAGCACGGCCTGAAGCTGCGCTGGATGGCGATGACCTTCGCGGTGTTGCTGCTGGTCACCTATGGCTTCGCCTTCAACGGCCTGCAGTCGTTCACCGTGACCCACTCGCTGCAGAACGCCTTCAACATCCCGGTCCAGTACAGCGGCATCGCCCTGGCCGTGCTGCTGGGTCTGGTGTTCATCGGCGGCATCAAGCGCATCGCCTCGGTGTCCGACCTGCTGGTACCGGTCAAGACCCTCGCCTACCTCGCCGTGACCCTGTACGTGATCGTCAGCCAGATCGACCTGGTGCCGGGCATGCTGGCCACCATCGTCAAGAGCGCCTTCGGCCTGGAACCGGCATTTGCCGGCCTGCTGGGCAGCGCCATCGTGATGGGTGTCAAGCGCGGCGTGTTCGCCAACGAAGCCGGCCTGGGCAGTGCCCCGAACGTGGCCGCCGTGGCCTCGGTCAAGCACCCGGCCGCACAGGGCGTAGTGCAGGCGTTCAGCGTGTTTCTCGACACTTTCGTGATCTGCACCTGCACCGCGCTGCTTATCCTGCTGTCGGGTTTCTACACCCCGGGTTTCGAAGGCGACGGCATCGCGCTGACCCAGAACTCCCTGGCGGCGGTGGTCGGTGACTGGGGCCGAACCTTCATCAGCATCGCGCTGAGCCTGTTCGTGTTCACTTGCATCCTCTACAACTACTACCTCGGCGAGAACGCCCTGCAGTTCCTGGTCGGGCGCAGCAAGGTCGCCCTGCTCGGCTACCGCGGCCTGGTGCTGGCGCTGATCTGCTGGGGTTCGATGCAGAACCTGGGCACCGTGTTCGCCTTCGCCGACATCACCATGACCTGCCTGGCGTTCGTCAACCTCACCGCCCTGGCCCTGCTGATCAAGGTCGGCCTGCGCGTGCTGAAAGACTACGACGCACAACGCAAGACCGGCATCGACCAGCCGGTATTCGACGGTTCGCAGTTCGCCGATCTGGATCTGGACCGCGCCGCCTGGCCGGCCGCCAAACCGGAAAATGCCAGCGCCGCCCAGGCACAGCGCGCGCCGGAACTGCTGCCGACGCAGCGCTGAGATTCGGTCTGCCGGGTGACACGCCCTGTGTCACCCGGCTGCGCCGCAGCCGCTGCAAGTGATGCGAGCGACTCTAAAATAGCATCAAGTCGCATCACATAGGATCGACCCGCGAAATTGCCGCTCCGCCGCCTTTGACCAACCATTGCGGCCGGTAAACCCGCTTGCACCGTCTGCGCGATGAACATCGCTCGCGCAGCGCCGTTGCCGGGCGCCTGGTGAACGCGCGGTTTTACCTATACCCCTAATAACAACAGGAAGAGTGTCATGCTCGATTTATTGAACGACCTTATCTGGAGCAAAGTGCTGATCGTCATGCTGGTTGGCCTCGGGCTCTACTTCAGCATCCGTTCGCGCTTCGTTCAGTTCCGCTACTTCACCAGCATGTTCCAGATCTTCGGCCAGGCGCTGCAGCGCAAGCCGGGTCAGCTCAGCTCCTTCCAAGCACTGATGCTCAGCGTGGCCGGTCGCGTGGGCGCCGGTAACATTGCCGGTGTGGCCGTGGCCATTACCCTCGGCGGCCCAGGCGCGGTGTTCTGGATGTGGCTGGTCGCACTGGTCGGCATGGCCACCAGCTATTTCGAGTGCTCCCTGGCGCAGCTTTACAAGCAGAACGAGGGCGACGGCACCTACCGCGGTGGCCCGGCCTTCTACATCCTGCACGGCCTGGGCCAGCGCTGGATGGCCATCGTCTTCTCGATCCTGCTGCTGGTCACCTTCGGTTTCGGCTTCAACGCCCTGCAGTCGTTCACCGTGGCCAGCTCCATGCATGACACCTTCGGTATTCCGGAGTGGGTCAGCGGCATCGTGCTGGTGTGCATCATCGGCCTGATCATCTTCGGCGGCATCAAGCGCATCGCCAAGTTCGCCGACGTGCTGGTACCGGTCATGGCCGGCTCCTACATCGCCATCGCCTTGTTCGTGATCGGCAGCAACATCAGCCAGGTTCCGGACACCTTCATGCTGATCGTGCGCAGCGCCTTCGGCCTGGAGCCTGCGTTCGCCGGCGGCATCGGCGCAGCCATCATCATGGGCGTCAAGCGCGGCCTGTTCTCCAACGAAGCCGGTCTGGGCAGCGCCCCGAACGTGGCTGCCGTGGCCGAAGTATCACACCCGGCCGCCCAGGGCGTGGTGCAGTCGCTGAGCGTGTTCATCGACACCCTGATCATCTGCACCTGCACCGCGATGATCATCCTGCTGTCCGGCACCTATGCACCGGGTAGCGAAGTCGGTGGCGTGATCCTCACCCAGAGCGCCCTGGCCGCCATCGTCGGCGAGTGGGGCCGCGTGTTCATCAGCGTGGCACTGAGCCTGTTCGTGTTCACCACACTGATCTACAACTACTACCTGGGTGAAAACGCCCTGGGCTTCTTCAGCAAGAGCCGCGCGATGGTACAAGGCTACCGCGTGCTGGTGATCGTACTGGTGATGTGGGGTTCGACCCAGGATCTGGGCACCGTCTTCGGCTTCGCCGACCTGACCATGGGCCTGCTGGCCATCGTCAACCTGATCGCCATGGCCCTGCTGTTCAAGACTGGCCTGCGCCTGATGAACGACTACGATGCGCAGATCAAGGCAGGCGTGAAGATCCCGGTCTTCGACCCCGCCAAGTTCGCCGATCTGAAGCTGGACAAGACCTCCTGGCCGGCCCTGCCGCAGCAGTCCGCCGTGCAAGACACTCAGCAGCGCTGAGCCTCCCGAAACGCCGCCATGCCATCCATGGCGGCGTGCCTGACCCGCGGGCCCGATTCGACTGTGCGCTACAGTGCAGTGTCTCGATGACGGCCACGCGCCAAGACCACCCCATCAGGTGATCCATGACTTCATCCAATATTCTCGTGCTCTATACCGGCGGCACCATCGGCATGCAGGCCAGCGCCAGCGGCCTGGCGCCCGCCTCCGGTTTCGAGGCGCGCGTGCGTGCGCAGCAAACCCAGCAGGCCGAGCGCTTGCCGAACTGGATCTTCCGCGAGCTGCTGCCGCCCATCGACAGCGCCAATATGACCCAAACCAACTGGCTGGGGATGGTCGCCGCGATCCGCCAGGGCGTCGAGCAGGACGGCTGCGACGGCGTGCTGGTGCTGCACGGCACCGACACCCTGGCCTACAGCGCCGCAGCCCTGAGCTTTCTGTTGCTGGGCCTGCCGGTACCGGTGGTGCTGACCGGGTCGATGCTGCCGGCCGGCGCCGAGAACAGCGATGCCTGGCCCAACCTGTTCGGTGCCATGCAGGCGCTGGGAGGCGGCGTAGCGCCGGGCGTGCACCTGTACTTCAACGGCGCGCTGATGCACGGCGCCCGCGTCAGCAAGCTGAGTAGCGAAGCCTTCGATGCCTTCCAGGTCGTACCGCGCAAGCGCCAGGGCAATCGTCTGGGCGAACTGCCGGCGACCATCGACTTCCGCCAGCCGCGTCAGCCGGTCAACCTACTCGCCCTGCCGCTGGTGCCAGGTCTGCGCGCCAGCCATCTGCGCGCCCTACTGGACAGCGGCGTGCAGGGCCTGGTGCTGGAGTGCTACGGCAGCGGTACCGGCCCGTCGGACAACGCCGAGCTGCTCGACGTATTGCGTGAAGCCCATGGCCGCGGTGTGGTGCTGGCGGCGATCAGCCAGTGCGCGCACGGGCATGTGGAGTTCGGTGTGTACGCGGCAGGCAGTCAGCTGGCCTCGGCCGGGCTAATCTCGGCCGGCGGCATGACCCGCGAAGCGGCCCTGGGCAAACTGTTCGCCCTGCTCGGTGCCGGCCTGGCGCAGGCCGAGGTAGAACGGCTGTTCAGCCTCGATCTGTGTGGCGAGCGTGTCGACTAAAGCATGGATCAGCGCGCGGCCAGCCGGTATAGTCGCGCCCCGCTGACAGTAAGCCAGCGTCTATTCCCCTTATTCACAAGGACGTTCCATGCCTTTGTTCCGCTCCGCCGTATTCCTCCTGCTCGCCTTGGCCATCACGGGCTGCTCGACCAAAGCCTTCTTCAAACTGCCGGAAAACAGCACCGTTGCCATCAACGAGCGCGCCGAGCAGCACCCGCAAGGCCTGGTCAAGATTCGTCCGTTCTTCTGGAACCGCGCCGGTGGCGTGCCGTACAAGCTGACCAGCACCACCACTGGCCAGCCGATCTCGGAAGGCAAACTGAGCACCCGCTTTCGCGTGGTGTCGATCTTCTGGCCGCCGTACAGCATCATTTACTGGCCGATGGGTTTCCGTCACCCGTGCTATGACCTGACCGCTCCGGTGGCCGGCACCTGCAGCGACCAGGACCTGCAGATGCTGCGCAAAGCGCATCGCGACGCCGAGTAAACCGCGCGGCTGCCGCTCAGGCAGCCCAAGCCTGCCGGGATCGAAGTGCGCTTCGATCCGGCTTCCTCAGAATACCGACCAACCGATCCGCTCGCTGAGTACCTCAAGCGCGGCCATACCCGCCAGGGAATTGCCCGCCTTGTTGAGCCCCGGCGACCATACGCAGATGGTGTACTGCCCCGGCACGATGGCGACGATACCGCCGCCCACGCCGCTCTTGCCCGGCAGGCCGACGCGGTAGGCGAAGTTGCCGGCCTCGTCATACAGCCCGCTGGTGGCCATGATCGAATTGACCTGCTGAGTCTGCCGAGCGCTGAGAATCTGCTCGCCGCTGTGCTTGCAGAAACCGTCGCGGGCCAGGAAGCAGAACGCCTTGACCAGGTCCACGCAGCTCATGCTCAGGGCGCAGTAGCTGAAGTAATTGCGCAGCACCATCTCGACGTCGTTGTGGAAATTGCCGAAGGACTGCATCAGGTAGGCCATCGCCGCATTGCGCGCGCGGTGCTGGTATTCGGATTCGGCGATATGGCGGTCGATCACCACATGGGGGTTGCCCGACAGGCGCCGTACGAAATCGCGCATCGACAGCGCCGGGGCGGCGAAGCGTGACTGGTTGATATCGCTGATCACCAGGGCACCAGCGTTGATGAACGGGTTACGCGGCCGGCCGTTTTCCAGCTCCAGCTGCACCAGGGAATTGAACGGCTGGCCCGATGGCTCGTGGCCCAGGCGCTCCCAGATACTCTCGCCGGAATGCTGGATGGCCTGCACCAGGCTGAATACCTTGGAGATGCTCTGGATCGAGAACGGCGTGTGCGCATCGCCGGCGGTGAACAGCTCGCCATCGTTGCCGTAGACGGCGATACCCAGCTGATCCACCGCCACATCGGCCAGGGCAGGGATATAGGTGGCGACCTTGCCCTGGGCGATCAGAGGGCGGACCTGGTCGAGGATTTCATTCAACAACGCTTGCATGGACACGCTCGCAATCTGGCCCGGCGGCTGCCGGGCTCAATCAGCCATAGACGCCACGACTGACCCGCAAAGCACAGCGACGTTCAGAGGCGCTGCGCCAATTCGGCGATGTGCTCCGGGCCGATGCCGCAGCAACCGCCCAGGTGGCTGGCACCGCGTGCGCGCCAGTCGGCGACCCAGCGCAGGTAGCCCGGCGGGTCGAGGTCTTCGCGCAGCGGGTCGAGGCCGTCGTTGGCGGTGGCTTCCTCGGGTTGCGGTGGGAAAGCGTTGGCGTAGGCGCCGATAGCGACGTTCGCACCGAGGCTGGTGAAAACGTCGCGCGCCGCGTCGATGGCGTCACCGATCACTTCCGGCTGGCTGCAGTTGAACATCAACACCTCGACGCCCAGTTCGGCCGCCGCCCGCGCCGCTTCGGCCACTGGCTCGCCGGAACGCAGGCGCGGTACCTCATCCACGTCTTCATCGCGCAGGGTGAACGACAGCCAGAACGGCTTGCCGTCTTTGGGCAAGTGGGCGTGAATGGCGCGCGCCTCGGCGATGGCGCTCTGGGTTTCCGCCAGCCACAGATCGACGTGGGGGGCGAGGCCGTCGAGCAGCGGGGTCAGCACCTCGGTGACGCGCTCAGGCTGGAAAAGGTCCGGGCGGTACGAGCCGAACAACGGCGGCAGCGAGCCGGCGACGCGCACGCCATTGCCAGCCTTGTCCGCTGCGCTACGCGCCAGTTGGCCGGCACGCGCGGCCAGATCGCGGCCCTCGGCGGCGAAGCGCTGTTCACCGATATGAAAGGGCACCACGGCGTAGCTGTTGCTGGTGATTACCTGGCTGCCGCTGGCGATATAGGCGGCGTGCACCGCTTCCACCTGCTCCGGCGCCTCGGTCAGGGCCAGGGCGGACCACTCCGGCTGGCGAAACGGCGCGCCGCGGCGCTGCAGCTCGCGGCCCATGCCGCCGTCCAGCAGAATCAGAGATCGCTCGCTCATATAAGCTCCAGTCATATCGATATGCATTCAATTCATTTGGATGCGTCTATTTATAACTATTTAATACGCCGAAATTGCCGCTCACAACCTTTTTCTCGCCCAAGGATTTCCGTGAAAACCACTCTGCTCGCCGCCCTCGGCCTGACCCTCGCCTCCGTCTGCAACCTGGCTCTGGCCGGCCCGACCCTCGACCGCATCGAGAAGAACGGCGAGCTGGTCAACGTGCTGATGGAAAACTACCCGCCGTTCTCCTTTCTCAATGATCAGAACCAGCTCGACGGCTTCGACGTCGATGTCGCCAAGGCCGTGGCCGATAAGCTGGGCGTCAAGCTGCGCCTGGAAACGCCGTCCTGGGACGTGATCGCCGCCGGCCGCTGGAACGGCCGTTACGACATCTGCATCTGCTCGATGACGCCCAGCCAGGCGCGCGCCCAGGTGTTCGACTTCCCGGTGACCTACTACGCCTCGCCGGCAGTGATCGTAGTCAACGCCAGCGATGACCGCATCCACTCGGCCAAAGACCTCTCGGGCCTGAAGGTCGGCGTTACCAGCGCCTCCTCCTACGAGGGCTACCTGAACAAGGACCTGGTCATCGAAGGCGCCGAGGACAAGCCGCTGGTCTATCCGTTCGACGCCGTGCAGGTCGCGCCTTACGACAACGATACCGTAGCCTTCCACGACCTGGCCCTGGGTGCCGGCGTGCGCCTGGACGCCATCCTCACCAATCTGGTGACTGCTCAGCCGCGCATCGATCAGGACAAACGCTTCAAGCTGGCCGGCAGCGCGCTGTACGCCGAACCCAACGCCGTGGCCATCGAGAAGGATGACGCCGAATGGCGCGCCAAGGTCGAGAGCGTCTTCGCAGAGCTGCGCCAGAACGGTACCCTGGCGGCCATCTCCAAGAAGTGGATCGGTTCCGATATCAGCCAATGACGCCTCCACCTGAAACCCCTCGCCCGCCGCCCCAGGCGGGCGAGTCGTTGCTGCAACGCCTGTTCGGTTTTCGCACCCGCCTGTATCTCACCTGGGCGAGCCTGTTCGCCCTGTGCGTGGCGTTCTTCCTGAGCTTCGACCTGAAGTTCTCGATCATCCTCGACAAGCTGCCCAACCTGCTCGGCACCAGCCTGGCGCCCAACGGTTTTCTGCAAGGCGCGGCACTGACCCTGTTCCTGTGCTTCTGCTCGATCTGGGCGTCCCTGGCGCTGGGCTTCGTCACCGCCCTGGCGCGACTTTCGAAGAGTGCCGTGGCGTTCGGCATCGCCACCTTCTACGCCTCGTTCTTTCGCGGCACACCGCTGCTGATCCAGATCCTGCTGATCTACCTGGGCCTGCCGCAGCTGGGCCTGGTGCCAGGTGCGGTCACCGCCGGAATCATCGCCCTGTCGCTGAACTACGGTGCTTACCTGAGCGAAATCTTCCGCGCCGGTCTGCTCGGCGTGCCGGCCGGCCAGCGCGAAGCCTCCCTGGCGCTGGGCCTCAAGCCGGTGGTGATCTTCTGGCGGGTGACCCTGCCCCAGGCAATGCGCACCATCATCCCGCCGACCACCAGCCAGTTCATCTCCATGCTCAAGGACTCGTCGCTGATCTCGGTGATGGGCGTCTGGGAGGTGATGTTTCTGGCCCAGTCCTACGGCCGTTCGTCGTACCGCTACATCGAGATGCTGACCACTGCCGCGGTGATCTACTGGCTGCTGTCGATCGGCCTGGAGCTGATTCAAACACGCCTGGAACGGCATTACGGCAAGGCCTACCTGAACGGGCGATGAGCATGCTGATACGCGCCGCCGCCATTGAGCGCCTGCTAGGCATCGACTGGTTCGCCAATATCGGCAAACCCTCGTCGCTACCAGGCGTGCGCCAGATCGGCCAGGGCGAGCTGGGCTCGTCGCTGGCCGGCGACGCCTGGGAGGCCACCACGCTGGAAGCACGCAACGCCATCACCGGGCGCCTGGCGCGCCTGCATCCGGGCCAGTATCAGGCCTGGAACGAGCTGGCAGGCCAGGCCAAGACCGCCCTGCAGCCACTATGGCAAAAGCTGCCGGTCGACCTTGCTGATAACGCCGTCCTCGCCGACCTGCAGTGGATCCTGCACGCCTACCTGATGGAAGCCGCCTACCGCGAGGCGCTGGTGCCGCCGCTGTTCTTCGACAGCCTGATCCAGGTCTACGAGGCCGGGCATATCCCCTGCGGCTGGGACGGCGAATGGCCGAGCGGGCAGCTGGTCATCTGCTGAGCCACTGCGCTTGCGGTGAGCGGCGTCACCCCGCAGGATGACCCTCGACCGACTTTCAGGAGACCTGCCCATGAGCGTTCGCATTCCCGTGGACATCCACGCTGTCAGCGCCGCCGATCACGCCACTTGGCTGCCGCTGTGGCAGGGCTACCAGCGCTTCTACATGACCGAGATCGATGCGGCGACCAGCGACCTGACCTGGCAGCGCTTTCTCGACCCGAGCGAACCGATGTTCGCCGCCCTGGCCTGGCGCGACGGCGAAGCCATCGGCCTGGTGCACTGGATCTACCACCGCTCCTGCTGGACCACCGGCGACTACTGCTACCTGCAGGACCTGTTCATCGGCAAGGACGTGCGCGGCAACGGCATCGGCCGCCAGCTGATCGAACACGTCTACGCCGAGGCGGCCCAGGCCGGCTGCTCACGGGTGCACTGGCTGACCCACGAAACCAACGCCAAGGCCAAACTGCTGTACGAGCGCATCGGCGAACGCGCCGGGTTCGAGCAGTACCGCAAGCTGCTCTAAGCCGCAGCTGGCACACAATCCGCATCCCTGTCGGTCTCAACCACCGACAGAGCGAGCCATGAACAAACTCGACAATGCGCTGCTGAATATCCTGATCAAGGATTCACGCACCTCCTTCGCCGATATCGCCCGCCAGCTGAACATCTCCCGCGCCCACGCCCGCACCCGCGTGCAGGCGCTGGTAGAGAGCGGCGTGATCGAGAAATTCACCGCGGTGGTCAACCCGGAAAAGCTCGGCAAGGGTATTTCCACCTTCGTCGACCTGACCGTGGCGCCGTATGCCATCGAGGCAGTCGCCGAACGGCTTTCGGCCACCCGTGAAGTGGTCAGCCTGTACATCATGAGCGACCTCAAGAGCCTGCATATCCACACCCTGACCGACAGCTACGAGACTTTCGATGCCTTCGTGCGCCAGCACATCTTCAACCACCCGGAAATCCTCACGGTGGACTGCAAGGCGCTGATGACCCGGGTCAAGCATCGGCGTGGCGGTGCGCGGTTGTAAGCCGCAGGCCATCGTTCAGCAAACTCATACAGGACAGTCCATGCCGGCGATTGCGCACGCATGGCGCACTCCCACTGGAGCGGCTCGGAAGCCACCGCCACAGCATTTGCGGCAGCGACGCTGGCGATCCCCGGCCGTAGAGGCTGCTTTAAAAGCGTGCCGGCGGCGCGTTTTGGTGCACAACTGACATTCGGCCGCTCACCGCGCCCCTGCTTGACGGTATGACCTTGGGTAACCGCCGTGACCTGCCAAATGTTCAGTAATCACGGTTGTGGTTGCCGCTTCGTCAGCTCCTACCCTGGCGACGCGCTTGTTTTTTGTGCGTTTGGCCACTTTTTCGAAATCCTGAAATAAAAATAAAACCATTATTAATCAATTGTTTATAAATAATTTTCTCCTGGCATGGCAGTTGCTGACGGCAATCAGCAGCGACTTTACATCCGGCAGGCAAACGCCAGTCGCCATGGCCACCGCGAAAGGAGAATCCCATGAGCCTCAATCGACGCAATTTCATCGGCGCCGGCGCCCTCGCAGCCGGCGCAGGCCTGGCAATAGGCGCCAGCGGCGTGGCCAGCGCTGCCGTCAGCAGCAAGACCTTCAACTGGAAGATGACCAACGCCTATGCGCCGGGCTCGCCCTTCTACGTGCAGGGCCCGGGCAGCCCAACCGACTTCTGCAAGCGCGTCGAGGAAATGTCCGGTGGGCGCCTGAAGATTCAGCACTTCGCGGCCGGCGAGCTGATCCCGGCGCTGGAGGGCTTCGATGCAGTGGCCAGCGGCATGGTGGAAATGAACGCCGCCAACGCCTTCTTCTGGGCCGGCAAGATTCCTGCCGCGCAATTCTTTACCGCCGTGCCGTTCGGCATGAATACCCAAGGCATGAACGCCTGGCTGTACAACGGCGGCGGCCTGAAACTCTGGGAAGAGCTCTACGAACCCCATGGCCTGGTGCCGATGCCCATGGGCAACACCGGCACGCAGATGACCGGCTGGTTCCGCCAACCGCTGGAGAACGTCGACAGCCTCAAGGGCCTGAAGATGCGCATCGCAGGGTTAGCCGGCAAGGTCTACAGCGAGCTCGGCGTGGCCGTGCGCCTGCTGCCCGGTGGCGAGATCTTTCCGGCGCTGGAGCGCGGCGTGATCGACGCCGCCGAGTTCGTCGGCCCCTATCAGGATCGCCGTATGGGCCTGCACAAGGCGGCCAAGAATTACTACACCACCGGCTGGCACGAGCCGACCAACGTCACCGAGCTGATCATCAACAAGCAGGCCTGGGAGAGCCTGCCGGCCGATCTGCAGGCCATCGTGCGGGTCTGCGCCCAAGGCTGCAATGTCGATAGCTGGTCTTGGTGCGATGCGGTCAACGCCGAGGCCATGCAGGATCTGGTGAACAACCAGGGCGTGATCGCCCGGCCACTGCCGGACGACATCATCAAGCGCCTGCACGAAGTCACCCGCGACACCCTGTCGAGCATGGCGGCGAGCGATCCGGCGACCAAGAAAATCTACGAGCACTTTTTCGCCTTCCGCAAGCAGTACATATCCTGGGCCTCGGTGGGCGAGAAGGCGTTCATGGAAATCGGGATGGGCGAATCATGATGGCCATCGTCAGCCGTATCGAGGCGCTGGTGGAAGCCCTCGGCGCGTTGGCCCGCGCTTGCGTGCTGCTGCTGGTCTTGCTGGTGTCGTTCGACGTACTGATGCGCTACCTGTTCGACTTCAGCCCCGTCGCGCTGCAGGAGCTGGAGTGGTACCTGATTTCGCCCATCGCCCTGCTCGGTATCGCCTACACGCTCAAGCACCGCCAGGACGTGCGGGTGGACTTTCTATACGAGAAATTCGGGGTGAAAGCCAAGGCCGCGGTCGACCTGCTCAGCGGCATCGCCACCGCGGCCATCGGTTTCTATATCGCCCACCTGGCGTACAAATACACCCTGCAGTCCTACAACATGGGCGAGGGCTCACCCGACCCGGGCGGGCTGCCGTACCGTTTTCTGATCAAGGCCTTCCTGCCCTTGGGTTTCGCTCTGTTCGGCCTGCAGGGTTTGGCCGACAGCCTGCGCGCCCTGTGCACCCTGCTGCTGCCGACTCGCCTGCAGGAGGCTCGCGTATGACGCCCAACGAGTGGCTGGCCATTGCCATGGTCATCGGTTTCTTCGCCATGATGATGGTCGGCGTGCCGGTGGCCATTTCCCTGGCCGTATCCGGCTTCGTCGCCGGCATGGTCGGCTTCGGCCCGATGCTGTTCGCCCTGCTGCCGGCGCGCATGTTCGGGGTGGTCAGCAATTACACTCTGCTGGCGATACCGCTGTTCACCTTCATGGGGGTGATGCTGGAAAAATCCCGGGTCGCCGAAGACATGCTCGACACCATCGGCCGCGCCATGGGCGGCCTGAACGGCGGCATGGGCCTGGCGATCATCCTGGTCGGCGTGCTGCTCGGCGCGTCCACCGGCATCGTCGGCGCCACCGTGGTGACCATCGGCCTGCTGACCCTGCCGACGCTGCTGCGCCGAGGCTACAACAAGACCGTAGCCTGCGGCACCATCTGCGCTTCGGGCACCCTGGGCCAGGTGATCCCGCCGAGCCTGGTGCTGATCCTGCTGGCCGATATCCTCGGCCAGTCGGTGGGCTCGATCTTCGCTGCCGCCTTTATCCCCAGCCTGGTGCTGGCGCTGATCTACGTCGCCTACATGCTGCTGCTCGGCTGGCTGCGCCCGCACTGGGTGCCGGCGATTCCGGCCAAGGAGCGCGCCCTGACCAGCCGCAAGCAACTGCTCAAGGACATGGCGCGCAGCGTGCTGCCGCCGATGCTGCTGGTGATGGCGGTGCTCGGCTCGATCATAGGCGGTGTGGCCGCACCCACCGAGGCGGCCTCCATGGGCGCTCTGGGCGCACTGATCATCGCGGCCTGCGCACGGCGCCTGGATTGGCCAACGCTCAAGGCCACCTTGCACAGCACCCTGACCATCAGCGCGATGATCTTTCTGATCCTGCTCTGCTCGCAGCCCTTTTCCCTGGCCTTTCGCGGCCTGGGCGGCGAGGCGCTGGTGCACGAGATGTTCAACCTGCTGCCCGGCGGCGAACTGGGGGCGATCCTGTTTCTGATGGCCGTGCTGTTCGTGCTCGGCTTCTTTCTGGAATGGATCGAGATCTCCTACATCGCCCTGCCGATGTTCCTGCCGGTGTTCGTCGCCTACGACACCAACCTGGTGTGGCTGGGCATCCTGGTGGCGCTGAACCTGCAGATGTCGTTTCTCACCCCGCCGTTCGGCTGGGCGCTGTTCTTCCTCAAGGGCGTGGCGCCACCAGGCGTCACCACCCGCGACATCTACGTCGGCGCCCTGCCCTACGTGGCGCTGCAAGCACTTGCCGTGGCCGTGGTGTTCAGCTTCCCGCAACTGGCCACCTGGCTGCCCACCGCCATTGGCTGGTGATGGCGTAATTGCGCCGGGCCGGCGATGATCGGCTCGGCCAACCAACAAGAAAGGATCCCGCATGCTCAAGACCACCCATGCCACCGGCGGCCTGTTCGTGGCGCCGCACCACCTGGCCGCTCAGGCCGGACGCGATGCGCTCAAGGCCGGCGGCAACGCCGTGGAAGCAATGGTCGCGGCAGCGGCCACCATCGCCGTGGTTTACCCGCACATGAATGCCATCGGCGGTGACGGTTTCTGGCTGATCCACGAACCGGGCAAGCGCCCCATCGCCATCGATGCCTGTGGCAGCAGCGCGGCCCTGGCTGATCGCGACTTCTACGCCGGCCACACGCAGATTCCCAGCCGCGGCCCGCTCGCCGCACTGACCGTGGCCGGCACGGTTGGCGGCTGGGCCGAGGCCCTGAACCAGACCAGCCATTGGCAGCCAACGCTGGCGCTGCCCGAGCTGCTCGCCGATGCCATCGGCCACGCCCGCCGCGGTATCGTGGTCAGCCGCAGCCAGGCGCAGCTGACCCGCGCCAAGCTGGCCGAGCTGGAGGGCGTACCGGGCTTCGCCGAGGTCTACCTGCGTGACGGCCAGCCGCCACACGAAGGCGACCTGCTGCGCCAGCCGGCCCTGGCCGATACCCTTCAGCGCCTGGCCGACGCCGGCCTGGATGATTTCTACCGCGGCGAGTTGGCCACGCGCATGGCCGCCGATCTCGAACGCCTGGGCAGCCCGCTGCGCCTGGCCGACCTGCAGGGCTACCAGGCCCGCGCGGTCGAGCCGCTGAGCGTGCGGCTGAACGATGCCACGCTGTACAACATGCCGCCGCCAACCCAGGGCCTGGCTTCGCTGCTGATCCTTGGCATCTTCGAGAAACTCGGCGTCGAGCAGGCCGAAGGCTTCGCCCATGTGCACGGGCTGGTCGAGTCGACCAAGCAGGCCTTTCTGATCCGCGACCGCGTGGTAACCGACCCGCGACGCGTGCCGGAAGATCCGCAAGCCTTGCTGGCTGATGCCAACCTGCAGCGCCTGGCCGACAGGATCGATGCGCAACAGGCGCTGACCTGGCCACAGCCGGCGCAGCCGGGCGACACCATCTGGATGGGTTGCATCGACGACCAGGGACGCGCCGTCAGCTTTATCCAGAGCGTGTACTGGGAGTTCGGCTCCGGCGTGGTGCTGCCATCAACGGGCGTAGCCTGGCAGAACCGCGGCATCAGTTTCTCCCTCGACCCGAGCGCCCTGCAGGCCCTGGAGCCGGGGCGCAAGCCGTTCCACACGCTCAACCCGGCTCTGGCGTTGTTCGACGACGGCCGCACCCTGAGCTACGGCACCATGGGCGGCGAGGGCCAACCGCAGACTCAGGCGGCGATTCTCAGCCGCTACCGCCTGGGCAGCGACCTGCAGGCGGCGGTCAGCGCGCCACGCTGGCTACTGGGCCGCACCTGGGGCGATGTCAGCACCAGTCTGAAACTGGAAAGCCGCTTCCCCGCCGAACTGCTCGAGAAGTTGCGCCAGGCCGGGCATATCGTCGAACCACTGGACGAGGCTTTCAGTGACACCATGGGTCACGCCGGCGCCCTGCTGCGCCATCCCAACGGCGTGCTGGAAGGCGCCGCCGACCCGCGCAGCGACGGCAGCGTCTGCGGATTGTAGAAACCGCTTGGCAGAACGAAAACGCCCCGCACAAGCGGGGCGTTTTCGTTGCCGGCCGAGCGCTCAGTCCTCGCTCTTCCAGTTCTTGCGGCTCATGTAGTCGCGGGTTTCCTTGACCACGATACCGGAGAGCAGCAGCAGGCCGATCAGGTTGGGCAGCGCCATCAGGCCATTGGCGATGTCGGAGAAGGTCCACACCACTTCAAGCGACGTCACCGCGCCGACGAACACCATCACCGAAAAGATCAGCCGGTACGGCATCACCGCCACACGGCCCACCAGGCGCTCCATGCAACGCTCGCCGTAATACGACCAGCCAAGGATGGTGGTGAAGGCATAGACCATCACGCTGATGGCCACGGTGTACAGGCCCCAGCCGCCGCCCATGCCCTGCTCCAACGCCCAAGCGGTCATCGGCGCGCCCTTGAGACCTTCCTGCATCCAGGCGCCGGTGACGATGATCGCCAGGGCCGTGAAGGTCACCACCACCAGGGTGTCGAGGAAGGTCTGGGTCATCGAGACCATGGCCTGGCGCACCGGCTTATCGGTCTTCGCCGCTGCCGCCGCGATGGCGCCAGTACCCAGGCCCGATTCGTTGGAGAAGATGCCGCGTGCCACGCCCATCTGCACCGCGAGAATCACGCTGGAGCCGAGGAAGCCGCCAGCCGCCGCCGAGCCGCTGAAGGCATCGGTGAAGATCAGCGCGATGGCGCCCGGTAAGCGGTCGGCGAAGGCCACGAGCACAGCGATGATGCAGGCGATGTACAGCACGATCATCAGCGGCACCACGGCCGCGGCGAAGCGGCCGATGCTCTTGATGCCGCCGATGATCACCACAGCGGTGACCAGCGCCAGGCACAGGCCGCTGACCACCGGCGATACGCCCCAGGTGTCGTACAGCTGATGGGCCGCGGTGTTGGACTGCACCATGTTGCCGATGCCGAACGAGGCCAGCACACCGAAGATCGCGAAGGCGATGCCCAGGCTCTTGCCGAACCAGCCGCCAACACCGTTGGTGAGGTAGTACATCGGGCCACCGCTCTGCTCGCCCTTGGCATCGGTCACCCGGTATTTGACGCCCAAAAGCGCCTCGGAATACTTGGTCGCCATGCCCAGCAGGCCGGTCATCCACATCCAGAAAAGCGCGCCCGGGCCACCGATGCCGATGGCCGTCGCCACGCCAGCGATATTACCCACCCCGACGGTCGCCGCCAGCGCCGTGGCCAGCGCCTGATAGTGGGACACGTCACCCGGCACGTCGCCCTTTTCCGAACGTTTGACGAAGGCCAGCCAGAAGGCATGACCGAGCACGCGAAATTGCAGGCCCCGCAGGCGAATGGTCAGGTACAGGCCGGTGAGCAGCAGCAGCGGAATGAGTAGGAACGGGCCCCACACGAAGCTGTTGATGCTCGACAGTAGAGCGAGGAATGAATCCATCGGGTAGTTATCCTTTTTGTTATGTCCATTACGGCTTGTGGCCGCCGGGATCGGCTTGGTGCGGTGGCACCGAGGTATCCGCCGAGCGCAATCGTCATAGACACGATTTCTGGAAAACGGCTGGCGGATCAATCAATTGCAAAGCCGGGCGATTGTTGCCAGGGCGCCAAGGCTATAACAACTTGCCCCCACGAGGCGCCAAAAAAACAGGCGAATTCGCTAAGTGGCGTCAATGAAACAGGTATTCGCCATGATCAAAGGCAGTCTGATGGTTATCAGGGCCTCATACTCGGAACACATTTGAGTGGCGATTGCCGCCACTGCGCCCAGGCGTTTTCCCAACCTGAGTGATGATTGACTCCGGCGAGGCTGACAATTTCCACACACGGCGCCGTCCCAAGCCCATTGAGGTAATGGTCTGCGACAGCGGCGGGCACTATCTCGTCAACGGCGCCAGTAAGGTGGCGCTGCGGAATCAGCACCAGGCGCTGTCGATGATCCAGTGGGTCGAGGGAGCCATCGAGTGAGCTCAGGTGCTGAAGCTGCACCCAGTACCGGGGGCTCAGGTTACCGGCCAGAGTTTGCACACTGGCCACATCATCACGCCGGGCGGCCAGCAGTAAGGCTAACGCGGCACCCCCGGAATAGCCCACCAGCTCGAAATCGCGGTTGCCGTAGCGAGCCTTGATCAGATCGAGCGCCCCGTCGAGGCTGCCCAGCACTTCACTGCCGAAGCGCCGACTTGTCCACAGGCTCGTGGTGCACCCAGGCGCGGTGACGAACTGGCAGGGCCGCGCCAGGTACAGGCTGGGCGTCGGATCGCTGAATGCCAGGCGCGCCACCAGCAGATCGCTCGGCGAGGGGTCGAGGCTGGGCTGCGACGGCGTCGCCCAGGCCTGGCCATCGCCTTCCAGATAAACGCGCAGACGTGCCGCCGCCGGCGCCTGGACTGGTGCACCGAGCAGCAACGGAAAGGGTTTGCTGTCGAGCGTTTGTAAGCGATGGTGCTGACCGGCCAGCTCGCCAAGACGCTCTTGCGGCGACTGGCAACCGCCCAAGGCAAAGACCAGCAGCGCGCCAAGAAGCAGCGCTGCCGGCCTTGCAGGGCGAGCTGTCAGCATCCGGTCAGCTTCGCCTCGCGGCGTTCGCCCGGGAAGAAGAACGGCCGCAGGCGCACGCCCACGCCGTTACCGACGAACGCCGCGACCAACCACAGCCAGCCGTGCAGGCTGCCGGACGCAATGCCGCTGAAGTAGGCGCCGATGTTGCAACCGTAAGCCAGGCGCGAGCCATAGCCGAGCAACAGGCCACCCAGCACCGCGGCCACCAGCGAGCGCAGCGGGATGTTCAGGTTCGGCGCGAAGCGCCCGGCCAGGCCGGCGGCCAGCAGCGCGCCGATCATGATGCCGATGTCCATCACCGTGGTGATGTCTTCCCACAGCGGCGCAGCCAGCGCCTGGGCGTTGGCCGGCTGCTGCCAGAACGCCCAGCTGGAAACGTCGACACCGGTACCCTGCAGTACCTTGGCGCCCCACAGCGCGAACGCCGAGGTGATACCCCAGGGGCGACCGGCCAACGCCAGGGTGGCGAAGTTGAGCAGCGCCAGCAGCACCGCGCCCCAGATCAGCGGCCAGGGGCCTCGCAGGAAACGCTGCCAGCCCTGATGCTCGCTAGGCGCCGCACGTTCCAGGCTGCCGTGACGACGCAGCTCCAGACGCGCGCTCAGCGCGGCGATGGCGGCGAACAGCGCCAGGCTGACGACCAGCGCCGGCACCAGGCCCAGGCGGGTGACGATGGAGGTCGGCGGCAGGCTCGGCAGCGCTGACCACCACTCCAGGTGATGGGTAGCGACCACGCCGCCGATGATGAAGAACAGCAGAGTCACCAGCATCCGCGCGTTGCCGCCGCCCACGGTGAACAGCGTGCCGGATGCGCAACCGCCGCCCAGCTGCATGCCGATGCCGAAGATGAAGGCGCCGACGATCACCGAGGTGCCCGCTGGCGCCACCAGCCCCTTGACCGGCGTACCGAACAAGGTGCCTGCCGACAGCGCCGGGAAGAACAGCAGCACGGCGATGGCCAGCATCACCATCTGTGCACGCAGGCCGGCGCCACGGCGCTCGTTGAGCAGCACGCGCCAGGCAGACGTGAAGCCGAACGCCGCGTGATAGAGCACCAGGCCCAGCGCACCACCGACGATGAACAACAACGCCTGACGCCCGCTGACCGCGAAGGTGAGCGCCAGCGCGCCGGCCAGCAGCAGCGCCATGGCCACAAGCGGCGTACCCGGACGATTGGCCGGCGCCGCAGCAGGGATGGAGAGATTCATATAGACCTTCGAATAACCAATTGAAACGGTCGGCTATTCTAGCCCGTCCCGCCGGCGCTGGTGAGAGGATGCTTAGAACGAATCCTGAAAAGGTTATGCCCACAAGCGGCAGTGGTCAGAACACGCCGTCACGGGCGATCGGCGGCGTGAACAGGCCGGTCGGATCACGCCGTACCGAACCCTCCTCGATCTCTGCCGCCTCGACCACTTCGACCTGCTCGCCGTTCAGCGCCTGGCGAACCTGCTGCTGGGTCAGCACGCTGGAAAGGATCGCCTTGCCAGAGTCGGTGAAGTCGTAAACGCTCGATGAGCCCTGCAGTGGTACCGAGGCCAAGCGCTGGCCCTGGCTGTCGAGCACATCGGCGGTCAGCGCGTGGGTCAGCACCACGCCCATGAAGCTCTCGCTTTTCCACTCGCGCACGCGAATCGACAGCAGCATGGCATCGGCAGAAGAGGCCTGGCGTGCATTGCCATCGACGGCGCGGGCATTGACACCCTTGCGCTGGAAACCGCCGAGTAGCGACTTCTGCAGCTCCTGAGCCAGCGGCTCGCCGGAGCGAGTATTGACGTCATAGGGGGATGTAATAGCTGCCACGGATCAGACCGACGAAGTGGCCCTTCTTGTTGCCCGACACCACATAAGGGCACTCGTCGATCACCTGCACCTCGACGGCCTTGGCGAAGGCTTGCGGCACCACCGGGTAGGCCTGGGAATAGTCGATTTTGCGGCCGTTGGAGCAGGCGGCCAGGCTGAACAGGAGGCAAAGAAGAACGCAGCGACGCAGCATGGAATGTCCCTATAAGCGAGGTTGGCCGGCACGTTGAAAATGCCGGCAGGCAGATAGCCAACCGCTATCCGTAACGGTTCCCGCGGCAACACCCGCGAGGCCGGGCATGGTGCAAAAGCCTCGGAGCCATTGCAAGCGTCGGCGGCTGAGCGGAGTGCCTGGGGCTTTGTGGGCGTCTGTGGGAGGGCGCCATGCGCCCGAAAGATTTGTGGGCATGGCCCACTCCCGAGGCTCTGCCCCTAACCGCTCCCAAAAGATCAGGGCCGACAGACAAAAAAAGGGGCCTCACGGCCCCCAGAGGTTAATCGGTGACGATCAGGCTTCTACTTCGATCAGCACTTCGCCCGGGTTGACGCGGTCGCCCTTGGCCACGTGCACGGCTTTGACGGTGCCGGCGATCGGCGCCTGCACTTCGGTTTCCATCTTCATGGCTTCGGTGATCAGCACGGCCTGGCCAGCCTTGACGGTGTCGCCTTCCTTGACCAGCACGTCGACGATGTTGCCCGGCATGCTGGTGCTCACATCGCCCGGTGCGCTGGCGCTGCGGCGTTTGCTGCCGGTGCCGCCGGCGACGTAGTCGTTGAGCGCCTCGAACACCACTTCCTCGGGCATGCCGTCGATGGAGAGGTAGAAATGGCGTTTGCCCTCACCCTTCACGCCAACGCCGGTGATGTCCACGCGGTAGCTTTCGCCGTGCACGTCGATGATGAATTCGGTCGGCACGCCTGCACCGCCGGCTGCCGCCACGCCGCTGCCATCGGGAATAGGCAGCAGGGCTTCGGGTTGCAGGGTGCCGGCCTCGCGCTCTTCGAGGAATTTGCGGCCGATGTCCGGGAACATGGCGAAGGTCAGCACGTCTTCCTCGCTCTTGGCCAGCTCGCCGATCTGCCCGCGCAGCTTGTCCATTTCCGGCTTGAGCAGGTCGGCCGGGCGCACGTCGATCACCTCTTCATTGCCGATGGCCTGCTTGCGCAGCTGCTCGTTGACCTTGCCCGGCGCCTGGCCGTAACCGCCCTGCAGGTAGAGCTTCACTTCGTTGGTGATGGTCTTGTAGCGCTCGCCGGCCAGTACGTTGAAGAACGCCTGGGTACCGACGATCTGCGAGGTCGGCGTGACCAGCGGCGGGAAACCGAGGTCTTCGCGCACCCGCGGAATCTCCGCCAGCACTTCGTTCATGCGGTTCAGCGCGCCCTGCTCCTTGAGCTGGTTGGCGAGGTTGGAAATCATCCCGCCCGGCACCTGGTTGACCTGCACGCGGGTGTCCACGGCGGTGAATTCGCTTTCGAACTGGTGGTACTTCTTGCGCACGGCGTGGAAGTACATACCGATTTCCTGGATCAGCGACAGATCCAGGCCGGTGTCGTATTCGCTGCCCTTGAGTGCGGCGACCATCGACTCGGTGCCGGGGTGGCTGGTGCCCCAGGCGAAGCTGGAGATAGCCGTGTCGATATGGTCGGCGCCGGCCTCGACGGCCTTGAGCTGGCACATCGCGCCCAACCCAGCCGTGTCATGGCTGTGGATAAATACCGGCAAGTCGATCTCGGCTTTCAGTGCCTTGACCAGCTCGAACGTGGCGTACGGCGTGAGCAGGCCGGCCATGTCCTTGATGGCGATGGAGTCGATGCCCATGGCCTGCATGGCCTTACCCTGGGCGACGAAGGCTTTGACGGTGTGCACCGGGCTGGTGGTGTAGGCGATGGTGCCCTGGGCGTGCTTGCCGCTGGCCTTCACCGCCTCGATGGCCACCTGCAGGTTACGCACGTCGTTCATGGCGTCGAAGATGCGGAACACGTCGATGCCGCTTTCCGCCGCCTTGGCGACGAAGGCACGCACCACGTCGTCGCTGTAGTGACGGTAGCCGAGCAGGTTCTGGCCACGCAGGAGCATCTGCAGGCGGGTGTTGGGCAGCGCTGCGCGCAGTTGGCGCAGGCGCTCCCACGGGTCTTCCTTGAGGAAGCGCACGCAGGCGTCGAAGGTCGCGCCGCCCCAGACTTCCAGCGACCAGTAGCCGACCTTGTCGAGCTTGTCGCAGATCGGCAGCATGTCCTCGGTGCGCATGCGGGTGGCCAGCAGGGACTGGTGAGCGTCGCGCAGGATGGTGTCGGTAACCGTGATCTTTCTTGTCATGGTGCGTTCCTCACAGGCCGGCATGGGCGGCAATGGCGGCGGCGATGGCCAGGGCCAGTTCGCCCGGCTTGCGTTTGATCGAGTAGTTCAAGAGCTCGGGGTGGTTGTCGACGAAGCTGGTGTTGAAGCGCCCACTGCGGAATTCGTCGTTGGCGAGAATCTGCTGGTAGTAGGTGGCGGTGGTCTTCACGCCCTGCACGCGCATGTCGTCCAGCGCCCGGGAGCCGCGGGCCAGGGCTTCTTCCCAGGTCAGCGCCCAGACGATCAGCTTCAGACACATGGAGTCGTAGTACGGCGGAATGGTGTAGCCGGTGTAGATCGCCGTGTCGGTGCGCACACCCGGGCCGCCGGGGGCGTAGTAACGGGTGATCTTGCCGAACGAGGGCAGGAAATTGTTGCGCGGATCCTCGGCGTTGATGCGGAACTGCAGGGCGAAGCCGCGGTACTGGATGTCTTCCTGCTTGATCGACAGCGTCAGGCCCGAGGAGATGCGAATCTGCTCGCGGACGATGTCGATGCCGGTGATTTCCTCGGTGATGGTGTGCTCCACCTGCACCCGGGTATTCATCTCCATGAAGTACACCTCGCCCTCGGCGAGCAGGAACTCCACGGTACCGGCGTTCTCGTAGCCCACCGCCTGGGCGGCGCGCACGGCCAGGTCACCGATGTAGGCGCGCTGCTCCGGGGTGAGCTGCGGGCTCGGGGCGATCTCGATGAGTTTCTGGTTGCGGCGCTGGATCGAGCAGTCACGCTCGTACAGATGCACGGTGTTGCCAAAGCTGTCGGCGAGGATCTGCGCCTCGATGTGCTTGGGGTTGACGATGCATTTTTCCAGGAACACTTCCGCACTGCCGAAGGCCTTGGTGGCCTCGGAGATTACCCGTGGGAATGCCTGTTCCAGCTCGGAGCGCGAGTTGCAGCGGCGAATGCCGCGGCCGCCACCGCCGGAGGTGGCCTTGAGCATGACCGGGTAGCCGATGCGGTCACCTTCGCGCAGCGCCTCGGCGATATCCGCGACGTTGCCCTCGGTGCCCGGCGTCACCGGCACGCCGGCCTTGATCATGCTGCGTCGCGCTTCGGTCTTGTCGCCCATGCGGCGGATGACCTCGGCGCTCGGGCCAATGAACTTGATGCCGCGCTCGGCGCAGATTTCCGCCAGTTCGGCATTCTCGGAAAGAAAGCCGTAGCCGGGGTGCAAGGCATCACAGCCGGTTTCCACGGCCAGGTTCACCAGCTTGCGCGGGTTGAGGTAGCCGGTCAGTGGGTCGTCACCGATGCCGTAGGCCTCGTCGGCACGTTTGACGTGCAGCGCCTGACGATCGGCATCCGAATAGATGGCTACCGAACGAATGTTCATTTCGGCGCAGGCCCGCACGATGCGCACCGCAATCTCGCCACGGTTGGCGATCAGGATTTTCTTGATCACGAGCCAACATCCTCGATCACGTGAACAGGCAACCCTTGGAGGGTCGATATATGACCGAATGATTCCAGACCGGTCTTTGGTCAAACCCTACGCCGCTGTAACAATTAACCAAAATCAATATTTGTTGGGTTCTGCATAAGTAAAAACTTATGCTCTGCGAACAAGAAACCATTCGAGTGGTGAGTAAAATTCGCAAGTCATTGTTACGCATGACCTTTCGGCAGCTTCAGGTATTTCGCTCGGTGTGCGATCACCGCTCCTACAGCCGCGCTGCCGAAGAAATGGCCCTCACTCAGCCAGCCGTGAGCCTGCAGATTCGCCAGCTCGAAGAGCTGCTCGGCCAGCCTCTGTTCGACTACGTGGGCAAGAAGCTCTACCTGACCGAGGCCGCCGAAGCGCTGCAGCGGGCCAGTGAGGATATCTTCGGGCGTCTGGAGAGCCTCGACATGCAGCTCGCCGACCTCAAGGGCTCGCTGCAGGGGCAATTGAGCCTGGCCATCGAATCCAGCGCCAAGTATTTCGTTCCCCACCTATTCGCCGCTTTTCGCCGCGAACACCCGGAAGTCAGCCTGCAGCTCACGGTGGTCAACCACACCCAGGCGGTGCGGCGACTAAGCGCCAATCGCGACGACCTGTTGATCATGTCCCAGGTGCCATCGGACATGGCCCTGGAATTTCTGCCCTTTCTCAACAACCCGATCATCGCCGTGGCGCCGGCGGACCATCCACTGAATCAGGCCGAAACGTTGCAGTTGCAGGACCTGTGCGACTGGCCGCTGCTGGTACGCGAGCCGGGATCAGGTACGCGCCGCGCCTGCGAGGAGTACTGCCACCAGAAGCGCGCCCACTTCGCGCAGATCCAGGAGGTCGGCTCCATGGAGGGTCAGCGTGAAGGCGTACTGGCCGGCCTGGGCCTGGCGCTGATTCCACGCCACGCGGTGCGTCGCGAGCTGCAGCTGGGCCTGCTGCGCGAGCTGCCAGTGGCCGAGCTGCCACTGCTGCGTAGTTGGTGCGTGCTGCATCCGCGCGGCAAGCACCTGTCGCCGGTGGCCCAGGCGTTCTTCAACTTCGTGCGTGACCGACGCAAGCAGATCGGTGCGCTGGCCGAGCAGTTCAGTGGCGCAAGCAATTCACTGTAATGGTTTCGTATATCATATCCAAAAGCCTCTTCCAGCAGGTGCACCACGTGCCATTACCCCCCCTGAATGCCCCGAACCTGGGCATTACCCCGTCTGCCTCCGAGGTGATCACCAAGCACCTGCGCGACGCCATCGTCGCCGGGCATTTTGCCGAAGACGAACCGGTGCGCCAGGACGATATCGCCAAGCTGTTCAACGTCAGCAAGATCCCCGTGCGCGAAGCGCTCAAACGCCTGGAAGCCGAGGGGCTGGTGGTGTTCCAGCGCAACAAGGGCGCGGTGGTCACGCGCATCTCCGAGCCGGACCTGGCGCAGATGTTCGAGGTGCGCATCCTGCTCGAAGACAAGGTGCTGCGCCTGGCGATTCCCAATATGAACGAAGCCACCTTTGCCCGTGCCGAGCGCATCTGCGAGGAGTTCATCGGCGAAGACGATGTCGGCCGCTGGGCCGAGCTCAACTGGGAGCTGCATGCCTGCCTGTACGAGCCGGCACAGCGGCCATTTCTGGTCAGCTTGATCCGCTCCATCCACGACAAACTGGAACGCTACCTGCGCATGCAGATGAGCCTGTCCGAGGGCAAGGATCTCGCCGATCACGAGCACCGCGAAATCCTCGCAGCCTGCCGCGCCCGCGACATCGAGCGCGCCGCCACGTTACTCGAAGAGCACATCACGGGGGTCTGCCGCAGCCTGTTCGAGCAGTTGCCTGGGCATCGCTGAATCCAAGAAAAAAGCTACCGCTGCGCGATCCTGGTAGGAGCGGCCATGCGCGCGACAATCACAGGTATGGCCTTATCTCACAGGGTAAACACCAAAGCGTACTCATCCACCCTAGATACGGTTCGATACCTCCAGCGCTTTCAGTAAACGAGCGTCATGACCGTAGATATCGGGGCGGAACTGTACCTGGCCGTCCGCGCCAACCTGCGCCGTCCAGTACGCCATCAGGATCGGTACCGGCTGCGGCAAGTCGGCGCGTAAGGTGCTCCCGCTTTCCCATTGCTTGGCGATACGTGCGCGCTCGCCTGGGCTGGCGCCAGCAAGCAGTTGGTCGACCAGTTCGGTGACCCGCTCGATGCGCACGCAGCCCGAGCTGAACAGCCGCGGCAGGTTGTCGAACAGGCGTTGGCTCGGCGTGTCGTGCAGGTACACCGAGAACGGATTCGGGAAGCGGATCGCCACCTTGCCCAGCGGGCTGTGCGCACCAGCCGACTGGCGCACCATCACCCGCCCGGGGCGCTCCCAGTCTACGCCGCGCGGGTCTACCGGATTGCCTTCGTAGTCGATCACCTGCATGTGGTTGGCGGCCAGGTAGCCGGCCGCGTCACGGCGCAGCTCGGGCAGCTTGTCTTCCTTCAGGATGGTCGGCGGAATGGTCCAGGTCGGGTTGAGCGTCAGGTGGGTGATGCGAGAGCGCAGCAGCGGTGTCGGCCGGGCCGGGCGACCGACCTGGGTGCGCGCCTGCCAGGTGACGGCGTGGTCACGCAGGAACATCACTTCGGCGCCCGCCACGTCGATCAGCACGCTGGTCGGCTCGATTTCGTGGGACAGCCAGCGCAGGCGCTCCAGATTGATGCGGATCTGATCCATGCGCTCGCTGGCGGAACGGTTCAACTCGGCCAGTGTGCCGGGGCCGACCACGCCGTCGGGCTTGAGCAGGTGGTTGCGCTGGAAGGCCTTGACCGCCTCGACCAGCGCCGTGGAATACACCGAGGTTTCCTCGGCGACCAGCGCCGGCGCGCCTTGGGACAGATCACCGTGCAACTGCAGCCGTTGCTCCAGCAAGGGCACCCGGCCATCCACGGCGCCGGGCTTGAGCAGCGTGCCGCCGGGAATCGCCAGCCACTGTGGCAATTCCTGGCGGCGCAACTCGGCGTAGCGCTGGCGCAATTGCTGGTAGGGGCCGAAATCCGGCCGTGCCTGGGCGAAGGCCTGCGCCGGGTCGGTCAGCCCCGCCTGGGCGATGGCCAGCAGCGGCGCCTGACTCTGCTGAACCGCCATGCTCTCGGGCTGCCACAGCGGCTCGACCTTGGCCTGCTCGAGGCGCCCGTAGGACAGATCCCGCAGGGCCTGCAGATAAGCGGTGGTGGCGAGCACGTCGACACAGGCCGAAAGGCGCGGCGAAGGGTCATCGACTGCCGCCAGTTGGCGCAGTGGTTCCAGGTGATAGGCGCGCGGCTCCAGACCATCGTCAGCCAATGACTCCAGCTGAGCGAACAACACCGGCAGGTTTTCCTTGTTCCACGCCGCTTGTGCGCCGCGCAGCAGATAGAACGGCTCCAGCCACTCACGATCCTTGGAAGACAGCTCTAGCACGGGCGTTACGCAGCTCAGCGCGGGCTCGGCGAACTGCTCCTGCAGCGGGCTGGGTGGCGGGGTATCGGCCAGCGCCAGGGGTGCCACCAGGACCAAGGCCCAGGCAGCGGATACAGAAGGAGAAAACAAGGCGCCGCTCCAATTTACGACAGAGTGAATGACAGCCCGTCGGAATCGCCCGCGGGACAAGGGAACTCGGCTGCTAGAATTCCGAGCTTTGTTGTGCCCGTATCGCCTGGCGAAGGCGCGCCCCATCGAAGGCCAAAGCTCAGAGACTTGAAATGATGACCACGATTCAGCGCATTTGCTTAGCTTTTATTTGCCTGGCGTTGCCGGTTCCGTCCGTAATAGCCGCCACTCTGGCGCCGGATCCGCTGCTCGAAGGCTTGTCTGCACAGGCGCCAGCGCTTGATCGCCAGGTACTCAATCACGCCCTCGACGCGATGCGCTGCGCCATCAACAATGGTGCCGTACCTGCCCAGCGCCTGGCCGTGATCGACTTCTCCAAACCCTCCAGTGATCGCCGCCTGTGGATATTCGACCTGACCAAGAAGCGCCTGCTGCTGCACGACCTGGTCGCCCATGGCCAGCAGTCCGGCGACAACTTCGCCACGCGCTTCTCCAACCGCGAAGGCAGCCATCAATCGAGCATCGGCCTGTTTCGTACCAGTGAAAGCTACACCGGCAAACACGGTTATTCGCTGCGCATGGATGGCCTGGAGCCCGGTTTCAACGACCTGGCACGCCAGCGCGCCATCGTCATCCACCCCGCCGACTACGTGAACCCGGCCTGGATCAAGACCCAGGGCCGCATCGGCCGCAGCCAAGGCTGCCCGGCGGTACGCCCGGAAGTCGCACGCATGGTGGTAGACAGCCTTAAGGGTGGCCAATTCATGTTTTCGTACTACCCCGACAAGCGCTGGCTGAAGGGCTCGGCGTTCATCAACTGCAAGCCGGCACTGGTCGCGGGCATCCTCAGCGCCAGGGAAGGCTGAGCCTTCTACCGCGCCTTTTCGGCGGTCGCACCTCGATAGCGCGCTGCGTCGCGGCAGCGCCACCGCCTCTATTGCGGCGACTCCAAACCACCTTTTCAGCCCCATTGGCGCGCTCTGCGACTACGGCCAAGGCACCGCCACGCCTGGGATTCGGCGATGCTTGCATATTGCGTATTCTGGTATACCATAATACCCAACACCAACCAGCCGAGGAGCTGCCATGAGTTTCGAGATTCGCAAGATCGTCAGCTACACAGAGGAAACCCTGATCGAAGGTGGCAAGGCGACCGACAAGCCGGTCACCATGGTCGGCCTGGCCGTCGTGATCAAGAACCCGTGGGCTGGCAATGGCTTCGTCGAAGACCTCAAGCCGCAGATCAAGGCCAACTGCTCCGCCCTCGGCGAACTGATGGTCGCGCGCCTGACCGCTGCCATCGGCGGCGCCGACAAGATCGAAGCCTACGGCAAGGCCGCCGTGGTCGGCGCCGACGGTGAAATCGAACACGCCTCCGCCGTCATCCACACCCTGCGTTTCGGCAACCACTACCGCGAGGCGGTGAAGGCCAAGAGCTACCTGTCGTTCACCAACAAGCGTGGCGGCCCGGGTACCTCGATCCAGATCCCGATGATGCACAAGGACGACGAAGGCCTGCGCTCGCACTACATCACCCTGGAGATGCAGATCGAAGACGCCCCGCGCGCCGACGAGATCGTCGTGGTGCTGGGCGCCGCCGACGGTGGTCGCCTGCACCCGCGTATCGGCAACCGTTATATCGATCTGGAAGAACTGGCAGCCGAGAAGGCACAGTAATCGGGAGCAGGCCATGATTCGGCACCTCGCTGAACGTACCCCCGCCGGCACCAGTTACCGGGTGATCGGCCAGGGCCAACCCGTGGTATTGATCCACGGTGTGGGCCTGAACAAAGACATGTGGGGCGGCCAGGTCGTCGGCCTGGCCCAGCATTTCCAGGTCATCGTCTACGACATGCTCGGCCACGGCGACAGCCCGCGCCCCGCGGTAGACACCGACCTGGCCGGTTACGCCGACCAGTTGCGTGAGCTGCTCGACCACCTCGGCCTGCCGCAAGCCATGGTGATCGGCTTCTCCATGGGCGGCTTGGTAGCCCGCGCCTTCGCGCTGCACTACCCGCAGCGCATTGGCGCCCTGGTGGTGCTCAACAGCGTGTTCAACCGCAGCCCCGAGCAGCGCGCCGGCGTCATCGCGCGCACCGCCCAGGCTGCCGAACATGGCCCGGACGCCAATGCCGAAGCGGCGCTGTCGCGTTGGTTCAGCCGTGAGTACCAGGCCGCCAACCCGGCGCAGATCGCCGCCATTCGCCAGACCCTGGCCGGCAACGACGCCCAGGGCTACCTGACCACCTATACGCTGTTCGCCACCCAGGACATGTACCGCGCCGACGACCTGGCCGAAATCCAGGTGCCGACGCTGATCGCCACCGGCGAGCTCGACCCGGGCTCCACGCCGCAGATGGCCGAACAGCTGGCGCAGTGCATTCCCGGCGCGCGCGCCGTGGTGCTGGCCGAGCAACGGCATATGATGCCGGTGGAATCGCCGCGCCTGGTCAACCAGATGCTGCTGGAATTCCTGGAAGAAGCCTGCCAGCTGCAAGACACCGCCAAGGGGATCGTCGCATGACACTCACACGCTATCAGATGTGCATTGACGGCCAGTGGGTCGACGCGCAATCGGGCAAGACCTTCGAGAGCCTCGACCCGGCCCGCGCCCAGGCCTGGGCCGTACTGCCCGACGCCGCCGGCGAAGACGTCGAGCGCGCCGTGCAGGCCGCCCAGGCAGCCTTCGAGAACCCGGCCTGGCGTGGCCTCAGTGCCACCGCACGGGGCAAGCTGCTGCGCCGCCTCGGTGACCTGATCGCCGAAAACAAGGAAGCCCTGGCCCAGCTGGAAAGCCGCGACAACGGCAAGCTGATCCGCGAAACCCGCGGCCAGGTCGGCTACCTGCCGGAGTTCTTCCACTACACCGCGGGCCTGGCCGACAAGCTCGAAGGCGGCACCCTGCCCCTCGATAAACCGGACATGTTCGCCTACACCACCCACGAACCGATTGGCGTGGTGGCTGGGATCATCCCCTGGAATAGCCCGCTGTACCTGACCGCGATCAAGCTCGCCCCGGCCCTGGCCGCCGGCAACACCATCGTGCTCAAGCCCTCGGAACACGCCTCGGCGACCATTCTCGAACTGGCCCGCCTGGCCCTCGAAGCCGGCTTCCCGGCCGGGGTGGTCAACGTGGTCACCGGCTACGGGCCAACCACCGGCGCGGCGCTGACCAGCCACCCGCTGGTGCGCAAGATCGCCTTCACCGGCGGCGCTGCCACTGCCCGCCACGTGGTGCGCGCCAGTGCCGAGAACTTTGCCAAGCTGTCGCTGGAGCTGGGTGGCAAATCGCCGAACATCATCTTCGCCGATGCCGACCTGGACAGCGCCATCAACGGCGTGGTCGCCGGCATCTACGCCGCCTCCGGGCAGAGCTGCGTGGCCGGCTCGCGCCTGCTGGTGCAGGACAGCATCTACGACGAGTTCGTCGAGCGCCTGGTCGAGCGTGCCAAGCGCATCCGCATCGGCAACCCGCAGGACGACGCCAGCGAAATGGGCCCCATGGCCACCGCACAGCAACTGGCGGTAGTCGAAGGCCTGGTCGCCACAGCCGTGGCCGAAGGTGCGAAACTGCGCCTGGGTGGCAAGCGTCCGCAGGTCGACGGCGAAGGCTGGTACTACGAGCCGACCCTGTTCGAATGCGACAGCCACTCGATGACCATCATGCAGGAGGAGGTCTTCGGCCCGGTCGCCTCGGTGATTCGTTTCAAGGACGAAGCCGACGCCCTGGCCATGGCCAACGACTCGCAGTTCGGCCTCGCCGCCGGCATCTGGACCCGCGACCTGGGTCGCGCCCACCGCATGGCCAAAGGCGTGCGTTCGGGCATCATCTGGGTCAACACCTACCGCGCCGTATCGGCCATGGCACCGATCGGCGGTTTCAAGAACAGCGGCTACGGCCGTGAAAGCGGCATCGATTCGGTGCTGGCCTACACCGAGCTGAAAACGGTGTGGATCAACCTGTCGCAAGCGCCGATGCCCGACCCGTTCGTGATGCGCTGAGCGCATCGAGGAAAAGCAAAATGATCGAACCCGGACTGTACAAATCCGTCATGGCCGCCTTCCCCTCCGGCGTGACCATTGTCACCACCCAGGGCCCCGATGGCGGCATCGTCGGCATCACTGCCAGCGCCTTCAGTGCGCTGTCCATCGACCCGGCGCTGGTGCTGTTCTGCCCCAACTACGCCTCGGACTCCTATCCGGTGCTGCGCGACAGCAAGCGCTTCGCCATCCACCTGCTTTCCGCCGAGCAGCAGAAGGAAGCCTACGCTTTCGCCGGCAAGGGCAAGGACAAGGCCGCCGGTATCGAGTGGACGCTCAGCGAGCTGGGCAACCCGCTGCTGAACAACGCCGCGGCGATCATCGAGTGCGAACTGTGGCGCGAGTATGACGGTGGCGACCACGCGATCATGGTCGGCGCGGTGAAGAACCTGATCCTGCCCGAGAACGCCCCGGTGCCGATGATCTACCACCGCGGCAAGCTCGGCGCCCTGCCGGCATTTGCCTGAGCGTGCTGACCATCGGCCTGCCCCGGGCTGATGGCCGACACGCTGCACATCCTTTCTTTGGCCATGCTCATTCACCCTCGAGCATGGCCTGTTTTATTCTGGAGCTGCCATGACGCCCGAAGCCTCGCGCCTGTTCCGCCAGCACGCCTACCTCGACGGCCAGTGGCTGACCGCCGATGAAGGCGGCACCCAAGCCATCTTCAACCCCGGCAATGGCGAAGAGATCGGCCGGGTGCCCGACATGGGCAGCGCCGAAACCCGCCGCGCCATCGCCGCCGCCAACGCCGCCTGGCCAGCCTGGCGGGCACGCACCGCCAAGGAACGCAGCGCCATCCTCAAGCGCTGGCACGCCCTGATGCTGGAAAACGCCGACGCGCTGGCCGAGATTCTCACCCTCGAGCAGGGCAAGCCGTTGGCCGAGGCCCGTGGCGAGATTCTCTACGCCGCCAGTTTCATCGAGTGGTTCGCCGAGGAAGCCAAACGCATCTACGGCGACACCATTCCCAGCCACAAGCCCGATGCGCGCATCGTGGTGACCAAGGAGCCGATTGGTGTGGTCGCCGCGATCACGCCGTGGAATTTCCCGGCGGCGATGATCACCCGCAAGGTCGGCCCGGCGCTGGCAGCCGGCTGCCCGTGCATCGTCAAGCCAGCACCGGAAACGCCGTTCTCGGCCATGGCCCTGGCCGCGCTCGCCGAAGAAGCCGGGCTGCCCGCCGGCCTGCTCAACGTGATCACCGGTGATGCGGTGGCCATCGGCAACGAACTGTGCGCCAGTGCCGAGGTGCGCAAGCTGTCGTTCACCGGCTCCACGCCTATCGGCAAGCTGCTCATGCAGCAGTGCGCCAGCACCCTGAAGAAGGTTTCCCTGGAACTTGGCGGCAACGCGCCGTTCATCGTCTTCGATGACGCCGACCTGGAGCGCGCCGTCGACGGTGCCATGGTCGCCAAGTACCGCAATGCCGGGCAGACCTGCGTGTGCGTGAACCGCTTCCTGGTGCAGGACGGCATCCACGATGCCTTCGTGGCTCGCCTGGCCGAGCGCGTGGCCGAGCTGAAAGTCGCCGATGGCTTTACCGATGGCGCGCAACAAGGCCCGCTGATCAACGACCGGGCCGTGGACAAGGTCGCCGATCACGTCGCCGATGCCCTGGGCAAAGGTGCCCGGCTGGTCTGCGGTGGCGAGCGCCACGCCCTCGGCCACGGCTTCTACCAGCCCACCGTGCTGAGCGAGGTGACCACCGAAATGAAGGTCGCCCGCGACGAAACCTTCGGCCCGCTGGCCGCAGTGTTTCGCTTCAGCGACGAGGCCGAGGCGATCCACATGGCCAACGACACCGAATTCGGCCTGGCCGCCTACTGCTACACCCGCGACCTGGGCCGCGCCTGGCGGATGAGCGAGGCGCTGGAATATGGCATGGTCGGCATCAACGAAGGGCTGATCTCCACGGAAGTGGCGCCCTTCGGCGGCATCAAGTCCTCCGGTCTGGGCCGCGAGGGCTCGCACTACGGCATCGACGATTACCTGGAAATCAAATACACCCTAATGGGTGGGCTGTAGGGTCAGGCGACTACCTTGCGGGCGCATGACTTGTAGGAGAGGCTTTAGCCTCGAGCTCTTTGTTTGCGTTGATAAAAGCTCGGGGCCAAGCGGATCGCCGCCCGGCCCCTCCTGCATTCTCCGAGCGCCTCTGCCTTCCAGCAGCCTCATCGCCAGCCAACCGGGAGAACCGACATGAGCAACGACAAGTACGAAAAGGGCCTGAAGATTCGCACCCAGGTGCTGGGCGAGGCCTACGTGAAGCGCTCGGTGGAGAACGCCGACGACTTCAACCGCCCGCTGCAGGAGCTGGTCACCGAATACTGCTGGGGGCACGTGTGGGGCCGGGAAGGCTTATCGATGCAGGAACGCAGCATGATAAACTTGGCCATGATTTCCGCGCTCAATCGCCCGCACGAACTGAAGCTGCACATTCGCGGCGCCCTGCGTAACGGTCTCAGCCGTGAGCAGATCCGCGAGATCCTGCTCCAGGTCGGCATCTACTGTGGCGTGCCTGCCGCGGTCGACAGCTTCCGCATCGCCCGCGAAGCCTTCGCCGAAGCGGATGCCGAGCAGCAGCAACCCGAGGCATAACCGGCCAAGGCAATGCGATGAGTGCGCCCATACCTATAACGCGAGCACCAACCATGAAACGCCAGCCGATCGACGACAGCTTCAAGGTCAACCGCAATCCCGTGACCCTGCGGGAAATCGTTCTGGACAAGCTGCGCAGCGCCATCATGAACTTCCAGTTGCTGCCCGGCGATCGCCTGGTGGAGCGCGACCTCTGCGATCGCCTGGGCGTCAGCCGCACCTCGGTACGCGAGGCGCTGCGCCACCTGGAATCCGAAGGCCTGGTCGAATTCGCCGACGCCAAGGGCCCGCGCGTGGCGATCATCACCCTGGAAGATGCCTGCGACCTCTACGAGCTGCGCTGCGCGCTGGAAGGCATGATCGTCCAGCTGTTCACCCTGCGTGCCCGCGCCAAGGACATCCGCGCCCTGGAACGCGCCCTGGAGAACAACCGCCAGACCCTGGAGAAAGGCGAGCTGCCCGACGTGCTGGAGTCGGTGCAGGAGTTCTACGACGTGCTGCTCGAAGGCTGCGGCAACGAGGCGGCGGCCACCCAGCTGCGCCAGTTGCAGGCACGCATCAGCTACCTGCGCGCCACTTCGGTGTCGCAGAGCAACCGCCGCAGCACCAGCAACCAGGAAATGGAGCGCATGGTCGAGGCGATCAAGAGCGGCGACCCGATCGCTGCCCACCAGGCCTCGGTGGATCACGTGCGCGCTGCGGCCAAGGTCGCCCTGGAGTACCTGGAAGCCAAGCAGGAAGGTGCCAAGGCTCGTGACATCGTCGCGCCCATCGGCCTCAAAGACCCGCGTATCGGAAGCTGACCGCCATGCCCAGCCCGCGCTTCTGTAATCAATGCGGCAGCGCGACGCTGGAACGGCGTCGCCCGGCAGGCGACGACCACCACCGCCTGGTGTGCGCCGGCTGCGGGCACATCCACTACGAAAACCCGAAGATCATCACCGGTTGCATCATCGAGCAGGACGGCCGCTACCTGCTGTGCCAGCGCGCCATCGCCCCGCGCATCGGCACCTGGACGCTGCCGGCCGGCTTCATGGAAAACGGCGAGACCACCGAAGAGGCCGCCCTGCGCGAAGTGCGCGAGGAAGCCGGCGTGGTGGCGGAAATCACCTGCCCTTATTCGGTATTCAGCGTGCCGGCGATCAGCGAGGTTTACCTGATCTTCCGCGCCAAGCTGCTGCACGACACCGGTTACTTCGGCAGCGAAACCTCGGCCCGCCGCTTCTTCGCCCCCGAGGACATTCCCTGGGAACAGATCTACTACCCGGCCATACGGCAGATTCTGGAGCGCTATATCGCCGAGCGCGAGACGGGCAGCTACGGCATCTACATGGGCAGCGACGATACCGGCAAGGTGCATTTCATCCGCTAAAGCAGGCTCTGTGGGAGGGGCTTTAGCCCCGAGCCTTTAAGTCAGCTACAGACAATCGAGGCTAAAGCCTCTCCCACAAAAAGCGCGCATCCATCTTCAGCTCTGCCTAGACCGAACTCGGCTTGCCCCCAGCCACATCTGCAACCACGACCTTCTTCGCAGCGCCCGCCTTGAGCTGCCAGATACCGAACATCACCAGTGCCAGCCCGGCCATCTGGTAGGGCGTGATGGCTTCGCCGAGCAGCGCCCAGGCAGCGAAGATGGTCAGCACCGGGCCGAGGTTGCCGACGGCTGCGGTGTTGGTGGCGCCGATGCGCTGGATCGCCAGGGCCATCCAGTACACCGGCAGCACGGTGGAAATCATCGCCATCAGCGCGGCGCACAGCCAAACCTGGGCCGGCTCCGCGAGCATGCTGCCGGCCGGTTCGCTGATGAAGAAGTGTGCCAGCACCATCAACGACGACGCGCTGCCCGCAAGGCCGGCCAGGCGCATCGAGCCCAGGCGCTTCACCATCACCCCGGTGCCCAGGTAGTACAGCGCGTAGGTCACGGCACTGGCGAATACCCAGAGCGAGCCGATGATCACCTGGCTGCCCATGTCGGTGGCGCCGATGTCGTGCATCAGCGCCACGCCGAGGCCCAGGTAACAGACTGCCATGGCCAGCAGCGTGCGCCGGCTGGGGCGTTCGCGAAAGGCGATCATCTGGAACACCAGCACCAGAGTCGGGTAGGTGAACAGGATCAACCGCTCCAGGCCGGCGCTGATGTACTGCAAACCGTAGAAGTCGAACAGGCTCGACAGGTAATAGCCGAACAGCGCCAGCACCACCACACGGGCGCCGTCGCCCAGTGAGAGGCGCCCACCGGTGCCAGTACCACTGCGGCTTAACCAGACCAGCCACAGGAACAGTGGCAGAGCGAGAGTCATGCGCATCGCCAGCAGGGTGATCGCCTCCACCGGCGCGGCGATGTACGCCATTTTGACGAAGATCGCCTTCATGCTGAAACCGGCAGCGGAAAGGATGGCGAACAGGCTGCCATTAGTGGCGCAGCGCTTGAAGAAGACAGAAAGGTTCATGGCAATCTGAATCCGGGGCAAGGAACGATTATTCTGAGCCGAATGGCGATAGCCTAGAATCGCTATTTCCCTAAGGCTGCCTTCTGTTTTGGAGAACCCCCGTGCATTTCGATCTCGTGGACGTACGCCTGCTGGTCGCCATCGCCTCGACCGGCAGCCTCAGCAAGGCAGCGGCGACTTTTCCGGTGGCGGTGTCGGCGGCCAGCACACGGCTGCGGCAGTTTGAGGAACGCTGTCAGGTCACCCTGTTCGCCCGCAATGCCAACGGCATGACGCCGACCCCGGCCGGGCGCCTGGTACTCGAAGCCTGCCAGCGAATCCTCAACGAAGCGCAGCGCCTGAAGGACAACCTGCAGGAGCTCTCCGGCCAGCGCCGCGTGGTGCTCAGGCTATGCGCCTCCACCGTGGCCAACAGCACCTTTCTGCCGGCCGCGCTGGGCCCTTTTCTGGCCGATTACCCGGAAGTGGATCTGCAGCTGACCGAAGGCAGCAGTCGCTCGATCCTGCGAGACGTGCAAGCGGGCGAGAGTGATCTGGGCGTCTACGACGGCAACCAGCCAACCGGCGGGCTACTGTCCCTGCCGTTTCGCCACGACCGCCTGGTGCTGCTCGTGCCTCAAGGCCATGCCCTGGCGGATCGGCGGCAGGCCAAGCTGGTCGAGGCGCTGAGCTTTCCCTATATCGGTCTGCCGGCGGAACGGGCGATGCAGCGTTTCATCGAGGACAAGGCCATTGCCGCCGGCATCGCCCTGCGCGTGCGGGTACGGGCACCGAGCTTCGACGCCATCGCCCAACTGGTCGCACAGGGCGCGGGCCTGGCCATGCTGCCCGAGGCGGCCGCCTCACGGATGGCCCAGGAGCTGCCGCTGACCCTGATCGACATCGCTGACAGCTGGGCCAACCGCGAACTGCGCCTGTGCATCCGCGATTGGGAGAGCCTGCCGCCCCATGCCCGGCAGTTGGTCAGTCACCTCTCCGGCATCGCTCATCCGGCCTGAACGGCCCGTCACGTAGGCCTTTAACCGCCTGCCAGTTAACCCAAAACGCGTTATCTACCGAGAAGCGCTTGCGAACCACGCCTTTTGGCGGTACTAATTTGTACATGATTAGACAGGTTCGATTCGACAAGAAAACCCGTGTGGTTCGCGCCCTGGCCGAACGCATCGAGCAAGGCGAGTTCGGCGCGGGCGAGCGGCTGCCCGGTGAACACGAGCTGGCAGCAGCCTTCGACGTCAGCCGCGGCACGCTGCGCGAGGCGCTTTCCGAGCTCAAGCGGCGCAACTACATCGGCACCCAGCCGGGCGTCGGCTCGGTGGTCACCTATGACGGCGTGCCCCTGCACCAGGGTGGCGGCTGGGCACAGGCCCTCGCCGCTGGCGGTGTGCAAGTCCAGACCGAGCTGCTGGGCATCAGTTGCGTGGAGCGCGAGGAATTCGCCGAACGCTTCGGCCGCGCCCGCTTCATGCTCGTCGAGCGTCGCCGGCGGGCTGCCGATGGCAGCCTGGTGTCGCTCGAGCGCGCGCTGATTCCAGCCTGCGATGGCCTGGAAAACCTCGCTGAAGAGGGCCTGCTCGAGGATTCGCTGACCGCCACGCTGGCCACCCACGGTTACCGCGCCGGGCAGGGCAAGCAGTGGATCGGTGCCGCGCCGCTCGATATCGATGCGGCCAACCAGCTGCAACGCGCGCCGGGCAGCGTGTTCCTCAGGGTGGTCAGGGAAACCTTCGACAGCCGCGGGCGCTTCATGGAGCGCGTCGAGAGCTACCTCGACCCGCTGCACTTTCAACTTCATCTCGAATTCGGGGACGCCCAGTGACCCAGCTTTCCACCGCGCGAGACCGCGCCCTCGGTGCCTTCCACGGCTTGGCACTGGGCGATGCGCTCGGCATGCCGACCCAGTCACTGTCCCGCGAACAGATCCGCGCACGCTATGGCCGCATCGACGGCCTGATCGATGCCGACGCCGACCAGCCGATCGCCCCGAACATGCCCGCTGGCGCGATCACCGACGATACCGAGCAGGCGATCCTGGTCGGCGAGCTGCTGGTCGAAGGCCAAGGCCGCATCGCACCGACCGACCTGGCGCAGCGCCTGATCGACTGGGAAGCGGCCATGCGCGCCAAGGGTTCGCAGGACTTGCTCGGCCCGTCGACCAAGCGCGCCATCGAGATGATTCTCGCCGGTGCCAGCCCGGAACAGGCCGGGCGCTTCGGCACCACCAACGGCGCGGCGATGCGCATCACGCCGGTGGGCATCGCCGCCGACGTGCGTGACCCCGAGCGTTTCATGGCGCAGGTGCTGCAGGCCTGCCAGGTGACCCACAACACCGGCCTGGGTATCGCCAGCGCCGCTGCGGTGGCGGCGGTCGTGTCGGCAGGCATCAATGGCGACGGCCTGGCCAGCGCCCTGGACAGTGGAGTCGCGGCGGCCCGGCAAGGCCAGCGACTCGGCCATTGGGTGGCTGGCGGCGACATCGCGGCACGCATCGAGTGGACCGCGCGGCTCTGCGACGCCGCCAGCCCCGACGCCTTGGCCGACCTGATCTACGAGGTGATCGGCACCTCGGTGGCATCCCAGGAGTCCGTGGTTGCCGCGTTCGCCCTGGCGCGCGCCGTCGCCAATGGCCAACTGACGCCCTATGAGGCCCTGTGCATGGCCGCCAGCCTGGGTGGCGACACCGACACCATCGCCGCCGTACTCGGCGCCATGCTCGGCGCGACCCACGGCCTGAGCGCCTGGCCAAGCGAAGCAGTGGCGCAGGTCTGCGCGGTCAGCCAGATCGATCTGGCGCCCCTGACCGACCAGCTGCTGGCCCTGCGAACAACCTGAATCCTATGGGGTGGCAGCCCGTGCGGTCACCCAGCCCTGCCAACAACAATTACTGCAGGAGTTGCGTCATGCGTGCATCCGAACAGGTGGGCCAGTTGGAAACCCGCGGCATCGAGCCCGTCCCTGAACATGAATGCAACGGTCACCCGCTGCAGCTGTTCTGGGTCTGGTTCGCGGCCAACATCAGCATCCTCGGCCTTCCGCTGGGCGCCACCCTGATCGCCTTTCAGGGCCTGTCGATCTGGCAGGCGCTGGTGGTCGCCATCCTCGGTGCCGGCGGCTCCTTCGCCATCGTCGGCCTGCTGTCGATCGCCGGCCGCCGGGGTCGCGCGCCAAGCCTGACGCTGTCGCGGGCGATCTTCGGCATGCGCGGCAATATCGGCCCGACCCTGGTGTCGCTCGGCTCGCGCCTGGGCTGGGAGACGGTCAACACCACCACGGCGGCCTTCGTGCTGCTGTCGCTGGTGTCGATCGTCCAGGGCACACCGGTGGAGGCCAAGTCGGCGCCCTTGCTGACCCTGCTGTTCATCGGCCTGTTCGTGCTGCTGACCCTGTGCGTCTCCGGCCTCGGCCATGCCACGCTGCTGGTGATCCAGAAATGGGCCACCTGGGTGTTCGGCGCGCTGAACCTGGTGGTCGGCGGCTTTCTCGCCCTGCACATCGACTGGGCCCTGGTGTGGGCGGCTACGCCAGCGCCGATGTCCGCCGTGCTGATCGGCATCGGCACTATGGCGGCCGGTACCGGTATCGGTTGGGCCAATGCCGGCGCCGACATGTCGCGCTACCAGCACAAGAGCGTACGGGCGGCCGGGCTGGTGGCTTCCGCCGCCTTCGGTGCGGGCATTCCGCTGGTGCTGCTGATCACCCTGGGCGGGCTGATTTCGGTGGGCAACGATCACCTGGCCTCGGCGACCGACCCCATCGTGGCGATTCGCGAATTACTGCCGACCTGGATGGCCGTGCCCTACCTGATCACCGCGTTCGGCGGCCTGCTGCTATCCAACAACCTGTCGGTGTATTCCGCGGGCCTGACCACCCTCACCCTCGGCCTCAGGGTCAAGCGGGTCTACGCCGTGGTGGTCGACATCGTGGCGATCTTCATCGGCTCGATCTACTTCATGCTGATCGCCGAGAGCTTCTACGGCCCGTTCATCACCTTCATCTCGATGCTGGCCGTGCCGATCACCGCCTGGGTGGGCATCTTCCTGGTCGACCTGCGTCACCGTCAGCGTTACGAGGCGGCCGACCTGATGAACGTCAGCCCGAGCAGTGCCTACTGGTACGCCGGCGGCGTGGAGTGGCGCGCCCTGGGCGCCTGGGCGGTGGCGATCGTGCTGGGCTTCAGCTTCACCACAGTGAAGATCGGCGCGGGCAACGTGCTGTTCCACGGCTGGCTGGCCGACTCCTGGTTCGGCCAGAACGGCCTGGGCTGGATCGTCACCTTCGTCGTCGCCGGTGGCCTGTATGCGCTGCTCGGCGGCTGCCGTGACCGCCGCGCCGCCATGACCCACGAGGCCGCACATGGCCGCTAGGTTGCTGTACACCGGCCAGGTGGTCGTCGACCTGGTGATGAACGTCAGCGCCCTGCCCGCTGCCGGCCAGGATGTGCTGGCCAGCAGTGCAGCCTTCGTAGTGGGCGGCGGCTTCAACGTCATGGCCGCTGCCGCGCGCAACGGACTGAGCACCTGTTACCTAGGCCGCCATGGTATTGGCCGCTTCGGTGACATGGCGCGCCAGGCGTTGCAGGCGCAAGGCATCGAGTGCCGCCTGCCGCCAAGTGCCGATGGCGATACCGGGCTGTGCGTCGCCCTGACCGACGCCAGCGCCGAGCGCTCGTTCGTCACCCATGTGGGCGCCGAAGGCGTGCTGCACGCCGAGGACCTGCAGCACGAAACCGCCACGACCACGGACTGGGTGATGGTCAGCGGCTACAGCCTGCTGCATGCCGGCAAGGCGGCCCCGCTGCTGGCCTGGCTGCAGCAGAGCGGCGCGGCCGGTGCACTGGTGTTCGATCCCGGCCCGCTGGCCTGCAACCCGGATATCCCGGGCGCCGAGCAGTTGCTGGAGCGCCTGGCGATCTGGAGCAGTAATCGAGAGGAAGCCCTGCAGTTCACCGCTACCGACAGCCTGGAGCAGGCCCTGCAGCGCCTCACGGCGCAGCTGCCGGAAGGTGCCCTGGTGATTCTGCGCGACGGCCCGCAGGGCTGTTGGCTGGCGCGCGGCGACTGGCGCCTGCAGGTACCGGGGTTTGCCGTAGAAGCGGTGGACACCAACGGCGCCGGCGATGCCCATATCGGCGTATTCCTGGCCAGCCTGGCCGCCGGATTACCCGAGCCAACCGCCGCCGCGCGCGCCAATGCCGCGGCAGCCATCGCGGTCACCCGTCACGGCCCGGCAACCTGCCCGCAGGCCAGCGAGCTCGACGCCTTTCTGGCCGAACAGGCCATCCGCTGACCCCAGCCCGCCTCGATCGGCATTCACCTGATCGAGGGCGTGCCTCGCTGGCTCAGCCCTGCCGGGTCAGGGCTCCATCCCTTCGACGATGATCACTTCCGAACGCGCCGCGCCGGCCCGGTAGCTGCTCGCCTCCTGGTAGGCCGCGGAGCGGTAGCAGGCCACCGCCTGTTCGTACGACTCGAACTCGATTACCACGCTACGCTGAGGCGTAGCGCGGCCTTCCTGCGCCTCGGAGCGGCCGCCGCGGGCCAGGAACTTGCCGCCGAACTCGGCGAACACGGCCGGCGCGCGTTTGGTGTATTCGCTGTAGCGCTCGGGGTCGGTGACGTCCACGTGCGCGATCCAGTAACCCTTCATAGGCTGACTCCTTTAATTTGATTTCGTATTACGGTATACCATAATTCAAAATAATCCGACCTGCGAGAACCGCCATGCCCTTCCATCCCATCCGTGAACTCATCGATGACTTTCGCCAGGGCAAGATGGTCCTGCTGGTGGACGACGAAGACCGCGAGAACGAGGGCGACCTGCTGCTCGCCGCCGAATTCTGCACACCCCAGACGATCAACTTCATGGCCCGCGAAGCCCGCGGCCTGATCTGCCTGACCCTGACCGACGAGCACTGCCAGCGTCTCGGCCTGGAGCAGATGGTGCCCAGCAACGGTAGCGTATTTTCCACCGCTTTCACCGTTTCCATCGAAGCCGCCAGCGGCATCACCACCGGCATTTCCGCTGCCGACCGGGCCCACACGGTGCTGACCGCCGTGGCCGCCGATGCCAAGCCCAGCGACCTGGTGCAGCCGGGCCACATCTTTCCGCTGCGCGCCAAGGAAGGCGGCGTGCTGACCCGCGCCGGGCATACCGAGGCCGGCTGCGACCTGGCCCGGCTGGCCGGCGTGACGCCTGCCGCGGTGATCGTCGAGGTGATGAACGAGGACGGCAGCATGGCCCGCCGCCCCGATCTGGAAGCCTTCGCCGCGCTGCACGGCATCAAGATCGGCACCATCGCCGACCTCATCCAGTACCGCTTGAGCACCGAGCACACCATCACCCGCATCGGCGAGCGCGCACTGCCTACGGTACACGGCGAGTTCCGTCTGATCACTTATGAAGACCGCATCGCCGGCGGCGTACACATGGCCATGGTGATGGGCGACATCCGCCATGACGAACCGACCCTGGCGCGCGTACACGCCATCGACCCGCTGCGCGATCTGGTCGGCGCCGAGTATTCCGGGCCGCGCAGCTGGACGCTGTGGGCGGCCCTGGAACGCATCGCCGCCGACGGCAAGGGTGTCGTCGTGGTGCTCGCCAACCATGAGTCGTCACAGGCCCTGCTCGAACGCGTACCGCAGTTGACCCAGCCGCAACGGCCCTTCAACCGGGGCCAGCCGCGGGTGTATTCCGCAGTCGGTACCGGCGCGCAGATCTTGCAGGATCTCGGCGTCGGCAAGCTGCGTCACCTCGGCCCGCCGCTCAAGTACGCGGGTCTGGCCGGTTACGAGCTGGAAGTGGTGGAGACCGTGCCGTTCGAGTGACGGACAGCCGGTCGTACGAGCGCCAAAAGATGTATGGCAAATCGCTTGCGCAAAGTTTGGAATACCATAATATGATATCCCTAAGGCCAGTCAGTTTATCCTGTGCCCCGCAAGGGACAACGACAAGGACAGCACTCGATACAGGCCGCCATTAAAGATCCACTGGATCCACTGCTCCGGTTAAGCGGGCAAACGCCCGCTTGCGCACAAACACAACAAAGAGGGCAAGCAAGATGGTGTTTATCAAAGGTGTTACCTCGGTGCTCGCCGCGAGCATCCTGAGTGCTGCAATCACGACCACCGCCTCGGCGGAAACCGTCAACTTCGTCAGCTGGGGCGGTACCACCCAGGATGCGCAGAAAGCCGCCTGGGCCGACCCCTTCACCCGCGACACCAAGATCACCGTCGTGCAGGACGGCCCGACCGACTACGGCAAGCTCAAGGCCATGGTCGAGAGCGGCAACGTGCAGTGGGACGTGGTCGACGTGGAAGCCGACTTCGCCTTGCGCGCGGCCTCCGAAGGCCTGCTCGAGCCGCTGGACTTCAACGTGATCAAGCGCGATCGCATCGACCCGCGCTTCGTCAACGACCACGGCGTCGGTTCGTTCTTCTTCTCCTTCGTGCTCGGCTACAACGAGGGCGCGGTCGGCGGCAAGAAACCCGAGGACTGGAGCGCACTGTTCGACACCGCCACCTACCCCGGCAAACGCGCCCTGTACAAATGGCCGAGCCCGGGCGTGCTGGAGCTGGCCCTGCTGGCCGACGGCGTGCCTGCCAACAAGCTGTACCCGCTGGACCTGGATCGCGCCTTCAAGAAACTCGACACCATCAAGAAGGACATCGTCTGGTGGGGCGGCGGCGCGCAGTCACAGCAACTGCTGGCCTCCGGCGAGGCAAGCATCGGTCAGTTCTGGAACGGTCGTATCCACGCTCTGCAGGAAGATGGCGCGCCGGTCGCGGCGAGCTGGAAGCAGAACCTGGTCATGGCCGACATGCTGGTCGTGCCCAAGGGCGCCAAGAACAAGGAGGCGGCCATGAAGTTTCTGGCCCATTCCAGCAGCGCCAAGGGCCAGGCCGACTTCTCCAATCTGACCGCCTACGCGCCGGTCAACCTGGACAGCGTGGCGCGCCTTGACTCGGTGCTGGCGAAAGACCTGCCGACCGCCCACGAGGCCGACCAGATCACTCTGGACTTCGCCTACTGGGCCAAGAACGGCGCGGAAATCGCCAACCGCTGGAACGAATGGCTGGTGAAGTGAAATGACCGCGCTCCGTACCTCTGAGGTCGGTGCAGCAGACCGTCAGCGTGCCAACGCTGACGGTAACCCGGAACGGGCAGCGCGCTGGCGCGGTGCCCCTTACCTGCTGCCTGCCCTGCTGTTTCTCGGCCTGTTCTTCCTGGCACCGCTGATCAGCCTGCTGCTGCGCGGCGTGCTGGAACCGGAACCGGGCCTGGGCAACTACGCCCAACTCTTCGCCAATTCGGCCTACTCCAAGGTGCTGTTCAATACCTTCGCAGTGGCCGGCCTGGTTACCCTGATCAGCCTGCTGCTGGGCTTTCCCCTGGCCTGGGCGATCACCCTGATGCCGCGCGGCTGGGGCCGCTGGCTACTGAATATCGTGCTGCTGTCGATGTGGACCAGCCTGCTGGCGCGTACCTATTCGTGGCTGGTGCTGCTGCAGTCATCGGGGGTGGTCAACAAGTTCCTGATGGGCCTGGGCATCATCGATCAGCCACTGGAGATGGTGCACAACCTGACCGGCGTGGTGATCGGCATGAGCTACATCATGATTCCGTTCATCGTGCTGCCGCTGCAGGCGACCATGAGCGCCATCGACCCGATGGTGTTGCAGGCCGGCTCGATCTGCGGCGCCAGCCCATGGCGCAACTTCTTCAAGGTGTTCATTCCGCTGTGCCGACCGGGCATTTTCAGCGGCGGCCTGATGGTCTTCGTGATGTCGCTCGGTTACTACGTGACGCCGGCGCTGCTGGGCGGCGCGCAGAACATGATGCTCCCCGAATTCATCATTCAGCAGGTGCAATCGTTCCTCAACTGGGGCATCGCCAGTGCGGCAGCAGCCTTGCTGATCCTCATCACCCTGGTGCTGTTCTACGTCTACCTGAAGCTGCAACCGGAATCGCCGGTCGCTTCCAGCACTGCGAGGTAAGCCGCCATGCTGCTGTCACCCAATGCCATGGGTCGTGGCCTGCGCTACGGCCTGACCGCGACCACCGCGCTGATCGCCGTGTTCCTGCTGCTTCCGATCCTGTTCATTGTGCTGCTGTCGTTCGGCTCCTCGCAGTGGCTGGTATTCCCGCCACCGGGCTGGACGCTGAAGTGGTACGGGCAGTTCTTCTCCAACGAACAGTGGATGGACTCGGCGCTGGTCAGCCTCAAGGTGGCCATGCTCACCACCTTCTGCGCCCTGGCCATCGGCCTGCCCAGCGCCTTCGCCCTGGTGCGCGGCAAGTTTCCCGGCCGTGAGCTGCTGTACGCCTTGTTCACCCTGCCGATGATCGTGCCGCTGGTGATCATCGCCGTGGCCGTATACGCGTTGTTCCTCAAGCTCGGCTACACCGGCACGCTGTTCGCCTTCGTGGTCAGCCACGTGATCGTCGCGCTGCCGTTCACCATCATCTCGATCATCAACTCGCTGAAGCTGTTCGATCAGTCCATCGAGGATGCCGCGGTGATCTGCGGCGCCACCCGCCTGCAGGCCATCGTCAAGGTAACCTTCCCGGCGATTCGCCCGGGCCTGGTATCGGGTGGGCTGTTCGCCTTCCTGGTGTCGTGGGACGAGGTGGTGCTCAGCGTGATGATGGCCAGCCCCGGCCTGCAGACGCTGCCGGTGAAGATGTGGACGACGCTGCGCCAGGATCTCACCCCGGTGATCGCCGTCGCCTCGACGCTGCTGATCGCCCTTTCCCTGCTGGTCATGTTCATCGCCGCCATTGCACGCCGGCGCGCCGAAGCCAAAGGCTGAGCGCCGAGGAGAACCCCATGAGTGCCGTCATCAAACAACAACAGGCGCCCCAGACCCTGGTCAGCCTGCGCAACCTGAACAAGCACTACGGCGATTTCACCGCCGTGGACAACATTTCCCTGGATATCCAGGACGGCGAGTTCCTCACCTTCCTCGGCTCCAGCGGCTCGGGCAAGAGCACCACGCTGTCGATGCTCGCCGGCTTCTAAACGCCCAGCTCCGGGGAAATCCTCGTGGAGGGCAAATCCCTGGTCAACGTGCCGCCGCACAAGCGCGATATCGGCATGGTGTTCCAGCGTTATTCGCTGTTCCCGCACCTCAACGTGCGCGACAACATCGCCTTCCCCCTGGGCATCCGCAAGCTCAGCGCCGACGAGCAGAAGCGCAAGGTCGACGCCATGCTCAAGCTGGTGCAGCTCGAAGCCTTCGCCCACCGTCGCCCGTCGCAGATGTCCGGCGGCCAGCAGCAGCGCGTGGCCATCGCCCGGGCGCTGGTCTACGAGCCGCGCATCCTGCTGATGGACGAACCCCTCGGCGCCCTGGACAAGAAGCTGCGCGAGGACCTGCAGGACGAGCTGCGCCACCTGCACCGCCGCCTGGGCATCACCATCGTCTACGTGACCCACGACCAGGAAGAAGCCATGCGCCTGTCCCAGCGCATCGCCATCTTCAGCCACGGCAAGATCGTCGGCCTGGGTACCGGCTATGACCTGTACCAGAACCCGCCGAACGCCTTCGTCGCTTCGTTCCTGGGCAACTCCAACTTCCTGCGGGCCAAGGTCAGCGGCCAGGCTGCCGTGCAGTTCGAGCAGCAGAGCCTGGCGATCACTCCGACCGCCAACCTGAAGAACGATCAGGACGTGCTGCTGATGCTGCGCCCGGAAAAGGCCCAGGTGCTGCCCCTGGAGGTCGCCGCGCAAAGCCCGCTGCCGGCCGGCTGGAACGAGATCGCCGTGCAGGTCGCCGAAGTGGTGTTCCTCGGTGAAAGCCTGACCTGCCACGTAGTCACGCCGGGCGGCTGCCACCTGACCCTGAAAGCCATGGGCAGCGGCCTGCAACCGCTGCAACCCGGTGCACAGGCAAAAGTACGCTGGGCAGCCAGCGAGGCCTGCCTGTACGACAGCTGGAACGAGAGCGACCTGAGCAAGGGCGCCGGGGCGCACTGAGTGCTTGTGCGGTCTGTCTTTGTAAAGCAGTCGGCATAAATCGGCGCTGTACCTGTGGGAGCGCGCCATGCGCGCGAAAAATCGCGGACATGGACTAGATGTCCCCGCCCGCTCCCACACTGGATCGCTGAAAGCCCCCTCAACCGTTACTCCCTCCCTTAAGAAGTGGTACTGCTTTTCCCACATAAAACCCGCGCGCCCGGCGGCTGGCACCGCCGCCGCCCGCCACAGCGCTTTGGGCAATCTGGAGCGTATCTTGCAATGTGCCAGTACGGTGCGCGATCGCGGCAACTTCGCCAGGTCGACAGCCAAGGGCATCGTCAATCGTTCGGGAGGGATTTCCATGCGCATAGTGCTGGCCATGCTGCTGGGGCTGCAGTTGTTATCCACCGCTCACGCCGAGCAGAGCCTCACCTTCGTCAGCTGGGGCGGCAGTACCCAGGCCGCGCAGACCCGCGCCTGGAGCGAGCCCTTCAGCCAGCAGACCGGCATTCGCGTCGAGCAGGCCGGCCCCACCGATTACGCGGCCTTCAAGGCCATGGTGGAAAGCGGCAAGGTCACCTGGGACGTGGTGGATGTAGAGGCGGACTTCGCCCTGCGTGCCGGCCGTGAAGGCCTGCTCGAGCCGCTGGACTTCAAGCAGATCGCCAAACGCACCATCGACCCGCGCTTCGTCACCATCTACGGCGCCGGCTCGTTCTACTTCTCCTTCATCCTCGGCTACAACACCAAGGTGCTCGCCAGCGTGCCGCAGGATTGGGCGGCGCTGTTCGACACCCGCGCCTACCCGGGCAAGCGCGCCTTGTACAAGTGGCCGAGCCCCGGCGTACTGGAGATCGCCTTGCTCGCCGACGGCGTGGCCGCCGACAAGCTGTACCCGCTGGATCTGGATCGCGCCTTCAGGAAGCTTGACAGCATCAAGGGCGACATCGCCTGGTGGGGCAGCGGTGACGAGTCCCAGCAGTTGCTATCGAGCGGCGCAGCCGGTCTGGGCATGTTCTGGAACGGCCGGGTCAACGCCCTGCGCGATCAGGGGGCGCCGGTGGGCATCAACTGGCAGCAGAACCTGGTGACCGGTGATTTCCTGGTGATTCCCCGCGGTGCACCGAACGCCGACGCGGCGCGCGCCTTCATCGCCCACGCCACCGGCCCCAAGGCGCAGGCGGATTTCTCCTCGCTGACCGGCTACGCGCCCGTCAACCTGAGTGCTTCGGCGCTGGTCGATCCCAAGCTGGCAGAGAGCCAGCCGAGCGCCCACAAGGCCGGGCAGATCACCCTGGATTTCAAATATTGGAGCCTGAACGGCGAGCGCATCGCCGAGCGCTGGTACGCCTGGCAGGCCGCCAAGAACTGACGCTTTTCGACAAGAGGGGTCTCGGGTACTCGCCAAAGTATTTTATATTATGGTATACCATAGACCATGAGCTGCCTGATCCTGCAGGTGGCCAGTTCCGACGGCGGCTCGTGCCTGGCGTCTGGGCCTTACAAAAATCGAGGAAAGCGACATGAAATTCTCTTTGTTCGTCCACATGGAACGCTACGACCAGGACGTCAGCCACCGTGAGCTCTTCGAGCAGCTGACCGAGCTCACCCTGCTGGCCGAGGCCGGCGGTTTCAGCACCGTGTGGGTTGGCGAACACCACGCCATGGAATACACCATCTCGCCGAGCCCGATGCCGATTCTGTCGTACCTGGCCGCGCGTACCAGCACCATCCGCCTGGGCGCCGGCACCATCATCGCGCCGTTCTGGAACCCGATTCGCGTGGCCGGTGAATGCGCCCTGCTCGACGTGATCAGCAACGGTCGTATGGAAGTGGGCCTGGCCCGCGGCGCCTACCAGTTCGAATTCGACCGCATGGCCGGTGGCATGCCGGCCACCGACGGCGGCAAGGCGCTGCGCGAGATGGTCCCGGTGGTGCGCAAGCTGTGGGAAGGCGATTACGCCCATGACGGCGAGGTCTACAAGTTCCCCACCTCTACCAGCGTGCCGAAGCCGTACAACGCCCAGCCGCCGATGTGGATCGCCGCCCGCGACCCGGACTCGCACAACTTCGCCGTGGCCAATGGCTGCAACGTGATGGTCACGCCGCTGATGAAGGGCGACGAGGAAGTGGTCGACCTGAACGACAAGTTCAACGCCGCCCTGGCCAACAACCCGGGCGTGCCGCGTCCGCAACTGATGGTGCTGCGCCACACCCACGTGCACCTGGCCGACGACCCCGAGGGCTGGAAGGTCGGCGCCGCCGCCATCTCGCGTTTCTACCGCACCTTCGATGCCTGGTTCGGCAACAAAACCACGCCGGTCAACGGCTTCCTGGAGCCGAGCCCGGAGTCCAAGTTCGCCGAAGTGCCGGCGTTCCAGCTGGAGAACATCCGCAAGAACACCATGATCGGCACGCCCGAGGAAATCATCGCGCGCATTCGTCACTACCAGGAACTGGGCGTCGACGAATTCAGCTTCTGGGCCGACAACAGCCTGCCCTACGCCGAGAAGAAAAAGTCCCTGGAGCTGTTCATCCAGCACGTGGTGCCGGCGTTCCGCTGAGCATCACCTCGCACAGCCCGGCCCGTGCCGGGCTGCTGCAACGATCGAAAACGCTGCTATCCGAATAAAGACAAGAAGTAGGTTTTTCCCATGTTGTTGCGTGCCTTCACATCGCGTCACCCCTGCCCGTTCTCCCTCGCCCGCGGCCCGGCCCGCAGCGAGCGCGGCTGACCTCAGCCACGACACCCCACGCATCCACCCGGCACTGCCCGCCTTGCGCGCAGCGTGCCGCTACCGCTTTGCGCAGGAGAACTCGACATGTCCCATAACAACGCTCCCCAAGAACTCGTCGAAAGCAATAGCGTCGGCCAGGTGGCCGATGCCGATCGTCACGGCCGCGTCCGTGACCTGTTCACCCTCTGGTTCAGCACCAACATCGCGCCGCTGCCGATCGTCACCGGCGCCATGGCCGTGCAGGTGTTCCACCTGAGCATCGGCTGGGCGATCTGCGCCATCCTGGTCGGCCACCTGCTCGGCGGTATCGTGCTTGGCCTGGCTTCGGCCCAGGGCCCGCAGATGGGCCTGCCGCAGATGCTGCAGAGCCGCGGCCAGTTCGGTCGCTACGGGGCGCTGCTGGTGGTGGTGATCGCCGCCGTGCTGTACATCGGCTTCTTCATCTCCAACTGCGTGCTGGCTGGCAAATCCATCCACACCGTGGCGCCGGATCTGCCGCTGCCGGCCGCCGTGCTGATCGGCGCCTGCGCCGCGACGCTGATCGGCATCCTGGGCTACAACTTCATCCACACCCTCAACCGCATCGGCACCTGGGTGATGGGCATCGGCCTGCTGGCGGGCTTCATCGCCCTGTTCGCCAACGGCCTGCCGGCGGACTTCGCCAGCCGCGGCGGTTTCAACCTGGCCGGCTGGCTGGCCATGGCCTCGCTGGGCGCCATCTGGCAGATCTCCTTCGCGCCCTACACCTCGGATTACTCGCGCTACCTGCCACGCAACGTGGGCATCTGGAAGCCCTTCATCGCCACCTACTGCGGCGCCGTGCTGGGCACCTCGCTGTGCTTCATCTTCGGCACTCTGGTGGCGCTGGCGGTGAGTGCCGAGACGGACACCATGGAAGCGGTGAAGCAGAGCACCGGCGTGTTCGGGCCCGTGCTGATGGTGCTGTTCATCCTCAGCATAATCAGCCACAACGCCCTGAACCTGTACGGCGCGGTGCTGGCGCTGATCACTTCGGTGCAGACCTTCGCCGCCGACTGGGCACCGAGCCGCCAGGCCCGCGTGGCGCTCTCGGCGCTCCTGCTGGTGGCCTGCTGCGTGGTCGCGGTGACGGCGCCCGCGGACTTCATCGCGCGCTTCATGCAGCTGATCCTGGCGATGATGATCGTGCTGGTGCCATGGGCGGTGATCAACCTCGCCGACTTCTACCTGGTGCAGAAGCAGCGCTATCACATCCCCTCGCTGTTCGACGCCACGGGCGGCATCTACGGGCGCTTCAACCCCAACGCGGTCAGCGCCTACGCCATCGGCATACTGGTGCAACTGCCGTTCGCGGTCACGCCGATCTACACCGGCCCCATCGCCAGCAAACTCGACGGCGCCGACCTGTCGTGGCTGGTGGCGATCGTCGTCACCCTGCCGCTGTACCTGCTGCTGTCGAGCCGCGACACGGTGTATCGCCGCAAGCAGATCTCGGCGCTGGCACGGGCCTGAAAGCAGGCGCCCTCAGCGGCGCCACCCACGCCGAGCCCCTGCAGCCCTTGCCATAGCGAGGCTGCAGGGGCTCACCGCGGCTAGCCCGTCACCTCGAAGATAGCCCCCTCCACGCCCAGCACCTCACCGCTGGCCGAGTAGATGCCGACGCCGGTTTCGCAGACGTCCTTGATGCGCCCATCGGCGCAGCAGATGCGGTAGCGCAGCTGAAAGGGCTCGTGCTTGAGCAGCGCGCATTGCACGCAGTACCAGACATAGTCGGCGTACTCCGCGAGGATCAGCGAGCCGAAGCTGTGTGCCGGATCGCGCATGAGGTATTCGGGCGTATAGCCGGTCAGTTGCAGGCAGCCTTCGCTGATGTAGTCCATGTACCAGGTGCGCGCGTTGTCGCCGCGGTAGATCAGCACCGGCAGGTCGTTGATCAGCCCCGCTACCGCTGCTGGGCCTATCGCAGCTTGGCCGTCGGCCGTGGCCTTGCCGGTATGCCGGTGCACCCAGCTGGCCAGCTCCAGCCGTGAATGCAGGTGAAACTTGCGCAGCAGGCTGCGCACGTAGGTTTTCACCGTGCCATCGCTGATCCCCAGCTCACGGGCGATCTGCTTGTTGCTGTTACCTGCAGCGATCAGCTGCAGGGTCTGCTCCTCCCGTTCGGTCAGCGCACTGGACACTGCCTCGGGTGCCGGAGCCAAGCCGGCTGCACGCATGCTCCCCTCCCGTCTTGCGCGGTGCTGGAGCGGCTCACGCAGCAACTTCCATGCCTCTGCGCGCGCACCTACCCCTTTTGGCATACCTCCTCTGGCGGATTGAGCCCTGACGCCTGAGAGGAAATTATCTTGCCTATAGAGAAAGCAGTGCCCTGCACCAACACATGACCTGATCGCCTCAATCCAGGGCAAGCGCCACGAGGATCGCCATGAACTGCACAGCAGCTACACAGCCCATCAGCGTGCCGCGCTACGCCGCGGACGACGCCACTCGCCCGGTTGCCGTGCAGGTGCTGGTCAACCAGCAGGAGGGCCAGCAGACGCCAGTGGGCCCGGGCACCGTGCATCACCTGGCACTGCCGGACCATCAGGATGAAGCGGCGCTCAAGCTGGCACTGGCAGCCCTGCTGAGCAACGCCCAGGTCGGCCTGCACCTGACGCTGGATGGCGACGAGGCGTTCATCTGGGCCCTGCACCCTGTCGCCCGCGAAGCCGGGCTGCTGAGCGAGGAAATCACCCTGCGATGCACCGGCAGCGATCGACGCCTGCTGTTCTGCGTGCACTGCGCCACGCGCCAGGCCGGAACCGGGGCCGACGTACAGAATTGCCGGCACTGCGGCGTGCTGCTGGAAGTACGCCGGCACTTCTCCGAGCGCCTGGGCGCCTACCTGGGCGTATGCGCCGATGCTGATCAACCCTATGCGCAGGCCCGGCCATGAGCGCCCTGAACGTGCAGGTCAGCGCAGCCCGCTCGATCACACCGGTGATCCGCGAACTGTCGCTCACCCCGGTAAGCGGCACGCTGCCCGGCTTCTCCGCCGGCAGCCACGTGCAGTTGCACCTGCCCAATGGCAAGCGCAACGCCTACTCGCTGATCGGCGATCCGCGCGACACCGGCCATTACCGCATCGCCGTGCGCCAACAAACGCAATCACGGGGCGGCTCACGCTACATCCATGAACAGTTGCAGGTGGGCGATGCGCTAAAGATATCGCCGCCGGCCAACCTCTTCGCCCTCGATGCCACGGCGCGCCTGCATATCCTGATAGCGGCCGGCATCGGCATCACCCCATTCCTCGCCTACTGCAGCGAACTGCTGCTGCGCGGCGATCCGTTCGAGCTGCATTACGCCTACCGCGCCGGCGTCAGCGACGCCTACGTCGAGACCCTGCGCGAACGCCTGGGCGAGCGCCTGCACGTCTACGAAAGCGGTAAACGACGGCTCGACCTGGGCCAGGTGCTGCAGCAGCGCCCGCTCGGTACCCACGTATACGCCTGCGGCCCGCAAGCGCTGCTCGACGCCCTGCGCGAACAGGGCCAGGCCCTGGGTTGGCCTGCGGCGCGCCTGCACTGGGAGGCTTTCGCGGCGCCGGAGCCGGGCCTGCCGTTTCAGGCCGAGCTGGCGCGCAGCGGGCGCCAGTTGCAGGTCGCTGCCGAGCAGAGCCTGCTCGAAGCCCTCGAAATGGCCGGCGTGGAGCTGCCCAACCTGTGCCGAGGCGGGGTCTGCGGCCAGTGCCGTACGCCCTACCTGCGTGGTGACGTGGAGCACCGCGATCTGTTTCTGGCCGACGCCGAGCGCGTCGATCACCTGATGCCCTGCGTGTCGCGTGGCTGCGGCTCGATCCTGCTCGATATCTGATACCGGAGACCTGCCATGAGCGTCACTTTCAAAGCGCCGGAAACCTACCGGGACGATTTCACCTTCCGCAACGGCCCGGCCAGCATTGCCCGCTTCCCCTTTCCGTTTCCCGAAGACCAGTACCTGTATTCGGTCAACATCGAGCCCGCGACCTCCCGCGATCCCGGCTCGGTGTTCGAGCACAGCTTCGACGTGGATGAGCACTACCTGTCGGAAATGGCCGAGCGGGCCCGTGTTCTGGAGCGCGACCCAGGCCGCTGCCTGGTGATGCCGCACATGAACGTGGCCGCCTGGGACTTGCTGGAAATGCTCATGGAGCACCTGGCCCGCGACTATCCCCAGCACTTTCGGCTGCAGCGCGAGGGCACGGCCTGGCGCTGGCAGAACCTGGCCATGGGCATCGATCAGTCGTTCACCTTTGGCGATGCCGACAGCCTGCCGTGCGAGCCGCTGGAATACATCACCCGGCAGATGCAGGGCGACTTCGCCCTGCTCGATCAGCGCGACGGCGACCTGTTCATGGATGCCGGCATGGTCACCTGCCCGGCCGACTGGTCGCTGCGCTTCGACGCCGGCATGAGCTTCAAGCAATGGCATTCGCCGGTACCGATGGCGCACCAGATGGGCATCTTCGAGCGCGCCCTGAAATTCCTGCTGAACATCCAGGTCGGCCATCCGGTGCGCCGCCTCAACTGGACGATCACCATCAACCCGCGCCTGGATACCTCGCCGGAAACCTTCCACGAATGGGGCAGCGACCGGGGCAGCGTCACCCCCGACAACGTCGGGCGCCTGGTGCACCTGCGCGTCGAGCTGCAGCACATGGCCCGCCTGCCCCGTTCCAACGCCCTGCTGTTCAGCATCCGCACCTACCTGATCAGCATGGACGAGCTGGCCAGCAACCCGGCCTGGGCGCGACGCCTGCACCGAGTGATCCGCGACCTGCCGGATGCCATCGCCGACTACAAGGGCATGACCCGCTACCGCCAAATCCTGGTGGACTGGCTGCGCCAGTTCGACCCCGAAGCCTGACACGATCACCCCTTAGAGGAATTTTCCCATGGCTAATTCATGGCGCCTCAGCGCGCTGCGCGAACGCCACCTGGCACTTGGTTCGAACCTGGAAGACTGGAACGGCATGGGCACCGCCTGGACCTACGCCAGCGACCTGGCCGACCACCACGAAGCCATCCGCACCCGCGCCGGGCTGATGGACGTTTCCGGCCTGAAGAAGGTCCACTACGTCGGCCCCCACGCCGAAAGCCTGCTCGACTACGCCACCACCCGCGACATGGCCAAGGTCTACCCCGGCAAGTCGGTGTACGCCTGCCTGCTGGATGACGACGGCACCTTCATCGATGACTGCATCGTTTACCGCACCGGGCCCAACGCCTTCATGGTGGTACACGGTGCCGGCACCGGCTACGAGATGCTGGTGCGCTGCGCCCAGGGCCGCCAGGTGGCGGTGCTGTTCGACGACGACCTGCATGACCTGTCACTGCAAGGCCCGGCTGCCGTGGACTTTCTCGCCGAGCATGTGCCCGGCATCCGCGAACTGCCGTACTTCCATCACCTGCAGACCAAACTGTTCGACCGCCCGGTGATGATCTCGCGCACCGGCTATACCGGCGAGCGCGGCTACGAAATCTTCTGCAAGGCCGCCGATGCGCCGCTGATCTGGGACAGCATTCTCGACAAGGGCAAGGGCCACGGCATCATCCCCTGCGCCTTCACCACTCTGGACTGGCTGCGGGTGGAGAGCCATCTGCTGTTCTTTCCCTACGACAATTCGCAGATGTACCCCTTCGCCGACCAGAAGGCCGGCGACACCCTGTGGGAGCTGGGCCTGGACTTCACCGTGTCCCCCGGCAAACGCGATTTTCGCGGCGCCGCCGAGCACTTTCGCCGCCAGGGCCAGGAGCGCTTCAAGATCTTTGGCGTGCTGCTCGAGGGCGACAAAGCCGCCGAAGGTGGCGACACCCTATGGCACGACGGCCGCCAGGTCGGCCTGATCACCTGCGCCATGTACTCGCGCCTGAGCGGCCGCTCCATGGCCATCGCCCGCGTCGAGCCCGACATCGCCGAACAAGGCGTGCCGCTGCAGGTGCGCGGCAGCCTGGAGGTCAGCGCCATCGCCCATACGCTGCCCTTCGACGACCCCGAGAAAAAGAAACGTACCGCCAAGGGCTGATAAACCCGCGCCGGCTCGCTCCCAGGTGTTGCCGGGGAGCGCCGAGCATCGCCACGCCTCGCCAACCGGAGAACCGAACATGAACCAACGTGTCGCCATCATCGGCGCCGGCCCCTGCGGCCTGGCCCAGTTGCGTGCCTTCCAGTCGGCCCAGGCCGCCGGGGCGCAGATTCCTGACCTGGTGTGCTTCGAGAAACAGGCCGACTGGGGCGGCATGTGGAACTACACCTGGCGTACCGGCCTGGACGAACATGGTGAGCCGGTGCACGGCAGCATGTACCGCTACCTGTGGTCGAACGGCCCGAAGGAATGCCTGGAGTTCGCCGACTACAGCTTCGATGAGCACTTCGGCCGGCCCATGGGCTCCTATCCACCGCGCGAAGTGCTCTGGGACTACATCAAGGGCCGCGTCGAGAAAGCCGGTGTGCGGCCCTACATCCGCTTCAACACGGTGGTCCGCAACGTGGTCTATGAGGCCGCAAGCGAGCAGTTCACGGTCACCGCCCACGATCAGTTGAACGACCGCAGCTACAGCGAAACCTTCGATTACGTGGTGGTCGCCAGCGGCCATTTCTCCACGCCCAACGTGCCCGACTTCCCCGGCTTCGAGCGCTTCGCCGGGCGCGTGCTGCATGCCCACGACTTTCGCGACGCACTGGAATTCAAGGGCAAGGATGTACTGATCGTCGGCGCCAGCTATTCGGCCGAAGACATCGGCTCGCAGTGCTACAAGTACGGCGCCTGCTCGATCACCAGTTGCTACCGCAGCGCGCCGATGGGCTACAAGTGGCCAGCCAACTGGGAGGAGCGCCCGTTGCTCAGCCACGTGCAGGGCAGCACCGCGTTCTTTGTCGACGGCAGCAGCAAGCACATCGACGCGATCATTCTGTGCACCGGCTACAAGCATCACTTCCCGTTCCTGCCCGAGGAACTGCGGCTGCGAACCAACAACCGCCTGTGGCCGCTGAATCTCTACAAGGGCGTGTTCTGGGAGCCGAACCCGAAGCTGATCTACCTCGGTATGCAGGACCAGTGGTACAGCTTCAACATGTTCGACGCCCAGGCCTGGTATGCCCGCGACGTGATCCTGGGGCGCATCGCGCTACCCGACCCGCAGCGCATGCACGCCGAAAACCTGGCCTGGCGCCAGGAAGAGGAAACCCTGGAAAGCGCCCAGCAGATGTTCGAATTTCAGGGCGAATACATCCGCCAGTTGATCGCCGCCACCGACTACCCGAGCTTCGATATCGCCCAGGTCAACGCCACCTTCCTGCAATGGAAGCAGGACAAGTACGAAAGCATCATGGGCTACCGCGACAAATGCTATCGCTCGCTGATCACCGGCACCCTGGCCACGCCCCACCACACGCCCTGGCTCGACGCACTGGATGACTCGTTGGCTGCCTATCTGGCCGATGCGCCCGCCGACCGCCTGAAGTCCGCCAGCTGAGGCGCCGCCATGAACCTACCCGTGACGAGCCGCCCGCTGGAGCCGGCACTGTTCGCCCGTGCGCCCGACCGGGAGCGCCATCGCGTGGCACCGGGCGGGCTGACGGTGGTCGCGCTGCACGCGGGGGATCGCCTGCAGGTGATCGACCTGGAAGGCGACCAACCCGCGCAACTGCTGGCGTTTGCCGAGGACGGCCGCGAAGCGCTGGCGGCTCTTGGCCTGCACGCCAGCAGCGGCGCCGATGCCATTGCCCGGCTGCTGCACGACGGTAGCCGCGAGGCGCGGCATGTGGCCAGTGGGCTCGCCCGCTACCGGATCGATTGCCGCCGGTTGCCCGACGCTGCCTCGCTGTGGCCGGCCGGCACACCGGCAGGGTTCAGCCGCGAGCTGATCGCCAGCGCAGCGCTGCAGGTGATCGTCGCCGCGCCTGGCGGGCATACCGCGGTGGACAGCCAGCAGCGCGCCAGCGAACTGCGCCTGCTGATCCAGCGTGCCAACCCGCGCAGGATCTGGACGCCGCCGCTGCCGGCGCCCCTGGGTGAGGTGATCGACGAGTTCACCATCAGCCCGGGCACCGCCCGCGACTATACCGTCGCCGCTGGGCAGTTCATTCAGGTGATCGACGTGGCCGGGCGCCAATGCTCGGATTTCGTCGCCTTCGACCGGCGCGGCCTGGATGCCGGGCGCGAGATCGACCTCGACCCCACCGTCACCCGCACCCTCAATGGCAGCGCCTACCCGGGGCCGGGCCTGTTCAGCCGCTTCTACGACCGCGACATGCAGCCGATGCTGGAGGTGGTGCGCGACACCGTCGGCCGTCACGATACCTTCGCCCTGGCCTGCGCCGCGCGCTACTACGAGGCCCAGGGCTACTTCGGCCACGCCAACTGCAGCGACAACATCAGCCGCGCCTTGACGGCGCACGGTGTCGATCCGCGCGCCGGCTGGCCGGCGATCAACTTCTTCTACAACACCGGCATCGATGCCCATCAGCACCTGACGCTCGACGAACCCTGGTCGCGGCCCGGCGATTACGTGCTGCTCAAGGCGCTGACCGATCTGGTTTGCGCCAGCAGTTCCTGCCCGGACGACATCGACCCCGCCAACGGCTGGCAACCCACCGATATCCACATCCGCGTGTATTCCGAGAAGGAGCGTTTCAGTCTCGCCATGGCCACTCGAAAAACAGCAGATGCCGACCCGGTACTGACCCGCGAAAGCGGTTTTCACCCCGCCACTTCGGCCCTCACCCGGCAGTTCACCGACTACCGCGGTTTCTGGACGCCGACCCGTTTCGACGGTTATGGCGCCATCGAGGAATATCACGGCTGCCGCGAACGCGTGGGGGTGATGGACCTTTCCGCGCTGCGCAAATTCGAGGTGCTCGGCCCCGACGCCGAAGCGCTGCTCGACCACTGCCTGACCCGCGACGTGCGCAAGCTCGCCGTTGGCCAGGTGGTGTATTCGGCGATGTGCTTCGAGCACGGCGGCATGCTCGACGACGGCACCCTGCTGCGCCTCGGCGCTGACGCATTTCGCTGGATCGGCGGCGAGGACTACGCCGGCGTCTGGCTGCGCGAACAGGCCGAGAAGCTGGGCATGAAGGTGTGGATAAAAAGCGCCTCCGAGCAGATCCACAACCTCGCCGTGCAAGGCCCGCTGAGCCGCCAACTGCTGGCGCAGATGATCTGGACGCCCGGCACCCAGCCACGGCTGGAAGAGCTGGGCTGGTTCCGCTTTCTCACCGGCCGCCTGGATGACTACAACGGCCCTGCGGTGATGGTCTCGCGCACCGGCTACACCGGCGAGCTCGGCTATGAAATCTGGTGCCACCCCGACCACGCCCTGCAGGTGTGGCAACGCCTGTGGCAACTCGGCGAGCCACTGGGGCTGGTACCGCTGGGGCTCGAAGCGCTGGACATGCTGCGTATCGAAGCCGGACTGATCTTCGCCGGCTACGAGTTCGACGACCAGACCGACCCCTTCGAGGCCGGCATCGGCTTCTGTGTGCCACTCAAGAGCAAGACGGCGGACTTTATCGGCCGCGATGCCCTATCAAGGCGCAATGCGGCGCCCCGCCACAAGCTGGTCGGCCTGCAACTGGAAGGCAACGAAACCGCCGCCCATGGCGACTGCGTGCACGTCGGCCGAGCGCAGATCGGGGTGATCACCAGTGCCACCCGCTCGCCCGTACTGGGCCGCAACATCGCCCTGTGCCGGCTGGATGTGGGCTATTGCGAGCCCGGTACGCTGGTCGAGATCGGCAAACTCGACGGCCAGCAGAAGCGCATTCGCGCGCAGGTTGCCGCCAGCACCGTCGCCTATGACCCGGACAAGAGCAGGGTGCGCGCATAGCCAGATCGGTTTTGGAAGGAGAATTGCTTGGTGATGGCCATTCGATCTCAAGGAGGATGAGCCCATGTGGTTCAGCAAGGCGTCCCATGGCCTGGCCGACGAAGTCAGCCAGTGGCTCAACGGCCTGTTCGATGGCAGCCCCAACACCACCTCCAGCAAGCCTCATCTGCAACGCAATGCGCACCTGGCCACCAACCTGCAGCGGTTGCAGCACGACTGGGACGAACTGCAGCGCATTCGCCAGCGAGCCGAGCGCCAGGCCCCACCACCCTGCACGGCCGAGGAATACGCGGCGCTCAAGCACGAGCTCGCCGAAACCCGGGGACAGCTCAGCGAGTTGCTCCAGGACCGCGCCCATTGCGAGCAACGCCTGCACACGCTGGAAGCCGAACGCCTGCACTGGAAAGAAGAGCGCCAGATCTGGGAGCTGACCAAGCGCACCCTTACCGAGGGCAGCTGGGCGATGAACGTGGTGGATGGCGACCCGGACCATGCCGACAACCTGATTCGCTGGTCGGAGCAGTTCCGCGAACTGATCGGCTACAGCGTCCAGGAATTTCCCGATGGCTGGGACAGCTATTTCAAGGTGGTCAACGCCGATGACCTGAAACAGGTCATGCAGGCCTTCAATGCGTCGATGGTCGATACCGGCGGCGATGGCTTCTACGCCGTGGAATACCGCATGCGCCACAAGACCCGCGGCGAAGTGTGGTACCGCGAGCGCGGGCGCTGCCTGCGCGATGCCCAGGGGCGACTGCGCTACGTGACCGGCGCGGTGCGGGAAATCAGCGACGAGAAAACCGCGGCCCAACTGCGCCAGCGTGAACAAGCCAACATCCAGGCGACCTATGGGCAGATCGCCCAGGTGGCGGGGGTGATCCGCAGCATTGCCGAACAAACCAACCTGCTGGCGCTCAACGCCGCCATCGAAGCCGCTCGAGCAGGTGAACAGGGCCGTGGGTTCGCGGTAGTCGCCGACGAAGTGCGCAATCTGGCACGGCGCACCCAGGAGTCCGTGCAACAGATTCAGGGCATGCTGCAGAAAGAGCGCGGCAATGAACCAGCTTCTGCCACCGACAGCAAAACGTGACCGGAAAAAGTGCAGAAAAAGACGCTATCAGCGGCAATAAGCCCATATAGACGCCTTTGGTGACTGGCACACTCATTGCTTTCCAGAAAAGAAACTTTATTTATCAAAGATAAAGTTTCAACCGTCTGCGCACCCCCTATTCCAACAATCGTTTTCGAGGGATTCAGTGATGGAAGAACAGAAGACCCCGCCTACGCTCGAAGAGCTGCAGGCCCTGATCGAAATGACTAATACCCTGAACATGGAAATGTTCTATTGGTGGTGTACCGCTCTGATGATCTGCATCCACGCAGGTTTTCTGTCTTACGAGATTGGTGCCTCGCGCCTGAAAAACGCCCTGGCGGCAGGCGTGAAGAACATCCTGGCGTTCGGCTTCATCGTCCCCAGCGTGTTCCTGCTCGGCTGGGCCGTGTACAACGCCTTCCCCGATGGCCTGGTGCCGCGCATGGACGCCCTGATGGCTGGCATGCCGTGGAGCCAGTCGATGGGCCCGAACATCCAGGACAACGCCACCGGCATCTTCTGGGGCGCGTTCGCGCTGTTCGCCGCCACCACCGGCTCGATTCTCTCCGGGGCGATCATCGAGCGCGCACGGATGAGCGCCTTCATCATCATGACCATCGTGCTCGGCGGCTTCCTGTGGCTGCTGGCAGCGGCCTGGGGCTGGCACCCGGAAGGCTGGCTAACCGTTCAGTGGGGCTACCATGACGTTGGCGCCGCAGGCGTGGTGCACATGGTGGCCGGGTTCTTCGCCCTGGGCGTGCTGATCAACCTCGGTGCGCGCATCGGCCGCTTCAACCCGGATGGCAGCGCCAACGCCATCGTCGGCCACAGCATGCCGATGTGCGTGGTCGGTCTGATGCTGATCATCGTCGGCTTCTTCGGCTTCCTCGGCGGCTGCATCATCTACAACTCCGGCGCGCAGTGGATCAACATCTACGGCGCGCCGACCAACCTCTCCGCCTTCGCCTTCAATACCCTGATGGGCTTTGCCGGCGGGCTGATCGGCGCCTACCTGACCACTCGCGAGCCATACTGGATGATGTCCGGCGGCCTGGTCGGCATCATTTCGGTAGCCCCCGGCCTGGATCTCTACCATCCCGGGCTGGCCTACCTGATCGGCATGGGCGTATCTGCCCTGGCACCGCTGGTCAACAACCAGCTGCTCAAGTTCAAGCTCGACGACGCCGTCGGCGCCTTTGCCGTACACGGTTTCAGCGGCTTTGCCGGGCTGGTGATCAGCGGCATCTTCCTGGCCGGCTATCCAAACGTGAACGGCATGGCCCCGGTCAGCTTCTTCGGCCAGCTCGGTGGCGCACTGGTCATGGCTGCATTGGGCTTCATCCCCGGCTATGGCATCTCCTACGCCCTCAAGAAAGCCGGCATGCTGCGCGTTCCGGCACATGCCGAGGAGCGTGGGCTGGATCTGACCGAAGTCCCCGCCCAGGCCTATCCGGAGTGGAACAGCCTGTACGGATCAAGCAGTACGGTGGGCGGCAACGTCGCACAGCCGCCACTGACCGCCGCACCGGCCAAATGACCCTCAGCCGGCTGCGAAGGCGGCCGGCCCATTGCCAAGGAGTATCGCCATGAGCATCACCACCTACGACGGTGCCAGCGCCGTATTCACTTTCGCGGACAAACCCGCGATCCTTGTCTTCATCAGCTTTCTGGTCGCCGCTGTCAGCCTCTACGCACTCATCGCCACCATGATTCACGAGAAACACAGCTACGCGCTGCCCGACGAAGAACTCGACAAGCTCAAATGACCACCCTCGACCGGCGGCGCCCGCTGCCGGTCATCCCCTCCTCACCACACCCACCTTCCGTCTGCGCATCAGCTCACCAACGGTGATTCAGGTCAGTCATTCGTGCCGCTGCATCCCCGCTGCCTGCGACAAAATGGCTGCCCACCCGCGCCCGGCGCACCAAGGCGTAGCAGGGGCTCGAAGCAGCCCGCTCAACGCAGCCAGAAGACATGTAACAAATTGTTTTCTACTCAGGGAGTTAGCTGAAACTGCCCGACAGACGGTAATTCTGGCAGGCCAATTGCTTTACTAGAAAGGAAATTAATTGCCTTACAGGAATAAATATCAGCCGCATGGCTGGTACCTCTCGAGGCAGCACATCCGGTTGGCCGCCGACAGCCGCCGGACCCTTCTCCCGTCGGCTGGAGGCAACAGGCAATGGTTCGGTTTTCCCGTATGCGCCGCAGTATGTCGTTGAGTCTTCCCCTGCTGTTCGCCAGTAGCGTTGCACTCGCTGACGACACGACCGCCGTGATCGATAGTGGCGACACGGCTTTCGTCGCGCTCTGCTCGCTGGTCGTGCTGCTGATGACCCTGCCGGGTCTCGCCCTGTTCTATGGCGGTATGGCGCGAACCAAGAACGTGCTGTCGATCCTCATGCAGGTGTTCTGCACCGCGTCGCTGATGTCGGTGCTGTTCGCCATCTACGGTTACAGCCTGACCTTCAGCAACGGCGGCTCGCTGCAAGCGGTGATCGGCGGTCTGGACAAGCTGTTCATGGCGGGCATCACCAAGGACTCGGTGGTCGGCACCATTCCGGAGTACCTGTACTTCCTGTTCATGCTGCTGTTCGCCGCCATCACCCCGGCGATCATCGTCGGCGGCTTCGCCGAGCGCATGAAGTTCTCGGCGGTGATGGTATTCATGGCCGTGTGGCTGACCATCAACTACATCCCCATGGCCCATATGGCCTGGGGCGGTGGCTGGGTGTTCGACCTGGGCGTGCAGGACTTCGCGGGCGGCAACGTGGTGCACTTGAACGTCGGTATCGCCGCGCTGGTAGGCGCCGCGCTGCTGGGGCGCCGCCGTGGCTTCGGCACGCCGTCGCTGGCGCCGCACAACATGACCATGACCCTCACCGGCGGCTCGCTGCTGTGGGTTGGCTGGCTGGGCTTCTGCGGCGGCTGCGCCCTGGCGGCCAACGGCTACGCCATGCTGGTGATGGTCAACACCATGCTCGCCAGCTGCGCCGGCGCCCTGGGCTGGATGATCGTGGAATGGCAACACCGTGGTCGGCCGAGCATGTTCGGTGCGCTGTCCGGGGCCATTGCCGGCCTGGTGGCCATCACCCCGGCCTGCGGCTTCGTCGGCCCGATGGGCGCCATCCTGCTCGGCTTCATCGCTGGCCCGGTTTGCGTCTGGTCGGTGGAAAAGCTCAAACCCATGATCGGCCTGGACGACGCCTTCGACGTGTTCGGCGTGCATGGCGTGGCCGGCATTCTTGGTGGCCTGCTGACCCCGGTATTCGCGCTCACCGCCATTGGCGGCCAGGGCTTCGCCGAAGGCCGCGACCTGTTCAGCCAGTTGCTGGTCAATGGCGGCGCCATCCTGTTCAGCATCCTCTTCTCGGCCATCACCAGCCTGATCGCCTACAAGGTCGCCGGCATGCTGTGCGGTGGGCTGCGGGTGGATGAGGAAACCGAGGTCGACGGCCTCGATCTCTCCTCCCATGGCGAAGTTGGCTACAAGTACTCCAACTGAGGGCAGTCCTGATGAAACTGATCACCGCAATCATCAAGCCGTTTCGACTCGACGCCGTGCGCGAAGCCCTTACCGAACAGGGAATCCGTGGCGTCACGGTCACCGAGGTCAAGGGGTACGGCCGGCAGAAAGGCCACACGGAAATCTACCGTGGCGCCGAATACGACGTGCAACTGGTACCCAAGCTGCGCCTGGACGTAATGGTCACGGATGACCTTTGCCAACCCGGCATCGACGCCATTCTCAAGGCGGCCCATACCGGCAAGATCGGTGACGGCAAGGTATTCGTCCAGCATCTGGAAAGCGCGGTACGGATCAGAACCGGCGAGCTGGACGGCGACGCGTTCTGAATACCTGTTCAACTGGACGAGCCGGTGCAAGCCGGCTCTGCCAGCCGCAATTTCATTACCAGGTTTCGGTGGCAGGCCCTCAAGCCCTGCGATAGCGCTGCCCGTCATCTTTGCGTGGCAGCCAACCCTTTCCAGACACGTCTTCGCCCTGCATCGGCAGGCGCCTCAGAGCCACGAATCCGTTGTCGCCACCGCCTGCATCCTGCGGTCATCGCGGCATGGCTGACCGCCAGGAGGCATCAGCACCGGGGCATGCGCAAACCTTCCTGGTACGACTCACCCTCTCGCGCAGACGACCACGGGCGCCGAGTCGGATGACATATTCCTGTACGTAGGTAGGTCAGCCTGACGGGCTCAAGACCTTGAGCCCGGCCACACCGCCGATGATCAGCGCCAGGCAGACCAGCCGCGCCACGCCAGCCGGCTCGTTGAGGTAGGCGATACCGTAGATGGCCGTACCGACCGCGCCGATGCCGACCCATACGGCATAAGCAGTGCCGATTGGCAGGTAGCGGGCCGACAAGGTCAGCAGGTACAGACTCAGGACGATGAAGAAGAGGCAGTACAGGCTCGGCCAGAGCCGGGTGAAGCCCTGCGTGCGGGGAAGGGCGGAGGCGTACATCACTTCGCAGATGCCGGCGACAAGCAAGGTCATCCAGGCCCAGGATGCAGTCATTGGAACTCCTTGAAATACACGAAGCAGGCCGTGTGAAAACGTATCGAGCGAAGGTCAGGCAAGACAAAAATCAGCGAAAAAGCGCAGTTTACGAGGTGTAAATGAGCATTTTGATTGGACTCGCATCCGAGCTGGTTTTTAACGCAGCCTGGCCGAGCGCAGTAGTTTTCACACAGCCTGGAAGGCCTGCCTTCGCGCAGGAAGGCAGGCCTGATGGGTGATCAGTACTGCTGCCCGGGCACCCAATTGGTGCCGGCCAGCGGCACGCGAGCCATGGCGGCGGACTCGACGGTAAGCGCTACCAGGTCCTCAGGATCGAGGTTGTGCAGGTGGCTCTTGCCGCAGGCACGGGCCATGGTCTGCGCTTCCAGCACCAGCACCCGCAGGTAGTTGGCAAGGCGACGACCGCCTTCGACCGGATCGAGGCGTTTGGACAGCTCCGGGTCCTGTGTGGTGATACCGGCCGGGTCGCGGCCGTTCTGCCAGTCGTCGTAGTAGCCGGCGGCCGAGCCGATCTTCTTCAGCTCATCATCCAGACGCGGGTGGTTGTCGCCCAGGGCGATCAGCGCGGCGGTACCGATGGCCACCGCATCGGCGCCCAACGCCATGGCCTTGGCCACGTCCGCACCATTGCGGATACCGCCAGAGACGATCAGCTGCACCTTGCGGTGCATGCCCATTTCCTGCAGCGCCTGCACGGCCTGCGGGATGGCCGGCAGGATGGGAATGCCGACGTGCTCGATGAACACTTCCTGGGTTGCTGCGGTGCCGCCCTGCATGCCGTCGAGGACGATCACGTCGGCGCCAGCCTTCACCGCCAGCTTCACGTCGTAGTAAGGCCGGCTGGCGCCGATCTTCACGTAGATGGGTTTTTCCCAGTCGGTGATCTCGCGCAGCTCGGCGATCTTGATCGCCAGGTCGTCCGGGCCGGTCCAGTCAGGGTGGCGGCAGGCCGAGCGCTGATCGACGCCGATCGGCAGCGTACGCATGCCCGCGACGCGCTCGGTGACCTTCATGCCCAGCAGCATGCCGCCGCCGCCCGGCTTGGCGCCCTGGCCGAGAACGATCTCGATGGCGTCGGCCTTGCGCAGGTCATCCGGGTTCATGCCGTAGCGAGACGGCAGGTATTGATAGACCAGATGTTGCGACTGGCCGCGTTCTTCCGGGGTCATGCCGCCGTCGCCGGTGGTGGTGCTGGTGCCGGCGATGCTCGCCCCGCGGCCCAGAGCTTCCTTGGCGTTGGCCGACAGCGCGCCGAAGCTCATGCCGGCGATGGTCACCGGGATCTTCAGGTGCAGCGGCTTCTTGGCGAAGCGGTTGCCGAGGATCACGTCGGTGCCGCATTTCTCGCGGTAACCCTCCAGCGGGTAGCGCGACACGCTGGCGCCGAGCAGCAGCAGGTCGTCGAAGTGCGGCAGCTTGCGCTTGGTGCCGCCACCGCGGATGTCGTAGATACCGGTCTCGGCAGCGCGCTGGATTTCCTGGATGGCCAGGCGGTCGAAGGTGGCCGATTCGCGCAGCACGGGGGGTTGTTTGTCGCTCATGATGAGGCTCCTGATCAGTACGCGCTGGCGTTGTCGACTTTGAAGTTGTACAGCTGACGGGCCGAGCCGTAGCGTTTGAAATCGGCGGCGTTTTCCTTGAAGCCGGCGCGATTGAGCAGCGCTTGCAGCTCTTCGATGTGCTCGGGGCGCATCTCTTTCTCGATGCAGTCCGAACCCAGCGACTCGACGCTGCCTTTGACGAAGATCTTCGTCTCATAGAGCGAATCGCCCAGCGCATCACCGGCGTCGCCACACACCACCAGCCGGCCGGCCTGGCCCATGAAGCAGCTCATGTGACCGATGCTGCCGCCGACCACGATGTCGATGCCCTTCATGGAAATGCCGCAACGTGCGCCGGCATCGCCCTCGATGACCAGCAGGCCGCCATGGGCGGTGGCACCGGCGGCCTGGGAAGCGCTGCCTTTGACGCGCACATAGCCGCTCATCATGTTCTCGGCGCAGCCCACGCCGACGTTGCCGTGTACGGTGATCGAGGCTTTCTGGTTCATGCCCGCGCAGTAGTAGCCGGCATGCCCCTGGATATCGATGGACACCGCTTCGTTGACGCCGACGGCGAGGTTATGCGCGCCATTGGCGTGGGTGACCACCCACTCGCGATCCTGCACATTGTTGACCTGGTCATGCAGCGCCTGGTTGAGGTCACGCACGGTTGCTACGGATAGATCGATGGTTTTCATGCTGCGTGCTCCTTAGGCCGACTCGCGTTCCCAGATGTACATAGTGGCGGGAACCGGTTCCCAGACCTTGGCCTTGTCGATGCCTGGCAGGCTCGACAGCGCCTGGTATTCCGAGGCCATGGCGACGTAATCGTCGGTCTCGGCGAGGATCGCCGGCTTGCAGGCGATCGGGTCGCGAATCACCGCGAAACCGTTGCGGGTGCCGATGGCAAAGGTGAAGAAACCGTCCAGCGCTTCCAGCGAGCTATCCAGCGCCTGCTTCAGCGAGTCGCCCTGCTGCAGGCGCCAGGCCAGGTAACCGGCAGCGACCTCGGTGTCGTTCTCGGTCTCGAAGTGGATGCCTTCGCGGCGCAGCTCCTGACGCAGGCGGAAGTGGTTGGACAGCGAGCCGTTGTGCACCAGGCACAGATCGGCGCCGGTGGAGAACGGGTGGCTGCCTTCCATGGTCACCGCGCTTTCGGTGGCCATGCGGGTGTGGCCGATGATGTGGCTGCCCTTCATCGAGGCCAGGCCGAAGCGCTCGGAAATCTCCCGCGGCAAGCCCATGCCCTTGAGAATCTCGATGCTCTGCCCGGCACTCATGATGCGCACGCTCGGCGCCAGCTCGGTCAACACAGCGCGTACGGCGGCTTCTTCGGCCTTGATCTTGAGCACGATGGCGCTGGCGTTCTGGAACCAGTCCAGCTCGGCACCGAGCTTTTGCTTCACGGCGCTCACCAGGGCGGCGAAGTCGTAGCCCTCCGTGGTGGCCTGTAGGGTCAGCTTGACCCAGCCATGGGCGACTTCATCGCCATAGATGGCGAAGCCGGCGCTGTCCGGGCCGCGGTCGGTCATGGCTTCGAGCATCGGTTCGAACAGCTTGCCGAGCTGCGACTCCAGCTGCGGATTTTTCAGGTAAAGCCCCACGATTCCACACATAGCTAAAACTCCTGGGCAGAAGGCGCCCTACCCATGGGTGGGCGCCGGAAAACGGTTGAACGGAAGAGTCGGATCAGAAGAATTCGGTGTAGCGCTTGATCTCCCAGTCGGAGACGTGACGGCTGTACTCCACCCATTCCATGCGCTTGAGCTTGATGAACTCGCCAACAATCTCCTTGCCCATCACCTCGGCGAACAGCGGGTCGGCTTCCAGCGCGTCGCAGGCTTCCTTGAGCGACTGCGGCAGGGTCTTGATGCCTCGCGCGGCGATGGCATCGAGGCCGAGGGAATAGAGGTTCTCGTTGCAGATCTGCTCGGGCATCAGCTGGCGGTCGATGCCATCCAGGCCGGCGACGATGATCGCGGCGCTGACTAGGTAGGGATTGCAGCCGGCATCCGGCAGGCGGAATTCCAGGCGGCCATAGGGCACGCGCACCATCGCCGAGCGATTGTTGGCGCCAAAGGCGATGAACGCCGGCGCCCAGGTGGCCCCGGAGAGCGAGTTGCCGACCACCAGACGCTTGTAGGAGTTCACCGTCGGCGCGGCGAAGGCGCACAGCGCCGGGCCGTGGGCCAGCAGACCGGCGGCGAAGTGGTAGGCGAGCTTCGACAGGCCCATGCCGTTCTTGTCGCTGGCATCGAAGAACAGGTTCTTGCTCTCGGCGCTGGCGAGGGACAGGTGGAAGTGCATGCCGTTGCCGGCCCGTTTCGGATCCGGCTTGGGCATGAACGAGCAGATCATGCCCAGGTCGTTGGCGATCTCCCCGGCGGCCATGCGGAAGAAGGTGAAACGGTCTGCCGATTCCATGGCATCGCTGTAGGTGTAATTGATCTCGAACTGGCCGTTGGCGTCCTCGTGATCGATCTGGTAGATGTCGAAACCTACCGGCTGCAGCGCTTCGGTCAGCTTCTCCAGAAACTCCCGGGAGCGCGACAGGCCCTTGTAGTCGTAGCAGGGCTTATCAAGGTTATCGCTGGCATCCACTAGTTGCAGGCTGCCGCTTTCATCACGGCGCATCAGGTTGAATTCCGGCTCCAGGCCGGTGTTGAGCGTCCAGCCGCGCGCCTGCAGGCGCTCCACCTGCTGCTGCAGCACGTAGCGGCTGTCGTAGGGCCAGGGCTGGCCGTCGACATGACCGATACACACCACACGGCCGTAACCCGGCTGCCATGGCACGGGAATCAGGGTCGAGAGATCGCCCTTGGCCATGAAGTCGGGCCCGTGGGGCTCCATGCCCATGCCGCAGATGGCGAAACCCGCGAACCCGGCGCCGGCTTCCGCCACCGCTTCGAGGCCCGAAACCGGTACCGACTTGGTCTTGGCCGAGCCATGGATATCCACGAACTGGGCCAGTACATACTTGATCCCGTGCTTTTCGATGACCCGCTGGGTTTCGCTTGGCAACATCACGTGTCTCCTGTCGACTCGCCGATTATTCCAATTAGGAAATTAAATTTCCCAATAAGAATGCAATCAGCTTGCCAATCTGCAAACCCGCCCTACCAGCCTCGCAAAACCCAGGTTTTCTCCTCTATGAAGAGGAAAAATGCTTTCATAGCAGGAATTTTCTGGCCCCAGCCTGCACCATTGCGACGCAATCGAGCTCATTCATGGTGCGAACTTAATATTCATGAATAGAAACTTTCCCGTATGAGTGAAATTAAAGACGCCGCCCCTCGTTTGAAACTGGAGCAGTACCTGGGCATGCAGATCCGCCGCCAGCGTCTGGCCCAGGAACTGAAGATCGCCGAGGTCGCCCGCATCGCCGGTATCAGCCAGGGCATGCTCAGCAAGATCGAGAATGCCCAGGTATCCACCAGCCTCGAGACCCTCAGCCGCCTGTGCGACGTGCTGGGCATGCCAATGTCCAAGCTGTTCAGCCAGTACGACCAGCAAGGCAGCGGGGCGCTGCTGGTGAAAGCCGGTGAAGGCCTGGAGGTGGTGCGCCGCGGCACCGAGAAAGGCCACACCTATCACCTGCTGAATCATACCCGCGGGCCGAAAAAGAGCTTCGAGGCTTATATGGTCAGCATGGACGATGCCAGCGAGGAGTTTCCGACTTTCTCTCATCCGGGCACCGAATTCCTGCACCTGCTCGAAGGCGAACTGGTCTACCGCCACGGCAACCAGCTCTACGCCATGCAGGCCGGCGACAGCCTGACCTTCGACGCCGAAGTCCCCCACGGCCCGGAACAGCTGATCCAGGTACCGATCCGCCTGCTGTCGATCATGAATTACGGCAAGGAATAACAACGCCGCCTCGCCCGAAAGCTGCCAACGCGAGTCACGCCTCAACGCGCCGACTCGCACTCCCTTCTATATCTCCCTTTCGCACCACCTGCCCCCGTACGCTTTTGCCTGCCGTGCGCCTGCTCGGCACGACTTCTGCTGCCTGACATCAAGCAACCGGCCACGGTAATTCGGCTTGAAAGCATCACTGGAACAGCGACCCACATAGTTTCCTGTAGAGATAAATAAATTCTCTACAGGCATGGACACGAACAACCTGTTCGCTTATAAAAATCACCACCGAGAAAATTAGATTCGCCGTACGAAAATATATTCACAGGCGAACCACGCATTCACCCATCAAGAATTCCTGCCGCCGACCTTTCCGAGGATCCGCCATGCAGCACGCCCAGAACCAGTACGTGATCAAGATCAGTTGCCCGGCCACGTCGGGCATCGTCGCCGCGGTGGCGTCGTTTCTTGCCGAGCATCAGTGCTACATCAGCGAGATGTCGCAGTTCGACGACGAAATCAGCAGCACCTTCTTCATGCGCGCGGTGTTCCGCTTCAATACGGGCGTGACCGATGACCTGGCGAAGATCGAAGAAGGCTTCGCCGCGGTGGCGGGCGCCTTCGACATGACCTGGGGTCTGTACAGCACCAGCAAGCCGATGCGCGTGCTGTTGATGGTCAGCAAGTTCGACCACTGCCTGGCCGACCTGCTGTACCGCCACCAGAAGGGCGAGCTGAACATGGAGATCACCGCCATCGTCTCCAACCACCTCGACCTGCGCCCCATGGCCGAGCGCGAGGGCATCCGTTTCGTTTACTTGCCGGTGACCAAGGAGAGCAAGACCGCTCAGGAAGCCGAGCTGATGAAGATCGTCGATGAAACCGGCACCGAGTTGGTGGTGCTGGCGCGCTACATGCAGATCCTTTCCAACAACCTGTGCAAGCAGCTGGCGGGCCGGGCGATCAATATCCATCACTCCTTCCTGCCCGGTTTCAAGGGTGCCAAGCCTTACCACCAGGCGTTCGAACGCGGCGTGAAGCTGATCGGCGCCACCGCCCACTACGTCACGTCGGACCTCGACGAGGGGCCGATCATCGAGCAGGAAGTGCAGCGCGTGGACCACGCCCTCAAGCCTGACGACCTGGTCGCCATTGGCCGCGATACCGAAACCGTGGCGCTGTCGCGGGCGGTCAAATACCACACCGAGCACCGGGTTTTTCTCAACGGCGACCGTACGGTGATCTTCCGATGAGCACGCTGATCGACGGCAAGGCAGCGGCCGCCCGCGTACTCGCCGAGGTGAAGGCCGATGTCGCGCAGCTGCATGCCCAGGGCCTCGAACCGGCACTGGCCGTTGTGCTGGTGGGTGACGACCCGGCCAGCCACGTGTACGTGCGCAACAAGGTGCTGCGTGCCGGTGAAGTAGGCATCCGCTCGCTCGAATATCGCCTGGCGGCCGAAGCCAGTGCCGCTGAGGTGCTGGAAGTGGTCGCCGCGCTGAATGCCAACCCGGCCGTACACGGCATCCTGGTGCAGCTGCCGCTGCCGGAACACATCGACGAAGTGCGCGTGCTTGAGGCCATCGACCCCGCCAAGGATGTCGACGGCTTTCATAGCGAGAACGTCGGCGGCCTCAGCCAGGGCCGCAAGGTGCTGACGCCCTGCACACCAGCCGGCTGCATGCGCCTGCTGCGTGACACCCTGGGCGATCTTTCCGGCAAGCACGCCGTGATCGTCGGCCGTTCGAACATCGTCGGCAAACCGATGGCAGCGCTGCTGCTGGCGGCCAACTGCAGCGTCAGCGTGCTGCATTCACGCAGCGTCGAGCCGCAGAAGCTGTGCCGCCAGGCCGACATCGTGATCGCCGCTGTCGGCCGCCCGCGAATGATCGACGCGGGCTGGATAAAACCCGGTGCGGTGGTGATCGACGTCGGCATCAACCGTATCGACGAAGACGGCAGAAGCCGCCTGGTCGGCGATGTGGACTTCGCCGCCGTACAACCGCTGGCCGCTGCCATCACCCCGGTGCCCGGCGGCGTCGGCCCGATGACCATCGCCCTGCTGATGCACAACACCGTACTCGCCGCCCGCCAGCAGAGCGGGCAGGCCATTCAGGAGGCTCGCTGATGCCTTTCTCGCTGCTCAAATACGGCCTGTCGTCGGAGTACCCGGTCGAGGTCGACCTGCCCGCCCCCAAGGAGCTGAAAGCCTCCTATGACGTGGTGATCATTGGCGCTGGCGGCCATGGCCTGGCCACCGCCTACTACCTGGCCCGGTACCACGGCATCAGCAACATCGCCGTGCTGGAAAAGGGCTACCTGGGCGGCGGCAACACCGCGCGCAACACGGCGGTGATCCGCTCCAACTACCTGACCAGCGAAGGCGTGAAGTTCTATATCGAATCGGTGCGGATGTTCGAGAACCTCTCCAACGAGTTCGACTTCAACATCATGTATTCGCACCGTGGCCAGCTCACCCTGGCCCATACCGACGCCACCGTGCGCGCCTTCCGCCAGCGCGCGGAAGTGAACAAGCACTTTGGCGGGCGCACCGAGATGATCGACCGCCAGCAGATCCGCGAACTGGTGCCGAGCCTCAACCTCGACCCCGGCCATATCCCGGTGCTGGCCGGCCTCTGGCACATCGACGGCGGCACCGCTCGCCACGATGCCGTGGCCTGGGGCTACGCCAAGCAGGCGGCCAAACGCGGCGTGGAAATCCACCAACTGACCGAAGTGCAGGATTTCGTCGTCGAGGGCGGCCGCATCCGCGCCGTGAAGACCAACCGCGGCACCATCCGCTGCGGCTGCGTGGTGCAGGCGGTGGCGGGCACCAGCTCGCTGCTGATGAACAAACTGAAGATCAAGGCGCCGATCCACACCTACCCGTTGCAGGCGATGGTCACCCAACCGTTCAAGCCATTCCTCGACCCGCTGGTGAGCTCCAGTGCCCTGCATTGCTACGTGCAGCAGACCAGCCGCGGCGAAATCGTGTTTGGCGGCGGTTCCGACCCCTACCCGCTGTACAACACCCGCTCGACCCTGGACCTCAAGGAAAGCCTGCTGGCCTCGGCCGTCGAGATGTTCCCGTTCATGGCCAACGCCAAGCTGATGCGCCAGTGGGCCGGCATCACCGACATGACGCCCGACTACAGCCCGATCATGGGCCTGTCGCCGATCGAGGGTTACTACCTCGACGCCGGCTGGGGCACCTGGGGCTTCAAGGCCACGCCGATCTGCGGCAAGACCATGGCCGAGCTGGTCGCGAGCGGCGGCAAGGTGCCGGAGCTGATCGCACCGTTCGGCCTGGATCGCTTCAGCCGCTTCCAGCAGGTCAACGAAATGGGCGCCACGGCGGCCAGCCACTGACGGGTTACAGCCAATGAAGATCATGACTTGCCCGCTCAACGGGCCGCGCAACATCAGCGAATTCACCTACGGTGGCGAGCTCAAGCACATGCCCGACCCGGCCACCTGCAGCGTCGCCGAATGGGCCGACTACGTGTTCAACAGCGAGAACCTGCTCGGCGTGGTCACCGAATGGTGGATGCACACGCCGTCGAGCTACTGGTTCCTGGCCGAGCGCCACACCGGCAGTGACGAGATCCTGCGCACCTTCGACCCTCGTGAACTGTTCGACCAGCGCGTCGATTTCGCCGCACCGGAGGCCGCCCAATGAACCGCCTGCCCGCTCCCATGGGGCTGTTGATCGACCGCAACAAACCGCTGACCTTCAGCTTCGATGGCAACACCTGCCAGGGTTTCGCCGGCGACACCGTCGCCAGCGCCCTGGCCGCCGACGGCCGCTGGCTGCTGTCGCGCTCGTTCAAGTACCACCGCCCGCGTGGCCCGCTGACCATGGCCGGCCAGGACGCCAACACCCTGGTGCAACTGCCGCACGAGCCCAACGTGCTGGCGGACGAATACCCGCTGGCGGCGGGCATCGCCGTGACGCCGCAGAACGTCAATGGCAGCCTGGACAAGGATCGCGACGCGATTCTCGGCAAATTCTCCAAGTTCATGCCGGTGGGCTTCTACTACCGCGCCTTCTACAAGCCCAAAGGCATGTGGAAACGCTGGGAGCCGTTGATCCGCAAGAAAGCCGGCCTCGGCGTGCTCGACCTGAAGTTCGAGCCGACCTACCACGACAAGGCCTACCTGTTCTGCGACCTGGCGGTGATCGGTTCCGGCCCAGCCGGCCTGTCCGCAGCACTGCACGCCGCCAATGGCGGAGCCAAGGTGCTGCTGATCGAACAGAACCCGGTGCTCGGCGGCTCGCTGACCTACGCCCGTTTCGGCCTCGACGCCAACGCTGCCATGGGCCTGCGTGAAGAGCTGGTCAGTGCGGTGCAGGGCCATGCCAATATCCGCGTACTCGATTCGGCGATCTGCAACGCCTGGTTCGCCGACAACTACCTGCCGGTGATCCAGGGCAATCGGCTGTACAAGGTACGCGCCAGGCAGTGCATCGTCGCCAGCGGCTCTTTCGACCAGCCGGTGGTCTTCCGCAACAACGACCTGCCCGGCGTGATGCTGACCAGCGCCGCCCAGCGGCTGATGCGCCTGTACGCGGTGAAACCGGGCAAGCGCGCGGTGGTCCTGACCGGCAACGACGACGGCTACCTGGCCGCGCTCGATCTGTTCGAGGCTGGTGTGGAGGTGGCCGCGGTGGTCGACATGCGCGAGCGCAGCGACACCCCCGGCCTGATCACGGCCGTGCAAGCCAAAGGCATTCCCTGCCACGTCGGCCATACCATCTATGAAGCGTTCGCCGGCAAACACGCCCAGCACATCAGCGCGGTCGACGTCCGGCGTATCAGTGCTCAAGGCAAGGTCGCCGAGGCCAGCACTCGGATCGACTGCGACCTGCTGTGCATGTCCGCCGGGTACATGCCCGTGTATCAGCTGCTTTGCCAGGCCGGCGGCAGCCTGCGCTACGCCGACGAACACGCGGCATTCTCGATCCACAACCTGCCGAAGATCCTGCGCGTGGCCGGTTCGGTGAATGGCCGCCACGATCTGCAGCGCGTCCTGGCCGATGGTCAGCGGGCAGCCAACGAAGCCCTCGCCGACCTCGGCCTGCAGGTCACGGCGGTAACCGGCGCGGACAAGGACGACAGCCAGGTCAACTTCCCCTGGCCGATCTTCGCCCACCCTCAAGGCAAGGAATTCGTCGACTTCGACGAAGACCTGCAGATCCGGGACATCGTCAACGCCACCCGCCATGGCTACCGCGACGTACAGCTGGTCAAGCGCTTCTCCACCGTCGGCATGGGGCCGTCGCAAGGCCGCCACTCGGCGCTGCCCACGGCGCGCCTGGTGGCCGATGCCACTGGCCGCAGCGTCAGCGAAACCGGGGTGACCACGGCCCGCCCACCGTTCTCGGCGGAAAAACTGGCGCACATCGCCGGGCGCGGCTTCGACCCCTATCGGCAGACCGCCATGCACCAGCGCCACGTCGAGCTCGGTGCCAAGCTGATGCCCGCAGGCGTGTGGCAGCGCCCGGCCTTCTACGGCAAGGCCGAAGACCGTGAAGCCTGCATGCAGGCAGAAGCCCGCCATGTGCGCGAAAAGGTCGGCCTGATCGATGTTTCCACCCTGGGCGGCCTGGATGTGCGCGGCCCGGATGCCGCCGAGCTGCTGGAGCGCCTTTACACCTTCGGTTTCAAGAAGCTTGCCATCGGCCGTACCCGCTACGCGCTGATGACCGCCGAGGATGGCGTGGTGATCGACGACGGCGTGGCCTGCCGCCTGGGCGAGCAGCACTTCTACGTATCGGCGACCACCAGCGGCGTGGATCGCGTTTACCGCAGCATGCTCAAGTGGAATGCGCAGTGGCGCCTGAACGTCGACATCGCCAACGTCAGCGCCGCCTTCGCCGCGGTCAACCTGGCCGGCCCGCTGTCGCGCCAGGTACTGGAAAAGGTTTGCAGCGATGTCGACCTGTCATCCGAGGGTTTCCCCTATCTCGGCGTACGTGAGGGCAAGGTCGCCGGAGTACCGGCGCGGCTGCTGCGCGTTGGTTTCGTCGGTGAGCTGGGATACGAAATCCACGTGCCGGCGCGCTTCGGCGAGCACCTCTGGGATGCGCTGATGGCCGCCGGCGCAGCTTTCGACATCCGCCCGTTCGGGGTGGAAACCCAGCGCCTGCTGCGCCTGGAAAAGGGCCACGTGATCATTAGCCAGGACACCGATGGCATGACCCACCCCGCCGAAATCGACATGGGCTGGGCCATTGGCCGCAAGAAGCCGTTCTTCGTCGGCAAGCGCACCATCGAAATCCTCGAGGCGCAGCCGCTCAAGCGCAAGTTGGTGGGCTTCACCCTGCCCAAGGGCAGCGCCAAACCGCTGGAAGGCCATCTGGTGCTCAAGGGCGCGGACATCAGCGGCAACGTCACCTCGTGCGAATACTCCGAGACCGTCGGCGCGATCATCGGCATGGCCTACGCCGCCGCCGACCAGGCCACACCCGGCATGCAGATCCCGATTCGCGTGGAAGGCGGCGAAATTGTCCAGGCCACCGTGGTGCAATTGCCCTTCTTCGACCCTGAAAGTAAACGCCAGGAGCTGTGATCATGAACCTGACTATTCGCGACCACGCTGAACGCAGCCCCATTCATGACCTGCACAGCCATGCACCGCTGACCCTGCTGGGCGACCGGCTGTTCGTCGCCGGTTCCGCAGGCGAAGGCGAGCAATTGCAACGCTGCGCGCTGATCGACCTGAGCAACCTGCCGCGGGTCGGTTTTCGCGGCACCGACAGCGCGGCCTATCTGCAGAGCAAGGGTTATCAACTGCCGGACAGGCCCAACCAGGCCTGCCTGCAAGGCAGTGGCGAGCAGGTGCTGCGGCTATCGCAGACCGAGTATTTCGTGCTCGGCAGCCTGACCGACGGCGGCGCCCGCATCGCCGCTGACGAGGCGGGCTGGCATTACGACGAGCGACAGGCCAATTACCTGCTGCCCCGCCAGGACAGCCACGCCTGGCTGGCCGTGACCGGCGCGCACCTGCCGGAACTGTTCGCCAAGCTCTGTGGCGTCGACCTGCGCGCCGACACCTTCCCGGTCGGTGCCGTGGTACAGACCTCGGTGGCGCGCCTGAATGCCATCGTGGTCAATGCCGGCACAGCGGCGTTGCCGGTCTTTCATCTGCTGTGTGATCGCGCGTCCGCGCATTACCTGTGGGGCGCCCTGCTGGACGCCATGGACGAGTTCGGCGGCAAACCGGCCGGCATCGAGGCGCTGAGTTAACGCCGATGATCGAGATTCGCCATGGCCGCCGATAAAGAAGAACTGACCGACTACCGCGTTCCCGCGCTGCAACGCGGGCTCGCCATTGTGCAGATGTTCACGGCCAGCCAGCGCAACCTGAGCAGCAACCAGATCGCCGAGCGCCTGGGCGTCAGCGTCTCGGCCATTTACCGAATTCTGGTCACCCTCACCAACATGGGCTACCTGAGCAAACTGGGCACCAACAATTACGAACTGGGCCCGCAGGTGCTCTGCGACGGCTTCGCCTACCTGGCCAGCCGTGACCTGGTGGATATCGCCATGCCCCACCTCAATACCCTGCGCGACCGCACCTCGATGTCCTGTCACCTGGGCATCCGCGAACATACCGAGGTGCTTTACCTGTACCGGGCATTCGCGGCGCAGCGGCTATCGGTGAATGTGCCCATCGGCACGCGTTTGCCGTGTCACATCACCGCACTCGGCCGCGTGCTGCTCTGCGAGCTGGAAGAAAGCGCGCTGACCGCGCTCTATGCCCATGTTCGCCTGGATGGCTACCCGGCGCCCGCGCCCAAGACGCTGCCTGAGCTGCTGCGCATGAGCAGCGAAGATCGCGCACGCGGGTTCGTTCTGCATCGCTCGGACTACTCCACCGCCATCGCCGCCCCGGTGCGTGATCACAGTGGGCGGATCGTCGCCGCCATCAACCTGTCCGGCCCTGATGCAGTGATGGATGACGACGCCAACCGGCAGGCATTGCACGAAAGCCTGCTGGCCAGCGCCGCGCAGATCTCCCGCAGCGCCGGCTACCGCACCGCCTGACAGCACGTTTCACGTGGAACGCCGATTTCTATCGGTGACGTCCCATCGATAGCGTGGTCTATGCTGCACGGCAGCCATCAAGCGAACGACCATGGAATTCGGCATCCAGCATTTTTTCGGCTATCTGATCGCAGCGATTCACGCCCTCGGTGCGCTGGCCGCCGTGCACGCGATCCTCACCGTGCGCACCGCCCAGGGCGCCATCGCCTGGGCACTGTCGCTGTTCTTCATGCCTTACCTGACGCTGCTGCCCTACGTGATCTTCGGGCGCAGCCGCTTCTACGCCTATATCGAGGCGCGCCGGGTGGTCGACAAGCAGATGCACAAGGCCATGGCTTCGCTGGACTGGCGGCCCTGGGTGCAGGAAGCCATCGCCGCCGGCGAGTCGGAAGCCTACGGCCAGCTGCGCGCGCTGCCACGCCTGGGGCGCATGCCGTGCCTGGCAGGCAACCAGGTCAGCCTGCTGGTCAACGGCAAGGCGACCTTCGAGGCGATCCTCCAGGCGATTGCCGACGCGCATCAGGTCATCCATATCCAGTTCTTTATCGTCCATGACGACAAGCTTGGCCGTCGCCTGCAGGAGGCCCTGCTCGAGCGCGCTGCCGCTGGTGTACAGGTCTACTTTCTCTACGACGCGGTGGGCAGCCACGCCCTGCCGCGCCACTACATCAAGCGCCTGCGCGATGGCGGCGTACACATGCATGCCTTTCCCACCGGCGGCGGCGTGCTCAATCGCTTTCAGCTGAATTTCCGCAACCACCGCAAGATCGTGGTGGTCGACGGCGAGCGCGGTTTCCTCGGTGGGCACAACGTCGGCGACGAATACCTGGGCGAAAAACCGCGCCTGTCGCCGTGGCGCGATACACACGTCGAAGTGCATGGCCCGGCGGTGGCCTGCCTGCAGGAATCCTTCGCCGAAGACTGGTTCTGGGCGACCCGCAAACTGCCGCCGCTGCTGTTGCCCGAGCGTTACCCGGACGAAGGCATGCTCTGCCAGGTGGTCACCAGCGGCCCGGCTGATGCCCAGGAAACCTGCTCGTTGCTGTTCGTGGAAATGCTCAACGCCGCCCGCGAGCGCATCTGGCTGACCAGCCCCTACTTCATCCCCGACGAGGCGCTGTTCGCCGCCCTGCGCCTGGCCGTGCTGCGCGGCGTGGACGTGCGCATCCTGCTGCCTTCGCGCCCCGACCACCGCATCGTCTACGCCGCCTCCAATCTGTTCGCCCTGGAAGCCCTGCGCGCCGGCGTGCGGATCTTCCGCTACAAGCCGGGCTTCCTGCACCAGAAGGTCGCGTTGATCGATGGCGACATCGGCGTGGTCGGCAGCGCCAACCTGGACAACCGTTCCTTCCGCCTCAACTTCGAAATCACCCTGGTCACCGTCGACGCCGAATTTGCCCGCCAGGTCGAAGCGATGCTGCTGGAAGACTTCAGCCAGTCCCGCGAACTGATCGGCGCCGACCGCCGCGAGGTGCATCGCCTGCAGCAATTGGGCATGCGCGTGGCGCGGCTGATTTCGCCGATTCTCTGAGCGCCTGTTCAAACGAAGCGGCAGGAACACTGCCGTGCCGCGAATCAGGGCTGCGTTTACTTGAAAACTTCGCCCCCAAGGGCTGGGTTCCTGCGAAAGACCGTTTTGAGCGGTCTGGGTATGGCAGCTTTCAGCGCTGTCCTAGCGCAGCAATTTTAGAAGCCGAGCACTGAAGAGTTCGGCGTTCTTTTTCAGGCTGAACAGCTTAGGGTCCAACAGCCAGGTGTGGGTGACCCCCATCAGCGATGTGTAGAGCAAGGTCGCGCTTTGTTCGCTGTCCTGCTCAGGCAACTCGCCCAGGCGCTTACCCTCGTCGATCAGTTGGGTCAGGCTGCGTACGATCAGCCGTGTGAGTTTGCGCTCCCGGCGTACCGTGCCGGCCATTTCGGCGGTCAGCTCGGTTTTGTTCAGCAGAATTTCGAAGGACTGACGGTGCCAGGGATTTTCCAGCAGGAGGCTGAACCAGTGCTGACAGAGATATTCGATGGCCCTTAGCGGTGTCTCCTGCCGCGCCATGCTCTGTTCCACCAGTTGCTCCAGCGGTTCCTGAGAATAGTGCAGGACGGCGCTGTAGAGCTCGTCCTTGTTCTTGAAGTGCCAGTAGATGGGGCCTCGGCTGAAGCCTGCCGCGCTGGCGATCATCGCCAGTGTCGTGTGGGAGTAGCCGTGTTTACTAAAAAGCTCCAGCGCTGCTTCGATGACTTTCACGCGGGTTTTTTCGGCGTCTTCTTTGGTTCTGCGCATGCGGGTCTTCAGTCGGCGATGGTGGCCGGCGAGGCATCTACGTCGCCGGCCTGACGTTAGAGCTTGCCGTCGTTGGCCATCTGCATATAGGTAGTGTCGAAGCGCAGTTTGACGTTATCGGCATCACCCAGCAACTTGCCCTTGGGCATGGCAATGCCGATGAAGTCCGCGTTTGCAGCGTTTTCCCCAAGCAAACCATGGGCAAAGGAGAACTGGCGTACGCTATCCATGGCGCTGAATGCCTCCGGGCTTTCGATGAAGGCCAGCGAGTCCTTGGGCGTCCAGAACATCTTCATGCCCTTGAGCTGTGACTCGTAGCCGGCCTGATCGGTGCCCGACGCCTTGCCGAGAAAGGCCCGGGCCTTGGCCCCCTCCTCGGTATCACTGGCGATGATGCCCATGACCTCGTACCAGGCGCCGACCACCGCCTTGCCAAAGGCCGGGTTGTCGGCCAGCGTCCTGGTATTGGTCAGGGTCAGGTCCTTGATGTGGCCGGGGATCTGACTGGAGTCGAAGACTCTGTGGCTGCCTGGGGTGGCGGCCACTTCATCGAGCAGCGGGTTCCAGGTCACCACGTTGCGCACATCCTTGCTGGCGAACGCGCCAACGATGTCGGCATCCGAGGTATTGACCACCTCTACATCACGCTCGCTGAGGCCGACACTGTCCAGCGCATGAGCCAGCAGGTAATGGGAGACGGAGAGCTCGACCAGGTTGACCTTCTGCCCCTTGAGGGTTTTCAGGTCGGCGCTGTCCTTCATCACCATGCCATCGTTGCCATTGGAGTAGTCGCCGACAATCAGCGCCGTGCTGTCGACGCCACCGGCGGCGGGAATCGACAGCGCGTCCATGCTGGTCAGTACCACGGCGTCGAACTGCCCGGCCGTGAACTGGTTGATCGATTCGACGTAGTCGTTGATCTGGGTGATTTTCACCTCGATCCCGTACTTGTCGGCCCACTTCTTCATGATTCCCGACTCGTCGGCGTACTTCCACGGCATCCAGCCGGCGTAGATGGTCCAGGCCAGGTTGAACTGCTGCTTCGTCTCGGCATGGGCAGCCATCGGCAGCAAGCTCGCGCAGGCCAGACTGGTGGCGCAGATCAGGGTTTTCAGCGTCTTGAACGGCATGGGATGACTCCTTGTGCAATCGGAAAATGCATCAGAAGAATTTCAGGTAACGCTGGATTTCCCAGTCGGAAACGTGGGTGTGGTAGGCATTCCATTCGTCACGTTTGAAGTCGACGAAGGCCTGGAACAGGCTGTCGCCGAAGACTTCGCGGCTTAGCGGGTCTTTCTCGAAGGCATCGATGGCTTCGCTCAAGGTGCGCGGCAGGCATTCGATGTCCATCTCGGCGACCTGTTTTTCGTTGTAGTTGTACATGTTCTCGCGGTGCGGCAGGCCTGGTTCCAGCTGCTCGCGCACGCCTTCCAGGCCGGCAGCGAGAATCATCGCGGCGCCCAGGTAGGGGTTGCTGGCGATGTCGGCGGCGCGACATTCCACCCGACCGCCCTGGGAAGGAATGCGCAGCATGTTGGTGCGGTTGTTGTTGCCGTAGCAGACGAATACCGGCGCCCAGGTGGAGCCGGACATGCTGCCCTTGCGCACCAGGCGTTTGTAACTGTTGACGGTCGGCGCGATCACCGCGCAGATGGCCTGGGCATGCTTGAGCACGCCAGCGATGAAGTGGTAGCCGAGCTTGCTCACGCCGCAGTCGTGCAGGTCGTCGCCGTCAGGCTCGAACAGGTTGCGCCCGGTCTCGCGGTCGGCCAGCGACATGTTGTAGTGCGCGCCACTGCCGGTGCGCTTGGCCGATGGTTTGGGCATGAAGCTGGCGAAAGCTCCGTGCTTGCGGGCGATTTCGTTGGCCAGCATGCGGAAGAACACGAAGCGGTCGGCCATGGTCAGCGCGTCGGCGTATTTGAAGTCGGTCTCGAACTGGCCATTGGCGTCTTCGTGGTCGAAGGAGTAGACATCCATGCCGATGTCGTTCAGCGCCTCGACCAGTTCGCCAACGATGTGCAGGTTGTCCATCAGCCCACGCGGGTCGTAGCAGGGCTTGGCCAGATCGTCACGGGCGCTGATCGGCTCGAAGCCGCCATCGGCGCTGTCCTTGTAGATGAAGAATTCGGTTTCGATGCCCAGGTTGAACGTGTAACCCATGGCGGCGGCGGCATCGACCTGGCGCTTCAGTGCACCGCGCGAGCAGGCGGCGAAAGGTTTTCCATCCAGGTAAAGGTCGCTGGCGAACCAGGCCAGGTCCTTGTTCCAGGCGCACTGGATGGCGCTGGCCGGATCGGGCATGGCGGCCACTTCGTTGTCGCTGATGTCCTGTGGCACGCCGTCCAGCGCGGCGCCGGTGTAAAGCTCGGAGCCTTCGAGCATTTGCCCAAGGTGCGACAGAGGCACGAATTTGCCTTTGATCACGCCATGGATATCGACATAGCTGGCCATGGCGTACTTGACGCCTTTGGCTTGCAGGTTGTGTTTCAGGTTCTCGGCAGCAGGGCTGTGACTCATGACGTGAGCTCTCCAGTGAATAGTTCGTAGCGCATGGCGCGCTGGCACGAATCGTTCATTCAACATACATGCCAGCGTGTATATAAATTAATGAACGTCACGGCCGCTGCTGTGCACGTCAGGATCACAGGACTTTGCGAGGAATTTTCAAATGATTGAATTGGTTAAGGAAAAGCGCTTCATGCCGCTGGGTGATCTGCGGCTGCAAAGCGGTCAGGTGCTGCGTGACGCGCAGCTCTGCTATCAGGTGCTCAGCCAGGCGAACGCGGCGCGGGACAATATCGTGCTGCTGCCGAGTTACTACGGCGGCACACATTGGGGCAACTTGCCCTTGCTTGGTGCAGGAAGTCCGTTGGCCAGCGGTGAGTACTGTGTGGTTTTGGTGTCGATGCTCGGGGCCGGTTGGTCCACCTCGCCAAGCAATGCCGCAGAGGGGCAGCGTGGCGCCGATTTTCCACAGATCGCGCTCGGCGATAATGTCGAGGCGCAGCGTCTCCTGCTCGATAGGCTGTTCGGTGAGTGGCGCCTGGCACTGGTGGCGGGTTGGTCGATGGGGGGTATGCAGGCCTTTGCCTGGGCTATGGCGTATCCACAGCGGGTTGCACGCATCCTGCCCATCTGCGCGACCGCTCAGTGCTGGCCGCACAATCGGGTATTTCTCGAGGGGGTCAAGGCGGCGCTGTGCGCCGATGCCGCCTGGCAGGGCGGACACTATGGACAGCCGCCTGAAGCCGGGTTGCGCGCTTTTGCGCGTGTTTATGCAGGCTGGGCCTATTCGCAGGCGTTCTACCGCAAGGATCTGTATCGCGCGCTGGGGTTCGAGACGATCGAGGACTTGTTGGCCTACTGGGAAGAGGATCACCTGCAGCAGGACGCCAATGACCTTTTGTGCGTGCTGCAGGCCTGGCAGCGTACCTGGTTCGCCGACTCACTGGTTGCCGAGCTAGGCCGTATAGAGGCCCGCACCCTGATCATGCCGGGCAGCAGCGACCTTTACTTCACGGTCGAGGATGCTCGGCACGAAGCCGCGCTGATCCGCCAAGCCGAGCTGCGCATATTGCAGTCGGACTGGGGGCATTGTGCAGGCGGCCCCGGCCGGGAGCCGCAGGCGATGGCGCAAATATTTTCGGGGATGGCGCAATTGCTGGCGGGCTGATCGTGCCTGCTGCGCCATGTTGCGGCTTACAGGGACGTTGGCCACCTCTCAGACGAAAGACCTCCTTCACCAGGCACCAAGCCGTGACTTGACAGCAACTGCTGCCGAGCCAGGCGGATCTCGATGTTTGTTTGCGCATGGTCAGCGACCCAGCCGCCCGCACATCAAGCCCGGTCGTGCCGCAATGCTCGCCGTGAACCTTGAATCGCCCAGCCTTCGGGTAGACGTTGCCGCCGAGAACACGCCTGACAAATCCCGCGATCCGCCTTGCGCTCAGCGCTGTTTGGGTGCTGCCTTCAAGTCAATCAACCGATCGTAACGCCCATCTAAAACGAGCGATTCGATCAAATATACGCCGCAATCCCTGAACCAACTAGAAAATATTTGATCGATTCAATCACCAATGCTATTAATACTGAACAAAACAATCATAAAGACAGGATAAGCCATGAAATTCCACGGTATCGTCCCTGCCCTCGTCACGCCGTTCAATGCGGCCCAGGAGGTCGATGAACCGGCGCTTGCCGCGCTTATCGAGAGCCTCGTCTCTTCCGGTGTGCACGGCCTGTTCGTGCTGGGCACCAATGGCGAGTTCTTCGCGCTCTCCGACGCCGAGAAAGTGCGCATTGCCAAACTGACCGTTGAGCTCGCCGCCGGCCGCGTGCCGGTGATTGCCGGCACCGGCGCCTTCGCCACCCGCGATGTGATCGAACTGAACAAGAAGATGAGCGATGTGGGCGTTCAGGCCCTGTCGGTCATCACGCCGTTCTTCAATGCCGTCAGCCAGAGCGAACTGATCAATCATTACCAGCGCATCGGCGACGCCTCCGACCTGCCGATCATGCTCTACAACATCCCCGCCAAGACCGGCATGTCGATCGGCATCGGCGCGGTTGCCGCGCTTTCCCAGCACCCGCAGATCAAGGGCATCAAGGACAGCGCTGGCAACTTCGACGCCCTAGTGCAGATGATGCGCTACCGCAGCGACGACTTCGCGGTGTTCGCCGGCACCGACTCGCTCATCTACTGGAACCTGCTGGCTGGCGGTGACGGCGCGGTGGCGGCCACTGCCAACGCCGTGCCCCATGTGGTGATGGAGATCTGGAACCAGTTCCAGGCCGGCAACCACGAAGCCGCCCGCGCCGCTCAGGAAGCCCTGCGTCCGCTGCGCGACGCCTTTGCCCTGGGCACCATGCCGTCCGTGCTGAAGAAGGCCACCGACCTGCTCAACGTGCCGGTCGGCCCCTGCCGCGCGCCCGTTACCGCCCTCGATGAACAGACCGTGCACAAGCTCGAAGGCTTGCTGGCCGTCTACCAACGCTGAGCCGGAGGACCACCATGTATCACTTCCAGACCGTCAAACACGTCGTTCACGGCCCCGACAGCCTCAATAGCCTGGGCGACAAGCTGGCGCTGCTCGACAAACCACTGCAGCGCGTGGTGCTGGTCACCCAGAACGCCATGCACCAGCTGGGCGTCACCGAACGCGTGGTCGCTCAGCTGCAGGCCAAGTCCATCGCCGTCACCGTGATCGATGACGTCGAGATCGAGCCGACCCTGGAAAACATCGAAGGCGTGTTCCGCCGCGCCGTGGCCCCTGCCGCGCCAGATGCGCTGATCGCCATCGGCGGCGGCAGCGTGCTGGACGCCGCCAAGCTGTTCGCCGTGCTGCTCACCAACGACATGCCGCTACGCGACATGCTCGGCATCGACAAGGTGCCCAACGCCGGCGCGCCCATGGTGCTGGTGCCAACCACCTCGGGCACCGGCTCGGAAGTCACCCCCAACGCCATCGTCACCCTGCCGGACGAAGAGCTGAAGATCGGCGTGGTCAGCCGTCACCTGCTGCCGACCCTGGTGATCCTCGACGCCACCCTGACCCTTGGCCTGCCCAAGCCGATCACCGCCGCCACCGGCATGGACGCCTTCACTCACTCGCTGGAGTCGTTCATTTCCACCAAGGCCAATCCCATCAGCGACACCTTTGCCCTGGAGTCGATGCGACTGATCGCCGGCAGCATCGTCGAGGCCTATCAGCAGCCCGGCTCGGTGCAGGCCCGCAGCGACATGCTGCTCGGCTCGATGTATGGCGGCCTGGCCCTGACTGCCGCCGGCACCGCTGCCGTACACGCCCTGGCCTACCCGCTGGGTGGCAAGTTCCACGTCACCCACGGGGTGGCCAACGCCATGCTGCTGCCCCACGTGATGGCCTTCAATATGGATGCCTGCGCGCCACGCCTCAAGCGCGCTGCCTGCGTCTGCGGCCTGGCGCAAGAGACGGACAGTGACGAAGTGGCCGCGCGCAAACTGATCGACCAGATCAGCGCCTGGACCGCCACCCTGGAGATTCCCCAGAACCTGCGCGACTTCGGCGTGGCCGAGGAGCACCTGGCGGACATGGCCGTGGCGGCCTCCAAGGTCACCCGCCTGATGGTCAACAATCCCAAAGCACTAAGCCTGGACGACATCCAGCAGCTGTACCGGCGCCTGCTGCCATGAAACGCCCCCTGCTGGTGATCGCCGACGACCTGTCCGGCGCCGCCGATTGTGCGGCCGGCTTCGCGCGCCACGTGGCTACCGAGGTGCTGCTGGACCCGCGGGCCGAGCACCGCGCCCAGCCGGTGACCGCCATCGACCTGGACACCCGTCGCCTGCCGCCGGACCAGGCCGCGCAGCGCCATCACGCCCTACTGGAAACCCGCACCTTCGCCGGCCACGGGCTGTACAAGAAGGTCGACTCGACCCTGCGCGGCAACCTGCTCAGCGAAGTTGCCGCGCTGTTGGGCAAGGGCATGGCGCTGGTCGCCCCCGCCTTTCCGGCGATGGGTCGTACTACCTTGGGCGGCGTGCAGTACGTCGATGGCGTGGCCGTCGATCAGAGCGATGTCTGGCGCAACGAAGGCCTGAGCGGCACGAGCGATCTGCTCGAACTGTTCGGCAGTGACGGCTTGCGCTGCGCCGCACTCGACCTCGAACAGGTACGCGGCGCCGAGCTGGCTGGATCGCTGGCCCGCCATCTGCGAGCCGGTACCCAGGTGCTGGTCTGCGATGCCCAGTTGGATGCCGACCTGCAGGCGCTGGCCCAGGCCTCGGTCGAGCACGCCGATCAACTGTTCTGGGTCGGCTCGGCCGGCCTCGCCCAACACCTGCCCGCCGCCCTGGGGCTCGCACCGCGCATAGCGCCGGCGCTGCCTGAGGCCGCAAAGCCTGTGCTCACCGTGGTCGGCAGCATGTCGCGGCATTCCCAGGCTCAGGCCGCGCTGCTCGCCGAGCGCAGCGGCCAGCAATGGCAGCGCATCGAACCACAGCTGTTGCTGGCAACTGATGCAGCCGATCAGCGCGACGCGTTGAGCGCTCGCTTGGCCGCGCAGATGGCGAGCGGCAAGGATCTGCTGATCAGCCTCGAACAGCGCGACCGCGACCCAGCTCAAGCGACGTTGCTGGGCGCGCCCCTGGCGCAGTTGCTGCTGCCGGCCATCACCAAGGCCGGCGCACTTATCGCCACCGGCGGCGAAACCGCCCGCGCCCTCCTTGCCGCTGCCGCCATCGACAGCCTGCAGCTGCACGGCGAGCTGGCCCCCGGCGTGGTGCTGTCCAGCGCCCGCCGGCAGGGCCGCGAGCTGGCCATCGTCACCAAGGCCGGTGGCTTCGGCCAGCCGGACACCCTTTACCAGGCCTGGGCTCGCCTGCACGGCGCCAGCCATTCCCAGCCCCTCTCCGAGAAGGAAGCCCACCATGTCTGAACGCCCCGTAATCGGCATCACCCTGGGCGATGCTGCCGGCGTCGGCCCGGAAATCATCATGAAGTCCCTGGCCCATGACAGCGTCTACGCCATGTGTCGACCGCTGGTCATCGGCGACGCCCGGCGACTGGCCGATGCCAACCGCATCGTCGGCGGCAGCCTCGAGGTCAACGCCATCGAGCATCCGCGTCAGGCACGGTTCCAGCCCGGCGTGGTGGACTGCATCGACCTCGACCTGATCCCCGACGACCTGCCCTACGGCCAGCTCTCGGCGATCGCCGGCGACGCGGCCTTCCGTTACATCGAGCGCACCGTGCAGCTCACCGAAGCCGGTGAGCTCGACGCCATCTGCACCGCGCCGCTGAACAAGGAAGCCCTGCACGCCGGTGGGCATATCTTTCCCGGCCACACCGAAATGCTCGCCCACCTGACCGGCATCGAAGAGGTGTCGATGATGCTGATGACGCCGACCCTGCGGGTCATCCACGTCACCACCCACATCGGCATCATCGACGCCATCGCCCGCATCGAGCCGGGTCTGGTGCGCCGCACCATCGAGCGCGCCCACGAGACCCTGGTACGCGCCGGCATCGACAATCCGCTGATCGCGGTGTGCGGCATCAACCCCCACGCCGGCGAGAACGGCCTGTTCGGCTACGGCGAGGAGGCCACCAAGATCCAGCCGGCCATCGACGAGCTGCGCGCCCGCGGCTGGCGCGTGGAAGGCCCGCTGCCGGCCGACACCCTGTTCTTCCGCGCTGGCCGTGGCGACTTCGACGCGGTGGTCGCCATGTACCACGACCAGGGCCATGGCCCCGTGAAGGTCATGGGCCTGGAGGCCGGGGTCAACGTCACCATCGGCCTGCCGGTGATCCGTACCTCGGTCGATCACGGCACCGCCTTCGACATCGCCGGCAAGGGTATCGCCGACGAACGCAGCCTGATCGAGGCGCTGCGCCAGGCCGTGGAACTGGCCACACGCAAACGCAAGCAGCCGACTCCTACCCACGCCTGAGTCACCCCCAACTTCCTCACGCAAGCCCTAGACAAGAACAATCGGAGCGAATGATGGAAACCTTCAACACCCAAGGCACGTTGATCATCATCGGCATGGTGGTCGTCTACATCCTGTTCACTTCCTGGCTGACGATGCGCATTCGCAGCAAGAACACCGAACAGTACATGGTCGCATCGCGCAGCATGCCGGCCTTTATCGTCGGCATGCTGATGATGTCCGAATACATCGGCGCCAAATCCACCATCGGCACCGCCCAGGCGGCGTTCGAAAGCGGCATGGCCGCGGCCTGGGCGGTGGTCGCCGCCGCCATCGGCTTTCCGCTGTTCGCCATCCTGATGGCCAGGAAGCTCTACAGCTCCGGTGAATACACCATCTCCGGCTTCATCGAGCGCCGTTACGGTTATGGCGCCAAGATGATGGTCTCGGTGATCATGATCTACGCCCTGCTGCTGGTGAACGTGGGTAACTACGTCAGCGGCGCGGCGGCCATCGCCACGGTGATGCATATCAACCTGCCCACCGCCGCCTTCATCACCGCCATCGTCAGCACCCTCTACTACGCCTTCGGCGGCATGAAGAGCGTGGCCTACATCAGCGTGCTGCACACCGTCGTCAAATACGCCGGGGTGATGATCGTGCTGTGGATCGCCCTCAAGCTGGCCGGCGGTTTCGATCAGGTTCACCAGAGCCTGCCAGCGCACTACTTCACCTGGGACGGCGCCATCGGCGGCTCCAAGGTGATGGCCTGGATCATCGGCACCGTGGGCGCGATCTTCTCCACCCAGTACATCATGCAGGCGATCAGCACCACCAAGAGCGCCAAGTCCGCACGCAACGCCGCGCTGTGGGCTGGCCTGATGTGCCTGCCGATCTCCATCGCCCTGGGCGTGATTGGCGTGGTGTCCAAGTACCTGCATCCGGACATGGACAGCCTCTACGCCCTGCCGGTATTCCTTCAGTCGATGAGCCCATGGATGGCCGGTGTGGTCACCATCTCCCTGGTCGCCTCGGTGTTCGTCGGCGTCAGCGCCGTGGCCCTGGCCATCACCTCGCTGGTGGTGCGCGACTTCTACGTGCCAATCTGCAAGCCCAACGCCGAACGCGAATTCCGCATGACCAAGGTGATCAGCCTGATCGTCGGTTTCGTGCCCCTGGTGTTCGTGTTCGCCGCGCCGGAAATTCTCAACCTGTCGTTCTTCACCCGCGCCCTGCGCCTGTCGATCACCGTCATTGCCCTGGTGGCCATCTACCTGCCGCTGTTCGCCACCGGCCGCGGCGCGACCTGGGGCCTGGGCGCCGCCACGGTCACCACCAGCGTGTGGTACCTGATGGGCAACCCGTACGGCATCGATAACATGTACATCGCCCTGATCACCCCGGCCGTGGTGATCTGCATCGAGCGCCTGCTGCCGCGCAGCAAGGCCGACGCCAACGCTTCGGAGGTTTCCAATGCCAACTCTTGAACAGCGCCACGACGCCTACCTGCCCACGCCCTATGCCCAGAACCATGCCGCCAATCTGCATGAACTGGCCGACGGCACCCTGCTGTGCACCTGGTTCGCCGGCACCCAGGAAGGCATGGCCGACATCTTCGTGCTGCTGGCACGCCGCGACCCGGCTACCGGCGTGTGGAGCGAGCCGCAGAAGATGTCCGAAGACGCCAGCCGCTCGGAGCAGAATCCCATCCTGTTCCAGGCGCCGAATGGCCCGCTGTGGCTGATCTGGACCGCCCAGGTTTCCGGCAACCAAGAAACCGCCATCGTACGCCGTCGCCTGTCCGAGGACGGCGGCCTGACCTGGGGTCCGATCGAGACGCTGTTCGATGAAGTGGGCACCTTCGTGCGCCATCCGCCAGCGGTGCTGAGCAACGGCGACTGGGTATTTCCAGTGTGGTACTGCATCACCCAACCGGGCGAGAAATGGATCGGCAACCATGACGTCAGCGCGGTGATGATCAGCAGCGACCAGGGCCGCACCTGGAGCCGCCACGACGTACCGCAGAGCACCGGCGCCGTGCACATGAACGTCCATCAACTGAGCGACGATAGCCTGCTGGGCCTGTTCCGCAGCCGCTGGGCCGACAACATCTATGCCAGCCGCTCGACCGATCTGGGCCGCACCTGGAGCGTACCGGCGCCCACAGAATTGCCGAACAACAACTCGTCGATCCAGTACATCCGCCTGGTCAGCGGCGAACTGGCGCTGGTCTACAACCCGATCAACGCCGAGGGCATCGAGCAGCGCCGTGCCTCGCTGTACGACGAGATCGAGGACGAGGGCGACGAGCGTGTCACGCCGACCGTCAATGCCGATGGCCGCGGCGCCGTGTGGGGCATCCCGCGGGCGCCCATGAGCCTGGCGATTTCAGCCGATGAAGGTCGCAGCTGGCCGCTGCGTCTGGATATCGAGCTCGGCGATGGCTTCTGCATGACCAACAACTCCCAGGAGAAGCTCAATCGCGAGTTCTCTTACCCAAGCATCATCCAGGCCCGCGACGGTAGCCTGCACGTCGCCTTCACCTACTTCCGGCAGAAGATCAAACACGTGCATATTCCCCTGGCGGCTATCCGCTAGAGCCAACGGGCGCCCTGGCGGCGCCCCTTTTGCGTGGAGAATCCAGATGAGTGAAGACCGCCGCTGCGCCTTGGTCACCGGGGTCAGCTCGGGCATCGGCGAAGCCATTGCCCTGCGCCTGCTCGAAGACGGCTGGCAGGTGATCGGCATGAGCCGACGCGCGCCGAGCCTGCAACACCCGAACCTCAGTTTCATCGCCGCCGACCTGGCCGACAACGCCTCGCTGGCCGGTGCCCTGGGGGACATCCCCGCACTGGACGCCATCGTTCACGCCGCCGGTTTCATGCGCACCGCGCCCTTGGGTGAACTGCGCGCCGAGGACGGCGCGGCCATGTGGCAGGTGCACGTCAGCGCTGCCACGCAACTGGTCAACGGCCTGCTCGACCGCCTGCGAGCACCGGGACGCATCGTGCTGGTCGGCAGTCGCACCATGAACGGTGCGGCCGGCCGCAGCCAGTACGCTGCCACCAAGGCCGCGCTGATCGGCCTGGTACGTTCCTGGGCCATCGAGCTGGCGCCCAGGGGCATCACCGTCAACCTGGTCGCCCCGGGCGCCACCGAAACGCCGATGCTGATCGACCCGGCCCGCCAGGGCACGCCACCGCGCCAGCCGCCCATCGGGCGTTTTATCCAGCCCCGTGAAGTGGCGGCCATGACCGCCTTTCTACTCGGCCCCGACGCCGGCGCCATCACCGGTCAGCAGCTGGTGATCTGTGGCGGTGCCTCGTTGTGAGCTGGCCAGGCGGTAAGTGATACAGTGCAGCCGCCTCTCCCTGAAGGATCGCCATGAAAGTCGCCAAACGCCGCCAGGCCATTCTCGAGCTGGTGCTCTCCAACAACGGCAACGTCAACGTCGAGACGCTGTGCAGCTCGCTCGGCGTGTCCGAAGCCACGGTGCGCCGCGACCTGTCCTCGCTCGCCGAGCAGGGCATGATCATGCGCACCTACGGCGGCGCCGCGCACATCGGCAAGCATGCCCCGGAAGCTTCGCTGGAAGAGCGCAGCAGCCATTCCAGCCTGGAGAAGGAGCGCATCGCCCGCGCCGCACTGGCCCATGTGCAGGACAACGATACCGTGCTGCTCGACGGCGGCACCTCGACCGCGAGCCTGGCCCGGCTGTTGCGCGAGCGCACCGGCCTGCACGTGATCACCAACAACCTGCTGGCCCTGGAATCGCTACATGAATTGCCGCAAGGGCGGGTGACGGTGCTAGGCGGCGACCTGCGCCCCGGCAGCATGGCCACCTTCGGCCCCGCGGCCATGGCGATGCTCGAACGGCTGAGTGCCGACAAGGTGTTCGTCAGCGCCGATGGCGTGGTCGCCGGGCGCGGCCTGTGCGAAGCGAGCGCCAGCCAGGCCTATCTGAAGGATTTGATGATCCGCCAGGCGGCGGAGGTGTTCGTGCTGGCCGATGCCAGTAAGCTGGGCCGCGACCAGCAGCAATACTGGACGCCTCTGAACACCCGCTGGACGCTGATCACCACCGGCAGCGCCGAACAGCTGGCCGATTTTGACGGTGATCCGCGAGTGATCCAGCAGCGGCTCTAGGCTCTGTACGAAAAGTACCTGCGCTCGGTGATGCTTCGTTAAAAATCGGCTGGATTGCCAGCTCAGTCGGAATGCTCATTTACAGCTCGTAAACTCCGCTTCCTCACCGATTTTTGCCTCGCCTGACCTTCGCTCGGAGACTTTTCGGACAAACCCTCGGCCGCTGCTGGTCGCTTCAGGTTACTGACGCGGACGCAACGAGCCGCAGTCAGCCGACACCCAGCGCGCCTCGGATTCCATGCTGCCCTGCTGGCGGCCGGCGCCGCTGTCGAACTCGCCGTTGACCTTGGTGGTGAAGTTCTTGTCGTCGAGGAAGTGCGCCTCGCCCTGGCCGCGGCCCTGCGGGCAGGTGAAGTTGAACACCCAGCGGTCGTTGTCACGGGAAGTGATCTGCTGGCTGCAGTTGGGGTCCTGCAGGGGAATGTTCTGCGCATCGACCTGGGCCTGGCTGATGCAGTACTGCACGCCCTTGTCGCCGAGCTGGATGCCTTGCTGGGCCATGGCCCGCTCCATCATTTCGCGCTGGGCCTGGGGCAGGTTCTTGAACTGCTGCAGCATCACGTCGCTGCTCGGCAGAGTCTTGCCGCCCAGTTGCATGTTGTTGGAAGTGATTTCCCAGAGACCGGGCTGGATCGGTTGCTGGGCGGATGCCATGAAGGGCAGCGCCAGCAGGCAGAGAGGCAGTAACTTCACACTAAGCTTTGACATACGGAACTCCGTTCTATGACCGCGACGCGGCTCGCCAGATATCCGACAGCGCAGCGGCGGGTAAGTCTCGACGCAATGCTATCAGGACACCTTTAATCCTCGCGCTCCTGACGATACAGCCTGAGGCCCCGCGCCTGGTAGTTGGCCAGTGCACTGGGATGGTCGAGGGTGCAGGTGTGTACCCACACCCGCCGGGTGCCAGGCCACGCCCAGGCAGACTGCAGCGCGTGGGTCAGCAGCGGGCCGCCGAAGCCCTGGCCGAAGAAGGCTTCTGCCAGACCGAAATAGAGGATTTCCACGGCGCCTTCGGCGTCGCGCTGCAGTTCGTAGTAACCGGCGATCGCGCCTTGGTGATAAGCGACCCAGGTGCGGTGGTCGTCGCTTTCGATCGCCTCACGCCACTGCGCGTCGGACCAGGCGAGCTTGTCCGTCCACTCCCAGGGCTCGCCGACCAGTTGATAGAGAAAACGGTTGAGCTGGAACTGCTTGATGCGGCACTCGACCACCTGCAGATCATCGGGCATGGGCTTGCCGCGCACCTGCTCGGCGCTGCGCATTTCCAGGTAATAGGTGATGTTGCCGCCGTGCTCGCTCATACCGTGATCCGTCGTGTTGAGAGGCCTGGGCCTCGTGGCGAAGCACGCAGGCTAACGAGCAGCGCCGCGTGGGGCAATCCCGAGTCAGGTCGGACAGCGATAGCCGCCCGCAGCACCGCTACACATTTAGCGAAAATCCCGCCGGCCACTGCGCTTTCTTCCGCCCCTTCGCTTATTTACTCTCGGCAGCCCCGACCGCCGCCAGCGACATCACCATGACCTTGATCGCCACTCCCAACGCCCCCAGCGCCTGGCGCCAGCAACTGGCCCGGTTCATGGACGGCAAGCCCGTCCAGCGCGTCATCACCACGCTGATCCTGATCAACGCCGCGATCCTCGGCATGCTCACCTCCAGCGAGCTGACCCTTGAGTGGGGCTGGCTGCTGGTGCCTGTGGATATGTTCATCCTGGCGGTGTTCGTGATCGAGCTGGCGCTGCGCTTCGCCGCGCGGGGCATCGGCCTATTGCGCGATCCCTGGGCAGTATTCGATTGCCTGGTGGTCGGCATCGCCCTGGTGCCGGCCAGTGGCCCGTTCAGTGTACTGCGGACCTTGCGCGTATTACGGGTGCTGCGTCTGGTGTCGATCAACCCGAGCATGCGCAAGGTGGTGCAGGCGCTGCTGGCATCCCTGCCGGGCATGGGCAGCATCGTCATGCTGATGGGGCTGCTGTTCTACGTCGCTGCGGTGATGGCGACGCAACTGTTCGGCGAGCACTTTCCCGAGTGGTTCGGCAGCATCGGTGCCAGCCTCTACACCCTGTTCCAGGTGATGACCCTGGAGAGCTGGTCGATGGGCATCGTGCGGCCGGTGATGGAGCAGTATCCGCTGGCCTGGGTGTTCTTCGTGCCCTACATCCTGATCGCCACGTTCATGATGCTCAATCTGTTCATCGCGGTGATCGTCAACGCCATGCAGGATGCCCAGGGGCCGGACCCCGAGGTGGCGGCGCGGGCACAGCGCGAGGAGATGATTCTTCAGGAGCTGAAGGCGCTGCGGGCGGAGTTGGGGGAGATGCGCACCCGCTCCCACATGATTCAACGTATGGCAGCTTGCCCTGTCACCGGTCCCACTTGCAGCTCCACAGCTCCACCACCGGCTGACTCGCCGTCGGCGGCCCGAGCCACTCGCTGAACGGCTGGCATCCCTTTGCATGGCATAACTGATAGTCGCCCGCCTCGGGCGTGCGCCCCAGGCGCAGCGGTTGCAGGGGCGGCATCTGCCGCTGGTAATGCCAGGCGCCGTCACGTAGCACGGCACCATCGGGTATTTCCATGCCGGCGCCGCTGCCGCGGACCCGCGCCTCGCCGAGCAGCAGCCCGTCCGGCGTGACGCGGTAGTCCTCTTCCCAGCGGATTTTCTCGATGGTGTGGTTCCAGGCCAGGGTGAAGGACGGTACGGGCACCTGTGCCCATACCGCCCCCGCCAGCCCCAGACACAAGCCGATCAAGCGGCGGCCACAGCAACGCGGCGCGCGCGCCACAGATGCTGAGCGATCAGCAGAGCGCCGAGCGCATAACCGATCTCGTCACTGATCGGCAGGGCCAGAATCAGCGCCACACCGGCGGCGAATGCCCAGATGCGCTCCCACCAGGCCAGGCGCGTGTTCAGGTAACCGACCACCGCCATGCCCCACAGCCCGACCGCGAACACGCTCTTGATGAACATGTACAGGGTCGCGCCCCAGCTGTCGCCCTGCATCATCAGGGCCGGGTCGTACACGGCCATGAACGGCACCACGAAGCCGGCAGCGGCGATACGCACCGCCCACAGGCTGATCTTGAAGCCGTTCTCCTTGGCGATCGGCGCGGCCGCGAAGCAGGCCAGCGCCACCGGCGGCGTGAGGTCGGCCATCAGGCCGAAATAGAACACGAACATGTGCGAGACGATCAACGGCACGCCCAGGTCCAGCAGCGCCGGCGCAGCGATCGCGCTGGTGATGATGTAGTTGGGAATGGTCGGGATGCCCATGCCAAGAATCAGACAGGTGATCATGGTCAGCACCAGCGACAGGAACAGGTTGTTCTGGCCGATGGCGAGGATGTAGCCGGCAAAGGTGGTGGCGATACCGGTCAGCGAAACCACGCCAATGATCACGCCTACCAGGGCGCAGGCGATACCGACCGGAATCGCGTGGCGCGCGCCTTCGGCCAGCGCATGCACGCAGGCCTGCAGGGTTTCCCGGCCGCCCTTGATGAACCAGCAGACCGCCACCAGCGCGCCGATCACCCCGAACACCACGCCGATGCCGAGCTGGAAGAAGCCGGCGCAGAGAATGCCCAGGGCAATCCAGAACACCATGCGCATGATCTTCGACGACACCTTGAGGATGATCGCCGAACCGAGGATCACGATGGCGGTGAGCGCCAGGCCCACGGTGCCGGAGAACATCGGCGTGCGCCCGGAGAACAGCAGGTACACCAGCACCAGCAAAGGAATCAGCAGGAACCAGCGCTGCTTGACCGCCGCCCAGGCGCTGGGGCACTGGTCTTTCGGCAGGCCGCGCAGATTGGCACTCTTGGCCTCCAGGTGAACCATCCAGAATACCGAGCCGAAATACAGCAGCGCGGGAATCAGCGCCGCCTTGGCGACTTCTACGTACGGCACGTTGATGGTCTCGGCCATGATGAACGCCACCGCACCCATCACCGGCGGCATGATCTGGCTACCCATGCTCGATGTCGCTTCCACCGCACCGGCAAAAGCCGGGCGATAACCGAAGCGCTTCATCAACGGAATGGTGAACTGCCCGGTGGTCACCACGTTGGCCACGCCGGAGCCGGTAATGGTACCCATCAGCGCGGACGAGGCCACCGACACCTTGGCCGGGCCGCCCAGCTTGTGTCCGAACAGGCCCATGGCAAAGTCGGTGAACAGCTTGATCATCCCGGCCTGCTCGAGGAAGGCGCCGAACAGGATGAACAGGAAAATGTAGGTCGCCGAGACGTAGGTCGGGGTGCCGTAGAAGCCCTCGGTGCCGAAGGCCAGCTGGTTGACGATCTGGTCGAAGCCGTAGCCCCGATGCGCCAGGTCGCCCGGCAGGTACTCGCCGAACAGGCCGTAGAGGAGGAACAGTCCGCAGATCAGTGGCAGGGCGATGCCCATGACGCGCCGCGCCGCCTCGAAGATGAGCACCGTCAGACCGACGCCGATGATCATGTCCCAGGTGGTGAGGTCGCCGGAGCGCAGAATCAGATCACCTTCGAAAATCCACTGGTAGGCGAAGGTGGCCATGCCGGCCAGGCCGAGCAACCAGGCCAGGGGCTGGTTCGGGCGGCCCTTGCCGAAGGCCGGGTAGCAGAGAAAGACCATCAGCAGCAGGAAGCCGACGTGCCCGGCACGCAGTACCTGGCTGGACACCGGGTGAAAGGCTGCCGTGATGATCTGGTACGTGGAGAACAGCAAGGCGGTGTAGAACAGCGCCTTCGGCCATTCGTTGGGGCTGCTGTTGAGCCCTTGGTTTTCGCTCATGAAGGTCGTGCCTCACGCAAGGAAAGCTGGAAATGAGCCGATGCATTCGTGGTTCGTAGGATGGGCGAGGCGACTGTGGTGGATGAAACAAGCGCCGCGATTACAGCTGCGCCGTAACCCACCACCGTCGCAATACCGACTGGTGGGTTACAGGTCACTGTTCGCGTCCTGCTTCAGAACACGATCCGGCGTGAACCCACCTACGATTCGGCTGTTACTTCAGTACGCCGGCTTCCTTGTAGAAACGCTCAGCGCCTGGGTGCAGGGGAATCGGCAGCCCTTCGGTGGCGGTTTCCAGCTTGATGTCCTTGGCGGCCGAGTGCGAATTGACCAGGCGCGGCAGGTTGTCGAACATCAGTTTGGTCATCTGGTAGGCCACTTCGTCGTCGACACCTTCATGGCTGACCAGAATGTTGATGATGGCGGCAGTCGGTACGTCCTGATCCTGGCCGTCGTAGGTGCCGGCAGGAATGACGCGGGATTGGTAGGCGCTGCTGCCGATCTTGGTCACCACCTCTTCCGGGATGGCCACGAAGGTGATTGGCACCATCGACGCCAGGTCACGGATGGCGGCCATGCCCAGGCCGGACGACTGCAGGGTGGCGTCCAGCTGGCGGTTCTTGATCAGCTCGACCGACTCGGCATACGGCATGAACTCGACGCGGCCCATGTCCTTATAGCTCAGGCCCGCAGCCTTGAAGATCGCCCGGGCGTTGAGCTCGGTACCGGATTTCGGGGCACCGACGGAGATGCGCTTGCCCTTGAGGTCTTCCAGGGTCTTGATGCCGGATTCCTTGCTGGCGACGATCTGGATGTAGTTCGGGTAGGTGGCAGCGATGGCACGGATCTTCTTCAGCGGCGCCTTGAAGCCAGCGTCCTCGACGCCCTTCCAGGCATCGTCCACCGAATCGCCCAGGGCAAAGGCCAGCTCACCGCGCCCGGCCTGCAGCAGATTGAGGTTTTCCACCGAAGCCTTGGTGGCCTGCACCGAAGTCTTCGAGCCTTCGATGCCGCTGCCATAGACCTGAGACAGGGCTACGCCGATCGGGTAGTAAACGCCGCTGGTGCCGCCGGTGAGCACGTTGATGAAGGTAGGCGCGGCGATGGCCGCGGTGCTGGCAGTGAAGGCCGCTGCAGCAGCGAACAGGCTGAAACGCTTGGTCATTCGCATGGGTGTTTCTCCGTATTGTTCTTGTCAGAGAGCCGGTCTGAATGCCGGTTGCCATGGACATAGCAGAAGCCGTGCCACACGCCGCAGTGCCCATGCCAGGGCGGTTTGCCGAGAAAGGCAGCAGGAAAATCAGCGAAAGCCTGCCGATTTCGATCAGGCAATCGGCAGGATTCCGCTCATGAGGTTTGAAAAAGCGAGGCGCCCCCGCCCGCTCGCGCAATAACCTGCCGTCAACCCACCAGGTCAGGAAACAGACCTGTCCGCCGCCACTCAATCCTCGTCGCTGCTCCCGGCAGGCCGATAACTGCTGCGCTGCAGACCATGGCGCTGCATCTTCTCGTTAAGGGTACGGCGCGGCAGTTGCAGCAGCTCCATGGTCTTGAGGATGCTGCCCCGGCAACGCAGCAGGGCGCTGTGCAGGCACTGCGCCTCGAAGGCCTCCATCTGCTGGGCCAGCGACTGGCCGACGTCATCCTCCAGCGAACCACCAAGGCCTAGGGCATGGCGCTCGGCGGCGTTGATCAGCTCGCGCACGTTGCCGGGCCATTCCTGGCCGAGCAGGTCGGCCAGCTCCGCCGGCGTCAGCGGTTCCAGGCTGCGGCCATGGCGCTGCGCCGCGTCCTCGGCGAAATGTTCGAACAGCAGGGCGATATCCTCGCGGCGCTCGCGCAGCGGCGGGATCTGCAGCGTGGCGACGTTGAGCCGGTACAACAGGTCCTCGCGAAAGCGCCCGGCCTTCACCTCGTCGAGCAGGTCGGGCTTCACCGCGCTGATCACCCGCAGGTCGACGCGGATACTGCGGTTGGAGCCCAGCCGCTCCAGGGTCTTTTCCTGCAGCACGCGTAGCAGCTTGACCTGCTGGGCCAGCGGCAGGCTCTCCACCTCGTCGAGAAACAGGGTGCCGCCATCGGCATGCTCGATGCGCCCGATGCGCTTGTTCTGCGCACCGGTGAAGGCGCCGCTTTCATGGCCGAACAACTCGCTCTCGAACAGGTGCTCGGGAATCGCCGCGCAGTTCAGCGCCACGAAGGGCTTGTCGGCGCGCTCGCTGAAATCGTGCAGGCAGCGCGCCACGCGCTCCTTGCCGGCGCCGGTTTCGCCGCGGATCAGCACGTTCACCGAGGTGCCAGCCAGGTCGAGCACCTGCCGGCGCAGGCGCACCATGGCCCGGGACACGCCGAGCAGCTGGGCGGCGATGCCATCGCGTACCGCGAACTGCTGGCGCAGGGCGCGGTTGTCGATGACCAGCTGGCGCTTTTCCAGGGCGCGGCGCACGGTGTCGAGCAGCCGGTCCGGGGTGAAGGGCTTTTCGATGAAATCGTAGGCGCCCTGCTTCATTGCCTGCACCGCCACCGGCACGTCGCCATGGCCGGTGATCATGATCACCGGCAGGTCGCGGTCACAGTCGACGATACGGCTCAGCAGCTGCAGGCCATCGGTACCGGGCATGCGCACGTCGCTGATCACCACACCTGGAAAATCGGCATCGATCAGCGTCAGGGCCTCGGCGGCGCTGGCGCATGCCTGCACGCTGAAACCCGACAGTTCCAGCCACTGCTGGGCCGCCTCGCGGATTGCCGCCTCGTCGTCGACGACGATCACCTGACCAGTCATGGCCCCTCCTTATCGATGTTGTCCACAGCCTGGCTCGCGGCCAGTGGCAGGCGCAGGGTGAACACTGCGCCCGCGTCGTGATTACCCGCCTCCAGGCTGCCGCCCAGGTCGCGCACGATGCCATAGGAAATCGCCAGTCCGAGCCCCAGCCCGTCACCCACTGGCTTGGTGGTGAAGAACGGCTCGAACACGCTGCCCAGATGCTCCGGGGCAATGCCGCCACCACTGTCGCGGATCTGCAGCACGCATTGCCCGTCCTGCACGTCGATGCGCACCTCGAGCAGGCGCTGCGGGCTTTCCAGCATGGCGTCCAGAGCATTGTTGAGCAGATTGAGAATGACCTGTTCGAGGCGGATGGAATCGCCGCACACCCGCCCTTCGCTGATGATCTCGCGGCGTAGTTCCACCTGCTCACCGCGCAGGCGTGGCGCCAACAGCAGCAGCGCCTGCTCCAGCACCTCGCTGAGCAGCAGCTGCTCACGCAGCCCGTCCGGGCTCTTGCGGGCGAACGTCTTGAGGTGGCTGGTCAGGGTGGCCATGCGCTGCAGCAGGCCATCAATGCGGGTCAGCCCTTCACGGGCCTCCTGCTGGCGGCCGTTGTCGAGCAGCAGGCCGAGGCTGCCCAAATGCATCTGGATGGCCGTAAGCGGCTGATTGATCTCGTGGGCCATGGCGGCGGACATCTGCCCCAGGGCCGCCATCTTTGCCGCATGCACCAGACCTTGCTGGGCTTCGCGCAGCTCGGCGGTGCGCAGCGTCACCTCACGCTCGAGGTTCTCGCGGATGCTAGCCTGCAGGCGCTGGTTCTTGCGCCGCTGCAGCAGGAACAGCACCAGGAACACCAGGGTCAGCCACACGCCGGCGGCGGCCAGGCGATAACTGCGTGCGGTGTCCCCCAGGCTGCTTTCCTCGATCAGCAGGTGTAGGGTCCAGGCCTCGCTGGGCAGTTCCTGGCGCTGCCAGAGGTAGTTATGCCGGCCGTCGGGGCCGTCGATGATCACCCAGTCGGCATCGCCGTCGAAGTGCGGGCCAGGCTCGCGGGTCAGCGTCTGCAATTGCCGCTCGGCGTACTTGCGCACCTCCACCAGCTCGGCATGGTCCAGCTCGTCGAGTTCTTCCAGGGCGCGGAACCGCCAGGCCGGCCGGCTGCTGAGGATCACCACGCCGTAGCTGTCGGCGACCAGCAGCACGCCGGGTTGGCCGACCCAGTCGCGCTGCAGCTCCTCCAGCTCCAGCTTGACCACCAGCACGCCCAGCACCGAACCGTCGTTGTCATACACCGCGTGGGAGAGGAAATAGCCGGGCACGCCGGTGGTCACCCCCACTGCGAAATAGCGGCCGGCGTTGTGCTGCATGGCGTCCTGGAAATAGGGGCGAAAGCTGTAGTTGCTGCCCACGAAACTACTCCACTCGTTCCAGTTGCTGGCGGCGAGCGTCACGCCCTTGCGGTCGATCAGGTACAGCACGCTGGCGCCAGCAGCGGCGTTGAGCAGTTCGAAGCGGCGGTTGAGCTTGTCGCGCAGGTGCGGATCTTCCGGCGCCTTGAGCAGCGCCCGGATGTCGCTGTCCATGGACAGCAACTGCGGCACCGAGCGAAAACGGTCGACCAGGGTCTGGATCGACTGGGCGTAGAGCTGCAGCTGCCCGTGGGCCTCGCTGCTGCGGTCATCCCAGGCGCGCTGCTCGGCGTAGCGACTGGCCAACCACAGGCTGACAGCCAGGCCAAGAATGACCAGCAGCACGATGGCGACGGTGCGATAGCGCAGAAACAGGGCGGTCATGCATGACTCGGGTTCTTATGATGCCGGCATGTTAGCCCGAAACGTGCGCAGGGCGAGTAACCGATGCCGCGGCCGTTGTCGCCTGGGTTAGCCGAAGGCGTAACCCGGGGTGAGAGATTCAGTACGTACAGACGCCCCGGGTATCGCTGCGGTCAACCCAGCCTACAGGCAATACAGCTCAGGGTCGCGTCATCATCAGTTCGGGCACCGGACGGCCAGCGACGAGCTGCTCGTCGACCAGCCGCACCACGTCCGCTTCACTGCGCACCTGATACCAATGGCCCTGTGGATAAACCGTCAGGGTCGGGCCCTGATCACAGGGAAACTGGCACTGGGTGCGGGTGATATGCACGCCGCCCTCGCATTCCAGCTTGCCGGCCGCCTTGACCTGCTCGCGCAGCTTTTTCCACAGCGGCAAGGCGCCGCGACGGGCGCAGCGCGGGCCGTTGCACAGCAGCACACGATACTGGTGGGCAGGAATCGTCGACCAGGCGTGGCTGCCCGGCAGTTCCGGTACGTCGACGCAGCCGAGGTGCAATTCCGCCCGCTCGATCAGCGCACAGGCAGCGCCAGCCGCGTCGGCATCGAGCTGGCCGAACAGGCTGGTAACGAACACGCGTTTGGGGTCGGTTCTGGCCGCCAGTTCACTGCGCAGCCAGTCGACATGCTGGCTGCTGCTCTGTGGCTCTAGGTCGATCACCAGGCAGGTGCCGCTGCCCTCGCCCACGCGATGCCAGAGGCCGTCGTAGCCCGCGCCGGTGTCGACGATATCGGCCAGTGCCGCCTCGCCCCGCAGCTCGGCCAGCCGGGCACGAAACAGCTCGGCGAAGGAACCGACGAGCAGATCGGGGCCGGCGAACAATACCTGGGCATAGGGCGTGACAGTCATGGTCGGGCTCCGCAAAAAGTGCGGCAGTTTAACAGCGCTGGCGCGGATAGGTTTCGTAGCCGCATCGAGCGCGGTTTCGTAGCCTGGGTATCGCTTCGCTCTACCCAGGCTACGGATTGGTTGAGTAGGTTACGCCACTATCCAGCAACGCCCGCCACAGAGCCTCAAGCTCGGCGAACTCACGGTCCACCGCCGGCAACGCCGGCCGCTGCAACACCAGCACCGGCACGCCGCGCTCGCGGGCGACCTGCAGCTTGTGCTCGGTGGCCGCGCTGCCGCTGTTCTTGCTGACCAGCACATCGCAGTTCAGCCGCGCGAACAGCGCGCGCTCGTCTTCCAGGCTGAACGGCCCGCGGGCACCGATCACCTCGGCCCGCTCGCCCGCCGGCTGGCCTTGCAGGCAACGTATCGTCCAGTGCTGATGGGCGGGAATCTCGTGCAGATGCTCCAGCGGCTCGCGCCCCAGGGTGAACAGTGGCCGCCTGAATGGCGCCAGGGCGGCGATCAGCGAGGGCCAGTCGAACACCTCGCGCCAGTCATCACCCGGTGATGCCGTCCAGCCCGGACGCCGCAGCGCCCAGCAGGGCACGCCGGCCTGCTGGGCAGCGCGTGCCGCGTTATGACTGATCTGTGCGGCATAGGGATGCGTAGCGTCGACCAGCAGTGTGATGCCTTCCCTGTGGATAAACTCGGCCAGCCCTTCGGCACCGCCAAAGCCACCGACGCGCACCTGACAAACAAGGTCATCCGGCACCTTGCCCAACCCAGCGAGGCTGTAGATATGTTCGGGGCCAAGGCGGCGGGCGAGACTCAGCGCTTCACCGATCCCGCCCAGCAACAGGATCCGGCTCATCGCGGCTTGCTGACGTCGAGCAGGGTGATCGGCAGCGCGCCGCGCCAGGTGTCGAAGCCGCCCAACGGCTTGGCCTGGGCCACCTCGATGCGGGTCAGCTCGCCGCCGTGTTCGCCGCGAAAGGCGATCAGCGCTGCCTCGCTCTGCAAGGTCACGGCATTGGCCACCAGCCGGCCACCGGGCTTGAGTGCCTGCCAGCAGTGCTGCAGCACACCGGGCACGGTCACGCCGCCTCCGATGAAGACCGCATCCGGCGCGGCCAACCCGCCCAGCGCCTCGGGCGCCCGCCCGGCCACCAGTTGCAGGCTGGGCACGCCAAGGGCATCACGGTTGTGGGCGATATGTGCCTGGCGCCCGTCATCCGCCTCGATGGCGATGGCGCGGCAGCTCGGGTGGGCGCGCAGCCATTCGATACCGATGGAACCGCAGCCGGCACCGACATCCCAAAGCAGCTCACCCGGTGACGGCGCCAGCCGCGACAGGGTAATGGCCCGTACATCACGCTTGGTCAGTTGGCCGTCGTGACGATAGGCGTCATCAGGCAGACCGGGGGTCAGCGGCAGGCAGCGGGCGCCCTCACCGACCAGGCAATCGATGGCCACCAGATTGAGATCCGCGGCGCGCTCGAGGGACCAGCCTTCGGCCACCCCGTCGATACGCCGTTCGTGCTCGCCGCCCACGTGCTCGAACACGCTTAGCCGGCTAGCGCCGAAACCCCGCTCACGCAGCAACTCGGCGATAGCGGCCGGGCTGTCGCCATCGTTGCTCAGCACCAGCAGGCGCACGCCGGGGTGGATCTGCGCCTGCAACGCCGCCAACGGGCGGGCGACCAGCGATACGACGGCGGTGCTCTGCAGCGGCCAGCCCAGACGGGCCGCGGCCAGGGACACCGACGATGGCGCTGGCAGGATACGCAGCTCGTCCGGCGCCAGCTCGCGGGCCAGGCTGGCGCCGACGCCGAAGAACATCGGGTCACCGCTGGCCAGCACGCAGACCGGCGTGCCGCGGCGCTCGAGCACTGGCGTCAGGGAAAACGGCTTCGGCCAGGGCAACCGTACAGCGCGGATGCAATGGGGCAGAAGCGCCAGCTGGCGCTCGCTGCCGACCACCAGCTCGGCCGCCAGCAATGCATGCCGCGCCGTCTTACCGAGGCCGGCGTAGCCATCTTCACCAATGCCCACGACGGTCAGCCAGGGTGTCATTTCTCAGTCCTCATCATTGGCCGCCAGCAATGGATTGGGTGGAATTGCCATTCGCCCGATCTGTAGCAATGGCCTTCTCTACAGCGACTGCCATCAACACATTGCAGCCATGCTTCTGTGCGATCCGACGACGCGGCTTTTCATCCCGGCGGGCAAAGCGGGCATAATAGCGCCTCTGTCGGTGCCAAGCGGCTACATGTGAGCCAATGCGGCCTAAGAGGGAACACGAGCAGATCGTTCTGCAGCGTGGCTGCCCCCGCAACTGTTGCAGCGAGCGCCTTGCCAATCGCCACTGGGAAACCGGGAAGGCCAGCCAGGCGCCATGACCTGCGAGCCAGGAGACCTGCCGACCGATTCAGTCGCATGAGCCCACACCGGGCGGGGTGTCCCGGTGAGAGAAGCGAAACCTTCTCTGGCCTATCCTCGAACGGATGCCCATGTGACCCGACATTGGTGATCCGTTGAAACAGCCTGCTCGCACACCATCCCCACCTGTTCGCCCCTCGGCCTGTCCGGGGTTGCTGCGTATCGTGCAGGCGAAGGATGGTGGCATCTGCCGCATCAAGCTGCCCTGCGGCCGCCTCGAAGCCGAGCAGGCCCAACGCATTGCCCATGCCTCGCAGCAGCATGCCGGCGGGGTGATCGAGGCAACCAACCGCGGCAATCTGCAGATTCGTGGCATCCACGCGGGACGTGAGGACGCGCTGATCGGCGAGCTGCTGGACGCCGGCCTGGGCCCCAGCACGCCCGGCGCCGATGACGTGCGCAATCTGATGGTCAGCCCAGCCGCTGGACTCGATCCGCAGGCGCTTGTGGATATCTCACCACTGGCCACCGAGCTGCTGACGACGCTGGAGAACACGCCGCGCCTCCATGCCCTGTCGCCGAAGTTCGCCCTGCTGCTGGACGGCGGCGAACGCCTGGCGATGCTCGAACACCCCCACGATATCTGGCTCAGCGCCCTGCCCCTCGATGACGGGATCGGCTATGCCTTCGGCCTGGCTGGCTGCCCGCCCGTTTCGGCAGATGATGCGCCCGCATTGGCTATCGTGCCGCAAGCCGAAGCTCATACGCTGATCATCATCCTGCTCGACCTGTTTCTCGAGCTGGCCGCCCCCGAGCAGATGCGCATGCGCCATCTGCTGGAAACTCATGCGCCTGCCGAGCTGCTACAGCGTCTTCAGGCTCGGTTGGGCAATGCGCTGCTGCCGATGAACGATTGGCGCCGGATACCGGCGCACGCCAATACCCATCTCGGCATCCATAAACAGCACCAGCCTGGTCTCGTGCATATCGGCGCCAGCCCTCCCCTTGGCCGGCTGGCGGCAGAACAGCTGCTCGGCCTGGCAGCACTCGCCCGCCGCTACGGCGACGGCAGCCTGCGCCTGACGCCCTGGCAGAGCGTGCTGTTGCCCAATATTCCCGAGGCCGCTGCCGATGCAGTTATCCACAGCCTGCATGCGCTGGGCCTGCTGACCGATGCCAGCGCACCGCTGACGCGTATCATCGCCTGCACCGGCGCCAGCGGCTGCGCCAAGGGGTTGGCCGACACCAAGGCCGATGCCCTGCGTCTGGCCGAACGGCTGCCCGCAGGCAGCGAGCAGCCAGGCATTCACCTCTCGGGATGTAGTCGCTCCTGCGCTGCCGCCCATCGCGCGCCCTTTACGTTGCTGGCCGTGGCCGAAGGTCGCTACGACCTGTTCGCCCGTCAGCCTCTCGGCAGCGGCTTCGGCCAGCTGCTGGGCCATCACCTGACACCTGACGAAGCCGGCGCCCTGCTCGCCTCGCTCACCGCTACCCGGAGTTCCACCCGATGACCGATTACATCCGCGATGGTCAGGAGATCTATCGCAACTCCTTCGCCATCATCCGTGCCGAGGCCGACCTGAGCGCCATTCCGGCGGATCTGGAGAAGCTCGCGGTGCGGGTCATCCACGCCTGCGGCATGGTCGACGTGGTGCAGGATCTGCGCTTCTCGCCGGGTGCCGGCAAGGCCGGGCGTGAGGCACTGGCCGGAGGCGCGGCGATTCTCTGCGATGCGCGCATGGTCGCCGAGGGCGTCACCCGCGCACGGCTGCAGGCCGCCAACCCGGTGATCTGCACCCTCAACGATGCCGGCGTGCCGGAGCTGGCCAAACAGCTCGGCAACACACGCTCGGCGGTGGCCCTGGAGCACTGGCGCGAACACCTGGAAGGCTCCGTGGTGGTGATCGGCAATGCACCAACGGCGCTGTTCTACCTGCTCGACATGCTCGCTGCGGGCGCGCCCAAGCCGGCGCTGATCCTCGGCTTCCCGGTCGGCTTCGTCGGCGCCGCCGAATCCAAGGATCTGCTTGCCGCCACTTACGCCGAGCATGGCGTGCCCTACGTGATCGTCCAGGGCCGCCGCGGTGGCAGCGCCATGGCCGCCGCGGCGATCAACGCCCTGGCCACGGAGGTCGAGTGATGAACAGTATGGAACGCCTCGGCAAAGGCCGCCTGCTTGGCCTGGGCGTAGGCCCCGGCGACCCGGAACTGATCACTCTCAAGGCCCTGCGGCTGCTCAAGTCGGCGCCGGTGGTCGGCTATTTCGTGGCCAAGGCCAAGGCCAACGTCGGCCAGAGCGGCAATGCCTTCGGCATCATCGAGGCGCACTTGGACGACAGCCAGCAACGCCTGCCGCTGGTCTACCCGGTGACCACCGAAAAGCTCGAGCCGCCACTGACCTACGAAGGTGTGATCAGCGACTTCTACGACACCTGCGCGCTGCAGATCGCCGAGCATCTGGACGCCGGTCGCGACGTGGCGGTGATCTGCGAGGGCGACCCGTTCTTCTACGGCTCCTACATGTACCTGCACGACCGCCTGGCCGAGCGCTACGAGGCCGAGGTGATCCCCGGCGTCTGCTCGATGCTCGGCAGCGCCGCGGTGCTCGGTGTGCCGCTGGTGTACCGCAACCAGAGCCTGTCGGTGCTCTCCGGCGTGCTGCCCGAGGACGAGCTGAGCGAGCGGCTGCGCAACGCCGAAGCCGCCGTGGTGATGAAGCTGGGGCGTAACTTCGAGAAGGTGCGCCGCGTGCTGCAGGCGCTCGGCCTGCACGACCGCGCCCATTACGTGGAGCGCGCGACCATGGCCAACCAGCGCATCGTGCCGCTCGATGAAGTCGAGCCGATGGCCTCGCCGTATTTTTCGATGATCGTGGTGCCGGGCGAGAAGTGGCGCGGTTGAGCCGCGCCCTCTCCTGCACATTGAATCTGGAATCCCCATGACCCTTTCCCCTGCCATCGTCATTCTCGGCCCCTCCGCGCTGGCCACCGCGCAGCGCATACAGGCGCTTTATCCACAGGCGGTTATCCACGGCCTGAATGGGCGAGTCGAAGCCGATGCGGCCTATGACGACTTCGGCGACACCCTGCGCGGCCTGTATCGCAGCGGCACGCCGATCATTGCCCTGTGCGCCGCCGGTATCGTCATTCGCAGCCTGGCGCCGCTGCTCGCCAGCAAGGGCGCCGAGCCGCCGGTGCTGGCGGTGGCCGAAGACGGCAGCGCCGTGGTGCCGCTGCTGGGCGGCCTGGGTGGCGTCAACCGCATGGCCCGGGAGATCGCGGCAAGCCTGCAGGTCAGCGCGGCGATCACCACCAGCGGCGAACTGCGCTTCGGCACCTGCCTGCTCGACCCGCCGAGCGGCTACGTCCTGGCGGATCTGGAACAGGGCAAGCGCTTCGTTTCCGACCTGCTCGGCGGGGAAAAGCTGCGCATCGACGGTGATGCACCCTGGCTGGATCAGAGCAAACTGCCGATGGCCGAGGATGCAAGGCGTACCCTGCATATCACCACAGAGCAGCGCACGGCTCAGGCGGATGAGCTGCTGATTCATCCACGCACGCTGCTCGCTCTGGTCGACAGTACGGACAACCTTGCCGCGCGAATCGGCCAGGCGTTCGAACAATCAGGCCTTGCGCAGAAAGCCCTGGCCGCCCTGCTCGCACCAGCAGCCCTGATGACCGATAAGGCGCTAGCCCAGGCCGCCAGTGAACTGGGCATGCCGCTGCGCTTTGTCACGCCGCATAGCGCACTGCCCGCGGCTATCGCGCAGCAAGACGGCCTGCAGCTGCTGAAGTCCGAATCGCCCGACGCCGCGCAAACCATCGGCCGGCCGCGTGGCCGCCTGACCGTGATCGGCCTCGGTCCTGGCGCCGCCGAGCATATGACGCCCGCCGTACGCCGCGCCTTGGATGAGGCCCAGGACCTGCTCGGTTACGAAACCTACGTGCGCATGGCCGAGCCGCTACGCGACGATCAGGTGCGCCATTGCAGTGACAATCGCGAAGAGCTGCAACGCGCCCGACACGCCTTCGAGCTGGCTGCCAGTGGCCGCCGCGTGGTGGTGATTTCCTCAGGCGACCCCGGCGTGTTCGCCATGGCGGCGGCGGTACTGGAAGCCCTCGAAGAGGCTGAAGCGCCCGCTGACTGGCACGCCGTTGAGCTGGAGGTGCTGCCCGGCGTCTCCGCCGCTCTGGCCACCGCTGCCAAGGCCGGGGCGCCGCTGGGCCACGACTTCTGCCTGATCTCCCTGTCGGATAACCTCAAGCCCTGGACAGTGATCGAGAGCCGTCTCGACCACGCCGGCGCCGCCGACCTGGCCATGGCCTTCTACAACCCGATCTCCAAGGCGCGCCCCTGGCAGCTCGGTCGCGCCCTGGAAATCGTCCGTACCCACCGCACGCCGGACACCGTGGTGGTACTGGGCCGCGATATCGGCCGCCCTGCCGAAGCACTGCGGGTGATCAGCCTTGGCGAGCTGACGCCGGAGATGGTCGACATGCGTACCCTGGCGATCGTCGGCTCCAGCCAGACCCGGCGCTTGCCCCGTGGTGACGGTGGCGAGTGGGTCTACACGCCTCGCAGTTATCCACAGGCGTAGCCTCAGGCCTTTACATCACCTTTACATCGCCCTGACAGCGCCTTGCACAGACCTCTGGATAATCGACGCTGCCCCGCTCCCTGCGGGGTCATCTTCTTCTCCGGAGCCCATGATGAACGCCCGACTCCCTCGCCTCGCGGTTGCTGCCCTGCTGCTCTCGCTTTCCGTCAATGCATTGGCCGGCCCCGGAGGTCCAGGCGGACCGGGTGGCGGCCCTGGCTGGCACGGCGGCCCCGGGCCAGGTTGGGGCGGACCTGGGCCGCGGCATGGTCACGGCCTGCCAGACCATGCTCGCGAGCTGTGGATAGGCAGTGCGCTGTACTTCGTCGCGGCCGGCACCTACTACATGTGGAACGCCGACCGCCGCCAGTACATCGTGGTCGAGGCGCCGCCGGTGATCCGCGCGGCGCCCACCGCCAACTACGACGTGATCGCCTACCCGGCCCGTGGCCAGAACGCCGACCTGCAGGCCCGCGACCGCTACGAGTGCCACAGCTGGGCGGTCAGCCAGAGCGGCTTCGACCCGGCCACGGCCTACAGCGCGCCGCCGGTCAACGCCAGCGACACTTACCGGCGCGCCCTGGGCGCCTGCCTGAGCGGGCGCGGCTACAGCATCAATTGAGCAGTGCGTTGAGATCGTCGTAGAGCGCCTGGGGAATCTGCACGCCATCGGCGAGGCTGCCGGCGCGAGCATCGTAGCGGCGCTGCGATGGCAGTCGCGCGCCCTGTCCTTCGATACCGTCGAACAGTGCCTCGGCCCGGGCCAAGTGCGCGTCGGCCGCAGCGCCGAGAAAGCGTTGTGGATCGAGGGCAATGATCAGCTCACCATGGTAAGGCGACGACTTGCTGCCAGCGTCGTAGGCCAGCGACTCGGCACTGGTTAGGTCGCCGATCAGCGGCCCGGCGATCAGCTCCACCATGGCCGCCAGCGCCGAGCCCTTGTGGCCGCCGAAGGTCAGCATGGCGCCGTTCATCACCGCTTCGGCACTGGTGCTGGGCTGGCCGCTGGCATCGATGCCCCAGCCTTCGGGAATCGGCTTGCCGGCGCGGCGGTGCAGCTCGATGTCACCACGGGCGATGGCGCTGGTGGCGAAGTCGAAGATGAACGGGTGCTTGCCGGCACGCGGCCAGCCGAACGCGATGGGGTTGGTGCCGAAGATCGGCTTGCTGCCGCCGGCTGGCGCGACCCAGGCATGGCTGGGGTTGCAGGCCAGGGCGACGAGACCGAGCTCGGTGAGCTGTTCGATCTCCACCCACAGCGCGGAGAAATGCACGCAGCGGTTGATCGCCAAGGCGGCGATGCCATTGGCCCTGGCCTTGTCAGCCAGCACTGGCAGCCCGGCCTGGAACGCCAGTTGCGAGAAGCCACCGCGGGCATCGACGCGCACGATCGACGGCGCCTGGTCGATCACCTCCGGCTCGGCATCGGCGACCACCTTGCCGGCCTTCAGCGAACTGACGCAGCCCAACACCCGGTACAAGCCATGGGACGCACAGCCATCGCGCTCGCCGGCCACCACGGTGGCGGTCACCGCATGGGCCTGGGCCTCGCTGAAACCAGCATGGCGCAGGATGGACAACGATAGCGTGCGGGCTTCGTCCAGGGTCAATCGAATCATCGTGGGCTCCTTGGGCAGGTAGGCGGTCAGCGGCATATGCCGACCTTATACACTGGCGTCATGGCCGCCCACTGGCTTGATCGCTTTGCACCAAGGCGTTGCCGATTTCGGCACAGCCGCGCGGCCGCGATCAGCCGGCCTTCAGTTGCCGGCGCAACTCGGCGAGCACCGGGGCACTGTCCGGGCGTACACCGCGCCACAGGTGGAAAGCTTCCACGGCCTGCTCGACCAGCATGCCGAGGCCGTCGAGGGTACGTGCGGCGCCCTGCTCCGCGGCCCAGCGATTGAACGCCGTGGGGCCGGCGCCGTACATCATGTCGTAGCAACAGGTATGGCCAGGCTGGATCAGGCTGGCGGAGATCGGCGGCAGCTCGCCGGCCAGGCTGGCCGAAGTGCCGTTGACGATCAGGTCCACCGGCGCGTCGATCCAGTCGAAACCGCTGGCCACCACCGGGCCGAGATCGGCGAACTGACGGACCAGTTGCTCGGCCTTTTCCACCGTGCGATTGGCGATCACCAGGGTTTGCGGCTGCTGCGCCAGGAAGGGTTCGAGAATGCCGCGCACCGCGCCACCGGCGCCAAGCAGCAGGATGCGCTTGCCGCGCAACTCGATGCCGGCGTTCACGGTCAGGTCGCGCACCAGGCCGGCGCCGTCGGTGTTGTCACCGAGCAGGCTGCCGTCGTCGAGCTTCTTCAGGGTATTCACCGCACCGGCGCGGCGGGCGCGCTCGGTCAGGCTATCGGCCAGGGCGAACGCCTGCTCCTTGAACGGCACCGTGACGTTGCCGCCCAGGCCCTCAGCGAAGAAAGCGCGGGCATAGCCCTCGAAATCCTCCAGCGGCGCCAGCAGCGCCTCGTAGCTGAGCTGCTGACCGGTCTGTTCGGCGAACAGCCGGTGGATCAGCGGCGACTTGCTGTGGCCGATGGGGTAGCCGAATACACCGTAGCGATCCATTGAAGTTTCCGCAGGTAAAAGCCAAAAGCGGCAAGCCTGCAGCTTTTGGCGGCGCGCTTCAAGCCTGCTGCAGGCCGAGCCAGTCGCGGTCGGTCAGGAAGTACTCGGTCAGGCGCGCTTCCTCGCTGCCCGGCTCGGGCTTCCAGTCATAGCCCCAGCGCACCTGCGGCGGCAGCGACATGAGGATCGACTCGGTGCGCCCGCCCGACTGCAGGCCGAACAGCGTGCCGCGGTCGAACACCAGATTGAACTCCACGTAGCGGCCGCGGCGGTATTCCTGGAATTCGCGCTGCGCCGGCGTGTAGGGCGTGGCCTTGCGGCGCTGCACGATGGGCAGGTAGGCGTCGATATAGGCATCGCCGATGGCGCGGATAAAGGCGAAGCAGGTGTCGAAACCCCATTCGTTGAGGTCGTCGAAGAACAACCCGCCGATACCCCGTGGCTCGCCGCGGTGCTTGAGGTGGAAGTAACGGTCGCACCAGGCCTTGTAGCGCGGGTAGACGTCGGCACCGAACGGCGCACAGGCCTGCTCGGCAACACGGTGCCAGTGCACGCAGTCCTCTTCGTTGCCGTAGTAAGGGGTCAGGTCGAAGCCGCCACCGAACCACCACACCGGCTCCTCGCCTTCCTTCTCGGCGCTGAAGAAGCGCACGTTGGCGTGGGACGTGGGCACGTACGGGCTGTGCGGGTGGATGACCAGCGATACCCCCAGGGCCTGGAAGCCGCGACCGGCCAACTCGGGGCGATGGGCGCTGGCCGACGGCGGCAGGTTTTCGCCGAACACGTGGGAGAAGTTCACGCCGCCCTTTTCGATCACCGCGCCGTCGCCGATCACCCGCGTACGTCCGCCACCGCCACCCGGCCGCTGCCAGGCGTCTTCGACGAAGCTGGCCTGGCCATCCTCGTTTTGCAGGGCGGCGCAGATACGGTCTTGCAGGTCGAGCAGGTAGGCCTTCACGGCCTCGGCTTGATTACTCACGGGGGCACCTTGTGTGGCGAGCGACAGCTGAAATCGGCGGCTAGCATAGCACCGGCCATCCGCGCTCCGCAGTTGACGCCGGTCAACCAGAGGTGCGACGTTCAGCCGCTGAGCAAAATCGCTTCAACCCCGTGGGGAACTCGGGGTCTATTGCACTCACTCTTCAAGCAGGAGCAAGACGATGGCCAAACGCATCCAGTTCAGCCGCCACGGTGGCCCCGAGGTACTCGAATACGTCGACTACCAACCCGCCGCTCCCGGCCCGCACGAGGTGCGTGTGCACAACCAGGCCATCGGCCTCAACTTCATCGACACCTACTTCCGCAGCGGCCTGTACGCGCCGCCTTCGGTGCCCTCCAGCCTGGGCACCGAAGGCGCCGGCTTCGTCGACGCCATCGGTTCCGAGGTCAAGGGCTTGCAGGTCGGTGACCGCGTGGCCTACGCCACCGGCCCGCTGGGCGGCTACAGCGAGCTGCACGTGCTGCCGGCGGACAAGCTGGTCAAGCTGCCCGACGCCATCAGCTTCGAGCAGGCCGCCGCGGTGATGCTCAAGGGTCTGACCGTGCAATACCTGCTGCGCCAGACCGCCGACCTGAAAAGCGGCGACATCATCCTGTTCCATGCTGCCGCCGGTGGCGTCGGCTCCTTCGCCTGCCAGTGGGCCAAGGCCCTGGGCGTCAAGCTGATCGGCACCGTGAGCTCGGCGAAAAAGGCCGAATACGCCAAGCAAAAAGGCGCCTGGGCGACCATCGACTACAGCCATGAGAACGTCGCCCAGCGCGTGCTGGAACTGACCGACGGCAAGAAATGCCCGGTGGTCTACGACGGCGTCGGCAAGGACACCTGGGAAACCTCGCTGGACTGCGTGGCGCCGCGCGGCCTTATGGTCAGCTTCGGCAACGCCTCGGGCGCGGTCACCGGCGTCAACCTCGGCATCCTGTCCCAAAAGGGCTCGCTGTACGTCACCCGCCCGACCCTGGCGGGCTACGCCAACACCCCGGAAAACCTGCAGAAAATGGCCGACGAGCTGTTCGGCATGATCGCCAAGGGCAAACTCGACGTGGAAATCACCGGCCGCTACCCACTCAGCGAAGCTGCCACCGCCCAGACCCTGCTCAGCGACCGCAAGACCACGGGGTCGACGATTCTGGTGCCGTAAGCCGGAGTGCTATTTGCGGATAGTGCCCACGCGCTGCGTGGGCACTCAGCCTGTGGCGCACCGCTCCACGATTGACGGCTGCACAGCGCAATCTAAGGACGCAGAGCATCCTGCCAGTGCGTTACCACGCGGAGCGTAGGAACGATCAAAAAACGGAATACTTGTGGGAGGGGCTTCAGCCCCGCCTACGAGATCGCTGGATGTCCGCTTCTGCGCATCAAGCCGGTCGCCGCACGTCGCCGGTCACCAGATCACGTATTACGCTCGGATTACGCCGCCCGCCCAGTGCGCCACCCAGCACCGCATCCAGCTGCCGAGGAAAATACTGCTCGACCCGCAACCGTGAGCGCGCCGCCGGGCGGCCGGCGGGATTGGCCGAGGTCGACACCAACGGCCCCGTCAACGCACAAAGCTCACGCACCCGCGGATGATCACTGACTCGCAACGCCACGCTGTCGTGCTCGCCGGTAATCCAGGGCGGTAGAAGATCCTGATGCGGCACCAGCCAGGTATTGGGTCCGGGCCAGGTGCTGGCCAGACGGTCCTGCCAGCGCTCGGGCAGGTCTTCGAGCAGGAAGTCGAACTGGCGGATGGTGTCGGCGACCAGAATCAGCCCCTTGTGCACCGGCCGCTCCTTCAACGCGAGCAAGCGATCCACGGCCATCTCGTCCCACGGATCACAACCCAGGCCCCAGACCGCCTCGGTCGGATAGGCGATCACGCCACCGGCGCGGACCACCCGCGCTGCCTGCTGAACCTGCCAACTGGTGACCATGCGCTGTCTCCGCCGAAGAACTGTCGGCGCAGTGTATTACGGCTTGCGGCCCACCCATAGCCCGGCCTCGCAGGCGACCAGGCCATCCAGCTCCAGCTCGGTCAGCGCCGCCAGCACTTCGGGCAACGGCCAGCCGGCTGCGTGGGCCAGGGCTTCGCTGCTATAGGGCGCGGCGAACAACAAGGCCAGCAAAGGATGCACTGCGGCCACCGGCGCAGCGCTGGCCTGTTCCATAGCCGGCGTCTGCTGCCAACCGCGCAGCGCTTCGAGGATATGCTCGATGCTTTCCACCAGGGTGGCGCCATCGCGAATCAGCTGATGACAGCCCTTGGCGCCCGGATGGTGGATGGAGCCGGGAATCGCATACACCTCGCGGCCCTGCTCGGCGGCCAGACGCGCGGTGATCAGCGAACCGCTGGATGGGCTGGCTTCGACCACCAGCACGCCTAACGACAAACCCGAAATTATTCTATTGCGACGAGGGAAATTACTGGCCTGAGGCGGGCTGTCCAGCGGCAGCTCGGAGACCAGCGCCCCGCCGCGCTCGATGATGTCCTGGGCCAGACGCTTGTGCCGTGCCGGGTACAGGCACTTCAACCCGGTACCGAGTACCGCCACGGTGTACCCATCGGCATCCAGCGCGCCTTGATGGGCCGCCCCGTCGATACCGAGGGCCAACCCGCTGGTAATCACGAAGCCACCACGCGCCAGGCTGCGGGCAAAGCTGTGGGCGGTATCCAGGCCCGGCCTGGAGGCCCGGCGGCTGCCGACCATGGCCAGTTGCGGGCGCTCCAGAAGCGTCGGGTCACCGGCCACAAATAATAGTGGTGGCGCATCGGGAATCTCGGCCAGCAAGGCGGGATAACGCGGCTCGTCCCACATCACCAGGTGCCGGCCGGGCACCTGTAACCAGTCCAGCGCCAGGCCTGCGCGCTCACGAATTTCAGGGCTGCGTCGCGCATCGCTGCAGGTCTGCGGCAAACCGAGCGAACGCCAGGCGCTGGCCGGCGCGCTGAGGGCAGCCGAGGCGCTATCGAAGGCGCTGAGCAATTTACGGAAGCGTTTAGGCCCCAACTCCGGCAAGCAATGCAGGCGCAGACGGGCTTCGAGTTCGGCGGGGGAATGGGATATCGACATGGCGGATCATCCTTGATCGTGAGCCTTATCGAATAGCACAAGCCCCGCATCGGCGGGGCTTGTAGGTGTTACGGATTGCGTACCTTGTCCATCACCGCCAACTGCCGCGAGGCGTTGAGGATCATGCCGTAGCTGAGCTTCTCGTAGGTGCGGAACACCATCAGCAAGCCGGCGCGCTCGTCAGGAATCTTCACCGACTCGCCGGTAACCCGGTCGCGTACGGTTTCGCCGGTCTTGTAGACGGCCAGCACATTGCCGACCTCCAGACCGTCGCGGGCGCCCTTGCTCAGGGTGACCACGTCGAACTGGCCGATCTGGCTCACACCACGCGGCACGTCGAGGATCAGGCCCTTGATCTCGGTCTTCGGCTCGCTGGGCATGAAGGTCGAATTGATCGCGCGCTCCTCGGTGGGGAACAGGCGGTCACCGTTGCGCACTTCCTGGGTGGTGCGGGTCAGGTTGAGGGTGCCGATCTTGTCTTCTTCGGCAACGATTTCGCCACCGCCGATGTCATCGGCGTTGATGCCGAGAAATTCCTTGGTCTCAGGGTCGGTATAGGTCTTGCCCTGGCGGAAGATGCCGTACACCGGTGCATTCGGATCGAAGCTGCCGCGGGCGTAGACGCGGTCGCCCGCGCCACTGACCACGCGTTCGGCGTTGCCGGCGACGATGTAAGGTGCGCTCTGGAACTGCTCCGGCGAGTCGACGATGCGGTTCTTGAGCAGGAAGCTGTTGATCGCCTCCAACGGAATGGTCGGAATGGCTTCAGCCATCGGCGTGCTACGTACCTTCGGCGACAGCTTGATGGTGCCGCGCGAATCACCGCGACCCAGCACCAAGCGCGGCTTGCCGTCGATATAGACGAGGCTGAGCACATCACCGGGATAAATCAGATGAGGGTTCTGCACCTGGGGGTTGGCGTGCCAGATTTCCGGCCACTTCCAGGGCTGGCTGAGGAATTTGCCCGAGATATCCCAGAGGGTGTCGCCCTTCACGACCGTGTAGCGGTCGGGATGACCTTCCTTGAGCTGCACATCGGCCAGGGCGAGCCCGGTCTGCGCCAGGCTGCTCGCGCCAACCAGCAGCAGGGCGAGTAGTGATTTCCTCATGCGGTGAATCCCTTTATGATGTGCCTTCGCGTGAAGCGCCCTAGCGCTGCGACAGAGCCCAGTAAATCCGCGGCTTGACGCCGTTTTTTTGAATGCTTGCGTCATCTTAGCAGCGGATTTTGAATTTATTCCACAAGTGCATCACAAACGCATTATGGCGATTTTAAACATTCTCGAATTTCCCGATCCGCGCCTGCGCACCATCGCCAAGCCGGTGGACGTGGTCGACGACGCCCTGCGTCAGCTGATCGACGACATGTTCGAAACCATGTACGACGCCCCCGGGATCGGCCTCGCCGCCACCCAGGTGAATGTGCACAAGCGCGTGGTGGTGATGGATCTGTCCGAAGACAAGAGCGAGCCGCTGGTCTTCATCAACCCCGAGTTCGAGTCGCTGACCGACGAGATGGACCAGTACCAGGAAGGCTGCCTGTCGGTGCCCGGTTTCTACGAGAACGTAGACCGCCCGCAGAAAGTGAAGATCAACGCCCTGGATCGCGACGGCAAGCCGTTCGAGATGATCGCCGAGGGCCTGCTCGCCGTGTGCATCCAGCACGAGTGCGACCACCTCAACGGCAAGCTGTTCGTCGACTACCTGTCCACGCTCAAGCGTGACCGCATCAAGAAGAAGCTGGAAAAGCAGCACCGCCAGCAGGCCTGATCGGGCCTCCAACAAAGGCTTGCCGCGGCAAGCCTTTTGTTTTTCCAGCACCCAGTCAAAGCGAGACCCCATGACCGAAGCTCTGCGTATCGTATTCGCCGGCACCCCGGAATTCGCCGCCGCTCACCTCAAGGCCCTGCTCGACACACCGCACCAGATCGTCGCGGTGTACACCCAGCCGGATCGCCCGGCCGGCCGCGGCCAGAAGCTGATGCCCAGCCCGGTCAAGCAGCTCGCTGTGGAAAACGCCATTCCCGTACTGCAGCCACCAAGCCTAAAGGATGCAGCCACCCAAGCCGAACTGGCGGCGCTGCAGCCGGACCTCCTGGTGGTGGTCGCCTACGGCCTGATCCTGCCCCAGGCGGTACTGGATATCCCGCGCTTCGGCTGTATCAACAGCCATGCCTCGCTGCTGCCGCGCTGGCGCGGGGCGGCGCCGATCCAGCGCGCCGTGCAGGCTGGCGATGCCGAAAGCGGCGTGACCGTGATGCAGATGGAAGCCGGCCTCGACACCGGGCCGATGCTACTCAAGGTGCGCACCCCGATCACAGCCGAAGACACCGGTGGCAGCCTGCACGACCGCCTGGCCGAGCTCGGCCCGCCGGCGGTGATCGAGGCCATCGCGGGCCTCGCCAGCGGCACCCTGATGGGCGAAGTGCAGGACGACGCCCAGGCCAACTACGCTCACAAACTGAACAAGGATGAAGCGCGCATCGACTGGAGCCGCCCAGCCGATGAGTTGGAGCGTTTGATCCGCGCCTTCAACCCCTGGCCGATCTGCCACAGCACGCTCAACGAGGCGCCGCTCAAGGTGCTGGCCGGCCGTACCGGCGAAGGCCAGGGCCAGCCCGGAGAAATTCTCGCCGCCAGCAAGGACGGCCTGACCGTCGCCTGCGGCAGCGGCGCCCTGCTGCTTACCCGCCTGCAATTGCCCGGCGGCAAGGCGCTGAACTTCAGCGATCTGTACAACAGCCGCCGCGAGCAGTTCGCCGTCGGCACGGTGCTGGCATGAACCCCAGGCTGGCAGCGGCCCGCGCCCTGGCCGCGGTGCTCGATGGCAAGGCGTCGCTGGGCACCAGCCTGCCGCCGCTGCTCGACAAGGTCGAGGCCCGCGACCGCGGCCTTGCCCAGGATCTGGCCTTTGGTGCCGCACGCTGGCAGCCACGCCTCGAACTGATCGCCGGCAAGCTGCTGCGCAAGCCCTTCAAGGAAGGTGATCGCGACCTCGAGGCCCTGCTGCTGGTCGGCCTCTACCAGCTGTTCTACACGCGCATCCCTGCCCACGCGGCAATCGGCGAGACGGTCGGCTGCGTCGACAAGCTGAAGAAGACCTCGGCCAAGGGCCTGCTCAACGCCGTGCTGCGCAACGCCCAGCGCGAGGGCGACAGCCTGATCCAGGAGCTGGATCGCGACCCGGTGCTGCACACCGCCCATCCGCGTTGGCTGCAGAAGCAGCTCAAGGCCTTCTGGCCCGAGCATTGGCAGGCCATATGCGCCGCCAACAACGCCCATCCGCCATTGATCTTGCGGGTCAACCGCCGCCACGGCAGCCGCGATGACTACCTGGCGCGACTGCGCCAGACTGGTTTCGAGGCCGAGCCCTGCACCTTCAGCCGCGACGGCATCCGCCTCTTGCAGGCCTGCGACGTAACCCTGCTGCCCGGCTTCGCCGAGGGCCACGTGAGCGTGCAGGACGAAGCCGCGCAACTGGCCACCGACCTGCTGCAACTGGCGCCTGGCCAGCGCGTGCTGGATGCCTGCGCAGCACCCGGTGGCAAGACCTGCCATTTGCTGGAAGCCGAGCCGGCGCTGAGCGAAGTGGTGGCCGTGGACCTGGAGGCCAAGCGCCTGGCGCGGGTACGCGAGAACCTCGATCGCCTCGGGCTCGAGGCCACCCTGATCGCCGCCGATGGCCGCGACACCGCCGCCTGGTGGGACGGCAAGCCGTTCCAGCGAATCCTGCTCGATGCGCCCTGCTCGGCCACCGGCGTGATCCGTCGCCACCCGGACATCAAGCTGACCCGCAAGGCCGATGACATTCCGGCGCTGGCCACGCTACAGGGCGAGCTGCTCGACGCGCTGTGGCCGACCCTGGAGGTCGGCGGCATCCTGCTGTACGCCACCTGCTCGACGCTGCCGACGGAAAACACCGAGGTCATCGACGCCTTCCTGGCGCGTACGCCCGGCGCCCGCGAGCTGGACATCGCCGGCCCATTCGGCCTCAAGCAGCCTCATGGCCGCCAGCTGCTCGCCCAGCAGGGCGGCCATGATGGCTTCTACTATGCCAAGCTGATCAAGATCGCAGCCGCTGGAGCAACCCGATGAAGATCATCATTCTCGGCGCCGGCCAGGTCGGCGGCACGCTGGCCGAACACTTGGCCAGCGAAGCCAACGACATCACCGTGGTGGACACCGACGGCGACCGCCTGCGCGCCCTGAGTGATCGCCTGGATATCCGCACCGTGCAGGGCAAGGGTTCGTTCCCGACCGTGCTGCGCCAGGCCGGCGCCGACGATGCCGACATGCTGGTGGCGGTGACCAACAGTGACGAAGTCAACATGATCGCCTGCCAGGTGGCCTACACCCTCTATCACACGCCGACCAAGATCGCCCGGGTGCGCGAGCCGGCCTACCTGACCCGCACCGGGCTGTTCGACAACGAAGCCATCCCCATCGACGTGCTGATCAGCCCCGAGCAGGTGGTCACCAACTACATCAAGCGCCTGATCGAATATCCCGGCGCCCTGCAGGTGATCGACTTCGCCGAGGGCAAGGCGCAGCTGGTGGCGGTACGCGCCTACTACGGCGGCCCGCTGGTTGGCCAGCAACTGCGCCAGTTGCGTGAACACATGCCCAACGTCGACACCCGGGTGGCAGCGATCTTCCGCCGTGACCGGGCGATCATGCCCCAGGGCGATACCGTTATCGAAGCCGACGACGAGGTATTCTTCATCGCCGCCAAGGCCGATATCCGCGCCGTCATGGGCGAGATGCGCCGCCTTGAGGAAGGCTACAAGCGGGTGGTCATCGCCGGTGGCGGCAACATCGGCGAGCGCCTGGCCGAAGCCATCGAAAGCCGTTACCAGGTGAAGATCATCGAGATGAACCCGGCGCGCTGCCGCTATCTCTCGGAAAACCTGGAAAGCACCATCGTGCTGCATGGCAGCTCGTCCGACCGCGACCTGCTGGTGGAAGAGAACATCAAGGACGCCGACATCTTCCTGGCCCTGACCAACGACGACGAGGCCAACATCATGTCGTCGCTCCTGGCCAAGCGCCTGGGCGCGCGCAAGGTGATGACGCTGATCAACAACCCGGCCTACGTCGATCTGATCCAGGGCGGCGAGATCGACATCGCCATCAGCCCGCAGCTGGCCACCATCGGCAGCCTGCTGGCCCATGTGCGCCGTGGCGACATCGAGAGCGTGCACTCCCTGCGCCGTGGCGTCGCCGAGGCCCTGGAAGTCATCGCCCACGGTGATGCGCGTTCGAGCAAGGTGGTCGGCAAGGCGATCAAGGACATATCCCTACCGTCGGGCACCACCATCGGCGCGATCATCCGCGATGAACAGGTGCTGATCGCCCACGACATCACGGTGATCGAGTCCGGTGACCACGTGATCCTGTTCCTGACGGACAAGAAGCACATCCGCGACGTGGAACGGCTGTTCCAAGTCGGCCTGACCTTCTTCTAAGGAGCCCCATGAGCACCGAAGCACTGGAAAAGATGCTCGCCAAGGGTGTGGATAACTCGCTGCTGCGCTTCGGCCTGGGCAAGGCTTATCTGGACGCCGGCGATGCCAGCAAGGCTGCCGAACACCTGCAACGCTGCGTCGAACACGACCCGCAGTATTCGGCGGCGTGGAAGCTACTCGGCAGGGCTCATCAATCTGCCGGCAATCCGGACGCTGCTCGTAACGCCTGGCAGAGCGGCCTGCAGGCGGCGCAGGCCAAGGGCGACAAGCAGGCGGAAAAAGAAATGACCGTCTTCCTGCGCAAGCTGGACAAGAACACCAGCGTCTGAGCGGCGGTTCAGCACCAGCAAATTATCCTGAACGGCCGCGGCTAAATTTATCTCGTCGCCGGCCGATCTCAAGCCGTTCGTCGGCAAGCCGATAGCCCTAGGAAGCTCCAATAAAACCAACAATAAACCGCTCTTCCGGGGACGACCATCATGTCCGCACTGCGCTCCATTCAAGGCCGCTATACCCTGTTTCTGGTGTTGTTCGTCCTGGTCCTGATGGTGCTGACCGTGGTCGGCATCGGCCAGCTGGTCGCCCCGACCCTGCGCCATACCGAAGAACAGGTGGTGCTCAACCGCATCGACGAAGTGGCGGAAGACATCGAGGACGAGCTGAACAAAGTTCAAGCCCAGCAACGCAGCATCACCCAGACCATTCCCCTGTTGGAAAGCGACGCCATCGACAAGGTGCTGCCTGGCCTGGTCGACCAATACGGCGAGCTGAAGGTCTTCGGCGGCGGAATCTGGCCGCTGCCCAACCAGCGCACCCCAGGGCGTAACAAGCACAGCACTTTCTGGCACCGCGACGGCTCAGGCAAGCTGGTGGTCAATACCTTCTGGAACAGCGACCCGGCGCCCAACTACTACGACCAGAGCTGGTACAAGGGCGGCCTGGCCTCACCCCGTGGCCAGTGCGCCTGGGCCGCTGCTTACAAGGACGATGCCAGCCAGGAGCCGCGAACCAACTGCGCCATGGCCATCCAGCGCAACGGCGTGGATTACGGCGTTGCCACCATCGACGTGACCCTGGGCTTCTTCAACGACCTGGTCGCCGACAAGGAGAAGGACATCGGCGGGCAGATGCTTATCGTTGAAGGTGACGGCAAGATCATCAGCAACAGCACCCACTTGAGTAGCCCGGTGGTGCTCAAGAACATCAGCGAGCTGACTGCCACCTCGGCGTTCGCAGTGCAGGTCAGCAAGGCGCTCTCCCAACGCAACCAGCCGGTGCAACGCAGCGAATTCGATAACGACGGCGTCGCCAGCACCTTCTATATGCGCGCGATCGACGGCACCCCGTGGTTCCTCGCCACCGCGCTGCCCACCTCGCAGATCACCGCCCAGCGCGATGACGTGCTGGGCACCCTGGCGCTGCTACAGATCCCCATGGTGTTGCTGCTCGTGGCAATGGCCGTGTATGCGATCCGCCAGCTGGTGCAGCGCATGAAGACCCTGAAAGCCAACATCGATGCACTGTCCACCGGCGATGCCGACCTCACCCGACGCATCACCATCCGTGCCGAAGACGAACTGGGCGCCATCGGCCACTCGATCAACCGCTTCATCGTCTACCTGCAGGACATGATCGGCGAAGTGACCCAGGCCACCGCGGCCATGTCCTCAGGGCTCGAGCGCCTGCAGCAGACTTCAGCACAAACCAACCAGATTCTGGTGCGTCACGCCTCGGAAACCGACCAGACCGTCACCGCCATCACCGAAATGAGCGCCACCGCCGACAGCGTGGCGCAGAACGCCGCGGAGACGGCCGCCTTCACCCAGCGCGCCAACGAGCATGCCGACCGCTCTCGCGTGGTAGTGGGCGAAGCCTCGAACAGCGTGATTGCGCTGATCGGCGAGGTAGCCAGTGCCACCAGCACCGTGGAGAACATGCGCCAGGACGCCGCGCGCATCACCGAAACCCTCGACGTAATCGGTGCCATTGCCGGGCAAACCAACCTGCTGGCACTCAACGCCGCCATCGAAGCAGCGCGGGCCGGCGAGCAGGGTCGCGGCTTTGCGGTGGTCGCCGACGAAGTGCGAGCCCTGGCGGCGCGCACCCAGGCCAGCACCTCGCAGATCAACGAGATGCTCGCCCGCCTGACCAGCGGGGTGAGCTCCTCGGTGACCGCCATGGAAAATACCCAGGCCAGCTGCCAGTCGGCGGCGGACGCCACGGCGCGGGTCAATGCCGGGCTCGATGAGATGGCCAGCTCGGTCAACCAGATCAACACCCTCAGTACCCAGATCGCCACCGCCGCCAAGCAGCAGAGCGCAGTGACCGAGGAGATCAACCACAGCATGGTGCAGATCCGCCACATGGTCGACGATCTTGTGCAGAGCGGCCACGCCAGCGAAGACAACACCCGCAGCCTGCTGGAAGCCAACGGCCGGGTGATCAGCCTGATGAACCGCTTCAAGGTACGTTGATCGACGGCCGGCTCCCACGCCTGATGTGGGAGTCGGCACTCGCTACTTGAGCGCCTGCACCTCACGGGTCAGCAGGTCGATAAAGGCCTGGGCCAGGGGCGAGCGCTCCTGACGGCGTTTGACCAGCCACACCGCGGTGGTGGCGTCGGTATCGGTCAGGGTGCGAAACACCACGCCATCGATGCGAATGCGCCGAAACGACGCCGGCAGCACCGAAACCCCAAGCCCCGCGGCCACCAGACCGATGATGGTCAACGCCTCGTGGGCCTCCTGGGTAATGCGCGGGCTGAACCCGGCTTGGCGCGCCAGGTTGAACAGCTGTCCGTACAGGCCGCTGCCATAGCTACGCGGAAAGAACACGAACGGCTCGTTTGCCAGTTCGGCAAGCGCCAGCCCTCGATCCTGCTCACCGGCCAATGGGTGTCCGGCATGCAGCAGCGCCACCAGCGGCTCGCGCAGCAGCTCAACCGCATCCAGCTCGGCGGGTAACTCCAGCGGGCGAATCATGCCGATCTGCAGCTTCTTTTCCAGCAGCGCCTGGCTGACCTGGCGGCTGGTCATTTCCTGCAGATTGAGGTGCACCGCCGGGAACGCCTGGCGAAAGGCGAATACCGCCCGCGGAATGATCGACACGAACGGTGCCGAAGCGGTAAAGCCGATCTGCAGCTCGCCGATTTCGCCTTGCTCGGCGCGGCGCACCACGTCCACCGACTTGCTGACCTGTGCGAGGGTCTGCCGCGTTTCCTCGAGAAACAGCCGCCCGGCATCGGTGAGCGCAACATGTCGGTTACTGCGCTCGAACAGGCGCACGCCGAGTTCCTGCTCCAGTGCCTGGATCTGCTGGCTCAGCGGTGGTTGAGAGATACCCAGTAGATCGGCGGCTCGGCCGAAGTGCAGCTCTTCGGCCACCGCCACGAAGTAACGCAAGTGGCGCAGTTCCATGTTCGCTCCAATAGGTCGCTATACGTATCGATTGGGTCGAATATTATATTGGAAAGAACTTGCCAGCCTACTTATCCTGACGCCATTCCCAATAACAACAACCACCCGTGCTGGCCGGTGCCAGCGCATACGGCGGCGTTTTGCCTGGGAAAAGTAAATTCACGAGGAAGCAATGAGTCAGCCCGTTACATCCGACGCGTGCGTCAGCCCCCAGAATGAGAAACCTGCGCCTAGCAGCGCGCCTCTGGAGCCCAGTTACATCCAGAAGGGCACCCGTGCCTTTCTGCGCACCATTCTCGCCATGTGCAGCGGAGGTTTCGCCACCTTCGCGCTGCTCTACTGCGTGCAACCGATGATGCCGATGCTGGCGCAGCAGTTCGATCTGAGCGCCGCACAAAGCAGCCTGATCCTCTCCGTTTCCACCATCACCCTGGCCCTCGGCCTGTTGATAACCGGGCCGCTGTCCGATGCACTGGGCCGTAAACCGGTGATGGTCGTGTCGCTGCTCGCCGCCGCCGTGTTCACCGTCGGCAGTGCGCTGATGCCAACCTGGGAAGGCGTGCTGGTGATGCGCGCACTGGTCGGCCTGGCGCTCAGCGGTCTGGCCGCCGTAGCCATGAGTTACCTCAGCGAGGAAATCGACCCGCTGCACCTGGGCCTGGCCATGGGCGTGTACATCGGCGGCAACGCCATCGGTGGCATGAGCGGGCGCCTGCTCAGCGGCGTGTTGGTCGACTTCATGTCCTGGCACGCGGTACTCGGCACCCTGGGTGGCCTGGGCTTGCTGGCCGGTCTGGCGTTCTGGCGCCTGCTGCCCGAGTCACGCAACTTCCGGGCCCGCTCGCTGCGCCCGCGCAGCCTGCTGCAGGGCTACACCCTGCAATTTCGTGATGCGGGCCTGCCGTGGTTGTTCCTGCAGGGCTTCCTGCTGATGGGCGCCTTCGTGACCCTGTTCAATTACATTGGCTACCGGCTGATCGAAGCGCCGTTCAAGCTCGACCAGACCAGCATCGGCCTGCTGTCGATCGTCTATCTGTCCGGCATCTACAGCTCCGCGCAGGTCGGCGCTCTGGCCGACAAGCTGGGCCGTCGCAAGGTGCTCTGGGCGGTGATCGGCCTGATGCTGGGCGGCCTGGTGCTGACCCTGTTCAACGTGCTGCCGGTGATCCTGGTTGGCATGCTGCTGTTCACCTTCGGTTTCTTCGGCGCCCACTCGGTATCGAGCAGCTGGATCGGCCGCCGCGCCAAGCAAGCAAAGGGCCAGGCATCGTCGCTGTACCTGTTCTGCTACTACCTGGGCTCCAGCGTCGCCGGCACCTTGGGCGGCGTGTTCTGGCAGGCCGGCGGCTGGGACGGCCTGGGCCTGTTCATCGGCTCGCTGCTGCTGATCTCCCTGGCCGTGGCCCTGCACCTGTCGCGCCTGCAGGCGTTGCCCATAGCGGTGGCGTCGCGCTGAGCCGATCACACGCGTAAACAAAAACGACGGATGCCCGTGAGGGGATCCGGCGTTTTCGTGTGCGGCTGACTCAGTTCAGCACGCTGCGTTGCGGCAGGCGCCGTACGATGGCACCGAGCAGCATGCCGTACAGCGGCACGAACAGGATCAGACTGATGGTCAGTTTGATCACGTAGTCCACCGTGGCGATTTCTACCCAGTTGGCGGCCATGAATGGGTCATCGCTGTGCCAGAAGGCCACCGAGAAGAAGGCGAAGGTGTCCAGCAGGTTGCCAAAGATGGTCGAGGCCGTCGGCGCGATCCACCACTGCTTGAGCTGACGCAGGCGGTCGAACACCTGGATGTCGAGCAGTTGGCCAAGCACGTAAGCCAGGAAGCTGGCCAGCGCGATGCGGAACACGAACAGGTTGAATTCGCCGATGGCCGCCAGGCCGCCAAAGGCGCCGTCATGGAACAGCACCGAGACGATGTAGGAAGCGATCAGTGCCGGCACCATCACTCGGGCGATCACCACGCGGGCGGCGTGCTTGCCGATCAGGCGCACGGTAAGGTCGGTGGCCAGAAAGATGAACGGAAAGCTGAACGCACCCCAGGTGGTGTGCCAGCCGAACAGGGTGATCGGCAGCTGCACCAGGTAGTTGCTGGCGATGATGATGAGGATGTGAAACGCGATCAGCGCTGCCAATACGGAGCGGCTGACCGAGGCGGGAAGCAGGGTCATGGGATGTCCTTTTTCGTGAAATGGGGTTAGGGAACCCATTGCTGCCACCGACATGGCAGCGAGCGGAGCGCAGTGTACTGCCTGGACCGCGCTGGCGACAGCCCGCCTGGCGGATGGCGGGCTTCTTCAAAAGTGATGCGTCGAAGGAAGAAGCAGACGTTGCGCAGCTGCTTTTGTGGGAGGGGCTTCAGCCACGAACTTTACCAGGCGCAAAGAACTCGGGGCTAAAGCGGATCGCCGCCCGGCCCCTCCCACAATTCACGCGAACGGCCACTCCCGCCACACAACAGTCGTTGCGCCGACCCTGTCAGTTGTTACTCGCCAGCTGCGCACCGTCCGGCATCACCCGACGCGCCAGCTGGAAGTGCTTCTTCCAGTAGCCGTCGCTGAGCTTGTCGATACGCACGTTGGTGCCGCGACGCGGCGCGTGAATGAAGCGGTCGTTGCCCAGGTAAATGGCCACGTGGTCGACGTTGCGCCCGCGGATGCGGAAGAACAGCAGATCGCCCGGCTCCAGATCGCCCTTGGCCACCTTGGGGCCGTCGAAGCGGGAGAGGTCGCGGGAAGTGCGCGGCAGATCGAGGTCATCAACCTGCTTGAAGGCGTATTTGACCAAGCCGCTGCAGTCGAAACCGTGCTCGGGGCTGGTGCCACCCCAGCGATAGGGCGTGCCCAACGCGCTCAATGCGCGACGAACAACGGCTTGGGAGGAGTTAGGATCGAGTTTGGCGGGGGCGACGACACGGCTGCTGCCGTCCTGCATGTGAACCCGAAAGCTGGCGGATGCGTTGCCAGCCGCAGCACATAAGAGGGTGCTACCTAAAATCAGAGAGATAATCAGTTTATTCAATGTGATGACCTAGAAAGAAGACTCAAGCCAAGCGCCGCGAATCCCTTCCTGAATCAGCCACTTGCAACCTAAATAATGAAATAAAAGAGTGCTCCGCACGTCCCATGGACGGACAGCCCAAGACCACAATCGGTTCAATTCTGTTCACCTTTGGCGACGAACGGCATGTGCCGTTAACGATCTCCAACGGCAATAAGATCAGCACCTTCATCTGCTAGGGTTAAGGCTTCCTCATGCATAAGGACACCGCCGATGAAGCCTCTGAAGACCGTGATCACCGCTGGGCTGCTGGCCCTCAGCGTCAGCCTCCATGCCCACGCCGAAGACGCCAAGTGCGCCAGCATCAGCCTTGCCGACCCGGGCTGGAGCGATATCGCGGTCACCAACGGCATCGCCAGCCTGCTGCTCGATGGCCTGGGCTACAAAGCGCAGACGCGCACCCTGGCCGTGCCGATCATCTTCGCCGGGTTGCAGAAAGGGCAGGTCGACGTGTTCCTCGGCAACTGGATGCCGGCCGGCCAGCACGACTACGACCGCTACGTAGCCAGCGGGCAGATCGACAAGGTGGTGGAAAACCTCGGCGGCACCGAATACACCCTGGCCGTGCCGACCTACGCCCACGAAGCTGGCGTGAAGGGTTTCAACGACCTCGCCAAATTCGCCGACAAGTTCGGCAAGAAGATCTATGGCATCGGCTCGGGCTCGCCGGCCAATGACTATATTCGCCAGATGATCGCCGGCAACGAGTTTGGCCTGGGCGACTGGCAGCTGGTCGAGTCAAGCGAGCAGGCCATGCTGGTACAGGTCGGCCGCGCGGTGAAACGCGACGAGTTCGTGGTGTTCCTGGGCTGGACGCCGCACCCGATGAACGTGCAGTTCGACATGCAGTACCTGAAGGGCGGTGAGAAATTCTTCGGCAGCACCGGTTCGGTCAACACCCTGGCCCGCAAAGGCTTTGTTGCCGAATGCCCGAACGTGGGCAAGCTGCTGACCAACCTGAAATTCACCCAGGAGATGGAAAACACCATCATGGACGACGTGCTCAACCGCAAAGAGGCCAACGGCACCGCTATCAAAAACTGGATCAAGGCCAACCCGCAGGTGCTAGACGGCTGGCTGGAGGGTGTGAAAACCCGTGATGGCGGTGACGGGCTGGCGGCGGTGAAGGCCAAGCTGTAAGCACGAGGCCGGCGGAGCGGGGCGCCGGCCTGTCGAATTCACTCGCGAATAAAGCGCAGCCCCACGCCCTCGGGGGTAACGCGCATGACTTCCATTTCTAGGATGGGCGCCGCGATGGGCAAATCCTGCACCTGGCCGGTCACCCGGGTGCCGAGTTCCAGAGCGGCCAGGTCATCGTGCTTGACGTACACGCCACCGTCGGACAGGTCGCGGGTCTGAGCGACCAACTCGCCGAAGCTCGGGTGGCAAATCTTGATGCGGCATTTCATCGGTGTACGGGGATGCTGACGCTGGTTGGCAGACATGTCCTGGCAGCCTCGAGAAGGTGTGCCCCGTTAATAGCTCAAAACACCGAACAAGCCCAGCGAAACGGCGCCTCATTGCGAGGCGCCACAAATTTCAGTACCAGCGCGCTTCGCCCTCGGGGCGTTTCTTGAAGCGCTTCATGCTCCACATGTACTGGCTGGGATAGGCCCGCACGTATTTTTCGACGACACCGCTCATGGCCGCCACAGCGGTGTAGGTGTCGTCGCTGTACATCGCTTCCGGCGCGGCTTCGAGGATGACCTTGTAGCCGGAGCCATCTTCAAGGCGCAGCGCATGCAGGAACACGCCCACCGCCTTGCCGCCGGCAAGCATGCCCGGCACGAACTTGCTGGTCAGCGCCACGGTGCCGCAGAAGGGCACGAACATCCCGGACGACAGGCTTGGCTCCGGGTCGGCGGGAATGCCCACCGCGCCGCCCTTGCGCACTTCCTTGATGACGCTGAGGATGCCTTCCTTGGTCGACGGTGCCACGCGGTTGCCCAGCTGCACGCGCTGCTCGCGCAGCAGGTCATCGACCGCCTTGAGCTTGGGCGGGCGGTAGAAAATGATAGGTTTGCACTGCGAGCAGTAGAAGTGGTTGAGCACTTCCCAGTTGCCCAGGTGGCTGGTAATGCCGACCACGCCCTTGCCGGAAGCCAGCGCCGCTTCCAGCACTTCCAGGCCTTCGACTTCACGCACGCGCGCCAGCGACTTGTGCGCGGGCCAGACCCAGGCGCAGGCACTTTCGGTCAGGGTGCGGCCAATGTCCATGAGGCTGCGGCCTACCAGCTTGTCGTGCTCGGCAGCATTCAATTCGGGGAAGCATTTGGCGAGGTTGATGCGCACCACGTCACGAGAGCCGTTGGGCAGCTTCCACATCAGCCAGCCGATGATCGCACCGAGCGACTGCACAGCACGCCAGGGCAGGAGGGCAAACAAGCGCAGGGAACCGACCACCAGCGCGCCTTTGAGCTTTTCCACGAACAGCTCCGATTGAGAAAAGGCGCCCATTGTAACCGCCCGAAGAGCCGATGTGGCCGTTACATACACGAACAGAAACGCGCAAACCTTCAGTAAAGCTGGGTTTTCAGGCGCTCCTGAAGCTGCTGTTCGTAGGCTTCGACGTCGAAACTCTCGTCCATCACCGCTTTGAGCAGGTCGCCCGCCGACGGCAGGCTGGCCCGCTCGACTTGGCGCTCGGCATTCCACAGGCCCGAGCGCACCGCTGCCTTGGAGCACTGGAAGTAGCAGGTGTCGACGCTGATGCGCAGCACGCTGCGCGGCAGCTTACCTTGCGCTTCGCACAGCGCCAGCAATTCAGGGTCCAGCGAGATGCTCGCGCGGCCGTTGACCCGGAAGCTCTCGCCGACCCCAGGGATCAGAAACAGCAGCGCCACCTGGGGGTCGTGGATGATGTTGCGCAAGGAGTCGATGCGGTTGTTGCCGGGGCGATCCGGCAGCAGCAGGGTGCGCTCATCGAGAATCCGCACGAACCCGGGCGCGTCGCCCCGTGGCGAGCAGTCCAGCCCGTCCGGGCCGTGGGTGCCCAGCACCACGAACGGCGAGGCGGCCACCAGCGCCTGATAGGGCGCGCTCAGGCAGGGCATCTCCTTGCGCAGGGAGCGCTCATGGGGCATGCCGTACAGCGCCTGCAGCTGCTCGAGGGTGTCGATGGTGGTGCTCATGGGCGGGCCTCCTGTTGCAGTTGGGCGTAGCGATCGCAGTCGCGGGTGTGGTCCATGACCATGCCGGTGGCCTGCATGAAGGCGTAGCAGATGGTCGGGCCGACGAAGGTGAAGCCGGCCTTCTTCAACGCCTTGCTCATGGCCTCGGCTTCGGGCGTGACCGCCGGTACGTCGCCACGGCCCTCGAAATGGTTGATCTTCGGCTGGCCGCCGACGAACGACCAGAGCAGCGCCACCGGATCGTCCAGGCGCAGCCAGGCCTGGGCATTCTTGCGCGCAGCCTGCAGCTTGAGGCGATTGCGGATGATGCCCGAGTCCTGCATCAGGGTTTCGATGTAATCGTCGCTCATTGCGGCCAGGCGCTCGGCATCGAAGCCGAACAGCACTTCACGATAACGCTCACGCTTCTTCAGCACGGTGATCCACGACAACCCGGCCTGGGCGCCTTCGAGCAGCAGCATCTCGAACAGATGCTGGGGATCGCGCGACGGCACACCCCATTCCTCGTCGTGATAGGCCTGATACAGGGGGTCGTCGTTACACCAGAAACAGCGGGGCATGGCAGTCGGCTCGGTGAGGGGCGAGGGCAGACTATAACCGCGGACTAAAGGCTGCTGTAGCCTGGGTGAAACCCGGGGCCATATCGAGCTCGACCAACAGGCTTCCCGCCGAAACGCTGATGACCGTTTCGCGCGCATGGCGCGCTCCAACAAACGCCGGGGCGAGTCGCCGCCAGAGGGCTCACCTCTCGCCAGCTTCAAATTCATCGAGGCCACAACACTATCCACAGGACATGCCCTGCGCCGCGGCCGTTTTATCAGGCAAGACGGCGCAGCATGCGGGCTGCGCCTTGCTTCGGGTATACTCTCCGGCTTTCTGTCGCAGCCCCAACAGGTGAATTTTTCGTGAGCCAGACAACGCCTGCCGTGCGCACCTTCCAGGACTTGATCCTCGCCCTGCAACAATACTGGGCCGAGCAAGGCTGTGTGGTACTGCAACCCTATGACATGGAAGTGGGCGCCGGTACCTTCCACACCGCCACGTTTCTGCGCGCCATCGGCCCGGAAACCTGGAACGCCGCTTACGTGCAGCCATCGCGTCGCCCCACCGACGGCCGCTACGGCGAGAACCCCAACCGCCTGCAGCACTACTATCAATTCCAGGTGGTGCTCAAACCCAACCCGGAAAACTTCCAGGAGCTTTACCTGGGCTCGCTGAAGGCCATCGGCATCGATCCGCTGGTGCACGACATCCGTTTCGTCGAAGACAACTGGGAATCGCCGACCCTGGGCGCCTGGGGTCTGGGCTGGGAAATCTGGCTCAACGGCATGGAAGTCACCCAGTTCACGTACTTCCAGCAGGTCGGCGGCATCGAGTGCTACCCGGTCACCGGCGAGATCACCTACGGTCTCGAGCGCCTGGCCATGTACCTGCAGGGCGTCGATTCGGTCTATGACCTGGTGTGGACCGACGGCCAGTTCGGCAAGGTGACCTACGGCGACGTGTTCCACCAGAACGAAGTGGAGCAGTCGACCTACAACTTCGAGCACGCCAACGTCGAGAAACTGTTCGAGCTGTTCGACTTCTACGAAAGCGAAGCCAACCGCCTGATCGAACTGGAGCTGCCGCTGCCGACCTACGAGATGGTCCTCAAGGCTTCGCACACCTTCAACCTGCTGGATGCCCGCCGCGCCATTTCGGTGACCGCGCGCCAGCAGTACATCCTGCGCGTGCGCACCCTGGCCCGCGCCGTGGCGCAGAGTTATCTGCAGGCCCGTCGCCGCCTGGGCTTCCCGCTCGCCGCCCCCGATCTGCGTGATGAAGTACTGGCCAAGCTGGAGGCAGCAGAATGAGTGCGCTCGATTTTCTGGTTGAACTGGGCACCGAAGAGCTGCCACCCAAAGCCCTGAAAACCCTGGGCGAATCCTTCCTCGCCGGTATCGAGAAAGGCCTCAAGGCCGCCGGCCTGAGCTACCGTGGCGCGCGCTACTACGCCGCGCCACGCCGCCTGGCCGTGCTGGTCGAGCAACTGGCCACCGAACAGCCGGACCGCACCGTCAACCTCGACGGCCCGCCCGTGCAGGCCGCCTTCGACGCCGAAGGCAATCCGACCCAGGCTGCACTGGGCTTCGCCAAGAAGTGCGGCGTGGAACTGTCGGCCATCGACCAGAGCGGGCCGAAGCTGAAATTCAGCCAGCACATCCCCGGCCAACGCGCCTACACGCTGCTGCCCGGCATCGTGGAAAACTCGCTGAACGAGCTGCCGATTCCCAAGCGCATGCGCTGGGGTGCCCGCAAGACCGAATTCGTCCGCCCGAGCCAGTGGCTGGTGATGCTGTTCGGCGATCAGATCGTCGACTGCGAAATCCTCGCCCAGAAGGCCAACCGCTTCTCCCGTGGCCACCGCTTCCACGCCAACCATGAAGTGCGCATCTCCGCGCCTGCCATGTACGCACAGGAGCTGCGCGCCGCCTACGTGATCGCCGACGTCGCCGAGCGCCGCGAGCAGATCGCCAAGCGCATCGAGCAGCTGGCCACCGAGCAGCAGGGCACCGCCATCGTGCCGCCGGCACTGCTCGACGAAGTCAGTGCCCTGGTCGAATGGCCGGTGCCGCTGGTCTGCTCTTTCGAGGAGCGCTTCCTGGAAGTGCCCCAGGAAGCGTTGATCACCACCATGCAGGACAACCAGAAGTACTTCTGCCTGCTCGATGCCGACGGCAAGCTGCTGCCGCGCTTCATCACCGTGGCCAACGTCGAGAGCAAGGATCCGACGCAGATCATCTCCGGTAACGAGAAGGTCGTGCGCCCGCGTCTCACCGACGCCGAGTTCTTCTTCAAACAGGACAAGAAGCAGCCGCTGGAAGCGTTCAATCAGCGCCTGGCCAACGTGGTGTTCCAGGCCCAGCTCGGCACCGTCTACGACAAGGCCCAGCGCGTCTCGGCCCTGGCCGGCTTCATCGCCGGACGCATCGGCGGCGACGCCAAGCGTGGCGCTCGCGCCGGCCTGCTGAGCAAGTGCGACCTGGCCAGTGAAATGGTCGGTGAGTTCCCGGAAATGCAGGGCATCGCCGGCTACTACTACGCACTGAACGATGGCGAGCCGGAAGACGTTGCCCTGGCCCTGAACGAGCAGTACATGCCGCGCGGTGCCGGCGCCGAACTGCCGAGCACCCTGACCGGTGCGGCGGTGGCCCTGGCTGACAAGCTGGACACCCTGGTCGGCATCTTCGGTATCGGCATGCTGCCCACTGGCAGCAAGGACCCGTACGCACTGCGCCGTGCTGCCCTGGGCGTGCTGCGCATCCTCATCGAGAAGGGTCTGGAGCTGGACCTGGGCGCCACCGTCGAGTTCGCCGTGCGCCAGTACGCCAACAAGGTCAAGGCCGCCGGCCTGGCCCCGCAGGTGCTGGAATTCATCTTCGACCGCCTGCGTGCGCGCTATGAAGACGAAGGCGTGGACGTATCGGTCTACCAGGCCGTGCGTGCCGTGAACCCGCTGTCGCCGCTGGACTTCGACCAGCGTGTGCAGGCCGTGCAGGCCTTCCGCAAGCTGCCTGAAGCCGAAGCACTGGCCGCCGCCAACAAGCGTGTGTCCAACCTGCTGAGCAAGGCCGACGGGCAAGTGGCGAGCAGCATCGAAGCCCACTACTTCGATACGCCGGCCGAGTTCACCCTCAACGCCGCGATCCAGAAGGCCGACAATGCCGTGCAACCGCTGGCGCAGTCGCGTCAGTATCGCGAAGCGCTGGCCCAACTGGCCTCGCTGCGTACGCCGGTGGACGCCTTCTTCGAAGCGGTGCTGGTCAACGCCGAAGACCCCAAGGTTCGCGCCAACCGCTATGCGCTGCTGGCGCGTCTGCGTGGCCTGTTCCTGGGCGTCGCCGATATCTCGGTACTGGGCTAACGCCCAAGGCGCAAGGCTTCAAGCTACAGGCCGCAGGCTCAATAGCCGGACCTGAAGCCTGAAGCCTGAGGCCTGGAGCCAGTTTTATGAAGCTGATCATTCTCGACCGCGACGGGGTCATCAACCAGGATTCCGACGCCTATATCAAAAGCCTCGAGGAGTGGATTCCGATCCCCGGCTCCATCGAGGCCATCGCCGCGCTGAGCAAGGCGGGCTGGACCGTGGCCGTGGCCACCAACCAGTCCGGCATCGCTCGCGGCTATTATCCGCTGAGCGTGCTGGAAGCCATGCACGCGCGGTTGCGTGAGCGGGTGGCGGAGCAGGGCGGTGAAGTCGGCCTGATCGTGCAGTGCCCCCATGGCCCGGACGATGGCTGCGAGTGCCGCAAGCCCAAGCCCGGCATGCTGCGCCAGATCGGCGCGCACTACGATGTGCCGCTCGCCGGCGTGTGGTTCGTGGGTGACAGCGCCAGTGACCTGGAAACGGCGCTCGCCGTCGACTGTCAGCCCGTGCTGGTGAAAACCGGCAAGGGCGAACGCACCCTGGCCAAAGCCGCTCTGCCAACCGGCACCCTGATATTCGACGACCTGGCGGCCGTGGCTGCCCGGCTTCTCACTTGATAGCGCAGGCACGCCCTGCCACGGTAATCGCTCCCATGTCGCCAGTGCAGTCCCTCAGAACCGTACTTTTCTACCTGCTGCTGTCTTCCAGCTCGTTCGTCTGGTGCATCATCAGCGTGTTCGTCGCGCCCTTCCTGCCGTTCCGTGCCCGCTACCGCTTCGTAGTGCAGGCCTGGTGCCGCAGCGCGGTCTGGCTGGCCAAGGTGGTTGCCGGCATCAAGTACGAGGTTACGGGCGCAGAAAATATTCCCGAGCGTCCCTGTGTGATCCTCGCCAAGCACCAGAGCACCTGGGAGACCTTCTTCCTGTGCGCCTACTTCGAGCCGCTGAGCCAGGTCATCAAGCGCGAACTGATGTACGTGCCGTTCTTCGGCTGGGCGCTGTCCATGCTCAAGCCCATCGCCATCGATCGCAGCAACCCCAAGGCCGCACTCAAGCAACTCGCCCAACAGGGCCGCACGCGCCTGGAACAAGGCGCCTGGGTACTGGTGTTTCCGGAAGGCACGCGCATCCCGGACGGCCAGATCGGCAAGTTCTCCCGCGGCGGCACCGCCTTGGCAGTGAACAGCAACCTGCCGGTGCTGCCGATTGCCCACAATGCCGGGCAGTTCTGGCCGAAAGACGGCTGGAGCAAGAAACCGGGCGTGGTGCAGGTGGTGATCGGCCCGGCGATGTATGCCGAAGGCGAGGGCCCACGGGCGATTGCCAACCTCAACGACCGCGCTTTCGAGTGGGTCAGCCAGGCTCAATGCCAGATCGGCGCACTGAACCCCCAGGCCGAAGCGGTCGACACGGCCAACGATCTGGCCTGACCCGATCTGTGGATAACCTGTTGAGCAATTTCCCAATTAATTCAAATTAAACTCTCAAAGTACTGATAAATAAGGATTTTTATCAGTACCCATTCTGTCGATAAAGTGGGCATAAGGTTTTGCGCGGCACATGACGATGTTCACGTTGGCATCTCGCCTGGCGGGGGCTTAAACGGCTAAGCTGGCGCAAATTATTGCAGAACGTGTTCACAGCAGGCTGTGGCACGTTCTGAGAAACATGGCGAAACGGAGTTCGTGTTCATGCTTTCGATCTATCAGCTGAAACCCCGCTTTCAGAACCTTCTGCGGCCCCTGGTGCAGCGCCTGTATGACCGCGGCGTCACCGCCAACCAGGTGACGCTCAGCGCAGCCATCGTGTCGGTGCTGATCGGCCTGCTGCTCGCTCTATTCCCACACCATCTCTGGCTATTTGCGCTGATCCCGCTGTGGATGATTCTGCGCATGGCCCTCAACGCCGTGGACGGCATGCTGGCCCGCGAGTTTGGCCAGCAATCCACCCTGGGCGCCTACCTCAACGAGCTGTGCGACGTGATCGCCGATGCCGCCTTGTTCCTGCCTTTCGCCTTGCTGCCTGGCGTGTCACCGACTCTGGTGGTGATCCTGGTGCTGTTCGCGCTGATCAGCGAATACGCCGGGGTGATGGGGCCGATGGTCGGCGCCTCACGCCGCTACGACGGCCCGATGGGCAAGAGTGACCGCGCCTTCTGCTTCGGCGTGCTCGGTGCCGGTGTCGCCAGTGCGCTGCTGCCGCTGGGCTGGATCAATCCGATTCTCGCGGTAATCACCGCGCTGCTGCTGTACACGCTGTTCAACCGCGTACGCCAGGGCCTGGCGCAAGCGTCTTCTTCTGCGCAATAGGAATGCCTCGATGACTGAAGTTCGCTCCAATACCTTCACGACCCACGACGGCGTAAGCCTGTTCTACCGGCACTGGCCCGCGGCCGAAACCGGCCCGCGCCGCGCCATCGTCATGTTTCACCGCGGCCACGAGCACGGCGGGCGCATGGCCCACCTGGTCGAGGAGCTGGGCCTGCAGGGCTTCGACTTCTTCGCCTGGGACGCCCGCGGCCATGGCGAATCGCCAGGCGAGCGGGGCGACAGCCCGAGCTTCGCCACCAGCGTGCGAGACGTGCAGACTTTCATCGACCATATCGCGGCCACCTACGGCATCGACACCACGGACATGGTGGTGCTGGCCCAGAGCGTCGGCGCCGTGGTGATCTCTACCTGGGTCCACGACTACGCACCGAAGATCCGCGCCCTGGTGCTCGCTTCACCAGCCTTCAAGGTCAAGCTGTACGTACCTTTCGCTCGCCCGGGCCTGAAGCTGATGCGCGCCTGGCGCGGCAACTTCTTCGTCAACAGCTACGTGAAAGCCAAGTTTCTCAGCCACGATCCGCAGCGCATCGCCTCGTTCGAGGCCGACCCGCTGATCAGCCGACCGATTTCGGTGAACATGCTGCTGGGTCTCTACGACGCTGCCGAACGGGTGGTGGCCGATGCCCAGGCCATTCAGATTCCAACCCAGCTGCTGATCTCCGGCAGCGACTTCGTGGTACATCGCAAACCCCAGGAGCAGTTCTTCGCACGCCTGGGCAGCCTGGACAAGGAAATGCATATCCTGCCCGGGTTCTTTCACGACACCCTGGGCGAGCGTGATCGTGCCCATGCCCTCAGCCGCATTCGCCGTTTCGTGGTGAAGGCGTTCGAACAGCCGCTGCAGCGCCCGTCGCTGCTCGATGCCGACCGCCTCGGCTGGAGCTGCGCCGAGGCCGAAGAGCTGGCGGCGCCGCTACCAAAGAACTCCCCGCGCGATCTTTACTGGCGCGCTACCCGAGCCAGCATGCGCCTCGGCAGCAACCTTTCCGCCGGCGTGAAACTGGGCTTCGAGACCGGCTTCGATTCGGGCAGCACCCTGGATTACGTGTATCGCAACACGCCAACCGGCAACTCGCCTATTGGCCGGCTGATCGACCGCAACTACCTGAACTCCATCGGCTGGCGGGGCATTCGCCAGCGCAAGGTGCATGCCGAAGAGCTGCTGCGCCTGGCCATGGGCAAGTTGCGCGAGCAAGACCGCTCAGTGCGCATCGTCGACATCGCTGCCGGGCATGGCCGCTACATCCTTGAGTCGTTGGAGCAGGGCAGCGATAAACCGGATTCGATCCTGCTGCGCGACTACAGCGACATCAACGTGCGTGACGGCTCGGCATTGATCGAGCAGAAAGGCTTGGGCAGCATCGCCCGGTTCGTCAAAGGCGACGCTTTCGACAAGGCCGACCTGGCAGCGCTGGATCCCAAACCGACCCTGGCAGTGGTCTCCGGCCTGTATGAATTGTTCGCCAGCAACGCCATGGTCGGCGACTCCCTGGCAGGCCTCGCGGCAGCCGTGGAAGAGGGCGGTTACCTGATCTACACCGGCCAACCCTGGCACCCGCAGCTGGAACTGATCGCCCGCGCCCTGACCAGCCACCGCGGCGGAGAAGCCTGGGTGATGCGCCGGCGCAGCCAGGCAGAGATGGATCAACTGGTCGAAGCGGCAGGCTTTCGCAAGATCACCCAGCGCATCGACGAGTGGGGCATCTTCAGCGTGTCCCTGGCGCAGCGGGTGTCCTGATGACGCCCGCCGCGGTCGCCCCGGAAACCGGGCTATGGAAGCGCGGCGTACTCTGGCTGCTGCTGCTCGCGCCGCTGTTCTTCGGCACCTACGGCTTCGCCAACGGTTACACCGCGCAACGTGACGACGTCGGCAGCCTGGTGTTCGGCTGGGAGCGACAGATTCCCTTGTGGCCGTGGACGATCATTCCCTACTGGTCGATCGACCTGCTCTACGGCCTGGCCTTCCTGTTACCGCCTACCCGTGCTGCGGTGGATCGCCTCGGTCTGCGACTGCTCACCGCGCAGGTGATCTGCATCACCTGCTTTCTGCTTTGGCCACTGCGTTTTACCTTCGACCGACCGGCGCTGGATGGGCTGTTCGGGATGATGTTCGACCTGCTGATGGGCTTCGACAAACCGTTCAACCAGGCCCCGTCGCTGCATATCACCCTGCTGGTGGTGCTTTGGGCGTGCTTCGCCCAGCACGCCAGTGGCCTGTGGCGCGTGGTCGTGCACATCTGGTTTTTCTTGATCGGCCTGTCGGTGCTGACCACCTGGCAACACCATTTCATCGATGTACCGACCGGCCTGCTCGCCGGATTCCTGTGTCTGTGGCTGTGGCCCAGCGAAGGACGTAGCCCGCTGTTTGCCTGGCGCCTGGCCCGTGATCCGAAGCGCTGGCGGCTGGCCCTGCGCTATGCCTTTGGCGAGGCTTCGTGCAGCGCGCTGGCGATCCATTTCGGCGGCGCGGCTCTGTGGTTGATGTGGCCGGCGTTGTCGCTGCTGATCGTGGCGCTCAATTACGCGCTGTTCGGCGCCGCGGGTTTCCAGAAGCGTGCCGATGGCCGTCTCAGCGCCGCCGGCACCTGGCTACTAGCACCTTATCTGGCCGCTGCCTGGATCAATTCCCGCGCCTGGACCCGTAAGCATCCGCAGCCCGATGAAGTAGCGGATGGCGTATGGCTGGGACGTATTCCTGCCAGGAACGAAGCGCAGCACTTCGCGGCCATCGCCGATCTCTGCGCCGAACTGCCATGCCGGGTCGACGGCAAGGCCTACCGACAACTGGCCAGCCTCGACCTGATCGCCCCCAGCAGCGAACACTGCCTGCAGGCGGCCCTGGCCATCGAGGACCTGCGTCGTCACGGCCCGGTACTGGTGTGTTGCGCCCTGGGCTACTCACGCAGCGCCACCGCTATCGCCGCCTGGCTGCTGCACAGCGGTCGCTGCAGGAGCGTCGCAGAGGCCGTTTCGACGCTGCGCCAAGCTCGCCCACAGGTCGTACTGGGAAGCGCTCATTTACAGGCGCTGGAAGGCCTTGTAGCGCCATTCTTATCCACAGACGGAGGCGTGCTGCATGGCCAGTGAGATGCACCTCAGCCTGATCGCCGCCATGCTGCGCCGCGGCAAGACCCTCGACCGCGCCTCCAGTACCCTGAGCCTGTTGGCGCTGGTCATCGGTCTGGGCCCCTTGCTCGGTTTCATGGCGCTGAGCACGGGCGCGGCCGTGTGCATCGCACTGCTGGTGTGCGGGCTGATCCAGAAGTATTACGCCCTGCGCGTCGCCCTCGATGCCGAGTTGTTCGCCGGCCTGGCCGCGGCGCCCGAGCAGCTGGATCGCCGTACCGCAGAGCTCGATCAGGCACTGGCGTCGCTGGGCCGCCAGGGCGAGCCCGCGCGCAGCTGGGAACAACGCAGCCAGGGTGCCGTGCGCCTGCTGCGTTTGCAGGCGCTATGGCTGGCTCTGCAACTGTTGGTCGCACTGGCAGCGATGGTGCTGATGCCGTGGCTTTCACACATTCGATTCGGATAAGGACTCTGTCATGCTCGCCTCGCTGGTCGCCTTTCTCATCACCTCTGGTGCGCGACTGCTCACCGGTGCGCGCGCCCTATGGCTCGGCAGCACCGCGCAGCCAGTGCAACGCATCTACTACGCCAACCACAGCAGCCACGGCGACTTCGTGCTGCTATGGGCATCGCTGCCCGCCGAGCTGCGCAAGCGCACCCGCCCGGTGGCCGGCTCCGACTACTGGATGAAGGGCGCGTTGCGCAGCTTCGTGATCCAGCGGGTGTTCAACGGCGTACTGGTCGATCGCCAGCGCAGCGATCCCAGTGCCAACCCACTGCAGGCGATGCTCGACGCGCTGGGTGAGGGTGATTCGCTGATCGTCTTTCCCGAAGGCACACGTAATCTCGAAGACGGCCTGCTGCCGTTCAAGAGCGGCCTCTATCACCTGGCCAAAGCGCGCCCGGACGTCGAGGTGATCCCGGTGTGGATCGCCAACCTCAACCGGGTGATGCCCAAGGGCCGTGCCTTGCCGCTGCCGTTGCTGTGCACCCTGAATTTCGGTGCGCCACTGGGCATGGGTGAGGAGGAGAGCAAAGACGCCTACCTCGAACGCGCCCGCAGCAGCCTGCTGGCCCTGGCTCCCGAGGAGGCTTGAGATGGATCGTAATACCCTACTGCTGTTCGCTGGTATCGGTGGCCTGCTGTTGCTCGCCAGCCTGATTGGTTGGTTGCTGAAACTGCGTGCCGGCCCAGGGCCCCATTCGGTCATCGACAACCTCAATGCCCGCATCAACGCATGGTGGGCGATGGTGGCGGTGATCGGCTTCGCTTTCCTGTTCGGCAATATCGGCGTGGTAGTGCTGTTCTACTGCGTGTCGTTCTACGCCCTGCGCGAGTTCATGACGCTCACCCCCACTCGGCGCAGCGACTACCCGGCACTGGTTGCCGCCTTCTACTTCGCGCTGCCGATGCAGTACCTGCTGATCGGTATCGGCTGGTACGGCCTGTTCGCCATCTTCATTCCGGTCTACGTGTTTCTGCTGCTGCCGATCCTCTCGTCCCTGGGCGGCGACACCACACGCTTTCTCGAACGCACGTCCAAGGTGCAGTGGGGCCTGATGATCGCGGTGTACTGCATCTCCACCGTACCGGCGCTGCTGACCCTGGAGATCGCCGGCTATGAAGGCCGCAACCTGCTGCTGATTGCCTGGCTGGTGATCGTGGTGCAGATCTCCGACGTGCTGCAGTACGTGTGCGGCAAGCTGGCCGGCAAACGCAAGATTGCCCCCAACCTATCCCCATCCAAGACCGTGGAAGGCTTCTTTGGCGGTGTGGCCCTGGCCACCCTGGTCGGCGCCTCGCTGTACTGGATTACCCCGTTCGCCTTCTGGCAGGCCGCCCTGTTCGCCCTGCTGGTGTGCCTGCTCGGCTTCGCCGGCGGCCTGGTGATGTCGGCGATCAAACGCGACCGCGGCGTGAAGGACTGGGGCCACATGATCGAAGGCCACGGCGGCATGCTCGACCGCCTCGACTCGGTATGCTTCGCCGCACCGGTGTTCTTTCATATGGTGCGTTACTGGTGGGGCTGACGCCCTAAGCAATTGATAGACAATAAAAAACCCGGCGCAAGGCCGGGTTTTTTATGGGTAACGCTCGGTTAGACGTCGAGGTTGGACACCGCCAGTGCATTGGTCTCGATGAAGTCGCGGCGCGGTTCCACTTCGTCGCCCATCAGGGTGTTGAAGATCTGGTCCGCGGCAATGGCGTCTTCGATGCGCACCTTGAGCATGCGGCGCACTTCCGGGTCCATGGTGGTTTCCCACAGCTGGTCCGGGTTCATCTCGCCAAGCCCCTTGTAGCGCTGGATGCTGTGGCGCTTGGTGCTCTCGGTCATCAGCCAGTTCAGGGCTTCCTTGAAGGTGGTGACCGGCTTCTTGCGCTCACCACGCTGCACGTAGGCACCTTCTTCCAGCAGACTGTTCAGCTGGTCGCCCAGGCTGGTGACGGTCTTGTAATCGTTGCTGGTGAAGAAATCACGGTTGAAGGTGATGTAGCTGGAGTTGCCGTGGGAGATCATCTCGACTTCGGGCAGCCACAGGTGGCGCTCGGTGTCTTCGCGCAGGCTGGTCTTGTAGGCCAGGCCGGAGCGATCCATGGTCTTCAAGCGGGCATCGAACTTCAGGCGCCAGGCTTCCATGACGTCGCGGTTGGCGAGCATGTCCTGAGTCACACCTTCGAGGTAGACGAAGTGCTCGGTGATCTCTTCCGGGTACAGACGCGACAGACGCTTGAGGGTCTTCATCACCGTGCGGTAGTCGCCGACCAGGCGCTGCAGAGACTCGCCGGACAGACCAGGAGCGGCTTCGTTGACGTGCAGGCTGGCGTCTTCCAGAGCCGACTGGGTCATGTATTCCTCCATGGCCTCGTCGTCCTTGATGTACTGCTCCTGCTTGCCACGCTTGACCTTGTACAGCGGCGGCTGAGCGATGTAGATGTAACCACGCTCGACCAGCTCCGGCAGCTGACGGAAGAAGAAAGTCAGCAGCAGGGTACGGATGTGCGAACCGTCGACGTCAGCATCGGTCATGATGATGATGTTGTGGTAACGCAGCTTGTCGATGTTGTATTCCTCGCGGCCGATGCCACAGCCCAGCGCGGTGATCAGCGTACCGACCTCCTGGGAGGAAATCATCTTGTCGAAGCGCGCCTTTTCGACGTTGAGGATCTTGCCCTTGAGCGGCAGGATCGCCTGAGTCTTGCGGTTACGGCCCTGCTTGGCAGAACCGCCCGCGGAGTCACCCTCCACTATGTACAGTTCGGAGAGGGCAGGGTCCTTCTCCTGGCAGTCGGCCAATTTGCCTGGCAGGCCGGCGATATCCAGCGCGCCCTTGCGACGGGTCATTTCACGGGCCTTGCGCGCCGCTTCACGGGCCCGGGCAGCGTCAATCATCTTGCCGACAACGGCCTTGGCTTCGTTCGGGTGCTCAAGCAGGAAGTCGGCGAAGTATTTACCCATCTCCTGTTCCACCGCGGTTTTCACCTCGGAGGAAACCAGCTTGTCCTTGGTCTGGGAGCTGAACTTGGGATCCGGCACCTTGACCGAGATGATCGCGGTCAGGCCTTCACGGGCATCGTCACCGGTGGTCGAGACCTTGTGCTTCTTGGCCAGGCCTTCCTGCTCGATGTAGTTGTTCAGGTTACGGGTCAGCGCCGAGCGGAAACCAGCCAGATGGGTACCACCGTCACGCTGCGGAATGTTGTTGGTGAAGCAGAGCAGGTTCTCGTTGAAGCTGTCGTTCCACTGCAGGGCGACTTCCACACCCACGCCGTCGTCACGCTGGACGTTGAAGTGGAACACCTGGTTCACCGCGGTCTTGTTGACGTTCAGGTACTCGACGAACGCCCGCAGGCCACCCTCGTACTTGAACAGCTCTTCCTTAGCGGTGCGTTCGTCCTTGAGCAGGATACCGACACCGGAGTTCAGGAACGACAGTTCACGCAGGCGCTTGGCGAGGATGTCCCAGCTGAAGTGGATGTTGGCGAAGGTGTCTTCGGACGGTTTGAAGTGGATCTGGGTACCCGTGCCATCGGTGTCACCAACCGCCGCCAGAGGTGCCTGGGGCACGCCGTGGACGTAGGTCTGCTCCCAGATCTTGCCGCTACGGCGAATGGTCAGCACCAGCTCCTTGGAGAGGGCGTTCACCACGGATACGCCCACGCCGTGCAGGCCGCCGGATACCTTGTAGCTGTTGTCGTCGAATTTACCGCCGGCGTGCAGCACGGTCATGATGACCTCGGCTGCTGAGACGCCTTCTTCCTTGTGCATATCGACCGGGATACCACGGCCGTTATCACGCACACTGATCGACTCATCCGGATGGATGGTGATGGTGATCTCGCTGCAATGACCAGCCAAGGCTTCGTCGATGGAGTTGTCGACCACCTCGAAGACCATGTGGTGCAGGCCGCTACCATCGTCGGTATCACCGATGTACATGCCTGGCCGCTTGCGTACGGCATCCAGGCCTTTCAGTACCTTGATACTGTTGGAGTCGTACGTTTGGTTTTCGCTCATGCCTTACTCCCGGTGGTCGTGGGTCTGGGTGATACGCCCATGTTCCACGTGGAACATGGAAACCGGCGTATCCGTTTGCCAGCCATCGCTCAACAATTCATGGTCTACACAGGTGATGAATACCTGGCAGTTCAAATCTTCCAACAAACGACACAAAGCGCGGCGATGCTGCTCATCCAGTTCTGACGGCAGGTCATCCACCAGATAGATACATTGGCCGCGCTTGGCCTGATCAACCAAATGCCCCTGAGCGATTCGCAAGGCGCACACCACCAGCTTCTGCTGGCCACGGGAGAGAATATCTGCCGCGTTGTGAGCACCCAGCCTTAACCTGAGATCGGCGCGTTGCGGTCCGGATTGGGTGTGCCCAATCTGCTGGTCACGCAATAACGACGACGTCAGCACTTCACTCAGAGGACGCTCTCTATCCCATCCCCGGTAATAGCTCAATGTGAGCCCCTGCAGATCGACCAGTTCACTGAGGGTACGCTCGAAGACGGGCTTCAATTGCTGTATGTAGGATCGCCGATAACTGTCGATTTCATCGCTGGCCAGGCACAACTCGCGATCCCAGGCCGCTTGAGAAACGGGGTCAAGTGTACCACGGCGAAGCCAGGAATTACGCTGCTTGAGGGCCTTCTGCAGGCGCTGCCAGGCGGGCAAAAATCGCTGTTCCACGTGGAACACTCCCCAATCGAGGAACTGCCGACGGATCTTCGGTGAGCCCTCCAGCAACCGGAAACTGTCCGGATTGATTAGCTGCAAAGGTAACGTTTCGGCAAGCTGCGCAGCGCTGCGCGCGTTCTGCCCGTCAATGCGAATCTGGAATTCGCCCTGACGATCTCGTGATACGCCGAGGTTGCTAAGCCGGCCATCATTCAACTGCACCTGCCCAAACAGGGTACAGACCTGCTGCTCGTACTGAATCACCGGCAACAGGCGAGCACTGCGAAAGGAACGCGCCAGGCCGAGCAGGTGAATACCCTCGAGCACACTGGTCTTGCCGCTGCCGTTATCGCCGTAAAGAATGTTGATGCGCGGCGAGGGCAGCAGGGTCGACGGCTCGAGATTACGAACGGCGGTGAAATTGATGCGGGTCAGGGACATGAACAGGCCGAAAGAGAAGGGCAGCGATCACGCCGCCTGAAACGAAATCAGCCTTGGATGTTACGGATCAAAACTGCATCCGAACATACCAAGGCTGATTATCTGACGCTGGGTAGCTGCCTTTCAGCAGCCAGAATTACAAACGCATCGGCATGACGACGTAAGCAGAGTCGTCATTGTCAGCTTCCTGTACCAGGGCACTGCTGTTGGAGTCGGACAGGATCAGACGCACCTGCTCGGTGGTCATCACACCGAGTACATCCAACAAGTAGCTGACGTTGAAACCGATTTCCAGGGAGCTGCCGTTGTAATCGACGGCGATTTCTTCTTCGGCTTCTTCCTGCTCCGGGTTATTGGCCTGAATTTTCAGCAGACCGGCAGCCAGTTGCAGACGAATACCGCGGTACTTTTCGTTGGACAGAATCGCGGTACGGCTGAAGGCTTCGCGCAGACCCTGACGGTCAGCGACCACCAGCTTGTCGCCGCCACGGGGCAGCACGCGCTCGTAATCCGGGAACTTGCCGTCGACTAGCTTGGAGGTGAAGGTGAATTCGCCGGTGGTGGCACGGATGTGATGCTGGCCCAGGACGATGGATACTTCGCCGTCCTGTTCGGTCAGCAGGCGAGCCAGTTCGAGGATACCTTTGCGCGGCACGATGACCTGATGCTTGCCGTCCTGCTGGATGGTCGCCTCCATGGAGCACATCGCCAAGCGGTGACCGTCAGTGGCAACGGCGCGCAGGATGCCGGTCTGCACTTCAATCAGCATGCCGTTGAGGTAGTAGCGCACGTCCTGCTGAGCCATGGCGAAGCTAGTGCGCTCGATCAGGCGGCGCAGTTTGCTCTGTACCAGGTTGAAGGTCAGCGAACCCGGGCCTTCCTCGACGGTGGGGAAATCATTGGCCGGCAGCGTGGACAAGGTGAAACGGCTACGACCGGCCTTGACCAGCAGCTTCTGCTCGTCGACGCGGATGTCGATCAGTGCATCGGCAGGCAGGCTCTTGCAGATGTCCATCAGCTTGCGGGCTGGCACGGTGATCTCGCCGGGCTCGGCGGCATCTTCCAGGGCCACGCGACCAACCAGCTCGACCTCCAGGTCGGTACCGGTCAGCGACAGTTGCTGGCCTTCGACGACCAGCAGAACGTTGGACAGAACCGGCAAGGTCTGGCGGCGTTCCACGACGCCGGCGACCAGTTGCAGGGGTTTCAACAGGGCTTCGCGTTGAATGGTGAAGTGCATGGTCTAGTCCCTTGCCTCGTGCATGGAGTTGCGTATCAAGTGGTCAGTGTACGCAGCAGGTTCTTGTAATCCTCGCGGATGTCCGCGTCGGATCCCCTAAGTTCAGCAATCTTACGACAGGCGTGCAACACAGTGGTGTGATCACGACCGCCGAACGCCACGCCGATCTCCGGCAGGCTGTGGTTGGTCAATTCCTTGGACAACGCCATGGCGACCTGACGCGGCCTGGCTATGGAACGCGAACGACGTTTGGACAACAGATCGGTGATCTTGATCTTGTAGTACTCGGCCGTGGTGCGCTGGATATTGTCGATGCTCACCAGCTTGTCCTGCAGGGCCAACAGGTCCTTCAGCGATTCACGGATCAGCTCGATGGTGATGTCGCGGCCCATGAAGTGCGAGTGGGCGATGACGCGTTTCAGCGCACCTTCAAGCTCACGCACATTGGAGCGGATACGCTGGGCAATGAAGAACGCCGCATCGTGGGGAAGGTCGACCCTGGCCTGGTCGGCCTTCTTCATCAGGATCGCCACACGGGTTTCCAGCTCGGGCGGTTCGACCGCCACGGTCAGGCCCCAGCCGAAGCGCGACTTCAGACGCTCTTCCAGCCCTTCGATTTCCTTCGGGTAGCGGTCGCTGGTGAGAATCACCTGCTGGCCGCCCTCGAGCAGTGCGTTGAAGGTGTGGAAAAACTCTTCCTGAGAGCGCTCCTTCTTGGCGAAGAACTGAATGTCATCGATCAGCAGCGCATCCACCGAGCGGTAGAAGCGCTTGAATTCGTTGATGGCATTGAGTTGCAACGCCTTGACCATGTCAGCCACGAATCGCTCGGAGTGCAGGTACACGACCTTAGCGTTCGGGTTCTTGGCCAACAGGTGGTTACCCACCGCGTGCATCAAGTGCGTTTTACCCAGGCCGACGCCGCCATAAAGGAACAGCGGGTTGTAACCGTGCTTGGGATTGTCCGCCACCTGCCAGGCAGCGGCGCGGGCCAACTGGTTCGACTTGCCCTCGACAAAATTATCGAAGGTGAAGGTGCGGTTCAGGTAGCTGGTGTGCTTGAGGCCACCTTCTACCTGCACGTTACGCTCGGTACGCGTCGGTGCAACGCTGGGCGTTGCACCGGCCATGGAGTCGAAGCTGGCCCGCGAAGGCTCGGTCTGCGCCGGCGGCTTGGGCGGCGGTGCGCTGACCTGAGGTGCCGGGGCTGCGGGTGCAGGTGCGGAGGGCGCCGGACTGTTGTAGCTGGAAGCAGACGGCGAAGGTGTCAGTACCGCCCGCGGCGCCGAACTGCGACGGCTGCCGATCAATAGCGAAATAGCGGGCACCAGACCAGTTGCTCGCTCACCGAGCAACTCGAGCATGCGGCCCATGTACTTTTCGTTGACCCAGTCGAGAACGAAACGATTCGGTGCGTAGACACGCAACTCATCGCCTTCGGCTTCTACTTGTAGTGGACGGATCCAGGTGTTGAATTGCTGGGCAGGCAGTTCATCGCGCAGGAGTTCCACGCACTGCTGCCAAAGTTCCACGGACACGGACATCCCCTGATTGAAAGCGCTGAGGCAAAAACAGCACCTATTGTAGCTCCAAGAGGTGGAGTTATCCACATAGGAAAGCCAATCAGTACACGCTAAATCAAGGTGTTAGGCAATTTGCCACATGTCGGAAATGACCTGATTGTACTCTGTGGATAAAGCGGCATAAGCACCGTTTAAAAGCGGGTGGAAAACTCTCTGGATATTCGACCTGTGGGTAAAAACGCATTTCGTCCCCAGCCGATACCCAGCACGCGAACATGCGCAGCACGGTTTTCTGACAGACTTTTGAATCGCCGCAACCCTTAAATGTTCTAGCCTGTATGAACTTATCCACAGAAGGGGTCGAGCTAAGCTATAAACACTAAAACAAGCCTTTCTAAAAAGATTCTTTCCTCTATATTTCTCTATCTGCAAAACAACTGGTTGGAAATTGACCTGGCCTGCGGCTTTCTCTAGAATCGCCGGTCTCTTAAAACGGGGACCATTCCGGTCCGTTGTCGATAACCAGGTAACCGCATCATGAAACGCACTTTCCAACCCAGCACCATCAAACGCGCTCGTACCCACGGCTTCCGTGCTCGCATGGCTACCAAGAACGGCCGTGCCGTCCTGTCGCGTCGTCGCGCCAAGGGCCGCGCTCGCCTCGCAGTCTGATTTTCCAGTCTTGTGGTGAGTCGAGGCTTCGGCCGGGAGAAGCGCCTGCTCACTCCCCGGCAATTCAAGGCAGTCTTCGACTCTCCAAGCGGCAAAGCGCCGGGCAAGAGTGTCCTGCTGCTTGCGCGCAACAATGAGCTTGATCATTCACGCCTAGGTCTGGTGATCGGCAAGAAGAGCGTCAAGCTCTCCGTTGAGCGCAACCGCCTGAAACGCCAGATCCGCGAATCGTTCCGCCTCAACCAGGACAATCTGGTGGGCTGGGACGTCGTGGTCGTTGCGCGTAAAGGCCTGGGTGATCTGCAGAACGCCGAGCTGGCTCAACAGTTCAGCAAATTGTGGAAGCGCCTGGCTCGCAGCAAACCTGCCCAACAGGCCAATGCCCAGACCGGGGTGAACGACAATCCCCATGCGTAAACTGGTTCAAGCTCCAATCCGGTTTTACCAGTACGCCATCAGTCCGATGATGGCCAGTCATTGTCGTTTCTACCCCACTTGTTCCTGCTACGCGCTTGAAGCCATCGAAACCCATGGCGTCCTGCGTGGTGGCTGGCTGACCGTTCGTCGTCTGGGACGCTGCCACCCCTGGCATCCCGGAGGCTACGATCCGGTGCCCCTCGCGAAAAACTCCCGTTCCTCTTCGATGGCCGAATAATCATGGATATCAAACGTTCGATCCTGATCGTCGCCCTGGCAGTCGTGTCCTACATGATGGTTCTTCAATGGAACCAGGACTACGGCCAGGCCGCTCTGCCGAATCAGACCGCTTCGACCAGCAAACCCGCACCGAGTCTGCCGGAAACCGCTTCGACGGCGGCCAGCAATGACGACGTGCCGACCGCCAATGCCGGCAACACCGAGCCAAGCCCGGTGGAAACCGTTGCGGTCAGCGACGAGCTGATTCAGGTCAAGACCGACGTACTGGATCTGGCCATCGATCCGCGTGGTGGTGATGTGGTTCGCCTGAGCCTGCCGCACTACCCGCGCCGCCAGGACCGTCCGGACGTGCCCTTCCAGCTGTTCGACAACGGCAACGAGCACCTGTACCTCGCCCAGAGCGGCCTGACCGGTGCCAATGGCCCGGACGCCCGTGCCGCTGGCCGCCCGCTGTACAACAGCGAGCAGCGCGTCTACCAACTGGCTGACGGCCAGGAGCAACTGGTGGTCGACCTGACCTTCAGCGATGCTGGCGTCAACTACACCAAGCGTTTCACCTTCCACCGCGGCCTGGACACCAGCTGCTCGGCCAAGGAAGTTGAGCAGAAGAAAACCGGTTGCATCACCGGCAATGGTTACGAGATCGGTGTTACCTACCTGATCAACAACCAGAGCGCCAATGCCTGGACCGGTAACCTGTTCGCCCAGCTCAAGCGTGATAACAGCGGTGACCCATCCTCGAGCACCGCCACCGGCACCGCCACCTACCTGGGTGCCGCGCTGTGGACGCCTGAGAAGCCGTACACCAAGGTGTCCATGAAGGACATCGACAAGCAGAACCTCAAGGAAACCGTGCAGGGTGGCTGGGTTGCCTGGCTGCAACACTACTTCGTGACTGCGTGGATTCCGGCCAAGGACGACACCAACCTGGTGCAGACCCGCAAGGACAGCCAGGGCAACTACATCATCGGCTATACCGGCCCAGCGCTGAACGTGCCAGCCGGCGCCGAAGGCCAGGCCAGCACCACGCTGTACGCCGGTCCGAAGATCCAGAAGGATCTGGCCGCGCTGTCGCCTGGCCTGGACAAGACCGTCGACTACGGCATCCTGTGGTTCCTCGCCGAGCCGATCTTCTGGCTGCTGGAACATATCCACAACCTGCTGGGTAACTGGGGCTTCTCGATCATCGTGCTGACGCTGATCATCAAGCTCGCGTTCTTCCCGCTGTCGGCTGCCAGCTATCGCTCCATGGCGCGCATGCGTGCCGTTTCGCCACGCCTGCAGGCGCTGAAGGAACAGTTCGGCGACGATCGCCAGAAGATGTCCCAGGCGATGATGGAGCTGTACAAGAAAGAGAAGATCAACCCGCTGGGCGGCTGCCTGCCGATCCTGGTGCAGATGCCAGTGTTCCTGGCCCTGTACTGGACCCTGCTGGAATCCGTCGAGATGCGTCAGGCACCGTGGATCCTGTGGATCACCGACCTGTCGATCAAGGATCCGTTCTTCATCCTGCCGATCATCATGGGCGCCACCATGTTCATCCAGCAGCAGCTGAACCCGACGCCCCCGGACCCCATGCAGGCCCGCGTGATGAAAATGATGCCGATCATTTTCACCTTCTTCTTCCTGTGGTTCCCGGCGGGTCTGGTGCTGTACTGGGTGGTCAACAACGTCCTGTCCATCGCCCAGCAGTGGTACATTACCCGCAAGATCGAAGCCGCGAACAAGCCTTCCGAGGCCTAAGCGCTCGCGCTTCACCCGATACATGACAGACGCCCCCTAGTGGGGCGTTCTGCTATCCAGCGTCTGGAGAATGTTATGTCCGCCCCCCGTGAAACCATCGCCGCCGTCGCCACCGCCCAGGGTCGTGGCGGCGTGGGTATCGTCAGAGTCTCCGGCCCGCGGGCCCGGATGATCGCCATCACCCTGAGCGGCATCGAGCCCAAACCGCGGCATGCTCATCATGGCGCCTGGCATGACGATGCCGGCGAGGTGATCGATGAAGGCCTGCTGCTGTTCTTCCCCGGCCCCCATTCGTTCACCGGCGAGGACGTGCTCGAACTACAGGGCCATGGCGGTCCGGTGGTTCTCGATATGCTCCTGCAGCGCTGCCTGGAGCTCGGCGCTCGCCAGGCACGCCCGGGCGAATTCAGCGAGCGGGCGTTTCTCAACGACAAGCTCGACCTGGCCCAGGCCGAAGCCATCGCCGACCTGATCGAGGCCAGCTCGGCCGAGGCGGCGCGTAATGCCGTGCGCTCGTTGCAGGGTGAATTTTCCCGGCGCGTACATGAGCTGACCGAGCGTCTGATCGCCCTGCGCATCTATGTCGAGGCGGCCATCGACTTCCCTGAGGAGGAAATCGACTTCCTCGCCGATGGCCACGTGCTCAGTCTGCTCGAAGGCGTGCGCGAACAGTTATCCACAGTGCTGCGCGAAGCCGGGCAGGGCGCCCTATTACGCGACGGCATGACGGTGGTCATCGCCGGCCGGCCGAATGCCGGCAAGTCCAGCCTGCTCAATGCCCTGGCCGGGCGTGAGGCCGCCATCGTCACCGATATCGCCGGTACCACCCGTGATGTGCTGCGTGAACATATCCACATCGACGGAATGCCGCTGCACGTGGTCGACACCGCCGGGCTGCGCGATACCGATGATCAGGTCGAGCGGATTGGCGTGGAGCGTGCGCTGAAAGCGATCGGCGAGGCGGACCGCGTGCTGCTGGTCGTCGACTCGACGGCACCGGAAGCCGCCGATCCCTTCGCCTTGTGGCCCGAATTCCTACAGCAGCGGCCGGATATGGCCCGAGTCACGCTGATTCGCAACAAGGCGGACCTGTCCGGTGAACCGGTGGCACTGCACAACGCTGACGATGGTCAGGCCACCCTGGCGCTGTCTGCCAAATCCAGCGAGGGCCTGGAACTGCTGCGCGAACACCTGAAGGCCTGCATGGGTTTCCAGCAAACCGCGGAGAGCGGCTTCAGCGCCCGCCGCCGTCACCTCGACGCCCTCCACCAGGCGCAACGCCACCTCGACCACGGCCACGCGCAACTGACCCTGGCCGGTGCCGGCGAGCTGCTCGCCGAGGACCTGCGCCAGGCTCAACAGGCCCTGGGCGAAATCACTGGTGCGTTCAGCTCCGATGATCTGCTGGGACGGATCTTCTCCAGTTTCTGCATCGGCAAGTAACGACCGCAAAACGTTCTGTGGATAAGTCGCTAAAGCCTCGTGGTGACGGGAACGCTGCCTGAACGAGATAGTCTGATCGTGCGGCAGCCACAATCGGCGCCTTCAGATAGCCTCAGTAAAGGAATACAGCATGAGTGGCCTCCCGGTTTCTCATATCGGTCACAAGGTGGCCGGTTCCGTGATCGTTTCCGGCTCGCCCAACGTCTTCGTGGGCAGCACCGCCGTCGGCAAGGCTGATCGTCCTTCGGCGTGTGGACCCGTAACCGGCCAGCCGGTCAACCCGATGCTCGGCGTGAAGATTCTTCCCGGTGAGGTGGACTTCTCTTTGCCGGCCCCCATACCCTTCGCTTTCATACGGATGTACGTATCCAGCAACGAGCAGATTGGCAGCCTGGGCCAGGGCTGGGCATTGCCCGCTGAAGGTCTGGGACTGGAAGTAAGCGACGAGCATACGGTGTTGATCGATTCCCAGGGACGGCGCATCGGTTTTCCGGCATTGGCGCCTGGCGCTGCGTTCTACTCCGGTAGCGAACTGCTGTGGATTCGCCGCGGCGGCCACGACCCCGATCAATCGTTTGAGCCCTGGGGCAGCAAGTGGACGGGTGTGCCGCTGCCCGTGCAGCAGCACGAAGGCTCGGTCGTAGTGCTGCGTGAGCGGGTGTTCCTGCATTTTCTACGCAACGGCGAAGGGAGCTGGCTGCTGCACGCCAGCTTTGATCGTAATGGCTACCGCACCGAATACAGCTGGAATGCCTCGGGCAGTCTGTCCTGCGTAAGGGACAGTGCGGGGCGTAGCTACGCCTTCATCTATCAACAGGTGGGCGAACCGGTTCCCGGCGATTCGCGGCTGCGTCTGTACGGGGTCATTCTCGGCAATCCGGACGGCCCACTGCCCGCCGGCCTCGATCCAACCCAGCCGGGGCTCGACTGGCTGGTGACCTATAGCTTCAACGACAGCGGTGATCTCATCGAAGTGCGTAACCGAATGGGGCAGGTGACGCGCCGCTTCGAGTGGCAGAACCATATGCTGGTGGCTCATGCACAGCCGGAAGGCCTCGAGGTCCGCTATGAGTGGGACCGCTACGAGCCTGCTGGAAAAGTCATCCGGCAGATCGAACACGATGGTCTGAGTCGTGCCTATCACTACGAGCCAAACCATACCGAAGTGGTGGATAACCTTGGCCGGCGCGAGCGCTATCTATTCGAAGGCCAAGGCGCCGATCGTCACTGGGTCGCCCACGAGCGGGCCGACGGAAGCCGCATCGAATTCACCTACGATGCCTACGGCCGCCTGGCGACCATCAAGGATCCGTTGCAGCGGGCGATGAAGGCGCGCTTCAATGGCGAGGGCATGCGAGCAGAGCTCGAGGAACCCGGCAAGACCGGTACGCGCTACTTTATTGATGACGACAACGGCTTCGTCACCGGCATACGCAACGCTGACGGCCATGAATGGCAGATGCTGCACGACGAGCGCGGCAACCTGATCAACTTCATCGACCCGCTGGGCGCGCAGACACGACAGGCGTATCAGGATCCGCGCCTGCCCGATCGCCCGACGACGATCACCGATGCCAAAGGCGGCACGCGGCACCTGGCCTGGAATCGCTTTGGGGCCCTGGAGCGCTACACCGACTGCTCCGGGCATACCACAACCTGCGAGTACGACAGCAATGGCTGGCTGATTTCGCAAACGGGGCCACTCGGACAATGCGTTCGCTATCAACGCGACGCCATGGGCCGTTCGCTCAGACGAGTCGAGCCCGATGGTACCCAGATCGACTTCACCTACGATCACCTTGGGCGCCTGGTTGTGGCTGCCAGCCAGGGCAAGCAGGCGAGCTTTACCTGGGACCGCTTCAGCAGGCTGACCAGCCTGACCAACCCGAACGGCGGTACGCAGCACTACGCCTATGACCCGGCGGGGCGCCTGATCAGTTTGCAGAACGAGAACGGCGCACAGATTCGCTTCGCCTACGACGAAGTGGATCGCCTGATTCAACAGCAGGATCTCGATGGTCGCATTCGCCAGTACCGTTACGATGCGGCCGGCAACCTGCTGGAAGAACGCGATGACGAAGGCCGCCTGATTCGCTTCGAATACGATGTGCAGGGCAGGCTGCTGCGTCGGCACCTACCCGCCACCGAGCATGCCGAAGCTTTCAGCGTAAGTTATACGTGGAGCCCTGGCGGTCAGCTACTGGGAGTGAAATGCCAGGACAGCGATGTGCGCTTCAGTTATGACGCGGCCGGCCGGATCGTCCACGAACTACAAACCCTCGGCGCAGACTGGGTATACGGCGTCGAGCATCAGCTCGACCCATTGGGCAACAGGGAAAGCAGCCGCTACGGTGATGCTCCTCAGGTCAACTGGCTGCTTTATGGATCGGGGCATCTGCATGGTGTGGTGGTCGACGCGGTGGAACTGGCTTTCGAGCGTGATGCCAGCCACCGGGAAATCCACCGCGATGCCCGCCGCCGAAGCGATGGCAGCGTTTTGTTCAGCGAGTCTCGACAACACAATCAGACCAACCGACTGATAGCCGGTGCACTGAAAACCCTGGGCGGTACAAAGTGGCAACGACGCTACCAGTACGACGCCCAGGGCGACCTTGTTTCCATTCATGACAATACCGCGGCGACTATCGAATACCGCTACGACCAGGTTGGCCGTCTGATCGCAAGCGCGCAGGGTGATCTTTCCCGTTACTACCATTTCGATCCGGCCAGTAACCGTGTGGATAAGTCTGGCCAGCAATGCCTGGATAACCGCATCACTTATCTGGACGGCCATCAGTTTCGCTACGACAGAGTCGGTAACCTGATCGAACGCATCGAGCCAGATGGAGCCCGTACGCTGCTGGGTTACGACGGCGCCAACCGCCTGGTGCATCTGCAGCGCCTCGAATACGATGGCCGAGCGCTGCAGGCCCGCTACCACTATGACGGCCTGTCGCGGCGCATCGCAAAGGACGTCTGGCGCGATGGCCGGCAGCAACGCATCTACTACGGCTGGGATAACCACCGTCAATGCGCCGAAGCACAGGCCGATCAGTTGCGCACCACCGTGCACCAGCCGAACAGCTTCGTCCCATTGCTGCGTTTGGAACAGCGATGCCATCAGGAAGGTGCCGAGGTCCTGGAGATCCGCCGACAGCTGGGTTACGAGGGGCAGGCTCTACCCGATGCGATGCGCCCACCGGTCGAGGATCTGCGCTTGACGTTCTTCCATACCGATCATCTGGGTACGCCGCTGCGCCTGACCGATATACACGGCAACCTGCTCTGGAGCGGCGAATCGAGCGATTGGCATGCTATCGGCGACGAACAAGGCAGCACGGATCAACCGATTCGCTTCCAGGGCCAGTACCTGGATGTGGAAAGCGGTCTGCATTACAACCGCTTCCGTTACTACGATCCACAGGCCGGGCGCTATCTGACCCAGGATCCGCTGGGGCTGCTGGCAGGCATGAACACCTACCGATATACCGAGCTGCCAACCCTGGGGGTGGATCCTCTCGGGCTATGGGATTTCATCACCAATAATCCTGGCATCCAGCAGCAAGTTTCGCTGGCTCAACATATGTACCAGAACGGGGCCACTCCAGAACAGGTCACCGAAGCCCTGTATCCCACTCGCGGGTTCGAAGGCTCGTTGTCGGCCGATATCAGCATGGCGGGTCACGCCGGTGGCGGCGGATCAGGAGCAATCGGTTTATCCACAGGAAAGAAAAAGAGGGATCAGTGGTTCAACCTGTGCGTGTATTACACCACATGTGGAACCCTTGGCCCTGGCGCTTCCTTTGGCGTTGGTGGCAACGTTTCGGCAAGTAACGCGCCTCCAACCAGCGGCACGACAAGAAGCATCGGAGCCTTCGGTGGAGGCGGCTTCCTGGCCGACGTGGGCGGTAGCGTGATGTCCGAGGTCGGCAACCCAACCAACGTCACGGTCAGTGGCGGCATCAGCGCCGGCGGCGGTGGCGCTGCCGGAGTGATGATCTGCGAACAAAAACAGATTTGTTTGAGAGACTGATATGAATGGGATCGGTAAAGCTCTTGCGGCGCTAGGCTGCACAATATTGATGGGGTGCTCGCAGGGCGATGAAGATTTCGTCAGCGCTGGCAGCGACTATGTGGAGCAATTTCATCAGGATGTTCGGCAGGGCCGCTACGCGGCTATCTACCAGGCGTCCTCATCGGGGCTAACGTCCAATGCCAGCGAGCAGGAATTCATCGATCTACTGACGGTAGTGAATCGTGGGTTGGGAGATGTGCAGGAAACACGGCTGGTAAGCCAGGCTTCCGTGAAGGCCGATACGGGGCAGCCGCTTACCCTGCTGCTTTACAACACCCGCTTTGCTGAAGGGGAAGGCACCGAATCCTTCTACCTGGAAAATGCGGACGGCAAGCCTCTGCTGTTTCGCTATGACGTCAAATCCGACACGCTCATGAAGAAGATGATCGAGCAAGGCGCTCGCGCTTCCCAATAACACCCTCCTTTTTTTATCCACACCCCTTGGCCACGACGCCAAGGGGTTCGTGCGATCTTTCAGCAAATTTTCCGATCTCCAGAAGCATTCACGGGGGAAAATAAACCCTGTGGAAAAGCACGCATGAGCCTTGCAGATAACCCAGTGACTAAGCCAGGGATAAACCGCCCTGTGAATATCTTGTGCTTTTATGCACAGGGTGATCACTGCCGTCGCACACGAGCCGCGCAGGATAATCCCGCTTTCATACATTGCTGTACATCTCATGAATAAAGGCTTGCAGCGATCTATCCACAGATGTCGCGAGCACCATTTATAAACATAAAAACAAGCCTTTTAAAAAAATCATTCTTTTTTCTTTATTTACTTCCAAGCTCTGCTCCACGTACCGGTGGGAAACAGTCCGCACGCAAACGATCCTTTATTGAGGGCAGAACCAGTTGGCTATTTTTTGTGCAAAAGGCTTCTTTCAGCCCAGCTAAATCCCTATACTTGCCGCCCTTTCCTAAAAGCTCCCTTTCTCAACAGGCACGAGGTGCGTGGTGGATTTCCCTTCCCGTTTTCAAGTGATCGTCATCGGCGGCGGTCATGCCGGTACCGAGGCTGCGCTTGCAGCGGCGCGCATGGGCGTTAAAACCCTGCTGCTGACACATAACGTGGAAACCCTCGGGCAGATGAGCTGCAACCCCGCCATTGGCGGGATCGGCAAGAGCCACCTGGTCAAGGAAATCGACGCCCTCGGCGGCGCCATGGCGACCGCTACCGATCTGGGTGGCATCCACTTCCGCGTACTCAATAGCCGCAAGGGTCCGGCAGTGCGTGCGACTCGTGCCCAGGCTGACCGCATTCTCTACAAGGCGGCAGTACGCGAAATTCTGGAAAACCAGCCCAACCTGTGGATATTCCAGCAAGCCGCCGATGACCTGATCGTCGAGCAGGATGAAGTGAAAGGCGTGGTCACTCAGATGGGGCTGCGTTTCTTCGCAGACTCCGTGGTGCTGACCACCGGCACCTTCCTCGGCGGACTTATCCACATCGGCCTGCAGAACTATTCCGGCGGCCGTGCAGGTGATCCGCCCTCGATCGCCCTGGCCAAGCGCCTGCGTGAATTGCCGCTGCGCGTCGGTCGCCTGAAGACCGGCACGCCGCCACGTATCGACGGTCGTTCGGTGGACTTCACCCAGATGACCGAACAGCCAGGCGATACACCGATCCCGGTGATGTCGTTCATGGGTAACAAGGAGCAGCACCCACGCCAGGTGAGTTGCTGGATCACCCACACCAATGCGCGCACTCACGAGATCATCGCTGCCAACCTCGACCGCTCGCCGATGTACTCCGGGGTGATCGAAGGTGTGGGCCCGCGGTATTGCCCGTCGATCGAGGACAAGATCCATCGCTTCGCCGAGAAGGACAGCCACCAGGTGTTCATCGAGCCGGAAGGCCTGACCACCCATGAGCTGTACCCCAACGGCATTTCCACGTCCCTGCCGTTCGATGTGCAGCTGCAGATCGTGCAGAGCATCCGCGGCATGGAAAACGCCCATATCGTGCGCCCGGGTTACGCCATCGAGTACGACTACTTCGACCCGCGTGACCTGAAGTACAGCCTGGAGACCAAGGTCATCGGCGGTCTGTTCTTCGCTGGCCAGATCAACGGCACCACCGGTTACGAAGAAGCCGGCGCGCAAGGCTTGTTGGCCGGCGCCAATGCCGCGCTGCGCGCCCAGGGCAAAGACAGCTGGTGCCCGCGTCGCGACGAGGCCTACATCGGCGTGCTGGTCGACGACCTGATCACCCTGGGTACCCAGGAGCCGTACCGTATGTTCACCTCGCGGGCCGAATACCGGCTGATCCTGCGCGAAGACAACGCTGATCTGCGCCTGACCGAGAAGGGCCGCGAGCTGGGCCTGGTCGACGACCACCGCTGGGCGGCGTTCGAAGCCAAGCGCGAAGGCATCGCCCGGGAAGAGCAGCGCCTGAAAAGTACCTGGGTGCGCCCGAACACGCCCCAAGGCGAGGCCATCGTCGAGCGCTTCGGCACGCCGCTGACCCACGAGTACAACCTGCTCAACCTGCTGTCGCGCCCGGAAATCGATTACGCCGGCCTGGTCGAGGTGACCGGCGAAGGCGCCGAGGATCCCCAGGTTGCCGAGCAGGTCGAGATCAAGACCAAGTACGCCGGCTACATCGAGCGTCAGCAGGACGAGATCGCCCGCCTACGCGCGAGTGAGGAAACCGAACTGCCTGTGGATATCGACTATGCGACCATTTCCGGGCTGTCCAAGGAGATCCAGCACAAACTCGGCAACGCTCGGCCGCAGACTCTCGGTCAGGCCTCGCGCATCCCTGGCGTCACCCCGGCAGCCATCTCCCTGCTGCTGATCCACCTGAAAAAACGCGGCGCTGGTCGCCAGTTGGAGCAGAGCGCCTGATGTCCGTTACCGCTCGCCACGCCGAAGAACTGCAACAAGGCGCTCGTGAACTGGGCGTCGATTTGACCGAGCAGCAGCAGGCGCAGCTGCTGGGTTACCTGGCGCTGCTGATCAAGTGGAACAAGTCCTACAACCTGACCGCCGTGCGCGATCCGGACGAGATGGTGTCGCGCCATCTGCTCGACAGCCTCAGCGTGGTGCCTTTCGTCGCAGAGGCTGGGGATAACTGGCTGGACGTCGGCAGTGGCGGCGGCATGCCGGGCATTCCGTTGGCCATCCTGTTTCCCGAGCGGCGCTTCACGTTGCTCGATTCCAACGGCAAGAAGACCCGCTTTCTCACCCAAGTGAAGCTCGAGCTGAAGCTAGCCAACCTGGAAGTTATCCACCGTCGTGTGGAAGCCTTCATGCCCGAGCAGCCATTCAACGGCATCTGCTCGCGGGCGTTCAGCTCGCTGGAAGATTTCTCCAACTGGACGCGCCATCTGGGCGATGGCCACACCCAGTGGCTGGCCATGAAAGGCGTGCACCCGGACGACGAGCTGCAGGCGCTGCCGGCGGACTTCCGTCTCACCGCCACCCACGTGCTCAAGGTTCCCGGTTGCCAAGGCCAGCGCCATCTGTTGATACTGCGTCGCTCGGTTTAAGGGGAACGGCAACATGGCTAAAGTATTCGCAATCGCCAACCAGAAAGGCGGCGTGGGCAAGACCACGACCTGCATCAACCTGGCGGCTTCCTTGGTTGCGACCAAACGCCGTGTGCTGCTCATCGATCTCGATCCGCAGGGCAACGCCACCACCGGTAGCGGCATCGACAAGCAGACCCTGGAACACTCCATCTACGACGTGCTGGTCGGCGACTGCAACCTGGTCGAAGCCATGCAGTTCTCCGAGCACGGTGGCTATCAGTTGCTGCCGGCCAACCGCGACCTGACCGCCGCGGAAGTGTCCCTGCTGGAAATGAAGATGAAGGAGAGCCGCCTGCGTTATGCACTGGCGCCGATCCGCGAGAACTACGATTACATCCTCATCGACTGCCCGCCGGCACTATCGATGCTGACGATCAATGCCCTGGTCGCCTCCGATGGGGTGATCATTCCCATGCAGTGCGAGTACTACGCACTGGAGGGGCTGAGCGATCTGGTCAACAGCATCCAGCGCATCGGCAAGCTGCTCAACCCGACGCTGAAGATCGAAGGCCTGCTGCGCACCATGTACGACCCGCGCATCAGCCTGACCAGCGACGTGTCTGCCCAGCTCAAGGAACATTTCCCCGACACGCTCTATCAAACCGTAATCCCGCGCAACGTGCGACTGGCCGAAGCTCCCAGCTTCGGTATGCCGGCGCTGGTCTATGACAAGCAATCCCGTGGTGCGATCGCCTACCTGGCGCTGGCTGGCGAGCTGGTTCGCCGCCAGCGCGCGAACGCCCACACCGCAACCGTATAAGGAAACTGTGCATGGCTGCCAAGAAACGTGGGCTCGGTCGAGGCCTGGACGCCCTGCTGGGAGGCACCAGCGTCGATACGCTCGAGCAGGAAGCGGTCAAGGCCGATACCCGTGAGCTGCAGCACCTGCCTCTGGACCTGATTCAGCGCGGCAAGTACCAGCCGCGTCGCGATATGGACGTCACCGCGCTCGAGGAGCTGAGCCAGTCGATCAAGACCCACGGCGTGATGCAGCCCATCGTGGTGCGTCCGGTGGGCGAAGGGCGTTTCGAGATCGTTGCCGGTGAACGCCGCTGGCGAGCCACCCAGCAGGCCGGGCTGGACTGCATCCCGGCGCTGGTACGCGAGCTGCCGGACGAAGCCGCCATCGCCATGGCGCTGATCGAGAACATCCAGCGCGAAGACCTCAACCCCATCGAAGAAGCCATGGCGCTGCAGCGCCTGCAGCAGGAATTTCAGCTGACCCAACAACAGGTCGCCGAAGCCGTCGGCAAGTCGCGGGTGACCATTACCAACCTGCTGCGCCTGATTGCCCTGCCCGAGGAAGTGAAAACCCTGCTCTCTCATGGCGACCTGGAAATGGGCCACGCCCGCGCACTGCTCGGCCTGCCGGTCGAGCAGCAGACCGAAGGTGCGCGACACGTTGTCGCACGGGGCCTGACCGTACGTCAGACCGAGGCGCTGGTGCGTCAGTGGCTGAACACCCAGGAGCGGCCAACTGCCACCACCAAGGTCGATCCGGATATCAGCCGCCTCGAACAGCGCCTGGCTGAGCGGCTGGGCTCTCCCGTGCAGATCAAGCACGGCCAGAAGGGCAAGGGCCAGCTGGTCATTCGATACAATTCCCTCGATGAGCTTCAGGGCGTCCTAGCCCACATCCGCTGAAACAATTGCTCCTCGAGCACTACGGCGAAAAGACTTTCGGGCAGTTGAATGGGGTGGGAACCACCCCTATACTCTGCGCGCATTTCGGCGGCACAAAATGTGCCAAGTTATTGATTAGCTTGGCAACGATATCTGAGAGCTGTTTCCCCGGGAAAAATGATGGATACCCGCACGCCCAAACGCTTGCCGTTCCATCGTCTGCCGGTGTTTCCGATTCTCGTGGTGCAACTGCTGGTGCTGTTGGTTCTCGCCGCTGCCTGCTGGCAATGGAAGGGCACAACCGCTGGTTATTCCGGATTGTGCGGCGGGCTGATTGCCTGGCTGCCGAATCTGTACTTTGCCCACAAGGCATTCCGGTTCTCCGGAGCGCGGGCAGCCCAGGCCATCGTCCGGTCGTTCTACGCCGGCGAAGCAGGGAAACTGGTTTTGACAGCAGTGCTTTTCGCACTGGTGTTCGCAGGTGTGAAGCCATTGGATGCGGCGGCCTTGTTCGGCGTTTTCCTCCTGACCCAATTGGTCAACTGGTTCGCACCCTTGCTGATGAAGAGATGATTTTTAAAGCCTTAGAGCGTTTGAGGGATTTATGGCAGCTGCAGAAACCGCTTCGGGTTATATCCAGCATCACTTGCAGAACCTGACCTACGGTCAGCACCCGGTCAATGGTTGGGGGTTCGCCCACAACGCCCAGGAAGCCAAAGAAATGGGCTTCTGGGCTTTCCACCTCGATACACTGGGTATCTCCGTGGTGCTGGGTCTGATCTTCATCTTCCTGTTCAAGGCCGCTGCCAAGCGCGCCACCTCCGGTCAACCCGGTGGCCTGCAGAACTTCGTCGAAGTGCTGGTCGAGTTCGTCGACGGCAGCGTGAAGGACACCTTCCACGGCCGTAACGCCCTGATCGCCCCGCTGGCCCTGACCATCTTCGTCTGGATCTTCCTGATGAACCTGATGGACCTGGTGCCGGTGGACTGGATCCCGGTCGCTGCCGCCAAGATCGCCGGCGACGAGCACCTGTTCTTCCGCGCTGTACCGACTACCGACCCGAACGCCACCCTGGGCATGGCCCTGTCGGTATTCGCGCTGATCATCTTCTACAGCATCAAGGTCAAGGGCATTGGCGGCTTCCTGGGCGAGCTGACCCTGCACCCGTTCAGCGCCAAGAACATCTTCGTCAAGATCCTGCTGATCCCGGTCAACTTCCTGCTGGAGTTCGTGACCCTGATCGCCAAGCCGGTGTCTCTGGCCCTGCGACTGTTCGGCAACCTGTACGCTGGCGAGCTGATCTTCATCCTCATCGCGGTCATGTTCGGCGGCGGCATTCTGTTGGCAGCACTGGCAGGCGTTCTGCAGTGGGCCTGGGCAGTCTTCCACCTGATCATCATCACGCTGCAGGCCTTCATCTTCATGATGCTGACCATTGTCTACCTGTCGATGGCGCACGAAGACAGCCATTGATGAACGTATCGCGCATCCTTGATGCGCGGCGTTGTCGATGGATCCAGCCTCGGCTGGAACGCCCGCAAGGGCACTGGAAGTAACGGTTTTGCTTTACCGCTTTACCCTTAGAAAAACCTTAACCAATACGACGTAAAAAGTCGGGAGGAAAGATGGAAACTGTAGTTGGTCTGACCGCGATCGCTGTTGCTCTGCTGATTGGCCTGGGCGCTCTGGGTACCGCTATCGGCTTCGGCCTGCTGGGCGGCAAGTTCCTGGAAGGCGCTGCGCGTCAGCCGGAAATGGTTCCGATGCTGCAAGTCAAAATGTTCATCGTCGCCGGCCTGCTGGACGCCGTGACCATGATCGGTGTTGGTATCGCACTGTTCTTCACCTTCGCGAACCCCTTCGTTGGTCAAATCGCTGGCTAATCACTCGAATTTTTCGAGTTGATTGGTGTGATGGACAACGAACGAGCGAGGTGTTGGCGTGAACATTAATGCAACCCTGATTGGCCAGTCCGTTGCCTTCTTCATCTTCGTGCTGTTCTGCATGAAGTTCGTATGGCCTCCGGTCATTGCGGCTTTGCAAGAGCGTCAGAAGAAGATTGCTGAAGGTCTGGACGCTGCCAGTCGTGCGGCTCGTGACCTGGAGTTGGCCCAAGAGAAAGCGGGTCAGCAACTGCGCGAAGCCAAGACACAGGCTGCTGAAATCATTGAGCAAGCCAAGAAACGCGCGAACCAGATCGTCGATGAAGCCCGTGATCAGGCTCGCGTCGAGGCGGATCGCGTGAAGGCTCAGGCTCAGGCCGAGATCGAACAGGAAATCAACAGCGTCAAAGACGCCCTGCGTGCCCAAGTGGGTGCCCTGGCCGTCGGCGGTGCCGAGAAGATCCTGGGCGCATCCATCGACCAAAACGCGCATGCGGAGCTGGTTTCCAAACTGGCCGCCGAAATTTAAGCGAGGGCGCGATCATGGCAGAACTGACCACGTTGGCCCGACCTTATGCCAAGGCGGCTTTCGAATACGCCCAGGCCCACCAGCAGCTGGCCTCTTGGTCAGCCATGCTCGGCCTGGCAGCGGCGGTGTCTCAGGACGCCACCCTGCAGAGCGTGTTCAAGGCCCCGCGTTTGACGAGTACAGACAAGGCCACCACCTTCGTCGAGGTGTGTGGTGACAAGTTCGACGCCCAGGTGCGCAATTTCATCCACGTTGTCGCGGAGAATGATCGTCTGGCCCTGTTGCCGGAAATCTTCGCACTGTTCGAGCTGTACAAGGCCGAGCAGGAGAAGTCGATCGACGTGGACGTTACCAGTGCCTTCGCATTGAGCGATGAACAGCAAGACAAACTCGCCAAGGTTCTCAGTGCACGGCTCGGCCGGGAAGTGCGCCTGCACGCTGCGGAGGACGCCGCCTTGATTGGTGGTGTCGTGATCCGCGCCGGCGACCTGGTTATCGATGGCTCAGTTCGCGGCAAGATCGCGAAGCTGGCCGAAGCATTGAAATCTTGAGTTTGAAGGGGCAGCAGAGCTATGCAGCAACTCAATCCTTCCGAAATTAGTGAAATCATCAAGGGACGTATCGAGAAACTCGACGTCTCTTCCCAAGCCCGTAACGAAGGCACCATCGTCAGCGTATCCGACGGTATCGTGCGCATTCACGGTCTCGCCGACGTCATGTACGGCGAAATGATCGAGTTCCCGGGCAGCGTCTACGGTATGGCACTGAACCTGGAGCAAGACTCCGTCGGTGCCGTTGTCCTGGGTGCGTACACCACCCTGGCCGAAGGCATGAGCGCCAAGTGCACTGGCCGCATCCTGGAAGTTCCGGTTGGTCCGGAGCTGCTGGGCCGCGTCGTCGACGCACTGGGCAACCCGATCGATGGCAAAGGCCCGATCAACACCGCCGCTACCGACGCTGTCGAGAAAGTGGCTCCAGGTGTGATCTGGCGTAAGTCGGTCGACCAGCCGGTACAGACTGGCTACAAGTCGGTCGATGCCATGATCCCGGTAGGCCGTGGCCAGCGCGAGCTGATCATCGGTGACCGTCAGATCGGTAAGACTGCCCTGGCCGTCGACGCCATCATCAACCAGAAGAACAGCGGTATCTTCTGCGTCTACGTAGCCGTTGGTCAGAAGCAATCGACCATCGCCAACGTGGTTCGCAAACTCGAAGAGTCCGGCGCTCTGGCCAACACCATCGTCGTCGCTGCTTCGGCTTCCGAATCCGCTGCGCTGCAGTTCCTGGCTCCTTACGCCGGCTGCACCATGGGCGAATACTTCCGCGACCGCGGTGAAGATGCACTGATCGTTTACGATGACCTGTCCAAGCAGGCCGTTGCCTACCGTCAGATCTCCCTGCTGCTGCGCCGTCCGCCAGGCCGTGAAGCCTACCCGGGCGACGTGTTCTATCTCCACAGCCGTCTGCTGGAGCGTGCATCGCGCGTTTCCGAAGAGTACGTCCAGAAGTTCACCAACGGCGCCGTGACTGGCAAGACCGGTTCCCTGACCGCTCTGCCGATCATCGAAACCCAGGCTGGTGACGTTTCCGCGTTCGTTCCGACCAACGTGATTTCCATCACCGACGGTCAGATCTTCCTGGAATCGGCCATGTTCAACTCGGGTATCCGTCCGGCCGTCAACGCCGGTATCTCGGTATCCCGTGTGGGTGGTGCTGCGCAGACCAAGATCATCAAGAAGCTCTCCGGTGGTATCCGTACCGCTCTGGCTCAGTACCGTGAACTGGCGGCATTCGCCCAGTTCGCTTCTGACCTGGACGAAGCCACCCGCAAGCAGCTCGAGCATGGTCAGCGCGTTACCGAGCTGATGAAGCAGAAGCAATACGCTCCGATGTCCATCGCGGACATGGCGCTGTCGCTGTATGCCGCCGAGCGTGGTTTCCTGACCGACATCGAAGTCGCCAAGATCATCAGCTTCGAGCAGGCTCTGATCGCCTTCTTCAACCGTGATCACGCCGACCTGATGGCGAAGATCAACGAGAAGGGTGACTTCAATGACGACATCGATGGCCAGCTGAAAGCCGGTATCGAGAAGTTCAAAGCCACCCAAACCTGGTAAGCCGCAGCGGGCGTCGCAAGACGCCCGCCTGCTAACCCGATAGGTGTGAAATGGCAGGCGCAAAAGAGATTCGCAGCAAGATTGCGAGCATCAAAAGCACGCAGAAGATCACCAGCGCCATGGAAAAGGTGGCGGTCAGCAAGATGCGCAAGGCACAACAGCGCATGGCAGCTAGCCGTCCCTATGCGGAGCGTATCCGCCAGGTAATTGGTCACCTGGCCAACGCCAACCCGGAATACCGTCATCCCTTCATGATCGAACGCGAAGTCAAGCGCGTCGGTTACGTGGTGGTGAGTTCGGACCGTGGTCTGTGCGGTGGCTTGAATACCAACCTGTTCAAGGCCCTGGTCAAGGACATGTCGGCAAACCGCGAGCGCGGCGTGGAGATTGATCTCTGCGTAGTTGGCAGCAAGGGTGCGGCATTCTTCCGCAACTTTGGTGGCAACGTCGTTGCTGCGATCAGCCACCTCGGCGAAGAGCCGTCGATCAATGATCTGATCGGCAGCGTCAAGGTGATGCTCGATGCTTACCTGGAAGGGCGTATCGACCGTTTGTCCGTGGTTTCCAACAAGTTCATCAATACCATGACCCAGAAGCCGACCGTGGAGCAGTTGATTCCACTGGTGGCCGATGCGGATCAGGAGCTGAAACACCACTGGGACTACCTGTACGAACCCGACGCCAAGCAGCTGCTTGACGGGCTGATGGTGCGCTACGTGGAGTCGCAGGTGTACCAGGCAGTGGTCGAGAACAATGCAGCCGAACAGGCCGCACGGATGATCGCGATGAAGAACGCCACCGATAACGCGGGCGACCTCATCAAAGACCTGCAGTTGATCTACAACAAGGCACGTCAGGCAGCGATCACCCAGGAAATTTCGGAAATCGTCGGCGGCGCTGCCGCGGTTTAACGGTTCAAATATTCAGAGGAACCAAAGATGAGTAGCGGACGTATCGTTCAAATCATCGGCGCCGTCATCGACGTGGAATTCCCGCGTGACAAGGTGCCGAGTGTTTATGAAGCGCTGAAAGTAGTCGGCGCCGAAACCACTCTGGAAGTTCAGCAGCAGCTGGGCGACGGCGTGGTGCGTACCATTGCGATGGGTTCGACCGAAGGCCTCAAGCGTGGCCTGAACGTCGACAGCACTGGCGCTGGCATCCAGGTGCCGGTCGGGGTCAAGACCCTGGGCCGTATCATGGACGTGCTGGGCAACCCGATTGACGAAGCCGGTCCGATTGGCGAAGAAGAGCGCTGGGGCATTCACCGTGCCGCACCGACCTACGCCGAGCAATCGGGCTCCAACGAGCTGCTGGAAACCGGCATCAAGGTTATCGACCTGGTCTGCCCGTTCGCCAAGGGCGGTAAAGTCGGTCTGTTCGGTGGTGCCGGTGTCGGCAAGACCGTAAACATGATGGAGCTGATCCGTAACATCGCCATCGAGCACAGCGGTTATTCCGTATTCGCCGGTGTGGGTGAGCGTACTCGTGAGGGTAACGACTTCTACCACGAGATGAAGGACTCCAACGTTCTCGACAAGGTAGCCCTGGTCTACGGTCAGATGAACGAGCCACCAGGCAACCGTCTGCGCGTCGCCCTGACCGGCCTGACCATGGCCGAGAAGTTCCGTGACGAAGGCCGTGACGTTCTGTTCTTCGTGGACAACATCTACCGCTACACCCTGGCCGGTACCGAAGTATCCGCACTGCTCGGCCGTATGCCGTCGGCAGTAGGTTACCAGCCGACCCTGGCTGAAGAGATGGGTGTTCTGCAAGAGCGCATCACCTCCACCAAGACCGGTTCGATCACCTCGATCCAGGCCGTTTACGTACCTGCGGACGACCTGACCGACCCGAGCCCGGCGACCACCTTCGCCCACTTGGACGCCACTGTCGTACTGTCCCGTGACATCGCCTCCCTGGGTATCTACCCGGCGGTCGACCCACTGGACTCGACCTCGCGCCAGCTGGACCCGAACGTGATCGGCCAGGAGCACTACGACACCGCTCGCGGCGTTCAGTACGTGCTGCAGCGCTACAAAGAGCTGAAGGACATCATCGCGATCCTCGGCATGGACGAACTGTCGGAAGAAGACAAGCAGCTGGTATCCCGTGCTCGTAAGATCCAGCGCTTCCTGTCCCAGCCGTTCTTCGTTGCTGAAGTGTTCACCGGTTCGCCAGGCAAGTACGTTTCCCTGAAGGACACCATCGCTGGTTTCAGCGGCATCCTCAAAGGTGAGTACGATCACCTGCCGGAGCAGGCGTTCTACATGGTCGGTGGCATCGAAGAAGCCATCGAGAAAGCGAAGAAACTGTAATCCCGTGCGCCCGGCAACGGGCGCTTACGTGAGGCTAGATATGGCTATGACAGTCCATTGCGACATCGTCAGCGCAGAAGGCGAGATCTTCTCCGGTCTGGTCGAGATGGTGATCGCGCATGGCAACCTGGGTGATCTGGGTATCACCCCGGGCCACGCGCCGCTGATCACCGACCTCAAGCCGGGCCCGATTCGTCTGGTCAAGCAGGGTGGCGATATCGAGGTGTTCTACATCTCCGGTGGCTTCCTGGAAGTGCAGCCAAGCATGGTCAAGGTACTCGCCGACACCGTGCAACGCGCTGCTGACCTGGATGAAGCCTCCGCTCAGGAAGCCGTCAAGGCTGCCGAGAAAGCGCTGAGCGAGCAGGGAGCCGAGTTCGACTACGGTTCCGCCGCTGCTCGTCTGGCCGAGGCCGCAGCCCAGCTGCGCACCGTCCAGCAAATGCGCAAGAAGTTCGGCGGTAGCTGATACCGACGCTCTTCATCGTTGCTTGGAAAAGGGGTAGCCTTGGCTACCCTTTTTCTTGCCTGCGATTTAACCAAGGTTGTGGATAACCCGATCATGTGAGAGCGGCTTCAGCCGCGATGAACCCTTTTCTGATCGACACTCGCGCAACGGATTGCTGTGAACCCTCTTTCTTTCCGCTCTCGTTTATCTGGATCTGTCATGTCCCTCGATATCGTCATTCTCGCCGCTGGCCAGGGCACCCGCATGCGTTCAGCGCTGCCCAAGGTGCTGCATCCGGTCGCTCACAAGCCCATGCTTGGCCACGTCATCGACACCGCCCGCAGCTTGCAGCCGCAGAGCATCCAGGTGGTGATCGGCCATGGCGCCGAGAAGGTACGCGAGCGCCTGGCGGCCGACGACCTGAATTTCGTCATCCAGGCCGAGCAGCTGGGTACCGGCCACGCTGTGGCCCAGGCCCAGCCGGCCTTGAGTGCCGATACGGTCTTGATCCTGTACGGGGACGTGCCGCTGATCGAGCCGGCGACCCTGCAACGCCTGCTGGAGCTGGTCAACGACAACCAGCTGGGCCTGCTCACCGTCGAGCTGGCCGACCCGACCGGCTACGGCCGCATCGTGCGTGACGAGCAGGGCGCCGTGCAGGCCATCGTCGAACACAAGGATGCCAGCGAGGCACAGCGGCAGATCCGTGAAGGCAACACCGGCATTCTCGCCGTGCCCGGCAAGCGCCTGGGCGACTGGCTGGGGCGGCTGTCGAACAGCAACGCCCAAGGCGAGTACTACCTGACCGACTTGATCGCCATGGCGGTCACTGACGGCCTGGTAGTGGCCACCGCTACCGCTGCCGACGAAATGGAAGTGCTTGGCGCCAACGACCGTATACAGCTCGCCCAGCTCGAATGCCATTACCAGCAGCGCATGGCTCGCCGGCTGATGGCCCAGGGCGTAACCCTGCGCGATCCGCATCGTTTCGACGTGCGCGGTGAGGTGACCGTTGGCCGTGACGTGACCATCGACATCAACGTGATCCTCGAAGGCCAGGTAGTCATCGAAGACGACGTACAGATCGGCCCGAACTGCGTGATCAAGGACAGCACCCTGCGCAAGGGCGCCATCGTCAAGGCCAACAGCCATCTGGAAGGCGCCGAAGTGGGTGAAGGTGCCGATTGCGGTCCCTTCGCCCGTCTGCGGCCGGGCAGCGTACTGGGCGCCAAGGCCCATGTGGGTAACTTCGTGGAGTTGAAGAACGCCGTGCTGGGCGAGGGCGCCAAGGCCGGTCATCTGAGCTACTTGGGCGATGCCGAGATCGGTGCGCGCAGCAACATCGGCGCCGGTACCATCACCTGCAACTACGACGGTGCCAACAAGCACCGCACCGTAATGGGCGAGGATGTCTTCGTCGGCTCCAACAGTGCGCTGGTAGCGCCCGTAGCACTGGGCGATGGCGTCACTACCGCTGCCGGTTCGGTCGTTACCTCGGATGTGCCGGCCAACAACCTGGCCGTCGCGCGCGGCCGCCAACGCAATATCGAAGGCTGGCAGCGTCCCACCAAGAAGAACCCGTAGTCACACGCTGTGGATAACCCGGCCGCCAGCGCACCGCAGTGGCCATCAGGGTTATCCACAGTAATGTTCCTCTTGACGCCAAAAGCGTGTTGAGTTTTGATTCGCGTCATTATCTTTCGAATCGAAACTTAAGCATGTCGAAACGCAACACACCGCAACGTCGACAAACCATTCTTGCCTTGCTCGCCGAGCAGGGCGAGGTGAGCGTCGACGCCTTGGCCAAGCGTTTCGCCACCTCCGAAGTAACCATTCGCAAGGATCTTGCCGCGCTGGAAGCCAATGGCCTGCTGTTGCGCCGTTACGGCGGTGCAGTGCCGCTGCCCCAGGAAATGATGGTCGAGAGCAGCCAGCCGTTGTCTCGCTACAAGCAGGCGATCGCCCGGGCTGGTGTGGCGCGCATCCGCGAGCATGCGCGAATCATCATCGATAGCGGCACCACCACGGCGGCGATGATCCCCGAGCTGGGCCACAAGCCCGGGCTGGTGGTGATGACCAATTCCCTGAACGTGGCCAATGCGCTGCGCGATATCGAGCACGAGCCGGTGCTGCTGATGACCGGCGGCACGTGGGATCCGCATTCGGAATCCTTCCAGGGCCAGGTCGCCGAGCAGGTGCTGCGTTCCTATGATTTCGACCAGCTATTCATCGGCGCCGACGGCATCGATCTGCAGCGCGGCACCACCACCTTCAACGAGCTGCTGGGCCTTTCGCGGGTGATGGCCGAGGTGGCCCGTGAGGTGATCGTGATGGTCGAGAGCGACAAGATCGGCCGGCGCATTCCCAATCTCGAGCTGCCCTGGGGCAGCGTGCACACCCTGATTACCGACGAGCGCCTCGACAGCGAGGCGCGCGAACAACTCTTGGCCCGCGGGATCCAGCTGATCTGCGCGGCCACTGACGCATCCTGAGGAGAACGCTATGTGTGGCATCGTAGGCGCCATCGCCGAACGCAACATCACCGCCGTGCTGGTCGAGGGCCTGAAGCGTCTCGAGTACCGCGGCTATGACAGCGCCGGCGTAGCGCTGCTCGATGACATGGGCAGCCTGCAGCGCCGTCGTCGCGTCGGCAAGGTCAGCGAGTTGGAGGCGGCACTGGACAGCGAACCATTGCCGGGCCGCCTGGGCATCGCCCACACCCGCTGGGCCACCCACGGCGTGCCGACCGAAAACAATGCCCACCCACACTTTTCCGGCGACCAACTGGCGGTGGTGCACAACGGCATCATCGAAAACCATGGCCCGTTGCGCGAGCAGTTGCAGGGCCTGGGTTACCACTTCAGCTCGGATACCGACACCGAAGTCATCGTCCACCTGCTCGACCACACCCTGAAGAGCCATAGCGACCTGGCCGAGGCCCTCAAGGCGGTGGTCAAGCAATTGCGCGGCGCCTACGGCCTGGCGGTGATCAGCGCGGCCAACCCGAATCGTCTGCTCGCCGCGCGCAGTGGCAGCCCGCTGGTGATCGGTTTGGGCCTGGGCGAGAACTTCCTCGCCTCCGACCAGCTTGCCCTGCGCCAGGTCACTGACCGTTTCATGTATCTGGAAGAAGGCGATATCGCCGAAATCCAGCGCGACAGCGTGCAGATCTGGGATGCCAACGGCAACGTTGTGCAGCGCGAAGCGGTGCAGTACCACGAAGGTGCCGATGCGGCCGACAAGGGCGTGTTCCGTCACTTCATGCTCAAGGAGATCCACGAGCAGCCCAAGGTCGTGCAACGCACCCTGGAAGGCCGCCTCGGCAGCGACCATGTGCTGGTGCAGGCCTTTGGCCCCCAGGCCGCCGAACTGTTCGCCAAGGTGCGCAACGTGCAGATCGTCGCCTGTGGTACCAGCTACCACGCCGGCATGGTTGCCCGTTACTGGCTCGAAGAGTTGGCCGGCATCCCCTGCCAGGTCGAAGTGGCCAGCGAGTTTCGCTATCGCCGCGTCGCGGTGCAGCCGGACACCTTGTTCGTCAGCATCTCCCAGTCCGGCGAGACGGCTGACACCCTGGCCGCGCTGCGCAACGCCAAGGCCGATGGCGGTTACCTGGCCAGCTTGGCGATCTGCAACGTCGGCATAAGCTCGCTGGTACGCGAGTCCGACCTGACCCTGCTGACCCATGCCGGCCCCGAGATCGGCGTGGCTTCGACCAAGGCCTTCACCACCCAGCTGGTGGGCCTGATGCTGCTGACCCTGGCACTCGGCCAGGTCAAGGGCACGCTGCAAGCGGGTGTCGCCGCCGAACTCGTCGATGAGCTGCGCCGTCTTCCGGCGCGCCTGGACGAAGCTCTGGCCATGGACAAGATCGTCGAGAAGGTTTCCGAGCTGTTCGCCGAAAAGCACCACACCCTGTTCCTTGGTCGTGGTGCCCAGTATCCGGTGGCGATGGAAGGCGCCCTCAAGCTCAAGGAAATTTCCTATATCCACGCCGAGGCCTACCCGGCTGGTGAGCTCAAGCACGGCCCGCTGGCGCTGGTCGACGCCGACATGCCGGTAGTCACGGTGGCGCCCAACAACGACCTGCTCGACAAGCTCAAGTCCAACCTGCAGGTGGTTCGCGCCCGTGGCGGCGAGCTGATCGTGTTCGCCGATGCCAGTGCGGCCATGAGCAATGGCGAAGGCACCCATGTGGTGAACATGCCGCATATCCACGATGCCTTGGCACCGATCCTCTATACCCTGCCGCTGCAACTGCTGTCCTACCATGTGGCCGTGCTGCGCGGCACCGATGTGGATCAGCCACGTAACCTGGCCAAGTCAGTCACGGTGGAATGATGGGCGACAGGGCTGTGCTGGTTCAGTTGGGGCCACTGGCGCAATTGCGCGCCGGCCAACTGCCGCGGCGTCTGCTGCAGCTGTTCGTCGGCCTGGCGTTCTTCGGCATTTCCATGGCGATGATGATCCGCGGCAACCTGGGGCTGTCGCCCTGGGATGCGTTGCATGTCGGCCTGGCCAAGATGCTGCCGCTGAGCTTTGGCTGGATCGTGGTGGGTGTGTCCTTCACGGTGCTGCTGCTGTGGATTCCGCTGCGCGAAATCCCCGGCCTGGGCACCATCGCCAACGCCGTAGTGATCGGCCTGGTGGCCGACCTCACCCTGCAGCAGCTGGTTGCGCCGGAGGGTTTTATCTGGCGCCTGCTGCTGACCCTGGGCGGCGTGCTGCTCTGTGGTTTCGGCTCAGCGCTATATATCGGTGCCCAGCTGGGCCGTGGCCCGCGGGATGGCCTGATGACCGGCCTGCATCGGGTAACCGGTTATTCACTGCGCTCCATGCGCACCGCCATTGAACTGGCCGTGCTGCTGATCGGCACCCTGCTGGCCGGCTACAAGGTGCTGGGCATTGGCACCCTGCTGTTCGCTTTTGGCATTGGGCCGCTGACCCAACTGATGCTGCCCTGGGTACTGGTCAGGCTGGATAGCTGATCAGGCTTACGCCGCCACCGGCTGAATAGCTAGTCTGGTCGGCTTTGACGTTAAACCTGTATCAGCGCAGCGGCGTCTCATCCGGTCGCAGGGTCAGCACGCGGACGCCATCAGCGGTGACCGCCACGGTGTGCTCGAACTGGGCGGACAACAAACCATCGGTGGTTACCACCGTCCAACCATCCCCCAGCGTTCGGGTGCCTGCCTTGCCCTGATTGAGCATCGGCTCGATGGTGAAGGTCATGCCTTCGCGCAGGGTCAGGCCGGTTCCGGCCTTGCCCCAGTGCAGCACTTCCGGTGCTTCATGCATCTGTTTGCCGATGCCATGGCCGCAATACTCGCGTACCACCGTATAGCCGTGGACGCGGGCGTGGCGTTCGATGGCATGACCGATGTCGCCCAACCGGCCGCCTGGCCGCACGACAGCGATACCTTCCCACAGCGCCTCGTAAGTCACGCGGGCGAGGCGCTGCGCTTCGGGCGACACCTCGCCAATCAGGTAAGTCTTGCTGGAGTCGGCGATGTAGCCGTTCTTTTCCAGGGTGATATCGAAATTAACCAGGTCGCCGTTCTGCAATACGTCTTTGGCGCTTGGCACCCCGTGGCACACCACACTGTTGATGGAGGCGTTGAGCGAGTAGGCGAAACCGTACTGGCCTTTACTGGCCGGGCGGGCGTTAAGGTTGTGGACAATGAAGTTATCCACAATGCCGTCGACCTGCAGCGTCGACATTCCGCACAGGTCCAGCTTATCAAGGTGAGTGAAGACCGAGGCCAATAGCCGGCCGGCTTCGGCCATCAGAGCGATTTGTTCTGGCGTCTTGATCATGACGCGTTCGCCAGGCCGGGCGCCGATACGCCGGCAGCACGCAGCTCAGCGGCCATTACTTCGTTGAAGCTCAGGGTCGGATTCATTTCACAGAGCATGCCGATGCGGATCCAGAAGCTGGCCTGAGCGTTGATAGAACGATGAGACACGCTGCTCGCACGACGGATCTGGTCGTGCAGCTCATCTTCGATATTGACGATACCCATGGATAGATCTCTTTATATGATTCGTATATGAATCATATAGAGATTGCTTTACATTGCCCAGGCGAGATGACTGCGGTGCTGATCAAGGATTAATCAGTTCCAATAAAGGCAGCGTAATTACTGCCTCACAGCGTTCTATCCACAGGTGATGAAAGTTTTTATCCAAGGTATCTGTGCATAAAGAAACGTGACTGTTCAAATAATGAACAGTTCTCCATGAATCACGTGGCACTAGGGATTTAAGCGTCCGCTCCCAGCTTATCCACAGAATCGGCCACGAGAAATGTGAATAGCGAATAGTTAATGCATAACCTCGTTTGAGGCCAGGCTAGGTACGTTCGTCATCCAATCGTCATGAAATATGCCTAGCGTCCCTGCGCATCAAAAGAACGCAGGAGCGCCGTGATGCATGACGATCAATTGACCGACCTCGAACGACTGACCCTTTCCCGTCGCCGCTTCATCGGCGCCGGGGCGTTGACCGGCGCGGCGCTGTTTTTGGGTGGCGGGTTGTTGAGTCGCAGCGTGCTGGCTGATTCGATAGGCGCCACCATTGCCAGCCCGCTGCTGGGTTTCAGCAACCTGCCAGCATCCACCGCCGATACCATCACCCTGCCGGCCGGTTATTCATTCCGCCCGCTGATCAGCTGGGGTCAGCCGTTGCAAAATGGCGGGCCAACCTTCAAGGGGGATGGCAGCAACACCGCGGCCGAGCAACTGCTGCAGTTCGGCGACAACAACGATGGCATGAGCTTCTTCCCGTGGCCGGGCGACCCCGATCGCGCGCTGATGGCTATCAATAATGAGTACGTGAATTACCGCTACCTGCTGGCCCATGGAGGCCTGCCGAAATCCGCCGAGGACGTGCGCAAGGCGCAGAACGCCGAGGGCGTGACGGTGATCGAAGTACGCCGTGGTGCGAGCGGTTGGGCCTTTGTGCAAGGCTCGCCTTACAACCGTCGGGTGCATGGCAACCTACCGATAGAGGTGAGCGGCCCGGCTCGCGGCCATGACCTGCTCAAGACCAAAGCCGACCCGCTCGGTGTCGAGGTGCTGGGCACCTTCCAGAACTGCTCCAGCGGCCAGACACCCTGGGGCACTTACCTGACCTGCGAAGAGAACTTCAGCGACTGCTTTGGCAGCAGCGACGCCAACCTGCAGTTCACCCCGGATCAGAAGCGTTTCAGCGTGCTGCATGCCAGTGCCGAGAACGAGTGGCACCGCTTCGACCCGCGGTTCGACATTGCCAAGAACCCCAACGAACTGAACCGCCACGGCTGGATCGTCGAGATCGACCCGTTCGACCCAAAAGCCAAACCGATCAAGCGCACCGCCCTGGGCCGCTTCAAGCACGAGAACGCTGCGCTGACTACCACCCGCGATGGCCGCGTGGTGGTGTACATGGGCGACGACGAACGCGGCGAGTTCATCTACAAGTTCATCACCCGCGATCGCCTGGACCGTGATAACGCCAAGGCCAACCGTCACATCCTCGATCAGGGCACGCTGTATGTGGCGCGTTTCGACGAGGGCAACGGCGATGCCGATCACCCCGAAGGCCGTGGTCTGTGGATCGAGCTGACGGCAGGGAAAAATGGGCTGACTGCCGATAAAGGCTTTGCTAGCCAGGCCGAAGTGGTGATTCGAGCGCGCCAGGCCGGCACGCAGGTCGGTGCCACGCGCATGGATCGCCCCGAGTGGATTACCGTCAGCCCCAAGGATGGCCAGGTCTATTGCACCCTCACCAACAACAGCAAGCGCGGCGAGCCTGGCCAACCAGTCGGCGGTCCGAACCCGCGTGCCAACAACCTGTACGGGCAGATTCTGCGCTGGCGCGAGCATGGCGACGATGCCGCCGCCCTGGATTTCCAGTGGGACTTGTTCGTGGTCGCCGGTAACCCGGTGGTGCATGCCGGCACGCCCCAGGCGGGCAGCCACGCGGTCAACGCCGACAACATGTTCAACAGCCCGGATGGCGTCGGCTTCGACGAGGGTGGCCGCTTGTGGATCCTGACCGACGGCAAGTACAGCAACAAGGGCGACTACGCCGGTATGGGCAACAACCAGATGCTCTGCGCTGACCCTCACACGGGCGAGATTCGCCGCTTCATGGTCGGCCCGGTGGGTTGCGAGGTGACCGGCCTGGCCTTCTCGCCGGATTACAAGAGCATGTTCGTGGGCATTCAACACCCGGGCGAAGAGGGCGGCTCGAGCTTCCCGGATCACCAGGCCGGCGTTCATCCCCGCTCGACGGTGGTGGTCATCAGCCGCGATGATGGCGGTGTGATCGGCGCCTGACCTGAAGCTGCTCAGAAGGTGACGGTGGTGGCACCACGGATGACCACCATGCCGTTATCCTCGGCAGGCTGGGGATGGTTATCCACAGCAACCGCATGATGGTCTACTACTCGCTGGCATCCACATGTTTGCGGCCGCGTCGCGGGCAAATGTGCAGCCCATGGTGCGTGCGATGAAATTGCGTTGTTGTATGACGGCTGGTTGTCTTGGACTGGCAACGGGCTCCTCAACTGTATAAGTGTCGGCGAAGCTGGTACCCAGCGAAGGCGCCGGGGGTAAGGGTTACAGTCCTGTGGATAAATCCGCGCTAGCCAAATACCCAGCGTGATGCACGTGTCAGTGGCTTTAATGCATGCGCCGGCGACTCTCCATCGCTCATTAATCCGGGGCGTTGATCAAAGCTTAATAAAGCTGTGCCTTGAGCAACGGCCTGAGCAGGTAGTTCATCACCGTGCGCTTGCCGCTGAGAATGTCCACTTCGGCGACCATGCCAGGGATGATCGGCAGGATTTCGTCGCGGCGCTTGAGCTGGCTGCCGTCGGTCTTGATCAGTACCTCGTAGTAGAACTCTTTGCCCTGGGCCGTTTCCTCGAAAATGGTGTCGGCGCTGATCTGTTCGAGGGTGCCGGTCAGGTACCCGTAGATGCTGTAGTCGTAGGCGGTGATCTTCACCTTGGTGGGCATGCCCGGTACCAGAAAGGCGACGTCGCGGGGTTTGATACGGGCTTCGATGAGCAACTGATCCTCGACCGGGATTACTTCCATGATCGGCTCGCCGGGCTGGATTACCCCGCCGCGGGTGTTGATCAGCACGGTGTTCACCCGGCCGCGCACCGGCGACAGGATCTCGGTGCGGCGCAGTTGATCCTGGCGCTGCGCGACGATGGGCTCCAGGGCGCTGAGTTCGCTCTTCTTGCTCTGCCGCTCGGTGTAGGCATCCTGGAAATAGCTGCTGCGCAGTTCGCTGAGTTTGCCATTGAGCGTGGCGACTTCCTGGCTGAGCTTGAGCGCTTCCATCTGGCTCACGGCGCGCTTGGCTACCAGTGGCTCGACCAGGTTGAGCTGCAGCTGCGCCAGGCGGATCTGTCGGTTAATGGCGCTGACGCCGTCCTGCAGCTTGTCGCGCCGCGACTTGAACAACTCCTGCTCTGAGCGCGCGAGGGGGCTGGTCGGGTCGATGTCCTCGGCAAAGTCAATGCGCTCCTTGCCCAGCACTTCGGCATCCAGGCGCGCGATGGTGGCGCGCAGGGCCGCCGACTGGTTGGCCGACTCCTGAAAGGAGGTGCGAAAGCGCGTCTCGTCGAGGCGCACCAGCGGCTGGCCGACTTCGACCAGATCGCCTTCGCCGACCAGCAGGCGGTCGAGGATTCCGCCCTCCAGGCTCTGGATCTTCTGGATGCGGGTAAAGGGCACCACGCGACCGTCGCCACGGGTCACTTCATCGAGCTCGGCCCAGGCGGCCCAACCGATGAACAGCAACACGGTGGCCAGCACCGTCCACAGCAAGGGCCGGAACAACGGATGGGTGGCGCTCAGCAGGGGATCGTCGAGCTGCCGGCGCAGGCGGTCATTGGACGGCATGGTTGCCTCCCCGCGGCTCCTGCGGCGCGTTCACCACGTTGTCCTGCACCACCTGATCCAGGGCGCCATCCATGATCACCCGACCCTGGCGCATCACCACCGCACGCTCGACCAGCGAGAGCATGACCTTCTTGTGGGTCACCAGTATCAGGGTGCGCCCGCTGACCCAGTGCTGCAGATACTCGACCACGTTCTTTTCGCTGGTCTGGTCGAAGGACGATGTCGGTTCGTCGAGCAATACGATGGGCGGGTCCTGCACTAGCACGCGCACCAGCCCGACCGCCTGGCGCTGGCCACCGGATAGACTGGCATTGCCCTGGATGGGCAGGTCCAGGCCCAGCGGATGGCTGCGCACCCAGGCGCCGAGGCCGACGCCGTCGAGGGCTTCGAACAGCTCCTCGTCGCTGACCGCCGTGCCTTCCAGATTGAGGTTATCGCGCAGGGTGCCGTAGAACAGCGCGATGTCCTGGGGCAGATAGCCGATATGCCGGCGGCGGTCGGCGGGGTCGACCTGGGTCAGGCTGATGTCGTCGACCATCACCCGCCCGGCACTGGGGTCTAGCAACCCGGCGAGCAGGCGCAGCAGGGTGGATTTGCCGGCGCCGTTGCCACCCAGCAGGGCGACCCGTTCTCCGGCGCGGATGCTCAGGGCGTTGATGTCGACGATAGGTGGCGCATCGTCATGGGCGAGACGCAGTTGCTCGAGGCGATAGTCGCCGGCCAGCTGTTCCTTGCGCACGAAACGCTGCCCGGCCGGGCGCTCGACCGGGCCGCTCATCAACTGGTCGAGGCCCTCGAGGGCGACCTTGGTGTGTTGCCAGCGGCCGAGAATGCCGGCGATCTGCGACAGCGGCGCGATGGTGCGCGCCGCCAGGATCGAGCAGGCGACCAATGCGCCCATACTCAGATACCCATCGCTGATGCGGTACACGCCGAATACCACCACCCCCACGTAGCACAGCTGCTGCACGGTGCTGACCCCGTAGCTGAGCGCCGAGGTCAGGCTCTGGGTCTTCATCGCACTGCCGGCGAGCTGCGCGGTGAGGGTTTCCCACAGGTGCATGCAACGGCCTTCGGCGCGGCTGGCCTTGACCGTTTCCAGGTGTTCGATGGATTCCAGCAGGATGCCGTTCTTCACCGACCCTTCGCGCAGGTTTTGGCGTGATAGCCGCGCCAGGCGGTCTTGGGCGAGCAGGCCGGGGAGGATCATCAGCACGGCGGCGACCACCGGCACCCAGACCACATGGCCGCCGATCAGGGCGATGATCAACAGGAAGATGAACACGAACGGCAGGTCGCTGATCACCGCCGCGCTGGATGAAGTGAAGAATTCGCGCACCGATTCGAACTCGCGTATCTGCGTGCTGAAAGCCCCGACCGACGCCGGCTTGGCGCCCAGGCGGGTGTTGAGCACGCGCTCGAACAGCAGTGATGAAAGCTGCAGATCCAGGCGCTTGCCCAGGGTGGTGAGCAGGTGGGCGCGCAACCCGCGCAGCAGGCTTTCCAGCACGATGGCCAGGGCAACGCCGCTGGCCAGCACCCACAGCGTGTCGAAGGCCGCGTTGGGCACCACGCGGTCGTATACCTGCATGGCGAACAACGCAGCGGCGATGGCTAGCAGGTTGGCGATGAAAGCCGCCACGGCCACTTCCACATAGGAGCGCCGCAGGCGCTTGAGCGCCCCGTAGAACCAGTGCTCGCGCGTCGGGCTGGCGAATTCCTCGGCTCGGCCGTCCGGCCGATAGCGGCACTTGGCGAAAACCGCCATGCCACTGTACAACGGCTCCAGGTCGGCAATCGGCAATTGCTGCATACCGCCGTCGCTGTGCGGCACGAGGATCTCCGCCTGCTCGCCGTGCTGGCCGACCAGCACCACGCAGCGCCCGTCCTTGAGCAGCAACAAGGCCGGCAACAGGTAGTCGTCGATGCGCTGCAGCTTCTCTTCGCTGACCTGGGCGACGATATCGGCGCGACGCAGGGCGCGCGGCACCATGCGCAGCGGCAGGCGGCCCTGTTCGAGGGCGATACCGTCGGCCAGCTCGGCGTCGGTCACCGGGCGGCCGAGCTGCCGGCACAGCAGCACCAGGCCCTGGCGCAGCGGGTCCTGGTTCTTGCCCGGCGTGGTCAGCGTGTCAGGATCCATTCAGGCCGTTCTCCAGCAGGGGGCCGAGCAGGCCGATCTGCGCCGCAGCGCGGTATTCCAGGCGCAGGCGCTCGACCTGCAGGACGATCAGCTGGCGCTCGGCTTCGAAACGCTCGCGCTGCACGGTGAGCAGGTCGATCACGTCGCGGCGGCCCACTTCGAATTGCTCGCGGTACAGGCCGCCGACCTGCTCGGAATCACGCACCTGCACGGCCAGCGCATGCTCGCGCCAGAGCAGCGAATCGCCGATGTCGAACAGGCTCTGCAGCTGTCGGCGAATGTCCCGCTGGATGGCGTCCTGGCCCCAGCTCGCGGATTCCAGGCGCTGCGCGGCAGCGGTGGGGCGCTGGAAGTTGGACAGGCCCTGGATGGTGTCCATGCGCAGGCGCAGGTTGACCATCGAATCGTTCTGCAGGCGCCCGCCGATCTCTCTGCGTGTGGCTGAGGCTTCAAGATTCAGTTGCGGTAGCAGCGCCGCCTTGGTGCCGCGCAATTCGGCCTGAGCCAGGTTGGTGTCTTCCGTTGCGCGCTGATAGAGCGGCGAGCCGGTAATCAGCCGCGGTAAATCGCGGGTAGCCAGATAGCGCTGCATGGACTGTGGGCGTGGTTCGGCCAAGCCTTCCGCTGGTGCCCCGACGAGCAGCGCGAACTGGTTGCCGGCATCCAGCAGGGCGCCTTTTTCCAGGGCCAGTTGCTCTTGGGCGCGCGCGATTTCCAGGCCGGCACGATCCTGCTCGCTGCGATCCGAATAGCCGTCGGCGCCGCGTGCTTCGGTCATCCCACGGATGTCGTCGAGCAGGCGAATGTGCCGGCGCACCGCCTCGATACGGCGCTGGGCGACCAGCACGTCCAGATAGGTTTCGACGATGTCCAGCGCAGCGTCTTCACGGGTGACTTCGGCGGTGGCCGAGAGCTGGCGCTGGTTCGCCTTGGCGCTGTCGACTTGGCTGTCGACGCGGCCCCAGTCATAGAGCATCTGCGAGACGGTGACGTCATAGACGGTCTCGCCAATATCGAACTCCTGCGGCCCGCCGGACATCGATAACGACGGGTAATAACCCCCCTTGGCAATCTTCACTTCGGTCTCGGCGCGGGCCGCCTCCGCTACCGCGGCGCGCACCTGAGGGTGAATAGCCAGGCCGTTGCGCACGGCCTGGTCCAGCGGCATGGCCAGGGCCGAGGCGGGCAGACAGAGTGTGAATGCCAGGCGCGCGGCCCATCGACAATGAGACATGTGCATGCGGTAAGACGAATTCCCTATCAACTGACCACAACCTGTACCGTGTTTTCTTCCACCAGCAGCGTGGTGTTCCCGTAGGTATAGACGTCGTAGACGATGCCATCAATCGCCTGCGTGCCTGTCTTCAAGGCACTGCTGCTGATCCGCAGGGTGTCGTTGCTCTCCCCGGTAATCTGCAGGATGTTGTTGGCATCGGTGATGGACGCCACCGCTGCGGCGGTCAGCGTCAGGATGCTGCCCGAGTCACCGGTGCCGAGGTCGATGCGCTCGATATTGCTCAGCGTGCCGATGCCGGCAGCGCCGTAGTTGATGTCGATACCGCCGTCGAACAGTACGGTGTCGAAGCCTGCGCCACCGTTGACGCTGCCGAAATTGGTGGCGCGGATCTGGATGGTGTCGTTACCGGCTCCAGCATCCACGCGATCACCGGCGCCCACGTTGAGGATCAAGTCATTGCCGTTACCGGCGAAGATCTGCTCGTTGGCGATGGTGGCACTGCCGGAAAGAACGTCGTCGGCAGCCGTGCCATCGACGCGCACGGTACCGATGGCCAGGCCGAGCAGGCCCGATGGATCCAGATCCACGGTGTACTGGCCGCTGGTCTTGCTGCCCGATGTCGCGGTGATACGCAGTGCGAGGTCGGCCCCCAGATTGAGAACCTGGCTGACCGACAGACCGAGCTGGCTGAGCACACTGGGGCTGAGCAGGTTGATGGAAAAGTTGCCGTTGGCGTCGGCCGCCAAGGGCGCAAGGCCGATATAGCCCGCCGGGGTCAGCACTTCGACTGCCAGGGCGGCACCGGCAACGGTCTTGCCGCTGATGCCGAGCCGCGCGGCTGACAGATTGAGTACGCTCAGGTTGGCATCCACGGCGAGGTTGCCGAGGGTGATCGGTTGCTGCAGCAGGCTGGCGCCCAGGCCCAGAGAGGCCAGGTTACTCTGGTTGCCGGCCTGATCCCGGGCAGACACTGTCACCTGGGCGCTGAGCAGCTGGTCCCAGGTCAGGCCGATATTCAGCCCGCTGAGCAGGTTCACTGAGGCCAGCCCGGCATTGTTGGCCGTGACCGTGGCGGTGGCGACGGTGCCGCCCAGGTCGATATGCACGGTCAGTTGGCTATTCGGCTCGCTGGAGATGGTAAGTAGGTTGCCAGTCAAGCTCAGCACCGGTGAGGTAGGGGCGATGGTGTCGACCGTGAAATTCGCGGCCTGGGAATTGGCGCCGTTGTTGATATGCGCGGTAACCGACGCAGCACCCTGTGGAAAACTGCCGCCTGGTGGCAGTACGGAAACCACAGCGGCACCTGCAGTGGCCTCGGCCGCTGTTACGGTGTGGCTCTGGTTGAAGGTGTAGCCGCCGGTGCCGGTGTAGGTCAGCGTGACCGTGTCGCCAGCGCGCACCCCGGTGGCCAACCCGACGCGCACCTGGATGCCGTCGGCGGCCTCGGCCGCGTTGATGTAGGTGTCGAGCGCCTCCGGCACGTTGATGATCGGTGCCGACAGGTTGGGCGCGTTGGTGCCTGCCGAGATGCTGACGTTGCCGGCCACATCGGTGGCCGTCACGCTGATCGGCTGGCCCGCCACCAAGGCTGGAATCAGCACCGCTGCGAAGGTGCCTGCTGCAGTGGCGGTCACGGTGATCGGGCTGGCTACGTTGCCATTGACCACGATACGCACCTGGCTGCCCGCTTCGGCGTTCCCGGTGAGCAGGGTGCCGTCAGCGCTGACGAACAGATTGCTGGGGGCGCTCGGCGCCTGGCTGTCGACCAAGGTGCTGGTCGAACCACTGGTATTACCTGCCGCGTCACGCGCCACGGCATTTACCACGGTGCCGTTAGCCAGTTGCGCCGCGGGTGTGAAGCTCCAGGTGCCATTGGCGGCAGCGGTGGTGGTGCCGATCTGCGCGCCATTACCATCGGTAAGGATGATCGTGCTGCCAGCCTCGGCCGTACCCGTGAGCACCGTACCCCGGCTGGGTTGGATGGTGGGCGCGTTGGGCGCCACGGTATCGATGGTGGTGCTGGTCGAAGCGCTGATATTGCCGGCTGCATCGCGGGCAACGGCGGTGACAACGGTGCTGTTGGTCAGCGTTTCTGTTGGCGTAATGGTCCAGTTGCCGTTGGCAGTGGTGGTCGTTTGGCCTATCACATTGCCGCCGGGGCCGGTAACGGTAACCGTGCTGCCGGCCTCGGCGGTACCGCTTAGCGCGGCGCCGTTGCTTGGTTGAATGGTGGGCGCGCTGGGCGCAATGGCATCGATCGTGGTGCTGACCGAGGTGCTGGTATTGCCGGCCGCATCGCGGGCGACTGCGGTCACCACCACGCCATTGGCCAGGACGGGGCTCGGTGTGTAGGTCCAGTTGCCGGCGCTGTCAGTGGTCGCCGTACCGATGCGGATGCCGCCAGGGCCGGTAAGAATTACCGTGCTGTTGGCTTCGGCCGTGCCCGTCAGCACCACGCCGTTGCTGGCCTGGATAGTTGGGGCGGCAGGGGCCACGTTATCGATGATCGTATTGGTGGATGGGCTGATATTACCGGCAGCATCGCGTGCTACCACGCTTACCTGCGTGCCATTGGTCAGCGGGGTCGGAGGCATATAGCTCCAGTTGCCCTGAACATCGGCGACCGTCTGGCCGATAGTGGCGCCGCCCGCTCCGGTAAGAATCACCGTGCTGCCCGCTTCGGCCGTGCCGCTCAGCACGGTGCCGTTGCTGGGCGCGATGATGGGGAGCGCAGGTGCCAGGCCGTCGATCACCACGATGGCCGGCGCGCTGACGTTATTGGTGGCATCGGTAGCGGTGATGCTGACCGAGGTGCCGTTGGGGATGGCGGGTGAAAAGGTCTGTGACCAGGCGCCAGTGGTGGCATCGGCGTTGACCTGCACGTCTGCCTGACCCGCAATGCGGATGGTCACGGTACTGCCCGGTTCAGCCGTACCACTGAGCAGGCTGCCATTGCTGGGTAGCACCTCGGGCAGATTCGGCACCCTGTCGTCCACGGTCACGCTGGCCGGATTGCTCACGTTGCCGGCCGCATCCACGGCAACTGCCGTAACCACGGTGTTGTCGGCCAGCGGCAGCGCCGGCTTGTAATGCCAGTTGCCATTGGCGTCCACGGCCACCGTGGCGATCAGCACGCCCGCCACACTCAACCGTATAGTGCTACCGGCCTCGGCAGTACCGCTCAGCTCGCTGCCGTTGCTGGCCGCGATCACCGGCGCAGGTGGGGCGAGGTTATCCACCCTCGTGCTGGCAATGGGGCTCTGGTTGCCGGCCGCATCCCGTGCCTGCACAGTGACCAATACGCCATCGGCCAGGCTGGTGCCCGGCGTGAAGCTCCAATCACCACTGCTGTCAGCGGTCAGGGTGGCGATGGTGTTGCCATTGGCGGTTAGCGTTACCGTGCTGCCCGCCTCGGCGGTACCGCGCAAAGCTGAACCGTTGGTGGCCTCGATGGTTGGTATGGCGGGGGCGACTGCGTCGATAGTGATGGCGGTGGCCGGGCCGGTATTGCCGGCCGCATCGCGGGCGCTGACGCTGATCACGGCGCCATGCTGCAAGGGTATATCTACAGGGAAGGTCCAGGCTCCCCCCGCGTTCACTGCTGCCTCGCCAACGACCACGTCGCCCGGGCCGGTGATGATCACCGTGCTGCCCGCTTCGGCCGTGCCGCCGAGCAGCACGCCATTGCTCGGCTGAACAGTTGGGGCGGCAGGCGGTACGGTGTCGATCACCAGGCTTGCCGCCGGGCTGGTGTTGCCGGCCGCATCCCGGGCCACCACGCTGATCTGGGTATTGTTGGTGAGTGCCACGGGCAGCACGAAAGACCAGTTGCCATCGCCGTCGGCTACTGCCTGACCAATGGCGACGCCGCCTGTACCGGTGATGATGACCGTGCTCCCCGCTTCGGCAGTGCCGCCGAGAACGATGCCATTGCTGGGCTCGATGGTTGGCCGTGGCGGCGCCTGGTTATCGACGATGATCGCTGAAGATGGCGTGCTCACGTTATTCGCGGCATCGGTTGCCGTCGCGGTGAGGCTGACACCGTTGGCTACTGGCGTGTTCGGGGTGAGCGTCCAGCTGCCATTAGTACCGGCCTGCGCCGTGCCGATGACAGTGCCGTCTGCACTGACGGTTACCATGCTGCCGGCTTCGGCGGTACCGGTGATGACCAGGCCGTTGCTCGGCGCGATCACCGGTGCGGGTGGCGCGATAGCGTCGATCAGGATGCTCGCCGGGGCGCTTTCGTTGCCCAGATTATCGCGGGCGATCACGGTGACCAGGCTGCCGTCAGGCAAGGCCGGGTTCAAGGTGACACTCCATTTTCCGTCGGCATCGGCCGTAATGGTGCCGGTGTTGATCGGCACACCTCCGGCTCCGGTGAGGACGATGGTGGCCCCGGCTTCCGCCGTACCGCTCAGCGAGACGCCATTGCTCGGATTGATGGTCGGATGTTCCGGCACCTGGGCATCGATCACGGTGCTGCCGGATGGGCCGGTGTTGCCGGCGGCATCGCGTGATACCACCGTGACCTCGGTGCCGTCAGTGAGGGCCTGCGAGGGTTTGAAGCTCCAGTTGCCTGCCGCGTCGGCGGTTACCTGGCCAATGGTTGCACCGCCGGGGCCGGTGATCAGCACGGTGCTGCCGGCTTCTGCCGTACCGCTGAGCTCGACGCCATTGCTGGGAGAAATGGTTGGCGTAACCGGCGCCACGGTGTCGACGGTGGTGCTGACCGAGCCACTGGTATTGCCGAGGGTGTCCCGAGCGATTGCATTGACCACCGTGCCATTGGGCAAGGCCGGCGAGGGTGACAGTGTCCAGGTTCCATCAGCCGCGGCGGTGGTCTGGCCGATCACCCGGCCGCTGCCATCGGTGACGACCACGGTGATGCCGGCTTCGGCGGTGCCGGTGACCCGCACGCCATTGCTGGCTTCGATCGTCGGAGTGGCCGGCGGCTGTGCGTCGACGGTCGTGGTGGCCGAGCCACTGCTGTTGCCCGCGGCGTCCCGCGCCACGACGGTCACCACCAGCCCATCGGCCAGGGCGGGTGTGGGCGTGAAGGTCCAGTTGCCATTGGCATCCGCGGTCGCCTGGCCGATGTTGACGCCGCCCGAGCCAGTGAGAATCACCGTGGCACCCGCTTCGGCGGTGCCGCTGAGTTGCGTGCCATTGCTGGCGGTGATGGTCGGGGTATTGGGGGCGACGCTGTCGATCACCGTGGAGGCCGGTGCACTGCTCAGGCCTGCCACAGTGATCGTGGCGTTGACGGTGGTGCCGTTGGCCAGCGGCGTCTGCGGGGTGAAGGTCCAGTTGCCCTGAGCATCAGCGATGGCCTGACCGATGACGGCGCCCGTGCCGTCGGTCAGCTGCACGGTGGCTCCCGCCAGGGCGGTACCGCTGAGTTCGCCGCCGTTGCTGGGTTCGATGGTCGGGTGCGGTGGCAGGGTCGCGTCGACTATCACGCTTGCTGGCTGGCTCTGGTTACCCACCGCATCGATAGCCCGCACCGTCAGCTGGGTGCCATTGGGGAGGGCGCTGGCTGGTGTGATCGACCAGTTGCCATTGGCGTCTGCGGTGGTGGTCTGGCTAAACCCATTGGGGCCAGTGATGGTGACCAGGCTGCCGGCTTCGGCGGTGCCGCTCACCTGGGTGCCATTGCTGGGGTCGATGACCGGCGCGGCTGGCGCCTGGGCGTCGATGAAGGTGATGGCCGAAGGACTGGTGTTGCCGACCGCATCGCGGGCCACCACGGAAACCTGGGTGTTGTTGGCCAGCTGGCCGCTGATGGGATAACTCCAGGTGCCGTTGGCGTTGACCTGGACGGTCACCGGCGCGGCATTGCCGATGGTCAGCGACAGCGTGCTGTCGGGATCGGCAGTGCCGCTCAACACGCCCGATCCGCTGCTCGGCGAGATGGTCGGCGTGGCGGGAGGCTGAGCATCCACCACGGTGCTGCCGGGCTGGCTGGTGTTGCCGGCAGCGTCGCGGGCCACCACGCTGACCTGGGTGCCATCGAGCAGCGGGCTCTGCGGCGTGAAGGACCAGTTGCCACTGGCGTCAGCCGTCGTCTGGCCGATAGCGACGCCGCCGGGCCCGCTGAGGATGACGGTGCTGCCAGCCTCGGCGGTGCCGCTGAGCTGGTTGCCGTTGCTGGGCGCGATGGTGGGCGTGTTGGGCGCCATGGCATCCACCGTTATGCCTACGGGGGCGCTCTGGTTACCGGTCGGGTCACGGGCGACGATGCTGACCGCGGCGCCGTTCGCCAGCGGCGTTTCGGGGGTGAAGCTCCAGGTGCCCTGAGCGTTGACCTGCACCTGGCCGATCACTACGCCGCCAACGCTGATGATCAGCAGGCTACCGGCTTCACCGGTACCGCTCAGTTGCTCGCCATTGCTAGGCGCGATGCTGGGCGCTGTTGGGGCGACGTTGTCGGTGACCATGCTGCTGGAGGTGCTGGTATTGCCGGCCGCATCGCGGGCGACGACGTTGACCTGGGTGCCATTGGGCAGGGCGCTGGCTGGCGTGAACGACCAGTTGCCGCCTGCGTCCACTGTCACCTGGCCGATCAACGCGCCGTTGATGCCGGTAAGAATCACCGTGCTGCCGGGTTCGGCGCTGCCGCTCAGTTGAGCGCCGTTGCTGGGATCGATAGCAGGGGCCGATGGTGGCACGCCATCTATGGTCAGGGACACGGCAGGGCTGATGTTGCCCGTGGCATCCGTCGCCACCGCCGTGACGCGGGTGCCGTCAGGCAGCTGCGCGCTAAGGGTGGTGCTCCAAGTGCCGTTGGCGGCTGCGGTGGCTTCGGCGATCAGGTTGCCGGCAGCATCGCGCAGGGTGACGATGCTGCCCGGTTCGGCAAAGCCGCGCAGGATGATCCCGTTACTCGGCTCGATGATCGGAGTCGAGGGCGGTGCTGCATCGATGGTCAGGCTGGCTGGCACGCTGGTATTGCCGGCGGCGTCGCGCGCCACGATGGTAATGGCAGCATTATCAGCCAGTGCAGGTGATGGGGTCAGTGACCAGTTGCCATCAACGTCAGCTGTCGTCTGGCCGATCATACGGCCGCTGCTGTCGCGGATGATCACCATGCTTCCGGCCTCGGCGGTACCCACCAATTGTGCACCATTGCTCGGATTTACGACCGGTGCCTGGGGCGCGACGTTATCCACCGTAGTGCTGGTTGCCGGGCTCTGGTTACCAGCGGCGTCGCGGGCGACGGCCGCTACCACCGTGCCGTTGGCCAGCGACGTGGTCGGCTGAAAGCTCCAGTGGCCCTGAACATCGGCCGTGGCTTGGCCAATGACTGTGCCGCCTGGCCCGGTCAAAATCACCGTACTACCTGCTTCTGCCATTCCGCTGAGCAGGCTGCCGTTGCTGGGCTGCAGCGTGGGAGCGGCTGGCGCGGCGTTATCGGTTACCGTGGTGGCTGGCGCACTGCTCAGTTCATTGACGACCACGGCGGCACTGACACTGGTGCCGTTGGGCTGTGGTGTGGACGGCGTTATGGTCCAGTTGCCATTGCTGTCGGCGATGACCTGGCCCAGCGCAACGCCTCCTGGGCCGGTCAGCACGACCAGCGCGCCTGCCGTGGCCGTACCGCTGAACTGGCTGCCATTGCTTGGGTTAATGGTCGGGCTCGCCGGTAATGTGGCGTTGACGGTCTGGCTGGCAATAGGGCTCTGGTTGCCCGCCGCATCGGTCGCGGTTACCGCTACGTTCGTGCCGTTGATGAGAGGCGCGTTCGGGGTGAATGTCCAGATACCGTCGGTATTGGTGATCGCGGTCTGGTCGGGCTCGCCGGGTACGCTGATGGTAATGGTGCTGCCAGGCTCGGCGGTGCCACTAAGCAGGCCGCCATTGCTGGGGTTGATCACTGGTGTGTTGGGCGCCTCGGCATCGATGCTACCAATCGTGGAGTCGCTTACATTGCCGCTGGCGTCTCGGGCACTAACCTCGATGGTGATGCCATGGGCAATCGGCGCGCCGGGGGAGTGGCTCCAGGTTCCATTGCTATCGGCGAGCACCTCGACCTCGGTCGCAGGTGAAGTGCCGATACGAATGATCACCGTACTGTCCGGCTCGGCAGTACCGCTCAGCAGGACACCATTGGTAGGGTTCAGTATCGGCGCTGCGGGCGCCTCGGTATCTATCACCAGATCGCTGGGTGGGCTGACGTTGCCGGCCGGGTCACGCGCGATGACTGTCAGCGGTGTGCCATCGGCGAGAGGCGCATCGGGCGTGAAACTCCAGTCACCGTTACCGTCGGCTATCACCTCGGCAATGAGGATTCCGCCGGGACCTGTGATGACCACGGTGCTGTTTGCTTCAGCTTTGCCGTTCAGCGTGATGCCGTTGCTGGGTTCGACCTGAGGAGCTGCAGGTGGTGTCCGGTCGATCTGCACCGCAGCGGGGTCGCTGTTGTTGCCAGCGGCATCGCGAACCACGACTTCGAGGTTGACGCCATCGGCGAGCTGTGTGGTGGGAATGAAATTCCAGTTGCCATCGGCATCGGCCACGGTCTGGCCGATGAGGTCGCCATTGCTGTAGATCAGAATGATCTTGCCGCCGGGCTCGGCGGTACCGCTTAGCTCACTGCCGTTGCTAGGCTGCACGACGGGGGGCAGGGGTTGCGCGGCATCGATGATCAGCGTGGTGGCGGCGCTGGTGCCTGAGGCTGTGCTGGCGACGACGGTGACGACCGTCGCGTTGGTCAGTGCGGGAGACGGGGTGATCGACCAGGCGCCATTGGGGCCGGCTGTGGCGCGACCAATCTCGGCACCGTTCGCGCTGACGATGACCAGGCTACCGGCGTCCGCCGTGCCGGAAATCACCGTACCGTTGCTTGTGGCGATCACCGGCGCGTTGGGCAATGCGTTATCCACAACCACCGTTTGTGGCGGGCTGGTGTTGCCGGCCGGGTCACGGGCCACCACGCTCACCTCGCCACCATTGGCGATCGCCGGGCTGGCAGTGAAATGCCAGTTGCTATTGCCATCGACCAGTGCCTGGCCGAAAACCCCACTGGCGTTGCTCAGGATGACGGTACTGCCTGGTTCTGCGGTGCCGCTGAACACCGTGCCATTGCTGTTGTTGATGGTGGGCTGATCAGGAGCCTGTGCGTCGATCCGGAGCTCGCTGGGTTCGCTCTTGTTACCAGCGCGGTCGGTGGCCGTAACTATGACCAAAGTGTTGTCGGCCAGCGCGGGGGAAGGTTGGTAAGACCAGGTGCCGTCTGCAGCTGCGGTAACTGTAACGGGTGCATTCCCGTCGATCGTAAGTGCGACGGTACTGCCCGGCTCTGCCGTGCCAACCAGCAATGTTCCATTGCTGGCTTCCACCGTCGGTGGGGCTGGCGGCGTGCTGTCGATAACCACCCGTATCACCGGATGAGGCACGCCGTTAGGGGCGATGGTATGCACGTCCACAATCGTTCCATGGGGCAATACGGGTGGCCCTTCCCAGCGCCATTCCCCATTCGTGTCGGCAGTGGTTCTATGCAGCTCCTGGCCGTCAGGATGCATCAGGATGATAGTGGCGTTGGGAGTTGCCGAGCCGTTGAGCTGGCTGCCATCACTGGGCTCCACCGTCGAAGGCTGTACCACCAGTGGAGCGTTTAGCGACGCCGATGGGCCGACATTTCCTGCAGCATCTACCACCACCACGCTGATGGTCTGCCCGCCTGTAAGCGGTGCTGGAAATTGCACTTGGAACTGACCGTTGGCATCGGCAGCCACCGTGTACAGCGTGCCGTTAACATCCACTCTGACAGTGGCGTTGGGCTCTGCAAAACCGGTCAGGAAGCGGCTGTCCTGGCTGAGCTGCAGGTTGGTCGCTGCCGCCGGGGGCTGGTTATCCACAGGCGGTTGTGCGCTGCTGCCGCCGTTGTTGTTAGTGCTATTGTTGCGCCGGCTGACCTCATCGGCCACTACCACTCCGCCTGCAACCGCTACACCGCCAATTACCGCAGCAGTGCTCAGACCCAAGGTACCGCCAGCAGCGCCTGCTATCGAAGTCAGTGAGGTAAAGCCGGAGAGAGTACCCTCCGAAGCATAGGAGGCGGCCAGAACACCATCGGAAGCCGCGGCCTGGGAAAGATCCACGGTCATCAACTGCTCTTCCTCACCGACCAGATATAGCTGGCTGGGTTGCTCGGCCGCCGCGTAGAAATTGCTGATGCGCAGCACCTCACCGTCCTGCATCTGGACAATCAGGTCGGATCCATCACGGGTATAACGGGCTACCGCTTCGGGAGGAATGTTGAGGGCGACATGGCTGCTTTCTGAAAGTGGCAGCGTGTTGCTGACCACTTGCGTATTGGCCTGGCTGACCTGCTGGCCAATAGGCGCGACTTTCGCCTGTACTGCCATGAAGCATCTCCCAATTACGTGACTTCAAACTTGGCGAGTTGTGTTGCACAGGCAAATCCAATTCGGCGTTGCACTGGATAGAACTCGACAAGTTTTAAACGTAGCGGGCGAGCACTTTTTTAAAAGGTAGTTTTAATGCCGTTTATGTATAAAAAACCAAAAGTTCATGTGATTTTTGACATTTAAAATAACCTGATTATTTAAGGTTTTCTATTTGTAAGGTCATAACTTATTGTTTTATGTATAAATTTATAATTAATAGAATTGTCGTTTGCAGACAGAGCTGTTCGATAAAAAATGATCTTCGCCGAATGAAAAGTTGTGAAATTATTTCAGCGCCTACGCAGCAATAAAGTTCAAATCATTTAATCGGAATGCGCTTTTATATCGCACTTTCAATAGCAAAATGCTTACAGCCATACACGTTCATTGCTGACTGACAGCAAAGGCGGGCTGTTGGTGGCAGCCCGTTGGTATATTGATCACTCGTCGGATTCTTCGATCCATTGCCGCCCATGTCGCTCCAGCAGGTGCTGAAGTTGTTCCGGCCCGTTGCTGCCTGCAGCGTAAGGGCGCGGACTTTGGTAGCGCTGCTGCCAGCCCTTGATAATCGGGTCGACCCATTGCCAGGCTGCTTCGACCTCATCGCGGCGCATGAACAGCGTGGAGTCGCCCTCTATCACATCCAGCAGTAACCGCTCATAGGCATCCCAGCGCCGCTGTTTGTTGAAAGCATCAGCCAGGTTCAGGTCCAGTTCCACCGGCTGCAGGCGCATGCCCTTGCCCGGGTTCTTGGCCATCAACTGCAGGCTGATACGCTCTTCGGGTTGCAGGCGGATGAGCAACTGGTTGGCCTGGCCGTTGCCGAACAGCTGGTGCGGTACGGGCTTGAATTGAATGAGGATTTCCGAGGTCTTGCGAGCCAGGCGCTTGCCGGTGCGCAGGTAGAACGGCACGCCGGCCCAGCGCCAGTTGTTGATCTCGGCCTGCACGGCAACGAAGGTTTCGGTATCGCTGTCGTTGTCGACGTTCTTCTCGAAGTAGTAGGCGGGCACTTCCTGGCCGCCGATCTTGCCGGCGGTGTACTGGCCGCGCACGGTCTTGTCGCGCACGTCCTGACCGGTGATGGGTTTGAGGGCTTCGAGAATCTTCACCTTCTCGTTGCGCACCGACTCGGCATCGAAGCGCACCGGCGCTTCCATGGCCACCAGGCAGAGCAGCTGCAGCAGGTGGTTCTGGATCATGTCGCGCATGGCGCCGGCGTTGTCGTAGTAGGCACCGCGGTTTTCCACGCCCAGGGTCTCGCACACGCTGATCTGCACATGGTCGATGTGCCCGGCGCGCCACACCGGCTCGAACAGCGCGTTGGCGAAACGCAGTGCCATCAGGTTCTGCACGGTTTCCTTGCCCAGGTAATGGTCGATGCGGAATACCTGAGACTCATCGAACATCGCACCGATGCCGGCATTGATCGCCTGGGCCGATTCCAGCGAATGGCCGATGGGTTTTTCCAGCACGATGCGCGCGCCTGCACCAGCCAGACCGGCAACCTTGAGGTGCGAGGCGATGGCTTCGAACAGATCCGGTGCAGTAGCCAGGTAGTAGACCCTGACTCGCTCTCGATCATTACCCAGTGCCTTGGCCAGGCGACCGAAGTCGGCGCTCTGCGAAGCGTCCATGGGGAAGTAGTCCAGACGCTCGGCGAAGCTCTTCCAGGTGTCATCGTCGAAATCGGCGCGGGCCACCTGGGCACGGCAGTGGCGCTCGGCGAGGGCCTGGTAGGCGGCCCGTGTATGGCTGCTGCGCGCCAGGGCGAGGATGCGCGTGTCACGATGCAGGCGGCCGCCGCGATGCAGGTAATAGAGGGCTGGAAGCAACTTGTGCAGGGCGAGGTCGCCCGTGCCGCCGAATACCAGCATGTCGCAGCAATTGCTCTGCATGGGAACTCCGATTCGGTTTGTCCGTGCGAGGTCGCCAGGCTTGTAGTATAACTACAAGATCACTACAGCCCGGCGGCGTCCCTCGATCATAACCGAGTCGTGACGCTTCAACGTCTAGCCGGCGTAACCATCCTTTGCCAGTCGAGTCCCAGCCCGTGAATTTGTTGCAGCACATCGCCCAGTCACGTCACCTCCTGCGCAAGTCGGAACTCAAGGTGGCCGATCATGTGCTCCTCGACCCGGCTGCAGTCATGCACAGCTCCATGGCCGAACTGGCCCATTCGGTGGGGATCAGCGAGCCCACCATCGTGCGCTTTTGCCGCGCCATCGGCTGCAGCGGCTTTCAGGATCTCAAGCTCAAGCTGGCGCAGAGCCTGGCCGCTGGTGCCAGCTTCGGCCAGTTCGCGATCCACGAGGACGACTCGGTCGCTGACTTCAGCATGAAGATCTTCGACACCACCCTGCACACGCTGATGGAAGTGCGCGAGAAGCTCGATCCGGTGGCGCTGGAGAAGGCCATCGCCGTCTGCTCCCAGGCGCAGCGCATCGAGTTCTACGGCTTCGGTGCTTCGGGCGCGGTGGCCGCCGATGCCCAGCACAAGTTCTTCCGCCTGCTGCTCAATGCCGCGGCCTATTCCGACCCGCACATGCAGGCGATGTCGGCCATCACCCTCAAGCCTACCGACGTAGCCGTGTGCATTTCCCAGTCCGGGCGTTCCAAGGACCTGCTGATCACCGCCAATGTGGTGCGCGAGGCCGGCGCTTCGCTGATCGCCCTGTGCCCGGGCCAGACGCCGCTGGCCGAGCTGGCCACGGTGAACCTGGCCATCGATGTGCAGGAAGACACCGAGATCTATACGCCGCTGGCCTCGCGTATCGCTCACCTGGTGGTGATCGACGTGCTCGCCATGGGCGTGGCCATGGCCCGCGGCCCGAGCCTGGTCAATCACTTGAAAAGCGTCAAACGCAGCCTGCGTAGCCTGCGTCTGTCGGCCAAGTCGATCAGGGCCCACGAAGACGGCGCCTAAGAACCTGTTCAAAGTCTTTCAGCCCAGGTTCGTCGATTTCGACAGCTAAGTGGTGAGAGCGGCCGGTGAATGCGTGGCTTTTGTAGGAGGGGCTTTAGCCGCCAGCTCTTTGCTTGCGCTGATAAAAAACTCGCGGCTAAAGCCCCTCCCACGAGTTCGCTGGATGTCTGCTTCTGCCTTGTAGCAGCCTCTTTTATAGCGTCTAGATCGTGAACAGCCGCGAGCCCGTCACCCAGGCGTCACGCCTTGTTCCTCAAACTGTCATCGCATTCGCCGAAGCTGGTCTCCCGTAATCAACCTGGAGACCTGCCATGGCACGCCATGTGGACGAAGCGTTGCACCCGGAACAGAGCGTGGTGAAAGCCCGCCGCAAGCTGCTCGACGAGCAGCGTATGCGCTATCGCCGCGCCATCGAGGCCTACGGCGAGAATCGCCGCCTGCAATCGGAAATCAGCAGTTTTCATGATCCCTTCGCGGGCGAATCGCGCCGCCTGCACTGATTCCAGACCAAACGTTTTCGCGGTGCGCATCCCTGACGGCGAGGCTCCTATAATGGCGCTTTTTCGCCCAATACCAGGGATGTGCCATGCGTCGTCTGCTCGTTCTGCTGCTCCTGCTCACCCCTCTGCTCGCTATCGCCCAGGAACCCCAGCCCAGGGTCGGCCTGGTGCTTTCCGGCGGCGCGGCGCGGGGGCTGGCGCATATCGGTGTGATCAAGGCGCTGGAGGAGCAGGGCGTGCGCATCGACGCCATTGCCGGTACCAGCATGGGCGCAGTGATCGGCGGCCTGTACGCCTCGGGCTACAGCGTCGCCGAGCTGGAGCAAGTGGCGCTGACCATGGATTGGCGCGAGGTGCTTTCCGATGATCCGCCGCGTACCGATGTGCCGTTTCGTCGCAAGCAGGATGACCGCGATTTCCTCATCAAGCAGCGTCTGAGCTTTCGCGACGACGGCAGCCTCGGCCTGCCACTGGGTGTGATCCAGGGTCAGAATCTGGCGCTGCTGCTCGAACGCCTGCTGGTGCGCAGCAGCGACGTACGCGATTTCGACCGCCTGCCGATTCCGTTCCGCGCCGTGGCCACCGATATCGCCAACGATCAGAAAGTGGTGTTTCGCAGCGGCCACTTGCCGCAAGTGATCCGTGCCAGCATGTCGATCCCCGCGGTGTTCGCGCCGGTCGAGCTGGACGGTCGTCTGCTGGTCGACGGCGGCATGGTCGACAATATTCCCGTCGATGTGGCGCGCGACATGGGCGTCGACCGGGTCATCGTCGTCGATATCGGCACGCCGCTGAAACCGCGCAAGGAACTGCTCACCGTGGTCGACGTACTCAACCAGTCGATCACCATGATGACCCGCCGCAACTCCGAGCAGCAGCTGGCGACGCTACGCGACAGCGACGTGCTGGTGCAGCCTAACATGAGCAGCTTCGAGGTCACCGACTTCGGCCGTGGCGAGGAACTGATCGAAGCCGGCTACCGGGCCGCCAAGGCGCTGCAGCCGCGCCTTGCGCAGCTGGTGCGCCGCGGCGGTGGTAACCCGGCACTGACCCTGGCGCGTAGCGCCCAGCAGCGCGCCCCGGTGATCCACGCCATCCAGGTGGACAACGATTCCAAGGTCGGCGACGAGGTGATCCGCAATTACATCCGCCAGCCCATCGGCGAGCCGCTGGACATGGCCACGCTGCAGCGCGATATGGGCACCCTGTACGGCCTGGATTACTTCGAGCGCGTACAGTACCGGGTGGTCAGCCATGACGAGCGCAACACCCTGGTGATCGATGCACGGGAAAAACGCACCGGCACCGACTACCTGCGTCTGGGCCTGAATCTCTCCGACGATTTCAACGGCGACAGCGTCTTCAACCTGGGTGCGAGCTTTCGCAAGAACGGCATCAACCGTCTGGGTGCCGAGTGGCTCACCAGGGTACAGCTGGGCGACCGGCAAGAGCTGTTCAGCGAGTTCTACCAGCCTCTGGACGTTGGCTCGCGCTGGTTCGTGGCGCCCAGCGTGCGGGTCGATGCCTGGAACGTCGAGTCGGTGTTGGACAATGACCCCATTGCCGAATACCGGGTGCAGCGCTATGGCTACGGCTTCGACATCGGCCGCCAGATCGCCAACAACGGCGAGCTGCGTTTCGGTATCGGCCAGGCCTGGGGCGACGCCAAGGTACGTATCGGCGAGCGTGATCAGCCCGAGTTCAGCTTTACCGAGGGCTACTACGAGATGCAGTACGCCTTCGACACCCTGGATAACGTCGACTTTCCCCACGAGGGCGAGCAGATCGAGTTGAAGCTGCGCCAGTACGATGCCAGCCTCGGCGCCGACGACCGTTACCGGCAATGGCAGATCAACCTCGACAAGGCATTCAGTCAGGGGCCGCACAGCCTGGTCATCGGTGGGCGCTACGGGCGCACGCTCGATGATGCCGAAATCGTCACCTCCAGCTTCCAACTGGGCGGCGCGCGACAACTCTCGGGCTTCCGCCAGGACGCCCTGGCCGGTCAGAACGTCAGCCTTGGGCGGCTGGTTTACTACCGGCGCATGACGCCACGTTCGTTTCTGCCACTGGATTTTCCGCTCTACCTCGGCGCCTCTCTGGAGCGCGGCCGGGTGTGGAACAACGACAACGCCTTCGACAGCGGTTACATCAATGCGGCGAGCGTGTTCCTGGGTTACGAGACGCCGCTGGGACCGCTGAATTTCAGCTACGGCCTCAACGACGAGAACGAGAAGGCCCTGTACCTGAACCTCGGCCACAGCTTCTGAGGGGTGCGGCTACAGGCGCTGCAGCAATGCCTGTAGCGCCCGTTCCGGTTCCTGGCTCCACAGCCCATAGCTCAGCGGCAGCACTTCCAGGCCGGCGCGGGCCAGCACCCGGTAGCGCTCCAGTTCGAGAAAGCCTTCGCCCTCACCGGGAAAGCCGATCAGGTCGATGGCCAGGCACTTGTCGCCGCGTTGGCAGAACACGTCCAGCAGCAGACCGGCCAGCGGGTAACGGGTCCAGGTGGCCACGCCGTGCGTCTGCAGCGCCGCACACAGGGCGCGTTCGAAAGCGTCCTGCTCGGGTTGCTGGTGAGTGGGCCTCGGCGCTTCGCCGGAGCTTTCCAGGTAGCGGCGCAGCAGGTGGTCGGTGGGCAGCTGGCGTTCGTCGCCGCTGAATAACACCACCTGACGTTCGCGGGCCCGGGTGATCGCCACGTTGAACATGTCGGGGCGGTTCAGGTACACCGCCGCCTGGCTGGCATTGGCGTCGAGGGCGAAGCTGATGATCATCAGGTCGCGCTCCTCGCCCTGAAAACCGTAGGGCGTATCCACCAGCACACGAAAATCGCGCAGGCGCTGCAGGTCGAGGCCGGCGATGCGCTGGCGGATCGCTTCGACCTGATCGCGAAACGGTGACACTACACCGATGCTTGGCTTGACCGGGCTGTCGGCGTAGCGGGTGATGTGTTCGTCGATCAGCTGCAACACGTGTTCGAGCTCAACCTGGTTGACGCCATTGCGCGCACGCTCGCCGTCCAGGCGTTGCACCTGCAGGCTATCGCAGTGGGCCAGGCTTGGACGCTCCTTCATCACCCGCAGGCGGTTGGCGTAGAACCACTGGTTGCTGAAGCGGATCAACGCCGGACGGCTGCGAAAATGCTCGTCGAGAAAGGTCAGCGCGCTCTGCTCCGGCAGGTGCAGGCCCACCAGGTCGAGCACGCTGTTGTCGCGGTAACTCCAGCGCTCGCGTTCTTCACCCGGCAGACCGCTGCGCTGCAGCAACTGAACCTCGCGGTTGCGCGACAGGAACGACAGGTGGCGCAGCTGCCGGGCATCACCCGTGATCACCGCGCGGCGGCAACGCTGGAAGGCCGGCAGGGCCGAGGCGATATCGCACTGGGTGGCTTCGTCCATGACCATCACGTCGAACAGGCCGGCCTTGAGTGGCAGCAGGCGATGCAACTCATCCAGCGTCACCACCCAGATCGGAAAGGCGGCCAATAGCGTCTGCGGATCGATGTCCTCGAACAGCGCCAGTTGCCGTTGCGATTGGCGGGCGCGAATTGCCTGGTTGTACTGCACGAACAGCTGGCGCTTTTCGGCCAGCAGACCGCTCAGGCTCGAGGCGCGACGTGCGTTGATGTAGTCACGGCTCAGGCGCTCACGGTGCTGCTGGCAGTCGCGCAGTTCATCGAGCAGCGCCCAGGGGCGCACGCTGTCACGTACACGCCAGCGCACCCAGGGCAGCAGCAGGAGGCGCCTGATGACATCCAGGGTGCCGCGCTCGGCCTTGAGGATCAGCCGGCTCCAGCGCAGCGCTTGCCCGCAGCGGGTCGCCAAGTCCTTGGCCTGGCGCCGTTCCAGCTTGATCAGGTGACGCAACTCGCGCTGCAGGCCCTGTTCAACATCCGCCGGCGTGTCTGGAACCTGGCCCTGCAGCAGGCTGGCCAGGCGATCGCGCAGGGTTTGCTGCAGGCTGCCGCCGTCGCTTTCCAGCACCGCGTCGCGCAAGCCGAAGTCCTCGCGCAGTTTCTGGCCGATGACTCGCACTGCCTGGGCGCTGCGGCTGACCAGCAGTACCGACTCGCCGTGCAGGTAGCGGTCCAGCGCCAGGGCCGCCAGGGTGTAACTCTTACCGGTACCGGGCGGGCCGGAAATCTGGCTCAGCGGATAGCGCGCGGCATTGGCCAGCGCCAGGCTCTGGGCATTGCTGAGCTGGGCCGGCAGGGCCTCGGGCGAGCTTTCACCCTGGCGTGCGGCCGGCTGCAGCTCGCCGAGTAGCTGGCGCAAGGGCGCCGACCATTCGTGGATTTCCTGCAATTGCTGCAATTCATGGACGATACCGCGGCTACCGCTGCCCCGTGGCACCAACGCGACGACGGCCGCGGCGCGTAGCGACAGGCTGCGGCGTCGCAGTGCCTTGGCCACCGCATCCTGATCTTCCAGGGCTGGGAAACCGCTGGCGGCGAGTACGTCGGTCACCCGCGTACGCTGGCTGATCCAGCCCAGCAGATCGCCCAGCACATGGGCGTCGATGGGCGCGTCGGGTAGTGGCAGATCGTCGAGCGAAGCGTTGTCATCGTCGATCAGTTGGCGCAGCAGACGCCAGTTCGCCAATGGCTGGCTGGGGTCGATGGCCAGCAGGTGGGCGTCGCCTTCGCTACCGTTGTTCAAGGTGGCTTCGTAGTACACCAGTGGCGCGCAGAACGCCGTGGAGGGACCACTTTCAGTGCTGAGTCGCCCGCACACCGGCAGTACGCCGTAGACCAGCTGCAATTCACGTTGGTAGAGGCTTTGCTGGCGCTCCAGTTCGGCGCCAATACTTGGTGGCAGCGCCAGCAATGGCAGAGCGCCGTTGGCCAGCTCTTCGCGGCCATCGAGCCAAGCCAGGCGGCCAGCCTGCAGCGTGGAGAGGTTGTCGAGGTTCAGGTCGCGGCTATCGGCCAGGTAGGCACTGCGGTAGAAGGCCAATAGGCGGGCGATCCTTGCGTCGTGTCCCTGCATCATGTGTCCGTGGCGGCCTGAGGTCAGGCGGCGACTCTACCGCTGCGGCACCATGCTGTCATCGGACGGTCTGCAGCTGCTGTAACGCGTTGTCATGTAAATACGGCAAACGGTAAGGCAATAACCCGCGAAATCCGTTAAAACGTTCGACTCCGGCAACAGGGCTCGTGCCGATTTTCTTTCCCTCACTGCGAAGAACCTGCATGGCTCCGTCCCGAATACTCCCGCTCGTGATGTGCATCGTGCTGGTCGGTGTCGGGCTGGCCTGGTGGCTACACCCGTCGCCCACGGCCGTAGCTCAGGCTCCCGCTGCGGTGCCGGTGGTGGTGCACGAGGTGGTGCCTGCCAATGTCCCGGTGCTATTGCGCACGTTGGGGCGGGTGCGGGCGCTGAGCAGCGTCGAAATCCGCGCCCAGGTCGATGCCACGCTGGTCGAGCTGCCGGTTGCCGAAGGGCAGCAGGTACGCAAGGGGCAGTTGTTGGCACGCCTCGATGACCGCAGCCTGCGCGCCGCACTGCAGCAGGCCCAGGCCGAGCGCGATGTGACCCGCGCGGAACTGGATATCGCCCGCATCGACTTGCAGCGTTACCAGAACCTGGTGCGCGAGCGCGCCTCGCCCGCGCAGACCCTCGACCAGCAGAAGGCCCTGGTGGCCCGCCTGCAGGCTACGCTGGCGACCCGCGATGCGGCGGTGAATGCCGCTCGCGTGCAACTCTCCTACACGCGAATCGAATCGCCCATCGAGGGCCGCCTGGGTATTCGCAATGTCGATGTCGGCAGCCTGCTCAGGAGCAATGACAGCGCCAGCCTGTTCTCGGTGGTGCAGATCGACCCTATCGATGTGGAAGCCACCTTGCCCCAGCGCCGCCTGCCCGAGCTGCAGCGTTTGCTGGGGGCGGCGCAGGAAACGCCAGTGCAGGCGTTTGCCGAAGACGGTGGCGCGTTGCTCGGCACCGGTACCCTGGCGCTGATCGATAACCGCGTCGCGCTGGACACGGGCACGCTGCGCTTCAAGGCGCGTTTCGCGAACGCCCAGCAGCAGCTGTGGCCGGATCAGTCGGTGGTGGTTACCCTGCAGACCGGGCTGCTCGAGCACGCGCTGGCGGTACCCCTCGAGGCCCTCCGCCAGCGCACCGAGGGCACCTTCGTGTGGCGCGTTGAAGGTGAGCAGGTACAGCCGGTGGCGGTGAAGGTACTGCACGAGGACGAGCAGCGCGCTGTGGTTTCCGGCTTGGCGGCCGGTGATCGGATCGTCACCGATGGCCAGTCGCGGTTGCGCCCTGGGGTTACCGTCAGGCGCGTCGAGCCGGTATCCGTTGGCGGAGATCAGCCTTGAGGCGGCCACGCGGATTCTACGCGCTGTGCATCGCCCATCCGATTGGCATGATTCTGCTCGCCTTGGCGCTGATCCTGGGCGGCGTCATTGCCTTCGCACGCCTGCCGCTGGCGCCGCTGCCGGAAGTGGATGCGCCGACCATCGAGATTTCCGCGCAGATGCCCGGCGCCAGCGCCGAAACCATGGCCTCGTCGGTCGCCACGCCTCTGGAGGTGCAGCTCAGCGCCATTCCCGGCGTGGACGACATGACCTCGACCAGCTCGCTGGGCCGGGTCGAACTGATCCTGCAGTTCAGCCTCGACAAGAACATTGACGCCGCCGCTCAGGAGGTCCAGGCCGCGATCAACGCCGCCTCCTCGCGCCTGCCCAGCCAACTTCCCGAGTTGCCGGTGTGGCGCAAGATCAACCCTGCCGACACGCCGATCCTGATCCTCTCGGTTACCTCCGACACCCTCTCGCCGTATGAGGTCAGCGACCTGGCCGAGTCGGCCATCGCCCGCCAACTGAGCCAGATCAAAGGCGTCGGCATGATTCGCCTCAACGGTCTGCAACGCCCGGCGATTCGCATCCAGGCACGGCCAGAGCGGCTGGTGGCTGCCGGCGTCACCCTGGCGGACATCCGCAGCGCCGTGCAGCGAGCCAGCGGCAACCGGCCCACCGGCGCACTGGTCGGCCAGCATCGACTGTCCACCCTGGACAGCAATGGCCAGCTGTTCGAGGCCAGCGAGTACGCCGACCTGATCGTCGCCTACCGGAACGGCGCAGCCATTCGCCTGGGAGACGTGGCAAGCGTGGTGCCCGGTGCGGAAAACGCCTACACCCAGGCCACACCCGATGGAAAACCCGGCGTGGCGGTGGTTATCCGTCGTCAGCCGGGTGCCAACATCGTCGCTACCGCCGATGCGGTCACGGCGGCGCTGCCCGAGCTGACAGCCGGCCTGCCGGCCGATCTCGAGGTCAAGGTGCTCAACGATCGCACCCGGACCATTCGCGCCTCGCTGCACGAGGCCGAGCTGACCCTGCTGATTGCCGTGGCGCTGGTGATCGGCATCATGGCGCTGTTCCTGCGCCAGTGGTCGGCGACCCTGGTGGTGTTCGCCGTGCTGGCGACTTCGGTGATCGGCTCCTGCGCGGCCATGCTGGCGTTCGGCTTGTCGCTCAATAACCTGACGTTGGTGGCGATCATCGTTGCTGTGGGGTTCATCGTCGACGATGCCATCGTCGTCGTGGAAAACATTCACCGGCACCTTGAGCGGGGTGTCGGCCGGGTCCAGGCGGCCCTCGACGGGGTTCGCGAGATCGGCTTCACGGTGGTGTCCATCAGCCTGTCGCTGGTGGCGGTGTTCATACCGCTGTTTTTCATGAGCGGCTATGTGGGCCGTCTGTTTCGCGAGTTCGCCCTGGCGGCCACCTCGGCGATCATGATTTCCGTGGTCATCTGCCTGACCCTGGCGCCGGCGCTTGCCGCCCTGTGCATGCGCCCGCTGGCCAACCATGACGGGCCCGGGCCGACCATGCGCCGCGTACTGCGTGGCTACGAGGGCGCGCTGGTGTGGGCGCTGGATCACCCGCGCAGCATCCTGGCGGTGTTCTTCGCCTGCATCGCCATCAGCGTGAGTGGTTTCGCGCTGATGCCCAAGGGCTTTTTCCCGCTACAGGACACGGGTTTCATGAATGGCACGGTGCAGGCCTCGGCGGATATTTCCTACGAGGCGATGCGCACCAAGAGCCGGCAGGTTGTGGATATCCTGCGCAACGACCCGGATGTCGTGGCCTTCAACGCCGATATCGGCAACGACGGCAGCTACAGCGTCGGCGGCCTGGCCGTGGTGCTGACCGACCCGGATGATCGTTCGGTCAGTGTCGAGCAGATCATCGACCGACTTCGTCCACAGTTCGCCGCCATTCCCGACCTGCGCGTGACCCTACGGGCAGGGCAGGACATCAACCTCGGCTCCCGGGCATCGCGTGCGCAGTACCAGTACATCCTGCGCAGTCGCTCGCTGGAGGAGCTGGCCGTCTGGACGCCGCGTCTGACCGAGCGGCTGCAGGGGCAGGCGATGTTTCGCGACGTGAACAACGACCTGCAATTCGATGCCTCGATAACCCCGGTGCAGATCGACCGCGAGGCTGCCGCGCGCTATGGCTTCTCGGCGGCGGATGTCGACGAAGCCCTGTACGACGCCTTCGGACAACGGCGGATCAACGAGATCCAGACCGCGTCCAACCAGTACCAGGTGGTGCTCGAACTGAGCAGCAGCCAGCGCCAGCGGGTGCAGAGCCTGGAGCTGTTCCAGCTGCGCTCACCGCTCACCGGGCAGTTGGTGCCGCTGAGTACTTTCGTCCAGGTGCTGCCGGCCAAACCGGCGCCGGTCAGCATCAACCACAGCGGCATGCTGCCTTCGGCCAATCTGTCGTTCAACCTGGCGCCCGGCGTGGCGCTTGGCGACGCGGTGGCGGTGTTACGCCAGCTCGAGCAGGAGATCGGCATGCCGGCCAGTATCGGCGGGCGCTTCAGCGGTGCCGCCCAGGCCTTCCAGCAGACCCTGGCCTCGCAACCCTGGCTGATCCTGGCCGCACTGGTCGCCGTGTACATCATCCTCGGCGTGCTTTATGAAAGCCTGGTGCATCCGCTGACCATTCTCTCGACCATTCCCTCAGCCGGCATCGGCGCCTTGCTGCTGCTCTGGTTGTGGGGGCTGGATTTTTCCATCATGGCGCTGATCGGCCTGATTCTGCTGATTGGCATCGTCAAGAAGAACGGCATTCTGCTGGTCGATTTTGCCCTGCAGGCCCAGCGCCAGGGCATGGCGCCACGCGAGGCGATCCACCAGGCCTGCATGGCTCGCTTCCGGCCAATCCTGATGACCACGCTGGCTGCGATGTTCGGTGCGGTGCCGCTGATGCTCGCCTTCGGTACCGGCGCCGAGCTGCGTGAGCCGCTGGGCGTCGCCGTGGTCGGCGGCCTGTTGTTCAGCCAGGTGCTGACGCTGCTGACCACGCCGGTGGTCTACCTGATGATGGATCGTCACCTGGCCAGGCGGCGTGATTCTGGCTTAGCGCATCCAGAGCGTGTGTCATGAGGGCCTTGCTACTGGCACTGGCTTGCCTGCCGTTGCTGGCCTGCAGCAGCCGCGAGGCGCTATCGCCAGCGCCCTTGCCAGCCCAGGCCGTGGCCGCGCTACCGCAGGCCTGGTGGCAAAGCCTGCAGGACCCTGTGCTGGATCAACTGGTAGCGCTGGCGCTGCGTGACAACCTCGACCTGGCGACGGCGTCCCAGCGTATTCGCGAGCAGCGCGCGTTGCGCCGCGAGGCTACAGGGAACCGCTACCCGAACCTGAACATCACCGGCAGCCACGAGAAGAGTCGTAACGCCCGCGATGGACGTGACGAAGACTACTTCTACGGTCTGGACCTGAGCTGGGAGGCCGATCTGTTCGGGCGCCTGGGTGCGCTGCAACGCGCCGCCGAAGCCAACCTGCAGGCGGCGGACGCCGACTACCAGGCGCTGCGCGTCAGCCTGATCGCCGAGGTGGCCAGTACCTACCTGAACTATCGCCTGGCCCAGCATGAGGTCGATATCGCAGGCCGTGCTGCCGACAGCCAGGCGCAGATCGCCCGAATCACCCGGGTACGTTTCGACCAGGGCACCGCCAGTGGTTTCGACGTCGAGCGCCTCGATACCCAGGTGGCGATCACCCGCGCGGTCATCCCACAGGCGCGTCAACGCGGTGAGGCGGCGCGTTACGCGCTGGCCTATCTGCTCAATGCGCAGCAATCGCGAATCGACGGGTTGCTGGCTGAGCCGGCGCAACCGCTGGCACCCCGTGACGAGCGCCTGCTACCGCTGTTGCAGCTGCCCGCCAGCAGCCTGCGTGCCCGAGCTGACGTACGCGCCGCCGAGCTGCGTCTGCTGGCTGCCGACGATAGCCTGGATGCGGCCAAGGCACTGCGTTATCCACAGCTGACCCTCGGTGCCCTGGTGGGCTTCGAGCAGGGCGCGAGCGTTCCGGCCTGGACGCTGAGCGCACAGGCCCTGCAACCGCTGTTCGATTTTGGCCGCATCCGCGCGGGCATCGAAGCCGGCGATGCACGCCGTGAGCAAGCCTGGCTTGGCTATCAGGCCAGCCTGGTACAGGCGCTAAGGGAAACCCGTAGCGCCATCAGCGCCTACGTCGAAGGGCTTGATCGGCAGCGGTTGCTGGACACGGCAAGCCGCTCGGCAGCCAGTGCCACCGCGCTGGCGCAACGGCAGTACGACGCCGGTACCTTATCGATGATCGAGGTGCTGGATGCCCAGCGCACCCAGTTCGATACGCAGCTCGAACAGCAAAGGGCCGCCAGTGACGTTGCGCTGCGCTGGGTCGAGATCTATCGCACCCTGGGCTTGGCACCCGTGGAGAAACAGCGGGATTCGGGTGGATAAGGCGCTGTGCTGCAGCGTTTAGTGAGCCGCTCGCAGGCCCGGGATGCAGCCGATTGCATCGCATTGTTCGAACGGCTTATCGTTTGGAGGCGTTCCGAATCGCTGTCGACCTATGACTTGGCAAATCACCCGGCAATCTGTTCGCTATCATCGTGGTGATAGTCTTGCTCCCGGCGTTGTTGTTATTGACGAATATCCGGATTTATCACGTTTGGCGGGGGCTTTGGGGGGGGAAATGAAGCGTGTAACCACTGTAGTCGGGCTGCTGGCGCTGTTGGGGGGGTGTGTAAGCAGCCCCGACCAGCCGAGTTTGGCTCCTGTAGCGGCGCAGGCACCGGCAACGGCACCTAGCGTAGTAGCGCGTCCGCAGGGCGTGCCGGCTCCACAGCTGTCGAATTTCCGGCCAACGCCGGTTGTGCCGCTGGCCCTTGCCCGTTCTGCAAGCACGGCGCCGCCAACATCGTTGCCGCCCGCTCGCGCGGCTGCTGGCGTAGATCCGGCAGTGCCTGCGGTGCGCACGGCGGCCGCTCCTACGGGGCGCCAGACTGCCGATGTCGCTCAGGCCGCGGTACCCGCGGTGGCCGCGCCGCCTGTCAAACCGGCCGCGCCCCCACCTGCGAAAGCTTTGGCTACGCTGCCGCCGCCTGCCAAAACTACTGTGGTGGCTGAGCCCCCGCGTCCTGCCAATCCAATGATCGAGATGCGCCCTGGGCGTTTGATCGTTCCGGATGATGGCGGTTTTATACGGGTAGAGCCGATCAGCGAGGCTTCAGACACTGCATCGATGTCAATCAGTGCCAATTGAGCCTGCAAGCCCAGGCAAGCGATGCGGGCCTGGGGCTGCCGGCATTTGCGCATCTTCAGCTCAGGGGCAGGCGTGCGAGCGACAGGTGCGCTGGCAACTGCACCGCTTTGGGAGTGCCGGTGGTTGCGGGCTGAAATGAACGAGTGGCTGGACATCCTGTATCGCTATTGTGGCGAGGTGCTGAGCGGCGACTCGGCGTCTATCGCGCAATTGCGCGCCGCTGGCTTCGACTGCAGCGCAGGACAATGGAGCTTTTGCCTGCCGGCGCTGCATGCCTGGCTGGCTAACCTGACGCCTACCCAGGCTCCATTGGATTACCCGGCCTTTCTCAAGCAGCTGTACGCCAGCGACCTCAACGAGCGCCTCGCCCGCCAAGGCGCCCAGATCGTCATCGCCGACAACCGCGGCCAGGTCAGCGAGAGCCTGTATCGTCTGCAGCGCCTGTTCTGAACAGGTGGCGGTGGCCTTCGTTGTAGAGCGCCGAATCGGCGAAGTCTTCCGCCCCCAATACCTGGCCGACGAGAATCAGCGCGGTACGCCGGAAACCCTTGGCGCTGACCTTGGCCTCGATATCCGCCAGGGTACCGACTGCCCAATCCTGGTCCGGCCAACTGGCGCGATGCACCACCGCGATCGGACAACTGGCGCCGTAATGCGGCAGCAGCTCGGCGACGATCTCTGGCAGGTGCTGCACGCCCAGGTGGATGGCCATGGTCGCGCCGTGGCGGGCGAGATCATGCAGCTGCTCACCCGCCGGCATCGGCGACTTGCTGGCGTAGCGGGTGAGGATCACCGTCTGCGACACCGCGGGCAGCGTCAGTTCGCATTCCAGCAGCGCGGCGCAGGCGGCCGTGGCGGTCACGCCGGGAATGATCTCGAAGGGGATGCCCAGCGCACGCAGGTGACGAATCTGCTCGCCGATGGCGCCATACAGCGACGGGTCGCCGGAGTGCACCCGCGCCACGTCGTCGCCACGCTCATGGGCGGCGCGCAGCAGGGCGACGATCTCATCCAGATGCAGCTCGGCGGTGTTCACCACCTGACGGGCGCGGTGGCCGGCCAGCACCGCTTCGGGCACCAGCGAACCGGCGTATAGGATTACCGGGCAGCTGTGGATCAGGCGCTGGCCCTTGACGGTGATCAGCTCGGGGTCGCCGGGGCCGGCGCCGATAAAGTAGACGGTCATGGGATTCCTGGGTGTAGGGTAGAAGACGCTTTTCTATTCCACCGTGGTGTTCGGCTTATGCGGTCGCCAGGTGGGGGATCGCCTTCCCGTGGATCGAGAAAGCGTGGACTACGCGTTCCGATCCACCCTACGGATCGCTGCGAGCAACGGCCATTGTCGCGTTGGGGCTCTTGCGCTTGGTTATCCACAGGCGAGCAGGTCGATTGATTGAGCGTTCGACCAGCGCCAGGGCGCTGGCTTCGGCAACGCTCGGGCTGCCGGTGACACGCTGGGCGATGGCCGAGGTCTGGCTCAAACGCCCATGGTAACCCGCCAGCACCTCGGCGGGCAGGAAGTGGATCGGCAGGTTCAGGTGCGCTGCCAGTTGCTGCAAACCTGGCTCATCGACCTTGTGCTCACTGCTGGCCAGGGCTGTCAGCTCGGCAGTGCGCGAGCCATGTTCAGCCAGGGTGTCGTCGAGCAGGCTCAGCAGCTCTTCGAGCGAGCACTCGCGCCGGCAACCCAGGCCGGCAACGAGAACAGGCCGCTCATTCACTGCGGCTGGCGCCCACGGCCATGGAACCAAGCGGCGGCCAGGCCCAGCGCCGCCCAGAACGCGGCGTTGGTCAGCAGCGAGGCGAGGATGAACTCGTGTTCAAGGGCCTCTGGCGCCAGGCTTTCATGCACCTCGGGCTGCGGCGCGCCGAGCAGGTGCGGCAGGGCCAGAATAGCCAGGCCGAGGATGCGCAGTATCCAATTACTGCCGAACGCCAGCAGCGCCAGGCCTGCAGCGGTCGAGGCAGCCGCGCCGACCCACCAGTACTGGCGTAGCAGCAATTCGGCGGCGGCGGTGCCCGGCAGCTCCGGCGGCAAGCCGCTGGCGGGTGCCAGGACGAAGGTGGCGAAACCGGCCAGCCCCCAGAGCAGACCCTGCCAGGTTTTTTCCGGAGCGCGCAGGGTGAACAGGCCGGCAAGCATCAGCGCGAAGCCGACGGCGACGACCAGATTGCTCAGGCCTGTGGATAACAGCCGCTGCCAGCCGTCTTCGGGCGCCCAGGCTTCGCCGTCGTGGCTGTGGCTGTTCGCGCTATGGTCGTGGGCAGCGCTGGCGTCATGGCTGTGTTCGATAACGGCAGGGGCCGCGACTTCGAAGCCCTCCGCCTGCAGGATCAGCGGGGTGATCCACAGGCTTTGCAGTAGGGTCAGCACGATGGCGGCGAGCAGGCCGGCGAAGCCTGCAGTCTGGGCGATACGCTTGATCATCGCGAGGCCCTCAGTGGCACGGAAACGCGGCGCTGTGCCGGGTGTCGTGGGCGGCATTGTGCAGGGCTTCGACGTGGGAGAAACCGGCGAAGAAGATCAGCACGGCGCCCAGCACGCAGCTGCCAACGGCAAGCAGGATGCGCTGTGAGAGGGGCAATGTGGACACGCTGGAGGTGGAAATGACGCTGCTGGACATGATCGTAGACCTCAGGGGTAAACGGCACAGCAGGACACGGCGAGACTGCCCGCACGGGCGGGCGATAGTCGGCGCGTGCCCGCCCACCGCGGGTTGCCAAACAGAGGATCCAGGCCGGTCTCCGGGCTCGCGATGATCACCTTGCGGCGATAAGGATCGGCCTTCCCATGCGTGCGCACAGTGGCCAAAACGATCCTGGCATTCGCTTACCGTTGCGGGGGCAGCGCCGGACTCGAACCGGCTTCCCGTTTCACCTCACGCACGGCGGCGTGAGACACCTGAAACAAGCGCGTAGCACATCACGGCAATAGAAAGGCGTCAACATTTTGCGTCGTGTAACGAGTAGGATTTGCCCTAGGAGAAGTCCGCAGGAGTCTGCAAATACTGAAAAAAGACTTGGATAACCCCAATTAAGCCCTAGGCATACTCGCCTTTAGGTTTATTTTTAGAAGGCCGGTCGGAATTCGGCCAAGGCACTGCTTTTGATAGGTATATCAGGGATGAAATTTCTATGGCGCATCTGCGCCTGTCTTCTTCTAACGCTATCCAGCCCAGCTATACCGGCAACGCCTGCCCATGGTTTGGAGGCTCCGAGTGTTGGCCGCGCCATATCGATAGATGAGGTCAACGCATTTTTAGATCGGGGCCGAAGGTTTTTCTATAAGGGAAAACAATTTCAACCGGTCGGGGACTGGTACCAGCGAAACAGCCGTTATTACCTATTGGGTGATGACACAACACTGTTGGCAGTGGGTACGGGAAAAGAAATCGCCTCTTATGATTACTTCAAGCCAGGTACTCAGCTGATCCGACTCCATGAAACGGGTGTACCGGTAGCGATTCCGCTCAGCACTTTCACTATGCTGGGGTGGCCACAGAGTAACCCCGATTTACGGGTATTTCCGCAATTTGGATTGGCATTGTCCGCATCCACAGGTGAGTTGCGAAAATATTCCGTTGCCCCATATGGCTCCGATGGGGTGTTGCTGGTTGCTCCAGACCTTAGTCGTGCAGTCTCACGCAGTGCTTATGGCCCCGTCGTCCTGATGGAGCCAGGTAAGGGGCTGATCGGCATGATCTGGCCTGATGAGAGGACTTTGAAACAAGCCCGCCAGGAGATCGGCAATGAGGTGCAGCGCATAGAGGCAACAGGGAGATATGCTCATGGTTCGGAAAGCGGTCTGTTCGGGCCCTATGCGAAATACCAATGGGTAAATAAGCATCTCAGATGGTATCGCGTGGGCAAGCAATGGCACCTCCGTGGCTTAGGAAAAACCACTGAACCAGAGCCACTTTCATCGGATTTCTATCAATTTCTACAAAGCTATTATCGGAGCGTGGTTGAAACTGGAGAGCCATTACCTTGGCGAAACTTTCGTGCCGGCCATCCCGGTGTAACCTCGCTGCCCGTCGATGATCCGAGACTACTGCCGCCTTGCGATTGCGGAGTTTATTATCACGCTGGCAACCAGCTGCCATTGGCGTTCGCTCTGAACCGCCCGCTTAAATTGTTTGGCGTCAATGTGGACGCTTTTGGACTATCAGGCGAAAAACTCAAACCTCGTCTCTATACGCGCGTGGCGCGTGACTCGATATTGTCAGCCATGACGCGTCATTTCGCTTCACAGGGGCTGCGCATGGAGCAATTGAATGGAGATCATCATGTGATCAGAGGTGGCGCGGTCAAATTGTTCGTTCGCGTTTATCGCACCGCTGACCCCAATACTCAGGCTATCGATATAGCCAGTCGTGGGGCGTTTGATTGTCTGGAGTGCTACGGTGACTGAATCAGTCCCTCTCATTTATCGGGCGCTGTTTATCACGTTCTTGCTCACCCTCGCTGGGTGTCGCACCTATGAATACACAGTAACCGTACCGAGTGAAGAGTTTGCAGAAGGTAAGAGTCTGGGAAGTTTGGAGGTGCTTTATGCCCATGCCAAGGGGCAGCCTCCTACCTTGAATAGCGGATTCCTCCGTAATGTAATCGAAACCGATTTGGGCTTCGTGGGGACTTACGTATTCGCCATGGCCTATCCCACGTTAAAAATCGACGAGAGCTATTCGTCAGTAAAATTGGAAGCGGAAAAACTGGGTGATGGACATTGGCGATTTCTTATTCCCTACAAGTCAGGTTGGAGTGGTCCACAAGATTTAAATCTTTACTTTGCCAATGGTGATCTCTACCTATTTCGCTTTATCAAAGGGCAGAGCTGCTTGAATGAGTACTCGCTCGATACCCCAGGAAGGGAATCGCTTCATATCAAGGTAAGCTTCAAAGAGCCAAGCTGCCTGCTGCCGTGTTCACCTTCCCAGAGTGATCCCAATAGGTGCTCCCATATCTGGCGGTGAGCCGCTCGGCCTTCCTTTGAGAGTGCAGACCTGTTTTCCAGGGAGTATGTGAAGATAAAAACTGCGCTGGTCTCAGATTCTGGCTATGCGTTACTTGCCGGTGGTCCACCGTGATTGACCCGCCGCTATGGCGTGCGTAGCCTTCTCTCTTTCGAGGTTCTTTGTCGCCACCGGGCGTCAGGGCTAAGAGGGAACACGGACCACCGTGGCTGCCCCCGCAACTGTAAGCAGCGAGTGCGTCGCCAATCGCCACTGGGAGACCGGGAAGGCCGGCCGCGCGCCATGACCTGCCAGCCAGGAGACCTGCCTCGATAACGCTTTCGACAACCGGGCGGGGTGATCCGGTGATGCTCGGCATGGGTTCGCCTGTGCCTGCCATCCTATCGCCCGCTCGCCGTTTCTGCAGACTGCCAGGGGCTTCCATGAAAACGCTCGCCAAACTTCCCGTCACCATCGTCACCGGCTTTCTCGGTGCCGGTAAGACCACCTTGCTGCGCCATATGCTGGAAAACGCCGAGGGCCGGCGCATCGCGGTGATCGTCAACGAATTCGGCGAGCTGGGTATCGACGGCGAGATCCTCAAGCAGTGCTCCATCGGCTGCACCGAGGAAGAAGCCAATGGCCGGGTATTCGAGCTAGCCAACGGCTGCCTGTGCTGCACCGTGCAGGAAGAGTTCTTCCCGGTGATGCGCGAGCTGGTGGAGCGTCGCGGCGACCTCGACCATATCCTCATCGAAACCAGCGGCCTGGCCCTGCCCAAGCCACTGGTGCAGGCCTTCAACTGGCCGGAAATCCGCAACGCCTGCACCGTCGATGCGGTGATCACAGTGGTCGACAGCCCGGCAGTGGCTGCCGGCACCTTCGCCGCTTTCCCGGATCAGGTCGATGCCCAGCGCAAGCTCGACCCTAATCTCGACCACGAGTCGCCGCTGCACGAGCTGTTCGCTGACCAACTGGCCAGCGCCGACCTGGTGATCCTCAACAAGGCCGACCTGCTCGATGCCGAGGCGCTGGCCGCCGTGCGCGCCGAGGTGGCCGAGGAGCTGCCGTCGGCAGTCAAGGTAGTCGAAGCCCATGGCGGCTCGCTGCCGCTCAATGTGTTGCTGGGCCTGAACAGCGAGACCGAGCTGCACATCGAGGGCCGTCGCACCCACCACGACGATGAAGACGACGATCACGATCATGATGAATTCGACTCGTTCCACGTGGAACTACCGGAAGCGGACGAGGCGCGCCTGCTCGCTGCGCTGAAGGATGTGGTCGGCAAACACGGCATTCTGCGCGTGAAAGGCTTCGTCGCCGTGCCGAACAAACCCATGCGCCTGCTGCTGCAAGGCGTTGGCCAGCGCTTCGACAAGCATTTCGACCGCGCCTGGAAAACAGATGAAGCCCGAGTGACCCGCCTGATCGTGATCGGCCAGGAGCTGGATCACAGCGCCATCGCCGCCGAGCTGAAAGCGGCGCTGGCGTAACCGGCGCCCGTCATGCATCTGCTGCGTACCCAGCCCGGCCAATCGCTGCCGGCCGACAGCATCGCCGACCTCGGCCAGACGCCCGCCGAGCTGGTGGTGCTGTGCACCGGCGATTCGCACCTGTCGCTGCTGGCCGAAGTCGCCCGCCATCTGCCAGAGGATTACCCTAGCCTGCGCCTGGCCAGCCCGGCGCAACTGAGCAACAACGCCTCGGTGGATTTCTACGTCGAGCAGGTGCTCAGGCACGCCAAGGTCATCATGATTTCCGTGCATGGCGGCGTCAGCTACTGGCGCTATGGCATCGAGCGGCTGGTGGAGCTGGCAGGGCAGGGCAAGACGCTGATTCTTGTTCCGGGTTGTGACAACCCCGACCCCGAGCTCACGGCGCTGGGCAACGTGACCACCGAAGATGCCGAGCGGCTCTGGCAGTACCTGCGCCAGGGCGGTGTGGATAACGCCAGGCAGTTCTTCAACTGCATCGCCGATCGTTACCTGGGCCGTGACTATGGCTGGCAGCCGCCGCAACCACTGCCGCGGGTCGGCCTCTATCACCCGCGTATCGGCAACGCCTCGCTGCACGACTGGCGCGGCGACTGGCAGGCCGATGCACCGGTCGCCGCCTTGCTGTTCTATCGCACCCACGTGCAGGCGGCCAACACGGCCTTCGTCGACACCTTCTGCCAGCGCCTGCAGGCTCAGGGCCTCAACCCGTTACCCATCGCCGTGGCCAGCCTCAAGGAGGCAGCCTGCCTGGCGCAGGTGGAGGATTGGCTCGACGAAGCGGGCGCCAGCGTGATTCTCAACACCACCGGTTTCGCCCAGTCCAACCCCGAGTCGCCCCAGGCGCGTCCGTTCCGCCGCGACGTGCCGGTGCTGCAGGCGCTTTGCGCCCTGGACAGCGAAGAGCAGTGGCAAGGCAACGCCCAGGGCCTCGGCCCTCGCGACCTGGCCATGCACATCGCGCTGCCGGAACTGGATGGCCGGCTGATCACCCGGCCAATCAGCTTCAAGGGCCTGGCCTTTCGCAGTGAGCGTAGCCAGAGCGATGTGGTCTGTTACCGCGCGCACCTGCCGGGCATGGATTTCGTCGCCGAACTGGCGCGTCGTCAGGCCGACCTGCAGCGCCTGCCGGCTGTGGATAAGCGTGTTGCCCTGGTACTCGCCAACTACCCGACCCGCGATGGCCGAATCGGCAACGGGGTCGGCCTGGATACGCCAGCCGCGGCGCTGAATATCCTGTGCGCCCTGCAAGCCCAGGGCTATCCGGTCGAGGGCCTGCCGGACAGCGGCACCGCGCTGATCCACCAACTGCTCGGCGGCGTGACCAACGACCTCGACAATCTCGATCTGCGGCCCTGCGCCCAGAGCCTGGCGCTGGACGACTACCAGCGCTGCTTCGCGGCCCTGCCAGAGGTCAATCGCCAGGCGGTGCTGGAGCGCTGGGGCTCGCCGGAAAGCGACCCGATGTTCCGCGAGGGTCGGCTGATGATCGCTGGCCTGCGCTTCGGCCTGACCTTCGTCGGCATCCAGCCGGCACGGGGTTATCAGGTCGATGCCGCGGCGGTCTACCACGACCCGGACCTGGTGCCGCCCCACGGTTACCTGGCCTTCTATTTCTGGATGCGCCACGTATACGGGGCCAATGCGGTGATCCACGTCGGCAAGCACGGCAACCTGGAGTGGCTGCCGGGCAAGAGCGTCGGGCTTTCCGAAAGCTGCTGGCCGACGGCGATTCTCGGCGCGCTGCCGAACATCTACCCGTTCATCGTCAACGACCCCGGCGAAGGCGCCCAGGCCAAGCGCCGCACCCAGGCGGTGATCATCGACCACCTGATGCCGCCGCTGACCCGCGCCGAAAGCTACGGCCCGCTGCGCGATCTGGAGCGCCTGGCCGACGAATACTACGACGCCAGCCAGCTCGACCTGCGCCGCGCCAGCGAGCTGCGTGGCGAGATACTGCAGAAGGTGCGCGAGGCCAGCCTTGATCGTGAACTGGGCCTGCAGCTCAATGACGACCCCGCCAGCTGGCTGCCGCAGCTCGATGCCTACCTGTGCGACCTCAAGGAATCACAGATCCGCGATGGCCTGCACGTGTTCGGCGAGTCGCCGGCCGGGCAGTTGCGCCGCGACACGCTGCTGGCGCTGCTGCGCATTCCGCGTGGCGACGGGCAGGGCGGCAATGCCAGCCTGCTGCGCGCCCTGGCCAGCGACCTGGCACTCGATTTCGATCCCCTCGATTGCGACATGGCGGCGCCCTGGGCCGGCCCACGGCCGGAAGTGCTGGTTAGCCTGGGCGACGAGCCCTGGCGCACGGTGGGCGATACCCGCGAGCGCCTTGAGCTGCTCGGGTTACGGTTGATCGAAGGGGCCGGGTCGGCCGGCCCGCTCAGCGAACTCGTGCTGCACGGTCTGCACGGCCAGATCGCTCCGCTGCTGGACGCCTGCGGTGACGCCGAGATGCACGGCCTGCTCAGCGCGCTCGAAGGCCGTTTCGTGCCGTCCGGCCCCAGTGGCGCACCGAGCCGGGGGCGGCTCGACGTGCTGCCCACCGGGCGTAACTTCTACTCCGTGGACGTGCGCAACCTGCCCACGCCCACCGCCTGGCGCCTCGGTGTGCAGGCCGCCGATCGCCTGCTCGAACGCCACCTGCAGGACGAAGGCGACCACCTGCGCCAGCTCGGGCTGTCGGTGTGGGGCACCGCGACCATGCGCACCGGCGGCGACGATATCGCCCAGGCCATGGCGCTGATGGGCGTGCGCCCAGTGTGGCAGGCCGGTAGCCAGCGGGTCGAGCGTTTCGAGGTGCTGCCGCTGGAGCAGCTCGGTCGCCCGCGGGTGGATGTGACCCTGCGGGTGTCCGGCTTTTTCCGCGATGCCTTCGCCAACCTGATCCGCCTGTTCGATGACGCCGTGCAGGCGGTTGCCGATCTGGACGAGGCACCGGACATGAACCCGCTGTCCGCCCGGGTCTGGGAAGAAGCGCTGGTGCTGCAGGACGGCGGGTTGGACGAACACCAGGCGCGGTGCCAGGCTGGCTGGCGGATTTTCGGCTCCAAGCCGGGGGCCTATGGGGCCGGCGTGCAGAACGCCATCGAAGAACGCCTGTGGGAAAACCGCGCGGACCTTGCCGAGGTCTACCTGAATTGGGGTGGCTACGCCTACGGCAAGGGCGTCGAGGGCGCACCGGCCCGCGAGCAGTTCGCCGAGCGCCTGGAGCGCATGCAGGCGGTGCTGCACAACCAGGACAATCGCGAGCACGACATCCTCGATTCCAACGATTACTACCAGTTCCAGGGCGGCATGCTGGCGGCAGTGGAAACCTTGCGCGGGGGCAAGGCGGCCAGCTACTTCGGCGACAACAGCCAGCCCGACACGCCTCGCATCCGTACCCTCAAGCAGGAACTGGCCCGCGTGGTACGCGCCCGTGCGGCCAACCCGAAGTGGATCGAGGGCATGAAACGCCATGGCTACAAGGGCGCCTTTGAACTGGCCGCGACCATCGACTACCTGTTCGCCTTCGACGCCACCAGCGAGCTGGTCGACGACCACCAGTACGCCCTGCTCACCGACGCCTACCTGATGGACAGAGACACCCGCGACTTCATCCAGCAGCACAACCCCGGCGCACTGCAGGACATCATCGAACGTCTGCTCGAAGCCCAGCAGCGCGGCCTGTGGCAGGAGCCGGGCGAGTACTGCGAGGCCTTGGAAAACCTGCTGCTCGATAGCGAAGAGTTCTGATCACATTGGCCCGTCAGGCAAAGGAGTCACAGATGGACTCTGTACGAAAAATCGTCGCTTGGTGGCGTCAGCCGATCACTCGAAAGGATCGCTGGTTTGCCGCGCTGTGCGGGGCGATGGGTGGGCTCTGGATTGGCCTGCTGACCTGCATGATGATTGCTACGGGACCTGTGAGCCTGCTGATCTGGGGAGTCTCGGCGCTGTCGGGGGCGGTCGTCTGCGCCGTGCTGGGCGCCATGTTCCCTCGTCTTGTCGGTGTCCTTACGTTCCCGCTCACGCTGCTTGGTTTTGGTTGGGGCTGAGCGCCCATCAGTTGCCTGGATGATTTTTCCAGGGTTATCCTGCCTGCTCACTTCTTCTAGGAGTTTCGTCCAATGCGCCAGTAATGCCGTCGTGTTCGCACGACCTGTGATCGTCCGCCGTGGCCTTGTGCCGCGCGTTTTCACGGCGTTGCCTGGAGTCATTCATGACGAACTCGCCTGTTCTCGCGCTCGAGCGCGTGTCCTTTCATTTCCCCGATGGCCAGCCACTGTTCGATGAGCTGAGCGAAACCTTCGATGCCCGCCACACTGGCCTGGTAGGGCGCAACGGCGCCGGCAAGAGTGTGCTCGGCCGGCTGCTCGCAGGCCTCTTGCAGCCAAGCGCCGGGCGCATCGTGCGGCAGGCCCGGGTTGCCTATCTGCCCCAGGCTATCGACGTGGACGACACCACCCGCGTCGTCGACCTGATGGGCTTCGCGGCACCTTACGATGCGCTGTGTCGAGTGGCCGACGGGCGCATGGGGGAGAACGATATCGAGCTGCTCGACGGCCGCTGGGATATCGCCGAGCACTTGCATCTGGCGCTGCAGGATGACGGCTTGGCGCATCTCGCGTTGCACGACCCAGCCGCCCAGCTCAGCGGAGGTGAGCGTACGCGGGTGGCGCTGCTCGACGCGTTTCTGGGCGATGCCGACCTGCTGATTCTCGACGAACCCAGCAACCACCTGGATCGGGCCAGCCGGCTGCGCCTCTATCGGCGCCTGCAGCAGTGGCCGGGTGGGCTGGTGGTGATCAGCCATGATCGCGAACTGCTGGAGGGCATGCAGCGCATCGTCGAACTTTCGCCTTTAGGGTTGCGCGCGTATGGCGGCAACTATGGTTTTTACCGCGAGGCGCGACAGCGCGATGAGCAAGCCGCCCAGCAGGCCCTGGCGCATGCCCGTAGCGAACGCAAACGCGGCGAGCGTGAACTGCAGGCCCAGCAGCAACGCCAGCAGCGCCGCACCGCCAGCGCAAGCCGAGATGCACGGCATGCCAATCAGGCGCAGATTCTGCTGGATCGCCAGAAGGGTCGCAGCGAGGCCAGCGCCGGCCGGTTGCAGCAGCGCCTGCAAGCGGTCAGCCGCGACCTCGACGACGCCGTGCGCGATGCGGCGCAGCGGGTGCACGAAGGCCACTCCATTCAACTGCATGCTAAGGCTGGCGGCCTGGCCGAGGGCAAGCGGGTGCTCAGCCTGCGGGGCGTGCGGGCGCCCTACTCAGGGGCCGTCTTGCCGGACATCGAGCTGTTCGGTCCACGCCGGCTGGCCATCAGCGGGCCTAACGGTTGTGGCAAGTCGAGCCTGCTGGCGATGCTTGCCGGGCGGCTGGCCGCCGTTGCCGGCGAGTGTCGGGTCGAGGTGCCGCTGGCCTATCTGGATCAGCAGCTTTCCTGCCTGCCGGGCGATGAAACGGCGCTGGATCACCTGCGTCGCTGCAGCCCTGGGCTGCCCGAGGCACTGGCCCGTACGCGACTGGTTCACCTGGGGCTCGATGCCCAGCGTGCCGTGCTGCCGTGCCGCCAGCTCAGCGGCGGTGAGCGCCTCAAGCTGGCGCTTGCCGGGGTGATAGACGGGGAATTGGCAGCGCCCCTGCTGCTGCTCGACGAGCCCGACAACCACATCGACCTCGACTCGCTGTTGGCCGTCGAGGCCATGCTGCGCGACTACCGCGGGGCGCTGATCGTCGTCTCCCACGACGCCGCGTTCATCGAGGCATTGGCCATCACCGACCGCCTGGAGTGGACGGCCCAGGGCTGGCAGTACGAGCGGGCGTGATCCGTAAATCCACGTGGTAGCCCGTGTTCGAGCGCAGCGATACCCGGGAAAGCTGTCCTGGGTATCGCTACGCTCAACGCCAGGCTACGAGGTCAGACCAGATGACGCATGCGGATGGCGGCGTCCACCAGCATGCGTTCGGTGCCGGCCCAACCCAGACAACCGTCGGTGATCGACACGCCGTAGCGCAGCTCACCGCCCAGGCTCTGAGCGCCGTCGAACAGGTGGCTTTCGATCATCACCGCCCGCAGGGCGCCGTCGCCGGCCAGGCGCTGGTCGAGCACGCTGCTCAGCACCTCGGGCTGGCGCAGCGGGTTCTTGCCGCTGTTGGCATGGCTGCAGTCGACCATGATGCGTGGCGCGATGCCCTGGCGCTCCAGCTCGGCGCGCGCGGTGGCGACGCTGGCGGCGTCGTAGTTCGGCCCCGCGTGGCCGCCGCGCAGCACCAGGTGGGTATCCGGGTTGCCGCGGGTGTGCACCAGTGCCGGGCGGCCGTGGCCGTCAATGCCGAAGTGCTGGTGAGCATGGGCTGCCGAGCGCATGGCGTCGCAGGCGATGCCGAGGCTGCCGTCGGTGCCGTTCTTGAAGCCCACCGGCATCTCCAGTCCGCTGACCAGTTCGCGATGCACCTGGGACTCGCTGGTGCGTGCGCCAATCGCCGCCCAGCCGAGCAGGTCGTCGAAGTAGCCGGCCACCAGTGGCTGGAGGATCTCGCTGGCCAACGGCAGGCCCAGCTCCAGCAACTTGAGCATCAATTTTCGCGAACGACGCAGGCCTTCGGCCATGTCGCCACTGCCATCCAGTGTCGGATCGTATACCAGGCCTTTCCAGCCCACCGTGGTGCGCGGCTTCTCGACGTAGGCGCGCATCACCAGCAGCAGGCGATCGCCCACACGCTGGCTCAGTGCGGCCAAGCGCTCGGCGTACTCGAGTACGGCGGCATCGTCGTGCAGGGAGCAGGGGCCGACCACCACCAGCAGGCGCGGGTCATGGCCATCGAGAATGGCGCGGATCGACTGGCGTTGCTGCTGCACCTGGCGGGCGAGGGCGGTCGAGAGTGGCAGCTCTTCGCGCAATTGGGCGGCGGTAGGCAGAGGCGAGGTGTGGCGACGGCTCGGGGCGGCGACCAGGTGCAGGTCGGCGGCTTTGGCGGTGGAGCGGGAATTGACGGCTACGGACATGGTGATTTCCTCGGCCGGCGCGGACGTTACCGCGCGCGGCGCACTATCGGGCTCGATGGGATGTTCGATTGAGTGGTTGAGCGGCGTGAGCGCCGGTAAATCGCCAGCTGTAGCGGTAATAGGTCTGGTAGGTGGCGTATGCAGTCATGGTGAAATCCTCTGTGAACGATCGATGTGCCGGAAAAACAAAACCCCCGGTCGGGAGGCCGACCGGGGGTTTCGAGAAACTGTCTGGTGGCGACCCTGAGTTGCTAGGGCGCCTGTGGGGTATCAGGCGCGCCTGTGGCTAAACCAATACCCATAAAAATACGAGGCGACGACGACCACGGATGCCTGGGCACGTGCGATCACGATGCAGGCTGCATCGAGGCGAGTGGCGTTCAGGATCGGGGATGTGGACATGTGCGGCTCCGTTGAATGGGCTCGAAAGTAATCCAAGGGTGTGTGTGATTGCAAGCGTTGGAATCGCTTCACGATCTGCAGCGTGCCGCTTGCAGCCGTTTCATGTATGGCTGCAAAAAGGCGTGAGCGAACATCGGCCTGCTTTTTGTGGGAGCGCGCCATGCGCGCGAAATCGCGGGCGTGGCCCGCTCCCACAGTGGATCGCCGCATGGCCGTTATCGCCTTGCATCGGCCAAGGCCTGACTCTGGCCTGCCAGGTGCTCAGGTTTCCTGCCTGCCGATCCACTTGCCCACGGTCGGCGCTTGATAGCCATCGATCGCCGCCAGCAGCGCGTCGATATCCTGTTCGACGATCAGCATCTCGCGGTGCGGCGCCTTGACGAAGGCTTCGTCGACCATGTGATCGAGGAATGCCGCGAGGCGGTCGTAGTAACCGTTGATATTGAGCAGCGCGCAGGGCTTCTGGTGATAGCCCAGTTGTGCCCAGGTCCATACCTCGAAGAGTTCTTCCAGGGTGCCGACACCGCCGGGCAGGGCGATGAAGCCATCCGACAGTTCGGCCATCAGCGCCTTGCGTTGGTGCATGGAGTCGACGATGCGCAGGTCGTCGAGGCCGGTGTGGGCGACTTCCTTCTCCCACAGCGAACGCGGGATCACCCCGATCACTTCGCCACCGGCTTCGAGCGCGGCGTTGGCCACGGCGCCCATCAGGCCGACGGACGCGCCGCCGTACACCAGTCCGATGCCGGCCTCGGCGAGGGTTTTGCCGAGGCGCGTGGCGGCCTCGAGGTAAACGGGATTGGAGCCCGCGTTGGAGCCACAGAAAATGCACAGGCGCATCGAAATCTCCCTGATGGTTCGGCACCAGCGACCTTAGCAGACGAGCGGGGCAGCGCACGACCGCTCGCTGGTACAATGCCGCCTTTGCCCAGCCCGGATCGCCCCATGACCGACACCGTCCATTTCCCTCTCGCCGCCGTGGTCGGCGCCGACTCCCTGAAATTGGCGCTGTGCCTGGTGGCGGTCGATCCGGCCATCGGCGGCGTGCTGATCGAAGGCCCGCGGGGCATGGCCAAGTCGACCCTGGCCCGTGGCCTGGCCGCGCTGTTGGAAAGCGGCGTGTTCGTCACCCTGCCGCTGGGCGCCAGCGAAGAGCGCATCGTCGGTACCCTCGACCTGGACGCGGCCCTGGGCGAAGGCCGCACGCAGTTCTCGCCGGGCCTGCTGAGCAAGGCCCATGGCGGCGTGCTGTACGTCGATGAGGTCAACCTGCTGCCCGATCATCTGGTCGACCTGCTGCTGGATGCGGCGGCCAGCGGCGTCAATCATGTCGAGCGTGACGGCATTTCCCACCGCCACGCTGCGCGCTTCGTCCTGATCGGCACCATGAACGCCGAAGAAGGCGAGCTGCGCCCGCAACTGCTCGACCGCTTCGGCCTCAACCTGGCCCTGGATGGCCAGCCGCAGCCGGGCGCGCGCGCTGAGATCGTCCGCCGCCGCCTGGCCTTCGATGCCGATCCCCAGGCGTTCGTTGCCAGGTGGGCCGAGCAGCAGCAGGCCCTGGCCGCGCGCTGCGGGCAGGCGCGCGCGCGCGTGGCGAGCATCGCCCTCGATGACCGGGCGCTCGACGCCATCACCGAGCGCTGCTTCGCCGCTGGCGTCGATGGCCTGCGCGCCGATCTGGTCTGGCTGCGCGCCGCCCGCGCCCACGCCGCTTGGCGCGGTGCCGATGCCATCGGCGAGGAAGATATCGAGGCCGTGGCCGACTTCGTGCTGCGCCACCGTCGTCGCCACACGCCGCGGCAACAGCAGGCACAACCGCCAGCCAGCCCGCCGCCCCAGGCGCCGAGCGAACAACCCGCTGCAGGCCAAGGGCAGTGGGGCGAGCTGCCCGCGCAGGCGCAACGCACCGGCGAGCGCCGCGAGCCGCCGCGCTGGGCAAAAAAGCCCTAGGCATTCCCCCGCGCGCCAAAGCGGGGATGGATGCCAGACCGACACCAGGCAAACAGGCAGGCGGGCGCAGCGGAGCCAAGCGGCGTGGCGACAGCGGTGCCATCGACTGGCTCGCCACCTTGCTGCAAGGCAAGCCCAGGCGTCGTGCCGACCTGCAACACCGCCCGCGCAGCACCGCCCCTACACAGCTGTGGCTGATCGTCGTCGATGCTTCGGCCTCGACCCGCCGCCACGGCGCCCTGAGCAAGGCCAAGGGCCTGCTCGCCGAGTTGTTCGAGCGGGCCTACCGGGAGCGTGCCCGCATCGCCGTGCTCGACGCCCACGGCGCGCAGCCGCAATGGCACTGGCAGGGCCAGAAAGCCTCCGGCGCCCTGCAAGGCTGGTTGGGTGACCTCGGCGCAGGCGGTGGCAGCCCGCTGATCCCGGCCCTGCAGCAGGCCCACGACTGGCTGCAGCGCCGGCAACGCCTCAAGCCCGGCGAGGCGCAACGCCTGCTGGTGGTCACCGACGGGCGTTTGCGCGAATGGCCGGCGCTGGCGCCCAGCCCATGCCCGGCCACACTGGTGGATATCGAGTGCGCGCCGATCCGTCTGGGGCGCGCCGCGCAACTGGCGGGTGAGCTGGGTGCGGACTACTGCCATATCGAGTCGCTGCCCCAGCTGCCCCGGCTCTGAGCGTTTCCTTGGCCACCTGGCGTTGCCGTAGACTGGCGCGCCAACTCCGCAACAAGGCCAACCCTCGATGCACACCCTCGACCAATTGCGTTCCGGCCAGCTCAAGGGCATCAGCCGCCTCGATCTGTCCGCGTCGCTCACGCACTTTCCCGAGGAAATATTCACCCTGGCCGACAGTCTGGAAGTGCTCAACCTGAGCGATAACCAGCTCAGCGACCTGCCCGAGGACCTGCACCGGTTGCATCGCCTGCAGGTGCTGTTCTGCTCGAACAACCGCTTCGAGCATGTGCCCGAATCCGTGGGGCGCTGCCCGTCACTGCGTATGGTCGGCTTCAAGTCCAACCGTATTCGCCAGCTGAGTGCGGGGGCGCTGCCGCCGCGTCTGCGCTGGCTGATTCTTACCGACAACTGCCTGGAAACCCTGCCCGCCGAGCTGGGCGACTGCAGCGAGCTGCAGAAGCTGATGCTGGCCGGTAACCGCCTGCGTGAGCTGCCGGCGAGCCTGGCGCGGCTGCACAAGCTGGAGCTGCTGCGCATCGCCGCCAACCAACTGCCCGCCTTGCCGGATTTCCTGCTGCAACTGCCCAGCCTGGCGTGGCTGGCCCATGCCGGAAACCTCTTCGATGAAGCGGGCGCGCTCGAGTCCCATGCGCCCGATGTGCACTGGGCGGACTTGCAGCTGGGCGAGGTACTGGGCCAGGGCGCATCGGGCATCATCCACCGCGCCGACTGGCAGCGGGCCGATGGCCAGCGCCAGGCCGTGGCCCTGAAACTGTTCAAGGGGCAGATGACCAGCGATGGCACACCCCAGAGCGAAATGGCCGCGTGCCTCACGGTCGGCCAGCATGCCAATCTGATCGGCGCGATTGGCCGCGTCGTCGACCATCCGCAAGGCGAGCAAGGTTTGTTGCTGAGCCTGGTCGAGCCGCGTTTCAGCATCCTCGCCGGGCCGCCGAGCCTGGAAAGTTGCAGCCGCGATGTCTACCCGAGCGACTGGGGCGCGCTGTTCGCGAACGCGCTGCGCACTGCCAGTGGCATCTCCTCGGCGCTGCGTCACCTGCACGAGCGAGGCGTCACCCATGGCGATCTCTATGGCCATAACATCCTGATCGACGAGGCTGGCAACGCGCTGCTCGGTGACTTCGGCGCGGCGTCTTTGCTGCCTGCCGCCGCGCCGGCACAACGGGCGTTGCTGCAGCGCATCGAGGTGCGCGCGTTCGGCATCTTGCTCGAGGAGCTGCTGCAGCGCTGCGACATGCCAGCTGGGCACGCAGCGCAGTTGGCCGAGCTGGTGCGGCACTGCCAGCAACCGGAGGTCGGCGCCCGCCCGGATTTGATCGAGCTCGATACGGTGCTGGCAGATCTGCTCAGGCAGCAGGCTTGAGCTACTCGGTGTAGCGCAGCACCAGTAGCTCGCGCTCGAGGCTGTCTTTGAACAGCGCGCTAACCTGAGAGATGTTTTCTTCGCCGGCATACAGGCGTACCAGCAGGTCGAGCAGCCTCGAGGCCTGCTGCGCATCAAGCGCTCGAGTACGGCGGAAGGCGATCAGGCTGGCGCCAAGGCCGAACAGACGGTAGCCGTAGTTATCTTCCAGGTGCTCGGCCAGGCGGAAGTTCTCCATCGGCGACAGGTCGCAGGAAAAGTAGCCGTTGGCGAACCCATAGAGCGACTCGCAGGCGCGCTGCGCGGCAATACGCAGCAGATAGCATTCGCTGTCCAGTTGTGAGGCCAGATCCTTATTGGCGGCCTGCAGTTCTGACAGGCTTTCTTCGTTCAGACGCAGATCCTTGTCGAAGATGCTGTCGAACGAGGTTTGCGGCAATAGGCGCCCAAAGCCCAGGCGACGAATGTGCAGACGTTGCGCCACCGTCAGGTCTTCCCGCGGATAGCCGTTTTCCAGCCAGCTCGGCTCGATACCGGCGGACTCCAGCCAGTCACCGCTGTCGAGATCGTGGTAGTTGCTGGCGTGCATCGAGGTGTAGAGCGCCTGGCCGAGATCTTCCAGGGTAAACAGGTGCTGGTGGCCGGTTGGAGCTTCGTCGTATGCCTTGAGCAGCTCAGCCTGGCTGATCGGGCCATGAAGTCTGTAGCACTGGCCGATCAGGCGGTCGTCGGGTTGGGGATCGAGTTCGAGTCGCATGGCAAGCCCACCGAGATTGAATGGGCTGCATCATAACGTGGCCGTTACTTCATCGGCTCATCCAGCGAACGCTTCGACGACTCCGGCAGCGCCAGGCCGCCAGCCAGGGCCAGCAGGGCGATGGCGATCAGGTAGAAGGCCGGTGACATGCGGTTGCCGGTCGCCTCGATCAGCCAGGTGGCGACCAGCGGGGCGGTGCCGCCGAATACCGTGTAGGCCAGGTTGTAGGTGAACGCCGAAGCCGTGTAGCGCACCCGGGTGGGGAACTGCTCGGACAGCAGCACGGCCGTCACCACGCCGCAGATTACCGCGCCCACGGCCAGCAGCATCGCGCCCACCGCCGAGGCCCACAGGGTGCCGGAGGCGGCCAGGGTGAAGGCTGGATACACCGCGACGATCAGCGCGATGCCGGCGGTGAGGATGGTGCGGCGGCGGCCGACTCGGTCCGAGTAGCGGCCCACCAACGGGCACAGCAGGGCGGCGAAGAACAGCGCCACCAGGCTGGCGAGCAGGGCAGTCGGCCGCGCCGCGCCGCCGACCACCTGCATGTAGGTGGTCAGGTAAGTGGTGAACATGTAGAACGACAGCGCCGTGGCGGAGATGAACGCCGACAGGCACAGCACGGTGCCGCCATGCTCGCGCAGGGTTTCGCGCAGCGGCGAGTGTTCGGGTTGGGCTTGCGCTGCCAGGGCCTGGAAGGCCGGCGACTCGTCCAGACGCAGGCGCATGTACAGGCCGACCAGACCCAGGGGCGCGGCGATCAGAAAGGGCACGCGCCAGCCCCAGGCCTGCATTTGCGCTTCGTCCAGCCAGATGCCCATGCCGAAAACCAACCCGGCCGCACAGGCGAAAGCCGCGAAGGTGGAGACCGGCACGAAGCTGCCATAGCGCGCCTTCTGCTCGGTGGGCGCGTGCTCCATGACGAAAGCGCAGGCACCGGCGTATTCACCACCGGCAGAGAATCCCTGCAGGCAGCGGGCCAGGGCCAGCAGCAGCGGGGCGACCAGGCCGATGCTGGCGTAAGTGGGTAGCAGACCGATCAGGGTGGTGGCGCCGGCCATCAGCAGCACGGTTATCGACAGCACGCGCTTGCGGCCGATGCGGTCGCCGAGAATACCGAAGACGATGCCGCCCAGCGGGCGCAGTGCGAACGATACGGCGAACACCGCGAAGGTCTGCAGCAGGGCCAGGGTCGGGTCGCCTGGTGGAAAGAACAGCGAGGCGATGGTCACGGCAAGAAAGCCGTAGACCGCGAAATCGAACCACTCGACGAAGTTGCCGATGGCCGAGGCGGCGATCACTTTGCGCAGGATGCGCAAGTCGACCGGCACAGCCGGTTGTGGATAAGTGGTTACGCTCATGACTGCCTCCCGCAGTTGCCCAACGTTCGGACACGTCTGGCTCGGGCCTTGGCGTCCATCTGTGGATAACCTACGTGGCTCGCCGGGTATGGCGGGGTTCGAGTGCGACCTGGGGGTAGTCGTGAGCGACAGCGCAGGCCTTGGCAGCCCTGGAGCTTCGAGTGTTGTGGTGGATAAGCTTTGCGTTATCCACCCTAGCTGCGGGAGCGCGCCATGCGCTCGAACGAATCACGGGCATGGACTGGGCGTCCCCGCCCGCTCCCACTGCGATCAGTGAATACCTTCTGCCGTAGCCTGGGTCGAGCGCAGCGACACCCGGGAACACGCCGCCCACAAAAAAACCGACCCTGAGGTCGGCTTTCTCGTCGCAGCGAAGCGGGCGCTTACAGCGCGTCGCGGCTGCTGGCGCCATCCACCAGGCGGGCGATCTGCAGCGGGTTGGCGTTCTTCAACGCGTCCGGCAGCAGGGCATCCGGGCAGTTCTGGTAGCACACCGGGCGCAGGAAGCGGTCGATGGCCAGGGTGCCGACCGAGGTGCCGCGGGCGTCGGAGGTCGCC